>JAKVHY010000034.1 GCA_023284085.1 Shewanella benthica
CCTGATTTTAGAACCTCGGCGAACTCGGTCTTACCCTAGGACGGTCAAGCGCAGACCTCAGAAATATGCCAGAAATAAAAAATGCCAGTAAGCTTAACTTACCGGCATTACTGCGTTAGCAGCCTCTTCAATATTAATTTGGGTTGTTCCAGTCGAATTAAGACTAGAGCCTCATCGGCATAACCACATACATAGAATTTTCTTCGATATGATTCTCGATCAGCGCACTGGAGTTGCCATCGATAAGCGTGATGCGTACATCGTCTGAAGGTAAGTTATTGAGCACGTCCAACAAGTAACTGACATTGAAGCCTATTTCCAATGGAGTGTTATCATATTCCACGTCTATGATCTCCTCGGCTTCTTCCTGCTCAGGGTTATTCGCGGTTATCTTAAGTAGATTATTTTCCAGCTGTACTCGCACACCACGGAACTTCTCATTCGACAGGATAGAGGCGCGCAGCAGAGCCTGCTTAAGTTGGTTTCTACTGGCAATGACAACTTTATCGCCACCCTTAGGCAAGACTCGACGGTAATCGGGGAAACGCCCATCCACTAGCTTACTGGTCAACACGGCACTCGATGTCGTCGCACGTATGGCATTATCACCGATGGCGATAGTCACATCTAAATCTTCACCTTCGAACAGACGTTGCAGCTCGATAACACCCTTACGGGGCACAATCACTTGCTTCTCTGGCAGAGTCGCCTCAATTTGACGATGGCTCAAGGCCAAACGATGACCGTCGGTGGCTATGGCACGCAGTGTATTGCCATCGGTTTCCAGTAGCAGACCGTTAAGGTAATAACGCACATCTTGGTTAGCCATGGAGAACTGAGTCGCATCGATGATCGACTTGAGTATGCCCTGCTTGATGGTAAATTCGATATCAGACTCGAAAGCCTCTACATTGGGATACTCTTCCGCCGGCAGTGTCGCTAAGGTAAAGCGACTGCGGCCGGATCTGAGTAACAGGCGATTTTCCTGTTGTTCAATTTTTATCTCGACCTGATCGGGGAGTGATTTAACGATATCGAGAAATTTCTTCGCCGGAACGGTAGTACGCCCCTCTTGAATATCACCTTCTAACTGAACCTGACCGACTAATTCGACCTCAAGGTCGGTACCTGTCATCTTAAGTGTGTGACCACTTACTTCAACTAAGAGGTTTGCCAGAATAGGCAAGTTATGTCGTCTCTCCACCGCTCCATTAACTAATTGCAGCGGCTTTAATAGGGCATCCCTATCAATTGAAAATTTCATCAGTTTCAATTTCCCAGATTTATGAAGACAACGTACGGATCAAGTTAGCATAATCTTCTTTGATATCATGATTTTCTTCGCGCAACTGTTTAATTCTACGACATGCATGTAAAACAGTTGTATGGTCACGACCACCAAAAGCATCCCCTATCTCAGGTAAACTCTGGTTGGTTAACTCTTTCGATAGCGCCATAGCCACCTGACGAGGTCTGGCGACACTACGCGAACGACGCTTAGACAGCATATCGGCCATCTTGATCTTATAATATTCGGCAACAGTCTTCTGAATGTTATCTATGGTGACTAATTTTTCCTGCAGCGCCAGCAGATCTCGCAAGGCTTCGCGGACGAAATCGATAGTGATTGGGCGACCGGTAAAATTAGCATTCGCGATGACTCGATTCAATGCACCTTCGAGCTCACGAACATTAGAACGTAATCGCTTAGCGATGAAGAAAGCGACTTCATCGGGTAGATTGACACCACTCTCCTGCGCCTTACGCATCAGGATGGCCACACGAGTCTCTAATTCAGGAGGCTCGATCGCAACGGTCAAGCCCCAACCGAAACGAGACTTGAGACGATCTTCTACACCATCGATCTCTTTCGGGTATTTATCTGAGGTCAAGATCACCTGATGATTACCTTCCAATAACGCATTGAAGGTATGGAAGAACTCTTCCTGGGATCTGTCTTTATTGGCAAAGAATTGAATATCATCGATAAATAATGCATCGACGCTACGGTAATAACGTTTGAACTCTTCGATGGCATTATTCTGCAGGGCTTTCACCATATCCTGAACGAAACGCTCAGAATGCATGTAGACCACTTTGGCATTGGGATTATTCTTGATGATGGCATTACCCACAGCATGCAACAGGTGAGTCTTACCTAGACCTGTACCGCCATAAAGGAATAACGGGTTGTAAGCACCACCAGGATTTTCGGCGACTTGCTGCGCTGCAGCCTTGCCTAATTGGTTCGATTTACCCTCGACAAAGTTGTCAAACTGATAAGCCGGATTAATATTACTTCTGTGATTCGCCATGATAGCCGGTTCGGGCATATTCACATTAAATGAAGTCCTGGTCGGCCTGGTATTCATCTGAACTCTCGGGGGAGCCATTGCAGGCATCGCCTGAACCGGGCGTGGAGCCGCAGGCTTACTGCCTATATCGAAACGTAACTTAGGCGCATCACTACCTAACTGCTCAGTAAAAAACTGATTAATGATGTTGATATACTTGTCTCTGACCCAGTCGAGTACGAAACGATTCGGCGCGTAGAGAACGAGTGTGTCCCCTTCCATTTCTGCTTGTAACGGTCTGATCCACATACTGAATTGTTGAGATGATAGCTCATCTTGTAGTCGCCCGAGACATTGCTGCCAAAGTGTAACCGCCACGTACTTATCCCCAAAAGATCATACAAAGATGTGTATTCTATAGTGAGACCACTAGGATCGCCATCCTTATAATATAATTATCCCCAGATAGATCAGCTTTAACATTTGATACAGATCCAAAAGGATCTACAGCGATCTAATTATTTTAAAAAAGCGGCAAAACCAGCTTTATAAAGCGATCCGAATCGATCTATAATTAGCTGGCCTAGATCGGCTGAATGATCACTGGATCCACAAGATGTAGTGGTCATGCACAGAGTTATCCACAACTTCTGGTGGATTTGACTAGGTCGGCTAGAAAATAAATGGCTAGAATTTTGTCACTTGATGCGTTTGCTTGTTGACGGGCATAGTTAAAGTGATTACAATTCGGCCTCTTTTTTACCCCTATTCCTCAATTTTGAGAATTTGGGTTTTGTTCAACTAACATAAAGACGGATTGCCACAATGAGTAAACGTACTTTTCAACCAAGCAACCTAAAGCGCAAGCGTTCTCACGGATTCCGCGCTCGTATGGCTACAGTTGGAGGCCGCAAGGTCCTAGCTCGTCGTCGTGCTAAAGGTCGCGCTCGTCTTTCTGCTTAACAGTAGAAATGCAAGTGACTAGCTATACCTTTACGCGGGAGTTACGTTTGTTAACTCCCGCGCAATTCAAATCTGTATTTGCAAAACCTATCAAAGCTTCTTCCGCTGAAATAACCTTACTTGCTATTCCGAATTCTGAGCAACATCCGCGTATTGGATTAACTGTTGCTAAGCGTTTTGTTAAGAAAGCCCACCAGCGAAACAGAATTAAACGTATCATCCGCGATAACTTTCGTTTGCATCAGCACGAATTACCTCCGGTCGATATTGTCGTTTTGGTCAGAAATGGCGTTGTAGAGATGGAAAATGCAGAACTCCATAAATTGGTAGAAAAGCTATGGCGAAAACTCAGTCGCCGCTACAATGGCTAGCAACCACGATTATTCGTGGCTACCAAATCTTTATCAGTCCCCTGCTGGGGGCTAATAAGTGCCGCTTTCATCCAACATGCTCATATTATGCTATCGAAGCCATTCGTTTGCATGGATTTGTAAAAGGTAGTTGGCTTACAGCAAAACGCGTATTAAAATGTCACCCTTTGCATCCGGGCGGTATCGACCCCGTCCCCTCAAAAAAACACAGGTGTAATAAATAGGCTATGGAATCTCAACGCAATATATTGCTTATCGGTCTGCTTTTTGTCAGCTTTTTGCTTTGGCAACAGTGGCAGATGGATCAAGCTCCACAACCAGTGGCTACTGAAACAAGTTCGGTAACGACTCCATCAAATGCTACAGACGCGCACAGTTCTGATGTTCCAGATGCAGATTCAGCGCTTCCAGCTGCAATTGTCGCGTCGAAAGAATTGATCACTGTAACTACCGACCAATTAGTCATCAAGATTAACCCTATTGGTGGTGATATCGTCTACTCGGCCCTGGTTGAACATAAACTAGAGCTGGAAAATGAGGAACCATTCGTTCTTCTGGAACAGACTCAAGATATTAACTACATAGCTCAGAGTGGTCTTATCGGTCGTGATGGTATCGACAGCAGTGTTAAGGGCCGTGCTCACTTCGATAGTGCATCACGCGACTACACCATGTCTGCGGGTCAGGAAACTCTAGAAGTGCCCTTGACCTATGTTGCTGACAACGGTGCTAGCTACACTAAGATGTTTATCTTCCACCGTGGTCAATTCAAAATTGATGTGGACTATGTGATCGACAACACCACAGATAAGCAGCTGCAAGTGCAGATGTACGGTCAGATCAAGCACAGCATCAAGGAAAGCGAAAGCAGCATGATGATGCCGACTTACCGTGGTGCCGCCTTCTCGACTTCAGACATTCGTTACGAGAAGTACAGTTTCGATGATATGGCTGACAAGAACCTGGATAAGAAGACGCTAGGTGGTTGGGCAGCTATGCTGCAACACTACTTCGTTTCAGCCTGGATACCACCAGCTGACGACCAAAACACCATTTTCTCCAGCTTAAGTGCTGGCGGTCAGGCTAATATCGGTTTCCGTGGTGCCATCTATGATGTTGCGCCGGGTAGGACTCAGACTATCAATGCTCAGTTCTATGTTGGTCCTAAAGATCAGGAAGCACTTTCTGCAATCTCGGACTCACTCAACTTAGTGGTTGATTATGGTTTCCTCTGGTGGATAGCCGTGCCTATCTACAAGTTACTCATGTTCTTCCAGTCGCTTGTGTCTAACTGGGGTCTGGCGATTATCCTTATTACGCTTACCGTGCGTGGTATGTTATTCCCGCTAACTAAGGCTCAGTACACCTCTATGGCTAAGATGCGTAATCTACAGCCTAAGCTTGCAGAGATGAAAGAGCGTTTCGGCGATGACCGTCAGAAGATGGGTCAGGCCATGATGGAACTGTACAAGAAAGAGAAAGTTAACCCTATGGGTGGCTGTCTGCCTATCTTGCTACAGATGCCTATCTTCATCGCACTCTACTGGGTGCTAATGGAGAGTGTTGAATTGCGTCATGCACCATTCATGTTATGGATCATCGATTTATCGGTACAAGATCCTTACTACGTGATGCCAATTCTTATGGGTATCTCCATGTTCGTTATGCAGAGAATGCAGCCTATGGCACCGACCATGGATCCTATGCAACAGAAGATGATGCAATGGATGCCTGTAGTATTTACCGTGTTCTTCCTCTGGTTCCCTGCCGGTCTGGTACTTTACTGGTTAGTAGGTAACATAGTTGCGATCACGCAGCAGAAGATCATCTACGCGGGTCTGGCGAAGAAAGGCTTAAAATAAGTCTGAGACCAAACAAGCGTTAACTGAAAAGCGGTTTAATACTTAGGTATTAACCGCTTTTTCTTTTTATGAGAGACTGAGTCTTTCCTTTTTAAATCCATTATTCAGCGTAGGAATCACAGTAATGACAGCAGATACTATCGTGGCACAAGCCACCGCCCCAGGCCGTGGCGGTGTAGGCATCATACGTATCTCCGGCGATCAGGCTAGTGAAGTCGCTATGGCCATGATTGGGCGCATACCCAAGACGCGTTATGCCGATTACTGTGATTTTAAAACTGCCGATGGTGAAGTGATCGATCAAGGTATCGCCCTCTACTTTAAGGGACCCAACTCCTTCACCGGTGAAGATGTACTGGAACTACAGGGCCATGGTGGCCAGATAGTGCTGGATATGCTGATCAAGCGCGTGATGGAAACCAAGGGCATTCGCATCGCCAGACCTGGTGAATTCAGCGAACAAGCCTTCATGAACGACAAGTTAGATCTCACCCAAGCCGAAGCCATCGCCGATCTTATCGATGCCACCAGCGAACAAGCCGCTAAGAGCGCCCTGAACTCACTCCAGGGCGAGTTTTCGGCAGAAGTACATGCATTGGTCGAACAGGTCACTAACTTGCGCCTATACGTCGAGGCAGCCATAGATTTCCCCGACGAAGAAGTAGACTTCCTCTCAGACGGTAAAATAGCCGGCTCACTCAACAAGATCATCACCAAACTGGACTCGGTCAAGGCCAGCGCCAAGCAAGGTTCGATAATCCGTGAAGGCATGAAGGTAGTGATAGCCGGTCGACCCAATGCCGGTAAATCCAGCCTGCTTAACGCACTTGCGGGTAAAGAGTCTGCCATAGTCACCGAAGTTGCAGGCACCACCCGTGACGTACTGCGCGAGCATATCCATCTAGATGGCATGCCATTGCACATCATAGACACAGCAGGCCTGCGTGAAACGGTCGATACCGTCGAGAAGATCGGCATAGAACGCGCCTGGGCCGAAATTGAAACAGCCGATCAGGTGCTATTTATGGTCGATGGCACCACCACAGATGCCGTCGATCCACACGAGATCTGGCCAGATTTTATCGACCGTTTACCTAATAGACTCGGTATCACAGTGGTGCGTAACAAGGCAGACCTCACAGGAGAGTCATTAGTTCTCACCGAAGATCACGGCCATCCCGTGTTCCGTATCTCGGCAAAAACAGGTTTAGGCATAGAAGAGCTCAAGCAACACCTTAAATCGCTTATGGGTTATCAGAGCAATCTCGAAGGCGGCTTTATCGCACGTCGTCGTCACTTAGAGGCGCTTGATCTAGCCAGCAGCCACCTGATGTTAGGTAAAGAGCAGTTAGAAGTTTATCTGGCCGGTGAGCTATTAGCCGAAGAGCTACGCATGACGCAGCTAGCCTTATCTGAGATCACAGGTAAGTTCACCTCAGACGATCTACTCGGTAAGATCTTCAGTTCATTCTGTATCGGGAAGTAAAAACCTAGGCAAAAGACGGACGCTGCGCTGTTCGACGGGCTATGCCCTGGTAAAGCCAAGACGACGCTACGCTAAATAAAGATCCTATCTCCCCTTTCGTCTTTCCGGCATGCTTCTGGCCGGAATCCAGATCTTAGGCAAAAATCGGACGCTTCGCTGTTCGACGGGCTACGCCCTGTTAGAGCTAAGACGACGCTACGCTGCTCCTAGGAAAAGAAGGACGCTACGCTAATTAAAGTTCCTAGGTTCTAGGAACTAGATCCTGTCTCCCTCTTTTGTCTTTCCGGCATGCTTTTGGCCGGAATCCAGCGTTGCAGAAACTAGATCCTAGGATAAGACCGACACGGCACTAATCGGCAAGATCCGGATTAAGCTGGACCTTAGGTAAACCCTGACTCAAAGCGAAACTCAAATTCGCTGTAGAATATGCTTTATGCAGCTAAATTAGCCGATAAAGTCACTATTTTAGGTGATAAAAATAGCAGATCTAAGTCTGTACATTTTTTGATCTCGATCAAAATAATCAACAGACATATCAACAAGCAATCTAAAATTAGATCTTTTATTCAAATACCATGCAGATCAAAACCTAACGCATTGATATAAAACGAATCTCTTTGTGGATAAACATATCGGTTTTACTTGTAAATTACAAAAATTAAGATCTTAGTTGAAAAGTTATACGCAAAACGAATTTTAATTCTGCAGATCAAAATCGATCTGATCGAGCAAAGATCAAAAACAATTTTTATAACTTCGATTCTTTGAGATTTATGCTCAATATATCTCTCAGAATTTAAGCTAGAAAATAAAAAAGTGGTCATTAAAACCACTCGATTACCACACCACTGAGCTAACCATTTCGGGTCATGTTACATCGACGATTCGACTCGCCTTCTTGTATTGAATCTTCCAACCTTGCCAACGAGGTAACTCCCAGCGTTTAGGGCCGGTTTTGCGAGAACCATTGGTATAGACTAACGTCACCAACTTGCGTTTAGGCTGGTATTCCACAGTGAGCTTAAGGTCGGCTAATATCAGCTGAATCGGGTACAAGTTATCAAACTCTTCACGCAACCAATCCGGGATCCCCTCGAACAAGAGATCATCCGCCTCTATCAGTTCCAAATCATCAAAGCTTTCTACCCCTAGCTCATTCAACCTCTCCATAAGATAGAGATCGAATACCAATGGCTCTTCACCTAAGCTGTTAACCAGACCCGATTCGGCAAATTGCTCCTTATCCTTTCCCAGTGCTAACCAGATATTCCAGGCCGCGATATCATTTTTCAAACGCTGGGATAAGCCCTTAAATTGACGACCGACACTTATGCTACGCACAATAGCCTCAATCGCCTGCTCCCCCTCGACTTGTTTCAAGCGCGAACCTATCACCCTGCCGGCGTAAAGCGTCTCAACCATCAGCTTATGGCTCTGCCCCTTCTCCTTACGGTCTCCCAGACGCTCCTCACCTAACTGAGCCTCTAACAAAAAGTTAAATGAGATGGGTGCCATACAAGAGGCCAGATTCAACGTCTGCTTTGCCCCTTTGCCGGCAATCGAATGCAGATCGAAAATCACCGCCGCTAACGCACTCTCCTTACCATCGACTCCCTTAATCTCACTACAGAAACGACTGACACGGCCGATTTGTGCCTCGCTGAAGCCATTACCAAGGGCTGTGATGCGTTTTTCACGTCTAACGTAGGCGAGTTCAGGTGCCGCCTTGATCACGGCTAACAACCAACGCCGGCGTAGCTCATGGTCCTTACTGACTAACACGGGTGATTGCTCGACTCTCTGTAATCCTAATGCCGAGCGGATCTGGTTTGCCAGCATGCGTGCCTCTTTACGGGCCCCTCTATTCACATAGCCGGCATCGGCGTCCCCGAGAAAGTCCGGGAGCTTTTCTCTTACTATTTTAATTAGTGTAAATGCATCACAGCCCAGAGGTTCCCACTCACTCAAGAGTTTAAGATCGAACTCACTGGTGGGTAACTTGAACAAGCCCTGTGGCACACTCAAGGCCGCGGCGAGATCGACCATCAAGCCACGACACACATCGTCGGGCATGGCGCTAATAAGGTGAGCAAACTGAGTATCTATCGGTAGCGGAGAGAGTTTATTACCATGGGCCGTGATCAGCCCGTCTGCATCAATGGCTCCCATAGCCAATAACTTTTGTTCGGCAATAGCCACTGATTTAACTGGCAAGTCATCGACGAACTTGAGATCAGACAGCTTATAACCACAACAAGCGGCTGCTAGCATAGGTTCCACCAACTCCTCACGTTGAAGTTCTGGTGGTGTCATTGCTTCCATGGGCGCACTCTTGCCCCATAAGCGAATACAGATACCGTTTTGCGTACGGCCGGCACGCCCCATTCGCTGAGCACAGCTTGCTTTAGATATTCTCGCTAGAGAAAGCACAGTACGGCCGTTACGCTGGTGCGTACGACGTTCGAGACCCGTATCCACCACAGCAGTAACCCCTGGGATAGTCAATGAGGTTTCTGCCACATTGGTGGCAAAGATGACTCGCTGATGATCGGCTTGCTGCAGGACATTCTTCTGCTCTTGAGGACTGATACCTCCATGGAGGGCTATTAGTTCCAATCGCTTACCACTCGTCGGAACCAGAGACTGACAGCTTTGAATAGCGCCTTGAATCTCACGCTTGCCCGGAAGAAAAACCAATATATCTCCATTGGTCTGTTGCAACAAACCCGACACTGCGGTTTTTACCGCTTGTTCCACGCCGCGAATGTCAGGCAGGTGGTGACTTTCAAGGGCCTGATATTTTAGTTCCACGTGGAACCTTTTCCCTTCCGCTATTAAACGACGGGCAGATCGAGCGTCTACAGAGTTAGCATATCCAAGCGCATCGGCCGACCCATTTAAACTATTACTTAAGCCCTTGCTTAAATAATGAGTCAAACGTTCACCATCTATGGTGGCCGAAGTCAGTATCAGTCTAAACTCGGGTGAAGATTGGGCCTTAAACTTCAACATGGCCAGCAGCAAATCAGTGTCCCAACGGCGTTCGTGGAACTCATCGATAATCACAGTAGCGAAACTGGCTAAACCGGTTTCCTGCAGCCAACGTAGGGCAATGCCCGGCGTAACGAAGGCTACCTGGGTATCATCAGTCACAGTAGAATCGAAACGTATGGCATGACCCACTTTTAACTCAGTTTGCCCGCAGACAAATGAGGAGAGCGCCAAACAAGCAACTCGCCGGGGTTCCACAACCAAGACACGTTTAGGCTTACCCGCATTCGGTCCTTCAATATCAGGTTCTGCGCACCAAAGTGGTAAGCGAGTAGACTTACCCGAACCAGTATCGGATTCAACCACTAAGTGATTGTCTTTTATCGCTAATTTAAATTCACCATAGAGTTTATCTATGGGTAATGAATTTATAGCCGAGGTGACTTTATGAGATGGATCAGATACATAGGTTTTAGGTGTTGTTGGCTGCATATAATACAAAGAGTATGAAATGTTCAGATAAGTTTAACGGGCAAAGGGATGAGAAGAAACATTAACGAGCTATCCTTGATAGATTTAGTGCTCAAGGAAGGGGAAATTGGATAGTGATTACTCTCACTATCCAAGATTGTTTTAACCAGTATAAATACCCTGTCTACTGCTTTACCCAAGTAATCGGAAACTCAGTATTAACAGTTTGAAATTCAAGGCTAAACAATTCATCGTTATCACTGACATAGTTCATGATCCCAGTCAGCTTATCTAAGCCACATACATCTTGCAGAGCGTTATCGGCCAATTCGAAAATGAGTACTTGTCCATCAAGCTCATAAGATAACGAGCCGCTCGCCTCACAGCCTGCACCAGAGACAGTTAACTTATTATCAGCTGCTATGACAACGCTATATGACTCAGAATCAAATAGAGCGCTATAACTACCGAGTACAAGATCTATGTTTACCGCCTCTAGTCTCACTTTAGCGAGAGTGAAACTCTCAACTATTGATGAGCAAAGCCACTGATTATTATCGGGAATACATTCATATTTCTCGTTAGAAAAGGTCAGCTTATTTGAGTCCTGATGATAAACCCCAGAGTAACTTACCTGCTGGTCCCTCTCGTCCCAAAGAGTGACGATTGTTGTAAAAGGAGTTTGATCGGAGGCTGCTAGATTGATAGCCGTAGCAGTCACCTTCAACGGCGTTCCCGCTTCGTTATAGGTCACACCAGAGAAAATACCCGACACTCGAGGCGCTTTATTATCATCGCTATCGCTGCTGCAACCGGCCAAAAACGCCAGGCTAACTAGGCTTATAAGACACTTTTTCATATTCTGGTCCTTCGCTTATAAGCCAGACAGACGCTGTTGAGTGAGGGCAACCTTAGCTCTGGTCGCCTGCACACTGCCGTCTATGGTACTGATAGTGATGTAGCCATTCTTAACCGCGACACCTTCAGAGTTTTCATTGCTGTCATTCACGTCACTTACAGCGAAACCGACACCTTGCTTGCCTTGCAACATCCCCTTGGCCATGGCTAATGCCTGCTCCATAGACTCGGCGGCTCCCTGATCAAACAGGATTTGCGCGAAGTAGCCGACTATCATCTCGTTTTCACTAAAATCTTCGACAAACTTAAGCGCTATACCTCCACCATTCCAACCCACATCGGTAAAACGATAACCTAAGCTGGCATCGATATCTTCAGGCGTATTGATGTTTAGCCCCATGTAAGCAGGCAGTAACGGCTGATTGTCAGCGCGGCTGGCTTCTAACTTGTCGATCACATTCACCACGACATTGGCAATCTTAGGCCCCTGAGTGGCATCTGACAGAGAGTTCTCACTACCACTCACTGCGATAGCCGGAATACCACGACTGAGCGCTATCATGGTCGCCCCTAAGGTCCCGGAATTATTATTCATATAACCTAAGTTATTGCCTTCATTGGGACCGGAAACAACCAGATCCGGCGCCTTACCCCACTTATTCTGCGCCGCGACATCTATGCCATACAAGACAGACATAACCGGCGTGCCTTCGACATAATCTTCGAAGGCTTGTGTAGTATCCACATCCCCAACACAGAACTCATACTGATCGGCCTTAGTCTCATCCACCTTCACCGATTTAAAGAAACCAAATGAACCACCTTTACCACTCTGCCCCGTGCAAGGCGCTGCCATTATTACATCGTGCCCTTTAGCAACCAGCGCCTCTTTCATCGCCTTGATGTTATGGGTATTCCAGCTATCGTCGTTAGTTAACACAATATTCAACGCCGCCGCAGGAGCGGAAACCAATAGAGCTTGAGCAATCAGCGCAGACAAGAGACTTGTTTTAATTTTCATTTTATTCCCTACTTCTTTATCTAATACCAGACGAGCTATCACTAAGGATATTTATCTAGACGAACACCAGAGTTGGCCACAGAAAACCTTTGATAGACGACATACCGTTCACCAAAAGCCATCAACCATAGAGAAGGAAAATGAAGGGAGTGTGACAGCAGAACGGCTGAAACCATAAAGATACAAATTGATTCATTTGTCGGCTAACAAATTGGGGTAATAGCTTTATTGGGGTTCAT
Organism: Shewanella benthica; assembly: GCA_023284085.1. GTDB lineage: Bacteria > Pseudomonadota > Gammaproteobacteria > Enterobacterales > Shewanellaceae > Shewanella > Shewanella benthica. Next base: position 12,557 of record JAKVHY010000034.1, read on the forward strand.
TAGGCTGTATTTTTGTTTGGTGGGGTTTTAGTGGTTCATAACATTATTGAACTTAATAACCTGCGGTTCGCTGAATGTGCAGATACTTCTATGACACGCTGCAAGTACATTCCCTGTAAGCTCTGCCAAAGCGTCCCTGCTTTGGAAGATCATAGCCGCATCACACCTGTTGGTACAGCCGAAACAATCTCTCCGACTTAGCTTTGCTAACTTAAGGTATAGATTTCAATTTGGATATTAACTATAAATTCAAAATTTCTTCTGCTTGTCTTTGTTTTAGTCGCGTTGGATAGTCTTTATCCATCGCGGTTAAAAAGCTATTAACGCTACTAAACTCTTCACTTTCATAAACAATTTTAGACACTTCTTCAGCGATTCTTCGTCCATGGATCAATATGATGGGATATTTATCTTCAATCACTTCTCGTTGAACAGAATCTGAAAAATAGCTAGTAGTCACATACACACCAAGCCAGCCACGCTTTAGACGGGCAACTGTACGCGCAATATGATTACCGCCAGTAGGAGTATTTAATGCCTCACACTTAGCTTGACCTAATACAATCAGTTCAACTTTTGAAAAACCACTTCCTAAAGTAACTTTACCAATGAAATCAGCCCCACCATCACTAGAGCCTTGAGTAACCCAGCCTTTTTGATATATACCATATTCTCTATCTATCACCCGAGCAGCAATCACTTCAGCAAGAGCTTCGAACCTATGTTTCTTACCTGCATAGTAGGAATATATTTCGTTCAAGACACGGTCTGATTCAGAACCAGGAATAGGCTTCTGATTAACAGTCTTTTCAAGGCTTAGCTTTGAAACACGACGACGCAACTTATTGAGCGCATTACTCCCCTCTACTAGCCATTGACACCAACTTTTAGGCGCTTTTTTGTTGGTGATAGACAATGAGAATTCTTTTTTACGTCGGTTATTGATCCAGTCCCATTCAAACTCTTCATGTTCTGCGGCAATGCAGAGCACAGTAAAATCAAAAGCATAATTGGTAAATGTTCGTTCTAGTTTATTATCCCATTGAGTCACTAGCTCAACGCTATTGATGATCCCTAACCCATGGAACTGCGGATAACCTTTAGCGACGCCATTAATTACAGCACGCTTAAAAAATAATATAGGCGGAGTTAGTGATCTCTCTTCCACAGAATGAGAATGAGCCAATCTAAATGCTTCAAGTAGGGCCTTATTCCCGGGCGCGTTAGCAGGATCTTTTCCAGGCTCTTTATTATCACCAAAGTAACGAATATGGCCATTATCTACATCGTAGAAATCTTCCCAAGGTGTTTCAACTGAGCCTTTCTTATTCGGGCTACTGGAAACTAAAATGGCAGGACGAACCAACTCACCGGAACTGGTTTTTATTTTGGCAGAAGGGTTAATCCCCTTCTCAAGTTGGAGTTTTTTAGCTTCTAAAGACTTAGTCAGGAAATGGAAGTTAAGATAACCATCTTCATAAGGATTTTCTGCACAAGCAGGCTTCTTATATCTGAGTACATCACCTATTTGAATTTCCATATCCGCTCACTGACAACAAAGCTATGTGAGCTACAATATTACAGAGACTAACTAACAACACAATGTTATTGTTGAGTTTTATTGATACTTATCAAGTTGAGAAGTGAAGAGTGAAAAAGAAAGAAGCGCTAACGCTAGCAAATAAACAATATGATTCCTCAATCACCACTAGCAACACTCACTTCTCAAAGATCAACAAAACCAAACCAGTATGGTGGTTAGAAGTCCCTATAAGTAAGGTTAACAGCGACACATTAACAGATATAAATTTACTCTTAGAGGATAAACACTGCATGTGGTGGTTAAAGGTGGGTACTACTTTTCTCAAGGAGAATATCCAAGGCTTCAAAATTAGAGAAAACAAAGCAGTCATATGCCTAGAAATCGATATCCATACATTCCAAAATATCGTTGGTCCAGCAAGAGTTTCTTTTAAACCCTTCATACAGAGTAACAACTAATCGAATAATCATTGCTTTGTAGATGCGGCAAGGGCTAGCGGCACATACGTCACTCATGGTGTACTTCCCTGTACAGTACACACAAGCAAATAGCTTAATTCAAACAGCACTTCTTGTATTTCTTACCACTCCCGCAGGGACAAGGGTCATTGCGGCCGACTTGAATATCCGCGATAAAAGGTTGCTGATTATCCAGGGCCTCAAAGTATCTATCATCGAGTTCGCTGGGGGTATTCATCAAATCATCAAAGACGGCCATGAGGTCCTCATCATTCATCTCAGATTCAGCGTTGAAACCCGCCCAGTGGCTAAGTGAATCAATCACATCATAATCGCCACTTATTAGGCCACTTTCCCACTCTGAATAACCGATAGACTGATTATCCCAATCTATGATGCACTGGTTCTCAGCAGGACCTTCGTCAATCACTTTACTTTCGACATAGCCAACAAACTGGCTGTGATACTGATTAAACTGATTAGAAATTAACAGATTAATCAGTTCAAATAGGGCTATGGAGTGATTATTTTTAACTAGACAGTCGATAAAATCTGGAATGCTTTGATTCAGCGTCTCCCTATCAATTTGGCCAGTATGTAATTGAGAGAATAATGCACTCAAGGCAGCCATCTTAACCATTTCGCCGGCTTGATCTGAGTTAACCAAGCGACTGAGTTGTTCAGGTTTTCCTTGAGCCAAAATATAGTAAGCAGTCGAGAGATCTGAAGCTATAAAGTCACCAAGTAGACGCTCTAATGGACTATCACAGTCTTCTTTATTGGTTAGGTTTATCAGGGAGTCAAAGCAACTAAATTGCTTACGATCGATAATCAGACAGATGCCGAAGAAGAGAAGATTGGACTCAGGATCGGTCAACGCCTCTTTAACGATAAATTTTTGTATCAAGGCTTCTATAACAGGCAGTAACTCAGACCACTGCTGTCTCGCAGCTAGCAAGGCATCAACTGGAAGTTCTTTTAGGTCGCCACGACTCAGGGTGGTAACTATCTCATCTAATTTCATATTACATTTAAGGCTAAGAGGTGATTAAGTCTTATAGAGTAGCAAAAGAGAAGGCTAAAGCCCTAAGTATGAATTGTTATGAAGACAGGAAGTCGAAGAAACACACTTCTTTTATATACTCGGTGTAGATAGGCATGGGGGTCTCGAAAACGAGGCCGTTAATGTTGCCGACATTATTCGGCATTTTCTCCGTCCGTGGAGGTCAGATTGCTTCACCGCGTTCCGAGTTATTACCTACACATCCCCCGCTGGGAGGCGATAAATACAAACAAGGTTATGGTCCTAATTAAATAAACCAAAAAATCACCCCGCCAAATGAAACAAAAACCTAACCAAGAATTTCCTTCAACCTTGTGAACCTACAAGGTACTTATTCACTGCCACAATCTGAATTGCTATCACAGCTCATCTCTTCGATTAAGTTGTAGCGCTTAACCTCATTCAACTGACTACCTGACTGGCTGTCTAACTGATGCTCTTGGTTAGCCAGCAGCTGGGCTTCAATTGATACCTGCTCATCAAGATAGGAGGTGACATCCTGGTAAGTTAACCAAAATGCGTAAACGATTATGGCTGATAAAATAAAACGTAACATAAGGACTCTTTATTCACTGATTTAGTGAAGTAGTTCGTAAACTGTTTTATGAAAGAATTCGCGAAACTTTTCATAAAAGAATTCGTGAAATTTCTATACTTGTGTCATGGCTAAAAACAGACAGTAAAGCTGATGTTTTATAGCGGTGACGAGATAATACAAACTATTTTAGAGTGAATTTCATACACTAGATACTGTCAAGATGTTGTCTGTTTTATCAGCTTTTTCTGAAATTTGACTGGTCATTAGTTGCGTCAAACATCCTACTCAGCGTCATTTTATTGAACGCTTAATAAGTGATAGCTAAATGTGGCTTTAACAAGGAATGAACCTATAGGTGCCAGCTTACTACTAGGCCAGTAACTAGCTTATATAAAATTTATGGTGGAACTCAGAACGAACAAAAACCAAGAGAACAGAACAATATTTGATCAACGCAATTAGCCAGTTAGCTGTTATCCATAAATCTAGTCTAAAAAAACTCATGCATGATGCTTTTTCGTTTGTTTACCTGTATCTAATCCTAGCTGCTAGTAAACAAAGCGGTAAAAATCAAATTCACTAACCAGTAAACCTTAATTATGTATTCAGCAACTTTTCTATTGGCAGCGGAAAAACCGCAATGTTTATAACTAAAAAACATAGTTGCTGAATAAAATATTATAAAAAAACACCAGCCCTAACCTCATACAAGCCAGTGTTTAAGCCACTTTGACAATAATATGACGCTATTAAGCTTAGGTGTTTTACAAAAAACACCACTCAGCCTGAAACCTTACCCTAGTACGAATATCTCAGTATCCTAGAGTTTTTATAGCTAAGAGTTCTCAAAAACAATCGAGAAACTACTGCCGATAGACCCTGATAGAGGTAGAATGCCGCCGTCTGTTCCAACCTATGCATTTATGATGATCGATCTCGCTATACTCCCACTGTATTTAACGACTGTTATCGCCCTTTTACTGATCCCTGGCCCGGACATGCTATTGATAGCAAGTTCCAGCTTAAGCTATGGCAAAAAAGTCGGTGTATTTGCCAGCTTGGGCAATGCCACCTCTGGTCTAATACTTACACTATTGGCCGCCATGGGTGTGTCAGCATTAATCGCCATGAACCCTATGGCTCTGCAGGTGCTACGCATCTTAGGCGGAGCATATCTGATGAAGATGGGTTGGGATTGTATGCGCAGTGGCGCTGCTGATGCCCCGGAAATTGAACAACAATCGGGTCTGGCTAAGATGCTGTACCGCCGCGCGGTATTCAGTAATCTGTTAAACCCTAAGGCCCTACTCTTCTTCGTGCTATTCCTGCCTCAGTTTGTTTCGCCTCAGCTAACGGCAACGTCTGGCGAGCAGATGCTGGCTCTTGGCCTGCTACTCAATGTGATGGGGTTACTGTTTAACTTATTGCTGGTGTTAATGGTGGGAACCTTGGGCAAGTCACTACTGAAAAATGACAAGTTCAGGGCTAATCAGAACAAGTTTATGGGGATGATATTCTTCGCTCTGGCCATCTGGTTACTGGGCTCTCAAGTTCAAGCCATGGGCTAGCACTTCTTCCATGAAAGCGGGATACCTTTTAAATCAAAGGTCCCGCCCAGCCTATGCTGTTTATCGTTTTTGACTGTAATCTATGATGGTCTGACGATAAAGGGACAGCAAGCGCTCATCTTCTACCGCGACTCCTACTCTTTGTGACTCATGGCTCTGCCATTCATCGTGCATATACTTACGTGAATCGAATTTTTGTATTGTCATGCCTTCTGCCGGGCCATCGGTGACGACGCGCACGGGTCCTTCACGCAGAGTAAACAATGATGGGTCAATCACATAAGCGATGGCCGATGGATCGTGCACATGACAACCTTCCAGCCCCACTTTCTCGGAATAGAACTTTAAGTAGTAACGGCTTATGTCCCAGATAAACTGCCCAACTTCACCGGCATCATCCCTGAGTCGATCCAGATAATCCTTGGTGAAGAAGCTCTGTTCGGTCACATCCAGACCTATAATAACCACGGGCCAGGATGCACCAAACACAATATCAGCGGCGTGAGGATCGTCATGAATATTGGCCTCAGCATAGGGAGTCACATTGCCCCTGTGATCGTTAACGCCAAATGCACCGCCCATCACCACGACTTCTTTCACCAGAGTCACGATTTCGGGAGCCGCCTCCAATGCCAGAGCCAGATTGGTCAACGGACCCACGGCCACCAGAGTAATTTCTCCAGGCTCGGCCCTGAGGGCATCGATAATGTATTGATAGGCCGGACGCGGATCGGCTTTAACGGATAATTCGGCTGGTGCCAGCACATCACCTAAACCTGACTCGCCATGTACCACAACCGTAGCCCCAACAGGCGGACGAACCATAGGTTTAGCGGCCCCCTTGGCTACATCGGCTTGCAATCCGTACTTTTGCTTAAGAAAAAGCGCGTTATGAGTGCCATTTTCTATGGTGGCATTACCATAAACACAGGTTATGGCCTTTAGTTCTATCTCCGGATGCGCCTCGGCAAAGATGATAGCCATGGCATCGTCGATGCCGGGATCTGTATCTAAAATTATTTTGCTTGTCATAAATTCTGCCGTTTAAGTTTAAATAAAATATTTCATATACCCAAGCCACTTCGTAATCCGAATTTAAGAGCCTGTGTAAAGCTGTCACTTATCGACTTGATGAAGCCAGAAGTCAACATATTAAAGTGCTCTGAGTATATACCCAGACCTGATAAGCATTCATGTGATGTACTGCTAAAAATTGTAATTTACATTGGATCATCTTCAACGTTTATGTTTATTGGAGTAGTATCTGGCTACAAAGATGTAACAAAAGCCATTGCCCTTTACTTTATTTAAGGAAGCAAACAGTGCCTGGGACGGCCAGCCAACTATAACCATCATTCAGGAAGCCCCTAATGAAAGAAGTCGCATTTCGCTGGATAGACAAGTTTCTGGTAAACCTAAAATTTCAGGAAAATTTCTTAATCCTGTTTTTCTCTTCATTATTGGCGATGTTCATCGTTAGTTTTACCTTAGTCAATACCATTCAAAATCAACAAGAACAGGCGTTACACCAAGAGGTGCGGTTGGTAGCAGGCCTGATTGCCAACACCGAACTGAATAGCACTCAAGTCTCAAATCTGCTCGCCGACAGCAATGTACAACGAGGAAGAAACGGACTATTTCCTATCCGGATAGCCGAAAGTGACCAATATCTGAGCGGCGGCGAGTTACCTGGGCTATTTACTGCACTAAGCCTAAGTCATATGGGTGTCATTGCGGTCACTATCCTATTTCTGATCATGAGCACTTACTACATCATGACCTTCATGGGTGGCGCACTGTTTAACATCTATGATGCCGTGTTACGCCTGGCTAACGGCGATCTGGCTTCCCGTATAAACTATGATCCCGCACGTAACGAATTCAACCTGATAGCTCAGACCATAGACAGGGTGTCAGAACGTGAGCATGTTTTAGTGAAGACCACTCAGGAAGCGATAGCCCTGATCCAGCAGATAAGTTCCCAACTAGGTCAACGCACCAATGAAAATACTCAGCTGAGCAGCCAACAACAGGAGCGCATAGACTCTTTGGCCAGTGCCACCGAGCAGATGGCGGCATCGATACGTGAGGTGGCAGTTCATGCCCATGATTCATCGACCCAAACCGGCGAAGCGACCAAGACCACCGATCAGGGACTGTCTCAGGTAGGGCAAACCTTAATTGCAATAAAGAAGTTAACCACAGAGATAAATACAGCCTCGGGTGCTGTAACCGAGCTGGACTCTAATGCCGCGCAGATCGATGCTATCGTCTCAACCATTAGGGCTATCTCAGAGCAGACCAACCTATTGGCGTTGAACGCCGCTATCGAGGCAGCAAGAGCCGGAGAACAAGGTAGAGGTTTTGCCGTGGTTGCCGATGAGGTACGCACCTTAGCCAGTCGTACTCAAAATGCCACGGTTGAGATTCAGAAGATGATAGAGACACTGCAGACGAATAGTCGGCAGTTGATGACTGTGATGCAACAAACGGTAACTGAAGCCGAGACCAGTGAGCAGTTGATGGAGTCAGTGAGTAAGAGCATCGAGGATATTTCCGGCCAAAATAAATATATCGCCGATCGCAGCATAGAGATAGCCGCCGCGGCAGAAGAACAGGGAGCCGTGGCAGATAACATAGCTTCTGATGTGGAACTGGTCCGTTCTGGCTCGGAGCATCTGGCCTCCATGGTGACTCAGACATCCGCGGAGATACAGTCTCTGCATCAACAGGCGGATAATCTGGAAAGCCTGATGACAGATCTTAAGGTATAACTGTTAACTTGAACCCTGCTATACCACTGCTCAATGAGTACTGCATTGAGCAGTGGTATTAAGCAAGTTTACGTATCAGAACATAATCATGATAAAGATCTTCATGATTGAAATGGCTAATGCCGAAGGGATCCACACTCGGCTTAAACACTGCGTGGAGCCGCCCTTGGGGGTCGATAAGATAGAGAGCGACCCCATGGCTAACCTTATAGGAGTCTTGCTCCCCCCGAGTGGTCTCTATTTTTGCTCTGATCCCCAACTCATGTTCAAACCGCTTCGACGCCCCATTAGCTAACTCGGCCTCCGCAGCCTTCAGTCCAATGATATTAGCTCCAAAGAATGGAACATACTCCGCCAACCTCTCTACCGTGTCACGCCCAGGATCTATGGTATAAAACAGTAGATGAATATCCTGATATTGATCCTCTGCTTGCAGGCGAAGCTGAAGTCGGTTCAGCAGCATCAGAGTCGTGGGGCAAATGTCGGCACAATTGAGGAAACCATAGGCCAGTAGATGCCATTTCCCCTCCAGATCGGCCTGAGTAAATGGCTTGTTGTGATGATCCACCAAGATGAAGCTGGTTAAGGCCCGCGGGTGTTCTAATAGAGTCGCGCTTCGAAGTAACTGATGAGCCGAGGGGCTGACATTGGCATACATAAATGACACTGTGATCAGGGCTAACAAGACCACAGTTATCAGGCCAGTGCTGAACGTCAGTTTGGTCCTGAGACTGGTGCTCATTTAGCGACTACCAATAAGTAATTCACGCCTTCATCTTATACTGAGATGAAGGAGAGTAAGCGATTAACAAAGGTGTAGTCTCCTTCTATGGCCATCAAACTAATAAACACGACTATTGCCAAAGGCGGTAAGAACAACACCAGTTTTAATGCCAACCGTTCCCACCTGACATGCATAAAGATAGTGATGATAAGCCCGGCCTTCAATGACATAAATAGCAAGATCAGCGTCCATCTCAATATGCCCTGCACTTCGAAGAAGTCCACCATGTAGGACATGGTGCTGAGCACAAACAGTAGTCCCCATATTTTCAAGTAGAGACTGATGGGATGTAGCTTGGGCTGCATTTGTTCCGCCTCTGCTGACACCGCCTCTTTATTTGTAATCTGACTCATACACCACCTCAATCACTTATCACTTTTAACTCTTAACCTATTTTCTATATCGCTTACCAGAGATAACTCTTTACCAAAGATAGAAGATCACGAAGATAAACACCCAGACCAAGTCGACCATAATTGCGTCCAATAAATCTTTTACCTTCCCGCTTATCGCCTTTACCACTTTTCGATTTTCGCTCTTAACCTATTTTCTATATCGCTTACCAGAGATAGAAAAGTGCGAAGATAAAAACCCAGACTAAGTCGACAAAATGCCAATAAAGACCGGTGATCTCGACGATGTGATAGCCTTTGCCTTCGTAGTGGCCGCTAGCGACCCGTCGTGCAATAACCAAGAGAAAAATAACACCTGCGGTGACATGTAAGCCGTGAAAGCCGGTGATCATGAAGAAGGTGGCACCAAATTGTGCCGAGCCCATGGGATTTCCCCAAGGGCGTACCCCCTCCTCTATAATCAACTTGGTCCACTCAAACGCCTGCATACCAACGAAAGATGCTCCCAATAAAGCAGTAGCAGTCATAAACAAGACTGTCTTGCGTCTGTCACCGCGATAGGCAAAATTAACCGCCATCGCCATGGTGCCGCTACTGGTGATCAGGATGAAGGTCATGATGGCGATAAGCACTAATGGGATATGGTACCCGGCTATCGTCAGCGCGAACACTTCACTGGTGAGTGGCCAGCTGTCCATGCTGGACATGCGCACATTCATGTAGCCGATCAAAAACACGCTGAAAACAAAGGTATCGCTGAGTAGAAACAACCACATCATCAACTTGCCCCAAGGCATATTGAAAACCTGCTTGTCGGCTCCCCAATCACTCACGGCACCCTGCCAATTGTCGGAGGCTATGGGTGCTGCTACTTTTTCTTGTTTATCATCTATGCTCATGTGTCACTCCACTCCTAACACAAGTCCTACAAGCTATACTAGGCTGCTTTTTGTTGTTTATCCTCTATGCCGATGGCTACAAATCCTACAAGCCACACCAGGCGGCGATGGTGTTATAGGTACTGGGTGACGCGGTCAGCAAGGCGAAGATAAACAACCAGAGCAACCACAGGTAATGCCAATACCAGGCGCATAAGACTAAACTTCGCTGCAAAATATCCAGCTTCACTTTGCGGCTAAAAATAACCAACACCCGAGCCAAAGCAAATAAACCACCCAACAAGTGCAGACCATGAATTGCGGTTAGCATATAAAAGTAACTGTTGGCCGGATTAGAGTTGATAACAAAACCTTGCAGACTCAGCTGTTGCCATACAGTCCACTGACCGAATATGAACAAGAGGGAGAAGATCACGCTCAGTGTCAGCAGACCCAGTAATCTGTTGAGCTTATCTTCACTCACCTGGCCGACAGCAAAATGCAGACTCAGGCTAGCCATCAACAAGCAGCCCGTATTAACCCATAACCAAAGAGGTTGATACAGAGGTGACCAGGGCTCACCACCCAGGGCCTGAAAGTCGGCATATTGAGAACGCGACAGATAAGTCACGCTAAACAGGAAGAAGATGACTGTGACCACGGCGATGAAAAATTTAAGCCCCGTCTTGCCGGGATATCCCGGTTGATATTCGATTAACGCTTGATCCAATGCTCCTTCTGACTGGGCCAACCAAGGTTTCTCAGTAAGCTTGCTGAAAATGCTGCTGAAAAAGTTCATCAAGCGCCTCCCTTATCATCATCCGGCTTTGCTTGTTTAAGATGGGGGAAAATATCTAGCTCAATCTTTTGCTTAACATCTGGTTCAATCTTACTCGAGCCAGATGTCGGCTCATCCATCATCTCGACCTCTTCCGGGGAAACATTCTGCGGAATAAAGTCGGCCTTCACGCCGGGTACGCTGTAGTCGTAGGCCCAACGATAAACCACAGGGATCTTTTCCCCCCAGTTGCCATGTCTTGGCGGCGTATATTCGGTTTGCCACTCCAGCGTGGTGGCATTCCAGGGGTTAGGTCCGGATTTCTTGCCTTTAAAGGTGCTCCAGATGATGTTGAACAAAAATATCAGCTGCACCACGCCGACAATCAGCGCAGAGATGGTGATACTGGCATTGAGGGATTGGGCCGACTCGGGGATAAACTCGGTTGGCCCCATGGCAAAGTATCGCCGCGGTACCCCGAGAAACCCCAAGTAATGCATGGGGAGATAGATAGAATACGTGCCGACAAAGGTCATCCAGAAATGAAACTTACCCAGACCCGTATGGAGGAAACGTCCAGTGACCTTAGGGAACCAATGATAGATGGCGGCGAACAGCACCATGATAGGCGAAACCCCCATCACCATATGAAAATGAGCCACCACAAAGTAGGTATCAGACAAGGGCAAATCGACCACCACATTACCGAGAAACAGTCCGGTTAATCCGCCGTGGGTAAAGGTGAAGATAAAACCGATGGCGAACATCATGGGCACAGTCATATGTATGTTGCCCCGCCACAGAGTCAAGGACCAGTTATAGACCTTCAGCGCGGTGGGAATGGCGATAATCAAGGTAGTGGTGGCAAAGAAGAAACCAAAATAGGGATTCATGCCGCTAACATACATGTGGTGTGCCCAGACGACAAAACTCAGTCCGCCAATGGCGACGATGGCCCACACCATCATGCGATAGCCGAAGATATTTTTCCTGGCATGGGTCGCTATCACATCGGACACCATGCCGAAGGCTGGCAGCGCCACAATATATACTTCAGGATGACCGAAAAACCAAAATAGATGCTGAAACAAGACCGGACTGCCGCCGGTATAATTGAGAGGCTCACCCAGTGACAAGATGGCGGGCATGAAGAAACTGGTTCCCACTAACTTATCTAGCATCATCATGATGGCACTCACCAATAGTGCTGGAAATGCCAACAGACCTAAGATGGTGGCGGTGAAGATCCCCCATATCGTTAGTGGCATACGCATCAGAGTCATGCCTCTGGCACGAGCCTGCAATATGGTGGTGACGTAGTTGAGCCCCCCCATGGTGAAGGCGACAATAAATATCGCCAGAGACACCAACATCAAAATGATGCCGCCATCGTTTCCCGGTGTGCCAGGTAAGATAGTTTGCGGTGGGTACAGGGTCCAGCCTGCACCAGTCGGGCCTCCGGGAACGAAGAAACTCGCCAGCAGGACGATGACCGCGAGTAAATAGGTCCAGTAACTGAGCATATTAAGGTAGGGAAATACCATGTCCCTGGCACCCACCATCAAGGGGATCAAATAGTTACCGAAACCACCGAGAAGTAAGGCGGTGAGCAGATAGATCACCATGATCATGCCATGCATGGTGACAAACTGCAGGTAACTACTGGGGTCGATAAAGGAGAAACTATCGGGAAAGCCTAGCTGCAAACGCATCATAGCCGACAACGCCAAGGCGACTAAGCCAACAAAGAGAGCCGTGATGGAATACTGAATGGCGATGACCTTATGATCTTGGCTCCAGATATACTTAGCCATAAAGCTGGTGGGATGATGGGACTTGTCGGTTTGATCGACAATGGCGGTATAATTCATCGGCTCACCTCCTGTGTGCTACGACTCTGGCCTGTGATGATCGGAGATTCAGTTGCGCTAATCGCCCTACTCCCCAATTGTTGGTACCCGGCATCGGCAGCCGGCTTTAATCTGGTGATATAGGCAATCACATCATCTATGGCTTGCTCGTTCTGCAGTAATCGCGACATCATAATCATCTGAGTGCCGTAGAGATCTTCACGATGAGCACCGCGAATGCTGGCGCGATAATTTTGTAACTGACGCTTGAGATACCAGGCATGTTGCCCCGCTAATCTGGGAGCATTGAGAGCAAACTTACCTTCAGCCTTGTCACCATGGCAGTATGCACAGTTGGTAAATAGCCGTTGACCACTGGCTATGGATCTAGCCAGAGGGCCGTTATTCACCGCGGCGGGAGAGATAGCCAGAGTAGGCAAGGATGCGATATAAGCCGTGACATCTTTTATCGCTTTAGCATCGACTAAAGTATTGGCCATCGCTGCCATCTGCTGACCGTAAATATCCTGCTGGTGGCTGCCACGAACCTGAGTCTTATAATAGTTAAGCTGGCGCGTTAAATACCAGGCAGGCTGACCCGCTAGCATAGGTGCATTGAGCGTTTCATTGCCCTGACCATTATTGCCATGACAGGCGGCGCAGCTGGCATATAAATTTTTACCTAGCTGCAGATCCCCCGCTGGTGCATCGAGTGACTCTCTGAAGGTGAATTGCTTATCCAACCAAGCTTGATAATCTTGGGCCGTGTCCACCACGATCTGGCCTCGCATGGTGTAGTGAGCCATGCCGCATAACTCCTCGCATAGCATCTCGAAACGACCGAGTCTGGTAGGCGTAAACCAGAGGTAGGTCTCGATGCCGGGCACCAGATCCATCTTGACTCTAAATTGCGGCACCGCGAAGTTATGTAATACATCTTTAGAGCGCATCAACACCTTTACCGGCTGATCCAGCAAGATATGCATCACGTTACTGGGGATCAAAATGTCATCTTGGGCATTGATATCATCGGGATTAAGGCCGAAAGGGTTTTTCTCATCCATCAACTCGACGGCGCTTTGGCCTAAGACACCGTCTTTACCGGGTAATCGATAACTCCAATGCCACTGCTGTCCCACGACTTCGAATATCTCGGCATCATCGGGAACCGTGACAAAATCCCCCCAGACGACCAAGCCTGGGGCAAGCATGGCCGCCACTCCGATAGTAGTGAACACGGTTAGCCAAACTTCGAGTTTCTTATTCTCGGGTTCATAATCGGCACGTTTGTTTTTATCGAAACGAAAGCGGAAAACACAATAAGCGAGGAAGCCATTTACCGCGATAAAGACGATACCTGTGATCCAGAAGGTGATCGTGATGGTATCGTCGATGGCGGTCCAATTGGACGCGATCGGAGTAAACCACCAAGGGCTTACGAAGTGAAAGATCACAGATACGAGTACTAATAACAGGATAACAACCGCTATAGCCATGCCACCCATCCCTATAAAATCTAGCCTCACACGCCTGCTAAGCGAAGATGTGTAGCGACCAGACTAAAAATAACCAGATAATTAATGCAACTGGTATTATTAACATAGACCATATTTTGCATTCTCTCCTGATCTCGGGTTAAACAGCAGCAATAAAAAAAGCGCCTGAAAGGCGCTTTTAAATAAAGAAAACTCTTTATAGTTTAGGGCATGGTCTTCATGAAACTGTGGAACTTATCTTGCCAGCGAACCACCCAATGTGGAGTAGCCGATCCCAGCCCCGCAGGCTCTAATTTGGGGTGAGCATTGATGACCTTGGCAAAAACGGGTTCCTGATTGCTGTCCACATCGACAAATAACACATGCTTGCCCTTATGAAGTAACTCCTGAAATCGTTCAAAATGTACATTTGGTTTCTGAATACCGATAAAGCCGCCTTCCCAGGTACAGAAACCCAGTATCACTATGGCTAGAAAGATAAACGGTAGCCAACCCGCCGCACTCTCGGTCCAGCCCATCTCATAAGCAAGCATCAAGGTCGCAGATGAGATAACAAAGCCTATCACAGCACCTATTTCTGTCGAATGCACCACATCTTGCTTTAGCACAGGCTCAACTTCATGTAGATGATGATTTTCGACATCGGCATCTTTCTCACTCAATATATGTATCTGTGGTTCCGTTATCCCTTCGGCCTCGAGCTCCTGTTCAACCTTCTCCAGATCGTCGAGATCACTGGAAATAAAGTAATGTCTTAACATGCCCTTACCCTCACAATAGATATTTTCATCCTTTAGGTGACACCTTGTTCGGGTATCTCAAGTAATGAAAAAAGCCTGAGTTGATACCTCTAGTATAGCAGTGATTCATTATTCGCTAATGGATGCAATAGAGCGGATAGTCAGCTGTGGCAAGGTATTAATAGCAAGACCAATACTTGGTATAATCATATAAAAGGTTAATGTTGAGCAGAATATTGTGTTAGATAGAAGCAAGTTAACTTCCCGTCACAGTACGGGCCTTGATACGGCTAAAGAGATAGCTAAGTTTGATCGTTTAGCCAAAGAGTGGCGCGATCCCAAGGGAAAATTCAAACAGGTATTGGCATTTAACCAGACACGGTTAATCGCCATCGAGAAGATGATAGCTCAGCACTTAGTGCGCGATCTTAATAACTCAGCCCCACTGGCAGGCCTTAGCCTACTCGATATAGGCTGTGGTGCAGGACTGCTTTGTGAGCCTTTAGCCGAACTTGGCGCAGACGTCACAGGCATCGATGCCAGCGAGCACAACATATTAGTCGCTAGCCAACATGCAAAAACAAGTTCTATAGCAGTCAATTACCTTCATTGTTTAGCCAGTGATCTTGAAGATAAAGCCGAAACTAATCGATACGACATAGTGCTTAATACCGAAGTCATAGAGCATGTCGCCGATCAACAAGGATTAATAGATACCTGCTGTAGGCTACTCAAACCCGGTGGTTTATTGGTAATGGCGACCCTAAATCGAACCATAACGTCCTATATAGTCGGTATCATTGGCGCCGAATATGTCATGAGGTATCTCCCCATAGGCACCCATGAATGGCGTTACTTCGTAAAACCAGAGGAGATATCGGCCATGGTCTCGAAACAAGGTCTCGAGACTATAAATGTAACAGGCATGACGTTTAATCCTTTCACTAAACACTGGTCTGTAAACCAGAATACTAAGGTTAACTATCTGCTTTTCGCTGCAAAACCATCGGACATCTCATCAGTTTAGTTCAGGCTGCGAGTCATAATTAGCGAAATTCCAGATGTAAATCCCACTAAGTAGCAAGATCCAAGCAGGCTTTTCACTTACTATTAAAGCTAATTGGGAAGCCTCTCTGGCCACTTATAGAGTCAAACTTGGCCATTTCGGCACTATATCAGCACTATATATAGACATAAATAAGCTATTTAGCAGTAATAATAAGGAAACAAGATGGCAAAAATAGACATATTAGTAGGCACAACTCTGGGTAATGCTGAGTACGTTGCCGACGAATTCTCGGCAGTTCTAGGCGGATTAGGCCATGAAAATGTCATACATATGACCCCTAAATTCACCGATCTAGACCCTAAATCATTGTGGTTGATCGTCTCTTCTACACACGGTGCAGGGGATCTTCCGGACAATATAATGCCTTTTTTAGAGGAGATCTTGTCTCAAAAACCCGATCTTAGCGGCACTAAATATGCGATTTGTGCGATCGGAGATTCGAGTTACGACACTTTCTGTCAGGGACCGGAAAAATTAGCTCAAGCATTGGAGAGTTGCGGTGCACAAGTCTATGTGGATAAGATCCAGATCGATGTGCAATACGATCATGTGCCAGAAGATCCCGCGCTGGCTTGGTTAGCGCAATGGCAAGATCGTCTTTAAGATCTTATTAGAGGATAAGTTAAGGATCAACTCACAGATTAGATCTGACTTATCCACATATTACGATCTAAAATGATAAATATGTGGATAACCTATTATTTTCTTTTGATTAAGCTCTGTATTACTCAAGGTCCGATCCGGTCAAGGATCCACCCTGTGGATAAGTAGCCGATCTACCCACAGGCTTATATGAGTTTGATCATAACAAGATCACAGGAACTGATCCTTGCTAACTCATGAATCGTAAAGGAAAAAAGCGGTTACCCACAGAAGATCGCTCCCTTAATAGTAACAATAATAAAGGATCTATATAAAGATCTTAAGATCTATTAAGCAGATCCTCTTGCGATCGAACGATCGAAAATGATCTTTCACCTTGGGTCAATCAGGTGCTAAAATATGCACCTCAAATTCACATTAGTTCTTTATCGACGTCAGTTTTAATTTAAGGTTTTGTAATGCATTTTCATGAACGGTTCGATGTAATTGTTGTTGGCGGTGGTCATGCCGGTACGGAAGCCGCCCTGGCCGCAGCAAGAATGGGATCTAACACCCTGTTGTTGACGCATAACATCGACACCTTAGGACAGATGTCCTGTAATCCTGCGATCGGCGGGATCGGCAAAGGACACTTGGTAAAAGAGATTGATGCAATGGGCGGAGCCATGGCTGTTGCCACTGACTTTGCAGGTATTCAATTTCGAACCCTCAACTCGAGCAAGGGACCAGCGGTTAGAGCCACCCGAGCCCAAGCCGATAGAGCGCTCTACCGAGCTAAGATCCAACAAATA
This sequence comes from Shewanella benthica, assembly GCA_023284085.1. Classification (GTDB taxonomy): domain Bacteria; phylum Pseudomonadota; class Gammaproteobacteria; order Enterobacterales; family Shewanellaceae; genus Shewanella; species Shewanella benthica. The sequence continues at coordinate 29,843 of JAKVHY010000034.1, forward strand.
CTGCAAAACCAACCGAATTTAAGATTGTTTCAGCAAGGCGTCGATGATCTGATTGTTGAAAACGGCCGTGTCACCGGAGTGGTCACTCAGATGGGACTCGCCTTCGAAGCGCCCACCGTTGTGTTGACTGCAGGTACTTTCCTCAGTGGTAAGATCCACATCGGATTGCAAAACTACAGCGGAGGACGAGCTGGTGATCCGCCATCGATCGCCCTCGCAGATCGTTTACGTGAACTCCCGATCCGTATTGGTCGATTAAAGACGGGCACACCACCTAGAATCGATGCTAATAGCATAAATTTCGATCTTATGACCGAACAGAAAGGCGATACACCCTTGCCTGTGATGTCGTTTATCGGTGATGTAAAAGATCATCCTCGCCAAGTATCTTGTTATGTGACTCATACCAATGAGCGTACTCATGAGATTATTCGCGGTGGCCTGGACCGTAGCCCTATGTATTCAGGGGTTATCGAAGGCATAGGTCCACGTTATTGCCCTTCTATCGAAGATAAGATTAATCGCTTCGCCGACAAGACATCTCATCAAATTTTTATCGAGCCTGAAGGACTCAATACCAATGAGATCTATCCCAATGGTATTTCAACCAGTCTGCCTTTCGATGTACAACTGGATCTGGTTAGATCGATCAAGGGAATGGAGAATGCACAGATCATTCGTCCTGGTTACGCTATCGAATATGATTATTTCGATCCCAGAGATCTGAAGAACTCTTTAGAGACTAAAGCGATCGGCGGACTCTTCTTTGCCGGACAGATCAACGGTACAACAGGTTACGAAGAAGCTGCTGCTCAAGGTTTATTAGCCGGCATGAATGCATCTTTGCAGGTTCAGGGCAAAGAATCTTGGGCTCCTCGTCGTGATCAGGCTTATTTAGGTGTCCTGGTTGACGATCTTTCGACTCTTGGCACCAAAGAGCCTTACCGTATGTTCACCAGCCGCGCCGAATATCGCTTATTGCTTCGTGAAGACAATGCGGATCTGCGTTTGACCGAGAAAGCCCGGGAGTTTGGCTTGGTCGATGATAACCGTTGGAGTCAGTTTAGTAAGAAGCGTGAGTCTATCGAGCTGGAGTTACAACGTTTAAGAGGCCTGTGGGTTCACCCTAATTCGCCTCTGTTGGATGTGTTAAATCCTGAACTGAATACGCCAATTTCTCGTGAAGCGTCTTTCGAAGATCTGCTTCGCCGTCCTGAGATGGATTATCCTAAATTAATGAAACTCGAAGGCTTTGGTCCGGGACTCGAAGATCAACGCGCCGCTGAACAAGTACAGATCCAGATTAAATATTCTGGTTATATTCAGCGTCAGCAAGATGAAATAGACAAGGCGCTTAAAAATGAGACTACCGGACTGCCGTTAGATCTGGATTACCAAGAGGTGCCGGGACTGTCGAATGAAGTGATCGCTAAGATGAATGAACATAAGCCTGAAACTATAGGTCAGGCGTCGAGAATTTCGGGAATGACTCCCGCCGCTATCTCGATTTTATTAGTACATCTGAAGAGACGTGGTTTACTTCGTAGAAAAGCTTCGTAAATTTTACTCTTTTTGATGAATTGTCAGTAAGGGAAGCGCTAAAGGCTTCCCTTACTGTTTTGACGGCTTCATAATAGCCTGTTCATGCCGATTTAAGTTTGTTATTAAGGATTAATCCCGTGTTATCTGCCCTATTAGATGAATGTCTAGCTGAAATGAATTTGACTGCCACCGAGCAGCAGAAGAAACAGCTGGTTGGATTTGTTGAGATGCTCAACAAATGGAATAAGGCGTATAACCTTACATCGGTTAGAGATCCCGAGCAGATGTTGATCAGGCATATCATGGATAGTCTCGCTGTGTCGGCACATCTGGTGGGTGAACGCTTCATCGATGTTGGCACCGGGCCGGGTTTACCCGGGATCCCGTTGGCGATAATGAATCCTGATAAACATTTCGTTTTATTGGATAGCTTAGGCAAGCGAATTCGCTTCCAGAAGCAGGTTCAGTTTGATCTGGGTATCGATAACATTAGCTCTGTAGAGAGTCGTGTCGAAGCCTATGAGCCTGAAGAAAAATTTGATGGTGTGCTCAGTCGAGCCTTCGCCTCTATCGAAGACATGTTGCACTGGTGTCATCACCTGCCGGCGGATAATGGCTGTTATTACGCACTCAAGGGTCAATTGGCCGAAGATGAAATGACAAAAATTCCTGAGGGTTACGAGCTCACTGATGTTATTAAGTTGAGTGTCCCTCGCCTGGATGAACAGAGACACTTGCTAAGAGTGGTTAAAAAATAGTGTTTAAGTTGCTTTATTTTAGTGATTCAAGCAACTTGGTATTGGATGCAATTGCGTCGATAACATATACGCGACATACAGGATGGTATTGTGGGTAAAGTGATTGCCGTGGCTAACCAGAAAGGTGGCGTCGGAAAAACAACAACTTGTGTCAACTTAGCAGCATCTTTGGCCGCCACAAAGCGCAAAGTGCTATTAATTGATCTCGATCCTCAGGGTAATGCGACCATGGGAAGTGGTATCGACAAGTACAGTGTCGAGAATACCGCTTATGAGTTGTTAGTCGATGAAAAATCTTTCGATGAAGTTGTCTATAGAAATACCAGCGGAAAATATGATCTGATCGCGGGTAACGGTGACGTTACTGCGGCTGAGATCAAGTTAATGGAGTTCTTCGCCCGTGAGATTAGATTAAGAAATGCATTAGCACCGATTAAAGACGATTACGACTACATCTTTATCGATTGTCCCCCCTCATTGAACATGCTTACGGTGAATGCCATGTCGGCTGCCGATTCGGTTCTGGTTCCCATGCAGTGTGAATATTATGCACTGGAGGGCTTAACGGCCCTTATGGATACCATCAGTAAGATTGGCGCTATGATTAACCCTGGCCTGCATATCGAAGGGATACTGCGTACCATGTACGATCCCAGAAATCGTCTGGCTAATGATGTATCCGATCAGCTCAAGCAGCACTTCGGCGAAAAAGTTTATCGTACCGTTATTCCAAGAAATGTCAGACTGGCTGAGGCGCCTAGCTTTGGTGCTCCGGCCATGTATTACGACAAATCGAGTGCCGGCGCTAAGGCATATTTAGCCCTGGCTGGCGAAATAATTCGCAGAGCAGAACAGCTTCAAGAGCTAGAACAAGCTTAAATAAAGGCAGTGGAAATGACATTGAAAAAACGTGGACTGGGTAAAGGTCTGGATGCATTACTCAGTACTAGCCATGCGGCAAGTAAGAAACTTTATTCAGCTGAAGAAGCCGCTGAAGTTACGGCTAAAACAGATGACCTGTTAATGCTGGCCATAGATTTAATGCAGCCTGGTAAGTACCAACCGCGTAAAGATATGTCGACCGAGGCGCTCGAAGAGCTCGCCGAGTCGATAAAGGCTCAAGGCATCATTCAGCCGATTGTCGTGCGTAAAGTTTCTGCGACCATGTTTGAGATCATCGCCGGGGAACGTCGCTGGCGTGCGGCTCAAATAGCTAAGCTGGATAAGGTGCCATGTATCGTCAAGCAGGTGGCTGATGAAGCCGCCGTTGCCATCTCACTAATCGAAAACATTCAGCGTGAAGACCTCAATGCAATGGAAGAAGCGATTGCGTTAGAGCGATTATTGCGCGAATTTGAACTGACTCATCAACAGATTGCTACCGCAGTGGGTAAATCTCGTGCAACAGTGTCTAATTTATTGCGTCTCAATGGTCTCAACGAACCTGTAAAACGCATGTTAGAAAATGGTGACATCGACATGGGACACGCCAGAGCATTACTCGCGATAGAAGGTGATGAGCAAACAAATATTGCCAGATTAGTCGCAGCAAAAGAATTAACGGTTCGTGAAACTGAACGCTTAGTCACCAAAACACTGAATCCACCCAAAATCACCGATAAGCCGGTAAAAGATCACGATGTCACCCGCCTGGAAGGCCTGTTAGTCGAAAGATTAGGTGCTAAGGTCTCAATTACCCATAATAAAAAAGGTAAGGGCAAACTGGTAATTAATTATCAGGATCTTGCTGAATTAGACGGCATAATCAATAAAATCCACTAAAATTCCTACGTTAACGTCATATTATGTAATTTTGTGACATGTGTTAAATTTACGGTTTTACATATTTGGCGTTAGATCACGTTAAAAGAGTCGATTTTCCTCAGCTTAAACTTGCTTTGAAGGCCCGAAAAGGTATACTTTCGCAAGCTTTTTGTCCATCGTCATGTCCAGATTTATGTAGTCCGGTCATCGAAACAAAAAGTATTAATGCGGAGAAGATGAATTGAGTAAGATTTTAGCACGTCGTGGCCGGTGGTCTGCCTATAAATTGGTTTTGATGCAGGCGGCGGTGGCTGGGGGTGCTTCGGTTTTCTTTTTCGCTCTGTGGGGAGTTCAGTATGGTCTATCTGCTTTGGCAGGTGCTGCTATCGCTGTACTTCCTAATTTTGTATTCGCAACCCTAGCTTTCTCTCATACGGGAGCAAGTTCATCGGCAAAAGTTGTTAAAGATTTTTACTGGGGGGAAGCGGTAAAGTTGCTGTTAACCATAGCTATGTTTTCGTTCGTGTTTATCAATTGGAAGGTTGGCTTTATGCCTCTTTTTGTTTGTTATACATTAGCGTTAATCGTACATTGGACGGCTCCTTTATTTTTCAAGCAAAGTTAAGTGGGATGAATCATGGCTGCAACTGGTGAAGCGTTAACACCGCAGGGCTATATCCAACATCACCTTACTAACCTGCAAGTTTGTGCTACCGATAACGGATTAGCTATGAACCATGCATGTGAACAGGCTGGGTTTTGGACATGGCACATTGATTCGTTGTTCTTTTCGGTTGGGCTTGGTGTTCTGTTCTTATGGCTATTCCGTAGCGTTGGTAAGAAGGCAACTACTGGTGTTCCCGGCAAACTTCAATGTTTTGTCGAAATGATCATCGAGTTTGTCGACTCTAGCGTGAAAGAAACCTTCCATGGCCGCAATCCTGTTATTGCTCCGTTGGCATTAACGATTTTTGTTTGGGTATTCATGATGAACTTCATGGATATGATTCCAGTTGACTGGATTCCGGGTGCTGCTGCTTTAGTTGGCATCCCTTACATGAAAGTTGTTCCAACGACTGACTTAAACATTACCTTTAGCATGGCTATCGGTGTGTTTGTGATGATTATTTACTACAGCATCAAAGTCAAAGGCGTATCAGGTTTTGTTAAAGAACTGACAATGCAGCCTTTTAACCATTGGACAATGATACCCGTCAACTTCCTGTTAGAATCTGTTACCTTGATCGCTAAGCCAATCTCATTGGCACTGCGTCTGTTTGGTAACTTATATGCAGGTGAGTTGATATTCATCCTTATTGCGTTGATGTACGGTGGAAATATGGCGCTTTCAGCTCTAGGTGTAACTTTACAGCTAGGTTGGTTGATCTTCCATATTTTGGTTATTACCTTACAGGCGTTTATCTTCATGATGTTGACCATTGTTTATTTAAGCATGGCACATGAAGATCATTAAGGATTGCTGTAAAACTTTTTTTACTAAATCATAATCTAACTAGATTTAGAATATTTGGAGATAGAGATGGAAACTGTATTAGGCATGACAGCTATCGCTGTTGCTCTACTAATTGGTATGGGTGCTCTTGGTACCGCTATCGGTTTTGGCCTACTAGGTGGCAAGTTCTTGGAAGGCGCTGCGCGTCAACCAGAAATGGCTCCTATGCTGCAAGTTAAAATGTTCATCGTTGCGGGTCTTTTAGATGCGGTAACTATGATCGGTGTTGGTATCGCATTATTCATGCTTTTCACTAACCCTCTTGGTGCAATGCTGTAATAAACGCTTCTGTCTTTAAACTAAATAGGAGGCTGTTGTGAATATCAACGCTACCCTAATCGGTCAGACGGTTGCCTTTATTCTCTTCGTGTGGTTCTGCATGAAGTTTGTTTGGCCACCTTTGATGAATGCCATCGAAGAACGCCAAAAAAGGATTGCCGACGGTTTAGCTGATGCTGACCGCGCCGTAAAAGACCTTGAGTTGGCACAGGCGAAAGCCACTGACCAGCTAAAAGAAGCTAAAGCTACTGCTAACGAGATCATTGAGCAAGCGAACAAACGCAAAGCTCAGATCGTCGATGAAGCAAAAGCCGAAGCAGATACTGAGCGTGCGAAAATCATCGCTCAGGGTCAAGCAGAAATTGAAGCTGAACGTAATCGCGTTAAAGAAGACTTGCGTAAGCAAGTTGCAGCTCTAGCCATCGCTGGCGCAGAGAAGATTCTTGAGCGTTCGATTGATGAAGCCGCCCACAGTGACATAGTTAATAAACTAGTCGCTGAACTTTAAATAAGGAGTTTGAGTTATGGCTGAAATAACTACCATCGCTCGTCCTTACGCAAAGGCAGCTTTTGACTTTGCCATTGAAAAAGATGCAGTAGACAGTTGGGTAGAAATGCTTAACTTCGCGGCTATGGTTAGTGAAAACGACACCATTAAGCCTCTGCTATCTGGCGCACTTTCCAGTGATAAACTGGCCGAACTCTTTATCGGAGTTTGTGGTGAGCAGATCAATGTGCAAGTTCAAAACCTGTTAAAGGTAATGGCTGAAAACGGTCGTTTAGTTACACTACCTGCTGTACTTCAACTATTTGTTGAAATGAAACATGAATGGGCAAAAGAGATTGAAGCTAATGTAGTTTCAGCTATTGAGCTTACTTCAGTTCAGCAACAGGATATTAGTGTTTCTTTAGAGAAACGTCTAGCACGCAAAGTTAAGCTTAATTGCAGCATAGATGCCAGCCTTATTGCTGGTGTAATTATCACGGCAGGAGACCTAGTCATAGATGGCTCGGTTCGCGGAAAACTTTCGCGTCTGTCTGATTCGCTGCAATCGTAATTGGGAGTTTGAGCATGCAACTGAATTCCACTGAAATCAGCGATCTGATTAAACAGCGGATCGAGCAGTTCGAAGTCGTTAGTGAAGCTCGCAACGAAGGTACAATCGTTGCAGTAAGTGACGGCATCATTCGCATCCACGGCCTTGCCGACGTGATGCAGGGTGAGATGATCGAGCTGCCTGGTAACCGTTATGCAATCGCGTTGAACTTAGAACGTGATTCTGTCGGTGCCGTAGTAATGGGTCCTTATGCCACTTTGGCAGAAGGCGACAAAGTAAAAACAACTGGTCGTATTTTGGAAGTCCCAGTTGGCCGTGGTCTATTAGGCCGCGTAGTCAACACATTGGGTGAGCCAATCGACGGAAAAGGACCTGTCGATCACGATGGTTTCTCTCCTGTTGAAGTAATCGCACCAGGTGTTATTGAACGTAAGTCAGTATCTCAGCCAGTTCAAACTGGTTATAAAGCCGTTGACTCTATGATCCCAATCGGTCGTGGACAACGTGAATTGATCATTGGTGATCGCCAAATCGGTAAAACCGCTTTAGCAATCGATGCCATCATCAATCAGAAAGATACTGGTATCAAGTGTGTATACGTGGCTGTAGGGCAGAAAGCTTCTACTGTTGCTAACGTTGTACGTAAGCTTGAAGAGCACGGCGCATTAGCGAACACAATTGTTGTTGTTGCTACAGCTTCTGAAGCTGCTGCACTGCAATACTTGGCTCCATACTCTGGTTGTTCAATGGGTGAGTACTTCCGCGACCGCGGTGAAGATTCACTGATTGTCTATGATGATCTTTCTAAGCAAGCAGTTGCTTACCGTCAGATCTCATTGTTGCTTAAGCGTCCACCAGGACGTGAAGCATACCCAGGTGATGTATTCTATCTACACTCTCGTCTGTTAGAGCGTGCTTCACGTGTTAACGTTGAGTATGTTGAGAAGTTCACTAAAGGTGAAGTTAAAGGCCAAACTGGTTCTTTGACTGCTCTACCGATTATTGAAACTCAAGCGGGTGATGTATCTGCATTCGTACCGACCAACGTAATTTCGATTACCGATGGTCAGATCTTCCTTGAAACTGATCTGTTTAACTCTGGACTACGTCCTGCTGTTAACCCAGGTATCTCGGTTTCTCGTGTTGGTGGTGCGGCTCAGACTAAGATCATCAAGAAACTGTCTGGCGGTATTCGTAGCGCACTAGCACAGTATCGAGAGCTTGCAGCGTTCTCACAATTTGCATCTGATTTAGATGATGCAACTCGTGCTCAACTTGAGCATGGTGAGCGTGTTACCGAACTAATGAAGCAAAAGCAATACGCACCTATGAGCGTTGCCGACCAAGCTGTGTCTATTTTCTCAGCTGAAAAAGGTTACCTCCAGAGCGTTGAGCTGAATAAAATCGGTGATTTCGAAGCATCTCTGCTCTCATACATGAACAGCGAGCATGCTGACCTGATGAAGACCATCAACGATACAGGCGATTATAATGCCGACATCGAAGGTGAGTTGAAGGCTGGCCTCGATAAGTTCGTCGAAACCCAAACCTGGTAAATCGAAGAGGTGTCGTAAGGCGCCTCAGGTCCAGATTGGAGAGTAAAGATGGCTAACGCTAAAGAGATTAAAACCAAGATCGCGAGTGTTCAAAACACTCAGAAGATCACGTCTGCAATGGAAATGGTTGCCGCGAGCAAAATGCGTAGAGCACAAGAGCGCATGGCAGCGAGTCGTCCATATGCAGAAAATATGCGTAAGGTGATCGGTCACGTGGCGCAAGGTTCTCTCGAATATAAGCATCCATATTTGGAAGTGAGAGAGACTAAGCGTGTTGGTTACATAGTTGTGTCAACCGACCGTGGTCTTTGTGGTGGTCTGAACGTCAACCTTTTCAAGAAGGTTGTCGCAGACGTGAAGAAGCAACGTGAAGCCGGAGCAGAAGTTGAATTCTGCGCCATTGGTGCACGTAGCATACAATTCTTCAATAGCTTTGGCGGCCCAGTATCTGCTTCTGCATCGGCTCTAGGCGACGCTCCGTCGTTGAAAGATCTGATTGGAACGGTACGTGTCATGCTAGAAGCATACAACGAAGGCAAGCTGGATCGTCTGTATGTGGTATTTAACAAATTCGTTAATACCATGAGTCAGACACCAGTGATCGAGCAGCTGCTACCTTTGCCTAAGTCAGAAAGTGATGTGAAAACTCATCGCTGGGATTACTTGTACGAGCCAGATCCAAAAGCACTTTTGGATACCTTACTGGTACGTTATGTGGAGTCTCAAGTTTACCAAGGTGTTGTCGAGAATATTGCATCTGAACAGGCGGCTCGTATGGTCGCCATGAAAGCTGCAACAGACAATGCCGGTGATCTTATCACTGACTTGGAGTTGGTCTATAACAAGGCCCGTCAGGCTGCGATTACGCAGGAACTGTCGGAAATTGTTTCAGGTGCCGCTGCCGTTTAGGCTAGGTAACGAATACAAGTTTTAGAGGATTAATCATGAGCACAGGTACTGTTGTCCAAGTTATTGGCGCGGTTGTGGACGTTGAGTTTCCACAAGATGCTGTACCTCAGATATATGACGCTCTAGAGATCAAAAGTGAAGGCTTGGTGCTGGAAGTCCAGCAGCAAATAGGTGGCGGTGTAGTTCGTACTATCGCCATGGGTTCTTCAGATGGTCTGCGTCGTGGTCTTGAGGTGACAAACACAGGTTCTCCAATTACTGTTCCGGTTGGGTCTGTGACCCTAGGCCGTATCATGAACGTATTGGGCGAGCCTATTGATGAAGCGGGTCCAATTGGTGGAACAGATCGCTATGTGATCCACCGTGAAGCTCCTACATTTGAAGACCAATCAAGCTCGACTGAACTTTTAGAGACTGGCATCAAGGTTATTGACCTTATCTGTCCGTTTGCTAAGGGTGGTAAAGTTGGACTGTTTGGTGGTGCTGGTGTTGGTAAGACCGTCAACATGATGGAACTTATTAACAACATCGCTAAAGCACACTCAGGTTTATCTGTATTTGCTGGTGTAGGTGAGCGTACTCGTGAGGGTAACGATTTCTACTACGAGATGGAAGATTCAGGAGTTCTCGATAAGGTGGCCATGGTTTATGGTCAGATGAACGAGCCTCCAGGAAACCGTCTACGTGTGGCACTTACCGGTCTGACTATGGCTGAAAGATTCCGTGACGAAGGTAAAGATGTTCTTTTCTTCGTTGATAACATCTATCGTTACACCTTAGCGGGTACTGAAGTATCTGCACTGCTAGGCCGTATGCCTTCAGCAGTAGGTTACCAGCCAACTTTGGCTGAAGAGATGGGTGTACTTCAGGAACGTATTACATCGACTAAATCAGGGTCTATTACCTCTGTGCAAGCCGTATACGTACCTGCGGATGATTTAACGGATCCGTCACCAGCAACAACTTTCGCTCACTTAGATGCGACTATTGTATTGTCACGTAACATCGCTTCTATGGGTATCTACCCAGCGGTTGACCCATTGGATTCGACTTCACGTCAATTAGATCCTCTGGTTGTTGGTCAAGAGCACTATGATGTTGCTAACGGTGTGCAAACCGTACTTCAGCGCTATAAAGAGCTGAAAGATATTATTGCGATTCTAGGTATGGATGAATTATCTGATGAAGATAAGACTACCGTAGCTCGTGCTCGTAAGATTGAAAAATATCTTTCACAGCCTTTCTTCGTAGCCGAAGTATTCACCGGTTCTCCAGGTAAGTACGTTTCTCTTAAAGACACTATCCGTGGCTTCAAGGGCATTCTAGAGGGTGAGTTCGATCATCTTCCTGAGCAAGCGTTCTACATGGTTGGTTCTATCGACGAAGCCGTTGAGAAAGCTAACAAAAAATAACTAGGTGTTCTGCACTAGTGTAAAGTTAGTGCAGGGTACTAGTTTAAGGAGAACTGATGGCAGCCATGACAGTACAGCTTGATATTGTAAGTGCAGAAAGCAGCATCTACTCTGGTCTTGTAGCACACCTACAAGTTACCGGTGGAGAAGGCGACCTGGGTATTATGCCTGGTCACGCACCTCTGCTTACTAATATCAAACCTGGCATGGCGCGCATCGTTAAGCAAGACGGAAAAGAAGAGGTGTTCTACCTTTCGGGTGGTATCCTGGAAGTACAACCTTTTTCTGTTTCAGTATTGGCTGACGTCGTTATGCGTGCCGATGAAATTGACGAGCAAGCAGCTGTAGAAGCTAAACGCCACGCCGAAGCCTCTTTGGCCGAAGCTGGTGCAGACTTCAATTATGCAGCAGCAGCAGTTGAGTTAGCCCAGGCTATCGCTCAGTTGCGTGTTGTCGATACCATCAAGAAGAACTTTGCCAGATAAGGTTATTGTTTGATGAAAAAAGGCGCTTACCGAAAGGTGAGCGCCTTTTTTGTGTCTGGAACACTTATGTAAATTTCCCATGGATGGAAAGAAATTGACGTTGTTTTTGAAAGAAGGACGCTTGCTGCGCAAGCTGTAAGGACGGGCTTTGCCCCGTAAGACGCTGCGCTATAAGGACGTTCGCTGTGCTCTCTGTAAGTAACAGCATAGCCAAATTATGAGGGAGCTTATCATACATATCTTTCTCGTCTTTCCGGCGCAGGCCGGAATCCATGCTTTTAGCCAACTCGTTGGCGTTTATTAGCTTACTTGTAAGCGTCGAACAGGCGCAGCCGTCATCTTAGTGCTCTTCCTTATAGCTTCTTATAGCGTGATCTATGCTGAGATCTAACAAAGGCATGGGTGTTACCATTTAGTCACTAATTTATGGCAAGAGTATTCCTCCTATGCAACAGGTTTTAATTATCGTCAATGACGCGCCTTACGGCTCAGAGCGGTTATTTAATGCTTTGCGTTTAGCTATTCAGCTTAATGAGCAAGAGTGTCCACCCGCTAAGGTGAGTCTGTTTCTGTTGTCTGATGCGATTACCGCAGTCTTGCCAAAACAGCTTCCTGCTGAGGGTTATAATATTCAGCAAATGCTAGAGATTCTTATTGCCCAAAACAGTGAAGTTAAGTTCTGCGCTTCCTGTATGCATGCCCGAGGTTTGACTGATTTGAGTGTGATCCAAGGTTGTGAAGTGGCCACTATGGATGACTTAGCACTTTGGGTTCTCGCAGCGGATAAAACGTTAACCTTTTAATGTTAAAAAAGGATGCTTGCGCAGCAAGCTGTAAGTAAAAGCAATAAGCTGTAAGGACGGGCTTTGCCCTATAAGACGGACTTAATCCTGTAAGACGCTTCGCTGTAAGGACGTTCGCTGCGCTCTCTGTAAGTAAAAGTAATAAGGTGTAAGGACGGGCTTTTCCCTGTAAGGCGCTGCGCTATAAGGACGTTCGCTGTGCTCTCTGTAAGTAACAGCATAGCCAAATTATGAGGGAGCTTGTCATACTTCTCTCTCTCGTCTTTCCGGCGCAGGCCGGAATCCATGCTTTTAGCCAACTTGTTGGCGTCAATTAGTTTACTTGTAAACGTCGAGTAGGCGTAGCCGTCATCTCAGTACCATCAGCTTGCTGCGCAAGCGTTGTCTTAGTTTTACTGTCCTTTAGCCAACTCGTTGGCGTCTGCTAGCTTACTTGTAAGCGTCTAGTGGGCGTAGCCGTCGTCTTTACCTTCTATCTTCTTCGCTTTTCCGTTAAAATCAGCCCCACAAAAATTTATCCCCCCATTTTTCTTTATTATTTTTATCAGCATTAGATCAAGGATAACTCCATGGCATTGAACGTAGTGATTTTGGCCGCAGGCAAGGGAACCCGCATGCGCTCAGATCTTCCTAAAGTCTTACACCCTATTGCACATAAGAGCATGGTGCAGCATGTGATCGATACCGCTCATAACGTGGGCAGCGATTCGATCCAGTTAGTGTATGGCTATGGTGCGGATAAGCTACAGAGTGTCCTAGGTGAGCAGCAACTTAACTGGGTGCTTCAAGCCGAACAGTTGGGTACCGGCCATGCAGTGGCGCAAGCTAATGACAACATCAGCGATGATGATACCGTGCTGATCCTCTATGGTGATGTGCCGCTTATCCAAGCTTCTACATTGGAAGCGCTGTTAATGGCGCGGGAAGCTAATGGCCTGGCTATTCTTACAGTTAACCTGCCAAATCCAACAGGCTATGGCCGTATAGTGCGGACTCCTTGTGAAGGTCAAGAACTGGGCAAGGTTGTCGGTATCATAGAGCAGAAAGATGCCAATGCGGAGCAGTTACTGATCCAAGAGGTCAATACCGGCATCATGGCGGCCCCAGGTAAGCAACTTAAAGATTGGCTTGGACAGTTATCATCAGATAATGCTCAAGGCGAATACTACCTGACAGATATCGTCGCTATGGCTAATAGAGATGGCGTTGCTATCACAACGGCTCAGCCAGAGTCGGCAGTCGAGGTGGAAGGTGCCAACAACCGAGTGCAGCTGGCTCAGCTGGAGCGTGCCTATCAGGCTCGTGAGGCGGAGAAGTTGATGTTGGCTGGTGCTAACTTGCGCGATCCTGCCCGTATCGACATTCGCGGTGAGGTGACTGTAGGTATGGATGTGATGATAGATATAAACGTTATCATTCAGGGCAAAGTCACCATAGGCAATAACGTGACTATCGGTGCCGGCGCCATTCTTATCGATTGTGAGATTGGCGATAACGCCGAGATTAAGCCTTATTCTATCGTTGAGAGTGCCAAGGTAGGTGTCAAAGCCAGTGTCGGGCCATTTGCGCGTTTGCGCCCTGGTGCCGAGTTGAAAACAGATGCTCATGTCGGTAACTTCGTCGAGATTAAGAAGGCTGTGTTAGGTGAGGGCTCCAAGGCGGGTCATCTGGCCTATATCGGCGATGCCCTGATCGGTGCCGGCGTGAACATAGGCGCGGGGACTATCACCTGTAACTATGATGGTGCTAACAAGCATCTCACGGTTATCGAAGATAATGTATTTGTCGGTAGCGACACTCAGCTAATTGCCCCGGTGACTATTGGTAAAGGCGCCACCATAGGAGCAGGTTCTACTATTACCCGTGATGTGGCCGAGAATGAGTTGGTTATCACTCGGGTTAAACAACGTCACCTGAGTGGTTGGGTTAGGCCGGTAAAGAAGCCTAAATAAAGTGTCTAAAATTTGAGTGTTAACAAGCGACCTAATTGGGTCGCTTGTTTGTTTTTAGGGCCATTTAATCTTAGTTAAATGGCTTGGGAATCTTGGATACAACTTGATGCTTTTGTTGCTTTTTTTAGCTTTTCTCTTTTTGTTGTTCAATTGTTTGAACTGCATCACTTTGTAATGTAAATACGTGTAAAGAAGCTTAAATAAAAACTATTCTCATTTATATTGCTGCCAACTTTTGTTTGATATCCATATCGGGGTTGGCCATGTCACTACTTTCTCATTCTTTTAAAGTCTCACCTATTTGTGTCGCAGTTGTCTCAGCTCTTACCCTTGCGCCAGCTGTTGCTGAAGAGACCAAGACTGAAGCAGTTTCTAGCACAAATATAGAGCGCATTTCAGTTACTGGTCGTAGCTTCAATGACTACAAAATTGGCAGTGCTTCCGGTGCCATGCGCGGTGACATCAGCCTTATGGATACGCCCCAATCTGTAGCGGTTATTCCCGATTTTATTACCGATGAACAGCTAGCAACTAACTTATCTGAAGTATTGGTAAACGATTCCAGTGTTACAGGCGGCTCTGAAAAGTGGAACCGTCAGGTGTTCAGCATTCGTGGTTTCGAGCTTTCTTCAGGTTCTGGCTACCTAATTAATGGTCAGCAGCAGTGGTCTCACTATGTACAGCCTATCGAGACACTGCAGCAGGTAGAGATTCTTAAAGGGCCATCGAGCATGCTCTATGGTCAGTCAGGCCCGGGTGGCTTGATCAACATGGTCACCAAGAAGCCGACCTATGACACTGTTTTCGATCTGGGATTTGATACCGATGAGCATGGCTCTACCCGTTTTCAGCTCGATGCCGGTGGTAGCCTAAATGAAGATCAGACTATTCGTTACCGTACTGTGCTGGTTAAGCAGGACTCTAAATATTGGCGTACTTATTCTGCAGAGAATGGGCAAGACGGCACTAACCAGGAGCGTGATCGTTGGTTAGGTTATCTGAATCTTGAATTCGATATTACCGAGGATCTATTGTTATCACTTAAATACGATCACACCCAAGATAAGACAGGTATCGACCGTGGTGGTTGGTTAGATTCTGATGGTGACTTAATCGGTGGTAGCGATATTATCTGGGATCAGCCTTGGGCCTTCACCGATAACACCATCACTAACATGGGTGCGGATATCACTTACTTCATCAGTGATAATTGGAAAATTAAAGCGGGTTATAACGAGCAGCAGTTTAATCGCCAGCGTCTGGACTCTTCACCTTCTTTAGCTAAGAACTCAGAAGATCCATTTACCGATGGTTACACTGTTAGCCCCTTCGATCGTTACGATGACTGGCAGCACAAGACGGGTTATGTCGACTTTGTCGGTAATTTCTCAACCGGCGGTTTGGATCATCAATTTCTGCTCGGCGCTAATATATTGGATTACTATTATGGTCAGCTAAAAGAGTCGGGTGAGAAGAAGCAGCTTGTTATGCCTGGGCAGCCATTGCCTAAGCCAGATCTGGATTACAACAATGATGAGACTCTGTATGAGAGTGAGTACAAGCATTACGGCTTCTATATCCAAGATCTTGTCACTATCAACGATGAGTGGCAAGTGCTTGCTGGCGTACGTTATGACGAGCAAAAGCGTGAGGGGGCAGGTCGTAATAGCTATGCGGTTTCGCCTAAGTTTGGCGTTATCTACTCGCCGGCGGCAAACGGTAGCATCTATGTTAACTATTCAAAAAGCTTCACTCCTCAGAGCATAGTTAACGATGAAAGAGATGTTAATGATGGCACAAATTTAAATCCTGAATATGGTGAGCAATATGAGCTGGGTACGAAGTGGGAGCTATTTGACGGTAGCCTGCTATTAACTGGTGCTATATTTGACATCACTGTCTCTAATGTCACAGTGACTCAAGATCTTGAGGTACCAACTGAAGACTTTGATACCATTACTACTCAGGAGGGTGAACAACGTCATAAAGGTTTCGAGATGGGCGCTCAGGGTCAGGTTAGTGATAGCTGGTTTATGACTGCCTCTATGATGTATCTCAATGCTGAATATATTACTCCAGCAGGGGATCACGATAACTTAGACGGTATGACACCGGTCGATGCACCTGAGTGGTCGGCTAACATTTGGACCCGTTATGAGATGACAGATAATCTGGCATTTAACTTCGGTGCCATCTATGTGGGTGAGCGTTTCGCTAATACGAGCAATACTGTGACTAAAGATGGGTATGTACGTTTCGATATGGGCGCAGCATACACCATGGATGTGATGGGCAGCGATGTTAGCGTTCGCTTAAATGTTAAGAACCTATTCGATGAAGAGTACCTGGCTGGCGGTACGACTACCGATGTGACTGTTGGTGAAGGACGCCACTTCGGTCTGGCGTTAGAAGCTAAGTTCTAATAAGCTTACATTTATTACGAAGGCAGCCAATAGGCTGCCTTTTTCATTTATGCGGCTTTCAACATCAGTTATGAAGAAAATATAATCGAATTAGTTGACTATAATTTGTCTAATTAATTGCAAATATGTTTCGTTTGTCTATAATCTTGCTTTCGAAACGAAACTTAAGTGAAACTTTAATGACTAAACGTAATACTCAGCAGCGACGTCATACCATAATCACCCTGTTAAATGGGGATGGTGAGGTGAGTGTCGATGAGCTGGCATTACGTTTCGAAACGTCTGAAGTGACCATTCGTAAAGATCTCAGCGCATTAGAAAAAACTGGCCTCTTGTTGCGTCGCTATGGTGGTGCTGTTTCGGTTCCTAGAGAGATGACTCAAGTTGCTACCGCAGCGATATCCATGAACAAGCAGAATATCGCCAAGGCGGCAGCCAGGCTGATTAAAGATCATAATCGCATCATCATAGATAGCGGCAGTACTACCTCGGGTCTAGTTCAAGAGCTAAGCAGTAAACGTGGTTTGGTGGTGATGACCAATGCCCTGCAACTCGCCAGCGCTATCCATGAATTAGAGTATGAGCCGACGCTCTTGATGACGGGCGGAACCTGGGATCCCCATTCTGAATCTTTTCAGGGCCAGGTTGCCGAACAGGTATTACGCTCCTATAACTTCGATCAACTGTTTATCGGTGCCGATGGTATAGATATCGAACGTGGCACCACGACGTTCAATGAGTTAACCGGGCTGAGTAAGGTGATGGCCGAAGTTTCCCGTGAAGTCATCGTCATGCTTGAGTCAAATAAGATAGGCAGGCGCATTCCTAACCTGGAATTACCCTGGAGTGATATCAGCGTGATAGTCACAGATGACAAGCTTCCCGATGAGGCTGCTGAAAAAATTTCCGAGCAAGGCGTACGTGTGATCGTGGCGCCTTATTCAAACTAATCAAATTTTTCGATTTTAACTTTTCAATTTATATAAAATTTTAGGTATTAATATGTGCGGAATTGTTGGCGCGGTAGCGCAAAGAGATGTGGCTGAAATATTGGTCGAAGGTTTACGCCGCTTAGAGTATCGCGGCTATGATTCGGCGGGCGTTGCGATCATTAATAATGCTGAGCTTAGCTGTACACGCCGTGTGGGTAAGGTACAGGAATTATCCAGTGCATTGGACGCAGCGCCTCTAAGTGGTGGAACCGGTATCGCTCACACTCGTTGGGCTACTCATGGTGAGCCCAGTGAACGCAATGCACACCCACATCAATCACAGGGTGATATTGCGGTTGTTCATAATGGCATCATAGAAAACCACAACAAGCTGCGCGAGATGCTAAAAGGCTTAGGTTATAGCTTCGCATCCGATACTGATACCGAAGTTATTTGTCACCTAGTTCATCACGAGCTTAAGTCCCATAAGACTCTGCTAGCCGCGGTTCAGGTCACGGTTAAACAGTTGGAAGGCGCCTATGGCACAGTGGTTATCGATCGCCGTGACAGTGATCGCATGATTGTCGCCCGTTCGGGCAGTCCCCTGGTTATCGGTTATGGCTTAGGTGAAAACTTTGTCGCCTCGGATCAGCTGGCACTACTTCCAGTTACCCGCTCTTTCTCATTCCTCGAAGAGGGAGATGTTGCCGAAGTGACTCGTCGTAGCGTAGATATCTATGATATCGACGGTAATGCGGTTGAGCGCGAAGTTAAAGAATCTGAAGTGATCCATGACGCCGGTGATAAGGGCGAATATCGTCACTACATGCTCAAGGAGATCTATGAGCAGCCATTGGCCTTGAGTCGGACCATAGAAGGACGTATCGCCAATAAGCAGGTATTAGATACTGCCTTCGGTGACAATGCTGCCGAGTTCCTTAAAGATATTAAGCATGTACAGATTATCGCCTGTGGTACTAGTTATCATGCCGGTATGGCTGCACGTTATTGGTTAGAAGATTGGGCCGGTGTTTCATGTAACGTGGAAATTGCTTCCGAGTTCCGTTACCGCAAGTCGCACATGTTCCCTAACAGCTTGTTGGTGACCATCTCTCAGTCTGGTGAGACCGCTGATACTTTAGCCGCATTACGTCTGGCGAAAGAGATGGGTTACAAGGCCACCATGACCATATGTAACTCAGCCGGGTCGTCTCTGGTACGTGAGTCTGATATGGCTTACATGATGAAAGCGGGTGCCGAGATTGGTGTTGCCTCGACTAAGGCCTTCACGGTGCAGTTAGCCGGTCTGCTAATGCTAACGGCCGTTATCGGCCGTCATAATGGCATGTCCAGTGATATGCAGGCGAAGATCACTCAGAGCCTGCTGTCTATGCCTGCGAAGGTTGAACAGGCATTGGGGCTAGATACTGCAATTGCAGAGCTGGCCGAAGATTTTGCCGACAAGCATAATGCACTCTTCCTCGGCCGCGGCGATCAGTATCCTATAGCGATGGAAGGGGCGCTCAAGCTCAAAGAAATCTCCTATATTCACGCCGAAGCTTATGCATCGGGTGAGCTGAAACATGGCCCATTGGCGCTTATCGACGCCGATATGCCTGTTATCGTGGTGGCACCCAATAACGAACTATTAGAAAAGCTTAAGTCGAATGTCGAAGAGGTGCGTGCTCGTGGCGGCCTGATGTATGTGTTTGCCGATGTGGACGCTGAGTTCAAATCTGATGACACCATGAAGGTGATTCCTGTGCCTCACTGTGATGAGTTCATGGCTGCACTTATCTATACTATCCCGATGCAGTTACTCTCGTATCATGTTGCTCTAATTAAAGGTACAGACGTTGACCAACCACGTAATTTGGCTAAATCAGTGACGGTTGAATAACGTGTAATTTGTCTCCTGTAGCACCATAAAAAACCGCCTAAATGGCGGTTTTTGCTGTTAGATATAGCTTTGTTGTTAGCTACAAAACGCCCATTAGATGTGGCGAGAGTCACCTTAAGTACATATTAATGCATGTGTATCATCACGGTTCGCTCCTGTTTTGCGGGCTCGGGCTGTTTCCTTTCGGTTAAATTTGATCTAAATGTGTATTTATTAGGTATTAATTAAGGTTTATTTAATATTAAGTCTGCTTTATCAGGGGTATTAGCTTTCATTCGATAGCCTCTTCTTGTTATTCTCCGCGTCATATCACACTCCGAATATTTTTTATTCGATCAATTTAACCGTTTTAGGCTCAATCGGACCCGTTCATTGAAATTAACCCTTTACCAATTCCTTATTGAAAAGTTGAGCTCAGTAGCAAGGTTTTCAATGATAGGTAAGACAAACTTAACTCTATTTCTAGGGTCAGCGTTTTTGCTGTCTCTGACTGACGGTTTATCTGTGTCTGTTGGTGGTTATATCGACATCAGTGAATTAGTGGCTTTGAGTGATGGTTTGTTTGCCGAATGTTTGGGGATTAGCCTTTTTAGTCTCTTGATTAATCCCTTCGTCATTGAGATCTTGTGGCGATTAATCCACCTTATTTTCAAATATCTTAACAGCTTAGGCTTAAGTAACTCCTTCCCGGTAATATCTTCTCCTGAACTTAGCTCCATCGAGCACACGGCACACGGCTGCCGCGCACCTCCCGTATAAACTTATCTTTCTCGTTCCAAATTTAGCTATTCGCTAATTAAAACAGATCTTTGAATTACTGATTTGCGCCGACTTAGGTTGGGCTCTTATGGATCACCTGTCTGTTTTATCTGCGTTAAGCCACAACTATACGGCTACCCAATATCTATGGATTGAGCCGTAAACTATTAAGGTTAGAGGAATCTTCCTTTGTTAATTAGAAATTTAAGTAAGACTGCACTGGCCGCATTGACATTAATGCTGGCTGGTTGTGCAGGCGGTGTGCTGGATCCCAAGGGGCAAATTGGCATAGATGAGAAACATCTCATCATAGTGGCCACCGTCTTGATGTTGATTGTCGTTATCCCGGTTATTTTCATGACGTTATATTTTGCATGGAAATATAGGGATGGTCGCGATCACGAAATTTATGCGCCGAAATGGGCGCACTCGAAAATGATTGAAATCGTTGTCTGGGTGGTACCTATTATTATTGTCATTATATTAGGAGTCATTACCTGGACCTCTACTCATGATCTGGATCCTTATAAGCCGTTAGATCATGAAGCAAGACCTATCACGGTTGAAGTCGTTTCTCTCAATTGGAAATGGCTGTTTATCTATCCTGAGTTGGGCGTTGCCTCGGTTAATGAGGTGGCTTTTCCTGCCAATGTACCGATTAATTTTAAAATCACTTCAGATACGGCAATGAATTCATTCTTCATTCCTCAGTTAGGCAGCCAAATTTACTCTATGGCTGGCATGGAAACTCAGTTGCATCTGATTGCTAATGAACCAGGTACCTTCGATGGCATCTCGGCTAATTATAGCGGTGCAGGTTTTGCTGGCATGAAATTTAAAGCTATCGCGACGCCGACAGCCAAAGACTTCGATGCCTGGGTAGCCAAGCTTAAACAGCAGGGAAAGAGACTCGATCCCCAAAGTTATCAGCAACTCGCCGAGGAAAGTAAGAATAATCCTGTCGAATATTACGGCTCAGTGAGCAAGGGTATGTTTAACCATATCGTTATGCAGTATATGCATCACGATATGGATATGGACATGTCACATCATTCTGGACATTCATCCTCTAAAAATGAGGGGGCGGAGTAATCATGTCTTTTTTTGGAAAATTAACTTTAGAATCAATCCCATACGATGAGCCAATCATAATGGTGACCCTAGCGGCCGTCGCTGTGATTGGGGTGATCCTCGTGGCTTTGATCACCAAATATAAAAAGTGGGGCGTGTTATGGAACGACTGGTTCACCTCAGTCGATCATAAACGCTTAGGGATCATGTATATCGTGCTGGCATTGGTGATGCTGATCCGTGGCTTCTCTGATGCCATCATGATGCGTACACAGCAAGCACTGGCTACTAATGGCGCCGCCGGTTACTTACCGCCTGAGCACTATGACCAGATTTTCACGGCTCACGGAGTCATTATGATTATCTTTATGGCTATGCCATTTATGATAGGCCTGATGAACATAGTGTTGCCGTTGCAGATTGGTGCCCGCGATGTCGCCTTCCCATTCTTGAATAACTTAAGCTTCTGGCTCACCGCATCGGGTGCCCTGTTGATCAATCTCTCATTGGGCTTAGGTGAATTTGCTAAGACTGGCTGGGTGGCTTACCCGCCATTGTCTGAGCTGTCATTCAGTCCCGGAGTTGGAGTCGATTACTATATTTGGGCCTTGCAGATATCCGGCATAGGAACGACCTTAACCGGGGTTAACTTTATCGCCACTGTGCTCAAGATGCGTGCACCTGGAATGAAGTTGATGCAGATGCCTATCTTCACCTGGACCTGTACCTGGGCCAACATTCTGATTGTGGCATCTTTCCCAATCTTAACCGCTGTGCTGGGCATGTTGACCTTAGATCGTTATCTGGGCTTCCACTTCTTTACCAATGACGGTGGCGGTAACGCCATGATGTACATCAATCTGTTTTGGGCTTGGGGTCATCCGGAAGTATACATTCTCGTTTTACCAGCCTTCGGTATTTTCTCCGAGATCATCTCGACGTTCACTTCTAAGCGTCTGTTTGGCTATAAATCTATGGTTTGGGCCAGTGGTGCTATCTCCATCTTAGGCTTTATCGTCTGGTTGCATCACTTCTTCACCATGGGGTCGAGTGCTAACGTTAACGCCTTCTTTGGTGTGATGACCATGGTCATTGCAGTGCCAACCGGGGTTAAGTTATTCAACTGGTTGTTTACTATCTATCGTGGTCGTTTACGACTAACAGTGCCTGTGCTGTGGACTTTAGGCTTTATGACGACTTTCACCGTAGGTGGTATGACTGGAGTCTTGTTAGCCTTGCCGGGAGCTGATTTTGTATTGCATAACAGTATGTTCTTAGTCGCTCACTTCCATAACACAATCATAGGCGGTGCGGTATTTGGTTACTTCGCTGGCTTCGTTTACTGGTTCCCGAAAGTCATGGGTTTCAAGCTTAATGAACGTTTAGGTAAGGCGTCATTCTGGTGTTGGTTGGTTGGTTTCTACTTTACATTTATGCCTCTGTATGTGCTTGGCTTCTTAGGTATGACTCGTCGTCTCAACCACACAGATAACCCGGCTTGGAATTTCTGGCTTTATGTTTCTGTGGTGGGAGTCTTTATCATCTTCTCTGGCGTGATATTGCAGTTTGTACAACTGTATGTGAGTTTCCGTGATCGTGAGCAAAACCTAGATACCACAGGTGATCCATGGAATGGCCATACATTAGAGTGGTCAACTTCATCACCACCTCAGTTCTATAACTTTGCTAAGTTCCCTAAAGTGTCAGATATAGACAGCTTTACCGACATGAAGGAGAAGGGTGAGGCTTATCAGCGTCATGAACGTTATCAGCCAATCCATATGCCTAAAAATACCTCTAGCGGTATCTTAATGGCCTTAGGTATTACGGCCGCAGGTTTTGCCGCTATTTGGCACATTCTTTGGTTGGCTATCGCTGGAATGCTGGGGGCCTTCGTGGTGTTCCTGTTCCGTGCCTATAGCAATGACCATGATTATTATGTTCAACCTGATGAGATTGCCAGAATTGAAAATGCGCACTTAGATAAGGTTGCAAGGGGGCTGACATGAGTATTGCTATCCGAGCAGATTTAGACGTTGTACAGGCTGATGAGCATCATGACGAACATCATGACGCCAGTGGTAACACGCTATTAGGTTTTTGGATCTATCTGATGACCGATTGCATCTTGTTTGCCTCGGTTTTCGCGACTTATGCCGTGCTCTTTATGAATACCGACGGTGGTGTTTCCGGTAAAGACATTTTCGAATTGAACTTCGTCGCAATCGAAACCGCAGTGCTACTGGTCAGTAGTATTACCTTTGGCTTCGCATTAATTTGCGCTAAGCACCAGAAGAGAGCCGCAACCTTGATCTGGTTGTTGATCACTTTTGCCTTAGGTTGTGCGTTTATCTCCATGGAAATCTATGAGTTTCATCATCTTATCGAACAGGGTAATGGACCTCAGCGTAGTGCCTTCCTGACAGCTTTCTTCACCTTAGTTGGCATGCATGGTTTGCATGTGACTGCCGGACTTATCTGGATGGCGATCATGATGTTGGAAGTCACTAAGTCAGGTTTAAATAACCGCAGCATCACACGTTTGGGCTGTTTAAGCTTGTTCTGGCACTTCTTGGATGTGGTTTGGATCTGTGTCTTTACCGTGGTTTATTTATTGGGGATGCTGTGATGAGTCAAGCAGATACAAGTGAAAGTCTTACTTCAGATGATTTCATAGCTAGCGTTAAATCTTATCTCGTAGGCTTTATGCTGTCGGTTATCTTAACCGGCATTCCATTTTGGGCGGTCATGACACATCACTTCGAGAAACCTATAACTTTAGGTTTAGTACTGGTGATGGCCATAGTGCAGATAGTGGTGCATTTAAAGTACTTCTTGCACTTGGATTTCTCTAAAGAAGGCAAGATCAATACATTCTCATTTCTGTTCACCTCCTTGATTATTGTCATGGTCGTGGGTTTATCTGTGTGGATTATCTACGCAGCTAACGCTTTGATGATGTAGGGAAATAATCATGAATAATCAAGGTTTGAGTATGTCTGCAAAATTGAAGTCACGTCTACAAGCTTATGTTCAGGTCACTAAGCCTGGCATTATCATGGGGAATCTGATTTCTGTTGCTGGTGGCTTCTTGTTAGCCGCTAAAGGCAACGTGGATTTGACCTTGATGTTTACAACCATGATTGGCTTGTCTCTGGTGGTAGCCTCGGGGTGCGCGATCAATAACTGTATCGATCGTGACATAGATGCCAAGATGCAGCGAACCCGCAATCGAGTCACTGTGACTGGGAAGCTCTCTGTACGTGCCGTGATGATTTATGGCATAAGCTTAGGTGTTATCGGTTTTGGCATGTTGGCAATATTTACCAATAGTCTGGCGGTTCTGTTTGCCGCCATTGGCTACCTGGTCTATGTGGGTGTTTATAGCCTGTATATGAAGCGTCACTCGGTATATGGCACCTTAGTCGGTAGCTTCTCGGGTGCCGTGCCGCCGGTTGTTGGCTATTGCGCCGTCAGAGGTGAGATGGATGCGGGAGCTGTTATCTTGCTGCTGATGTTTAGCCTATGGCAGATGCCACACTCCTATGCTATTGCCATTTTCCGTTTCGATGATTATGCCGCCGCCAATATTCCTGTGTTACCTGTGGCGGAAGGGATCACTAAGGCTAAATTGCATATCGTGCTTTATATCGCGGTGTTTGCCTTAGTGGCAGCCTTACTGCCGTTGGCGGGTTATACGGGTATCGCCTTTATGGCGGTTACTTTTGCTACCAGCTTGTGGTGGCTAGCCATGGCATTGAGAGGTTATCGCCATGGCATTAACCTGCAGAGCTGGGCACGTCAGGTGTTTGGATTTTCCATCGTGACCATTACCGCCTTGAGTGTGACTATGGCACTGGATTTTCAATCCGTTGTGCCAACACCCCTATTGAGCTTGGTAAATTAGAGAGATGTAGCGGAACATCGAATGAAAAAACCGCCTGATTGGCGGTTTTTTTTACTCTGTCGGTGAGCCTGGAGATATTGATTGCCATTAGGTGATGGCATTTTGATGTTCCATACCTGTATGGGATTTAGCTAGGAGGCTTTTTTGTTTAAGGAGTCCCTTTCTGCTGCACCTTTATCTTTTGATATTTTAATATCAAAATTGTCCAGTAAAAGCAGAGTATCGGCAATGGCGGCTTTCAATTTTGACGATGGTGGTAAGCTTTGTGTTCTGGCGTGTCCTAAAGATTCGCGCCGGGTGACACACTCGAGTAATACTTCAAGGTTTTCAGTGTTATCTACAGAGATTGGCGGTAATTTCTTAGATGCCGCGTCGTTATAGATTTTGAATTCGTTTTTAAGGTGTTCCTGAACTTCTCTCATTCTTTCCATATGAATTTTGCCTTATTTGCGATAAACCCATACTTCCTAAGCTATCTCATTAACATGATTGAAACAAGTCACCTTTATGGCGAACGCCATTCAATTCAGTATGTTTTAATCGAATGGCGTATGAGGAGCATAAATACAATCAAAGTTATTAACCGAACTCGCCACTGACATAGCCTTGGGTGCGTTTGTCGTTGGGTTGATTAAACACCTGAGATGTTTCGCCGTGCTCAATAAGTTTACCCATCCAGAAGAAGGCTGTTTTGTCAGAAATTCGCTTCGCCTGGTTCATGGAGTGGGTCACAATCACTATGGTGAATTTTTTACGCAGTTCATCCATTAACTCCTCAATCTTGTGAGTGGCTATAGGATCCAGTGCGCTGGTAGGTTCATCCATCAAGATCACTTCTGGCTGCATCGAGATTGCTCTGGCAATACAGAGACGTTGCTGCTGTCCGCCCGAGAGACCAAACGCGGCAGAGTTCAGACGGTCTTTAACTTCGTCCCATAGTGCGGCGCTTCGCAGCGACTCTTCAACCACAGCGTCTAACTTCCTCTTATCCTTGAGCCCCTGCGCTTTTAAGCCGAAGGCGACATTTTCATAGATGCTCATGGGGAAAGGGTTTGGCTTTTGAAATACCATGCCGACACGCATCCTAAGTTGCTTAACGTCGACATTCCCATAGATGTCTTCTCCATCAAATTTTACGTCGCCGGTGATCTTTACCCCTTCGACCAGATCATTCATGCGGTTTAGGGTTCTGAGTAGCGTCGACTTACCGCAACCAGAAGGTCCAATAAGTGCCGTCACCTGACGTGATGGGATCTTCAGCGAGATATCTTTCAGTGCGTGGTTATCACCATAGAAAAGGTTGAGGTTACTCACTTCAAATTTATTCATGTTACAGACCTTCATTAAGATGCTTTGTTAATTCGCGTGGCAATGAACTTGGTTGCCAGATTCAAAATCAGCACGAGTACAATCAAGACGGTTGCGGTTGCATAAGCCTGATCCCATTCATGTTGAGTAAAGAGTTCTTGTGTCAGCTTATACAGGTGCACGGTCAAGGTGCGGCCCGAATCTAACACCGACTGGGGGATTTGAGTCACCATACCAGCGGTTAAGAAAACCGGCGCCGACTCGCCTATGACCCGACCTATGCTTAATATCACTGAGGTGACGATTCCCGGCATGGCACTGGGTAATATGAGCCGGTATATGGTGTAGATTTTTGAGCTACCTAAGGCGTAACCACCTTCACGATAACTCATAGGTACAGCAAGTAATGCTTCCTCTGTGGTGCGAATGAGTACGGGTAGTATCAACATGGCCAAGGTGAGTGAGCCGGCAAGTATTGAGAAGCCTAAGCCTAAGGTGGTAACGAAGAAGGTCATACCAAATAGGCCGTATACGATGGAGGGAATACCCGCCAAAGACTCGGTACAGAAACGTATGGTCTTAACTATTTTACTGCCAGGCTTGGCATATTCTGTGAGGTAGATGGCCGTCATTATGCCTATGGGTGCCGCTATCCCCAGGGATAAGCCCACCATGTAGATCGTCGAGACTATCATGGCCCAGATCCCGGATGCTTCACCTATGCGGGTATAGGCACTAGTGATAAATTCCCAACTCACATAAGCCAGTCCATTGCTAAGAATGTGCCACACGACCCAAAGCAAGAATAGAATGGTGATTGCCGCCGAGCCCCAAATAGCGGCCAGTAATAGCTTGTCTTGGGTGTCTCTGTTGAAAATACGTTTATCTTGAAGCATTAGTAGCTCCTCTTACGGTTCAGGTATAGCAGACTTGCATTGAGTAACACGATAAACACCAAGAGCACTATCCCTGTCGAGTAGAGGGCACTTCCATGAATACCAGTGGCGTAAGACATCTCCATGGCTATGTTGGCGGTCAGGGTTCTGGCAGGTTCAAGCAAGGAACCTGGCATAGCCGGAGCGTTACCCATGACCATGATTATGGCCATGGTCTCGCCGATAGCGCGGGCAATACCCAGAGCCACACCCGTGAAGATACCGCTACGTGCGGCAGGGATAAGCACTTTGAATATGCTGTAGATATGGGAAGCGCCTAATGCCAAGGCTCCTTCTTTATACACACTAGGTAGTGCGCGTAAGGAGGTTTCTGAAATCGTGATAACCGTAGGCAGAATCATTATTGCCAGTACTATTATCCCGGCCAGAATCGTATTACCAGCCGGAATATTAAAAAGTGTCTCTATGGTTGGCACTATGATAACCAGGCCAAAAAAACCATAAACGACGGATGGGATCCCTGCAAGTAGCTCTACTGCAGGCCGAACGATATTGGCCAGCCATCTTGGGGCGAGCTCGGCGAGAAATACAGCCGTAAGAATTGCAATCGGAACACCTATAATCACTGCGCCTGCCGTAGAGATAAGCGTGGCGACGATCATAGGCAATATGCCATATAGGGCTGGAGGTAACCACTCTCTGCCGAGGACCATATCTAGCACACCAGCTTGGCTAAAGGCGGGTAATCCTTCTTGAAAGACAAACCAACCTATGGTCGCTACAGAGACTACGCCAACCATAGCGCTGGCAAGAAAGAGTAGATGAAACAATAGTTCCTTCCAATCATATGTTTTTGCTGGAGCGAGCTCTAGTCCTGTGGTGCGGACTTTACTTGCTGTATTCATCACTTTGCCTCGGGAGCTGATGTTTCGGCTATTTGAGAGATAAATGTATATAAAATAATTCAAGCAGCAAAGAGGAGCCTGGCTCCTCAGTATCCTTATCTGCTCATTACTGAACTCGGATATAGCCCTCTTCGGCAACTATGCTCTGTCCATCTTCAGAGAGTATGTAGTTAACGAAATCCTGAGCATTGGTATGTGCGTTCTTATCCATTAACACTATGAATGGACGAGCAATTTGATAGTCACCTGCCGCAATACTGGTATCTGTTGCGGTAATACCGTCTACATCCAGGGCGCGAAGTGAGTCATCTATACTGCCCAGTGAGATGTAACCTATGGCATATGGATTGTTAGCAACAATAGTCTTGATCATACCGTTACCATTACCAACTTGAGCCCTAGGTGAGATAGCCGTGACTTTATGGCCATTAACAGTACGTTGAAGTTTCATAATATCTTCGAAAGCACCACGAGTGCCGGATCCATTCTCACGAGTGACGACAACAATTGGCTTAGCTTCGCCGCCAACTTCACTCCAGTTGCTAATTTCACCACGATAGATCTTCGATATCTGCTCCTGAGTCAGGTTTTTTACCGGATTGGCATTGTTGACTGCCGCAGCAATACCGTCTCTCGCTATGACTATCTCTTTAGTATCAGAGTTCAATTCACTCTGTTTAACATTACGGGATGACATACCTATCATGCTGGTGCCGTCTTTAGCTGCACGGATGCCGGCGGAAGAACCGGTACTCTGCACTTCAACATTCTTGTTGGTTACTTTTTGGTAATTCTCGGCGAGGACTTCCATTACATGTGCAACAGAGGTCGAACCCGATACCGTCACTGTGCTTGCCTGAGCAAGCGGTGCTGTTAATAAGCTAACAGCGGCTAATAAACCAATAACTTTTTTCATCACAAGTTCCACTCTTATTAAGTCGTCATACAAGTTCAAATTAGGACTTCCTCTCTGGAAGCAAGCGCATTAAGACAGACTTATATGACAGTTAAGTTACAGTGTTTTCGATGGGGGTTTAGTCATGATGAAGCGATGAATCAAGTTGATCTTGTTTTGTTGCTGACTTGTAGGTTTGACTCTTCTTGTATCGATTTTGATACGGAGAATTCTTAAGGTTAGATATAAAGCCATGATCTACTGGCTATAGGAGACTTGAGTCAGTTTTGAGACAAGATATAGGTATGTTTCTCTGGGGCTTTATATAGGGTTAAGCTTATTTTAAGCTTGGTTGTGGAATTTGTTAAAATGTCTCTTTGGCTGATAATTGATAAATTTTTTGTGAAGCTTTTATGACAAGAGCTTGATTAACTATTTGTTGATGGGTCAGGCTAGATTTGCCATGAGCATGTCTGTTTTTTAGCTGACAGAAATAAATAGTCGCTAATAGACTTGATCAAAGATTAGCAATCTAGCTTACGAGTAAGCTGTCTTGTTGTTGCTCTATTTTTTTCCATACTTTTTCATGGAAGTAAAAAACAAGGGTATTAATAGCTGGTTCTACTATGGCGATGGCTCCACCTAAGATCACGCTACCGGTTAGCAGATAGGTTACGGTAAATGCGACGGTGAAGTGTAATATGGCAAAGGTGAATGTTTTAGTCATGGTGAAAGCCTCTCGGTAATATCTATTTAAATAGTAATCATTATCATCTACATAATAAAGAGGATTCGTTAGATGAGCTTAATTACATTTTTCGATTAGGCTTTGGTTTTAACGTCTGTGTTGTCGATTTTGTGAAGATGCTGGATGAGGTAAATAATAGAGCCATCGATAACGATGACTCTATTTAGATAAAAGTCTTATATAAGCATAAGCGCTAGTAGTGCCAGGGGAACTTACTGAAGTCTTTATCGCGCTTCTCGAGGAAGGCATCTCTTCCTTCTTTCGCTTCTTCGCTTGCATAGGCTAAACGTGTGGCCTCTCCGGCAAAGAGTTGCTGCCCGACTAGACCGTCATCGGCCATGTTGAAGCCATATTTCAGCATGCGCATCGCCGTCGGCGATTTAGAGTTGATCTCTCTGGCCCAATTTAGCGCTTCAGTTTCAAGTTCGGCATGAGGGATAGAGCGGTTAACCATACCCATATCGAAGGCTTCATCTGCGCTGTAGTTAAAGCCAAGGAAGAAAATTTCTCGAGCACGTTTCTGACCTATCATCTTCGCCAGATAGGCGCTGCCATAACCTGAATCGAAACTTCCCACATCTGGATCTGTCTGTTTAAAGATGGCATGTTCTTTCGAAGCCAGAGTCAGGTCGCAAACGACATGCAGGCTATGACCACCGCCTACGGCCCAACCGGGAACGACTGCAATAACCACCTTAGGCATGAAGCGGATTAAGCGCTGAACTTCGAGTATGTGTAGACGACCCATACGTGCAGGATCTGGTTTACCTTCTTCGGCACCTTCATATTTGTAGCCGTCTTTACCACGAATACGCTGATCCCCACCGGCGCAAAAGGCCCAACCTCCATCTTTAGCCGAAGGACCATTGCCTGTAAGTAGTACACAGCCTACGTCAGACCACTGCCTTGCGTGATCCAGCGCGATATAGAGTTCATCAACGGTTTTAGGCCTGAAAGAGTTTCGGCACTCAGGACGGTTAATTGCAACACGTACCGTTCCCTGATCTTTAGCTCTATGGTAAGTAATATCTTCGAAATCGAATCCGGAAACCTGTTCCCACAGAGTGGGATCAAATATGTCTGAAACCTGATGGGTCATTGCTATAGCCTTTTCAACGTTATACCTAATGGCATTTGTGTCCAAAGGCTAGGCGGAAAGCGAACCTAGGTCAATGATAGGCAGAGATAAATGCCGTTTGAACCTAGGATCATGGATAAAGCTATTAGGAACTATTTGATAGGAATCATCTGAGCTTGTCGCAGATATATTGCAGGTTATCCCGGCTTAAACTCTCGTGTCTTGGGGCTGAGCCATTACAATATTCATCTTTAAATGATTGAACACTGTATTCGGATTCCAATATATCATCGAGCGTTCCGAGTTCCCCGGCAGACATGCGCTGGGATATCTCTTGCTTGAGTTGAGATGTCTTATTATCCACCTTGATAATCTTAGTGCCTGTCGTGGCATCGAGCTTGCGTTCTATCTTCTGCATGAAGGCATCTGTCTGTGCCATTGGTTCATCTAGCATATTGGTTTCAGTTGCCAGGTAATACAGCACACCGGCGCCCAACCCTAATATTATCCAGCCTTTCATTTTTAAATCCAACTTTGTTTATTAGATGTACTATAGGGGTATAATAAGCTAATTTTCGTGCAAGATTAAAGCGGTAAGGTTACAAAGATGAGCACAGACTCTAATAATAAGGATTATTCTAAGGCTAAGCGGATTAAAATCCACCAACCGGATGCGAGTAAAGCAGATAGGTTTAACCCTCGCAATAGAATTTACGTTAGAGCTATCAACGGCCTGTGGACTAAGCTCAGGAGAAGACTAGGTTGGATCACCATGTCATTCTTCCTCATACTGCCCTGGATCCCTTGGGGGAATCGTCAGGCGGTGTGGTTTAATCTGGCTGAGCAGAAGTTTCACATCTTTGGACTTACCATTTGGCCGCAAGATCTGACACTCTTAGCTGCACTATTTACTATAGCCGCATTCGCTCTCTTCTTTGTGACGACTTACCTCGGCCGGGTTTGGTGCGGGTTCACCTGCCCACAGACTGTTTGGACCTTTATCTTTATCTGGTTCGAAGAGAAGTTGGAGGGGGCGAGAAATAAACGTATGAAGTTAGATCAGTTGCCCTGGAATTTTAATAAATTATGGCGCAAGACTGCTAAGCATACGGCATGGATTGCGATATCCCTACTGACGGCAATGACCTTCGTCTCTTACTTCGTTCCGAGTAGAGAGGTATATATAGAAGTCTTTACCCTGAATGCAACCGGGGGCATCTATTTCTGGGTGGTACTCTTTACTTTAGCTACCTATGGTAATGCTGGTTGGATGCGAGAGATCATGTGTCTTCATATGTGTCCCTATGCTCGTTTTCAGGCGGTGATGTTTGATAAGAACACCTTTATAGTTGGTTACGATACTAAGAGAGGCGAGACCCGTGGTCCTAGATCTCGTAAGGCTGATCCAAAAGAACTTGGTTTAGGTGACTGTATCGATTGTGATCTGTGCGTTCAGGTGTGTCCAACAGGTATAGACATCAGGAATGGTCTTCAGTATGAGTGTATTAACTGTGGTGCCTGTATCGATGCTTGTGACAATACCATGGATAGAATGGGATATAAGAAAGGCTTAATCTCATATACCACAGAGAATAAGCTCGAGGGTATTAAAGAGAAGGTTCTTAGGCCTAAATTAGTCGGTTATGGTGTGGTGTTAACGGCGATGGTATTAGTCTTTGTCTATGCCAGTGCCACCATAGCGCCAGTTAGAATCGATATCATTCGAGATCGTAACCAGTTATTCAGGGAGAATAACGATGGACTGATCGAGAATACCTTTACGATAAAGATTCTCAATAAAACCGAACAGGCCCACGAATATAAATTGTCGGTGCAAGGTCTACCTGAGTATCAATGGTTTGGTCCACAGCAAGTCAAAGTCGCTGCAGGGGAAGTGTTAGCCTTGCCTATTAGTGTAGCCGTCGACCCTGTAGATCTTTCGCGTCCCATGATAAAAATTGATTTCAAGGTCACGACGACAAATACCGCAGACAATGAGTTAATAGAAGCAACACAGGAGTCGCGCTTCTTTAGCCAATAGTATTAGCTAATAGTACAAGCACGACTCGCTATTGACTGAATCAATAGCGAGTAAAGAGCAAATAAAAGGAGCTAAGGCTCCTTTTTCGTTTCTATAGTCCGTTTTAAGCCCATATTTGTAGCTTAAGTAAGCTTATCGCCGGTAAAACCCCCACTCGGAAGCTATTAGCTGATTTTCTTAAGTTTAGCCCTTGCGCTCATATCGAAACCCCCTATAATGCGCATCCACTGACACGGCAAACCAGTCCTACTAAACATTAAGTTAAGTAAGACACAGTCGAGTCAGGGCAACGAGTTAGCTTAGTTTTTAAGTTGTGTTAA
>JAKVHY010000035.1 GCA_023284085.1 Shewanella benthica
AGAGTGAGACAGATAAGAAGTCAAAGCGAAGACGAGAACGGGGTTCACAGGGGAACCATGACAAGCGAAAGACTGACGCAAGCCTTACTCACCCTTAGCCGACAATGCACCCGACTGTGCTTGGCTGTTGATTGTTTTTTTGGTTTTTGATGTTGATTTGCGATCGCCGCAGGGAAGGATTGGCTGGCAGGAACCTAGATGAACGGCAAGCTTGCTTGGCTTAGTGAATCTGGTTATCGACAGGAGGAGCTGGCGACGAAAGGCCCGATAATCGCCCTCCTGTCCTTTGTGGGCTTGATTTTTACGCTTCTTTTTTGAATACTACCCAGCATTAAGATACTCAATTTAAAAGAAGTGCTACTCATGACAGATTTTTTGGCAACACTTACACATGGCCGTAAGTTTAAAGCGGCAGTAACAGACCTTTCTGTAGAAGAGCTAATATTGTTCCAGGATAAACTCAATAAGCTCATCGATGACCGCGAAGCACAAGAAGCAGCTAACTTAGAGATGAACGCTGAGCGAAATGCACAAATAGACGCTATTCGTAAACAGATGGCGGAACTGGGGTTGAGCACGGATGATCTAGACGCAGTAAAAGCACCAAAGAAGAAACGCGAGCCTCGCCCAGCAAAATACAGCATTGAAGTAAATGGCGAGACCATCACTTGGACAGGTCAAGGCCGTATGCCGACAGTATTTAAGAAAGAACTGGATAAGGGTTTCGAACTCAGCGATTTTCTAATCTAGTCCACAGTTTCCTTGCGGGTGTCCCATTCTTTCAATTTTGAGTGGGATTTTTGGTATGGTTCAAAAACAGCAGGTTTTAGTAAACACTTTATGAAAGTAAAAAGTAGCTGTAGCCTACCCAAGCGATTGTCGTGAGTGACCAATGTCCCAACTACAACTGAATTGAGCCCAAACGGCATCAATTTTACCTTGCCCATGTGCAGTGCGGTTAATCATACAACAAACAGCACATTACTAACCTTTAGTGATTGCTGAAACCAAGAAGTTCAGGCAGGGTGAACCGTCCACCAATAGCTACATCAGGAAGAAACCAATGACCAAAACAGAAATTGTCGCAAAAATGGCTGCAAAAAGTGAGCTAACCCAAAAAGAAGCCGCGGCCTCACTAGACGCTCTTATTAATATAGTGACAGAAACACTTAAGACCGATGAAGAAGTGGCTTTAATTGGCTTTGGCACGTTCAAATCCACTATGCGTGCTGAACGTCAAGGTAATAACCCTTCAACGGGCAAAGCAATAACCATCTCAGCTAGGCGCGTCCCAAGTTTTAAAGCAGGTAAAAACCTGAAAGATGCAGTGAATATCTAAGCGAAAAATAAAAAGGGAAAATTAACCCCTTCTTTTCACTAATGTGAGTCCTATCAGCCCAAATTGGTCCCGATGCCATGAAAAGCTTTTTCTGGAAATCTGATGGTTAGGGTGAATAAAGACATTACCCTCCAACCCGACTAGCTGACCGTTATCATTAATTGAGAAAGCAAAGCTATCAAAAAGAACATGATGATTAGGACATAGACATAATATGTTCCCGATAACATCGGCGCCGTTATAAGGCTGTCCTAATGGAATAATATGAGCGCCCTCCGCATAGTAACCTTGAGGCGTAATTAAGGGCGTTCGGCACACCTGACAAGTATGCCCATAAAGCACTTTAACCTCTTTAGCGAGATTTGAATCCCGAATCAAACGGTTAATACTCCCCAACCTCCGGGGAGCTGCTGAACATTCAACACTCGACCGTATGATATCAAAAGAGCACTGACTCATATCCAGTAATACTTGACTCATTTCTAAGGGTATAGGGAATACATACCCATTATTACGCTTACCATTTGAATTTATAGGGGAGTAAAGCCGGTCTAAATACTGGGAGGTGGCAGAAACAACCACCGTTGTCGATATCGGCATCTCTAATAAATAATAATCACAAGTGATAACACAGGAAACACCCTGTATCTCATGACGCTGGATACCATCTTCCTTCGCGATAAGAACCGCTTGAAACCCTTGTGTCGAAAACGAGAAAATAACATCTCCTTTCCTGATATCGAGTAACCTAAGCCTGGCATGGTTACGGCTATCCACCGACGCCTGAATAATGCCCTGTTGATACTCTTTCGAGAAATTGGCCTGATTAATCCAATAGAATTTCACGTATCACTAACTCTGCAGTAATGTAGCTTTAACCGGATGTAGTAAAATATGCCCTTGCAGCTTATCTTCATTCATCTGCTGTATCTCAGCCCTAAACAACCCCGTCTGCTCAATAACCCCTACAAGTCCACTGACCTTATCGGACTCTAAAAATAAGGATACGGGGAATACTTGCTCACCAGCCTGATTAAAACCGTGCTCGACATGTTCTTGCAGCATATAAATGAATCCGGGCACCCTTATCTCTGTTTCATTCACACATCGACTATCCAGCCCCTGCTCATATCTCAGTATTTCAAGCAGTTCGAATAATTTTTGAGCCGCTGTAGCATTTTGTTCAACGCGCAGTGCTAAGTCCCGCACTTCGGCCTATAGATAGTAACGTTCGTAACTCACTTTTGACCCGCCGATAACGACCGTCCTTAAACATCGGTTTTAAATAACGCACTAACATCTCATTGCGCTTATGGACCGGCACTATGCGAGGAGCTTCAGAAACAGTGAGATAAAGATGCAGCAGTGAGTTATCAACCAGGCTCTTCATGACGTCCTGGTAAGGAAGTTCATTCAAAAAAATACCTAAAGTAAAATTAGAAATTAGGTTGGATTTTATCATTTTGAGTCATATAACACTATTATTGACTCAAGTGCCATAGTGGCCATAGACCCTAATGAAGTCGAGCCCTAACTTCCTTGGAACATTACCTCAACGTGTAGTTCACCATACGTTCACACTTCGCTACAGGTGTAGTCTCAATAGGGTAAGCCAAGAGTTCTTAGGCTAATACCACTGTATCGATCAAGTATGACTCATGATAAAAATCTCTTAGATTGCTGCTTCGCCCTCTTGATATCACGTATCCAAATCACTGTTCCTTGAGTCATTTTCGATTCAAACAGATCAATAGCAGCAAAGAGATCGCTGAGCTTTTTAAATCCATAGTTTCGCTGATCAAAGGATGCTTGATTGGAAATATGAGAACCAATTGGACCGAGCATAGCCCAGCCATCATCCTCTTCAACAGCCTCTATGGCCTGCCTTAAAAGGCTAATAAGCTTAGTATCTTTGTTTAGGCTTTTATCAAGTTTAGGTTGATCTGCATCACTCTGTTCATACCCATCCAGGTACAGAAAGCGGGAACAGCTATTTACGAACGCGGTAGGAGCCTTACGCTCACCGAATCCAATCAAAAATTTACCATCTGCGAGTGCTCTAGTGACTAGGGGAGTAAAATCGCAATCAGATGACACCAGACATATAATATCGACGTCTTTAGTATAGAGGATATCCATAGCATCGATAACCAAAGCTATGTCTGTGGCGTTCTTGCCTTTAGTGAGATCAAACTGCTGGATAGGCTGAATCGCATATTCATGCAAAACATCTTCCCAAGGCTTAATATTAGGGCTTTTCCAGTTACCGTATGCCCTGCGTATGTTAACGACACCATACTTTGCCAGCTCCGACAGGATCACATCAATTTTCGCTGCTGGTGCATTATCGGCATCAATAAAAAGAGCTATTTTTTCCTTATCTTTCATCCGTACTCCTGGTTTGACTAACTAAGAGATATTCATTCAATAAAAAGCCATTTGCACTGATAGAAATTTCCTCAAGCAAATCAGCCTGCGGTTGATATTTGAAGGGTAAAGCCTTCCCACCAGTTGATAACGGCATTTTTCTACTGTCAAAAATGACAACGAGAGGATCGGTGTTGAGTGCTTCAAAACACCAGAAACCAGAATATTAATACCGGCATGACCAGAACTCTAGATTAACAGAAGTGTCTAGGTCTTCTGTTTATTTAGATAGCAGTCTCAATAACCTAATAGAAAACTCGCTGTATCCATAGCACAAACTCTCTCAGACTCGATATCGGCGCAGAGGCAAATTCGATAAGTTCTTGACCTTCAAATTTCCCCTTCACGAATAATCGTCCGATATCAACTAACCAATAGTTGTCGCCATTAACCACTTTCAATTGCCCATCAACGACACACGAAGAAAAATCACTGTCTTTCAATACATTCCCAAAAAATAATATGACCTAACCAAAGACTATAACACATCAACATTTACCAACATTTCCCTGAATACTTTGAGTGACATACCCAAGCGTACAGTTCTAACACCTTTATGCGTGATAGGGGCTCGACGACTCGTTGCCATCTCACATTGAATAAAGCGCTCACGCTTCTCTTGCGTTGAAAATGCAAAAAGTTGGCCCTTAATATTCTTATCTCCAGTGACCTGATTCGGCTCACCCATACTTTGAATACGTCCAGAAGGATACTCAAAGGCATAATAGACACTCATACAGCCTTTCATCCCCTTCTAAGTTAATAGCAAGCAAACCTAAATAATCGGGTGCAGCAAAATATGTCCTTGCTGCGTCTCTTCATTAATCTGTTGCATCTCTGCACTAAACAACCCAGTTTGCTTAATCGCTTCTACCAATCCACAAACCTTATCAGACTCTAAGAACAACGATACAGGGGCAACTGGCTCTGTTGCAAAGATTGATCCTAGCCCGAAAGTGCTCCGGTTATCTGGATGATTATTAATAGTTTACCAGTGCATTGGTGATTAGACGGATCTCTCCTGCTATTCCTTGACCGGATAACCAGATATTGAACTGTCCTTTTTTAAACATGTGCATCACTTCAAATCCTTTGATAGTGGCATAAGCCGTTTTCATTGATTTGAATCCTCTCACAGGATTGATGAGCCTTTTCAATTTTCCATGATCGGCTTCTACCGCATTGTTCAGGTATTTAATTTGCCGGTGTTCAAGCGCTTCAGAACATTTGCCTTCTTTCTTTAATTCCGTAATCGCGACACCGTAGGAAGCGGCCTTGTCGGTATTAATGGCAGAGGGACATTCCCAGCATTTGAGCCCTTTCAAAGCTTTACCCAAAAACCGTTTAGCCGCATTAGCATTACGTCTGGACGATAAATAAAAGTCGACGGTATGACCTTGTTTATCAACAGCCCGATACAGATACACCCATTTTCCTTTCACTTTGATGTAGGTTTCATCAACCTTCCAGCTTAATCCTGCTTTGGGCTTCCAATACCACCTTAATCGTTTTTCTATTTCTGGCGCATAACGCTGAACCCAGCGATAAATCGTACTGAGATCAACATTGATACCACGCTCACTGAGCATTTCTTCGAGTTCTCGATAGCTGATCCCATATTTACAATACCAACGTACAGCCCAAATGATAATGTCGTGGGAAAATTGTCGATACTTAAAGAGTGTCATGAGATAGCAGGCCTAAAACAAAAGAGGAGCTTAGCTGATTCGACGATCTTTGCAACAGAGCCCAAAATTAATACCTGAGCACCATCAACTCTTTAGTTGGATTCGTCAACTTTGCGACAGAACCGTATTAACAATATACCAAGAAAAGGCTATTTTATTTTTTCTCCACCAGGAACGATTACTAGGCTAAACTCTACTAAGGAGAAGCCCCGCACCCCGATAAAAACAAACAATATTGTTTACACTAGGGGAAATTCGATGTTAATCGTCGCTAATATTTTTTCTAGCCTTGTTATTTTACTTTTTATTTTGGTTTATTATACTTTTCGTGTTGAAATTTTATGCCAAACCTTTCAGAAGAATATCATGTGTTCAACAAATGGTTTTAATTTCAATCAGGTAGATAAATTAGGCGACTTTAAAGAAGGCGATATTATTCTCATCGCCCCTAAAAAAATTATCATCGTAGATGATGATGGCAATTTATCAGAGAGGCAATTATGAATAAAATCCTGAGTATTTCGGCTTTGTTATTACTCTTTATTTTATCGGTAATAATTTATGGTTCCTCATTAAGCTGTAATTATCACATGAAGATCACAACACCTATGGGGAAATGGGATGGTATTTGTCAATTAGGTCAGAGTTCATGGATTGAAACCGATGCTGACTCTAAATGGCATGTTATGGCTTGGTCTTTTGCTATTGGGAATCAACTTTTTTTTATTAATACACAAAGAGACTTAACTTATAAAAGAACAAATATTCCAACCCCACTTGATGACTTTAACTATCAAACGGGGGGAGATATGATTTTAAGTTATGGCCTCTATTATTTACCTGAAAACAAAATAGCTCTTTTTTATTCTTTTCCTACTGAAGGTATTTTTATAGGAGAATTAACAGGAAAGCTAAGCCTTTTTAGTTCCCAACCCAATTCTGGTCTAATCGATTTAGACACCTTGATTGTGGATAATCCAATAATCAATTAAGGTAAATATTAATACTAAACGTCAGTACAGATTTTATACGGGGTTTGAAAGGTTCTGTCGCAAAGTTGACGACGCAAGGTAAGGAGTTGATGATATTCAAACATTAACTTGGAGTATCTACGGCATGACAATTAACTTTTCTGGGCGACATCACCCACCACAAACATTAGTTAACCAATGTGTACTAGTTTGCCTCAATTGATAAAATGCTAACAACTAATCTAAGCATTTATTGGGTGCAGCAAGATATGCCCTTGCAGTTTATCTTGATTGAGCTGTTGCATCTCTGCACTAAACAACCCCGTCAACTCAATAGCTTCTACCAGTCCATAGACCTTATCCGACTCTAAGAACAGCGATACTGGGGCGGCTTGCTCGCCAGCCTCATTAAAACCGTACTCTACATGCTCTTGCAGCATATAAATGAAACCAGGCACTCTTCTCTCATTTTCTTTAATAAACCTACTCTCTAAGCCCTGTTCACACCGCAATATTTCAAGCAGATCAAACAATTTCTGAGCGTCGGAGAGGTTTTTATCAAGCCGTTGGTGCAACTTGCGAACTTCTACAAGCTTAGCTTCTAGGTCTCTCTTAGCATTACGGCCAATAGAGAGCATATTTCTCAGCTCCCTTTTGGTCTGCCGGTAATGGCTATCTTTAAGTTTTGGCTTTAAATAACGTACCAAGATTTCATTACGCTTATGAACCGGCACTATCCGAGGGGTTTCAGCAACGGTGAGGTAGAGATGCAGTAGCGCGTTATCAACGAGGTTATTCATCAAATCGTGGTAGGGCAGATTGCTCAAACAAATACCTAAAGGAGTGAGATTAAAAATCAGGCTGGATTTTATCATTTTGAACGGTAGAACACTATTCTTGGCTCAAGTGTCATAGTGGTGAAATTGACTAATTATTGAGAGTGAAGTTTTGCTTTGTTTTTGGAGAGAAAACCGTTATTTTTAAGGTGTCCATGTGACATTTCAAACCAACGTCACATGCGCTGTTGGGGCAAGTTTAAAATGTCACATATTCCGCCAAGATAGAAATGTCACACTTCTCTGAACTCTTAACCACTTGCTTACACTATCCTCTTCCTACATGATCCTACTCACTTTATTATTTTGAATTATCAACCTATGTTTGATCTATCTAAGCTAACCAAAAGAGAACTGCTCACACTAAACACTAATGTAGTTGAAAGACTAAAAGAGCTAGAGCTTCAACAAACCTCCGCAAGCATGAATGATTTTACTATTGGCGATAAGGTCAGATTTACTCCACCAGGAGAAGAGACGGTTAAAGGTATCGTGATAAAGAAAAATAAGAAAACTATCACTGTTCTCGATGACACAAGCCATAAATGGAACGTTCCTCCGATCCACTTAGTCCGCCAAGGAACCGAAAATGTCATCGAGGCCGATTGGGAGATTATTCAGGGATAACCTGACACTCTTTACAAAAGACGCTTTATGTAAAGAGTTGGCCTGTTCGGGTATAGTCTGCATGCGGCTTACACGACGATGAAAAATGATGACCGACGGGCGAAATGTAAAGAGTGATAAAAATTTGGCGACGGATGGCCATGAGAGAAGCAAGGACTTTTTAACCGAAGATGAGATGAAGCACCTCCTGCTTGCAGCGAAGAAGGGACGACACGGCCCACGTGATCATCTCATTCTACTTATGATGTATCGCCATGGCTTAAGAGTCAGCGAGGCTATATCACTTAAGCGTAGCGACATTAATCTGGCCCAATCTAGACTCTGGGTTAAACGTTTAAAAAACGGCTTATCTGTAGAGCAACCTATCGATGGAGAAGAGCTGAGAGCGATAAAACGATACTTATCCTCCCGTACTGACATGCTGCCCTGGTTGTTCATTAGCGAACGGCAGCAAGCCCTCACACGCCAATCTATCAACTACATGATCAAAACTGCTGCTAAGCGCACTAGCTTGACCAATGTACACCCTCACATGCTTAGGCATTCATGTGGATACTATTTAGCCAACAAAGGTTATGAGCTACGCTTGATACAAGACTACCTCGGTCATAGGGATCCAAAGCATACTGTTCATTACACTCGGATCTCCAGTATCCGGTTTGAAGGTATTTGGGACTGACTTAATCCCTAGAAGAGCTCGGTTTAAACTCTACCTCAGGGAAATAAATAGGATTCATAGTTCGTCTAGGTGCCTTACGGCTCGCCATTCTCGAATTTCTATTTCTATGTGGTTCGCTTGCTCTTTCATCCTGACTCTGCTTTGCAGCAGCTAATACTGCTCCCAATCGCTTATTGTTAACTACTTCACCTTGCTGAACAGCTCGAAGCTTATCAAAGATGCTGTATTCAAGTGATTCTCCACAATACTGGATTGAGATAGTGCCATCGGGATAATCGTAGATCATGACTTTTTTACCCACTAACCGCTTAGCCATATCTGTAGGTTCAAGGAGATAAATGACCTTATCGTACTGTAAAGTAAGCGATTGACTTAACGCTCGACTGACTTGTCTCGCGAAGATCCCTTCAAGTTCTATCCCAGTTTCTTGTAATGGCCGATGTACATTTTTCGAATTAAAGGGGGCAATTGCAAAGCGACGATTATGATTTTCAATGTAATTAGGCAACCAGACATTGGCTTCTTCGATGGTATTGATGCCGGCGAGCCTCATTTCTTTAATTAATCTATCTTGTAGTGTTAAGTTCGCTCGTTCAACACGTCCTTTAGCCTGAGAGCTATTGGCACAAATCAGTTCAATATTTAACTCATATAAAGCACGGCTATATTGTGTCATCTGCTTACTTGTCTTACGACTTGGACTATTGACCTTAAATACAGAATGTTTATCGCTATAAAATGCGATTGGTTTACCATGGTTTTCAACGTACTCACGGGTTGCCTTCATATAATCAAAGGTGTTCTCTGACTCGCAAAAATAAAGAGACATAAGCTGACTTGTTGCATCGTCAATAAATACCAGAAGGCAGCATTTCTCAGAGCGTCCTTCGAACCAGTCATGGTGGGAGCCATCGATCTGGATCAGCTCACCGACACAATCACGACGATATCGTGGTTGATAAACCTGTCCCTTTCGTCGTGTACGCGTAGTCCACTGACCATCAGCAATCATCCATTGTCGGAGAGTTTCACTCGATAGGCGTATACCGTGGAGTTCACCGAGTTTTTCACAGGCAAAGGTAGGTTTGAAATCGGCATAGTTTTCTTTAACTATTTTAAGTACATGTTCTCTAAACTCCGGAGGAAACCGTCGATTACTAGGCATATTGCGCTGTTTGGAAACCAAACCTGAGCTTCCTTCAAAGCGATAGAGGTTTACGAGCCGCTGGATATGTCTACGAGTCAGATTTAAAAGGGAGGCTGCGGCAACTTGAGTGATCCTTTTATCGCAAACATCCTTAATCACGCCTAAACGATGAAGTTCTTTTTCGCTCATAGTAATCAACATGGCACAACTCAATACATGGAGAAATTTCCACCAAGCATATCAAAATGTGACATCTCTAAATGGCTAGAATGTGACATTACTATATTGCACCTACATGCGCGTGGCGCACAATTTCTTTTATGGTAAATACCCCCATTTTAAGCCTAATTATCTCTGCTTGTCGCTTGTCGCTTGTCAGAAAAACAAACAAAAATTGATTGAGCGCGGAGCGCAACCCTCCCGTTAACATACCAGTCAACTAGGCTGATTGTGTGTAAAGCTCTGGGGAAGCTTG
Source organism: Shewanella benthica (assembly GCA_023284085.1). Lineage (GTDB taxonomy): Bacteria > Pseudomonadota > Gammaproteobacteria > Enterobacterales > Shewanellaceae > Shewanella > Shewanella benthica. The sequence continues at coordinate 10,190 of JAKVHY010000035.1, forward strand.
CTATCCCAGCTTTTCCACATGAAGGCTTAAATATTCATTTGGGTGATTACTAAGAGAGACAAACGGAATAATTACCGTGGGACTTTTAATCTAACAAAACAGACTGAAAGCCTCTCTATACATCGATTTCTTTATTTTCTTAATGCTATGATACGACCATGAAGAAAAATACCACGCCTACACCTCATGACGCCCTGTTTAAGCAATTCCTAACCCATCCTGAGACGGCTAGGGATTTGCTCGAAATTCATCTGCCTTCTGAGCTGCGAGAAATGTGCGACCTCTCGACGTTAAAACTTGAATCAGGGAGTTTTATTGAAGAAAGTTTACGTCCTTATTATTCAGACGTACTTTACTCACTCAAGACCTCTCAGGGTGACGGCTACGTCTATGCTTTGATTGAACATCAGAGCAAACCAGAGAAAAACATGGCGTTCAGGCTCATGCGTTACGCTATTGCGGCCATGCAACAGCACCTTGACGCAGGTCATAAACATTTGCCTTTAGTTATCCCTTTGCAGTTCTACCATGGCAAGGTATCGCCCTATCCTTACAATATGAACTGGTTACAGGGATTTGCTAACCCAGTGATTGCCAAGCAGCTCTACACACAAGACTTTCCGCTGGTTGATGTCACTGTGATTTCAGATGACGACATCATGCAGCATCGACGCATCGCGTTACTCGAATTAGTCCAAAAGCATATCAGGCATCGAGATATCATGGAGTTAGTCGAACCACTAGTCACATTGCTATTAACCGATTACACTACAGATAAGCAAGTACAGTCACTGATGAGTTATCTACTCCAGGTGGGTGAAACCAACAACCTAGAGGCATTAATCACTACCCTTGCCTCATCAGTGCCTAAACATGAGGACACACTAATGACAATAGCAGAACAACTACGGCAGCAAGGACGTCAAGAGGGGATTGAGCTAGGCGAGACTAAAGGACGCCAAGAGGGACGCCAAGATACGTTAAACGAGATGGCTCGCAAAATGTTACTTAATGGAATGGATAACCAAACAGTCATGGACGTCACCGGGCTAAGTGCAGAAGAACTCTCCCTACTTTCTCATTAGTAGATCAACGAATGATAATGCGGGACATATTTAATGTTCCGTAGCAACTCCTATTCATTAACACCCCACAGAATTAGAGCACACTTGATCCATACAGCCTGATCACAAGCCTGATTACAAGTAGCCAAACTCGTTTCTGAACCGAAATGGGTTAGAGCATAGAGTCGAATTAACCGGACATTGATTAGAAAAAGTATCTTGTTTTGTTCAAAGGCCGTAATTTGCACCGCCTTTATCTTGCAAAATACAAGATCTGACCCGGAAACTGACCTAAGCACCCTCACTTTCCATAAAATATTAAATAACTACAATCGCTTCCATCAAAACCGTTGCAAAGAAGGCCCTACTCGTTGTCAAATAAAGCTAATATTTTTTGTCTAGGCCAAATGCTGATGTATATCGAACTAAACAGAACATTCCGTAAGTTAACTGAAAGTGATGACGATACCGGAATGGATTTCAATTGGCTTGGCCTAAGTACAGCAAAGACCACCTGGAGTGACATACTTCCAGATTACCGCACCATCATTTTATCAGAAGCGGGCTCAGGGAAAACGGAAGAAATTAGGCACATTACTCAGCAGCTAAGAACTCAAGGTAAAACAGCTTTCTTTATTAGGCTTGAAAATATTGCTGATGACTTCGAACTAGCATTCGAAACAGAAGGAGGAGATTTTGATGAATTTGAAAAATGGATTCATTCCAATGATGAAGCATGGCTACTTCTTGATTCAATAGATGAGGCCAAATTAAGTTCACCACTCGACTTTGACAAAGCAATTAAAAGACTGGGAAAAAAGCTTAAAACATCATTTCAGCGTGTACATATCATACTCACAGGGAGAGCATCAGCTTGGCGTCCTAAAACTGACTTAGATCTTTGCTGTAGTCGACTCCCATATAGTAAACCCAAAGAAGATCCGGAAAAGAAAGATAATACCTCTAAGCAAGAACCAATTTTTACTATTCTTGCTTTAGAAGATCTAGCTAGGAAGCAAATCGAATATTTTGCCAAAGAAAAAGGTATCCAGAATACTACAGATTTTTTAGATGCAATTGAACGAGCTGAAGCATGGCCACATACAAAACGCCCTCAAGACTTGGCAGAGGTTGTAGGCTTTTGGCAACAACATAATCGCATAGGTAGTCGTTTAGAGTTGATGCAAAATAGCATAACTCAAAGGTTAATAGAATCAGATGAAAACCGTGATATCATGATTCCTATAACCGCAGAAAAAACACGTGATGGAGCAAAGTTAGTCGCTTCAGCCTCTACTTTGACTCGTAAACAGACCATCCTCGTCCCAGATAGTCAGAACAAAGCTGATGGCTTATCCATAAATTCAGTGCTAAACGATTGGACTGCTATTGAGTGTTCAGCGCTATTATCTCGACCCATTTTCGATCAAGAAATTTATGGGACTGTACGCTTCCATCATCGTTCGGTCCGAGAGTACCTAACTGCAGAATGGTTTGCAGACTTACTCAAAAATGAGGCGTCTCGACTACGAATAGAAGATATATTTTTTAAGAAACAATATGGAATAAATGTAGTCGTTCCTTCAATTAGGCCAATTTTGCCATGGCTAGCAATATTAGATGAGAAACTTTGCGAAAAAATATCGAATGTAGCACCAGAAATATTTTTTGAAGGCGGTGACCCAAGTCAATTACCTCTAAAAACCCGTAATCAAGTTTTATCTAGAGTTTGTAATCAAATATCAAGTCAAGGTTCCCAACAATCATCCTCAGATTTTAATGCCATTCAAAGATTTGCAACACCTGACTTATCCGATGAAATAAGAAGATTATTCCATTTATATAGATCTGATAATGATGTGATTTGGTTTTTAATGCGAATGATTTGGCAAGGTGAACTTGCCCCCCTATTGCCGGAAGCAATCCAAATTGCAGAGTCACCGACCACCGAACGTTACAGCCGCACAGCAGCTTTGAGAGCTGTTTTCTCGCTCGGTTCGAGTATAGATATAAACAGTCTGCGAGATAAATACCTAAACGAATCAAAAGAGCTAAAACGAGAGATACTGGCAGAGTTCATTAATTCCTTATCAAATTCAGATATCAATATTGAATGGCTGTTTGCTTGCTTTATCAAAGTTGAAAAAACAAACGAAAATAGAACGGATCAGCTGCAGCAGAAAGTAAGCTCATTAATCCAACGCTGTAACTTAAACCTGATAGGTCCCTTCATTGAAAAAGCATTATTATTACTCAATGAAGCTCCACTAAGTGAACGAGAAGATGGTGAGATATCAGTAAAAAATACTTGGATACTAAAACCAGCAGCCTTTGCAGTAGAGCGTCTAGTTCTAAATAAAAACAAAGAAGCATTCAGTTCATCAACGCTATCGATACTATCTAAATACTCACCTTACGAGCGAAGATACAATCTTGACTACGGCAGTGACAATAAAAACAATTTAAAACAACTAGTTAAAAAATGGCCTGAGCTAAATATCACCCTGTTTTGGTTTTTAGTTGAAAATAAACGTAAAGAGCTTGGCGAAAGCAAAAAAGAAGCATTAGACCAATGGCGACGAGTAGGGACCTGGAACTCATTTGTTGGTTTTGTTATCGATGACTTTGAATTAGTTATTGAGTCTATCACTGCGCGCCCACTTATCGATGACAAGCTCATCGCGCTCTCATTAGCTTTTGAGCTATATGTTCAAACTGAACGTCAGCCTGCGCAACGAAGAACGTTAAAAAAGTCAGTATATGGAAACCCAGTATTAGAAAAAAAGCTATCTAACTTTATGCGTCCGCCGAAACAAACCGAAGAACAACGCAAAAGAAATAAAAAATATCGCCAGCAGGAAGCTGGCTGGAAAAAACAAGATGAAAATAGGAAGTTAAAAAAAGGTACCAGGGATACTGAATGGCATGAATACTTAACTGAGAATTTTGAAAAATTACGGGACAATGGTTTTAGGGAGCCTGATAGTTTATCAACGGATCAGTTATACCTTTATGAACAACTCCACAAGCTGAATGAAAAGAATTCAAACCGCTCGGAACCTAATTGGCATATCCTTGAAACCAAGTTTGGGGAACATGTAGCACTCGCATTCCGTGATGGAGCAGTATCTTATTGGCGTAACTACTCCCCAATACTACGTTCAGAAGGTAGCCTAAATGATAACTCAAAAGTATATTTTGGACTAATAGGGTTAGCAATTGAGGCAAGTGAAACATCCTCTTGGCCATCGATACTGCGTGACAGAGATGTAGAGATTGCATTTCGTTACGCAATGCATGAAAACGGGTTTCCATTTTGGTTTGAGAAACTGTTTTCTTCCTTTCCAAATTTAATAACCAAATTATCACTCAAAGAAATTAGCTATGAGTTAACCAATGAGGATATAGAAAAATCAAGTTACTACCTTTTAAGTAACATCGAACATAATGGGAAGTGGATTTGGAATGCTTTAGCCCCCAGTTTTTGCTCAATAATTCAATCTAATGAACCAGAAAACTTGCAAAATTTAGATAACATACTCAATGTAATACAAGGTTCTGATATTAGTAGTGACGTAATTTCACAAATAGTTACAGCAAGAATAGTTACTCCAGATCATACCCGCGAAGCCTATTGGTTTGCAACTTGGACTGGAACTAACCCAAGCGAAGCAATACCCGCATTTGAAGGCTACCTTCGAACACTTTCTGATGACGCCACCAGAACGACTTGCACTATGGTCTATATCGCGCAGCTACTCGGTACTCGTCGTAGTCGTGGCACCTACATTAGGGATGAATTCAAAACTCCAAAAAATTTAAAACACCTTTATTTGTTGATGCATCAATACATAAAAGAAAGTGAGGATATAGATCGAGCTGATGGTGGAGTATATTCACCGGGACTAAGAGATGATGCTCAGGAAGGGAGGGACAAGCTGATAAGGCTACTAAGTGACATTCCTGGTAAAGAGACTTTTGAGACACTTCTAACTATCTCGAAACAACACCCGAATAATAACGCGCGTTCTTGGTTAGCAAGAGAGGCTCAATCTCGTGCAGAACAAGATGCTGATCTTATCCCATGGATTGCTGGCGACATTCATCAATTTCAGTATGAACAGGAGAGAAAGCCAAAAAATCATGCCGAATTATTTGAACTTGCGGTGATGCGTATAATAGATCTTAAGCATGATCTCGAAGATGGCGATAGCAGCATTGCTTCAATTCTGAAACCAATAACATTAGAAACAGAAATTAGAAAATTCATAGGGAATTGGTGTCGAGATCGTTCAAAGGGGCGATACTCTATTCCTCAAGAAGAGGAGCTAGCCGATGCTAAGCGCCCCGATTTTCGATGGCATTCAAGCGGTATAGATTGCCCTGTACCAATGGAACTAAAGCTTGCAGATAAATGGTCCGGACCAAAATTATTTGAAAGATTAGAAGTTCAATTGTGTGGCCAATATTTAAGAGATGTTCGCTCTAGTCGTGGAATTTTCTTACTGGTTAATCATGATAATCAAAAGCACTGGGAGCAACCAGTTACCAAAGAAAGACTTAACTTTGAAAACCTTATCCACAATTTACAAAATCATTGGGATGATATATCCCATCAATTTCCAAATATTGACGAGATAAGAGTGATAGGCATAGATTTAACCAAGCGAGCAGGTTGATCACCTCCACTAAAATCAAAGATATATACATTCAAGCCTGAACGCGGCAGTTGCCCTTAGAGAAACTTCATGGGGGCAGCTCTTGTTAACATTGAGCTGCTTAGGGTAAAAATAAATCTTTGGGGTCAGGTCTTGTATTTTGCCTATTCATATATATGGCTAACGTAATTGGCTGCAGACTACTCAGCCTGATGCTCTATCACGAAAAGGAGCAGAAACTTGTCGGCAGTATTCCACTTACTTACACGCCTTTGGACAAAAGTGGCTTGGTGACTTCAATCAATTGTTCATATTTACTATAAGTTAAAGGCACACACTACAGCAACCCTCACACTAACAACTTAAATTACTGTAGCGATGAAGATCGAAGAGAAACCGCAGACGTTAAACAGCTCACAGTCCTTTATGTATTGAACAAAAATCCATGTAAGATATATATCTTATTGAAAAACCAGTGAACTGGAAGATACATGTACTTAAGCAAACTAAGAGTAAAAGGGTTTCGCTGCTTTGAGAACGACTTCAATATCAGGCTATCTGATGGATTAAACGTAATCGTAGGAGAGAACGGAGCAGGAAAAACAGCGATAATTAGTGCAATTCGTCAACTATTTCATGACTCAGAGTCCGGTAGATACAGCATTACAAGTGATGATTTCTCTTGTTCATTCAGGGCCGAAGCAAAGTCAGCTTCATCGTTTTCTATTCAAGCAGAATTCGATGGTCTTGACGTTAATCATAAAGTCGCTTTATTACCTTGGGTAGGCTCAGCTGATACTGCGATTTTAAACTTACAGGCAGAAAACAAAGAAGTCCGAGGAAGATTTAAAAAGATCATATGGGGCGGTAATTCAAAAAGCTCCCAATTTGATCCTGAGTTGTTAGATCTAATTCAATGTATTTACCTGCCTCCACTAAGAGATGCAGAAGCAAAGCTATCCAATGGCCGCCAATCAAGATTATCGAAACTGTTAAAAGCGTTGAATCGTAAAGAACTAAAACAATGTAAAAAAGACGAAAGATTACATCCACTCGAAGCAAAGATCAAAGAGTTTAATGAAGCCTTAGCCGCTGATGAAACATTAAGTATCAAAGATGCTAACGAACTAATTACTACGCACTTAACACAGGCAATTGGCCGTCATTTTGGACAACAAACCAGAATTCAATTTGTAGAAAATGACTTTACTAAGATTGCTGAAAGTTTAACACTTTTATTCTTCCCAAATTTATCAGCTGAAGATCAAGGCTTGTTCCGTAGCTTAAATCAAAATAGTTTGGGCTATAACAATCTACTCTACATAGCATCAATTCTTGCCGAGCTCACCTTGAATGAAGAGGAAGATGAACAACCACTCTTTAAATTGCTTCTCATTGAAGAACCTGAAGCTCACTTACACCCTCAGCTACAAATAAGGCTGCTAAATCATCTTAAATCAGTAGCAGAAGAAAATAAAAACGTCCAAGTAATTGTTACCACTCACTCCACGGTCTTAGCTTCTTCTGTCGAGCTTGATTCCATTATTCACTTGTCCAAATCTAAAAAACCCATAGCTACCCCATTAAGAACTTGTGGACTGCCGCCAAATAGCTCTCAGTTCATTAACCGCTGGTTAGATGTAACCAAATCGAACCTTCTGTTTGCAAGCGGTGTAATATTAGTGGAAGGGATTGCAGAGCAAATGATACTTCCGACTCTGGCAAAAATAATTCTTTACGAACAAGACGACGGAAAAAAGAGTTTAGAAGACCTAGGGGTATCAACCATAAACCTAAATGGAATCTACTTTAAGCACTTCATGCAGCTCTACTGCAACATTAAAAAATCGAATGAAGAAGAAATAGATGGAGAAAATATCCCTGTACGATGTGCTGGATTAACAGACTTAGACCCACCAAAGTTTGTTAAGGTACAAGTTCCCAACCCCCAAAAATCTGGCCAATTTAAAGAAGTTGATAACGAGTTCATTCCATATGATGGCAATATGAAAGATGGAACTAACCATGCGATAAAACTTATCAAATCGATTAATGGCTCAACCAATGCGCGTTTGTTTGTAAGTAAATACAAAACATTAGAGTACGACTTAGCTATGGAAGGTAATAACGCGGCGCTAATGGCCGAGGTAATAGCTTCTTTATGGCCCAAGCCTAAAAAAGGACACAGTCCAGTAATCGACGAATTTAACGAAATGGCTAAGGTGGATTGGACGCAACAACCACCCGAAAAGACAGCATTAGCAGCTAATAGCATTCTCAAACGTATCGATGATGACAATATTGGTAAAGGAATGTTTGCTCAAGTAATCACTGACAAAATCGAGAATGGCAGTGTAGTGTTCACTGTTCCTAGTTATATTAAAAATGCTGTTCTGTGGGCTTGCTCACTAGATAAAGTTGAGGAAGTGTAATGGCTTTTGAGTTTACAAACGAACAATTTGAATATATTAACTCAAGCATTGAAAACCATGTATTCCTTGAAGCCTGCCCTGGTAGCGGTAAAACAGAGATTGTTGCAGCCAAGGTAGCTAAAGAAATCGACTCTTGGAGCCCCCTACCTAGTGGTTTGGCGGTTCTTTCTTTTACCAACAGCGCTACGAATGAGCTAACAAAGCGCATAGCAAAGTATCTCCCCCCAGGCCGAAGTATGTTTCCACATTTTTTAGGCACATTTGATAGCTTTATCTATAAAAACATAGTTAGTCCACTTGCAACTGAACTGACTGGATTTACTGGTGACAATGATGATGCTTCTATTCGTATAGTAGAGCCTTCAGGGTATTTAGGTTATCGGTCAAAATATCAGTATGGTGGACGAGGAAACGTATATGCACACCATTTTTCCATCACCGGTAACAATAAAATAACGTTCGATACCGGCGACTCAATACAAAATAGAACGCTTAACTCTCTGGTTCTCAAAGACTGGGAAGAAAGGGACCTACAAAATGTTAAAAAGAGAATGCTTCGAGGAGGATTGGCTACCTATAAAGATATTGAATGCCTTGCACTCACAGCTTTAACTAGTAATAACCTCTGCCACTTCGTAGAACTACTTGTAAAACGCTATCCACTGATAATGATTGACGAATGCCAAGACCTGTCTGAAGAGCAACTTACAATCCTTCTAATTCTTGCTGACAATGGCGCCAAGCTTCATTTCATAGGAGATCTACATCAAGCAATATATGGTTTTCGCGACGTTGACCCTGAAAAAATTAGCCAGTTTGTTAGGAATAACGATTTTATTGAATTAAAGCTCAGTAGGAACTTTCGTAGTTGCCAAAACATCGTAAACCTGTGCTCTATAATCTCGGGGCGAGATCACATAACTGGAAACGTATCTTGGCTGGACTCTAGGTGCTTAGTTATCCAGTACAAAAAATGTCCTACAGAGCTCATTGGGATCTTTGAAGAGAAGTGCAATGGTTTTGATCACAATGTCGTCGTATCAAGAGGGCATTCTATTTTACGTAAATTTCAAACCTCTGTTAGTAAATTAAACAACATTCAAAAGCTAGCTCTAGCGGTGAAACTGTTTAACCCCAACGACATGGAAGCGCTAAACAATTCCATGGAGTTATTTTCTGAATTCATTAGCTATTATCTAACCGAAAGTTGCAAACCAAACAGCTTTAATTGTCCACAATCCGTAGACTCTAACCTTGCTTGGCGAAAATTCCTGTGTAAATCATTGAATCATTTAGTCAGTAATGACCTTAAACATATGCAAGTTTCATGGTCTGATTGGGTGAAGCGCTCTAAGGTGTTAGTTCGAACTCTTTCAAAACAATATTTTTGCCCAGAAGACATTTCTACAGTTTTAGCTCCTCTAGATGAAGTAAACCTGACGTCTCCGGCAGGATTCGCAAAAAATGAAGTTAATTCTGTCTTAGGTTCCACTAGTAAATCGACACAATCCTATAGGATGTCAACAATTCACGGGTCTAAAGGTGAAACCCATGATGTGACTATAGTCATATCCACTGCTCAGGCTGGAGGGCAGCCAGGCTCCCACTGGCAGAGCTGGCTTAATGAACCAAATAGTGAAGCCGCCAGATTTGCTTATGTAGCATCATCAAGACCCAGACATTACCTAATCTGGGCAGTAAAAACCCTGAAAAATACGGAAAGAGAAAGGCTTGAGGCGATAGGGTTTAAGATTTTGTGATTAAACTTTTTCTGATATACCTCAAGTTGCATGATATTTACATCCATTAGATAATTTTGTTCAAATTATAGGTTAGTGGAATGATTTAAAATTTTAGAGTAACTCATAAAAGGGCTGAAACGAGTCAGTTCCTCTCCACTGACTTGTACCTAAACCGGTAAAGTGACAAACTTTAATGATCATTGATCAGACTTTATTGCCTGCCGACAACACCAAATCTAGCGTTAAATTAGCTTGACCAGTTTGGCTTTCTGGATTTTATCCATGATATTAAGCGCAATCTTAATACCTTTAGTTTCAAGATTCTCTCTGTGCCACATGCTTTTTTTCGTTTGGTCAGACTTCTTATTGTTCATTACTTCCGCCTGCTAGTGAGTTGATTAAGGTAAGGAGAGCACAACGGCCTTCCCCCTTAGCCTATATAGTAGGGCCTAGTTTTAGATAAAAAGTTGATGGCATCAGTCTATGATGGCCTTACTCGCTTTTTTCATCAGCTTGTCATTTTTTTTCGGCTTGGCTATATCCACAACTTTTCCCGCAACACCCTCATCGGGCAATGTTTCATTTACTGCTTTAGTTGTCGTGTTCTTAGCGGTTTCGGCAGGAGAACACCGACCTTTAACGCCTATGGTGGCATTTGCTACTGCACTTTTAGTGGCTTTCTCTGGTGTACAGTCTGGCTTAATAATCCCAGCACTGGCAAGTTGAGAAAAGCTTAGCACCACACCAACAAACATAATTTTACATACCCTATTCATCACAGCCTCTCGAATATTAAAAAACAGAACCGATGCAACATACTAGCACTAGGCATTACCTCTCTCAATTAAGGGATTTGAATAAACTCCATCTACCACGTAGCCCATATGTGACTAGCGCCACTCCATATCGATGTCTTCATTCGTTAAGCTCAGCTTGGGTCTTTGGCTTAGGTTTATTACGCACTTTTTTTGCTTCATTGTTGATAGTAAAGTGCTGGGCTTTCGCTGTTGGCTTGGTCACAATAGTGTTGTCCTGGCTAATTATCGTTAAAGGGAATGCTGGTATTATACGCAAAAAAGGCCGCTATGCGGCTTTGTTGCAGCGCTCACTTTTCAACCTGGAATCACCCAATTTTGGATGCTTAAATCGATAAAAACACAGCAAAGACGTAATGGAATAGGCTAAAACATAGTGATTTCACGCATTCGTACAGTGGTTTTTTGAGCGGATAAATAAAGCCGAAGCGCGGCATAACCCTGAGACGGCCGGTTAGTTGTTCACGCTGGCATCCTATGGACGGCGAGACCCTGAATATCAGGAGGATTTACGCGAGATATTTGTCAGAAAGAAGATCCCTTCGGAATTTCCGTCACATTATATTTCTGATGCCCCTTTGCACACCTTAAATTAAATAACGGGTTAAGTGACAAATTTTGACAGCTAGGTCTTCCTCGTACAGACTGTCACATAATCGGTGGTTTATGTGACAACAGAGCCCGCCATATAGACACCATGTAAAAGGCACTGACTAACACTGTGAGTCCTCAAGACAAGCTTTATGCTGTGTTGTCTTTTTTCATGTCATCAATTATTTTATAGACAGTTGATCGCGCAATCTTTAATTGATTAGCGATCTCCGTAGCACCAATACCCTGGCTACACATAGATAGAACTAGGCTTCTGTCGATCGTACGTTTTCTACCGAACCTGATACCTTTTAGCTTAGCTTCCTCCCGTCCTTCATTTGTTCGTTCCAAAATGCGATGACGTTCTGCTTGGGCTACTGCAGATAAAATAGTGACAACCATTTTTCCCATCTCCCCCTCAGTACTGATGCCGTCATCTAGGAATTTCACAGCAACACCTTGTTCTTCAAATTCCTTTATTAAATGAATCATGTCAGCCGTATCGCGCCCAAGACGATCCAATTTTTTTACTAAGATGACATCGCCATCCTCTACTTTGATCCGTAACAGTTCAAGACCCTTTCGATTAGTATTACTGCCAGAGCCTTTGTCGCTAAAAATACGACTGACTTTAACACCGGCATCTTTGAGAGTCTTGAGTTGAATATCGAGAGATTGCTGACTGGTCGATACTCTTGCGTAGCCAAAAAGTCGCATGAAATGTCTCCTAAATCGATTGTCGGACAGTATGTGTCTATTATCTCAAAATAACGATTTAATAGACACCTTAATGGTACTGTTTTAGCGCGTCCGATAACTTATGAATTATCATACAAAAAACCTTACCGTACGAGGCCAATCAAGGTAATTGTCGCTCTATACCAATTCTTAAAACTCTTTTACTCACCTCCTTGCCATAACAACTCTTTACTATAGAACTCTATAGTAAAGATACTGAGAGCTGAGCGCCTATAGAAACTCTATACTATAGAGTTCTATACCTATGTAGTAGAGACTTTTATACTATAGAATTCTTTACTTTGCGTTTGGCACCGTATATCTTATAAGCTAAACTTCAACAAAATCATTTACATTAGAACTCTATACTAAAGAACTCTATAGGATAGAGAAAAGTAGATCGGAGCATAGATGATGAAAATTAAGCTTGTTAGTGTTTGGAATCCCAAAGGAGGACAGGGAAAATCAATGCTTGCATTGAATCTGGCCTCAGCCTCTGTTGAGTTAGGACTGAAACCTTTGGTTATCTGCCAAGATCAACAAGGAACATCAATGTTATATTTCAAGGGGGGCAAATTACCTTTTGAAGTAAAAGCACAAATACCGAAACAAAGACCAGATGCAGATATTATTTTTTTCGATCACCAAGCCAGTGATTGGGAGGTTCCTACGCCTAATCTAATTGTTATGCCTTTAAAGCCTGCGAGAGATCAATATGCTACTTATATTGACGCATTTAAAAGGGCTAAAAGCTTAAATAAAGATATTTTAACGGTAGTTACCGATGGCCAAGCTCATCGTGCAGATGAGAAAAGAACAACCCAAGCCTTAAAAGAAAAAGGGGCATTTGTAATACCTTCCAGTGGAGTATTTAGTCGAGCAGCTGAAGAATATAGAACGATTTTTGATCCTGCATTAAATAAAGCTTACAAAATCAATGAGCGTAGACGTGAAATATCTAAAATATTAGGGCGAATATTAATGGAACAACCGACAACAGAGTTGGTATAAATATGTCAAATACCCCAAGCTGGATGGAAGAAGAAGAAGAAAGAGCTGAGCAAGTAACCTCAACGGGTCAAACATTCAACCCTAAAGCCCCGCAGCTTATTAGGGTACATAAAGAGCCGTCGCGCAAACAGAAAAATTTCTATATTCAGGAATCCTTTGCTGAAAAATTCGAGGAGTTAGTTTTTCAACAAAAAAAGGTGAAAGGCAGTAAAGCCCCAGCCCTTGCAGAAGAAGCATTATTATTATTATTTGAAAAATACGATTTAGATATAAATGACCTCTAACATACAAGAAGTTAACGGTCTATAGCAATGTGGAGTTGCTATAGACCTGTAACACCACCAACCTAGAAGGGGAAAACAATGTTACAAAAACAGTATACCGAAATTGAAAAAGCACGTCTAATCGACTTACCGCAGCTTCCGGCGTGGCAATTAATTCAATGGCTCTCGACGAAACCGAACTGGATGCAACAGAGGGTGATAAAACAGCTCACTCTAAAGAGCTAACATTAGTTAACCTATGTAGATACTAAAAAGTTATTCTTTCCTAATGACCTTTTAGCATCTCTAAATCTCCTCTCTGAATCCCTTCGGCCATGGCTTCTAACAATGAGGCCATACGATAAAAGCCAGGGAATTGGGCATAAAGGTAATCAAGTTCCACATTGTTGCAGTTACCAATCACAGTTTTGAAGGGGATCATGAGTTCAAATAAATTTCTTAATAGTGATTCATCACCGATATTACTATCAGGATATTTATTGACGTGTTCATCAATGTTTTTGGCTATTTCCTTGTATTGACTACTAATTTCCAATGTTTATTTCCTTCTCCAGTAACAGATACTCTCACAAAAAATGAATAAATTAACAGCCAAGTAGTAAAAAATAATCATTTCATGAGGATATCAGCATACTCAACTCACGTTTATCTTCTTAGCTATAGAATGGTGTAACCATTTTATAGCTGATGTTTTTGATTGGAACTTAAGCTTTTCAACAAAACTAGCTAAACATAGATAGAACAAAGGATAAATAATTATTTTAAATTACTATGTTCTATTTTTTGCATCTATTCTCACTTCCAACGTTTAATTTTCAAAATACTGTATGTTTTTCTGAACACTAGTAAGTCTTCAATTTGGCTTTTTTCTCTTGCTAGACCTTCGCGATAGCGAAAACCCCGTAGGGAAATGGACCTGCAAGTTGATTAGCCGTTTGAAGGCCGTAGGCAAAACGAACCCTTCCGATTGTGCTTTAAATTATGTCCCCTGGCGCGTAAGCGTTTGCCAGGCATTGGACATTGCATTCTTATCCCCTGATTTTTCTCCTTCTAATAATATTCTTTTTTAAATTTATTCTCTTATAGCTCGAAGAGCTTAAAAGAAGGACTCCAAGTTTTAACTCCGTTTCTTTACTCCCATTTTATATAGGTAATACATGGCTTATCCACAAGCACTGAGATATCGAACATAGAACACATGGCCATACAGCAAAAAAGGATCTGATTAGACCTGAACCATCTAGAAAACGACATATTATGTCTTCAATTTCCACACAGACACTATCGAGTCCCGCTAATCAAAGCGGTCAGTCTAAACAAAGGTTATTGTGGTGGTGCTGTAGAAGGGTTGTAAGCGGTGAACAAGTCTTGAGAAGGGCAATATCCCACAGGGGCATTATGTTGGCGCCAGACAAAGCTACGGCCCTTATCGAGCGCCTTTTGGTAAGCCAACTTAATGCTCGCCATAATAGTGTCTTTGTAGACACCTATATTACGTAAGAAACCTTTAGACAACCACTTATAGGATGCTTCGGAGCGTACAGTCACGCCATCATCACCATGCAGCTTAATTTCGCGGCCACTGAAAATATTCATCGACTTGAGCATATCAATATATCTATACCAGGTACTGCTCGACATCGCATACCCAAAACGCCTGGCATGTTCCAACATGAACGCATCATGCTTAGTCGTATCCATATGCCCTTTCATCGGCTTACCAAGCTGACCTGACATAAAATCACATGAAGTAATCAATACAATTAACACTTCAAATAGCTTACGCTTACCTCGGGCCGACAGTGAACGCACCACGCCCTTCTTATCGATATATTGAAATTGAGTATATACCCACTGACGGAGACCATTTATCAGCGGTTTAAAATGAGCGGGTAATTGATGCTGTTTGATAAAGCCTTTATCAGTGGCCTTGTAATCTGCCGCCCCTACCGCCTTCTTAATTTGAGTCACCCAGTCCGCAGCTTCACGGCGTTTTTCACGCAGATGACGCCGCTTATCACGTGATTTTTCACGCAATAGCTTAATCGCCAGCTCTGCCGGTGAATATTGTTTAGGTTGTTCGGGAGAAGAACTAGAGGCGTGCATCAGACACGATCTCAACAGTCATATGTGATCGAATTAAGATCGCAATGTCATATTGAAAGTGTCTAAATTGGAATTTGTGCTGCCTGACGCAGCCACAGCGCTGTTGATTTTTCATTATTATGATTCTCGATGTTTTTAGGTCTGCTTGGGTTACTAATCCAAACATTGGGATCTAATGTAATTGATCCGATCGCAAAGATCAACGATCTTAATTTATTGAATTTTAAACACAAAAAAGCCGACCCATCGAGTAGTCGGCTTTTTTGTCAAATGCTATATAGTCAGATTAGTGGTCTAACACATTCTACTTTGAAAAATACACTACATAAAAGACTATGTAGTAGCGTGCTATGTAATGCACTTTTACTTCAAAGCTGGCTTAATTCTAATGCAAATTCAAAAAAAAAAATAGACTTTCTATTGATAATATCGTTTTCAACATGATAATTGTGTTGAAAACCAGATTACTTGCCCAATTATTTCAAAATCCTGAAGTTCATCATACTCATAGGTTTCATCATGATACTCAGGATTATAGCTTTTTAAAATAATCTTTGAAGGTGTCTCTGACAACAGTTTAATCCTTAAGTATTCGCCCTGTCTAATCACAAACATAGAACCATCTTTGATTATTTTTAGGGTAGAATCAACGACCACCATTGAACCCGTTTTTAATACAGGCTCCATAGATATTCCTGTCGCATTTAGACAAAACAATCCTTTCTTATTAAAATCCCCATGGACAATGCTTGAAGGAATTGGAATAGTTGTAAGCTCTTCGTCAACATTAATAAAGCCATTTCCAGCTGATACTTCGATATTTTTATAGTATGGGATCCAATAAAATTCTTTTTTTAATTTTTCTAGACTACCTTCTGAATCAACCCCTGTGAGTATCCACTCCGCAGAAACTTTCAAAGCACTAGCTAACGTTTCTAATATCTCGCCTTTTGGCTGATTATCACCCAGCTCCCACCTTGAAATAGCTACTGAAGTGACATTTAAAATCATTGCTAACTCTTTCTGAGTTATTCCCATTATATTTCGTCGGCTTTTAATTCTGCCACCTAGTTCACGCATATATATCAACCTAAGAAATCTGTAAATAAATCCTAGTTGTTATTGACTCAAAATGAGATTGTTAGTATCGTTTGATTCGTGATAATTTCGTTTAGCGGACGTAAAATGCCCAACTCAACTCACGTCAATATCATTCTTGACGCAAAAAGTAACCAAACCCTCAAAAAGTCGGCGCAGCGCAATAACCGCTCAAAGCGCAAAGAAGCCCAGGTGCGATTGATTGATCACCTTTCCCGTTTCGACGAAATGGGAATGGGGTTGAAAGGCCAACAAGAAAACAAATCAGAAAACTAATTTTTTATTCACAAGATCTAAAAATTGGATCGCAAATAAAGGACGTAACTAATGACCACTTCCATGACTCCAACAGAACGTGAAGCACTTCGTATCAAAGCCGATCAAGAAATGGTCCGCATCGGGGCGCTTGTGCCCAAATGCTATACCCCAGAAAACCGTACCCTCATGTACAAGATTGTCGGCATGTTCATTCTCTGGGTTCTGCTAATGGTATTTTTCGTGCCAACACTGGTTCATGCTGCCGACCCATTCGCTCCAGCTAAATCTGAGATTGTCGATACGGTTGGCTCTGGCTCTACCGCACAATTTGCCCTATTGGTCATTGGTTTGTGTGCTGCGGGTATTACTGGATTTCTAACGAGAAACTGGGGCGCGGCCATCGGTGGATTTGTTGTTGGGATGATTTTCCTCAATGTTGCATTAAAGGTAGTTGGTCTGTAATGGATAATCCGACGCAGTTTTTCAGCATCCCGAAAAAACTCAACAACGTCCCCACGTTATTGGGGTTTGACATGGATGAGTTAGTACCCGCGCTGTGTTTTTTTGGTGTGTTATTCATGATGAACCACGCACTTATTGGCATGGCGCTGGCCACGGTTTGGTTTGTCGGCATGCGCCGGTTAAAAAACCAATATGGTATGAGCGTCCTACGCCTCACGGCCTACTGGTACGCCCCAACTGAATTTAGCCAAACATTTCTAAAGCGTACACCTTCTGCGTGTCGTCGTTACTGGCTGCGTTAGCCAACTTGCTTAGTGTTCGGGGAAGAGCCCCGTAAGGAAGCGCCCATGTTTCAAAGCCATAAACTCGATTTACTCAGCATCACCAAATCCCTCAACGCCCTCCTGCTCGTTGCCTTTGTCGCCGCCATGCTGGTTAACATCATCCTTGCAGCGATTGTGTGGCAATCCTATTTCAATAAAAGCCGCACCTTAGTCCCTCCAGCTATCAGTCAAGCGTTTACCGTCTCGGACGGGCAAGTCGATGAGCCCTATCTGCAACAGATGGCGGAGTATTTCGCTTTTTTGAAATTAAACGTCACTCCCGCCTCGGTCGAGCATCAGTACAAACAGTTAGGTGATTACATCTGTGAGGACAGCTGGCATCAGATGCAGCCATTGCTTGCCAGTGATGCCGCCATGCTCAAACGCCAGAACATCAGCAGTCAGTTCTCCATTAACCGTGCCCAAGTCGCGCTGGATAAGGGACTGGTCAAAATTTCTGGGGTATTGAGTAAATATGTCGGTAAGCGAGCGCTTGAGCCTGAACCCCTGAGTTACGTCATCGCGATGCGTTACGACCATGGCCAACTGTGCCTGGCAACGATTAAGAAATCCATTAAGGAGACCCCATGAGACCTTTATCCTTTCCCTTATATAAACAGGGCGCCGTGGCCATGATGGTCATGGGTGTGTTGTCGGCGTCGCTATCGGCTAGCGCTGTCGCTAAAAACACACCCCCCACTCAGTATCGGTTTAATGACAGTGAGACCGTCCCGGTGGTGCTATCCAGCGTCGACATTAATCGACTGGTGGTAAAAGATGACAAAATCACGTCAATAGATTGCCCTGAAGGGTTTTGCGTGGTGACAGGCACCAAGAGTGATAACTCTGGCGCGGCGCGAGTGAGCCTTAATCTGGCTGCGCCCTTTACCGCCTATATCTCCACCGCCAAGGGTCGCCACTTTGGCTTATTTATCACCCCCAAAGCCAGACCTGCGGTGACCTCCATCTTTACCCCTGAGTTTGCCCCTCGTGAGCAAGCATCAACCTTTGATAAAGACAGTCCCTATACCAGCATGATGAGTGAGTTCACCGCGCAGATGATGCGCTACCTCGCTACCGGACAGCTGATTGAGGGTTATCAGGTGCATATCATTGATAACACCAAGGAGCCATTGAAAAAAGCGCTCAATCGTCACAGCCATAAAGGCTTTACCCCTAGAGCTAACAGTGCCATGGATGCACTACCTGCACCCACAGGGCTCACCACTGAGCCTGCCATAGTGTTCACCGGCAAGCATTTCAACGGCATCATTTATCGCCTGACTAATCACTCTCCCCAGGTGATGACGCTCACCACTGCCCAATTCTACTCACCCACAGTGCGCGCAGCCGCACTGTCGACGCCCACGCTCAACTCTCAGCAGGTCGGCCACCTCTTCGTGGTCTCTGGCGGGGAGGCGAGTCGATGAAATCCCTACTCGATTACTTCAAAAAAGACCCTGTGGGCGATTTTGACCAGGGCCAGGCGCTCAATGATGCCAATGGTAAGCGCAACTGGATAATACTTGGTCTCTTTTCCACGCTGGCAGGGGCAGTGTATTTGGCCGGTGACTATGTCATGGCTCCCCCCGTTAACGCCGCGGTGAAAACAGAGGTCATTGATTTTGGTGCTGTCATCGACAGTGACTTTACCGAAAAAGACAATCAATCTGCCCTGACCGCGCAGCAAATCGCCCTCGATACCCAGCAGCGTACCCTAGATAAGCTCGTTAAAACCATTGAAGGCATTGAGCGCAATAACCACACCGCTAATCTCGATTTAAAGCGCAACTTTGAAAGCTTTCAGCAGGTAGTCACAGAGAAAATTGAAAGTCAGATTGAGGTGGCCAATAATGCTAATGGCGAAAATTTAGGATTAGGTAATAGTTCAAGCAATAGTATTAACCAGTTAGAACTTGGCAGTGCAACAGGCCTCCCCGATAACAGCAACAATCAAAACGCCACCGCATTAGGTCAATACAGCTTACCGCCCAGACCCAGTACTGGCCGCTATGAGTCTGGTACAGGGTCTTACCAGGGCAGCAGTGTCACACCACCTGCCAGCCAAAATGGCATCGATTCCTTCACGCTCAGTTGGGAAAGCCCAGAGCAGAACCTGCCCAAGAAGCGCACACCTGATAACTACGTGCCCGCAGGCTCATTTGTCACCGCCGTCATTACCGGCGGCGCTGATGCGAACGCGGGCGTGAACGGCCAAGGCGATACCGTCCCGATGGTGTTTCAGACGCTCAATGCCGGCGTCTTGCCAAATGGTAAACCTTCCAAACTCAAGAACTGCACCATCATCGGCGCCGTGTACGGCGAGATATCCTCCAGTCGCGGCATTGTCAGAACTCAGCGCTTAAGTTGTATTTTTGATGATGAGATTATTGATATCCCGGTTGAGGGCACGGTGTTCAACTTTGGCCGCAATGGTATTCGTGGCACCACCATCATGAAAAACGGCAAGATTGTCCAGATGGCGGGTATTTCAGGGATTTTAACCGGCATCGGCGAGACCGGAAAAGCCTTAAGTGAAACCACCTCCACCTCAGCACTGGGCTCAACCACGTCTATTAGTGGCGGCGACGCCCTACTCAATCTGGCAGGCTCTGCAAGTGCCAGTGTCGGCAGCAAACTGGCAGATTATTACATCAAGCTCGCTGAGCAATACCACCCCATCATTGAGCTCAATCCGGGGAATGTCGTCAATATCGTGTTTTTAAAGGGCTTTCCGCTAGACCCTGTGGGCATCGCGGAATATGAAGAAGCGCTGGCGAACCAGGAGCAAACACCACTTTCCAGCACCGCGCAAATCCTCAATACCATCAGTAACCCCTTGTTCGAACAGATGCCCAATGACATTGCGCCAAGGGGCAGTAACACCTTAAGCGCTCAGCCACATGTTCAATCACTCACCCCCGCACAGCGGTATAACCAGCAAAGACAACGCCCGGCTAATTCACCGTTTGGTCGCACGCAGTAACCATCGAGTCAATGACCAAGCAAATCACCGTACTTAAGGAGTTTACTTTGACACATTCATTCACGATAACCTCACTGCTGTCATGGGCCACCATGGCCATTATCGCGACTACCCTTACCGGCTGTGCTGCCGGACTCGATGGTGATTACGCCTGCGATAAAGTCGGCGGCATCAACGGCTGTACCGACATGATGGAGGTCAGAAACCTCGCTAACACCGGCGCATTTAACCCTGGGCAAACAGCCAGCCCGGCTGTACTGGCGTTAAGCAACACCCATCAAACTCAACGAGGGTTATCTGGTGGGCCAATGGACTTTATCCCGCTGCCCCGCCGTGACCGACACGGCTTCCCTATCCGCACCTCTGAGTTCGTACAGAAGATAACCATATTCCCGTTCATCAATAAAAACGGCGATTACGTCGACACCACCGATGTGTACATCGTGCTCGATAAAAGCCGCTGGACAGGCCGTCCCGCGAAGCTCATTAGAGGAGATTAATCATGACGAAGTTATCGTTATACGCCAAACAAGCTCTCACCTTCGTGATACGCGGGCTTTTCGACTGCATTGCGCTCTGCCTATCCAAACTCATGAGTCAGGGGCCGAAACTGTTTTGTTTTTTTATGCTGTTACCCCTGTACTTCGCCCCAGAAGTGGTCGCGCAGCTCGCCGATGAACACGGCCTCTACATGATAGGCCAGCCTCAGTTCACTCACTGGATAGAGATGTCATTCCGGTTCAGCCTGGCAGTGATTTTAGGGGTGATTGGCTTTGGGGCTTTTAGCGCTCTGGAAAGGTATCCGCAAGCAGCAGATCAAGTCACCTCAGCGGGCAATGTGGAGAAAGCATCATGAGCAAAGATAACAGTTGTCCCGGACATCACACCATTGTGTCCTCGCCAAGTGCAGGCAAGAGCGTGTTTATGGCGAAACAGACATGGGAATTAATGCGCGGCACCCATTCACACAGCCTGAATTTCATTAACGCAGGATATGCCCGTGGAGGTGAAATTTGGATTTTGGACAGCGGCTTCAATTCACAGACCCTGAATTGTCGCCAACCAAAGAGGCCTACCAATGAAACAGCTTAAAACCGATTTGTCTGGCCTGTTTGCCGCCAGCAAACAATCTCATAATCACCTGCACCATGAACTGCCTTACCGCTTTTATGATGAAGAGGAGCAGGTGTTTGATAATGCTAATTCGCGCGGAATAGGCTTTAGTCTGTCACTGTTCAGTGGCGCCAATGATGACCTCATCACCTCACTCAATGCCATTGTCAGTACCCTGCCCGAGGGCGATAAATGGCATTATCAGTTTGTCATGGTCGGCAATAACCAAATTGGCGAACTCATTGAACAAAACCAAGCCCTGCTCAGTGGCCGTAATGCCATTTGCGATAAGTTCGCCTTTAACGAAGCTATTTACGCAAAGCACAGCGCCAAGCATGGCTTTGGCACCAAGTTAAGTTCGACATATCACTATGACATTAAGAACGCCAAGGCCTGGTTGTTTGTCTCTACCACGCTCGACATGACCGCGTTGATGGACATGCGTCTGAGTCTTGAATCTGAGTTGGCCCAAACCGGCATGCAGATTGAGCGGTTATCAGGCGAAGGACTGATTGAGCATTGCCGTGAACATCTGAACTTTAATCACCATCAAGACCGCCGTATAGCGGCCACTTATAACGAGTATCAGCCCCTGAATACGCAGATACTCAGTCCAGACAGTGAGTTTATCTTTAACCGCGACTGCATCAATACCCGTCATACGCCGATGTGCAGTGATGAGCCCGCACAAGCCACCTTAGTCAGTTTAGGGCTTAAACGTCTGCCCAATGATTTCAGACTTTACGCTTTTCCGAACTGCTTAGCCTCGATGACCACCACAATGAACAGCTTGCAGTGCCCGCACCGCATTAGTGTGCATTTCTATATCAATAAGACCGGCGAGCAAGTGACCAGCAATGACAGTAAAATAGGCTCACTGACTAAAACGGTGGGTTCTCCAATGAGACTGCTCATTCCGGGTGCCGCCGATGAATTAGCAGAGCGCAAGGCATTGCAAACAGGCTTAGGCGCTGGCGACTATAAAATCTGCACCATGACGATGAACGTCACCCTGTATACCACCAAGGACAACCAGCGTAACAACACGTCTAAAGCCGTGGCCACCTTTCGCGGCGCAGGGCTTGAACTCATCAAAACCAATATGCTACAGGGACTGTGCGCCCTATCGACACTGCCATTCTGCATGAGCGAAGGATTCATGAAGGACAGTATCAAGGCAGGACAGACCTTCATGATGAAGACCTCAAACTTGGTGAATTTTTTACCCGTGGTGGCCGACCATAAACGCTTATCGGGCGGGTTGTTGCTGCCAACGATGCGCCACCAAATCAGCTTTTTTGATCCCTTTCGCTGTGGTGCAGATAACTACAACATGGCCATCACCGGTGGCTCCGGGGCGGGCAAATCCTTTTTCACCCAAGCACTGGTGAAATCCATCTATGCTCGAGGCGGTAAAGTGTGGATTTTGGACAAGGGCCAGAGCTACAAAAAACTGACGCAGACACTCGGCGGCGTCTACCTCGACCACACCCAAATCCGCCTCAACCCGTTTACGCACCTAGGCAAAGTACAGCAAGTTCACGATGCTGGGACATTCGGCGACATTGTGAATGAAGAAGGTAAAAAAGTAGACCCAATTGTCGAAGTGCTGGGTAACATTACCGCGTTGATCGCCACCATGGCCTCACCGGATGAAAAGCTCAACGGATTTCAAAGCGCCATACTCGGGGATGCGATTTTGATTGCCTGGAAAGAAAAGGGCAATACTGCGCGGATAGATGATGTACAAGCGGCCCTGTATTCCATTGCAGTGGATAAGGGGGATGACAGGCGCATCAGTGATATCGCCGCCCAACTCAACAAATTCTGCTCCGACGGTATCTATGGCGCGGTGTTCAATGAACCGTCACAACTCGACCCTAGTATCGACATTACCACCCTGGAGCTGGACGATTTCAGTAATGAACTCCTGCGCCCGGTGGTATTTGCCCTGATGGTGGCCATTAATCAGCAGATGTTCCTCTCCGGTCAACGTTCTATCCCCAAGGTGTGCATCATCGAAGAAGCGTGGAAACTGATGAGTGGCACCAACGCACAAAGCAAGGACTTCATTAACGAAGGCTACCGCACTGCGCGTAAATTTGGCGGCAGTTTCGCCACGGTCACACAAGGGGTAGAGGATTTCTTTACCAACGCCGAAGCCAAAGCGGCGCTGAACAGCTCAGACATTCACATTACCCTCCGCCAAGGCGAGGGATTGGGAGATTTTCTGGCAAAACACCCCGACCACTTTACCGCCTTTGAGCAAATAATGATTAAGTCTTTCCCACGCGCCAATGATGCCGGACACTCGTGTGTGATGCTCAAAGCGGGGGGCAGGGTATCCTTTCACCGGGTGTTTGCTGACCCGTGGTCCCGCGCAATGCTCTCCACCGAGCCTACCGAGTTTGACCATTGTGACGCCCTCATCAAACAGGGCATGCCGCTGCTTGATGCCATTGAGCAAACCGCACTGCATTTCTACCCCAAAGATATGCAAAGCTTTGATGCCATTCTGGCGGCGGCCAAACCGCAACAGGCTCAATCTGATGGCAGTTCTAGTTCTGACGCGGAGGCCGCGTAATGAATATGAATACTTCCCTGTTAACCACACCCACGCTATTCATCGTTCTCTCGGTCCTGCTTATTAGTATCGGCGCCTCGTTCACCCTACACCTGATGGTTAAAGAAATCGTCGAGTTCGACATTAACGACACCATCACGAGATTTGAGCAGGACATTGCTAACAGCACGCTCAGTGATGAAAAGCGAAAGGCTGAAATTCAGCGATTCACTCGCACGTTGGACAGTGTTGTCGAGCAGTACGCCAAGGACAACAACGTCACCGTGTTAGTCAGTCCGGCCATAGTCAGTGGCGCCGAGGATGCGACTGCTGAGATACAGCAAGCCTTACTCAACGCCTTGCAGGCACAGATTGACGCTAAGCAGCAACCATCTAAAGCAAGCGTGCTTGAAAGAGCGCCCGAATGAAACAGGGCCTGCCACTCACGCTTACTCTGGGGCTGCTTTTACTGGGCGTGGTTCCCGGTTCTCACGCTAAGGATTTAGGCGTAGTCGGTCAGGTGTTTCCCATCAGCGAAATCGACATGCTGCAATGGATACAACAACGCCTACGCACCCTAGAGCAAACAGGGGAGCTAGACAGCATGAAACAGCAGTTTCAAGATAACGTGAAAGCCAGTGTCAGGCGCCCTCGTCCGGTGGGGTTGATCACCACCACTTCCCCCGAGGTGTTCACGGTAGATCCAAGCTTGACGCTGGCCAGTGATATTACCGACATGGACGGCAACCTGATTTACCCCAAGGGCACTCGCATCAATCCGTTTGACACTGCCACCTGGCCAGCCATGCCGCGAGCCAGTCAGGCGCAATTTCAATTCAATAAGACCTTGGTGTTTTTTAATGGTGACGATGTACAGCAACGCCTATGGGCATTGGGTTATCAGAGTCAACATACTGATGAAACCATCAAGTGGATACTCACGGGTGGCGAGCCTGAAACCACTCACCACCAACTGAACGCGCGCATTTACTTTGACCAGCAAGGCAGCTTGAGCCGCAAGCTGACCCTAAAGCGCGTGCCATCAGTAGTAAAACAAGTCGGCATTCAGTGGCAGGTACAGGAAATCGATGTGTCGCACTTTCCACTTTATGACCCCGATGAGATAGGCGCCGCGCACACAGAGGAAGCACGCCATGAGTAATCCCATCTCTTTGAATGGCATCCGTGTATTACTCACGTTTGCGTGCCTACTCATTAGCGCGCCTTTTAATGCGAGTGCTCAAGGCGCCTCCTGCACCGGCACCTTCGTCAACCCCATAACCGATATCTGTTGGTCGTGTATTTTCCCGTTCACCATTGGCAGTGTGCCCATCATTCCAGGCGGCCTGCCCGATACGCTCAACCCCGTTTCACCTATTTCTTTTTGCCCCAAGCCCCCGCCTGTTTTTGTGCAAATAGGCCTCAATATCGGTTATTGGGAGCCAGATACCCTCGTCGATGTAACCAGAGTCCCCTACTGCATGGTCAATATGGGCATGAGCCTGGGTGGTGCTAATCTGCCACAAATTGGCGGACGTACAACGGCGCGTGAGGGCGATTCATCAGATGGCGGGTTTTATCATGGCCACTGGTACAAGTACCCCATTATTTACTGGCTGCAAATCATGGAAAGCGTGGCCTGCATGGCCACCGACAATTTCGATATTGCTTACCTCACCGAAATAGACCCGCTGTGGGACGATGACATACTGTCATTTATCCTCAACCCCGAAGCGATTTTATTTGGCAATGTGGTGTCGCAATTGGCCTGCGCCACCGAAGCTATAGCGACCTCAACCAATTTCGTACTGCCGTTTGACGCATTGTTCTGGTGTCTGGGTTCGCAAGGCTCTGCTTACCCGTTAACCGGCACCACTAATTACCGTGATACGCCTATCCAGGCCGGCACGCTCATTTTAGAGCGACTGAACTACAAACTGCACCGCCAAGGCATTGTGTGGGAGTCCCACGGGACAGATGGCGCCATTTGCTATCAAACCCCGATGCCGATATTACCGAAATCCCGTTATCGCTATCAGATGACCAACACCATACCTGATGCACTCTGGGCGCACCCCTACACCACAACCACCGTTATTTGGGAAAGCGGTCATGACAACCCTATTTCCGGTGACAACTTCGGCTTTATTAACTTCAAGAAACGCAACTGCGTGTTTTTGTGATGAGGGAATGTGATGAAAAAAATTGAAGCCAAATTTGCAACAACTTATACCTGTTTATCCACATTACTTGTGGGTAAGTGGCGAATTAACAAGCAAATCAAACCATTGGCAACGCTGGGGTTATTGGCCTTAAGTGGACTTTTTTCACAGGCACTCGCGACACAAACTCAGAGAGCTCACTATAGCAGTGAGGAACTGCAAGCACTGAGTCAACGAGAGCAGCGCGCCATGAACAATGCCTCGCCGGTGATGGACATTAACCCCGTCAACCTCATCGAACAAGCCCGTCAGTTTGAACAACAAAGCAAAACACAATTAGACGCAGCGCTGTCACCCGTATTAGAGAAAGCAAAGCAACACAATCCTGCAGCAGATGCAAAAGGCATCATGGTGTTTGCTTCCCTTTCAATGCCCCGCACCTCACTGATTCAACTGCTGATGCAAAGCGCCGATTTACAAGTGCCTATCATTATTCGCGGCGTCCAGCCTCAAGGCTTTACCGCCACCATCAAGCAGATGAACGCGTTGATTAATCACCAAGGCCAAATCATCAACAGTGGCTTTGCGATAAATCCTCAATGGTTTACCCAGTTTGGCATTACCCAAGTTCCCGCCTTTGTGGCCATCAAGCCCGGCAAGTGCCACGCCAAGCAGCCGTGTAGCCAAGATGATTTTGACGTGCTCTACGGCAATGTGTCGCTCTATGACGCCCTGAGCTTACTTAGCCAACACGGCAATGTGCCTGACATAGCGGGCAATGCGCTGTCCCAACATCGCTTAATCGAGGAGTAAAGCTATGGAGTTTTTACGACAACTTATGGACCCCACCCTGTTCATGGTACTCATGATCCCGCTCTTTGCATTGTTCTGCTTAGGGTGGTGCTTAGTACTCTCCTTTAGCGGGCACCCAAGCTGGGGCAGCATCGGATACAAAGCGCTCTTTGGCTTCACCTGCCTCTTCTTTTTGACCTGTATCACGATCGTATTAATCAGCATCTACAACAGCCCCCATTATGCAGAGGGATGTTTTACAGGAGGATTGTGCTGATGAAACCCTTCCTCATACTGGCATTAATGGTGTCACTGCCACTGATGGCCGCTAATGCCAACAGCAATACCGAAACCGACTATCGCAATAATGTGCAATGGGCCAAAGACAGCATTTCTCAAAACCAGCAGAAATCGGGTTTCAAAGATTTTGATGTCAACACACTCTGTCAGGACGCTGCATGTCGAAGTGGTGTGGCCAATCCAGCGCAATCTCGCTACTACAATAATGAATCGGCGTTAAGTGGTGATGCACGAAATGAGACCAGCCGAAATGAGCAATCGCAAGCAGTGACCACCTCATTCAACAATGGGCGCCCCAGCATTGATGAGAACGACCCCGCCTATCGTGCTGCCATCGGCTACCAGAATGACGCTTATAATATCAGTCACGGCATTTCATCCAAGTATCATGACTGCGATAAGGGATTGCGCTGTGAAATAGGCACGGCAACGAGGAGTTGCTCCATCCCGACAAATACCCCCGTGCAATGCAGTATCACACCTTATGTAGAAGACGTTTTTAACTATTACACGGAATACCCCTACACACTCTCTGGGACACCACCTTTCTCAATCTCCCTCAACAACCCGAGTGCGACAATAACCAGTATACACATTCAAGGAGAGTTACTTGCCTTTGGCCGAAAACAAGTAGGGGGCGGGAGCTTCAATTATACCGTTGGCCCTGCCACCGCATTGCATTTTAAGGTTAATAACTCGCCATTGGGCGTTGCCCCACTACAAAAAGAATGGATATCTTGTGCTAAAACAAAATGCCCTTATACCATCAACGCATCATTTCCTTATCACGGAAAAGCCGACGTTTTCAGTTTGTCGGTAGCCACCGAGTTAGGCGGAATTCCCGAACCTGCCATACTAGATCTGGCTAATTTATCTATTGTCGTGAACGTCCTCCAACAACGCGTAGACATGAGTTCTCGCAATAGTTGCGGCGCATTAATACCAGAATGCCAACAGATAAGTCGCCAATGTGTTGAGAGTAAGGAAACCCGCATTATTGATGGTGTAAACGTCACTCAAGATTGCTGGAAAGAACAAGTGTCTTATCAATGCAACACACCTAATACCTGCACATCATTATCAGAATGCACCACTCAATCCCGCGCTTGTGAGACGTTACTTGAAGGCGTTTGCATCAGTGAAACACAACAGCGACTTTGCGAAACACAAGAATGCCAAGATGTCGGTTTAGTGTGCGGGGAAGATTCATTTGCATTAAGTGGTGATTATTATGAGCCCAGCGCCACCCAAAGCACGGACTTTAATCGCGCTGCCGCAGGGTTAGCGGCGATAAGCGAAGCGGGGCAAGACGTGAGTGGTGCAGCCAGCATCAATGAGAACAGCGCCATTATCTTCAAGGGCGACATTATGCGCTGCTCCAACAAGCCCATGGGGCTAAGCAATTGTTGTCAGGACAGTGGCTGGGGCAATGACATTGGTATCACTTCGTGCAGTGAAGAAGAAAAAGCCTTAGGGGATGCCAAAGAAGACAAGCTCACCATCAGTTTGGGTGAGTATTGCGCTGAAAAAATCTTAGGCATTTGCATCCGCAAAAAAAAATCCTATTGCGCATTCAGCAGCAAGCTTGCCCGAATAGTACAAGAGGAGGGCAAGGCCCAGCTCGGGCTTAATTTTGGCAGTGCTAAGAACCCAGATTGCCGCGCATTTACCCCCAACCAATTACAACAGCTCAACATGGATAGCATGGATTTTTCTGATTTCTATGAAGACCTGCACGAAGGTATAAACATGCCCAACACAGATGAAATTCAGCAGCGACTACAGCAATCTGTCGGGGGTAACTCATGAGTATTGGATTGAGAACGTCACAACGTCAGAAAAGCATGACCCATTCTCTTACTTATTATTGTGCCTGGATGCGCCGGATTTTTCGGTGGAAAGCACAGGTGCCGTTTACCTGTCTGTCCACAAAAAACCGGGGCGTTGAGGCCAACAAGCGCAGCGCGTTAGGGTTGTCGGGAATACTATTGGTCACGCTGCCTTTAATAGCACCCCCCGTCCACGCCAGTGATGCCGCAGGGTGGCGCTGGTATAACGAGCCTGTTGTGGCCAAGAAACCATTGAAAAGGAAAGCACCACGGACGCCCAGCGTCACAGTCACGCGCACCCATACGCTGAGCCCCACTGAGCAGATGCAGTCATTTAAGCGCTACTTTGATGACACGCTCAATGATGCGGTGATTAACCCGACCAACGCCAAGAAGGTCGAGAAATCCATGAAGCTCAATCAATACGTCTCAGAGCAATCCTCCTTGTACGGCATGACTTTTAAGAAGGTGCTGCTGGATAACCCCGACTTGTCTTACACCAAAGACCGCCCGACTGAGCAGGCCGCCAGAAGCACTTACCTCACCCTTGAGCGCGGTAAAAAAGTCCGTGCGGTGCGCAGTTTGGCAGAGGAAGGCTGGGGATTGTTCTTTGTCTATAAAGGCAATGAGGCCATAGATAAAGCATTAGCGCCGAGTGTGCAGCAGTTCGCCGACCAGCACGGCATTGAGCTGCTAGGCGTCACGCTCGATGGCCAAACACTGAACAGCATCCACCACACCAGACAAAACCAACAGCATCTTAATGTGCCCTTTAGTCCCGCCCTGGTACTGGTTAATCCCAGCACGGGCGAGATGAAGCCGCTCGCCTATGGGTTTATCTCACAAGAAGATTTGCTGGGCCGTTTTTTGAATGTGGCGACTGATTTTGCCCCCGACTTTTAGTTGAATTTAAGGTAGGAAATAGCATGTATAACGAATCATTAGAAAGGGTCAATAAAATCATAGACTCCTTAGCTTGTATATCTAGAGTATCCAGAAAATCTGGTTTTCGCTTCATCTATTTTGGTGGAGATGATGATTACAGGGAAAACGTCAAAAGACTGATACGAGATAGAATTTTATGGCTGGATGACGAAAATATTGAGGTCAGTGACAATGAAATAGAAACACTGGTTGATAGGTTTATAACTCAAGTGGTTCGACAAAATATCACAGATAAAAACCGTCATGTTTTGATTGATAATTACCCAAGTGTTTGGGCAAACATTACAGATTAAATAAAGGAATACGATCATGACGATAATGAAAAAAATCAAGCCGTATAAATTAGCACTCTGCTATGTTTCGGCCTTCTTAATGATGTGCCTCTTAACTGACATGGCGGCCATCCGATGGCTCACTCTCTTGTTGCTGGCTTTTGGTGGCGTGGCTATCATTTACCCGCTTTTCAATCGAGCGCCCTCTCGGCATATTCTCATCCCGCGTCACCGATTAAAGGTGATGATGCCGACCTACGTAGTCGCATTAGTGCCGGCCATCATAATCAGCTACTCGATGGAGGCATATTACGACCCGTTGACGCTCAATTCACAGCTGATGCACATCCAACTTGCTATGTACCTGCTCACCATAGGTTATTTTTTGGTGTGCACAGTCCTCTCTTCGGGCGAACTACAAGACAACCTCTCCGCCTACAAATCAGATGAAGCAACGGCTCGGTTTGAGGCTGAAATGCGAGGCACCCAGTGTGCAAAAGCCACTGACACGCGCGCGCCTCACCCTGCGCAGTATTACCGCACGGTATCAACAAACCTCCTACTTGCCTATAGCGGCCTGTCTAACATGCTCAATGTCATTGCCATGCTGATTTTCCTCCAGACATATGATGCACCGATGGGCTGGCCGATGCTAATCCTAATCATGCTGCAACTGCTCGGCGCGATAGCTTTCTTTAGAGCGGTGAGTCGTCCAGCAGCCCTGCCCGCCCAACCTGAGATGGAGATATCATGACATTATTTAGCCATCGATTACTTAACCAGCTACCGCTGAGCGTGGTGCTATTTTTGTTTTTGCTTTTTTCATTTAGCAGCCAGGCACAACCCTTAGCAGGCTCAGCGCAATCCGCGGCCAACCCGCACGATTATGCTCTGGTGTTCTTCTTTCGCTCAGACTGCCCCTATTGCCATCAATTTGCACCGAAGTTACTGCAACTAGCCGCGCAGACAAGCACTTACACCTATGCGTTTTCGCTGGACAACAAAGGCATCCCAGGCTTTGAAGTGCCCATTCCAGCTACCCCGGATATCGCCAGTACGTTTTTTGATAATCCGCGCAGTGTGACGGTGCCAGCGTCATTTTTAATTAACGTCAACACCCGCAAGTTTGTCAGATTGACGGTAGGTGATGTGAGTCAGGCGCAGTTGCAGCAAAGTTACCTTAATTCACTCAATGACCCGCTGGTCATTGCCAGTATGCAATAGGAGCTGACATGAACACCTTAGCAACGATGATTAATATCAATCTCATTATTAGCATTCTATTAGCGCTGGTTATTTTTCAGTTTGTGCTCACGCCACTGCACCGCTTAGTCAGTTGCTTCATTTATCGCAATGTCATGGTCAAGCGTGAAGCCATGGCCAGAGCCAGCACCAAAACAACAGTCGACGCTAAACAAAGTAAGGAACGCTCAACATGAGAGACTTACCCAACAGCGCCTTGCCCAACGTGAGAGTCGCCTTACTCTCAGCCGCTATCACGGTATCCCTACTGTCGCCGATGGCTCATGCCTCAGGGGTGGGTGGCTCCCTCAATGACTTTTTCAATGAACTGGGTTATGCCAATAACGTCACTAACCCCGCGGCCTTTAAAGGCCAAAGTGCCAATTACTACTCTGGAGGAAATTTGTTTGTGCGCAGCCCTATTCGGGACGCACAGCTCATCAGTGTGCAGATGCCCAGTGTGGCCGCAGGGTGTGGAGGCATCGACATGTTCATGGGCGGGTTTAGCCACATCAATTCCAATGCCATCGTACAGCAGGGTAAAGCCATTATCGCCAATGCGGTGCCGTTTGCGGTGGATTTAGCGCTGCAAACCTGGGCACCACAGATAAAGCAGATTAAAGATACCCTGACCGCTATCGCGGATAAGTACCTCAATCAGTCGATTAACTCCTGTGAAGCCGCTCAAGCGGGGGTCTCAGCCTTAGCCGGCTTTGCGGGCGCTGGCAGTCAAAAATACATTTGCGCCACCATGGGCACGCAGAACAATGCCTTTGCTGATTGGGTGGCGGGTCAACAGGAATGTGGCGCGGGCGGTCAAGCCAATAACCAACTCGCGAACGCGAAAAATGACCCCGCACTTAAGGATATGGTGCGCAGAAGCAATAATATCGTCTGGGCGGCAATTCTAGAAAACAGCTTCTTATCCAGTGATACCACGCTGGCAGAATTCCTCATGTCGATTTCAGGCACCTACATTTACGATGCAGCTGGCAATGCGCGTGGCTACGGCTCACTGCTCACCGATAACAATAACCTGATTAGCAGCTTGCTTGAGGGCGGCAAAGCCGACACCTACGTCTGCAGCAATAAGTCGCCAGATAAGTGCCTCGCTCCCACTCAAAAGACCATCACAATCTCGCCCAATTACGGCCTGCAATACCGCGTCGATAACATGCTCAGAGACATTGCCACCAAAATGAAAAATGACCTGGTGCTCTCTAATAAAGACAAATCGTTACTTGAGTATTCAACCTTGCCCGTCATGACCTTTATTCGCACCGAGATGGAAGCCGGGCTTGACCCACAAACCAGCACCTACGCCAAAATCGTCAGTGTCGAGCTCATCACCCGCTACCTGCAAGACATGCTGTCGGTAGTTAAAACCTCCATCACCGCCACCAACAATGACCCCAAAGACATTGACCGTATCGAGAGAGACATCATCCACGCCAACCGTTTTTTGGATGGCTTGTCGGCCAAAGCCAAACAGGAGGCCACCACGGCCCACGACCTCATCATGCAAAACCTGAAACTGAAACAACAAATCACCGGCAACATGAGTGCCAAGGCCCGCAGCAACGTGAACTTTAAGGGGTAGCCAAATGGCTGTTGAAATCTTTACCTACAGTAATGGCGACGTGGCCAAGGTCATCTTCAATGCCATTGCGTCCCTGTTCGCCTCGAAGGGCTTCGGGAGCATGATAAGTATCTGCGCCCTGTTTGCCGTGGTGGCGACCGCCTTTCAGTTCTTTATCAAACGTGACCATAACGGCATCATGAAATGGGGCGCTGTGTATTTTGCGGTGCCGCTGTTTTTGATTAATACCACTACCTCAGTGCAAATCACCGACCTGACAGACCCCACAGGCAATTACCATGTAGCCAACGTGCCAGCGATAGTCGCTTACCCGACGTCCTGGTCCTCTCACTATATGTATGCCACCACGAAACTGGTCGAAGATATCTTTCACGTACCCAGTGATGAGCAGTACAGCAAAACTGGGATGATGTTTGGCGCCAAGCTGTACCGCCTCTCCCGTCAAAGCCAGATAGAGAACAGTGAGCTTAAGGGCTATTGGCAGCACTACCTCACCAGTTGTATTCAGGGGGATATCTTACTCAACCACAAATACACCTGGAAGCAACTCGCCGACGCCCCCGATATCTGGGCTTTTCTCGCCAGCAACAATCCGTCACCGCTCAGAGCCATACAAATGGGCGACAATGATTTTCCCGTATGCAAAGACGCCCTGCCCAGACTCAAAAGAATGTTTGAGACCGAGGCCAATCACGGCCTCACCTTCTTAGGCCAATGGGTGTTTGGTAAAAATAAAACGCCCAGCGACCAAACCTTTCTTAACAGCAGTCTCACCAATGGCTATCAGCGCTACGCCGACATCAGCAAAAGCGCATCACAAATCACCTTACAAAACATGACCATTAACGCCATAAGGGAAGGCTTAATGGACGGCGCCGCCGTCAATAACAATACCGCTGCAGCGTTCAATTACGCCTATACCCAAAACAAGATGCAAACCACCTCCATGTGGGCAGGCATGGCCCTGCAAGCCCGCGAGTTCTTGCCGATGCTGCAATCCATTTTATTTTTACTGTTCGGCTGTGTCGCCTTTTTAGTCGTGGCCATCGCCATGCTGCCCCAGCTCACCTTTCTGGTACTGGGTAACTACATCAAAGGCTTTATCTACCTCGGCACCTGGCCGGTGATGTTTGCCTTAATCAACTTCATCATGACCACCCGCCTGTCACTGAGCTCCACCGGCATTACGGACATTTACCAAGGCATCACCCTGAGTAACGTTGACCCACTGCAAGAGATGCACGCAAGATGGGCCGCCATGACCGGCTTTCTCATGATGAGCGTCCCAATACTCATTGTGCCACTGATTATGAAAGGCGGCGCCTCCGTCATGAGCAGCATGTCACACCAGTTCTCCGGCATGATGAACAGCGTCAACGCCCGCACCTCGGCCAGTGCCGCCAGTGGTGATATCAACTTAGGCAATGCCCAAGTCGATAACTACAGCTACAACAACACCCACGCCAATAAACTGGATACCGCAGGACTCGACCGTACCCACGGTTTTACCCAGCAAGACAGCGACGGTTACAGCACCACAAGCTTTGATAGTGGCAAACAAGTGATAACCGGCAGTGGCGCACTCAGTGGAGGACTGGCCTTTAGCGTCAATGGTAACGACCTAATGTCGCAATCCTACACCCAATCCGCCTCAAACAGCTTAAACGCCAGTCACACCTCAGGCGAATCGCTAAGTCAAAGCACCGCAGCCGCATCGAGTCAGGCCATGAACCTCAGCCACGGCACCAGTCAAAGCAGCAGTTATGGCAGCAATAGCGCCACAGGCAACAGCGGCACGCACAGCAAAGCCTTCAATGAAACCAGCAGCAGCGTGGATAATTACGCCCAAGAATTTGGTATCACCAAATCTGAAGCCTGGGAAGACGCCATCAGACTCAACGCGATGCAAGAAGCAGGACTTAATGTGGGCACGCCAGGCAATGGACTGACAGGCCTTAACGCCTACGTAAAAGGGTCTATGGGCTCATCACAATCAACCAGTGAAACCGATGGCACCGCCCTCAGTGACGGCGAACGCACCAGTCAATTACAAAGCTGGCAAGAGACCTTCAACAGCAACATTCAGTCGGTCAAAAGCTACAACAGCGGCGAGCAAGCCAGTGACACGCACGGCCAGAGTGACAGCGCCATGACCAGCTTTGTCGATAACATCACCCAAAGTGAAAACGCCGCCATCAGCCAGCAAGCCCAGCTCGCCGAATCACAAAACTATACAGATGCAGCCAGCCGCGTTGAAAGCGGTTCATTGTCCATCGGGCGTAACTTCGATCAAGATTTTGTGAATTATGTAATGAATGAGCGTGATGAAGAAGGTGATGCCATGGCGATCATCAAAGGTGAAACCGCAGGCACCAAAGCGCAACGAACCGAGTTATTAGAGCAATTCAGTCAAAGCGACGGCATCAAAGATATCGCCGCGCAGTACGCCAATGAGTCGATACCGCAAAATCGGGATGATGTGATGCAGGCTCACCAGCAACAAGCTGATAATCTCAATTTTAACAAAATACAAACCGACAACTATATCCCCCGCGCCTCAGAAAACATGTTGCAAGCGGGCATGGATGAACCACAACCGCGTTATTACAGTCAAGGCGCACAAGACCAGATCACTGCAACGGCCTCTCAAGGACAGCGTGAAATTTTGGATGATGTACACGTTGAAGAGCGCAACCACACTCCTGCATCAGTGACCGCTATAGACAAAGAGCAGGCACGAGCCGATGCCGAGATCGAACACTCACTGACCAACATCATGACGTCCCAAAAACAAGATCAAGCCGTCGATGAACAACTTGAACAGATAAAACGCGAGTCGAGCCCATTTAGCCCAGGTAATAAATTGTAATATGATGAATTGTCTTTTTATTAGCCGGAAATCAACATCATGAAATTAGTTAGCACCCTGTTACTGTCACTGAGCCTGCTCAGCAGCGCGACCTTAGCGGAGACCACTTTGTTTGGTCTCACGCTGGGGAAATCTCCCCTTAACGAAGTGAAGCAGCGCTACACGCTGAAAGGGGAAGATACGACCTCTAGCACCCCTGACAGTTGGCACTATTACAAAGTGTCAGGCGATCAATTCAGTGAACCCAACATCAAACATGCCGTGTTGTACTTTGATGGTGGGCAAGTGTTAGGCCGCGTGACGTTGAGGTTCCCAAGTTCACTTAAAAGCTTTGACCACATAGATAAATTTTTAAGTCAGAAGTATCCCCGAGTGATCACACCGGCATTCGAGCCAAATCAACTTCAGCTTCGCCGCACAGACTTCCAAGATAGCTATACCCAAGTAAAACTCACATACGGCTATTACGGCACAAATGTAACCTACGCCGACCTAGATTACCGCAAGGCCATTAAGCACGCTATCGCCAAGAAAAAAGCCGCCAATGACAGCCAATCTGTTGCCAAGAAACCCATAAGGAAACCGCCCCATGACGACGAACAGTAAACGCGCCAAGAGCAGTAACTACACCCGTGGGGGACAGATATTATTCCATAACCTGCGGATGTTCATTCAGGTTAACGCGGTACTTATCCGCTGGACCTGTTACGGAGTCTTACTGCTGACCGCCCTACTTTGTTTTATGTTCCTTGAACAAGAAACCCTGTTTGGCGCTTATCATTACTGGCTTAACCAGACCGTGAGCCTGATGAAGCCCGACAGCCATATCATTCAGACAGAGTGGCAAGGTAAGGTATATACCAGCACCTTGGGCGAGCAACTGCGTAACCCGACACTGATTGAAGCCAATGCCCGCTTCATACTGTGGACACAGATTTACTTCCTCATCAGCGCCATGATAGGACTGGTGTTCCTTGTCTCAACCATGTGGTGGTTTAAGAAAAAAGGTGACGAACAAACCGAAGAACACTTTATTCGAGGCATGCAAAAAGCCTCTCCCGAAGCGCTGGCCAAGCTTCTTAAAAAGAAGAAAAGCCAATCCGACTTTAAACTTGATGGCTTAGCCATTTTTAAAAACCGATTTGAAGTCCAGCATCTACTCATTGATGGCACCACCGGCGCCGGTAAATCGGTGGCGCTGCGCAAGTTCTTAACCTGGATAAGAGCGCGAGGTGATAAGGCGGTTATTTATGACAAGGGCTGCACCTTTGTCAGTAAGTTTTATAACCCTGAAACCGATGTAATACTGAACCCCTTTGATGAGCGCTGCGCCTTTTGGGACATATGGTGTGATGCCGTAGAGCCGTCTGATTTTGAGAACATGGCCAGTGCGCTTATTCCCCAGCACGGCGAAGGCGACCCGTTTTGGGTGCAATCAGCCAGAACCATCTTCTCCAGTACCGCGTTCAAGATGATGGAGGAAAGCGAGAAAGACCGCACCACAGAGCGCTTACTGGAATTGATGCTCACCTCAGAGCTTGAATCCTTGAGTGAATACCTTAAAGGCACAGAATCCGCCTCCCTTGTCTCTGACAAAATACAAAAAACCGCCATATCGATTAAGTCG
Source organism: Shewanella benthica (assembly GCA_023284085.1). GTDB lineage: Bacteria > Pseudomonadota > Gammaproteobacteria > Enterobacterales > Shewanellaceae > Shewanella > Shewanella benthica. Next base: position 48,072 of record JAKVHY010000035.1, read on the forward strand.
GTACTGGCCGCTTATATCAAGTCCCTGCGCTTCTTAGAAGGGCTGGATAAAAAAAATGATAACGGCAAATTCATTCGGCCTAAGTTCTCGATACGTGACTGGGTTAAGGATGACAATGAAACGGGCTTTCTGTTCCTGTCCAGTAACGCCCAACAACATGCCTCCCTGCGCCCTCTCATCTCTATGTGGTTGTCTATCGCCTCGACCGCCATCTTAGAGCAAGAAGAAAACCCAGACCGTCGTATTTGGGTGATTATGGATGAAGCCCCAAGTCTACATAAACTGCCGGAGCTCGCAGAGACCATTGCCGAAGTACGCAAGTTCGGCGGCTGTTATGTCATAGGTATTCAGTCGTTTGCTCAGCTGAAAAAAGTCTATGGCCAGAACGCAGCGGCTGAGATGTTCGACCTCCTCAACACCCGCCTATTTTTCCGCTCACCGTCTAATGAGATGGCCAAAATATCCTCTCAGGACTTAGGCGAGCAGGAAGTGGATATCTCCAAAGAGCAATACAGCTACGGCGCCAATGAAATCAGGGACGGCGTATCGCTGGGACACCAGACCATCACCCGCCCTGTAGTGACAGCATCCGAAATTATGCAATTGGAAGACTTGCAGTTTTGGTTACGCACGCCCGGCAACTACCCCGTGACCCGCATCGATTTAGTCTTCGATAAAAGGCGCTCAGTGTGCGCGCCTTTCATCAAACGGGAATACACCCAATCAGAGAAAATGAAGCAACTGGAGTGGAGCCTGAACTACCACCAATACAGCGCCGTGCAGTATTTTGGCGGCAAAGCCGATAAGACAAAACTGCAAACCGTTCATGACGCGATGTATGAAGGCGATGAATATGATGAAGAGCGTAAAGCCGAAGTTATCCGCATGACCGCGCTGGCTGAAAAAACCAATGTGGTCGCAAAAGACCTTGCAGACAAAAGCAAAGGGGCCAAATCCACTGGCGAGCCAACACCCGATAAAACCGCTGACGATAAGGCCAAGAAAAAGCAAAATGAAGCGCAGAAGCAAGCCGCCCTTAACGAGCAGCAAACTGAAGATGCCCTGCACTTTGAAGAGCAGCAGATCGTCTCAGATGAAATGGAGGTGTAACAGATGACCCAATCAGAATTGACAACACGTTACCGGGCAAACTTACCCAGCAATAACGTGGTTTCTATTGAGGCTAAAAAACGTTGCCAAATTTTAAGAGATATTGAATTCAAAAATGAATTGATATCACTCGGGTTGAGTCAAGAAGACGTTAAAGAACAAATCAATCTTTCCTCCATTACGCCAAAGCAGGAATAACACACTCAGGATCACGTTCAACGACTGATTAGCCACTATCCACAAAACAACATTCACAAGGAATGACAAATGACATTACCAAAAACACTCGGACTCAACCTCGCGCTCATAGGCTTACTCTCTGCTTGCGGCAGTACACCGTTTGTTGAACAAAGCACAGGCATTAATTTACTGCAAACTAATCAGGCTGTGTACACCCTGGTCAACTTGCACCCCAACCCCGGCAACAACCGTATGTACTCGGTTAACTATCAGCAAGCAGGATTTATCCCTCGATGCACAGAGGTACAAATACAAAATTACAATGGCAAGGTGCTGACTTTTAAAACCGCAATGGATGAGCAGGTATATACCTTAATCAAACATGGTTCGTCACCTGACTTTCCGCGCTATCTAAACAAATACTTTGGCACCCATTGCGACAATGAAAAAGTGAACACATTGAGCGTAATTGACCAAGAGGGAATAGACAGCGGTAAAGCCTTAATCGGGATGAGCAAAGACGGAGTAGCATTAGCAATTGGTTACCCTCCGGAGCACAAAACGCCCTCACTCAAAAACAATCGATGGCTTTACTGGGCAAGCCGTTGGGATAAATTTGCGGTGTTCTTTGATAAAGACGGTCTAGTCAAACAAATTCAAGATTAAGCGAGTCGGCGCAACACGTTTGTTGCGCCTAAAAATGAATTTGTTAACTCCCCAAAGGACACAACTATGTTAAGCAATTTATTCTATTTTTATTAATGGTTTACTCATGTTCGTAGCAGGGATATCAGTAACTCAGTGTGTAGTGTTTGTTTTTTGGATTTACAAAGTATTAGCTTTTAACTCTGTAGAAGAACTCATTGCAATAACAGCCCTCAAATGGCATGAGGGCATTGTCACTGCATGGAATGTATCTGCTGGAATAACAGCAAAATTAACCCTATTAATCACAACGTACATTCTAATCCAACTTGTAATAAAAAAATCTATAGGAAATAAACGAAAAACAAAAATATCTTCAAATGAAAATTAAGCTATTTGGTCAATGCGAGCACTATTTATATTGGACTAACCAATCCTATTTCACCGCATAAACCAACTTATTATTCGCCAAAAATTGTTTCCATCATTCAGAAATTACCAAAGTGTTTTTTATAAATAGGACATTAAGCGAGTACAGATATAACAACGGTTCACTTCAACATCCAACTCAATACAGGAGTCATCCATGCTCTCAATCAGTCCTATCGCCTCTAGTGCTGGCGGCGCCGCCAGTTATTATCTCAGCGAAGAAAAGAAACTGGACCTCCCCGATGCGTCACTGGAAAAAGAGTCGTCAACCAAGGAAAGTGAAGGCAATTACTACCTCAAAGAACAAAGTGCAGAGCTTAACACCCAGTGGTTCGGTAAACTCGCTGAACAAGAGGGGATGCTGGGCAAGCCCGTTGAAGAAAGCCAACTGACCGATGTGCTCGCTGGCACACTGAACGAGCACAGTTTAAAGACCAAGAATGAACAAGCTCGTAATGGGTTTGACTTTACTTTCTCTGCGCCCAAATCAGTGAGCTTACTCGCTTTAGTGGGCGGTGATAAACGCTTAATGACCGCCCATGATGAGGCGGTCAAATTTGCCCTCACCCACATAGAGCAAGATGCAGCACAGGCAAGACAAACCAACCCAAAGACTAATGCCACCTCTTTTGAAAACACTGGCAACTTGCTGTTTGCCATGGTGCGCCACAAAACCAGTCGAGAAGAAGATCCACAACTGCACACCCATTCGCTCACGGCCAACATGACTAAAGACAGTGAAGGGACGCTTCGCGCGCTGGCCAGTAGTTTTAAACAACAAGGTGGGATCATAAATGGCACCGGAGAGCGCGTTTACAACCATCAAAAATATTATACGTCGCTGTATCAAAGTGCGTTGGCAAGAGCGGCTGAGGGTATGGGTTATCAGACCCGCTCGATAGGCAATAACTTGTTTGAGATAGAGGGCGTGCCGCAAAGCCTGCTTGATACTTTCTCAACTCGTAGCCAACAAATCAAAGAGCAAACAGAGGCCATGGGACTGGACTCCCAAGCCGCAAAGGATGTTGCCGCTAAAGATACTCGCAAGAGTAAAGTGTATACCGATGAATCGACCTTGTTTGAGCAATGGAAGAGCAAGGTCAATGACAGCGGCTTTTACTTAACCGGCTTTGTGGCTGACAGCATGGAAAGAGACACCACACCGAAGGATATCACTCTCAAGCCTGCGGCCATCGAAGCGGTGAGCCGCGCGGTGGCCCATGCCAGCAATACTCAGAACCGTTTCAACTATGCAAAATTGGTAGAATCAGCCACGCTAGATTTTACCCGTGGAGACAAGCTCGATGCACTGGACATCAAGTTGGCCCTGGATGAACAGATTGAGCAAGGGGCGCTCATTCCGCTGGATAAAGACAGCGCCACATTTACCACTAAAGCCCAGATAGACGCAGAAACCAAGCTGCTTGATAGTATCAAAGGCAAAACCGCCCACATGCGCAAGGTGGTCGATAAGCAGTCTTTGCAACACAAAGGGCTTAACCTCGATAACCAGAAAAAAATCACTGAGCTGTTTGCCAGTACCAAACACATTAACCTGGTCAATGTGTTTGGTAGCAGTGAACAACTGGCCACGGCGCTGCTGAATATCGGTGAAGCCAGTGGTCAACGTATTCAGATTGTGACCCCTGATGTGAAAAGCCAACAGCAAAGTAAGGCGGCAGTGTTTCGTGATGGCGCCACGGTGGTGAAATGGATTAAGAATTATTTCAAACCTGAGCATACACATACCCTGAGCGACTTTCTGAAAGAAGGAACTATCTCTAACCTCAGCCACCACGATATCGTGGTGGTCGAAAAGGCCAACAAACTGGGTATCGATGAGCTAAGCGCCCTCATCAATAAAGCGAAATCGAGCAACAGTAAGGTGATACTGCTAAATCACGCCAACGCCAAACAAGGCATGAAGGCCGGTAATGCCATCGAGGTACTGAAAAAAGGCAATGTGAGTGTCAGTAATTGGGTAACGACCAAACACGCTGACACCGACCTTCGTGTGCATGAACGCTCAGACGGTGAGCGCGTGATAGCCATAGCACAGGCTTACGCCAAGATTGAGCACAAAGAGACCACCCAAGTGGTCGCCTCAACCCACAAAGATGTGAAGCAACTGAACAGCGCTATCCGCGCTCAACTGCAAAACACAGGCGAGCTGTCACGGCTAGGGCTGAACATCCCCACCCTTAACCCGGTGTTCCTTTCTAATGAACAACGTGAAGTGGTGGGCCAATACACCAAGGGTATGGTCTTGACTCAGTGGAGCAAGATAGATGGCCGCAACCAAAAGCAGCAACTTACCGTCGATAGAGTCCACAGAACTGACAACACCTTGTCTTTAGTGAATGACAAAGGAGAGAAAACCACCCTCAACCCCAGCACCCGCGCGTTTAAAGCTGCCAACTTTGCTATCGAAAAACCTAACACGCTGCACATTGCCAAAGGCGACAGCCTGCGCATGGCGGCCAATCATCATGACAGCGGCTTGCAGAAACAGTTTTTCACGGTGACTGCATTGAGCCGAGACAACGCCACACTCAAAGATGAAGCGGGAAAGCTCCATACCATCAAAACACAGATGCTTAACCATGCCCCGCTCAATCACGGGTATGCCACAACATCCGGTAATAGTAACCCCAAAGCCACCCATCACCTCATCAACATCAAAGCCTATAGCGCGTCAAAAGAGTGGCTACACGAGACCCTCACTCAAGGCGTCAAACAGATAGATGTGTTTACCGACTCGGCGCAGAAATTTGATGAACGGGTAGACAAAAGTGAAATCAAACCCTCAAGCATTAACCGAGTGATGCAGGCAGCCGAGACTCCAGAGAAGTTCGTCAACAGCCAAACCTATACCCTGCTAACCCAAGATGTGAGTGCAGCACTGAATACCATCAGCGAACAACACCGCGATAAAGGGCTGGTACACGATGCGGTTAACTTTGCCATTAATCACATCAGTGAAAAAGAAGCGGCCTTTTCTCAAAAAGAGCTTATCAGTACCGCGATTATGTATGCGTTTGAAGAGAGAAGCAGCAGTATCACCAAGGAGGAAATTGAAACCAAACTGGAACAGATGACACTCAAAGACCCAACCGCTAACGCGAAAGGCTCGCCCACTAAAAACACCCCGCAACTGCTCAGCGCGGAATATCATGACGGCACCCGTTGGACCACCCAAGCAGCCATCGACACAGAAACACGCATTTTAGACCGCTTCACCGCAGGCAAAGGCCAGCTTCAACCACTCATCAACATTGACAGCGCCACTCAGTCGCTCAGCCAGAACACCCGACTCACCGATGGCCAGAAAGAAGGCACCCTGCTTATCACCACCACGCCCGACCGATTTGTCGCCATTCAGGGATTAGCCGGCACAGGTAAATCAACCATGCTGGAAACGGGTATCGAGTTGGTCAAGCACAGTGAAGTTCTGGTCAGAGAGAATCAGGTAAGTGAACAAAAAGAGAGTGGAGCGACAGCAAAACCAACCCAGTTCATCGGCCTGGCACCAACCCACGCCGCAGTGAATGAACTCAAAGACAAGAACGTCCAAAGCCAAACCGTGCAATCACTGCTCAGTAACTTTCTGAGCCAGGACACCAAGCCAGACCAATACGCCAACACCGTATTCCTGCTCGATGAAAGCTCCATGACCAGTAACGCTCAGATGGACAAGTTCACCCATTTGATAGAAACCACCGGCGCTCGCGCGGTTTTCTTAGGTGATAAATTTCAGCTTACTTCGCAAGAAGCAGGTAAGCCGTTCGAGCTGGCCATGAGTAAAGGTGTGATTGATACCGTCACCATGAAAGATATTGTAAGGCAACAAAACGACACCCTACTGGGCGCAGTTCACAACATCGTCGACCGCCAAGGCGAAAGCGCCATAGATAAAATACAGCAGCAGTTACCCTTCACTGATTATCAACTCAAGTCCCCAGAACAAACTATCAGCAAACCAAGCCATCAAAATAACGCCAACCAACAAACACCAGAGGCCAAGCAGCCCCTTACCCATAATCTCTCGCAAAATCTAATCTCTACTTTCAAACCCATCACAGGCAATAATAAAAAAGACCAGCAATTGGCCACTGAAGCTCTGCCCGCCACGGTGGCACTAGAATACCTCTCCCGCACCCCAAAAGCACGAGGGAACACCCTCATTATTGCCTATACCAACAAAGAGCGTGACGATATCAGTCATGAAATAAGACAAGGCTTGCAGGAGCAAGGCACACTCAGTAAAGAGGACGTCACGGTGCCAAGACTGCGCGGCGTACACGCCAGTAAGCAAGAGCTGGCCACCATGATGCCTTACCAACAAGGGCTCATCCTCACCACAAGCAAAGATAACTACTTTGAAATCACCAACGTAGATAAACGTCACAACATGCTCACCATGACTGACATGAACACAGGCGAAGTCAAACAGTTCTTCCCCAAGAATCACGGCCACAAGTTCACCAACCTCTGGGCTAAAACCGACCAGCCACTCGCTCAGGGCGACACCATCATGCTTCGAAAAAGCGACATAGCCCGTGAAATGGAAAGCAACAAAACCTACAGCATCAGCAGCATTGATGATAAAAAAATGACCCTGACCGCCAGTGACAATCACACCCTGACACTCTCCACCACCAAAATGAAAGATGCACATTGGGATTACGCCTACACCCGCACCGCTGATATGGCTCAGGGCGCCACCTATGAAAATGTCATTACCGCCATCAAAGGCACCGCCAAGCTCACCAATGTACGCCGCGCCTACATCGATATCACCCGTGCCAGTAAGCACGTTAAAATCATTACCGATAACCCACAGAGAATGATGCTCTCCTGGGTGAACAATGACCCCAATAAAGTCTCAGCCATCGAGACCCGGGACAAACACTATCCAGAGCACGCGCCCATGTTCAACGACAAGCCATTGCCACAGGACAATCCCAAGTACCAGGACGTCAACGGCAACCTCGACCTCAAGCTATTAGCCGCAGACCTCAACACAAAACTTCCCGCTTACAGCGAGTCGATAGCCACTCACCTGCTCGGTGAGCCTGACCACCATAAATCAGATAAAGACTCACTCGCCTTCAATGACGGCAACCTAAAGCTGACCACCACAGGACAATATCGGGGTTATTTCAAAGACTGGAAGACCGGCGACAAAGGCAGTTTAATTAACCTCATCATGGTAGCAGAAAAGTGCAGTTTCAAAGCCGCGCTGATAACAGCCGATAAAATGATGAATGACCCAGAACAATATAACCTCAACGAAAACCCAGACCACGAACAATTAAAAAACACGATACCCATTAAACAAAGCCAATTTGAGGCCAGAGCGAAACAATATTTCAACGAAGCTAAACCGCTCACCAATACAACTGCACAGACTTATTTGAAGCAGCAAGGCATTGATATTAACCAGCACGATAACCTGCGTTATCACCAAGCTGTGTTTTCATCTGAAACACGCCAAACTTACCCTGCACTCATTGCTAACATCACCAATGATAAAAATGAAACCAAGGCGGTAGAGATTACTTACCTTGATAAAGATACCAGTAATAAAGCAGACCTTAAAATAGCCAAGCGCATCATCGGTTCTAAATCAGGTAATAGCACCGTCATTAACAAAGGCAATAACACGGACTACAGCATCGTGGTGGTTGGAATTGAAAACGCCCTATTCATCAACACTGACAATAAAAACAATGCCGACATTATCGCACTCAACAATAACAATGACGCGAAATTATTCAAATCAACAGAATTAAGAGACAACGTTATTGTAGTGTTAGATACCAATAATACCAAAGAGACAGGCAAGCTTGCAGAGGACATAACCTCCAAACTAGAAAGCAGCGGCAAGCATATCACTGTTATTGAACCAAACATAATAATGGATGGACTCGACAAGACTGATACCACAAAACAAATGGTTCATGAAGCCGTGGATAATATCACCACGAAATCACGTTACTTATCTAGTGCGATCAAATCACTCAACAGTGACATCATTAATCAACTCAAACCAGACAATACGAATGACAAACCAGAACAAAGCCAGCACATCAATAAGGCCAATGACCACTACCAACAACTCGTAATAGATAACCAGCGCGAATCAACCAAAGAAATAAGCGCCGACAGAGAACTACCTGAATTTAATATTGGTGAAAAGGTACTGTGAAACTAAATAAAGGAGGACCATCAGCCCTCCTTATCTTCACCCGCTAAAATACTCTCTATTTTTACACCTGCTTTATCTTGGTTGAGCTGCCGATGTGATCGATGAAGACTCAGATCACCACTCAACCTGTCCTCATCAAACGTTTGATAATACACCATGCTATCTTGGTAAAAACCCTTAACGGTATACTTAAGAATACTCTCCAACAGCTCACGAGTTGATAGGCCATCATCATTATCTGAATGCTCTAAGAGCCGTAAAGCAAACAACGCCAATTCCCTCAGTGCTTCCGCATCACTGGTTAAACTTTTAGTGTCTTTGTAGTCCTGCACCTTTGAGTACAACTCTGGGGGACAAGCCACTTGAATCACTTTATTTCTACCCATAATCTTACGTTCCCTTAACTAAAACGTCCAATACACAAGTATTGGACACTCTAAATAGCGATGAAACACAAGCACTACACCTGTATTGCCCGTGTTTTCGGAGTATTTCACAGGCAATACACAAAATCAATAAACTATTGATAAACAGTGCCTTGCAAGAAGGTCAAATATGAGATACACATGCAATACACTGACCGCTAACCCCGGCCGCAGCTCGATCTATCTCTAGTGTATTGCACTGCGAAGTGCTTGAGCAATACACTTTGCATGAAATTCCAAACGAATTTTGAAAAAAATATTTTTGAACTTGGATTAAATTGATTACATTTAAAATCAATGACTTAATCAGCACAAACAACCAATTGGAATGATTTATCATTCCTGCGTGGGGTGTGGCTGCATCTTACCTTCAAATCGACTTCGATACATCATCACAGGTTATGGTTTCTATTTAGGTGGGATCCTTAGTTTAGTACGAACAGGGAGCCTTGGATTGGCATTTGAAATCGAGTTTGAGGAATAGAGATTAGGATTTATTGATCGCGGCTAGGGCAGCTTTGATTTTTCGGATATAGCTTAATCGACGTGTGCGCGTCTTGGCGCTAAATCCGGCATTGTAGGCACCGACACTGTTCCAGTTATAGCCATGGGTCGAAAAGTTTTGAGACAGCACCCAGGCACCAATGTGGACGTTGTAGCACGCATCCGATAACAGGTTATCTTTATTAACTCCGAACTGAGCAAGACGAGTAAACCACGTTGAGTTTATTTGCATCAATCCATAGTCGATGCTAGTCGTTTTGCCTTGTGAGTTTCTATTAATATTTATAGCATTGGATTGATAATCGCTTTCGACTTTTGCAATGGCAGTTAGTAGCTTGGGATTAACATGATAATAAAGACCCGCTTCATCAAAACAAAACGCACTGGCATTTAATGAAGTAATAGCCGTTAGTAATATCAGTTTTTTCATAGACAAAAAAATAAAGACCACAAATGATCTTTATCATATCAGTTTAGCTTAAGTATTTACATCAGCTAGAATTGTTAGTATTCGCTGGGTAACAAAATGGTGGTAACACTTCTATCGGCTTCCGTGATAATCCAAATCACCTTACCGTTAAACAAGTAAGATGACATTATTCGGCTGCCATTCTTGGTGGCTTCATCATTCAGCATTTTATCTTCATCGGGTGTATTGCCCCAATCGCCACTTAAGTGGCGATTGATAAACGGCCTTAAATCTTTATCGGTATCAACTGCTGACGTTTGTAATTGATGAATGCCTTGAGTGACGACACAAACACCCAAATCAAAAGAATGTGCATCAGAGATATACTCTTGTTCCATTTAACTACGCCCCTTATTAATGAGAACACTTAACAATTAAGCCAAGTGCAACATAAAAATTATTATTAAATTCTGTAACGGATATGTCTGAACGCTCCACGACTTCATTAAATGAATGATTTATTACCGCCGTTAACGCACTGATAAAAACAAAAGCACCGTCTATTTCTTTTTGAGATGTTTTAATACACATGCAATACCCACCTTCTTTTGAAGTTTTTATAGCAATTTAGAAAAATCAAACAATGCTTGCTGCCCGTGTGAATCAAACACTTGACCGTTAATGATTGAAACGAAAAATAAGAGTTTAAAACCGTTCCCTGATACCTTCACAATCGTGACACTGTCACGATTGTATTTATTTAATAATGAGGCTTTGACGTCCGCGACACTTTCACACTCAGTATCATTACCGAATGATTTTATTTTAAATCTCTTTTGGCTTTTAGAGATATCGGGCTTGGGAGAGCCTGCTTGTGTCTTGGGGCTGGCGGGTAAAGTGGCGGTGTTAGGGTGAGTGGCTTGCGTCTGGATTGAGTTGGTCATGGCTTGTTTCCCTGTGGGTTGAATATCGTTCTCGTCTTCGCCTGACTTCCTGGCCTCAATCCACGTTCTGCTTGGCAAGGGCGCGGAGCGCTTGTATACCCTTGCCAAACAGGTTGTGAGAGTGAGACAGATAAGAAGTCAAAGCGAAGACGAGAACGGGGTTCACAGGGGAACCATGACAAGCGAAAGACTGACGCAAGCCTTACTCACCCTTAGCCGACAATGCACCTGACTGTGCTTGGCTGTTGATTATTTTTTGATGTTGATTTGCGATCGCCGCAGGGAAGGATTGACTATCTGGAACTTAGGGCCACGGCAAGCTTGCTTGGCTGGGTGGCGCAAGTTAGCGATAGGAGGAGCTGGCGACGAAAAGCCCGATAATCGCCCAAGTCAGACATTGAAGCGAAAAGCCCGACCGTAGGGACACCATGAAGTGCATGATTAAAAAACGGGAAGAAGTAGAACAAACCAACTTGAAGAAGTGACAAAATCAAATTAGATAACACAGAAGCATACGAACAATAGGGATATGACAAAGCGGCGTAGCCGCTGCTTTAAACCGCTTTAGGCCGCAAAAATGCGACCTAAGTATTAATGGATGGATATTATAACGGCGGGAGTCGAGACACGATGAAGGCGGTAGCACCGACAGCCGCGACCAACACGGTAAAGCCCATGCCAAGCATCCAATTTTTCAGCGTATCAATTTTACCGTCAACACGATCAATCTTAGCGTTCAACTCTATACCAACACGATCAATCTTAGCATCAAGCTTGTCCATCCTGCCATGAAGCCTTTCATCAGAGCGATCTATCTTTGCGTCCAGCTCTCGGCGCACGTTATCAAGTTGCTCTTGCGTGGCGGCGTGACCGACCATATTAACAAGCTGCTCGGCGGTAAGTGTAATTTGATTGGTTGGTGTATCGTTCATGGTTTCATCCTGTTTCATTAAGCGTATTGTATGGGGTTTTGGTTTAGCCTGCAATGACATCACAGGCTAAGACTCACTTAAGCGACTTGCTCAAGCGCTGAGCGCTCAGTCAATTCAACAAGGTATCGATGGGCTTTACTGGCGGCGCTAGCCGCTTTAAAGATGTAACGCTTGTCGTTGTGTAACTTTTTGAGCCATGACGCTATATAAGACTCGTGTTGAACCTCACCCGACACGCCTAGGCTCGCCATTAAAAAACTACAGCCCAATTCGGCAATTAATTCCTCGAAAGCGTAATCCTCGGAGCCAAACTTATTTCGCATAGGACGGTCTAGGCGAGATTTGGCCCCGCACCAGTGGGTCAATTCATGACAACCTGTCGCGTAAAAGTTTGCCGCGTCAGTGAACCGCTCACGGCTCGGTAACACGATTTCATCGGTAGACGGTCTAAAAAAGGCGCTCTCGCCTTTTTCGGTAATGTTCGCGCCCGTATTGATAAAGAACTGCTCGACATGCTCAAGCGCTTCAAACCCGTTAACAGCATCGGTATCACTCACGGTCACAGGCTCAATATTCAGACCATCAATTTGCTCAACATTAAAGACCGTGAAGCTCTTTAACATCGGAATATTTTCTTTGTCGCCTTGGCTGTTTTCTTTTTCTAGCATTTTGTAAAAAATGATGCGCGTGCCCTTCTCGCCTTTACGCACACAACCACCCAGCGCTATAGCTTGCTTGAACGTCAACCAACTACTGGAAGCAAACCCGCTTGCACTGGCTGCGCACCAGAGCAACAACACATTGATACCGCTATACGCTTTACGGGTATCAAAATTAACCGGTAATCCACTGCCCCCGTTTGAGGTTTCCCACGGACACACCCAAGGCTTAACCCCATTTTCAAGCGCGGCTATCACTTGGTCGGTTATCTCCTGATACAAATCGGTATAGCTTTTCTTGCCCTTCGCTCTGGGTTTTCTTTTGCTTTTAGAAATATCGGGCTTGGGAGAGCCTGCTTGTGTCTTGGGGCCGGCGGGTAAAGTGGCGGTGTTAGGGTGAGTGGCTTGCGTCTGGATTGAGTTAGTCATGGCTTGTTTCCCTGTGGGTTGAATATCGTTCTCGTCTGCGCCTGACTTCCTGGCCTCAATCCACGTTCTGCTTGGCAAGGGCGCGGAGCGCTTGTATACCCTTGCCAAACAGGTTGTGAGAGTGAGACAGATAAGAAGTCAAAGCGAAGACGAGAACGGGGTTCACAGGGGAACCATGACAAGCGAAAGACTGACGCAAGCCTTACTCACCCTTAGCCGACAATGCACC
>JAKVHY010000036.1 GCA_023284085.1 Shewanella benthica
GCCGGTGCACTATAAAAATTTAAACTCATGACATCACCTCAAGCACTTCAACCTGGTCAAATCCAACGTCAGCATGATTACCCATAGAAGCTGGTGCACTATAAAAATTTAAACTCATGACATCACCTCAACGCCAACATGATTATCCATAGAAGCCGGTGCACTATAAAAATTTAAACTCATGACATCACCTCAAGCACTTCAACCTGGTCAAATCCAACGTCAGCATGATTACCCATAGAAGCTGGTGCACTATAAAAATTTACACTCATGACATCACCTCAACGCCAACACGATTACCCATAGAAGCCGGTGCACTATAAAAATTTAAACTCATGACATAGCCTCAACGCCAACACGATTACCCATAGAAGCCGGTGCACTATCAATATTCAGACTCATGCACTCATCTCCCGCGTCCAGTTCAGAGTCCTCAGAAGATCGGCAAAGACGCCGGCCGCGGTCACGTCTGTCCCCGCACCATAACCTCTGAGCACGAAGGGAATGGGCTGATAATAACGGCTGTAGAAAGCCAAGGCATTCTCGCCACCTTTTACGCTATATAAGGGATCTTGAGAGTCCACTTCGGCTATTTTAACCCGGCAACCGTCATCATCTATCTGGCCTAAATAACGTAGTACCTTGCCTTCATTCTTGGCTTTCTCAACCCGTTGGGCGATATGCTGATCCAACTTGGGTAAATTAGTCATAAAGGTTTCCACATCGCCGCTGGCATCAAATGACTCAGGTAATACAGACTCTATCTGAATATCTTCCAGCTCCAGTTCCATGCCGACTTCACGAGCCAATATGAGTACTTTTCTGGCGACATCCATGCCACTTAGATCATCACGAGGATCAGGCTCTGTGAAACATTTATCTCTGGCTATTGCCGTCGCCTCAGACAGAGACATCCCCTCATCTAACATGCCGAAGATGTATGAAAGAGAGCCGGATAATATGCCATTAAACTTGAGTAACTTATCGCCGGCAAACAGGAGCTTCTTCAAGTTATCGATAACAGGCAGCCCGGCACCGACCGTCGTTTCATATAAAAACTGTCTACGCTGATTAAGAGCGGTTTCACGCAGTCCATGGTAATAAGCGATATCTCGGGTATTCGCTTTCTTATTGGGCGTCACCACATGCAAACCCGCATTCATAACATCGATATAGCGATCTGATACGCGCTCGCTTGAAGTACAGTCGACCAAAACCGGGTTTAACAGTTGCTCCTCTTTGGCCCATTCAAGCATCTGCTTAATATCCCATTGAGTCTGACTATCTGCGAGTAGCCCCTGCCACTCGTTAAGATTGACGCCTTTGGCATCGAGTAGCATATGACGAGAGTTGGCAATTCCGCATACCCTGATACTGATATGCTCCTGCTTTAACATCTCTGTTTGTTGCTTAATCTGTTCCAGCAGCCCGGCGCCTACATTGCCACAGCCCACGAGGAATACATCCAGATAATGCTGAACATCGAAGAAGCTCTGATGACAGGCACTGATGGCATGCTTAGTCTTGCGCTGTTCTATTACGGTTGAGATAGAGCGCTCAGAGGAGCCCTGGGCGATAGCTATGATGTTCACAGTCGCCTGAGCAAGAGCCTGGAAGAATTTACCGGCTACGCCTTTATGGGTGCGCATGCCGTCACCTATGAGCGACACTATGGCTAAATCATGACGCATCTCGATAGGCTCTAGAATGTCACTCTTAAGTTCCAGTTCAAACTCAAGTTCTAATGAATCCTTGGCTTTTTCTGCATCTTGAGTATTGATACAGAAGCTGATGCTATATTCAGATGAGCTTTGGGTGATCAATGAAATTGAAATTCCGGCTCGAGAGATAGCCCCTAAGGTGCGACTCGCCATACCCACCATGCCTTTCATCCCAGGTCCTGAGACATCAAACATGGTTTGATCGTCTAAATTAGAGATAGCTTTGACATTTAAGCCACTCTTATCGGCTTCATTTGAAACTAAGGTTCCCGGCGCTTTAGGATTGAAGCTATTGCGGATAAAACAAGGAATGTGGTACTGAGCAATAGGAGAAATGGTCTTTGGATGTAGCACTTTAGCCCCAAAGTAAGATAACTCCATCGCCTCTTGGTAACTCAACTGAGAAAGTAATTTAGCATCGCTGACCACACGGGGATCGGTATTGTAGACGCCATCGACGTCTGTCCAGATCTCACAACATGATGCATCGATACAAGCTGATAATACCGCAGCTGAGTAGTCTGAGCCGTTACGACCTAGAATCACAGTGCGCCCTTGCTTATCGCCGGCAGTAAAGCCCGGCATCACCCAAACCCTATGGTCATCTAAATTAATCTTACTGAAGCGCGCCTTACTCGACTCGATATCGACCAGTGATTCCAGCGGATCTCCGCTAGCTAAAAGTAAATTTTGAGGCACGAGTTGCTGTGAACTAAGACCTTTAGTTTTCATCAGCTGCACCATAAGCGCCGCAGACAACTTCTCACCACCCACCAAAATCTCAGCCCTCACAAAGTCCGGACACTCCTTGAGTAGGCTGATACCAAGCAGCTTATCTTCCCAAAAGCTAAGCTGCTCAGTCAGTTTCGACATAAGTGAATCATTCTGTGACGCTTGCAGTACAGCAGAGGCTTCTCGATAGAGTCCGCTAAACACAGACTCCACAGAGGCTAAAACAGATGTAAAGTCTCCACCACTCACGGCAGCTTCAACCATCTCAAGTAAACCGTTAGTCACAGTCGCCGGAGCCGATAACACTACGGCTACCGCTTCTTCCTTTGCTGTATCCGCGACGATGTCGGCAGCGGTGTTAAATCTTTGCCAATTGGCCAGCGAGGTACCACCAAATTTCATTACTTTCATATCTTCTCCTTGTACCACGCTACCTTAGAAACAAAAAAGCCCGCTCCTTGGTATGGGAGCGGGCTGTTGTTTACATTCTGTTAGAGTATGTTCAGCCTGCCCCCACGATAATAATCGTGGTGGTTGTAATCATGGTCGTTACAACTAAATTCAGGCTTGGCATTATAAAAACGTACTCATCCAAAAAGTTTAAAATCTGTGACTACAGAATTGCTTTTTTTTAAGGTGTGTGTCAACCCTTGATTAACACGTTAATCAAAAAAACACTGTTCGATTCTATTCTCTACTATTACCCAGGAGATAAGCTGCATCTAAGTAGAATTTTTGCATGGTTAGGGCAACAACCTTAATTGTGTAACGTTTACGACAAGGTAAAGAAACGTTGTATTACTTTGTTAAATAAGGGATTAATTATACAGTTAAGTCTGATTCCTGAGTAAACCTGATAAAATACACCTTAACCAGAACGATTCTGATATAGCGAGTGAAATGACGAGTTTTTCCTTATATGGTCACCTAACTCCACTATGAATTTTATCGCATAAAATATAACTAATTAGTCACTTTCGGTTTATTTCCCCAATAAGTCTCACTTTACTTAGGAGAGCCCTGCCTTCTTTAATCGTGAACTTCCTACCATAAGCTGATTCAAATCATCGCTAACTCATAAAAACCACGCTAGAATGCGCGCTCATTTTGAATTGGAGGCGATATGAAAATCACCCAACACAACGCTGTTAGCATCCATTACCGTTTAACCGATGAGAAAGGTGAGTTAATTGAAGACTCCTTCGATGGCGAACCTATGCTCTATCTTCATGGTACCGGAAACATGATCCCCGGTCTGGAAGCTGAACTTGAAGGTAAAGTTGCAGGCGACAAACTGGATGTAACGGTTGGTGCAGAAAATGGTTATGGTCCTTATCATGACGGACTACGCCAGGAAGTGCCCTTGAGTGCATTCGGTGATATAGAAGATATCGTTCCTGGTATGCGTTTCATCGCTGATACAGAAATGGGACAACGTCCGGTTCAAGTCAAAGAAATTAAAGATGATGTCGTCGTTGTCGACGGGAACCACCCTTTAGCCGGTCAGTCACTGCATTTCAGCGTCGAAGTACTGGAAGTTCGTGAAGCTACAGCCGAAGAGATAGCCCACGGCCATATTCATGCCCACGGTAGCTGTGGTTCTGAAGATAAGCATAGCCACAAAGGTGGCTGCTGTGGTGGCGGTTCTGAGCACGGTCATGAGCACAGTAATAAAGAAGGTTGCTGTGGCGGTTCTGAGCACGGTCATGAGCACGGTCATGAAGGTGGTTGCTGTAGCGAGAAAAAAGATGAGCCAGCGAAAGAAGGCTGTGATGGCAATGGTGGCTGTGGCTGTAAGAGCTAAGCTCGCCCTTATCAGTTAAGCAACTAGTTAATATCCCGCTTATAAACAATTGATATGAGCCTGCTACACTTTAAAAGGTGGCGCAGGTTTTTTTTGCTCTATACTAACCAATATTCAATCTGCGACGGATTCGCATCTACTCAAACAAAGGACTGTTTTATGTTAACCAAGCCCATGTACGAAATTCTCCCCGTTAGCTATATGGCCATAGGCGTCACCAGCTTACTCATGCTAGATCAAGGTTATGCTATAGCTTTGGCCCTCGTCATGTTTACCTTAGGGGCCAAAATTTACAATATGCGATCACAGAACAGACGCACAGATCCCCTGAGAAAACGTAAATCTGGTACACTTCCCAGCTCAGTCTATGATGCCGCTCCCTTCGTCTACCTCTTGCTTGCCACACTGATATTCAAACTGTTCCCATCAGGTATTGGACCCGTCATAGGTATCGTGCTGATGACTTACTCTCTTTATATTTTAGTCAGACGTTCATCAAACAGGCGCCACAGCTCAAATTCTTCTCAAGAATATCCGAATTTTTAACGGCTGCAGGACGATTAAAGTATTAACAGTTTGATTTTCTCTCTTTGCTCTTCTGTCATGTTTTTCAGATAGTTTGAGCAACGAGTAATCGTCGCTATGCTAATCTGAAATTCACCGGCTATCTGACGTTGACTCAACTCGCCTTTGAGGAGGGCTTGAAACACCTTGAGTCGACTGGCAATCGCACTACGCTCATCTTCTGTGAGTAACAGCTCAAACAGCTCCAGAAGCGCATTATGATCGTGGTGATTCACCACCTTCTCTAACACCAATCCCCATTCTGCTCTCATACACTCTCCTATGTACTGTTCTACCATTACAATAGTGTATCAACAAATGCGCCGAAGCCAAACCATTCCAAGTAAATGACACTGAGATTTACTCACAATAAAAGATGAGTCATAACTTGTTTCATCTTTACATGTAAAGCCTTGAATTTTGTCATGGTGTCTGAACATAAAAACAGAATACAATACCGAGTGGAACATCACATAATCAGAACAATTCGTGAGAGCAATACTATGAACAAAAAATTAAAAATGACCGTTTTGGCATTGGTATCTAGTGCCATCTTGTCTACAGCTGTACAAGCAAGTAACTTTAAAGAAGCCGATGATGCGATACATTACCGTCAATCAGCCTTCAGCTTGATGGCGCATAACTTCGGTGATATGGGGGCCATGTTAAAAGGCAAGAAGCCGTTTGACTCAGAGATTTTTGCCATGCGCGCACAGAATGTCGCCGCATTGTCTAAGCTTCCTCTGGAAGGTTTTATCCCAGGTTCAGATCAGGGAGAGACCGAAGCCTTAGCAAAAATCTGGACTGAAAAGTCAGACTTTGACGCTAAGATGAAAACCCTACAGGACAATGCTGCAGCACTGCTTCTTGCTTCGGCATCTGACGATAAAAAATTGTTGAAGCAATCTTTTATGCAGGTTGCTAAGAGTTGTAAAGGTTGTCATGACGTCTACAAGAAAGATTAATCCATAAGCTTTCTTATACCTATTGGTATTATATCGATCCATACAAAAGGCCAGAGTCTGATGAACTCTGGCCTTTTGTATTGCTGATTTATAAAACTATAATTTGAATATCACAACATCTGGACAATCGGCAAGATGAGGTAATTCCCCACTACCCCAGCCAAAAGAACAAAAAGCAGCAATGCGATAAAGAATGATCTGAATGCGAGCGTGCCGCCAGATTGCTCCGCTACCTTCTTATAGCCAGTGATCATAGGCAAAATAAGCTTATCGCCTTTCAACGTATGTACCAGCACTGCCAATACATGAATGACTGCCAGCAATAAGATGAAATTGAACGTTTGTTTATGTAGCCAGGTCAACCACAAGGCGGTTTCATGTGAGACATAAGTATAGAGTGGGCCTTCGGTAAAGATATCATCAGTCGCGAACAGTCCAGTTGATAGCTGAAGCGTTAAAATACCTATCAATGCCAACACCATATAACCACCTAACGGGTTATGGCCTATGCTAGGCGACACACCATGACGTTTGACGTTAGTGATATATTGCAACACTGTTTTTGGGTGCTTGATAAAATGACTGAACCTGGCTGTATCACTGCCAACGATGCCCCAGATGAGACGAAATACAATCAGTACCAGCATCGAATAAGCCATTACCTGATGCCACACCAACTCTCCGGCATCTGCCGACCACCATAAGCCCGCTAACATAGCTATCATTGCCCAATGAAATACTCTTGTTGGGATATCCCAAACTCTCACTCTATGATTCATTTTTGACCTAGTAAAAACCTAATGACTAAACACCAGGTTGGTGCTTAAAGGATACTGAGCAGATGATATTTGAAGATTGTTTTGGAGGCAAGTGACTAAACTTATCCATTCAAATATGAGCCTGTTTAAATCAGTTTTCAAGGCTTTTTTAACAGATATTGTCTAAAAATGACTGAGTGATCAAATTAAAAACTAACCGCCCAAAATCACCACGAAAACGTGATCTAGATCACGACTTTTACTGCTGAGCTTGGTAATCTGAATTCAAGGAAACAACAAAAGGTTCAATATATGACAAAAATTACAAGTAAACACCTTGAAGTTACTCCACTTATCCGTGAACGTATTCAGGCACGTTTAGAGAAGCTCTCTAGGCATGATATACAGCTCATCAATCCCCATGTGATCATCACTCAAGAGAAGCAGCAGTTTAAAATAGAAGCATCTGTAGGCATTCCCGGTCATAAACTATTCGCCCAAGCCAAACATGAAGATCTTTACTCCGCCATCAACGCCATGGGACAGAAGCTAGAGAAGCAGCTAAACCGTCAAACCCATAAACCAGAGGCTCAACGCTATACCGCGCTTAAAAAAGATGAAGCTGCGCTCGATGATGGTGTTGAAGGGGAATTTGAAGAAGAATATGCAGCTTGAGTCGTCAATGATTCAGTGCTTTTAAAACATAAACAACGAGTGTTAAAAACGGTCGATTCACATTTCGAAAAACCGACTACAAATCGACCGTAATACAGAGCGAAACCCTTACACCATGCTACTATTAAGGTATGGTGGAGATGAAAAAATGTTCTACACCAATTTGGAGGTAAAAACCATTTAACTTGCACGATAGGCGTAAAAATGTCATCAGGGATGCTTAGTAATTAGCAATAGATGGTGACTGACTCAGTGTCTAACATTCGCCTAGTCATAAGAGGAGCATCTCCAACTGGGGCTGCACATAAGACCAAATAGTCTAACTTTCCACAACTTAGGTGGTGAAGTATCACTAAGGTCTACCATCAGAGCAAGATAATTAACAAGCTTGGGAAACTTAGCAAATGAGTTTGTAAAAGGGAACGGGCGACAGATATGCCACTATGCAGCAATCGCTAATCACAATAGCTTCTGCAATGCATTAGGCCAATAAGCTAGAAACAGCTAACACGCCCTAGTTTGTAAAGTACGCATCTCACTAACGCTTTGACTAGGTTAATGGCAGCAGTGAATAGAAACATGTAAACAAAGAGACCATTGACCGGGATGCGGTGAAATCAAGACTCCACTTTCTATCCTAAATGGTAAAGTGAAAGACGAGATTTCCATTAGAAAGCAGAAGGTATATTGATAAATAAAACGGTTATACGCGTGATGCTAAACGTAACATGGGTACGGGCGATTTAAAGTGCCACTATGCGGCAAATGCTAATGACAACAGCAACGCATTCGGCCATTGAGCTAAAAACAGCGAAAAAGCCTGAACAGTTAACGATATCCGATCCATTTTTCTTTAGAGATATCGAGTGAACCTAAGATCTCGCTTCCCTTATTTGAGGTTAAGAAGCGAAAGATTGAAGATTCAATCACCATTAGGAGGCATTCTCAGTTTGATTTTTTATTCGTTTCATCCCAAAGCGCACCTCTGGTGCGCTTTTTTAATTCTAAGTTTAATAAGCAAAAACGTTATCTTTAATTATAATTTATAAACTATGCATAAATTTTCATTGACAGTGCAGAGCACGGGCTTTAATTTGTACAGATGAAGATATTCAGCGACCACTTTTTTACTTTCTTTTTTATTCCCCCCACCTAGGGAGGCGGAATTTCGGTGTAAAAACGAAAGTGAAAATTCCAAAGCCTCCCTTAGGGAGGCTTTTTTGTAACCGATTTTTGTAGTAGCGACATTGAGGGCAACATGAGCAAACCACAAGCTTTGAACCAGACACGTGAACAGATCACCGCTTTAGATAAAGATCTATTATCACTCTTAGCTAAGCGTCGTAATTTAAGTCTGGATGTCGCCCGCAGTAAAGAGGTAGATATTCGCCCTATCCGCGATACGCAAAGAGAAAAAGAGTTGCTGGCAAGACTGGTTAAGGAGGGGCGTAATCAAGGGCTAGATGCACATTACGTTATCTCTCTCTATCAGAATATCATCGAAGATTCGGTACTGAACCAGCAAGCTTACCTTCAAGGCAGAGCCAACCCAGACAGTCAAAAGCAGCAGTATTGTATCGCTTACCTTGGTGCGAGGGGCTCTTACTCCTATTTAGCGGCGAGTCGCTACTGCGACAGACGACAAGTCGATATGCAAGACCTAGGCTGTAAGAGTTTCGACGAGATTATTCAATCGGTAGAATCCGGCCACGCCGATTATGGCTTTCTTCCTATTGAAAATACCTCATCGGGTTCAATCAATGAAGTTTATGATGTGCTCCAGCACACTAGTCTTGCCATCGTTGGCGAGACAACCATAGAAGTCGATCACTGTCTGCTAGCCAAGAGCGGCAGCACGACCAAAGAGATAAAAACCGTCTATGCTCACCCACAGCCTATCAGCCAGTGTAGTCGTTATCTAAGTTTACACCCTGAATTTAAACTCGAATATTGCTCAAGCAGCGCCGAAGCCATGGACAAAGTGATGCAAAGCGATGATTCGAGTGTTGCCGCAATTGGCAGCACAGAAGGCGGGGTTCTCTATCAGCTCGAAGCAATACAGAATGAGTTGGCTAACCAGAAAATTAATCAGAGCCGCTTCATCGTCGTTGCCCGAAAAGCGATAGCCGTACCTGAGCAACTTCCGGCTAAAACGACGCTCATCATGGCTACAGGCCAGAAGCCTGGAGCCTTAGTCGAAGCCTTGTTGGTACTCAAGGCCCATAACCTCAACATGAGCAAACTCGAATCCCGCCCCATTCCTGGCACACCTTGGGAAGAGATGTTTTACCTAGATCTCGATGCGAATTTATCCAGTTCAGAGATGCAATCTGCCCTCAAAGAACTGGAGCGTATCACCCGCTTCATTAAAATTTTAGGCTGTTACCCCTGTGAAACGGTTAACCCGACGCAACTTTCAAACAGTCAACTTATGATAGAGCCAGATACCAGCAGAGCACAAAACGTGGATAATAGCCGGGATAAGCAGGCCAACTCCCAGCGCTTACGTTCGGCTAAAGAGCATAAACAAGATGCTTCTCAGATAAGTTCAGGCCAGTTACAAATAGGAGATGGGCAATTCGGTGCATTAGCACTGGTGTCATTACCCCAAGAGAGTGAGCTGTTCAGTCATAAAGCCAAATCTCTGAAAGAGGCAGGTTTTCAAGCCGTGATCCTGGAAGGCTTATCACGCCAACACAGCGCCGAGCACAATATCCTCGCCTTTAAAAAGTCTCTCTATCAGTTTGGCTTGGAATGTATAATTTCTGTTGAACACGAAGTCGAACTAAAGCTTGCTGCCGAGCATGGATCCTTATTATTGATAACAGCGAAACAGATGCATAATCACAGCCTGCTGAAGCAAGTTGGCTCCCTGCATATGCCTGTCATTCTAGAACGTAATACCATGGCCAGCGTTGAGGAATATATTGATGCAGCAGAAGTCATCTTAAGCCAAGGTAATCAACAGCTAATCTTGTGCGAATCGGGGATCAGAACCTTCAATGATTCGGTCAAACCCGTGCTGGACTTAGCCGCACTGGTGGAGTTAAAGGGGCTATCTCACCTGCCGATCTTAGTGAATCCAAGCTACGCATCTACGCCTACGACACTGATGGCACACTCAATAGCGGCCAAGCAACTGGCAGCCGATGGCCTGATACTCAACTTCTCATCGAATACTGACGCTTTCGACACCGAGTTGCAGCTTCGCAGTGAGATCCTAAGAAGGCTGTATCAGTAAACTTCCATAAGAAAGAAAAGAAAAATAAAGCAGAGCACAAAAAAGAGGACAAATATGTCCTCTTTTTTAAACTAACAATATCCCGCCCTGAGAAGCTACACGGCGGCACCATCGGTGAGGTTCAACCAGCCTTTGACAATTCTATGGCAAAACCAGATTATCGCTATCGAGTAAACAATGGAGCTCAGCCATATTTGAGTTAACGACAAGCCGATTCCGCCCATCAGCATAAAGCCAATAATGGAATGCCTCTGCCAGCGTAGGTGCGACGATATCATCTCACCGGAACATGAAGTCCTCTGACCTAAATTGATAAAGAGTCCGACTAAGGTTGGCAGAAAGAAGATGGGGAATGCTGACATCAAGGCATAGAGAAAATGCGCCAAACTTGGATCGTCTACAGATACTCTCTCGGAGGTTGTCGATATCATAGATTGGCTCCACAAACACAAAATTAAAGATAAAGCAGTGAGTTTCATCTTTAACAATACGTTGTCATAGGCTATAGCGCAAATTCAGCCCCATAAAAACCTCGCTATTTTTCACTGATTAGCCAGAGAAGAGTAAGCTGAGGTCTATATATAAACCTATAGCTGCAGTAAAACATCACTCTTTAACTTAGTAGAGCAAGCCAGTACATAACCTTGCGCTATCTCGTCCGGGGTCAATGTCATCACACTGCTCGACTCGGTCTCTCCCTCGATAACCTTACACTTACAGGCACCACACACACCCGCGCGGCAAGCTGCTATTATGGGCAAGCCTTCGGCTTCGATGCCCTCTAGCAGAGTTTCATTCTGTCCCATGGCACGTGAATTATCACCGATACGCAGCATGAAGCCAGTTGCAGTATTATCGACCTCGGTGATAACCTTTGCATCTACCTGCGATGACTCAGTACCGAAGCTCTCATAATGGTAACGACTCATATCGAAATTCAAAGATTCGAGTAGAGACTCGACTCCCTTCATAAATGGCTCAGGACCACAGACGAAAATGGTTCTCTGTTTATAATCTTCAACGAGTCTGCTGAGCTGTTCAGCATTGATGCGGCCCTCTCCCCAGCTAAGCCCTTGGGGAAGTCGCTCTGCACCTGACTCCAGAATATAACTGAGATTAAAGGCCGAATTATTAAAGCTGATTGTATCCAGCTGAGTCCTGAAAATCAGGTCCTCCGGACTCTTAGCACAATTGAGAAAGGCAATATCGGCACCGACCTGAGTATCGGTTAACCAACGTGACATGGAAAACATCGGCGTGATGCCACTACCGGCACTTAAGAACAGGTATTTATCGGCCTTGATATCGACCAGATTAAATACTCCATCGGGTCCGCTGGCGTTGATAGTGTCACCGACATTTAATGACTCGGCTAAGTAATTTGATACCCGTCCTCCTTCGATGCATTTGACCGTCACGACAATCGAGTAGGGACGAGAAGGAGAGGAGGATATAGTATAACTGCGATATGTTTTCTTACCGTCGATGTCCATATTAAACGTAAGGAACTGCCCGGGCTTGAACTGAAATTTTACCGGCTCAATCCCCTGAAACCGATAACTGAACACATCATGGGTCTCTTGCCACTTCTCGACACACTGGAGCTCTACTTGTCCATGTTGCCAGTCGTTGGATGCCAGTTGACGTTCATGATTGTGTAGCGAGGGCCGGGAAATAGTGTCAATACTCATGTAAAACCTTAGGGATCGAAAGTAAAAGTAACTGACCAGCTAATAGACGAACCGGTCAGTTATTTCAGGGGGCTGATTAAGCGACGTTTAAGATAGTTTTAAGATCTTCTTCGGCAGTTGTCGTAGTACGCAGACCAAATTTATCCTCAAGAATCTTGATCAGGTTATCACTCAAGAAAGCAGGTGGAGTCGGACCGGTACGGATATTCTTAACGCCTAATGACAACAAGGTCAGCAAGACCACAATTGCTTTTTGCTCAAACCATGAAAGTACTATGCTCAAAGGCAACTCATTGAGTTCGCACTCGAATGCCTCAGATAGCGCTAGCGCCAGTTGGATGGCAGAGTAAGCATCGTTACACTGACCAATATCGAGCAGACGCGGGATACCATTGATTTCACCAAACTCGAGTTTGTTGAACTTATACTTACCACAACCTAAAGTCATGATGATCGAATCTTTGGGAGCCTGAGTCGCTAAATCGGTGAAATAGCTACGCTCATTCTTATCGCCGTCACAGCCACCGATAAGGAAGAAATGCTTAATCGAGCCATTCTTCACATTCTCGACTACGGCAGGAGCCGCCGCCATCAATGCATTACGCGCAAAACCTATGGTGATCATGTGAGGAATTTCGTCATAGGCGAATCCTTCCAGCTCCAAGGCTTTTTCTATGACCAGGCTAAAATCTTCACCGGTCAGATGGATAACACCTGGCCAACCCACGATACTTCGGGTAAAGATACGGTCGGAATAGTCACCGACATTGGGATCGATAATACAGTTAGAGGTCATCACCACGGCGCCGGGGAAGTTGGCGAATTCTTTCTGTTGATTCTGCCAAGCGCTGCCGTAGTTCCCTACTAGATGCGGGTACTTCTTAAATTCTGGGTAAGCCAGAGCCGGTAACATCTCACCATGGGTAAAGACATTGATGCCCTTGCCCTCAGTCTGCTGCAGGATAAGCTCAAGATCGACCATATCATGGCCCGAGACTAAGATAGCCTTGCCTTTCACCGCAACCGTATTGACTTGAGTCGGCTCAGGATGACCGAAGGCCATGGTTTCGCCTTTATCCAACATCTCCATGATGCGATAGTTTAACTGACCTATCTCCATCGCTGTACCGAATAACTTATCGCCATCGACCGAATCTTCGCCTAAGAAAGCCATGATCTTATGGAAATCACCGGCAATTTCATCATTGGTTTGGTCGAGCACGCGCGCATGCTCCATATAAGCCGCCGCGCCTTTGAGTCCGTATAAGGACAATAGGCGCAGGCCAAGAATATCTTCGTGAACATCACCACGGTTTGGCAGTGCAACCACGGCCTGAGCCAACATTTCTGGCTTAGATGCACCCAGGACTAACTGAGCAGGCGCACTCAATTCGACAGGAGTCTGACCCGCCGCCGCACATGCCGCTTCATAGGCCGTTTTTAAACGTGTACGCAATTCATTCGCATGCTCTACATAGCCAACAATTCGCTCATCATCGAAGTTGACATTGGTCAGGGTGGCGAAGAAAGCTTTAGGCACGAACGTATCGACTTCGCTGTCTATGATATCGAATTCGCGAGCTTTAACCGCATAGGCCGAGACACCCTGAAGTAGATAGATAAGTAGATCTTGCAAATCCGAAGTCTCGGCAAGCTTGCCACACATGCCTTGGGCATAACTACAGCCATTTCCAGCTGGCGTTCTCATTGTTTGTTCACACTGAATACAAAACATTACTACTGCTCCTTTAATCATGCTTTTCATTTGCATGTTTTGGGTGAGTCTAAAGCCATAGCTCTGATAGAGGTAGGGGTTTCTATTTTAATGGAGATAACTATGCGCTAGATCAATTTAGCCTCTCTCCTATATAGAAAGGAGAGCTTCTAGCAATATAACTGCAGCAGAAAACAAAAAAGGAGCCTGAGCTCCCATTTCTGATATAGACACAAAATTGTTTAAATATAAGCAACTTAAGTGATAATAAAGGTGAGAATGCAAATGAAAATCTTTATCGCTCTGCCATTTTCATTCTCTCGTTCAAGCGAGCGTACTTATACCAAGTTAATCAGTTTTCATATCATTAACGCTCTGTAGCATGGCACGACTCTCGCGTTGGAACTGAGGCGCGAAATCACCAAACCACTGCGCAACTTCCTTAAACTGAGCGACAAACGCATCCCTATTGCCGGCCCGTAGCAGGGACAAGGCTTGAGAATAGTTATCCAGGTAGTCCCCTATCGCATGCATACTCTCTTTCTGAGCGAAGATAATATCGGCGTACAGCTCCGGACTCTGAGCAAATAAACGACCCACCATAGCCAGCTCCAATCGATAAATTGGCGAGCTAAACTGTAACAGGGAGCCAATATCGGCTTCTTCCTTGTATAGGTTTAATCCATACACGAAGGATGAGAAATGACGCATGGCCTGAACCAGCTGCATGGCTTTATCATGCTTTTCAGGCTCTGCTTCGACGAGGCGAGCACCCCAGATCTGGATCTGTTCCAGCAGCCATTGATATTTATCGCTATCACGCCCATGACAGACTACAACCACCTGCTTAGCTAAACTGCCAACATCTGGGCCAAACATGGGATGAAGTCCCACCACTGGGCCGCTATGAGCCGCAAGCATCGCCTTAACGGGCTCAGTTTTAACTGAGGTTAAATCGGCTAAGATACAATCGTCTGGCAAGGACGACAGCTTATCTCTAATTAATTCGCAGGTAATAGAGATAGGCACAGTGACGATGACTAGGCCTGCGCCTTCGAACGTCTGCGCTGCGCTGGCCCAGTCATCTTTATCCAACACTTTAACCTGGTAACCTGACAAAGTGAGCATCTGGGAGAACAAGCCGCCTAGCTTACCCTCACCACCCACGATCACAACATCACCAAGATTTTCATTTATTTGCTTAAAGCCGACATCTTTCTCATTAAGATAAGATTCACGCATCAGGCGACGTAGAATATCTTCAATCAGCTGAGGAGAGACGTTCATTTTCTGGGCTTCATCACGGCGTTTGGCCAACATAGCGGCCTCTCGCTGAGGAGCATAGATAGGAAGTCCTGCGCCATGTTTAACCGCTCCGACCTGAGCCACAAGGTCGAGACGCTTTCTTAAAAGGTGGATCAATTGCTGATCCACACCATCGATCAGACCTCTGAGGTTCTCAAGATCCGATGTTGTTTTTTCATTCATCTATATTCAGTCCATCAAGAAAACGTAAAATCGATTGCTATCATTTGACTGTTATCAGCAGTTAACCACTATAATCAGGCATTGACGACTTTTAGCATATCAAATCGA
This sequence comes from Shewanella benthica, assembly GCA_023284085.1. Lineage (GTDB taxonomy): Bacteria > Pseudomonadota > Gammaproteobacteria > Enterobacterales > Shewanellaceae > Shewanella > Shewanella benthica. Next base: position 15,462 of record JAKVHY010000036.1, read on the forward strand.
GACGGTAATACGTGAGCTAATAATGCCGAACCTTCACGTAAGATCAGCTCTGTGGTTGCCCAATCCATACAGGCATCCGTGACAGAAACCCCGTAAGCCAGTTCACTCATGGGCTTATCGCTGCTTTGGCGCCCTTCATTGAGATGGCTCTCGAGCATAACACCTATGATAGATTTGTTGCCCTGCAAAATCTGAGCAAATACATCTTCACAGACCGCCTGCTGTCTTCTATGATCTTTCAAGGAGTTGCCGTGGCTACAATCGACAATCAGGCGAGCATTAAGCTTAGCAGCATGTAACTGACGCTCACATTCCGCAACGCTCTCGGCATGGTAATTAGGTGCCATACCGCCACGTAAAATGACATGACCATCCGGGTTACCCGCCGTTTGCAGTAATGCCACCTGCCCCTTTTGGTTAATTCCCATAAACCTGTGTCCACTCGCCGCAGATTCAAGCGCGTTGATGGCAACGCCAAGCTTGCCATTGGTGCCATTCTTAAAGCCCACCGGCATAGATAAACCCGAAGCCATCTCTCTGTGAGTCTGTGACTCGGTCGTACGAGCACCGATCGCAGACCAGGTGACTAACTCAGACATGTATTGTGGGCTGATAGGATCTAGAGCCTCGGTTGCAACCGGAAGGCCGAGTTCAGCAAGCCAGATCATCAACTCTCGCGCCTGCCTAAGGCCTTTCTCCACATCGAATGATTCATCCATATCAGGATCGTTGATCATGCCTTTCCAGCCTACTGTGGTTCTGGGCTTCTCGAAATAGACTCGCATCAGGATATAGAACTCATCACTTAATTCATCATGTAGCTTCTTGAGCCTGAGGGCATACTCTTTGGCCGACTCGATATCATGGATAGAACAAGGACCTGCCACGATCAACACTCGGCTATCACGCTTATGTACGATATCTGCAACGGTCTTACGGGCATTAAGCACGTAATGATATGCAGCCTGAGACAGAGGAATTTCAAGCTTCAACTCCTCTGGAGTCACTAATACTTTCTCAGAGCTGATGTGAACGTTGTTAATCGTATCTTGCTGCATACTACCCACCTAATGTCTATCCGTTATAAATCGATTCAGTTATTAATCAATAGTGTCTTCAATGATGTTTGTAATGCATGTTACCGACACAAACTGTATTGCCGTACTGCTACACCATTACACTGGTGAACTAACTATGCCTGTGGATTAAAATAAGATCAAGCAAGATCTGTAAACTAAAGAAAAATTCATCGAATGGGGGAAAAGTTCCTAGGAAACTAGGAAACTAGGAAACTAGGAAACTAGGAAACTAGGAAACTAGGAAACGAGGAAACTAGGAAACTAGGAAGGAAGCTTGAAACTAGGAAGGAAGCTTGAAACTTTCTTAGGCTTACCTAGCTCCTTCCAGCTAAGAACTGGATTCCGGCCACAAGCATGCCGGAATGACAGAGGAGTTTATGAAGAGTTTAGTTATTGAATGAAGCTAGGAAGCTAGGAAGCTAGGAAGCTAGGAAGCTAGGAAGCTAGGAAGCTAGGAAGCTAGGAAGCTAGGAAGCTAGGAAGCTAGGAAGCTGGGAAACTAGGAATGTTGCAAATCTTCTTTGTTTTATCTTTGTGTTTGATTTTTATTTTCCTCGTTCCTCGGAACTTTCTTAGCCTTACCGCTTAAAACTTATAGCTCGAAACTTTTCTTTCCCCCAAGATCACAAAAACCCGCCATAAGGCGGGTTATTGTGCGAACACTGCATCTTTTCTTACTGCGTACTACTAAATTACTTAGTAGCTAGCTTCTCACGGATACGTGCAGACTTACCTGAACGTTCACGTAGGTAGTAAAGCTTAGCACGACGAACACGGCCGCGACGCTTAACTTCGATGCTAGAGATGATTGGGCTGTGAATCTGGAACGCACGCTCAACACCTTCACCATTAGAGATCTTACGTACTGTGAATGCAGAGTGAACGCCACGGTTACGCTTAGCGATTACAACGCCTTCGAACGCCTGTAGACGCTCTTTACCGCCTTCTACAACACGTACTTTAACAACTACTGTGTCACCTGCACCAAACTCTGGTACATCTTGCTTCATTTGCTCTTCGTTGAGCATTTTAATGATGTTATTCATGAAATAAACTCCATACTAGAAATAACTGATCGTAACTATCCGCTTGGGTTCGTTTGTTCAACAAACTCATTTAACAGCTTCGTTTGCTCGTCAGTCAGAGCTAGATTTTTTAATAAATCTGGTCGTCGTAACAAAGTTCTTCCGAGACTTTGTTGCAGACGCCAGCGTCTAATATGTTCGTGGTTGCCACTTAACAATACTGCCGGTACATCTAAACCATCCAAGCTTTCAGGGCGAGTATAGTGGGGACAATCCAATAATCCGTCAGAGAAGGAATCCTGCTCCGCCGAGGCCTTTTTTCCCAGAACACCAGGAACCAGCCGTGATACTGAATCAATCAAAGCCATCGCAGGAAGTTCACCGCCCGAAAGCACGTAATCTCCGATTGACCACTCTTCATCCACTTCAGTCTGAATAATGCGCTCATCAATACCTTCGTATCGACCACACACTAAAACCAAACTGTCCGATTTAGCTAACTCTTCGACGCCTTGCTGTGTCAGCTTGCGTCCCTGAGGAGAGAGATAAATCACCTTCACACTGTCACCAATAGCAGCTTTCGCTGCATGGATAGCGTCGCGCAATGGTTGCACCATCATCAACATGCCAGGGCCACCACCGTAAGGGCGGTCATCCACGGTATTATGTTTATCATGGGTGAAATCACGAGGATTCCACGTTTGCAACTCCAGCAGGCCATTCTTAACGGCCCGACCCGTTACTCCAAAGTCTGTTACGGCGCGAAACATCTCAGGAAACAGGGTTACTACCCCTAACCGCATATGTTCTACCTCGACTTAAAAGTCCGGATCCCAATCCACTATGATCTGTTTTTCCGTCAAGTTCACCTCGATGATGAACTGTTCGGTGACAAAGGGGATCATACGTTCCGCTTTGCCGAAGCCATCTTTCACGTTGGCTTTAACTAAGAGCACGTCATTCGATCCTGTTTCCACGATCTCCTGCACCTTGCCCATGTTGTAACCTTTGGTATTAACCACTTCACAACCGATAAGATCTCGCCAGTAGAATTCATCTTCCGGCAAGGTCTCCATCTGCTGCGGAGTGACCGCAATCTCACAATTTGTGAGCATTTGCGCCTGGTCCCGAGTTTCTACCCCTTCAAGAGAAGCGACAACCGCCTTACCCTGAAAGCGCCACTGCAGCACCTTAACCTCGCGCCATTCACCTTGCTCTTTAATCAACCAAGGAGAATAGTCAAAAATACCTTCAACAGAATCGGTATAGGTAGTGATCTTCAACCAACCCTTAATGCCATGACTGGATCCTAATTTCCCCAGTACGACAGGTTCTTGTTTACTACTCATCAATCTATACCTTAACGCTATTAAGCAGCAGCTTTACGTGCGTCTTTGATCAACTTAGCTACACGATCAGATGTAGTAGCACCAGTTGCAACCCAGTGCTCAACGCGAGCTAGGTCTAAACGTAGAGTTTCTTCCTGGCCACGAGCCATTGGGTTGAAGAAACCAACACGTTCGATGAAACGACCGTCACGAGCCTTACGGCTATCAGCAACTACGATGTTGTAAAATGGACGCTTTTTTGCGCCGCCACGAGCTAAACGAATGGTAACCATGCGTCTTTTATCCTCTAATGATTTGCTTCTCAAGAAGCAAAAATAAAAACTGGAACTCCGTGTTCGCGAAGAGTCCCAGATAGAAAGCCGCACGATTTTACCTTACTCGTCGGCGAATGCAACCAAATATAGCGATTCTGATTAAATTCCACCCTCTTTAATCAAAATGCCTATCGATATTTTTACATCTAGGACTTACTTAAAAGCTGATGTAAATAAAAAACCCACAGATAACAATATTAGCATCTGTGGGTTATTAAACTGATTAAACAGGGGTCTTTAACGACCCGGCATCTTCATTCCTGGCGGTAGCATGCCACTCATACCACGCATCATCTTCTTCATGCCGCCTTTAGCTGACATCTTCTTCATCATTTTTTGCATCTGAGTAAACTGCTTAAGCAAACGGTTCACATCTTGGATCTGCGTACCAGAACCCAAAGCAATTCTACGCTTACGTGAACCTTTAATGATATCGGGACGCTTACGCTCACCCTGTGTCATAGAGTTAATGATGGCTTCCATCTGGTTAGTCATCTTACCGCTCTGCACCTGAGCAAGTGCCTCCGGTGGCAGTTGGCCGACGCCAGGCAGTTTTTCAATCATGCCCATCATGCCGCCCATGTTCTTCATCTGCTGCAGCTGTTCACGGAAATCTTCGAGATCGAAGCTACCGCCTTTCTTCACTTTAGCCGCGAGCTTCATCGCCTTTTCTTTATCGACGCCGCGCTCAACTTCTTCGATAAGTGACAGCACATCACCCATACCTAAGATACGTGAAGCGATACGATCCGGATGGAATGCCTCTAAGGCGTCAGTTTTCTCGCCCACACCCAAGAATTTAATGGGCTTGCCGGTAATATGACGAATAGACAGAGCCGCACCACCGCGAGCATCACCGTCGACCTTAGTCAGTACAATACCCGTTAAAGGTAGCGCTTCATTGAAGGCCTTAGCCGTGTTAGCCGCATCCTGACCCGTCATCGCATCGACAACAAACAGAGTCTCGACAGGATTTACCGCGGCATGCAGCGCCTTAATCTCATCCATCATGCTCTCATCGACATGCAGACGACCCGCAGTATCGACAATCACCACATCGATGAACTTAAGCTTGGCATGCGCCAGCGCCGCGTTAACGATATCGATAGGCTTCTGGCTGACATCAGATGGGAAGAATTGGACATCGACTTCGATAGCCAAGGTCTCCAGCTGTTTAATCGCCGCCGGACGGTATACGTCGGCGCTCACAACTAATACAGATTTCTTCTCACGCTCGCGGAGGAACTTACCCAGCTTAGCAACACTGGTGGTTTTACCCGCACCTTGAAGGCCTGCCATCATGATCACTGCCGGCGGCTGCGCCGAAAGATTTAGGCCTTCGTTGACCTCACCCATGGCGTTTTCAAGTTCGCTCTGGACTATCTTGATGAATGCTTGCCCCGGACTCAGACTCTTTGAGACCTCTTGACCAACGGCACGCTCTTTAACGCTGTTGACGAAGGCGCGCACAACAGGCAAGGCTACATCGGCCTCAAGCAGTGCCATACGCACTTCTCGTAGAGTGTCCTTAACATTATCTTCTGTTAAGCGACCACGACCACTGATATTTTTCAGCGTGCGTGACAATCTGTCCGTTAGGTTCTCAAACATTATCGCGTTCTTACCATTTAGAATTCATATTAATGAGCAGTATTATAGCGACGCCCAGATAATATGCTACTGCTATGGTGCAAGATAACCGGCTCCCCCCCTCTATAAAGCCGGACTAAAGTGTAAAACTTAGGTCTAACGCTCAGAAAGCACTAATTTTTGTACCTTTATCTACTGCACAAGTCACCTTAGCTCGTGTTACTCTAGGAGTAAGATTAAAAAGAAGGCTTTCCTTGCTTCTCACCCTTCGCATTGGTGGTGGGTTAAGCAGTCCATAGCAAACAAAACGATAGGTTAATTACTCAATGGTTTTATTTTCCGCTTCAGCCATGCTCTTTTACTCCATTGCCTTAGTGTTAGTGGCCAGTCGCCTGTTTCATGCCGATGGGCCTAATCGCCGTCTTGTCGCTGGCTTTGCCGCTATTGGAGTGGTACTTCATGCGGCAGCGTTATCTCAGGCTATCCTGACAACCGATGGACAAAATTTCAGTCTGACCAATGTCATCTCTATGGTGAACTGGATCATTGCCTTCAGCTTTACCGTCTTATTATTCAGACTCAAGATGATAGTTGTCGTGCCAGTTGTGTATGCCTGCTCCGTCATCTCGGTCGCACTACTCTGGCTGGTGCCACCGCAATACATCATCCATTTTGAGATCCATCCCGACATATTGGTCCATGTTGTGCTGTCATTAATGGCCTATAGCGCCCTGATGATTGCCGCACTCTACGCCATACAGCTGGCGATAATTCAACATAGATTAAAGAGCAAGAAGCTAATGCTGAGCCCGGCGATGCCACCTCTGATGACAGTTGAAAAACAACTTTATCATCTGGTGATTGTCGGCGTTATCTTATTGAGTCTCTCCCTCGCTACCGGTTTTATCTTCCTCGATGACATGTTCGAAGATGGCAAGGGCCACAAGGCTGTACTGTCTATCATGGCCTGGTTTACCTATATCGCCATGCTTGCTCAACAGTATTGGGTGGGCTGTAGAATAAGGACCGCGGTAGTTTATACCCTCACGGGAGCCGCCATGCTGTCACTGGCCTATTTTGGCGCCAGAATAGTAAAAGAGATCATATTATCTTAATCATTTCAACGACTAACTCTCTATATGCGCTACGTTTCCCTCTGCGCATATAGACGGGCTAACTTGACACAAAACTCAAATCGATGTAATTACTATTCTTTGAATAAATTCTAAATACAGACATACCCGAAATTCAGATAAGCTAACAGATATAGCGATAACTGAATTGCAGATGTCATAGCTAACTAATGGAGCTCCTTTTTGGACGCCATCTCAACCAGCGCATTGCTCATCATTCTTGTCGTGTTACTCATCATCTCAGCCTATTTCTCGGGCTCAGAAACCGCCATGATGACACTTAATCGCTATAGACTTAAGCACTTAGCCTCCAGCGGCCATAAGGGTGCTATGCGCGCGATGAAGTTACTGGACAGGCCCGACAGACTCATAGGTCTGATCCTCATCGGCAATAACTTAGTCAACATCCTCGCCTCAGCTATAGCAACTATCATAGGTATGCGGCTATTTGGCGATATGGGCGTGGCCATCTCAACCGGCGTACTCACCTTAGTGGTGCTGGTCTTCGCCGAGGTGACGCCGAAAACCATAGCGGCCCTGCACCCGGAGCGCATCGCCTTCCCATCCAGCTTACTGCTCAAATGGTTGCTGGTTATCCTCTTACCCCTGGTGAAAGCGGTAAACTTGTTCACCTCAGGCTTTCTGCACTTACTGGGAATACGTTCAGTTAAAACCTCAGATGCCCTAAGCAAAGAGGAACTCAGAACCGTAGTTCACGAGGCAGGCGCACTCATCCCCAGGCGTCACCAGGAGATGTTGCTGTCGATAATGGACCTTGAGAAAGTGACCGTAGAAGACATCATGATCCCCCGCTCTGAGCTGTTCGCCATCAATATCAATGATGACTTCAAGAGCATCACCAAGCAGATGATCCAGAGCCCCCACACTCGGGTTCTGCTGTTTAGAGACAATATCGACGATGCCGTCGGCTTCGTGCACCTGCGTGATGCACTGCGTTTACAGTCTAAGAATCAGTTCAGCAAGTCATCCTTGCTACGAGCGGTGAAAGAGCTCTACTTCATCCCAGAGGGCACGCCTCTCAATGTGCAACTGGGTAATTTCCAGCAGAACAAGGAGCGTATCGGCCTTGTGGTAGATGAATACGGTGATATTCAAGGGTTAGTCACCCTCGAAGACATACTCGAAGAGATAGTGGGCGATTTTACCACTTCATCGGAACCCACCCCGAGTGAGGAAATTAGCCAGCAACAAGATGGTAGCTTCCTTATCGAAGCCTGCATCAATATTCGGGAACTCAACAAAGAGATGAAATGGGACTTTCCCACCACTGGACCTAAGACCCTCAACGGTCTTATCATCGAATATCTGGAAGACATTCCCCCTCCAAATACCAGCATGCGTATTTCAGGCTACCCCATCGAAGTCATCGACGTGGCCGAAAACATGATTAAAACCGTGCGTATCATGCCGCAGCACTATGAACTTCCAAAGAAGGCATAAACGGCACTGATAAAAAGAGAACTCACAGAAAAGGCGCATAATGCGCCTTTTTCATTAACAGATGAATCCGAATTCATTTAGGATCTCGCTTCCCGGCGCTGTGTCTCCAGAGCGCGGCGCTTTGCTACCGCCATTGGGGTTATCAGCTTATCTAACTCTTTCTCCAGCCCTAACATAAAATACAATTCTGCCATCAAGAAAAATGGCCCAATCAAGAGCTGGTTAAGATCGTCGACAAAAGCAGGCTTGGCCTTCTCATATTTATGGCCAATAAGCTGGAACACCCAACCAATAACAAACACGGCTATAGCTATCCACACCGCGCCTTGCACCTCGGCAACCAAATGAGAGCTATAGAGAACAGGCAGAATGAACAAGGTTAAGCCAAACGCCAGGCGGGCATGCAGTTTGAAATAATAGATAAGCACACCAATAGCGAAGGCCGACGCCACATTGATGCTGATGGCAGGATCATCCCAGGCGAAAAAATTAACCGGGATAAGGTTTAGCAGTAAAAATATCGACCAGATGATCAAAGGAACCCCAACAAAATGAGTCCTGATATTCTTCGGATTCAAGTGAACACTCTTATAAGTCGATAACTGCTCTTCGGCGGATTTCATCTGCTCTTCTCCCAAGGGGCTAAGGTTTATTATTAGGGTTTAATTATAGTGATTAAACTTTTCACTTTTATTTAGCTCGCCACTAGCTTGTAGTGTATGCAGCGACTAAGTGTGACGCCCGTCTCATTTAACACAATCCTAACCTAATGGATTTTGCCCTGTTTTAATAGAGTAAAAGGTCAAAAACTTGTTTACTTGTCGGATAACAAGTTTCTGAAATATCCTTTGAGTAGGGCTCATTGGACTTAATTGTTATTTGATTAGTTTGCTAAGTACCATAGCTTCGCTGGTATTTATTGCTTGCAGCAGGTGCTGTATAGAATATACGAATGTCGTGATCACATGGATGTGAAAGAACGGCCTCACATGCAGATACTTCTGTGAGACGCTGGCTCTTAATTTCATAAGAAGTGTCCCTATACGCTCTGCGGTTTCAAACAACTTCCATGTTTAACAGCCAGTTCGACAAATATGTCCATATACAACAGCCAGTTCAGCTTCCATGCTTCCATGCTTCCATGCTTCTCGTTCATAGGCTCATGACTATGCCATATTCACCCTATCTCTCGCTCAAAGAGTTCACAGAGTGAAACTTCGCCCTGAAACCGAAGGTCATTGCCGTGTTCACACCTGAGTGCTTCTTCGAATTAATATTATTTGGTAGTAACAGGTTTCTGAACCGAAACGTGTTAGATCTTAAGTTCTGAAGAGGGTAATGAAATATCTAAATAGTCTAATTAGCTACGACCCCTTTATCTGACATTGGCCCCTATCACCGCCATCAGTGTCAATATTTATGAACATCTGTGCGGCAATTGTTTTAGGTCTCAGCTATCAGTTTTCGGCCTGATCGATATTGCATTTGACCCGGCCTTGCTAGTATTTCGATAGCTAACAATTAAAAAATACCCAGGGAAATATCAATGGCACCAATTGTATGTACTAGTGCGCTCGAAGCTGTCTCTCTGATCCAGAGTGGTGAAACCCTCTGGACCCATTCCATGGGAGCCACCCCCAGGCTGCTACTGAATGCCCTGGCGGAGCATGCCTTGAGCCGACAAGATCTGACTCTGCTGCAACTCCACACCGAGGGCGCCGAGTCTCTGAGTAATGACAATCTCAAGGGGCACCTGCGCCATCGCTGCTTCTTCGGCGGATTGCCGACACGGCGACTGCTGCAACAGGGAGACGCAGATTATGTGCCTATTTTCCTCTCCGAAGTGCCGAAATTGTTCCGCTCGGGGGAGCAGAAGATCGATACCGCAATCATTCAGGTCTCACCGCCGGACAAGCATGGCATCTGCTCGCTGGGGATCTCGGTGGAAGCCACGCTGGCGGCCTGTCAGGTGGCGGGCAAGATCATCGCCCATATCAACCCGCAGATGCCCCGCACCCACGGAGACGGTTTCATTCACTACCGTAAATTTGCCGCCGTCTATGAGGAAAGTTCAGCACTGCCACAACATCCGTTAGCCGCCAGCGATGCAGTCAGCTTGGCGATAGGCAATAACGTGGCCGAGCTGGTCAGAGACGGTGATTGTCTGCAGATGGGCATAGGCGCTATTCCCGATGCTGTACTCAGCTGTTTAGGGGGCCATAAAGACCTAGGGATCCATACCGAACTTTTCTCCGACGGGGTGCTCAATCTAGTTGAGCTTGGTGCCGTCAACAACAGCAAGAAGAAGGTCTATCCAGGCAAGACAGTGACAGGCTTTGCCCTGGGCAGTCAACGCCTGTATGACTATGTCGATGATAACCCCTCGGTTATATTCATGGATATCGAGCAGGTTAATGACACCGCCATCATTCGCAAGAACCCCAATGTCATGGCGATCAACTCGGCGTTGCAGATCGATATATCGGGCCAGATTTGTGCCGATTCCCTGGGCACTAAGATCTACTCAGGCGTCGGTGGCCAGATGGACTTTATCCGTGGTGCCGGCCTGTCCGAAGGTGGCCGCTCTGTGATTGCCCTGCCGAGCACCGCATCTGGGGGCAAGGTCTCGAGGATTGCCACCGTACTCTCACCCGGCGCTGGGGTGGTAACCACCCGAGCCCATGTCCACTATATCGTCACCGAATACGGTTGCGTAAACCTGCGGGGGCGCTCACTCACAGAGCGAGCCAGGGCACTTATCGATATTGCCCATCCAGACTTCAGGGAACAGCTGTGTCGAGAGACCTTCGACATGTGGGGACTCAGTGTCTAGTGACCATCCATACATACAAAGCACTCAACGAATAGAAAATCCGATATTAGCTTGAGCAGGGTAAAATCTGCCGCACCTTGTAGGAGCGGCTTTAGCCGCGAAAGAACACAACATACAAAGGAGCCGTAGCTAATTAGATAGGCTTCAAAAAATAGAACGATTTACCTGTTAGCTTTAATTGAAGAAAGAAACTTCTTGTGATAATCCAGTGTAGATACGGCTGCGAGCTTCGGTTTCAGAGAAGGAAGTTTCATCGAGTGAAGGGAAGGCATCCCCTAAAGTAAAATCCAAATCGAAGAGGTAAATAATCAGGTGCAAGTAAGCTCGAGGACTTCGGTTTCAGGGATGAAACCGCAGAGCGCCCAAGGATGGGTTCACAGCGTGCTGAGAGATTACTTGCACATTGGCTCACTGCAGGTGATAGATACCAATGAAGGTAAGACCTTCAAAATATTACCCAGTACCAACTTAAAGGGATAACCAAGTCTTATCCTTAAGACTCCAGAATGACTGTTGCAGTAGCATAGTGCTTCTCATCGGCAATAGATATATGCCCTCTGACGCCACCAAGCAGCGCTAACCTTTCAGCTGCGCCGCCACTGAAACTCACCAAGGGTGCGCCATTGGCATCATTGCTTATCTCGATATGCTGAAATGAGACGCCGCGGCCAATACCTGTGCCTAAGGCTTTGGCGGCAGCTTCTTTGGCGGCGAAACGCTTCGCAAGATAACGTCCGGGCATAGATGAGGCGATAAAGATCGCCATTTCCGATTCGGTAAGTACGCGTTTGGCTAAACGGCACTGAGCCAGGCCGTCAAGATCACCTGCGGCAGGCACTTTTTTCTCGATACGATCAATCTCGGCGATATCGGTACCTAGACCAACAATCATATATATCCTTAGAGCTGAGAAGTATCGAGTTCCTAGGTACTAGGATTTTGAGCCTAGGACCTAGGAACTCGCACCTCGAAACTTACTGTATTTATTCGCCTCTGCGACCTTCGTTCATCAGTTGCTTCATGTCTCTGACCGCTTTATCTAAACCATCTATGACGGCGCGGGCGATGATGGCGTGACCTATGTTCAGCTCATACAGCTCTGGGATCGCGGCGATTGGCTTAACGTTGTGATAGTTAAGTCCATGGCCTGCGTTGACAATTAAGCCTTTTGAGTGGGCGTAGCTTGCCATTTCCTTGATGCGTGCCAGCTCCTTTGCCTCATCCGCTTCGTTCTCGGCATCGGCATAACAGCCGGTGTGGATCTCAATCAGAGGAGCCTTCACGGCAACGGCGGCATCAATCTGGGCCTTGTCGGGATCGATAAATAACGAGACCTTAACCCCAACATCATCCAGGCGTATTATTGCCGCAGCAATCTTGCCCATCTGGCCCGCTACATCTAAGCCGCCTTCGGTGGTGAGCTCTTCACGTTTTTCGGGAACGAGACACACGTATGTCGGTTTGACTTCACAGGCGATATCGAGCATCTCGTCGGTGACCGCCATCTCGAAATTCATCCGAGTCTTGAGCGTTTTAGCTAGCAGGTAGATGTCTCTGTCGATGATATGACGTCGGTCTTCACGCAGGTGCACCGTAATGCCTTCGGCGCCAGCATGCTCTGCAACTGCAGCGGCATGAACGGGATCGGGATACGAGGTCCCACGGGCCTGACGTAGAGTGGCAATGTGATCGATATTAACGCCAAGTAAGATGCGGCTCATTGAGTATCCTCTGAAACAATAGGGTGAGTTTGCGGCGGCTTACGCGTCGTCAAACGGATTGGAGTATTGTACTCAGGTTACATGGAAAGGTGAAACGGCAAAACGCGTGCGACAACAAATAGTAACAAGGAATACCAGCTAAAGTTTAAAGATAACAAGGGATTTGATTGGTTTTCGTTTTCACGATTTGAAATTATCCGGTATTTAAGCGACTTTTGTTTAAAGGGGGGTCCCTTATGCGATGAGCTATTTAGTCAGTGGGGATGTCATTTTATATCTAAAGAGCGCGCGGGATTTAAGCGGCTTATCCCCCAAACAAGGTGCCAACATCAAACGCATCAGGTATTTAGCTTGCCTTAGGTGTGAAGCCTCTAATCTATGCTCGTCCAATGCCAGTAACATTTCGCCGCTGTAGTGGGATGTCTTGGGACCTAAGGCATTGACGAAGCCTTCGTCGGGCAATAAACGATAATAGTAATCTGGCTCTATGGGATCTTGGGAAAGGTCGGTTCTGAGCGTCGGCATAAGCCCTAACTCTTTGAGCAGGCTTAATTCAAAATATCGTAACTGGCTCTCACAGAAACCTGCCGCCATGGACATTAAGGTCTTGTGATAGGTAAAAAACAGCGACTCGGCGCCATGATCGACGGCGATGCAGCGGACCAATAATTCATTGAGATAAAAACCGGCAAAACTGACATCACCCGAGAGAGGAATAGCCGGGCTCCCCGCCTCTACACTGCTCATATTTCTCAGTGATGTACGGCCGGATAGCTGAAAAATCAACGGTTGGAAAGGTTGCAGTATGCTTTTAATGGAGGTCTTGCCGCTACCTAAGCGAGCGACGCAGTCGACTCGTCCATGACCATCGACCAGCATATTGACTAACACACTGGAGTCTTTGAAGGGGCGAGTATGGAGCACGTAGCCGCGCTCCATTAATCTATACCTAAGCTGTTACTCATCAGCTTTATTAATCTTCGCCATAGCCTAAGCTGCGAAGTGCACGCTCATCATCGGCCCAACCTGACTTAACCTTGACCCACATCTCAAGGAAGACCTTGTTATCGAACATGACTTCCATATCGACGCGAGCGGCAGAGCTGATCTTCTTGATACGATCACCCTTGTTACCTATGACCATGCGCTTCTGGGTCTCACGCTCAACCAGCACCAGGGCATTGATCTGATAGACGCCATTTTCCATCATCTTAAACTGTTCGATTTCAACGGTGCAATCGTAGGGCAGCTCATCACCCAAGAAACGCATCAGTTTTTCGCGGACAATTTCTGACGCCATAAACTTCTGTGACCTGTCGGTAACATAGTCTTCCGGGAAGAAATGCGGCGCTTCGGGCAGAGCGTCGATAGACATGTCTAAGATACGCTGCACGTTGGTGCCCTTTGTCGCCGAGATAGGTAAGATCTCGTCGAAAGGAAACTTCTTCGATAACGCCTCAAGGTAAGGGAATAACTCCTCTTTATGCTTGATGTTATCAACCTTGTTTACCGCAAGTACCGTTTTACGACCGTCATCACGGCTCTGTAGCTTACGCAAAACCAAGTCGTCATCTTCGGTCCAGGTCATGCCATCGACGACGAAGACAACCAAACATACTTCGGCTAATGAGCTCGCTGCGGCGCGGTTCATCAAACGGTTGATGGCGCGCTTCTCTTCCATATGCAGGCCTGGCGTGTCGATAAACACAACTTGGCGTTCGTCTACAGTATGGATCCCCATGATGCGATGACGTGTAGTCTGCGGCTTCTTCGAGGTAATACTGACCTTCTGACCCAGTAGCTTATTCAGCAGAGTCGATTTACCGACATTCGGGCGGCCAACAATGGCGACCATGCCACAATAGGTGACATCGTATTTGGCGGCAGATGAAGGGTTATTCATCTGTGCTAAAAGGTCGTCTAAGTTAGGCTCGTTACTTGAAGCCGCTTCATTGGCTGCTGGCGCTTTTTTCTTACTCATTTTTTAATTAACTCCAAAACCTGTGCAGCGGCAATCTGCTCAGCTTTTCTTCGGGAACTTGCAACCCCAACAAGGGGTTTCTTCAATTCTTCTACATAACACTCGACCGTAAAGGTCTGTGCATGTGCCTCTCCTTTGATGTCTGTCACTTTATAGACAGGCAGAGGCTTCTTAAAACCTTGCAACAACTCTTGTAGCAAGGTCTTTGGATCTTTCTGATTAATTGGCTCTATGATTGCCAAACGAGACTCATACCAGCTCAGGACACAAGCTCGGCAGGTCTCGAAATCGGCATCGAGATAGATAGCGCCTATGATGGCCTCTACCCCATCGGCTATGATCGACTCACGTCTGAAACCACCGCTTTTCAATTCACCCGGGCCTAACTTGAGATAGTCTCCAAGTTTGAACTCGAAACCAATTTCCGCCAACATCTTACCGCACACTAAGGTGGCTCGCATGCGGCTAAGGTCACCTTCGGTCACCTTAGGGAATTGGTGATATAAGGCATCTGATATAATAATAGACAAGATCGAATCACCCAGAAATTCCAGGCGTTCATTATGCTTACTATTGGCACTTCTATGGGTCAATGCCTGATCCAAATGCGCTTGTTGGTTAAATTGATAGCCTAACGTGCGGCACAGACGCGGGATATTTTTAATCGGTTCCATCTTAAGTAATTCCACCTACGCGATTGAAACGGACATCTGTTGGTATCCATGTCGGTAACAAATCGGCCTTAGTTCTGTCAAACTCGAAGCTAATCCAGATTGCAACGGCTTTTCCGACCAGGTTCTCTTCGGGAACGAAGCCCCAGAAGCGGCTGTCGGTACTGTTATCTCGGTTATCGCCCATCATGAAGTAATGACCTTCTGGCACAATATACTCACCCAAAGGTAACTTACCTTCACGATAATAATAGCCGATAGGATCCGGGCGCCGAGGATTGATCAAGATGTCATGGCTCACTTCACCTAGCTTCTCGGTGTAACGACTCAGTGGTACACCATTTTGTGAAAATTCACCTTGGTTAACCCCGACTCGAGCCACTTGCTTAAGCTCTGGACAAGTCTTCTCGCCCTGTGCACACGCAGGCTGAATATAGACTTGCTTATTACGGTAGACAATCCTGTCGCCAGGCAAACCAACAACACGTTTGATGTAATCGATGCGTGGGTTTTCTGGATATTTAAACACGGCGACATCACCGCGCTCAGGCTTACCTGTTTCGACTAACTGACTGCGCCAAACAGGGTCCTTCAAACCATAGCTAAATTTTTCTACCAGAATGAAATCACCAACCAGCAAGGTTGGCATCATGGATCCTGATGGGATCTGAAAAGGCTCATAGATAAATGAGCGTAAAATGAGTACGAATGCGATCACCGGAAAGATAGAACGAGCCGTTTCGACAAACGCCGACTCACGGGTGATCTTTTCAGCATTATCCTCACTGATATCCGCGTCGACGGCTTGGGCCATAGCCAGTTTCTCTCGACGCTTAGGCGCGAGTAACAGAGCATCAGCCATCCACACCAGGCCACTGCACAAGGTCACTAATACCAATATGAGGGAAAAATAAGCTGCCATACTTTATGAACTCCTGCTTGCAAACAAAAATACTATTATCACTGCGAGTCTACTCAAAATAGTCGACTGTGATGCATAGGTCAGTTATACGTTAGTAACGAAAGCGCCGCAAACTGCGGCGCTAGATATTGCTCACTATTAACAATTCTTAACGATTTAGTCGTTGAGCTTAAGCACAGCAAGGAACGCTTCCTGTGGCACTTCCACATTGCCCACCTGCTTCATGCGCTTCTTACCTTCTTTCTGCTTCTGCAGTAGCTTCTTCTTACGCGAGACATCGCCGCCATAACACTTGGCGGTCACATCTTTACGCATGGCCTTGATCGAAGAGCGTGCAATGACTTGTGTGCCCACAGCGGCCTGAATGGCAATGTCGAACATCTGTCTGGGAATAAGCTCTTTCATCTTATTCACCAGCGCCAGACCTTTTTGACGAATGAGTCCCTTGTGGATGATCATTGCCAAAGCATCGACTCTGTCACCATTGATGAGGATGTCGAGACGCACCATGTCGGCGGGCTCAAAGCGAGAGAAGTTATACTCGAGAGACGCATAGCCACGACTGGTAGATTTAAGACGGTCGAAGAAGTCCATCACCACTTCAGCCATCGGCATGTCATAGGTGATTGCAACCTGATTACCGTGATAGACCATATTAGTCTGCATGCCACGCTTCTCGACACACAAGGTGATGACGTTACCCAGATACTCTTTCGGTACCAGAATATTGGTCTCAACGATGGGCTCTCGCATCTCGGTAATATTATTGATTGCCGGTAGATCAGATGGATTATCAACATAGATGGTCTCACCATCTGTCTTGATGATTTCATACACTACGGTTGGCGCCGTGGTGATCAGGTCCAGATTATACTCACGCTCCAGACGCTCCTGGATGATCTCCATGTGTAGCAAGCCTAAGAAGCCGATACGGAAACCGAAACCCAGTGCCGATGAGGTCTCAGGCTCGAAGAACAAGGATGCATCGTTGAGGCTAAGCTTGTTTAGCGCATCACGGAAACTCTCGTAATCGTCGGTAGAGATAGGGAAAACACCGGCATAAACCTGAGGTTTAACCTTCTTAAAACCGCTTAAGGGCTCGGTTGCGCCATTTTTAGCATGGGTTAAGGTATCACCTACGGGCGCGCCGTGGATCTCCTTAATGCCAGCGATAACGTAGCCCACTTCACCGGTGCCAATTTCTGCAGTATCGGTCTGCTTAGGAGTAAAGATACCCACTCTATCGACAGTGTGATTCACGCCGGTAGACATGACCTTAAATTTGTCACCCTTCTTGAGCACACCATGCTTGACTCGAACCAGGGAGACGACACCCAGATAGCTATCGAACCAGGAATCTATGATCAAGGCCTGCAATGGCCCCTCTTTATTTCCTTCAGGAGGAGGAATTTGCGCTACGATGACTTCGAGTACGTCCTCGATACCTACACCTGTCTTAGCCGAACAGCGCACCGCATCGGCCGCTTCGATGCCGACGATGTCTTCGATCTCTTCGGCAACACGCTCAGGATCGGCCTGAGGCAGATCGATCTTGTTCAGAACAGGAACGACTTCCATATCCATCTCGAGCGCCGTGTAACAGTTAGCCAGAG
Source organism: Shewanella benthica (assembly GCA_023284085.1). Lineage (GTDB taxonomy): Bacteria > Pseudomonadota > Gammaproteobacteria > Enterobacterales > Shewanellaceae > Shewanella > Shewanella benthica. Next base: position 33,154 of record JAKVHY010000036.1, read on the forward strand.
TCTGAGCCTCTACGCCTTGTCCTGCATCGACGACCAGCAAGGCACCTTCACAGGCCGCCAGAGAGCGGGAGACTTCATAGGAGAAATCCACGTGACCCGGCGTATCGATGAAGTTTAACTGATAGGTCTCACCATCTTTGGCGGTATAATTTAGCATTACACTCTGAGCCTTGATGGTAATACCACGCTCGCGCTCAATATCCATCGAGTCCAATACTTGGGACGCCATCTCACGATCAGTAAGACCACCACAAAACTGAATTAAGCGGTCTGAGAGTGTTGATTTGCCATGATCAATATGGGCAATAATCGAAAAGTTTCTAATGTGCTTCATGATGCGAAATGACTGACTCAAAGTTGGAATTATCTAAAAGTGCCGAATTGTACCCGATCGGCTCCCCAATACCAATCTAAACCGCTCTTCATCGTCATCAAGACAGTGAAAAACAGGGAGAGTAAACCGAATACCCGTAATACCTATCGGTATAATATTAAAGAGTATGGCCTAAATGAGCAAGGATGACGGGTTGACTCGTATGCTCCATCTTCTTTGCCGCTCTTCTGGCATATAGCCAAGCGAAGAAGGCCCCGGTAAGTGCAGCGGGAATCACTTGCAGATCACTGACTTCGACCTGAAATTGAGACAAGACAAGCGTCGCTAAGCCGGCCCCCACAAAGAGCCCAAGCAAGGGTAGCAAGTAGATAAGGGCCGCCGCCTTAAGAATCACACTTTCGGGCAAACCAAGTCTGAGAAGCTGCCCCGGCTCATATTGATTATCAGACGGGATAGAGAAAACTTGCACCTTAGGGGAGAAGGCAGACGCCACGGCGGAGGTGCCACAAGACTCACTGTTATCACAATGGCTACAGGCATTTTTAACTTGAACCTCTACGGTTACCCAGCCCTTATCGTCACACTTTATGACTTTCGCCATCTCTTCCATCATAGAAGAATACCCTTAGAAAAATAAAACAGCTCGAGCATCACTATTGAATACTGATGCTCTTAGCGACGCGAGTTAAGGTTTCTGTCGGGACCTTACCAACCGCCACGACTTCGAAATTACCGACGACTTCCGTCGCCAAAGATAGGCCATTTCTAGTCACTAACTCTTGGGGCATCTTAGTATCCCCCACGCGAGCGACATAAACAGAGATGTTAGCCATGCCATCACTGAGCGCGATATACTCTACCGCCTCATGACTACCCATGAGTCTATGACTGTCTTTAACCAAAATTTCAAAACCCTCAGGTAACCAGTTAAATGTCCAGTTATCACCGTCATCACGTTTAGACTGGGAGGCTACTGCTGGCCACTCCTGTTTATAAGCTTCGGTTAAAATAGCCGGAGGCGCATCTAATACCAGCAGCTCGACCACTAAAATCTGCTCGAGTAGCTGCTTATCTTGAGTCAACATGTCATAGCGTAGAGGGAGGTAAGACTCCATATCCAACCAGACTTGATAACCGTAGCGAAAATTATCGTTAGGAATGATGCGCACTAACTGGCTAGGGCGGCCCGCTAAACGACTACGACCACCCAAGACGAATTGATAGCCAGATTCCAGCTTAGAGATATTTGCGGCAAATGCCGGTGGTAGTATCCCCTGAATGCGATTAGCTCGTACACTATAAGCAGGTTGATCATGCTCGATAAAAGTCACTGTAGTACCGACTCTTACCGCGTTTTTGGGAGGACCGTTGAGGTGTTCTAGAAAGGCGACTTCTTGATCTTCAATCTTGCCATGAATATAGACTAAAGGACGAATGTGATCCGCTTGTAGCTGGATCAGAGACATCTTGAATTCTTGCTCCCGTAAGGCTTGGCTCATATTTTCCAACCAAGCCTTAGCGGACAGATCTTCCTGTGCAATCACAGGGAAATTAAAAACTAACAGGGCCAACAGGATAAGACGCAAGCTAACTCCTTAACGTATATAGCTTAGAACACTATTGATCCGCAGAGTTCGAATCAAGTTTGTTATTGTCATCTATTTCGGTGCCATTATTCAATCTTTGTTGCAACATATGATCTTGAATATAGGCATTGATGCGTTGACGTTGCTCCATCACCTGCACGTTAGAGAAGCTTTGACTCGCTTGTACCGGTCCAGTCTGTAAGCTTACAGGAGTCACACTACCCACCAGTGGACGGGTATTAAGCACAGGTAACGGCGATGCATCGATAGCGCTCTGCTGACTGTAATTTTGTACTCCGACGACTGCAAATAAGGCCACACTGGCAGCGATGGCATATTGACCGAACTGCTTAAACATAGGGATCACATTCGTGAATCCGCCTATGGCAAGTTCTGACTTTTTGCTATCGATGCGTCGCACCGGCGCCATGATCGTTGGCTCTTTATCTATAGCATCTGCAATACTGGCACTGAGATCTAAGTTAATTGACTTAGGCAGTTCACCACGCATAGCATCGCCTATCATATGATAATCACGCCACTGCTGATGTGAACCCTCATCGGCTGCCAATTCAGCCAATGCATGCTCGTCGGTTTCACCATCGACGGCAGCGGATACCCATTCCTGACCTAATTTATCCATTTATCACCTGTATTAGTACTCACATGAATACTTGTATTAGTAAAAGGCTACTATTCTTCCAGCAAAGGCTGAAGTTTCTTATCGATCGCTTCCCGGGCTCTGAAGATACGAGATCTTACCGTGCCTACGGGACAATCCATAACACTCGCTATCTCCTCGTAGCTCATACCATCGAGCTCTCGTAATGAGATAGCCATTTTTAATTCTTCTGGTAATGAATCTAACGCATCGAAAACCACTTTTTGAATATCATCGGCCATTAACAAACGTTCGGGAGAAGCAAACTCCTTTAACGCATCACTGCCATCGTAATATTCGGCTTCCTCTACATCGACATCATTTGCAGGAGCGCGTCGCCCCTGAGCAACCAGATGATTCTTGGCGGTGTTTACCGCAATTCGGTACAACCAGGTATAAAAGGCACTCTCACCTCGAAAGTTTGGTAATGCGCGATAAGCTTTAATAAACGTTTCCTGAGCCACATCGGCGACGTCTGCCTGATTTCGCACATAACGTGCAATCAGGTTCATTACCTTGTTCTGATACTTGAGTACCAAGAGATTAAATGCATTTTTATCACCCTGCTGAACACGCTCAACTAGTTGTTGATCACTTATTTGTCCACTCATTCGAGCCGACTACTCCTAAATCTAAAATGCTGATTTCTCAGTCGCTCGAATCATATGCACATATGTAGACTAACGAACTTCGAAAAAGTTCTAAAAAAATAACATCGAAATGAATTTAATTTCTGTTAACTAACAATCTATCCAAAAAAGCCCGCTTGGTTTACCATAGCCAGACCTCACAGAACTTACCATGATACCTGATGAAACAAGTAGTTGAACACCAATCTGACGTTTTGGTTATCGGCAGCGGCGCTGCGGGTTTAACTTTAGCGCTGCATCTTGCTGAAAAATCGAAAGTTATCTTACTCTCAAAAGGTCCACTGAGTGAAGGTTCGACCTACTACGCCCAGGGTGGCATAGCGTCAGTCTTCGATAAAGATGACACTATAGAGTCTCATGTGGCCGATACGTTAATCGCCGGTGCCGGACTTTGCGATGAAGCCGTCGTTAAATTTACCGCCGAAAACGCCAAGGGCGCGATGGAGTGGTTAATCGAGTGCGGTGTAGCTTTCGATAAAGAAGAGACCAGTGACGGTGATACGGCTAATGCTCCCTATCACTTAACTCGTGAAGGCGGACACAGCCACAGACGCATACTGCATGCGGCCGATGCCACGGGTAAAGAGGTCCAGGTCACACTTCAGGACCGAGCCAAGTCCCATCCTAATATCCAGGTATTAGAACGTTACAACGCCATCGATCTGATCACTTCCCGCAAATTAAATTTATCCGGGAACCGAGTCTTAGGGGCTTATGTTTGGAATAGAGATGTTGAGCAAGTTGAGACCGTCAAGGCTAGATTCGTCGCCTTGGCAACCGGTGGAAGTTCTAAAGTTTATCAATACACCTCAAATCCTGACATAGCTTCGGGTGACGGTATTGCTATGGCCTGGCGCTCAGGTTGCAGAATTGCCAATATGGAGTTCAACCAGTTTCACCCGACTTGTCTTTATCATGCCGATGCCAGAAATTTTCTCCTCACAGAGGCATTACGCGGCGAGGGCGCCTACCTTAGACGCCCAGATGGCACTCGTTTCATGCCAGATTTTGACGAACGTGCCGAGTTAGCCCCGAGGGACATAGTCGCACGAGCCATAGATTTTGAGATGAAGAGGTTAGGATCAGATTGTGTTTATTTAGATATCACCCATAAGCCGGCAGATTTTGTCATTAAGCACTTTCCGACGATTCATCAGCGTTGCTTAGAATTTGGTATCGATATCACCACAGACCCGATCCCGGTCGTTCCTGCCGCCCACTATACCTGTGGTGGCGTGATGACAGACCTTCACGGACAAACCGACCTCAACGGCTTATATGCCATCGGCGAAGTCGCATACACGGGACTGCACGGTGCCAACCGACTCGCCAGTAACTCCTTGCTCGAGTGTTTAGTCTTCGCCAGGGCCGCCGCTGAAGATATCGAAGGGCAACTGCATAAGATCCCTATGCCGGGCATATTGCCAGCATGGGATGAAAGCAAGGTATCGAACTCGGATGAGGAAGTTGTCATCGCCCACAATTGGCATGAACTGCGCCTATTCATGTGGGATTACGTTGGCATCGTTCGCTCAGACAAACGTCTGGAGAGAGCCCGTCGCCGCTGTGACATGCTGCAGCAAGAGATCCAGGAATATTACAGCAACTTCAGAGTGAGCAATAATCTACTGGAATTGAGAAACTTAGTGCAGGTCGCTGAGCTTATCATACGCTGCGCCATGGAGAGAAAAGAGAGCGTCGGCCTTCATTACAACATAGATCATCCAGAGTCTTCCGATAATCCCACTCCAACCATACTTCAGCCTGACAGCTGATTAGTTAGTTAGTTAGCAGCAGGCGACACAGGTGCCGATAACTTGTGTCGTCTAACATATCCGCCCAAACGATCACTAAACGCCTGTGCCCAACATGCATATCTTGGGTGTGAACATAGAAAAAAACCACTAATGGTGTGACGATGGGACTCATGACTAAGGTAAATTTTTCAGTCACGATTTCATCCACAGCAGCAAGCTCACCCCGGCCCGAAAAAGCAATCTGGCCTTCGCCGTCACGACTCAAGCTGAATCGACAGTGCCAATATGTTAATTGCCAAAACTGATAACAGAAAAACACTAAGGTTAAGCCGGCAGCGCAGTATTTAATACTCAGGTAGATAAGATTATCTAAGGAAGGCCAGGCGAGAAATGAGCATAAACAAACACTCGCCAGCACGACCAACGCGAGACGCTGGTCGAAGGATGAAGTCAGTCTGAAACTATGGCGCTGGTCTGCCACGGACAAGTACGACCATTTCGGCCAACTCAGGATCGGGACACTGTTCATGACCCATAAACCAGGCAAATAACACAGGGTCTTCACCTTCGAGAAGTCTGACAAAAACCCCTTTATTTTTAACCGATAACTGCTCGTAATAGCGCTCGACAAAAGGTTGGAAAATAACGTCCAATTCAAGCATACCCCGTCGGCATGCCCACCTTACTCTCGATATTTTCATTGGTTCAGACACGCATCTTGCTCCTAGATCTCGTTATGGGGCCAGTGTAACCTTAGTTGTGGCTTGAGTCGATGAAATCACCCCCTGCCACGTGGATATAAACAGCTAAACAGGTGCGTCTATCCCACATCGATATCCCATAAAGCCGATAACACAAGTTAGTTAAACTTCAACCTCAGGCTATAACAAGTGCTGAACCTGGGCATCCCGGCCTTCAAAAAGATCGGTGAAATCCGTTGCTAACAGGCGTTTCACCGCCGGATGTTGGATCATACGCTCGGCAAACATCACATGATATACCTCTTTGATATCGGTGGTTTCACCTAACAGATACATATCATGGGACAAGATATCTTGTTTGTAGATAGAAGGAGCCACGAAGATTCCCTGCTTGAAATATCCGAAGGCCTTCATCATAGCCGCGTCATCGAACTCGCCAAGAATAGTGACGTTGAGTCCATTTTCATCAAACCAGTGGTGCAGCTGTTGGCCAAGGGAAGTTCGCTTGCCTGGAATGAGTAACTTACCTTGCTCTAAACACTCGGGAAACGGCTTGTCATACTTCTCGGCGGAGAAGAAGGCGATGCCACACTCACCTAACTTCTTAGATAAGATCTCAGGATATTTAAGCGACTCTCCTGCACAATCGGATAAAATCATATCCAGCTTATGCTCTCTTAAGCGTGTCATCAGGCTTTCGTGTGTCGCCTCGAAGCAGGCCAAATGCATGGAGCCATCGCTGGGTACAACAGAGAGTAACACTCTACTCGCCAAGGCTTTAGACAAGGCATCAGCAATGCCTACCTCGAACAAAATATTCTCATCTTTTTGATAGTTGAGCAGATCCAGCATCTCATAGCTGAGACTAAACATCTTATCGGCATAGCGAAATACCAGTTCTCCAAGCTCGGTAGGCTCGAGGGAACGACCCACTCGTTTAAATAGACTCCCCTTTAAACGTGTTTCCAGCACTCTTATCTGGCCCGTCACCGTTTGCGGCGCGAGGCACAAAGCCTCGGCAGCTTTAGCTACCGAGCCCTTTTTATGTACCATCCAAAAATAGTAGAGGTGGTTATAGTTCAGATGTGACATACATTTTCTAACCCGAAGTCGAACCCGTTAATAGTGATTACTCCAAATATGCTCACTTGAGTCTCTGACAATCCATCAGACTATACATCACAGTATTGAGTGACTCGACATTCTGAATCGTCCCGGCGGAAAAGGCTTCTGCTAGCCCAGTGACTAACACATGCCTATCCGGAATACGGCTCTCACAATAGGTACGGTTAGCCTCTTGAAAGCGTTTGCCGCTTCTATACTTAAGTGCTCTGGACTCGTAGCTATCAGTTTCAAGACGCGCCCCAGTTGCATTGGGCTTATACATCATGGCGCCATCGACGACGCCTTCGAGATAGTGCTGACACACTACACTCTCAACATCTTGATTACAGGCCTGCAATTGCTCAGCCTGAGCTGTCCCTGCGAAACCAAGACTGAGTACAGATGCTAGAAAGATGACTCTCATTATGTATTCTCCATAATCAATTATCTTGTTATTTAACGTTATTCGCTGGTGTTTTGGGTAACACTTTATCTAACCAGAAATAACCGATGACAGCAGACAGCAGCGATCCGACTAAGATGCCCAGCCTGGCAAAATCACCATAGGCGGCTCCCTCTCCAACAAATGCCAGAGATGAGATAAACATAGACATGGTAAAACCGATACCACACATCACGGCAACTGGGGCAATATGTCTCCAGCCCATGCCCTCCGGAAGAACAGCCCATTTAAGCTTAACCGCGAGATAGCTGAAGAAAAGCACGCCCAATGGTTTTCCTAGCAGTAAACCTAACGCGATCCCCACAGGAACGGGTGAGAATAGGTCGCCAAAGCTCATACCACTGAGATCGACGCCCGCATTAGCGAAGGCAAATATAGGCAAGATGATAAAGGTGCTCCAGGGGTGCAGACTGTGCTCCAGACTCTCGGATGGCGAGCTACCATCTTTCGCCCTCAGCGGAATACAGAAAGCGATGATCACACCGGCCAATGTGGCATGCACACCTGACTTCAATACGGCGATCCATAGGATCAGACCCAGTACTCCGTATGGGCCTAAAGCCGTCACACCTCGCCTGTTTAGACCGATTAAACCTAATATAGCGATACCAGCGACCACCAGACTCACCATAGACAAGTCGGTGCTATAGAAGAGTGCAATAATCACCACAACACCCAGATCATCGATAATCGCTAACGCCAGTAGGAAAACTTTCAACGACACCGGGACTCGACTGCCTAATAGCGCCATGATCCCCAATGCAAAAGCGATATCAGTCGCAGCAGGTATCGCCCAACCGACTTGAGTGATTGGGTTGCCATAGTTAAACAGCAGATAAACACCGGCCGGAAAGGCCATGCCACCAATGGCGGCGAAAGTAGGCAGAGATGCCTGCGCCCGGCTCGAGAGCGCCCCTTCGAGCAACTCACGTTTGACTTCTAAGCCAATCAACATGAAGAAGATCGCCATCAAGCCATCATTGATCCAATGTATCAGTGTCTTATCAATATCCAGGCTACCGACACGGATCTGCATCTCGGTATCTAAAAAGCCTTGATATATACCAGACAGAGGCGAGTTTGCCATCAACATGGCCAGCACAACCGCTACCATGAGCAGGATCCCACCCGCAGATTCTTGGCTTAAAAAATTATCTATCGCCTTTCTCATAATACGCTCCAATAAACTTAATGACTTGAGTGTAGCCGAATACATTTATATTGAATATTCGCTTCCATCTGCTATATACATCGGAAATTCCGAGCCTTTAAGTGTAACCAGTGAATGACTCGTTATCAACAGCTCAATTAATCGGCGTTAATGAATACACAAGAGAAACAAGGTAGTGACGCTAATGACATTAGCATCAGCGCCGGAAGGTGATGAGGATTTATGCAGAGAAAACGTATAACGAGTGCAGGCTCGGGGAGGGATCTACACGCGTTAACTCTGAAAATTCAGTGGATTAAGCCAAAATTAAGCCAAGCGGTCTATTACACTGAGAAAGGGTACTTGATGGCATCATGGTGTTGATAATTTGATACTTCAAAATCATCCATGGTCACCCAAGTCTCAAGATCTTCGAGGGATTTGATATCAGGATTGATAGACAAGGAAGCAGGCCCGAAGGGCTCTCGTTTCAACTGAACATCGCGCATCAGCTCCAATTGATCTTCATAAATGTGAGCGTTGACAATTTTATGGTAAGCCTGCCCCGGTTTTTTACCGGTAATTTGCGCAATTAATGCCAGAAGAGTGAACACCTGAACTTGATTAAAATTCAATCCCAGAGGCACATCACAAGAACGCTGAAAACTATTGAGATATAATGTGTCCCCTAACAGAGAGAAATTATGGGTATGCATACACGGGCGTAAACAGCCCATATGAAATTCACCCGGGTTATAGAAACTGAGGATCTCTCCACGATCATCGACCCCTTTCTTGAGGTTATCGACAATTTTCTTCAGCTGATCTATGGTGCCACCGTCGGGTTTACTCCACGCCCTTCCCTGAACGCCATATACACGGCCCATGTCATCCTCTCCTTTACGATGAGGATTATTCAACCAGGCCAGGTTGTCATTGGCATTAGCATCCCAGGTCTTAGCACCCAGTTTACGAAAATCGGCGGCATTATCAAAGCCACGAATATATCCCAGCATCTCGGCGATGGCCGCTTTCCAAAAACTTTTACGGGTAGTAATTAGAGGGAACTCATTCTTCTCTACGTTATAGACAAGATCGGCATTGATGACAGTGAGACACCTTTTACCGGTACGTTCATTTTCGATCCAGGTGCCTTCATTGATGATCCGATTACAGAGTTGTAAATATTGCTTCATTGCGATTGACCTTAATCTGGCACACTAAAAAATTATTATCGGTGCTAAACACATCGATAAAACACTCCACGATTTGCGAACATGGCTAAATGATGGAACTCAAACTATTGCGAGCTTCACTCCGACCACGATTAACAGGAGCGCAAAAATCCTCCTCAATATCTTAGTCGGCCAGATGCTTGCCGCCTTTACGCCCAAGGGAGCGATCAAGACTGATATCATCACGATACCTAAGAGGGCTGGCAGATACACATAGCCTAAGGTCCACTCGGGTAAACCCGACACGTTCCAGCCTGAAAGCACGTAACTGACACTGCCAAAGAGCGCGATAAACACCCCGGATGCGGAGGAGAAACCTATGGCATTTCTCATCTGTAATCCACACCAACTCAGGAAGGGGATAAGTAAAACCCCACCGCCGATGCCCATTAATGCCGCGATAATAGCAATAACGGCCGATACAGCAAATAATATCGGCATCGCAGGCATCTGTTTATCAACCAGGCTCACTCGATAGGGAAAAATCATCTGAGCAGCCATACAGATCACAAACACGGCGAAACTTGTCTGCAATAGGTTGGCGCTAAGGAAACTTGAAATAAAGCCTGCGCTTAAGGAGCCCAAAATGAGTCCAGGCAATACAGACTTAAGCAGAGGCCAGGGAATATTACCTTGCTTGTGATGAGCGAGAGCCGAAGACATGGAGGTTAAGATAATGGCGGCTAAGGAGGTCGCGATGGCAACATGGGGCAGTACGGCCGCATCGAAACCAACCGATGGCAACAGATACAGGAGTACGGGAACGGCGACTATGCCACCACCTATGCCTAACAACCCCGCCATGAAACCGATCAAACCACCGAGAAGCAGACAGCTTAAGAAGAGCAAGAATAGACTATCCATTAGTTAACAATGGCACCAAGCTCTCTGGACTCAAAGTACTCTCTCACCAACTCCCTCACCTCTTGACCACTGCTCAGCGTCAAAGCCATCTCGAGTAACTCGCTCAGGTCGGAATGAGACACACGGCGCAACAGATAGTTAATCCGAGCCAGACTGCCCTGATTCATACTCAGCTGATCATAACCCATAGCTACTAGCAGTATGACTCCGATAGGCTCACCCGCCAGTTCACCGCAGACACTCACTTGAAGATGGTACTGCCAACAATCGAATCTGGCCCGCTTCAGGGCCCTGAGGATCCCCGGGTGATAGCAATCATAGAGAGTGCTCACCCTAGGGTTATTTCTATCTACAGCCAACATATATTGAGTCAGGTCATTAGAGCCAACTGAGACAAAGTCTACCCGTTTAGCCACTTCAGCCAGCTGATACAACAAGGCAGGTACTTCAATCATGATGCCAATTTTTGGTCTGACAATATCTTTGCCCAGATCACTTTTCAACTCAAAGTACGCCTGTTCCAGGTAGGCGATAGCCTGGTCTATCTCATTTAAATTACTGACCATGGGCAAGAGAATATGTAACTGGTCACTATCGGCTCCCGCTTGAATCATGGCTCTGAGTTGTACTAAGAAAAGCTCGGGATGATCCAAAGATAATCTTATTCCGCGCCAGCCCAAGAATGGATTTTCCTCGTTGATAGGAAAATAGGCTAACGGCTTATCTCCACCAACATCGAGTGTTCTCATCACGACAGGCTTACCCCGGGCGATTTCAAGCACCTGACGATATACTTCCACCTGCTCGGATTCACTGGGGAACCTTTGATGTAACATAAACGGAATTTCGGTTCTATATAAACCGACGCCGTCGGATCCTTCTGCAATCTCAGACTCTAGACTGCTCAATAGACCCGCGTTTAGATAGAGATGTATTCGTTTGCCATCTAGGGTTTCTGCTGGCAGGTTTAATTCTTGTGCATATCTGTTCTGTAAAGCTTTTTCAGCCGAGATCAGATTTCTGTATTCGGCGATAAGAGCCGGAACTGGTGAAACCAGTAGTTGTCCCCGATTTGCATTGATGATCAATAACTTCTTATCGATACCTGCGGTGAGTACCCCTTCTACGCCTATGATGGCAGGGACCCCTAATGCACGAGCTAAAATCGCGGCATGAGAATTAACCCCGCCCTGCTCTGTCACTATGCCGACCAACTTGTGACGCGGAAACTCGGCTAACATGGTCGCATCGGCTTCTTTAGTGACTAAGATCACCGGCACATCGGGTTCGAAACCCATTCTTTCAGGCTCTATAAGCAGACGTAATACCCGCAGACCCAGATCACGAATATCTCCGGCTCGCTCCTTAAGGTAGAGATCTTTCATCTGGGTAAACTCTTTTATATAACGCAAAGAGACCCGACTCACAGCCGAAACGGCACTCCAACCCTCGCCTACCTCCTTGATATATTCGCCACCGAGACTGGCGTTATCGAGCAGTGACTGCAAAGCCGAAAATATAGAGACTACTTCATGATCTTCTTCTTGCTCGAAGCGCTGAGACAAGGATGAAAGCGTGTCTTTACACGCCTCGATAGCAATGTTCAAACGAACCACTTCAGCCTTGCGGTCGGTCACTTTTACGTCAGGCTGTGCTAATTCTATCTGGCCGCCTATGACCAAAGCATGTGCTATCGCAATGCCGTTTGCCGCAGAAGTTCCAGTAAAGAACAATAGATCAGGTGCTTCGGCTTTCTTTCGCAGGTTTCTTATCGCCATAGCGAGCTGAGCCGCTAATGTCATTAAGAAAGCTTCTTCTCCCTCACTGAACTGACGGGTATCGGCTTGCTGAACCACCAAGACACCTAAAATTCTTTTCTGATAGATGATAGGGGCTGCAAGAAATGCCCGAAAGCTTGCCTCCTCGGCTTCTTCAAACAGCTTAAATCTAGGATGCTGCTGTGCATCGGCCAGGTTAATCGGCTCTTCTCGCTCGGCAACCAGGCCCACCAAACCTTCTGAGAGTGACATCTTTACTTTGCCTACGGCGCTGTGCAATAAGCCATCTGTTGCAGAGAGTACCAATTGCTCACCCTCTAACAGATATATAGAACAACACTGAGTTGTCATCGCGGTTTTAGTACGAGAAACGAGCATATCTAAAGCTGAGTGGAGATCTTGCGCCGCTGCCACAGCTTGTGTGATATCTCTTAGCATCTTAAGCACTTAGTCACTCCCTATTACACCACTCAATTATTTTCTGGCCTGGTTCTGTACACAAACGTTAACGCCGTCTGCTTCTTCTTTTATTGCTGTGATTATTACTGTAATGAGATTCTCGCGATTGAAATGGCAGTGCCGTCGGCGCAAATTCCTTCATCGCTTTTCTATACACATCCCGCTTAAAGGACACGACTTGCCTAACCGGGTACCAGTAACTGACCCAACGCCAATCATCGAACTCGGGGTGACCACAAGCATTGAGATTGATTGCACTCTCACTACTTTTCAACTGGAGTAGGAACCACTTTTGTTTCTGCCCGATACAAACAGGTTTACTATCTTGCCGAATCAAACGTTTAGGTAATCTGTAACGCAACCAAGAGCGAGTCGACGTTAAAATCTGAACATGTTCAGGCTTTAACCCCACTTCTTCATAGAGCTCTCTATACATCGCCTCTTCAGGAGTTTCACCTTCATCAACTCCCCCTTGAGGAAATTGCCAGGAATGTTGGCCAAACCTTCTGGCCCACATTACCTGCCCAAAGCGATTACAGATAATGATGCCCACATTTGCGCGAAAGCCGTCACTATCAATCACATGGACTCCGTATTTAACAATTTCAATGCCACGATTGTTTCACAAAGCCGAGGCTGCGGCAAATGACATGTAGCAGATTAACTTTGGATAAAAAAGCCAAATGACCACTTTTATCAACAGAAACCGATAACCAATCCCAATGATATCCACAAAATCTGTGGATATCTCTGTTCTTAACTTATATATATGCCTTAAACAGTCAAAAACAAAGCAGGTTGTAACGTGTATTACCATTTAACCAACAGACAATCTAATGATAAATATCAATTACTTACAAAACAAAACGACTAACCAATTCTATATCAGACTCATGAGTGACCATTTTTTAACCATAGTGGGTTTTTGAATAACTCATAGGAACATTTTATTTGTTTATTCACAGGCCATGGTAAAAGTCGGCTCATTATGGAGAAAAATAGCTGCATTTATTGTTTAGCAAGCGGTATTTTCCAACTTGGACGACTCAAAAAATTAGTTATCCAATGAATCTGTGGATAACTATGTTGGAAAAGTAGGGGCAAGAATAATGTAATCTTCAAATTGATTATCTACGTCGGTAAATATGGACAAATATATCAATTTTTTTAGTGACTTAAGTAAAGGTGGTGAACCATAGTTATTAACAAACCCCAATCGGTACATTTAATGACCAAAATTCAATGGAACTGGTATTATCTAATATCTTAGGTAAAATCCTTCAAATGAAAACAACGCCTCCCTCCCCCCAAACAATAGAAGAACTGATGCAACGAGCCAACAGCATGGCTGGCCTGACTCTAGGTCAAGTTGCCGATTCTCACGGATTCACGACTCCAGCCGATCTTAAAAGAGATAAGGGCTGGGTGGGTCAGTTGATCGAATATGAACTCGGGGCACTTGCTGGTTCAAGACCGGAGCAGGATTTTCTACATCTAGGTGTAGAGTTAAAGACGATCCCAATCGATGACAAGGGTAAACCGATCGAGACCACTTATGTGACTGTTGCCCCCTTAGTCGGTATACAAGGCCTAACTTGGGAAAAAAGTATTGTCTATCATAAGTTGCAGACCGTGCTCTGGGTTCCGGTACAAGGAAACCGAAACATTCCGGTGGCCCAAAGACAGATAGGTACTCCCATTTTATGGTCTCCAACACCAGATGAACTCGCGCTGCTGAAGCAAGATTGGGAAGAGATAATGGAATTCATTGCCATGGGGCAGGTACAAGAGCTCACCGCCAGGCATGGTGAAGTGCTACAACTTAGGCCGAAGGGCGCAAATAGTCGCTCAGTAACCCAGAGTATCGGTAAAGACGGATCAAAGAGATTGACCAACCCTAGAGGCTTTTATCTTAAAATCCCCTTTACACAATCGATACTTAAGCGTTTTTTTAACTAAATATTAACCGATATCATCTTCATTTGACCCAGATCACAAATACTAGTGGAAATCATAGGGTCATTTTCTATAGACTAGCGCATCCTGAACCAATAGACCTACGTTAGGAAAACTTAGATACCGTGAGAGCACGTATACAAGCAAAAAAACTTATTTTTGCGATTTCCGCCTGGGGAATAGCCATGGCGGCGTTTGTGTTTTTCAGGTATGCCCAAGCTCCAGGCCTTCCTCAATGGGCGGTAGGAACTGCAGATCTCGCCACACTCGCTATTTATATGGGGATCATATTCGGTAGCCTACATTGGATGTCGAACCTGATTGCCGATTTCAGTGCAATTAACAGACTGCCCTACATCTTCTCTGTTATTTTTAAGGGCCTGTTTCTACTGCTTGGTGCCACGACGCTCGCTTATATGACCCAGTTTTTGAATATGTGGGCCATAGAAAACCATATGTCGACATTGAGGCAGATGTTGACTGCGCATATTCTTTACAGCCCCTCGTTCCAGGCTTTGATCGTCTACCTAGTGGTCGTAAGAGTCAGTTTAGCCTTTATCGAACAGATGGCACTCCTAGTCGGCCCCAGAGTATTGCTCAATATTGGTCTGGGTAAATACCATAAACCCAGATATGAACAGAGATTATTTCTTTATTTAGACATGGTTGCCTCAACGACTCATGCCGAGTCTTTAGGCGACTATCGCTTTAGTCGCTTGATCCAAGACAGCTTTAGCCTACTTTCTGACACCGTCGTCAACAACGAAGCCGAGATTTATCGATATATGGGCGATGCAGTCCTGATCCATTGGCCCTTAGAATACGGAGTTCAGAAAGACCGCAGCTTCAATATCTACTATGAATTCAGTCAGCAGCTCAAATGGCAACGGCAATATTTTGAAGAGCAGTACGGATTCGTGCCTAAATTTAAGTGTGCGGCTCATTGTGGTCAGGTTGTGGCTGCAGTCGTTGGTGTGCAGAAGCAAGAAATTAGCTTCTTCAGTGACGTGTTAAATACGCTGGCCAGACTACAAGATCAATGTAATCCTTTAGGGCAAAGAATGTTGATATCGGGCTCTCTCGCGTCCCGAGTCGATATGGATTCCAGCCAATATGAGATTACCAGCTTAGGACCGATCAAGCTTAAGGGTAAGCAGCACTCTACAGAGGTCTTCAGTGTCGTACCTAAATCCGATCAAGCTTAATGATAAACAGCTTAGGTTAGATCAATATCCAGAACTCAAGGGTAAGCAACACTCGACAGAGGTCTTCAGTGTCGTGCCTAAACCGGATCACGCTTAAAGATAAACAAGACTAGCGCCATCAAGCAATCCAGCCAGATGGCGATATAGATTAGTTATCTTTCTGTTCCAATATATTTTGAATCGCTAAGCCTAAGGTTCTAAAGGTTAATATTCGACTCGATGTCTGACGCCACACCAGACCAATCTCTCTGTATGGAGCTTCACCCGGAGGCTGCATCACTCTCAATTCAGTATCATTTAAGATCCCGGCATCGATAGCCATCTGAGGCAGAAAAGTCGTTCCAAGCTTACTGTTTACCATCTGCACTAAGGTATGCAGACTCG
This sequence comes from Shewanella benthica, assembly GCA_023284085.1. Lineage (GTDB taxonomy): Bacteria > Pseudomonadota > Gammaproteobacteria > Enterobacterales > Shewanellaceae > Shewanella > Shewanella benthica. The sequence continues at coordinate 49,441 of JAKVHY010000036.1, forward strand.
TTGCGGCGAACGGATTGACCTTAGCGCTATTAGCAAGCTCACAGGCGCTCACGGCATGACCGGTAATACAGTGCTCAGCCTGTAACAGGAAGATACTTTGATCGGGCAGAGATTCATAATCCAGGGGTTCGTGTATGACATCCGTCAGCTCCTCATGAACAACAAGCTTAAACGGGTCTATCCCCACCTTCATACTATGAAAACCACTGGTATCCACAGGTAGAGCCAGCAGTAACAGGTCTAACTCGCCCTTTCCTAAGGCATCCAACAAACGCTCAGTGGTATCCTCTTTCAAGAATAACGTTAAATCAGCATAGGTACTCTGACAATGCTTAACCACCTTACTCAACAAGAAGGGTGCTATGGTTGGAATACAACCGAGTCGGATATCTCCGGTCATAGGCTCGCCCTGATGTTTCACAAGTTCGACTAGATCGTCCACATCGGTCAGTAATTTCCTCGAACGCTGTACGACTTCCTCTCCAATGGCTGTGAAGATAAATGACTTATGATCGCGCTCAATCAACTGATGACCGAGTTGCTCCTCTAAATTTTGAATACCACTCGAAAGCGTTGATTGGCTGACATGACACACCTTAGCAGCTCTATTAAAATTCTGTTCTTGATGCAAATTAACCAAATAGAAAAGGTTTTTCAAACTGGGTAAATGTTTCATAAAATCGATTACCAACAACAATGTTTATCCAAAAAATCAATTTAACTTTACCACATAGGCCAAGTAAAGCGACTAAGTCTTACCTCCAATATGTGAACAGAATCGACTTAAACCATTAAAAAGTGGCCAATATGTGATGCCATCCTATACTCATGACAGATAATTTTTGGGAGCACTCAAGGAATGAGATTAGTGTTAGCCTGTATACTCATGCTACTGGCTGTTGCAACAGCTAAGGCTTACGCACATATACATCTTTCAGAGAAAAACAGGGTGATGCCTGTCTCTATGCTGTTCGAAGCCTCGACTCCCCAGCAATTATTAGAAATTCAAGCCTCAATACCCGATGAGATCATGGCTCAACTAACAGATAAAAATATTTTACCTAGATTACTGATATTGACCAATGAGACAGATTCAGCGAGACAGTGGACCTTAACCAGACCGGCTGATGCAACCGATAATCTGCAGCCGAGTCTAATTCGTTTTGATGACTCAAAATTTACTCTCCAGCCATCTCAAACACTTAACTGGCCGACTAAGATATTATTACAGTCAGTAACCATACCGCCCTATCAGCGAGTTGAAATATTACTAGACCCTCAAGTTTTACCGACTCAGCTCTGGTCTAATACCTGGTTAACACACAGCTTGGCTGTATACGCTCAATATGCATGCTTAATACTAGGAGGCATATTTGCCACCTTTTTGCTGCAAGTGGTCTTAGCTTTGCTTAATAACCGCGTTAAGCTCCTGCTGCTTACCTTTCAATTCACTGTCACCGCATCCCTCGTCTATGAACTTGGTTTAGTTGAAATCTTGCTTCCACCTATCTCAGGTAACTCAGGTAACTTCATTGGCTTAATCTTGCCGATCTTGTCTGTGTTTCTATTCATTGAAATGAGGCGAAAGCAGGAGCAAGAGATGAATTACCTATTGCACTATATCAATGTCACCCTGTATGGCACTGTGGTAGCCGCCTTAGTATTGACCGCAATACACACTCAAGTTTCACTGCCTGCTTTAGAATCTATTTTACCAAGCTATCTGATTATCAGCCTATCGAGCTTAATGATCCTGTGTGGCTATACGCTTTTTAGGCTGCCTAATGTTCATCATCTCTGTGATTTTGGCATCATAGTATTCATGGTACTGTTTTGTGCCATCTTAACTGACATGGTCACTATCTTAGATAAAATGCTCCTCTATCTGCCAGTGCTAGGAGTCAACCTCTTATGTTTTATATCGGCTCAAATAGGCGATACTAAAAACAGTAGCAACAGCCAGCCCCTCGCTAACAAACTAACCGACATACAGGAAATGACTTTACAGAGGAGGTTCGAGGAGCTAGAGATGAGCCACCGACTACTACAAGAAAAGAATGCTATCGACTTCCTAACAGGATTAAAGAACAGACAATTTTTCGATGAAAGATACCATCAGGAACTATCCAGAAGTGCCCGGGAAAATACCCCCTTCAGCCTCATTCTTATCGATCTGGATCATTTCAAATGTGTGAATGATCAGTATGGCCATCAAATCGGAGATGAAGTATTGAAACTAGTGGCTAAACGCTTCTATTACGCACTGAACCGCCCGGCCGATGCCATCTGTCGATATGGTGGTGAAGAGTTCGTCATCTTATTGCCTAATACCCATATACAGGGAGCGGCACACGTTGCCCATCAGCTCCGCAAGGCCATAAGCAGCAAGCCAATTCTAACGTCCAGGGGTAATATAGGTGTCACCATAAGCCAAGGGGTAGCCTGCGTTTCTCACCAGGCAGGTTTTGAAGAGATTAAGCTATTGAGCTTAGCGGATGAAGCCCTGTATCGAGCTAAAAACTTAGGCCGTGATAGATTTGAACTCGCAACATTGAAGCCCTGCATAGTTAAAGAGCAAGCCAATACACTCAATAACTCATCAAGTGCTTTCTATAATTAAAACTGAACAAAGAAAAAGCCCCGATGACCCAGTCTGTATCTTGGGTCATCGGGGCTTTCTTTACCCATACTTTAGCAAGGGTAGGAATGCTTATTTAATGATTAAGCTTTAGACTCTAAGTATTGCTTAAGCTCGGCTAAGTCTTGGCTAGCATGATCGACGATGGCTTGTAACCAGACATCATGTTCAGTAGCCCAGGCAGCCTCTTCACCGTGCTGGAGTAACTGAGCAAATTGCTGTATTCGTTTTAGACCGACAGAACCCGCCGCTCCTTTAAATTTATGAGCTTCAGAGCATAATGTATCTTTATCTTGCGCTTCTTTGGCATTAACCAGATTGCCTACATATTCTGGCATGAGTTGCTCAAATAACACGACACTTTTCAACAAGGTACCAGCACCTATAGCGCTACAGTATTGTTCTAGTGTATTAAGATCCAAAATTGATTCTATTTCAGCTGTTGCCATCTTCAGGCACCTCTCAAAAATTTTGACTATATTAAAGACGATTTACCACATAATACCCGCTATAATTGCTGGTGCAACTAATTGAGTGATATGTCAGTAAAAACCGATACCTTTTAACGATTCATTAACCATTTGTTAATTGAATCTGTTATTTAACTGCAATATCTTAGATTCTAAAGCGAGCTTATCTTAAAATTTAAATAGCTCCCTTGCTCCCCCTTGGCTCTCAAATCATTCACAATCGCCACCAGCCCATCCCAACGAAATGCACACCAGTCAGGGGCCAGTAGCATGGGCTTCTTAGCGTAAGCAGTAACACGATGAAATATAATATTTTTGGGCGTATAGCGGATCAACTCTCCGACACTATAAGCATAATCTTCCATGGTTAACAGTGACATACGATCATTTCGCCATGCTTTAGCCATGGTGCTGCCTTCGACAATATGTAAAGGGTGTAATTTAAGGCCATCGACACCGGTACTGAGCACTGCTTCGAGAGAAGATAAATAGTCTTGATGACTTTCACCGGGTAGCCCTAGAATAAGATGGGTGCAAACTTTAAGCCCTTTTGCCCTGGCTCTTAGTACAGTATCTCGGTAGTCGTTATATGTGTGCCCTCTGTTGATCCGCTTAAGGGTCTTATCATTCGCCGACTGTAAACCCAGCTCGAGCCAGACGTCTATTCCTTGGTTTTGATAACCCAGGAGTAAATCTATGACTTCATCAGACACACAATCCGGTCGAGTACCTACGCAAAGTCCCACAATATCGGGATCGCTGATGGCTTCGTCATACTTAGCTTTCAGGACTCGATACTCATCATAGGTACTGGTATAAGCTTGAAAATAAGCGATATACTTCGAAGCTTTTCCCTTAGCCCTCTCACGGCCTAGCTTGAGTTGCTCCTGTATGGAAAGTTCAGTGCCATGTTCAAAGCTGAAAGAAGCCACATTACAGTAGGTACACCCGCCCTTGCCTAAGGTGCCATCTCTATTAGGGCAAGTAAACTTCGCATCTATGGTTAATTTTTTAAGCTTCTCACCATATTGCTTCTTGCAAGCAACACCAAAGGTATTGACGTAATGATCCAGTCCCACTCTTTACTCTATTATCCAGGAAAACAATCACCATATTTTAATTCATCCTCCCATCGTAAACATCGCGCTATATCAAACTCCTGACAGTCGAAAGTCTAGTCTCAAGGCGTTAGATTCGGCTCAGATTGACGAGATCCAGATCAAAACCAGACTAGAGAGCGTGACTTAAATCACTGACCATGCATAAATAATCACACGGAAAATTCAAAAAAAATTCACTGCAGATGCAAAAAAAATCACTTTCAATAAAATAAAATATGAACTTAAGTTTGTTACAACTTAGTAAAGAAGCTTTCACCACAAAGCTAAAATTCTTTTTATTCATAACGTTATACAGCCATTTTTACAGTTGACGTTAACGTAAAGGTATTATTAAACCTGTATCTAACTGGCGTTAACAGCCATATTTTATGCAATAATTTGGTTTGACCTTTGCACTATCAAGGGGTAATTTGAATGGTTCGGGTGCATATATATAACAAGAATTTCCCCGAGTAGTATTTTAGTTATAGTTTATGGAGTCGAGTATGAGCTTATATCACCCCAGTTTCGAGCGAGACAATTGTGGTTTTGGCCTAATAGCCCAAATGGACGGTGAACCCAGCCACAGAATAGTAAGAACTGCAATCCAGGGGCTGGACCGCATGAAACACCGTGGTGGTATTGCATCCGACGGTCGCACAGGTGATGGCTGTGGCTTACTCATGCAAATGCCCGTTAAGTTTTTTGAAGCCGTTGCCGCAGAAAATGATTGGCATCTGAGCCGTAAATTTGCGGTAGGCGTGTTCTTCCTCAATCAAGATGACCAATTAGCAGAGGAAGCCAAACAGCTTCTTGAGCGCGAGTTGGAAAAAGAAACCTTAAGTGTTGCAGGTTGGAGAAAAGTCCCCGTCAACACTGAGGTACTAGGGCCTATCGGTAAGGCAAGCCAGCCACAGATTTATCAGGCACTGATTAACTCCCCCATTGGCTGGAGAGAGAAGGATTTAGAACGTCGACTTTATATGGCCAGACGCCGCTTAGAGCAGCAACTGACTCACGATGAAGAATTTTATGTTGCCAGCCTCTCCGGTCAAGTTATCGTCTATAAAGGCTTGATGATGCCGGCGGATCTCCCGGAATTTTATCTCGACTTAGCCGATATCCGCCTCCAAAGCTCTATCTGTCTATTCCACCAGAGATTCTCTACCAATACCTCACCTAAATGGCCCTTGGCTCAGCCTTTTAGATATCTGGCCCATAACGGTGAAATCAACACCATAACCTGTAACCGTCAATGGGCACGAGCACGAGCTTACAAATTCAATGCGCCTCTCTTGCCTGATCTTCAGCAAGCGGCCCCTTTCGTCAATGAAACGGGATCGGACTCCTCTTCACTGGATAACATGCTCGAAATGTTACTCGCCGGTGGTATGGACCTATACAGAGCTATGCGCCTGTTGATCCCACCAGCATGGCAAAGTAATCCAGAAATGGATGAAGAACTCAAAGCCTTCTACGACTTCAACTCCATGCATATGGAGCCTTGGGATGGTCCTGCGGGAATCGTGATGACAAACGGCAGACATGTAGCCTGTGCGGTCGATCGCAATGGCCTGCGTCCATCACGCTATGTGATAACCAAAGATAGAATACTCACTCTGGCATCGGAAGTCGGAATATGGGACTACGCCCCAGACGAAGTCGTCGAAAAGGGTCGTGTCGGCCCAGGCGAACTATTGGTGCTCGATACACTCAATGGTCAGCTGTATTCTTCATTTGAGATCGACAACGACCTTAAACGTCGTCACCCATACAAAGAATGGATGGCTAAAAACAGTCGCACCCTGACTCCTGCCGAAGATCTACCCAATGAGGCACAGGGAGTGAGTGAATTCAGCGACGACCAGCTGCTGCAATACCACAAGCAATTTGGCTATTCTCGGGAAGAGTTACAAGACGTCATCTGGGTGCTCGCGCAAAAAGGCGAAGAGGCCACGGGGTCTATGGGTGACGATACGCCAATGGCCGTGCTGTCGAAGAAATCTCGTAATATATACGACTATTTCAGACAAAAATTCGCCCAAGTCACCAACCCTCCGATCGATCCATTGAGAGAGAAGCACGTGATGTCTCTCACTACATGCGTCGGCAGAGAGCAGAACTTATTTAATGAGACGACGGGGCATGCCTATCGTGTCATGTTTAACTCACCGGTTTTACTTTACAGTGATTTCAATCAGCTCATGGCCTTGGACTCAACGTATTATCGTGCCAACACCATAGATCTGAACTATGACTTGAGTGAAGGATTAGAACAGGCGATCACTCGGATCTGTAACGAATCCGAGAGACTGGCCAGAACAGGAACCACTCTACTCATCTTATCCGACAGAGCCACCGACAAGTCTAAACAGGTTATTCCTGCTGCCATGGCCGTAGGAGCTATACAGCATGTACTCGTCAACAAGAGTCTACGTTGTGATACCAATATCGTGGTTGAAACGGCGACGACGAGAGATCCGCATCATTTTGCCGTGCTACTCGGATTCGGTGCCACAGCCATCTACCCCTATCTGGCCTATGAATCTATCTGCGCCCTAGCGAAGAAGAGCGATATTGTCGACACACGTAGATTGATGCTCAATTTCCGTCAGGGAATCGATAAGGGTCTGAGAAAGATCATGTCGAAAATGGGCATCAGCACAGTTGCCTCATACCGTTGTAGTCAACAATTTGAGGCCATAGGCCTGGCAACCGAAGTCGTTGATCTCTGTTTCAATGGCGTGATTAGCCGTATCGAAGGGGCCAGCTTTGACCTGCTTGAGCAAGATCAGGTCAAGCTTCATAAAGTTGCTTTTCAGGCACACCAGCCACTCAGCCAAGGTGGATTATTAAAATATGTCGAAGGCGGCGAGTATCACAGCTTCAACCCGGATGTAGTCAACACGCTTCAGGCTTGCTTGAAAGACAGAGATTACCCCACTTATAAACGCTTCACTGAGCTGGTAGACAAACGTCCGGTAGCGACACTGAGAGATCTCATCGAAGTTAAGGGAGAGCTGCCAGCGGTAGCACTAGACAGTGTCGAGCCGGCCACTAACTTATATACAAGATTTGACAGTGCGGCCATGAGTATTGGCGCACTCAGCCCTGAGGCACACGAAGCGCTCGCCGTAGCGATGAATCGACTCGGTGGCCGTTCTAACTCGGGTGAAGGCGGAGAAGATCCACGTCGCTTCAACACCGAAGGAAACTCCAAAATCAAGCAAATAGCGTCGGGGCGCTTCGGTGTCACCGCCCATTATTTGGTTAATGCCGAAGTGTTACAGATCAAGGTAGCCCAAGGGGCAAAACCCGGTGAAGGCGGTCAGCTACCCGGTGATAAGGTGAGTGTCGAGATCGCGGGTCTGCGTAACGCCAAACCCGGAGTAACATTAATATCACCACCACCGCACCATGATATTTACTCGATTGAAGACTTAGCCCAGCTAATTTTCGATCTTAAACAGATTAATCCTAAGGCGCTGATCTCGGTTAAGTTGGTTTCAGAGCCTGGTGTTGGCACCATAGCCACTGGCGTGGCCAAGGCTTACGCCGATATGATCACCATCTCAGGTTACGATGGTGGTACCGGTGCTAGCCCAATCACCTCAGTTAAGTATGCGGGCAGCCCGTGGGAGCTAGGACTTGCCGAAGTGCATCAGTCTCTGGTGAAGAACGGATTACGTCATAAGATCCGCCTTCAGGTTGATGGCGGCTTAAAGTCGGGCAGAGACGTCATCAAGGCGGCCTTATTGGGAGCGGAAAGCTTCGGTTTCGGTACTGTGCCTATGATAGCCCTGGGATGTAAATACCTGCGTATTTGTCACCTCAACAACTGTGCGACAGGCATAGCAACCCAGAATAAACAACTTAGAAACGAGCATTATCACGGCCTGCCTGAGCGTGTGATGACCTATTTCGAGTTCGTTGCCAGAGAAATTCGCGAAGAGATGGCGGCCTTAGGCGTCACCGAGTTTGAACAATTGGTTGGGCGTAGCGACTGGTTACATGCACTGGAGGGTGATACTCCCAAGCAAAAAGGTCTCGACTTAAGCCCTATCTTGTACACACCGGTAGTCCCAGAGGGCAGTGCTGTTACCTGGAAAGAACTCAACCCGACCTCAGATATCGGTAAGCTAAACCAAGAACTTTTAGCCAAATGCAGAGACGCCGTTGAGCAAGGCGAGCCACTAAGCGCTCGCTTCGAAATAGGCAATATAGATCGCTCTGTTGGTGCCGCGCTGTCGGGATTCGTCGCCACCACAGTGGGAATAGAGGGAGCTAAGGCCCCCATTAAGCTGCAATTCCATGGTAGCGCCGGTCAGAGCTTCGGTGTTTGGAACAGTCCTGGCATAGAGTTAACTCTCTGTGGTGATGCCAACGACTATGTCGGTAAGGGCATGTCCGGCGGTAAGATCACCATACATCCCCCTCTGGGTAGCAACTTCCAGAGCGAGCGCTCATCTATCATAGGTAACACTTGTCTCTATGGCGCTTCTGGCGGCAAGTTATTTGCGGCCGGAATAGCGGGTGAACGCTTCGGGGTCAGAAACTCGGGGGCTCTTGCAGTCGTTGAAGGCCTGGGCGATAACGGTTGTGAATATATGACCGGCGGAATTGTCGTGGTGCTGGGGAAGACCGGAGTTAACTTTGGCGCAGGTATGACAGGTGGTTTCGCCTATGTCTTCGATCGCTTTGGCCGCTTTAACCGAAGAGTTAACACCGAACTGGTCGATACTCAAAAACTAGACTCCCCCATACATCAACAGCACCTCAAGGGCCTCATAGAAGAACACCTTGCAGAAACGGGTAGTGAACATGCGAAAATGTTATTGAATGATTTTGAAAATTGGCTCGACTGCTTCCTGTTAATCAAACCTAAGAATGTTCCAGTATCGGATCTATTGAGACTCGAGCAGCAACAACCTGAACTAAAAGTGATCGCGGGGTAAATAACAAGATGAAAAATAACTTTAAATTTATCGTGATCACGCATGAGAGAACAGAATTAAACGTTACAACGGGGGAAAGAACGCTATGAGCAATGATTTTCAATTTATCGAAGTCGATCGTATCGATCCGGTGAAGCACCCTGTAAAGAAGCGCGCCACTCAATTTATTGAGATTTATCAGCCGTTCGCTCAAAGCCAGGTAAAAGAGCAATCAGACCGTTGTCTCGATTGTGGTAACCCCTATTGTGAATGGAAATGTCCACTGCACAACTATATCCCTAATTGGCTGAAACTGGCTAAAGAGGGACGCATAATGGAAGCGGCAGATCTGGTGCATGAGACTAACACCTTGCCTGAGATTTGTGGTCGAGTCTGCCCACAGGACAGATTATGTGAAGGCGCCTGTACGCTCAACGAAGAGTTTGGCGCCGTGACTATCGGCAACGTAGAAAAGTACATCACAGATACTGCCATCGAACAGGGCTGGCGCCCCGACTTGAGCAAAGTCGTTGCCAGAAAAGAGCGAGTCGCCATTGTTGGTGCCGGACCGGCAGGACTTGGCTGCGCCGACATCCTCGCCCGTAACGGTGTCCAAGCTGTAGTATTTGACAAGAACCCTGAGATTGGCGGCCTGCTCACCTATGGTATCCCTGCATTTAAGCTGGATAAAGCCGTGATGGCAACTCGCCGCACGGTAATGCAAGGCATGGGGATCGAATTCAAGCTGGGTGTGACCATAGGTAAAGACCTGCCATTCGACGACTTAATCAATGATTATGACGCCGTGTTCATCGGCATGGGAACCTACACCGCCATGAAGGCAGGTCTGCCCGGTGAAGATGCCCAAGGTGTCCATCAGGCGCTGCCTTACCTGATCGGCAATACCCATCACATCATGGGTACCCAAGATGCGCAGTCACCTTACCTGAGCCTGGAAGGCAAGAGGGTCGTGGTACTCGGTGGTGGTGATACAGCCATGGATTGTGTTCGCACCGCGATTCGTCAGGGGGCCAAAGAGGTCACTTGTGCCTATCGCCGTGATGAAGCCAACATGCCGGGCTCTCGCCGCGAAGTGCAAAATGCTAAAGAAGAAGGCGTCAACTTCCTCTTCAACAGACAGCCTGTATCTATCGAGACCCTAGATGGAAAAGTGACCGGTATCACCTGCGTCGAAACCAAAATGGGCACAGCCGATACCAGTGGACGCCGCCGCGCCGAGGCGGTAGAGGGCAGTGAAGCCTTACTCGAAGCCGACGCCATCATCATCGCCTTTGGTTTCCAGCCCAGTCCAGCTAGCTGGCTCAAAGATCATAATGTTGACCTTGACCAATGGGGACGCGTGGTGGCACCGAAAGCGGCCGATAATCCATTCCAAACGACGAACCCTAAGGTGTTTGCCGGTGGTGATATGGTGCGTGGCTCAGATTTAGTCGTGACAGCTATCGCCGAGGGGCGAGATGCAGCACTGGGTATTCTCAATACCTTTGAGTGAAGACAACAATATAGGTTCATAACCTGATGTCATATCGATTGGGTTAACGCCAGCTGTAAACGAGATTTTGCTTGTGATTTGCACATCGATTGATGTGCTTTTTTTTGCCTATCAAAAAGCAATCCGCCTCATTCTGCTCAGCAAGTTATGTTATATTAGCCGCCATCAAATCGGCTTAACACATTTACGGTTACTCAATGAAAATCGGTAATAGTTAGCCGCCATCAAATTTGGCCTAACACATTTACGGTTACTCAATGAAAATCGGTAATAGTTAGCCGCCATCA
>JAKVHY010000037.1 GCA_023284085.1 Shewanella benthica
AATAAAAGGGAAACGTCTAGCTACAAAACACGGTTTTAGTAGTGGATGTTTTACTTGTACTTGATGCTGCATTTAATAACTCTCTGAACAACTGAGCGATATAATAGCGATCGCTCGTTTTTTGCACAGTGTTTTTTTTGCTTTTTTTAAATGTCACTATTTAACAGTGATATACACATTTAGAATACAGGGGTCGGAGCGAATTAGAGCTTTCAGGTAAATTCAGATACTTTTTCTAATCAACATCAGGGCGAGATTTCACAGCTTGAAACTCTCCGAGCGAGAGGATTGGGGGAATATGGCATAGCCATAAGCCCATGAACGAGAAGCATGGAAGCTGAACTGGCTGTTGTATATGGACATATCTTGCTGAACTGGCATTGGTATATGGATATATTTTATCGAACTGGTTATGGCGACTCTTCTTCGCTTAGCAATTAATATTAGCCTGGTCTGGCTTAGTATCCCTAGACGGGCTCTTTAAATCGGAGTCTGGATCACTCATTCAAGATTACTCTCTTCAGACCAATCTCCAGATTTCTCTTCTTAATTGCTCTCTCTGTCCACACATAAAATGAATAGGCATTGTGTGCTACACAAAACGGTGTTTTTTGTTATTACTCTGTAGGCATTAGTTATTTGCAGTGTGGATCAAGCTAGGCGATAATCAGCCTCTGGCTTGGGGGAGCCGTTGCTGAAATCAAGCAATCGGGGCATTATTTCATTATAATGCGCCACAAATTATAAGTAATTCTAAGCTATACCCTACATAAGGATTAAAAATGAGCAAACCATTTGTTGCAGTCTTGATGGGATCTGATTCTGATTTACCAACCATGCAAGCCACCCTAGATGTGCTTAAGGGCTTTGGTATTCGATTCGAAGCTAAGGTGACCTCGGCTCACCGTACTCCCGCTGCGACTCACGCCTATGTGCATGATGCAGAAGAGCGCGGTTGTAAGGTCTTCATCTGCGCCGCCGGTCTGGCTGCTCACTTAGCCGGTGCTGTTGCCGGTATCACAACCCGTCCTGTGATTGGCGTCCCAATCGATTGCGGCCCACTTCAAGGCCATGATGCTTTGTTATCGACTGTGATGATGCCTGGCGGCGTACCAGTAGCCACTGTGGCTATCGGCAGCGCAGGTGCTAAGAATGCGGGTTACTTAGCCGCGCAAATCCTGGCCGTGGCTGATGATGTCTTGGCTGTTGCAGTAAAAGAGGAACGTGCCAAATCTGCCGCTGTTGTTGAAGCTAAAGATGCTAAGTTGCAAGAGAAACTCGCGAACTTTTAATCTCTGCTAAAGTTTGATAAATAAATGCCATCGACCTAAGGTCGGTGGCATTTTTTATTATCTATAACGTTCTAATTATCCAGCTTCCTCTATGCTAATTCTCTTTCCCGGGTCGTGGTATTTTTTATTATCAATAGAGCTCTAATTCTCCAGCTTCCTCTGTGCTTATTCTCTTTCTCGTGTGTTTACCCTGTCGCTGGTGAATCTGGTTATCCTAATATCGTCAATTTAAGTGCACTGTTTTACGTGTTTATCTATCGCCTTATTGAGTGTTGGATAGAAATACAATAGCCCCTCTATGGGCTGTACCTTGGCTCTGGTCAGGCTTCTTATTGGTTGAAACTGCAGGTTGGAAATCACCAATGTCTTCTGCTCCAGCCTGAATTTGTCCACGAGTCGATTCAATGAAGATAACCCTCCCGCATCGAGTATCGACACTCCGTCCATGTATAACACCACGACTTTCTTGTTGCGGGCTAGCACATGTATCTCGGCGAAGATGAGATCGGCTGCGGCGAAGAATAGCGGGCCATTTATCTTGATGACCAGCATCTCTTGGGGGACTGGCGTATCGACATAACTAAGATTATGGCCAATATCATAAAGCTTGGTCATGTCGGCTATCTCTTTCATGAAGAGCAGTGCGGCCAGCACTATGCCGACACTGATGGCTATCACCATGTCGAATATCACGGTGAGAGAGAAACAAGTCATAAACACCAAAATGTCGCTATGAGGTGCCTTCCTGATAAGGTGCCAAGCCTTGGGGGCCTCACTCATGTTCCAGGCGACGACGAGCAGGAGTGCTGCCATTGCCGACATAGGTAGATAGGCCAGCACTTGAGCGAGTAGGAGTAAGCTGGACAAGAGTACAAGGGAATGGATCACGGCGGCAACGGGACTCTGGGCCCCGGCTTTGACGTTGGCAGCGCTCCTCGCTATGGCTGCGGTGGCGGGAATGCCACCGAAGAAGGGGGCTATGATGTTTCCTATCCCCTGACCCAATAGTTCGCTGTTGGAGCTGTGGCGCTTACCCGTCATGCCATCGAGCACCACGGCGCACAGCAGTGACTCGATAGCCCCCAGCATGGCGATGGCAAAAGCGCTGGGTAGCAGGGCCTGTATCAAGGACCAGCTCAGTTTCAGTGTTCCTCCATCGGGACCAGCTTGCATCCAGGGCCACTCGAAGCCTGGTAGTAAGGGCGGGATCCCCATACCTGTAGAGCCATCACTCAAGGTGTAATGAAAACGTGTGCCTATGGTCTCTATCTGAGCACCATAATGGTTGAGTGCCAATGCTAACAGGCTGCCGATGACGATGGCGGGCAGATGAGCCGGCACCTGTGTACGTAACTTGGGCCAGAGTAGCATCACCAATAAGGTGGTGAGAGCCACTGAGGTGCTGGCCAGATCGAAATCGGGCACTGACTGCACCAGCATATATGCTTTATCTAAGAAGCTTTCAGGCATGACACTCAAGGACAGGCCGAAGAAGTCCTTCACCTGAAGTGTGGCTATGACCAGGCCTATGCCGGCGGTAAAGCCTAAGGTAACAGGCTCGGGAATATATTGGATTAGTCTGCCGAGTTTGAGTAAGGCCATCATGACCAAGATTATGCCGGACATCACAGTGGCCAGCAGTAAGCCCGCTAAGCCGAACTGATGTGCTATGGGGTAAAGCAGCACTACAAATGCGGCCGTGGGGCCGGAAATGCTGTAACGTGAGCCACCAGTGAGGGCTATGATGAAGCCACCGACTATGGCTGTGTACAGGCCATATTGAGGGGCAACGCCACTGGCAATGGCCAGGGCCATGGATAAAGGGATAGCGATGATGCCAACGGATAATCCTGCCAATACATCATGCCCCAGACGCTTGAGGGTGTACGTCTGCTTGAAACAAGACTGGATGAGGGCATGACCTAAGGTGAGAGAGAAGAGGTGGGCCTTATGTGACACTGAATTTCCTGATTGAAACAGTAAACGGGACGCTATTCTGAGCCTAAGTTAGCTCTGCATGTGTGAGCCACTTCACGCAAATGAATAAGTGGCGTCACTCAGATTATTAAATCCTTTAACCCTTTTTTGTTCTTAGCCCGTTTATAGGAGTATCAACAGACAAAAGGACAGGATCATGGCTCATTCGAACGCTGATTCGGCTCAAGGTTCCACAACTCATTTAGCAGCTCATCAATTCACAGCAATGAAAAGTGTGAAAGGGTTTCAATTATCACTCATTTCGGTTTCGTTACTACTGGCCTTGACTGCCTGTGGTGGTCAGCAGGGTGACGCAGAAAAAGACAGCGCAGCAGTGACTGAGCATCAGCAGCAAGAAGAGGTAAAGGAGCATCGAACACTGGCCGATCAAGCCATCTCAGATGATAAATCTGCCGATATGTCACTCTCTGTATCCAGTGACGCCTATGAGGCCGGTAAGCAGGCCAGTGAGCGCATGATTAAGATGAAATCCTTAAGCCGCCACCATGTCATGGGGCAGATGAGCGCTCCCGGTTTGCCAGCGTTTAGCCAAGCTAGCAACAGGGATAATTTTGCGAGGCAGACTGCCAATGGCATCATGGTGGCGGGAGAGATCCCGGTATCCACTTTCTCAATCGATACCGATACTGGCAGTTATACGACACTGAGGCGCTGGATCAATCAGGGACGCCTGCCAGAGAAGGGCACGGTTAGAGTCGAGGAGATGATCAATTATTTTAATTATCAATACTCTAGCCCCTCTACAGTCGAGCAGCCATTCAGTGTCAATACCGAGCTGGCACCGTCTCCCTATAATGAGCATAAGATGTTGCTCAGAATTGGCCTCAAGGGATATGAGGTCGATAAGTCCCAGCTAGGGGCGAGCAACTTAGTCTTCCTGCTCGATGTCTCCGGCTCGATGAACTCGCAAGATAAACTGCCGCTGCTAAAGACATCATTGAAGATGCTATCCCAGCAATTGAGTGAGCAAGACCATGTCTCCATCGTTGTCTATGCCGGCGCATCGGGTGTGGTGCTAGACGGGGTAAAAGGCAACGACACTCAGGCGATTAATCAGGCATTGAATAGCCTAAAGGCGGGTGGCTCGACCAATGGCGGCGCTGGGATCCAGCAGGCCTATCGACTGGCGCAGAAACATTTCATCCAAGGTGGCGTCAATCGGGTGATCTTGGCTACCGACGGTGATTTTAATGTCGGCACCACAGATCATCAGGCCTTGATGGACCTGATTGCTGCCAAACGTGACCAAGGCATAGCCCTAACGACCTTAGGTTTCGGTCAAGGAAATTATAACGATCACCTGATGGAACAGCTTGCCGATAAGGGCAATGGTCATTATGCCTACATAGATACGCTCAATGAGGCGCGTAAGGTGCTGGTGGATGAGCTGAGTTCGACCCTGTTGACTATAGCCAAAGATGTGAAGATTCAAGTGGAGTTTAATCCGGCAATCGTCGCCGAATATCGTTTGATAGGCTATGAGAATAGGGCCCTCAACCGTGAAGATTTCAATAATGACAAGGTGGATGCCGGCGAGATAGGGGCGGGTCACAGGGTCACCGCGCTCTATGAGATAAGCTATGTCGATAGTCCCAACCAGGCCAACGACAAACTCAGATATGGTTATGATAATGCTACTGGCATGGAGAAATATAGCCGGGATGAGATAGCCTTTCTCAAGTTGCGCTATAAGCCCATAGGGGAAGATACCAGCCGTTTGATCTCATATGCGATTCGCCGAGACTCTGGGGTTAAGAGCTTAGCCCTGGCTAGCGATGACTATAGATTCTCCGCCGCAGTTGCCGGACTGGGGCAATTGATTAATCAGAGTCTCTATACCCATGACTTGAGCTATTCTAAGGTGATCGATTTGGCTAACTCAGCAATGGGCCAAGACGCGTTCGGCTATCGCCATGAGTTTGTGCAGCTCGCTAAGACAGCTCGCCTGTTGGCAGGGCAAGAGGTTGTTATCGAGGGAGAAAACATGTCGAGGGTGATTCTGCCCATCGAACCTATTCCTAGACCTAAACTTGAGATTCTGCCCATCGAACCTATGCCCAAACCTAAGGTTGAGATCCAACCTAAATACATAGCCCCTCACATAAAATCTCCCGAATACCAGCTTGAGATAGACAAAGGGATTCAGGGCGTGCAAACTTTCCATCACTAGTCTATCTATATTCTCTCCCTCGATAGGTTTACGGCCTAAGGGAGAGGCGTTTCAGCAGGAGAGCTGTGTGGCACAAGCGTTAGGGCAAGATAAATCGACAGAGGCGGAGATAGATCAGCGCTTAATGCTGAACTATGCCAGTGGAGACACCTCGGCATTTGAAACTCTCTATCTAAAACATAAGGGTGGCTTGTATCGTTATTTTGTCCGCCAGATAGGGGATAAGCAGCTGGCGGAAGACCTCTATCAGGAGACATGGGGGCGGATCATCAAATCTGCATCCAGTTACCAGGCCGATGCTAAATTTACGACCTGGATCTATAAAATTGCCCATAACTTGCTTATCGACCACGTTAGAGCGGTGAAACCTGTCGACCTGTTTAGCGAGACCTTTACTGAGGAGCAAGACGCCGAAGCCTTGCTGCCCAGTGATGAGATGTCACCGGACAGGGCGATGGAGGATAGTTTCAAGGCTAGCCTGCTTAAACGTTGCATAGCATTATTACCGACGGTGCAGAAAGAAGCCTTGTTATTGAATATGGAGGCGGGCTTTACCGCCAGTGCCATCGCAGATATCGTCGGCGTGACACTCGAAGCGACCAAGAGTCGCATTCGCTATGCCAACCAAGGTCTGAAAACCTGTGTGATGAATAAGTGGCAGGAGGTTCAAAATGAAAGATGATCAAAACAATAAGCCTGCGACTGAACAGGCTGAGGAATTCGATAGTGAGCTGCAGACCTGGTATAAGTTGCAGGCCCAAGAGCAACCTAGCAGTGAACTCGATGATAGCATAATCAAGATGGCTACTGAGGCGAGCGCCGTGAGCAATCAAGCTTCGGTTGATAGCAGTCAGTATGAAGCCCCATTAGCTGGCGACAAGATCACTGACAATGTGGTGCGAGTCGAGAATCGTTTTTGGCGAAAGAATAGATGGGCATTATCGTCGGCCGCCTCCGTGATGCTGGTGGTGACTGTGGTCATGTTAAATCCTCAAAGCCCTCAAGAGATCCTCTCCGATGATGCCATGCCCATGATGATGCAGATGAGCCAGCCGCTCGATGAACAGCTTGAATCGTTACAGGCAGATGCTGTCGAAGGGGCTCGTTTTAAAGCTGTGAGTTCCGCTATGAAGCGTGAATCCTTGCAAGCCGATGCTGTCGATGTGAAGGGTGAGTCCAGACAAGCACCCAGGACACCGAGCACAATGCCGGCATCGGAACAGCAGTTTGACGGGGCAGCCGCGCCGAAAATGAAACAGACGGGAGAAGGCGCTGATGACAGAGCTAAGCTAGGCGCCGAGGCGCCGAGTAGCCTGTCGCTGTCGAGCAAGCCTTTATCGAGTCATGCGTTACCTAACAAGAGTGTGCCACAACGTGAGGCTGTGGTGAGTGCCAAGCAAGCATTGAATCATCTGCAAAACTTGATCGATTCGAAACTGTGGGATGAGGCTGAGAAGCTAGCCAACAAGATTGCCAAGCAGTATCCATACCTCGAAGAGTCTGAGCATCCTCAGCATCAAAGGTGGAGTGAGTTGCAGGCAGAAATAACAGCGCACTAGCCGGCTGATTTCTCTACATTACATTTCTCTGTTATTTAATAGCATAAAGGCAGTTATCGATATGATAGCTGCCTTTTTTGTTTGTACACATTCCATCCATTCCATCCCCTGTTAATTCAGAGGATAAGGGCAGTTAACGCTATGCTAGCTGTCTCAATGAGTTTGTACACATTTGCTAATGATTTATGTACTAATTATTACTGTTGGTTTAATCAAAGTTTGCTACCTTGTTGACCTTGAAAAAATAATATCAATAATAAATAACGAGCTAATCATGAAACTTCGCCTTTCTGTTGCCTGCACCTTGTTAGCGTTCGGCAGCCTAAGTTCTTCGGCCGCTTTTTCAGCAGAGACTATTCATCCCGGTTATTTTCGCGCCCCGGCATTGAGTGATAATACTTTAGTGTTTACCGCCGAGGGCGATCTCTGGACCAAGAAGCTAGGCCAGAGCCAGGCTCAGAGATTGACCAGTTTGCCGGCAGAAGAGTTAGGGGCAAGTGTATCGAAAGATGGCGACTGGGTAGCCTATGTGGCTAACTATGAAGGCAGTAGCGAAGTTTATGTGATCCCAATTAAAGGTGGTCAGGCGAAGCGGATCAGTTTCGAAAATAGCCGAGTGCGAGTACAGGGCTGGACGGCCGATGGCCAGGTCTTGTATGCCACAGATAATGCCTTCGGTCCTGCCAACTATTGGGTGCTCAGAAGCGTTAATCCTGACACCTTGGAGACTCAAGACTTGCCTCTTGCCGATGCCATCGAAGGGACTATCGATGATAAAGGCGAGTATCTGTATTTCACTCGTTTTGGATTACAGACGACCGGCGACAACGTCAAGGTGTATCGCGGTGGCGCCAAAGGTGAGCTGTGGCGTTTCAAGTTGGGCTCCAAGACTGAAGCCCAACGCTTAACATCGGACCATATCGGCTCAGTGCGTCAGCCCATGCTCTGGGATGACCGCCTCTTTTTTGTTAGCGACAGTGATGGGAACGATAACATCTGGTCCATGACACTAGATGGCAAAGCGTTTAAGCAGCATACCCTGTTTACCGATTGGCAGGTTCGCGGTGCACGCATAAATAATGGCCGCATCGTGTTCCAGCAGGGCGCCGATATCAAGCTCTATGATATCGCTGCCAATAGCACCCGCACATTAGATATTAACTTAGTGTCTGATTTTCCACAGCGTCGTGAGCATTGGGTCAATGACCCGATGAAGTACGCCACGTCTACTCGTCTTTCACCTTCGGCAAGCAAGGTGGTGATAACGGCAAGAAGTCATGTGGCCGTCGCGGCCACAGATGGTTCACGTTTAGTTGAACTTGCCTTACCCGGCAGCAGCCGTATTCGCAATGCTGTGATGAGTCCAGATGGAGAATGGGTCTATGGCATCAGTGATGCTTCCGGTGAGCAAGAGATCTGGCGCTTCCCGGCGGATGGCGGGAATGGCGCTAAGCAGTTAACCGATAATGGTCACACCTTACGCATGTCGCTCAGTGTTTCACCGGATGGAAGATACATTGCCAGTGATGATTATGACGGTAACGTGTGGTTGCTGGACCTTAAGAAGAATAGGCACAAGAAGATCATCACCCAAGGCGAGGGTCTGGGCCCTTATGCCGATATCGTCTGGTCGGGTGACAGTCAGTTTATTGCCGTCACTAAGTTAGAGATGGGCAAACCCAGACCTCAAATCGTGCTTTATTCATTAGCTAAACAGCGTGCAGAGACCTTGACCAGTGATAAGTATGAGTCTTACTCACCCGCGTTTAGCACAGATGGTCATTGGCTCTATTTCCTCTCCGACAGGCAATTTAACTCTACACCTACCTCGCCCTGGGGCGATCGTAACTTAGGGCCTATGTTTGACAAACGTAGCCAAATTTTTGCCTTGGCATTAGATAAAAATGCCAGGTTTGCCTTTCAGAAACCCAATGAGTTATTTAAGCCTGAAGCCGATGACAAAGATAAGACATCATCGAATAAGGTGAGCGTCGACTGGGATGGCTTGAGTCAGAGACTATGGCAGGTTCCGGTGGCGTCCGGTAACTATTCAGCATTGACGGCGAACAAGGATGGCCTCTACTTTCTCGATCGCGCCGCCGCCCGTGGCAGTAAGCCTAACTTGAAGTTGGTGAAGTTCGATCCTCTCAGCCCTAAAGTGGAAACATTCGCTAAAGGCGTCGCCAGTTACAGTCTATCGGCGGATAGTGAGAAGCTGTTTATTCGCAAGTCTAATCATGGCGGCAAAGATATGCTCATTGTCGATGCCGGTGATAAATTGCCTAAAGAACTGACCAATGCCAAGGTGCAGATACAGCAATGGCAGCTCGCCATAGAGCCAAGGCTTGAGTGGCAGCAGATGTTTGAAGATGCCTGGTTGATGCACAGAGACTCTTTCTACGATAAGAAAATGCGCGGCCTGGATTGGCAGGCGACCAAGGCTAAATACCAACCTCTGGTAGACAGACTCACGGACAGACACGAACTCAATGATCTGTTTAAGCAGATGATGGGAGAGCTGGATTCGCTCCACTCTCAGGTTCGCGGTGGCGATCTGGACAAAGATAAGCAGATGGCCAAAGCCGCCAGTTTAGGTGCACGTCTCGAGCAGACGAAAGCTGGCGTTAAGATCACTCATATTTACCAGAATGATCCCGAGTTACCCGCCCAAGCCGCGCCACTTGCTAAGGTGAGCGTCGATGCCGAGGTGGGGGATATCATCATCGCCATTAACGGCAAGAAGGTGACTAATGTTGCCGATGTGACCAGTTTCCTGAGAAATCAGGCGAAGAAGCAGGTGTTGCTCCAGCTAAAACGCGGCAATAAACAGCATAAAACTATAGTGAAGCCAGTGACGATCCGCAGTGATGCCAAGCTCAGATACTTAGACTGGGTTAACCATAACGGCACTAAGGTGAGTGACACTAGTGAAGGTAAAATTGGTTACTTACACCTCTATGCCATGGGCAGCGGTGACATTGCCAGCTTCGCCCGTGAGTTTTACGCTAACTATGAGAAAGAAGGTCTGATCATCGATGTGCGTCGTAATCGCGGCGGTAATATCGACAGCTGGATCATCGAAAAATTACTGCGCCGTACCTGGGCATTCTGGCAACCGACTCGTGGCACGCCAAATGCGAATATGCAGCAGACCTTCCGTGGCCATTTGGTTGTGTTGACCGATGAACTCACTTATTCAGATGGTGAGACCTTCGCTGCCGGCATCAAGGCTCTAGGCATAGCACCACTTATCGGTAAACAGACTGCGGGGGCCGGTGTCTGGCTGTCGGGGCGTAATTCCCTGACAGACAAAGGCATGGCGCGCGTCGCCGAATATCCTCAATATGCCATGGACGGTCGCTGGATCCTCGAAGGCCGGGGAGTGAGTCCGGATATTGAGGTGGATAACTTACCTTATGCCACCTTTACCGGGCATGACGCTCAGCTTGAAAAGGCTATTTCTTACCTTAAAGATGAGCTGGTCCAGAAGCCGATAAAGCCACTCAAGGCGTTGCCGCTTGCCGGGCAATCCATGGCTGACGACATAAACAGTCAGTAGCTAAGTCAGTCACTAAGAGTGAAAAGGAATAAGGATTTATTAAATAAAATTAATTAGTTAAAGATATATTGGTAATGCATATTAATGCTTATCCAAAAGTTTTTGTTTGTGTCAGGCATACCCTATGTCTGTTTCGGCTCTCTCACCAAGGCCGAAATTTTTAGGAGGTTATCAGCCAAGCAGTTCCCAGGCTGATAGCTTCCGTTTTTCTTTCCTCACTCGTTATCTAATAAGTCAGCCTATCTCTTTCTATTTGTAGTCATTGATTGCAGCTTTTAACGATTTTTGTACCCGATGGCGTCAACTGGTAACTAGTTAGGATCGATGTAAACGATCATAGTCTATTTTAGTGGCTGTTCTAGAGTCGGTCAGCTTATTCATTTGTGTTAACTTTGTGTCTTTGGTGTTAAAAGATTGCTAGAGTGTTTTTTGCTTTTTAGGATTAAAAACAAGTCTAAAGATAAGCTTATCGGCGAGTGGTTTACAGGTGTTTAGATTAATGGGTAGGGACGACAAATGAGTGAGAAACGTGAAGGCAATGAAACCGCACAAGAGCAAGTAGAGCCCGCACAGACGTCAACACAGACCAGTGTTGATGACCGTCGCGCTAAGACTAGCAAGATCCGCAAGGCGACTAACATCATCTTGGCTGTGGCGACAGTTATGTTTATCTTCCATTTGGTTGCTGACCGTTTCATTCCTTCAACAGATCTAGGGCGAGTCAGGGCCTTTG
Source organism: Shewanella benthica (assembly GCA_023284085.1). GTDB lineage: Bacteria > Pseudomonadota > Gammaproteobacteria > Enterobacterales > Shewanellaceae > Shewanella > Shewanella benthica. Next base: position 11,312 of record JAKVHY010000037.1, read on the forward strand.
TTGTGCCGATCAGTCCTCAAGTCTCTGGCGAAATTATTGATATCCTGGTCACGCCAAATACGTTAGTCAAACAAGGGGATCTGCTTGCTAAAATTGATCCCCTAGATTATGAAATTGCCCTGCAAACCGCCCAGCAAAAACTTAAGCAAGCCGGGCAAAACATGGGGGCGCAGACGGCAAATGTTGCAGCGGCTCAAGCCAAAGTAACCAACGCCATCGCTAACTACAAGAATGCTCAAATTCAGTCCAAGCGCATTTTTGCTATGGTCGAAAAGGCGGTGATGTCTCAGGCCGATGCGGATAATGCCCGTGCCGAGTTAACCAGTGCGGAGACTGGCGTCGCCGCAGCAAAAGCCGAACTCGCGAAGGCTGAAGAACGCTTAGGTGCTGAAGGTGAGAATAATACCAATGTGAAATCCGCATTGCTGGCTTTGCAACAAGCTCAATTGAATCTACAAAGAACTGAGATTCGTGCACCAACCGCTGGTGGTGCATCCAATTTCCGTCTTAAAGAAGGTGTATTTGCCAGTGCAGGCCAGCCCTTGATGACCTTTATCTCATCGGAGGATGTGTGGATTGAAGCCTATTTTAGAGAGAACAGTCTGGGTAATATTAAGCCAGGTGATGAGGTTGAATTTGCTTTGGACTTTGCTCCTGGCAAGGTATTTAAAGGTAAAGTAGGCAATATAGATTACGGCGTCGATTGGGGGCAGAGTGAACAGACGGGTAAACTTGCTCAGATCCCGGGACAGAGTGGTTGGCTGCGTCAATCTCAGCGCTTTCCGGTCACCATCATTATATCTGGCGAAGAAACCAAGGGACTTAGGCGCGTCGGTGGGCAAGTCGATGTGTTGGTTTACACTTCCGATGGCGGACTGTTTAACTTGTTCGGCAAGGTTTGGATCCGTTTGGTGAGCTGGTTCTCTTATGTTAGGTAGTCAGCTTATCGCAACACAAGAGCAGATCTATACCCGTAAGGTGCTGCGTTTTACTATAGGGATTGCCTTGTCTATTGCTATCTCTGCAGCCTTTTCCTGGCCGCTGGCGTTTATTGTACCTGTATTTGTGGCAAAGTTTTTCGTCGACAGGCAGGAGCCCACGAAACAGACAGTCTATGAATTACTACTCGCTATGATTTGTACTATATTTATCGCTTGGGTGGTGAGTTTTGGGCCGACTCAGTATCCATTAGTCTTGTTACCCTTAATTGCCATGGTGATGATGTGGGCCTATTACCTGTTCAGTGATCCGAAATGGAATTTCTTCGCTACTGTGCTCATTATCGCTATCTTGTTGTTGCCATATCTGGGGTTGCAACAACCGGGTGCTGCACTTATGGTCGGAGTTGGTCTGAGTTTTTCTGGTGTGGTTTCAGTGGCTATTTTTGCTTTTATGCATGCCTTATATCCAGATCTTTCCCAGAAGAGGGAGCAACACCCTATGCCGGAACAATCTGCTGAAGATAGAGCCTATGAGTCATTTCGGGCGTTGCTCTTAGCCTTTCCTGTTATCTGTTTCTTCTATCTGCTTGAGATATCCGGTGCGCTACTCACGATGATTTTTATCGCGATCTTATCCTTGCAAGCAGCGGGGGAAAAGAGCGTTAAAGTGAGCCTGTTTTTATTAATAACTAATGGTATTGGTGGCTTACTGGCGATTGTTTTCTATAATTTATTAGTAACGGTTCCTGAGCTGTCTTTCTATATCATTTTAGCGAGTTTAGCAGCGATACTTTTTGCGAAAAAAATATATGAAGACCCGGCAAAGGCCCCTCTGTATGCCGGTATTTTTTCGGCCTTGATTGTCGTTGTGGGCTCTACGGCCTCTGCGACTGACAAGGGAGTCGCTGAAAATTTCTACATACGAATTTTGCAGCTGATGATGGTTGGTCTCTACATGGTTTTTGCTTCTTTTTTTCTGGAAAGCAGAAACTGGGCATTTTTAAGGAAAATTGAGAGGTAAGGATATGCAGCTCAACAAGACATTGAATCAGACATGGATGACCTTGTTGGTTGTCAGTATCTTTGCTTTATCACCCACAGTGGTAGCCGATGATAGCCGCTTTAAGATAGCAGCAGGTGTTTTTTACTCAAATTCTGACACTGGAATGGATGTCACGAATCCATTAACAGGCAAAACGTTTGAGCTCGATTTCGAGACTGATCTAGAGTTGGTAGAGAGTGAATTTTTGCCTTTTATTGAAATTTCATATTGGTTCAATGCTCGGCATGTTATCTATTTTGATTGGAAACAGCTGCATCGTGATGCAACCAATACTAATATCACAGTGCCCTACGAGTTTGACCATCCCGACCCTGATATTGATGAGACTTATTCGGTTCAACTCGGCGCCGAGATCACCACAACCTTTAATGTCGATATCGCTCGCATAGGTTATGGCTATGATTTTTATAAGGATGATAAATGGGACCTCATTTTCACCGCCGGTTTGCATGTCATGTGGTTAGAGCTAGGCTTCGAGGGGGAAGTTGGTGCGTGTCTCGATAACGACTGTAGCATCATAGATATCGCTCCCAATACTGTGGTGTTTACCGATGTGACTGCTCCGTTGCCGGATCTCGGTCTACTAGCTCATTATCAGTTTGCCGATAGCTGGAGTCTTACTGGCCATGCTCAGTATTTTTATATCAAAATAGACAATATAAAGGGGGAATTGATCGATCTCAGTGGTGGGATTGAATATAACTTTGAAGGTAAATTTGCAGCAGATTTATCTTATAAATATTACAAAGTGACCGCAGATATCGAGGGTGATCATACCACTACCAACATTCATTATGGCTTTCATGGACCCATGCTGACACTCTCTTACGAGTTTTAAGCGATAAAACCTAAGTTTAGTTTTGCTGCTGGACTAAACTATCCTATTCTTGGAGTCTACCGGAGAGTTCAATGCCGCCTGCAAGTCCTGCTCAGATAGTGCCTCTTTTTAACGCTGAATATACCGTTACTCTTGTTCACCTATTAAGAACGTTAGATAGAGATATCTATCCGCTTATCTCCGTGGCAGGGCTTCCTGCAAACATATTAGATACAGAGTATGACTTTGTCCCCGAGGCTCCGGTGATTAATCTGCTTGAGATAATTTTTGAGAAAGCGGGGCAAAAGAAGTATGGAGAGTTAATCTGGTATGCTTGCCGCAATATATTTATTCCAAGATATATAGCTCGAATAAAACAAGATTTAACATTAAAAGACGCGCTTCACACCTTCATTGATTTAATGCATAGCGAAACAACTCATACTCATATTCAACTTCGCCATTTAGCAGGGAAAAACTGGTTTATCCGCGACAGAAGGCAAAGCCTAGATCACAGCCATCATCTTGCTGAACAGTTTGCATTGATCTTTATGGTGGAGTTGATCCGTGGTCTTACCCGCAGTGATTGGTCGCCTACGGATGTGGTGATGCGATATAATAATCCCCGGGCGCTCAAAGACGCACTTTTACTCAAACGAGCCCAGTTCTACACCGAGCGTTCTGTTTGTGCTATTTGCTTAACCGATGCGGAACTTAAGCAGAAAGTGAAACATAATCTCGACTGGGGGCAAAAAAAATATCAAGTTCCAGCCATTGCTCCTTCGGATTTTTTAGCGACTTTCAAAGGAGCCATCACTCCCTATATCTGCATGGGACGTTTATCTATTACTCAAGCGGCGATCATACTCAATATGAGTGTAAGAACGCTACAGCGTAGATTGGCCGCTGAAAAGGTGAGCTATTCTGAGGTTGTTGAAGCGCTCATACAGTCACAGGCGGTTGAATTGATGCTAGATAAAACGATACCCGTTACCCGCATCTCATCGATGCTTGGTTATTCTGATGTCGCCCATTTCTCTAGGGCATTTAAACGAATGACAGGCCTATCACCACGTGCCTATCGTAAAATCACTTGAGTAACATGATGTTAGGATAAACTTCCTCCCTCTCCCTCCTATTATAAATATAAATCCCCCCCCTTGGCATGAAATGGTAACTAAGTGGAGAGACATGATTTTATACTCGTCAAATTATGTCTCTGGAGGTGTTATGGGGCTGATTATAATTATCTGTATATTCTCAAGTTTGTGGATCATTGCTGGCACTTTATCCGCTCTCATTGCGGGAATGATATGGGGAGAGTTCGTCTTCCTTACCTCTCTGGGTGCCGTATTTTTTGGTGGGTGGAAAAGTGTAAAAAGCATAATTAGACGCTACCAAGACTTAACGTTATAGCACTAGCATGTGCGTGCTAGCTCTGATCATGGCGAGCTTTCTCGTCAGTGGCATGAAATGGTAACTAGATCGGCGTTATTTATACTAATATTTATCACATAGCGTCCAAAATACTCGGTAGTCACTATAAAAAACTGGTGATATTAAACGTCTTTTATCAATTTGGACGGTGTTATTTATCAGTTAGTGTACGCTTTAGTTCAACGCTGTATAAATTATGTGCAAGGTGCAGTTTACTTTTGCATGTGTTCTTCATAAGTAAAAGGTGCATTATGACATTCAATCTTACTCGCTTAGTTAAAGCTGCCGTTATCGTTACACCGCTGATATTAGTGGGTTGTGCTACAGGCAATACGCCTGAATCTAAAAAAGCCAATGCGCGCGCAGAAACCAATGAGGCGTTGCAGGAAATTTATAAGGAGCATGCCGGTGCTAAGTCGGCCGTAGCCAACTCAGTAGCCTATGTGACTTGTACTGGCAGTAACAGCTATCTGTTTGCACTTTCAACCGGTGGCGGGGTTTGCGTACTGAATGAAAAAGGGGCCATCTCTTATTACCGTTTTGCCACGGGCGGTGTCGGTGCCGGTATCGGCTGGAAACAAGTGGGTTTTGTACAGGCGTTTATGAAACGTGATGCACTGAATCATTTTAAGGAGGCGGGGTTTGAAGGTCAGGCTCAGGCGGAGGCCAGTGCCGAGTATGAGGGAAGTGGCGATCAGGCCTCAGCCAACCAGTCGATGGATGCAGCAGGGGTGAAAACCTATCAGGTAAACTTGATGGGCGCCGCAGCCCAAGCCACGGTTCAAGCTTATAAGTATTGGAAGACAGATTTTACCGATGACTTTATTGAGAACGAGGGATAACTCTTATTTCATCTAGATTATTGATAGTAAACCATCTTTAAGATAGCTTTAAATCAAATGTTACCTTTTAGTAACAATCTAGCCTAAATAGAATTGTTGGAGCTAAAATGAGTGTTCAAAATAGCGATAGCGCCCACGGGTTTACTAAAAATGCGGTAGATGCAGCCATCAAAATCGCCGTAATTTTTATGATCGTTATCTGGTGTTTTGAGATTATAAAACCTTTTATTATGCCAATAGTATGGGGGGGGATAATTGCGATAACCTTGTTTCCTTTAGTCGCTAAACTCTCGAAGAAAAGCGGACTTAGTTTAGGGCGCTCTAGCGCCTTGGTGACTGTGCTTTCATTAGCCTTGCTGCTTATCCCTGTATTTATGTTTTCAGGCGCCCTAGTTAGCGGTACTCAAGACTTTATTGGTGAGATTCAAGAGGGGACTTTCGTCATTCCCCCTCCTAAACAGTCCGTTGCCGATCTGCCCTTAATTGGTGAAAACTTATATAGTTTCTGGGATAAGTCATCGACAAACTTAGATAATGTCATTAAAAACCACCGCGAGGAGATTAAAAATTTAGCCACTAAAGGTGCCGCGATCCTAGGCGGTTTCGGCATGACGGTACTGCAGTTTGTGATCTCAATGATCATTGGAGGTGTATTTATTACCAATACTAAAGGCGCTAGCGAAGTGTGTCATAAGATAGCGGTCAGGCTAGCAGGCTCTTATGGCGCAGAGTTTTCAGCCTTGTCGGTTGCCACTGTTCGTAGTGTGGTTCAAGGTGTGATAGGTGTTGCATTTATCCAGTCGATTCTAGCTGGCATCGGCATGGGGTTAGTCGGTGTACCGGCAACGGGGATCTGGATGTTGGCCGTGCTAATTCTAGCCATAGTGCAACTTCCACCCATCTTAGTTCTGGCTCCGATCATAGCCTATGTTTTTTCAGTGGAGAGCTCATCGGTTGCAATCATATTTATGGTTTGGGCCATCTTAGTCAGTGCTAGCGATGCCTTTCTTAAGCCTATGTTGATGGGCCGTGGCGTCGATATTCCTATGCTCATCATTTTGCTCGGTGCCATTGGTGGCATGATGATGTCGGGAATTGTGGGCTTATTTGTCGGCGCAGTAGTGATGGGATTGGGCTATAAATTGTTTATTGCCTGGATAGACAATGAGCCAAGTAATGAGAGTCATGATGACAGCGTCGATACAGAGGTTAAGTAATCTGTATGGGAAACAATTCCCCAAGCGGATAACTTCACCTGTGCTTTCACCCCCCCCTTTTTTTTTCCTTGGCCTACATGGAAGCTATAGCAGTTTAATTTTTTATGGCAATTGGGCTGGAAAATTATGTCATCATGGGCATTTTCAAGCTCCCTTGCATAGGGGCTTTTTAGTAAATGACTTCAATTTCGGCAGACAAGCTGTTAGCTATGAAGCAGTTCGCATGGGCCTTGTCATGAATTTTACCTAACACTGCTTCACTTACCTGCTGATCTGTAGCGAAGATAACGACCGGCTTCAATGTTATTTTTGATATGGATATTTTTCCCGCCTCATTTTTACCGAGTTCTGCCGCCGCGACATCTTGATAGCTCAATACCTTTAATCGTTTGAGGTGGGCGATAGTGAGAAAAGTCAGCATATGACAGGAGCTTAAAGCTGCTAGCAATTGCTCTTCAGGGTTAACCCTAGTATTACTGCCTTGGTATTCAGGAGCCGATGATGCTTGAATTAGTTGGCCGCTACCAAAGTGTATGGTGTGATCTCGACAGAAGTCGCCATCCTCTCTCGATATCTCATCGGTTTGCCAGTTTACTTCTGAGGTAAATGCCATACATCTCTCTACTAATTGTATTTGAATATTGAGAGACTATCATGAATGGTTCAGGCTGGGCGTCTAGATAATACGAACGTAAATGTAATTTAGTTAGGCTTGCTCATAGATGCTCTGAGTGGTTTGTACATAGGTTTGCATGATTGAAATCTGTTGTTGCTGGGCTTTAGAGTTAACTAAAGCGTCTCTTGCTTCATCATTATTAGAGACATAATAAGCCGTGACTGGTGACATGCCATTACTGTTCCCCGTCGCTACGCCCGCCATATCTGAATAGATTTGATATTGGGCTTTTGCTATACGGTACTCAACATAGTTCTCGACCTTCTCTCCCTCGTTAGGAAGTGTTGGTGATGACGGCAAAATTTCAGCCTCTTTAGACGTCGCTGGTGGCTGCTTGGACAAGGCCATGGCTTCGGCCGAAAGGGTGACTGTGTCTGTGACGCTAGGTAGAGGTTTTACGGCTATAACTTCGGCTTGATATGCAGAGGTTGGTGCTTTCGCTGTCATTGGCATGGTTGTGCCATTCACCGCATTATTTTGTTGCGCGTTCGAGTTAATTTGCATATCAACCTCATTCGTTACGAGTAGAGTTTGATTGTACAAGTTATAAGCTGAATATTAGCTGAACTAGATACCAGAAATATCATTGCTCGTTCAGATAACGATACTCATGTTTTCTCTAACGTACGAGGTTAAGTAAGCAGATAACTGACCCCGCGGCCATAAAAACGGGTAAAGACTTAGCACGGTAACTTAGCGTGAGAATCACTAATAATCCTGCGACAGCAAGCATACCGGTAAAGAAGATACTGCCATAAAGCATACCTTGTTTAGCCACACTCAAATAATAGCTTAAGGCAAGCATCGACCAACCAGACCAATATAAGCCCCTACTTTGCAATGGAGTGGGGGCTTTTTTGAAGGTGCTCCTGAAATTTGAAAACATGGCCAATGCTAAGCAGCCAAATGCGATATAGCTGATCCACAATATACTCAATACCATTAGATTGGAGATCATCATTGGGCGGCTTCCTTCACTTTAGCTGTCAGGGGATTTTCACCCGCAACGTGTTGTCGCTGAGACCCTGTCGCCGTATTTTTATTGATGGCTGCTGATTTAGGTTTATTCGAAGTATTGAGCTTTTTGACCGTTAAAAGTAAACTTAAGCCTAAGAAGCAAGATAAGAGGTCGAAACCCACTAAGGTCCACTGGCCGCTGACAATATTATCGATAATATTGCTCGGAGAGGTTAAGGCGTTGAGTAGAGGTAGAAAAACTAATCCTAGTCCCCCAAGACTCAAAACCAGTCGCCAACTGCTTAGGCTGCGATTAAAGCAGGCTAATAAGCCGACTAATCCTAAGGTGATAAAGAAGCAATCGGCTTCCCATTGTGCCCTACCTTGTAACTCGAGCGGCAGCATACGGTTGGCGTAGAAGAAAACCGATGTTGCTAAGGGCAAGCCTGCAATAAACGTCAGATTCAGCCCTTCTACCAATCGCAGACCAAAACTCGCAGTCTTGCCCTTGCTTATCTGTTTCTGTTGCTTCTGGCGTATTTTTACCGCCCAAAGCAGTGCTCCGGTAGCTATCATGGCGCAGCCCATCAGACCGCAGATAAAGAAGACCCCCCGTAAAAAATAGCCTGCAAATCGAGCCGTATGCAGTGACATTAATGTGTCGTAAGTTGCATGAGTCGCAGATTCTTCCACAGGTGACATGGAAATTAGCTCACCTGTGACTCCGCTAAATACCATTTGCGTACGTTTGTCGGTGACCAGTTGTCCATTGTTTCGGTAGAAGCTGATACGGCTATTGCTATCATGTGGCGCAGAGATGACCACTCGTTTAATCGGGGTGTCTCCCCAGTAGCGCTTTACTTGTGGCAATAAGCTAGCTACAGAAATAAGTTTCGCATCTTGGCCACTGGGCTTTGTTTGGACCCTAGATGGGTTTAACTCAGCGCGAAAGGTCCGGTTATCGCCGTCGTAATTAGTGACTACCGCCCAAGGCATATACATAAACATCAAGGTGATAAGACCCGTATAGGTGATCATCAGGTGGTAGGGCAGTGCCATCACTGAGCTGACATTGTGGGCATCAAGCCAGGAACGGCTGCCCTTATTAGGTCTGAAACTGAAGAAGTCTTTAAATATTCGTTTGTGGATCACAATCCCACTGATTAAGGCGACCAACATAAACATGGTGCAAAATCCCACTATCCAACGGGCGAACTGGGCCGGTATATAGTGCAGGTCAAAGTGTAATCGGTAGAAAAAATTGCCGCCTTTAGACTCCCGCACTTCACTGATCATCTCTTCACTATTTGGTTTAACGATCAATTCATGAAACTCACCGCGGCGCTGCCCAGCTTGGGGTTGATTTTGCCAGCCATAGCTAAGATAAGGTCTGCGCTCTGTTGGCAGGTAGATACGCCAGTCTCTCGCATTATGGGTCTGTTCGTTTAAGAAGGTCTGTCCCGACGCTAACTGTTTGCCAAGCTCATTAGCTTGATAATGTTGGAATGTGCCTGAATGTAATTCAGGTTTGGTCCACAATGATATTTCGTGACGGAAATAACTCATGCTGCCAGCAAAAAAGACGACTAGCAGTATCCAGCAGACTAGCAGTCCGACCCAAGTATGGAGCCAGGTCATGGAGCGAAAAAAAGAATCTTTCATTAGGTTACCTAAAAACGGAAATAAGCCTGTTACAGGTGTTGGGTCATCATTTGAGTCGCTGCGTATAAGCAAGCACTGATGATTAAAGGCTCTAAACAGGCTCGCATTGGCGACTGTAGACTAAAAGCTCGAATCGCACTGATGGAGTAGATAGCGAATGCAAACATGGTAGCCACTAAGGTCGCATCGACAGCTGGAAGCGGCAGCAAGGCAGCAATAAAGCCACATACATTGGCCGCAACCAGATAACCGCCAAATATCGCTGCGGATACTCTGGTGATCAGTGCGCCATGTTTGGGGCGATATAAACTAACCTTCTCTATGAAAGTTAACTTGGTAACGTGAGAGTGAGTCACTGTTTGGCTATCCGTTTTAACCTGCGACGAAACAGGTAGATCAAAATGTTGGCACGATTTTACATCAGGAGTACCAGTCTGGTAACTGTTTTCATTCTCATTTACATGTAAATTTACATAGTGAGAGCTGCTTCTCATTTTGCGATAAGATGACGGAAATAATTCGGTGTGAATGAAAATTAATCATCATATAGAGCGAGTATGGTTTATGCTTAATTTTAGTTGGTTAATTATCAGTCTTTTGAGTGATGAAAATATCAACATATTGTCTGCTTTTATGACGCTTATCTTAGTTTTGTCTTTATTTTAGACATTGAATATAACCGAGGCTTGCATTTGTTTCGCATCAGGAGTAAATATTAAGACAGCTGGTTTGGAACTGTTTTGGTGATTAATTACGTGTGACAAGCATACATTCAAGGTGCGTTGTCATATCCGCCCATTGGCACTTTCATCTTTAAACGTTCACTTTCTGCAATGGTAATAGTTAGGATGGATAGAGGGCTATTAGGTCTGTATGAGTATGAAAATGCTCTATTAACCGAGTTAGTAATGATTTGCTAGCGTAAAAATTTAAATTAATTTTATGTTAGCCCTTGAGATTTTCAAGCTTAGACCCCAGTTCTATTATTAGAAGTAATTCTTAAAAGGAAAACCTATGAAAATAAATCTTTCAGGTCACCACGTAGATGTTAAAGATTCAATCAAAGAACATTTGAACGAAAAGTTTTCCAAGATAGCCACTCATTTCCCGACACTTATCTCGTTAGATGTCACTATCTCTAAAGAGCATGGCGAGTATCAGGTTGAGTTGCGCACTAATTATGAAGGTAGTCGAATCTCTGCATCGGGGACAAACGATGTCATGTATCCGGCTATTGCGATTGCCAAGAAGAAGCTCGAGGCAGCGCTCAAACACCGTAAGGGTCAGCTAAAAGCTGATAAACATGAGAAGCCAGTCAGTACAACGCCAGAAATAGCTCATGAAATAGTCCAAGAGATGAAGCTGGTTTAAGGACGAAATTTAGAGCAAGGCAGTGAGCAAGAATACTGCAGACATTGCTCATGAACTTGCTTATGAAGGTAATACAAGAGATGAAGCTGGTTTAAGGCTCGCTTCAAGAGTAAAAGTAAAAATAAAGCCATCATATAGATGGCTTTTTTGCTTTTAGCTTTGGCTAAACACTATCTAGTGCTTTACAGGAAACAGCTTACCTTCGAATACTGTGCCATACACTTGGATATCCTTGAGGCTATCCAACTCAACCTTGTAGGGGTTTTGTTCGAGTATGGTGAAGTTAGCAATTTTTCCCGTCTTAATGCTTCCCAGAGAATCTTCCATCTGCATCAACTGAGAGATGATGGCGCCGTCCATCAAAATTTTGACCTGCTTATCCAAGAAGCGCACCTTGGTGTTGTTGCCGAACATCTTAGTGGTCTGCTCGACTTCGGCGGCCACCCCTTCTTTGCCTGAGCGGTAGAAGGCCAGCTTGCTCTCGGGAGTGAAGAAGGAATACATAGGGGTTGTATCAGCGCCCAAGATGGCTTTATAAAGTTCCACCGCATTGGGGGGAATGAAGGCTCCAGGCTCGTTGTAGGCGGTGACTCCTCGCATATGTAATAGTTGAACCATCTGCTTCAAACCCGATACCATGCGCTCGGTACTGGCAAGATCGGCGTAGATTTTTGGCAGCAGATACACCATAAAGCCAGCTTCATAGAAGTGACCCTTCTCAAGGTTGATCTGTTTAGCCACGGCTGAGAAGGTGAGCTATCTGTCTGAACCGGCATTTTCCAGAGCTTTCAAGAAAGCCTTCGGCGTGAGTGCGGGACAAGTGAAAAGAAATGGCGATTTGATTAGGAAAGAGAGGGAAAAGATAAAAGCAGCAAACCTGTTAGAACTTGCTGCTTAGCTGGTTATTGATACCTATGGGTATTAGCATCTCCCCTGATTTTTATGGGGAGACGCTTTATCACTTGCTTAGCTATAGTGTGACTTTTTATGGCATAGCTAGGTTATAGAGTGATTATCGTTACGGAGTGACTATGTCAAACCAGAATTCGAAGTCATCCAGCATGCCGAAGAAGTCATCGAAGGCGGCTTTGTTGCCCTTTAATTTGATGTCTCCATCAGCTATGGCCTGGTCAAAGCTGAGAGAGCCGAGCTGGAGCTGGGTCAAGGTCAGTTTAGACAGGGTCACAGTCGCATCGGCTGTCGCTTTTTGTTTACTGGTGTAGTTAAGCACTGAGTTTTCTATGACTAAGCTATATTTTTCTTGTATATCATCGAAGTTAATATTCAGTACCAGCTTCTTACCCGCCGCCTTCTCAGGATTTAATCGCACCCCAAGATAGTCAAACAGCATGGTCACTGGCATATTGGCCAGAATATCCGGTGAGGCTGTTTCGAGTGCTAAGCCAGTAGGCAGTCCGTTACGTAGCTCGTAAGCACCTTGCAGGTAAATAGAGCGCCAGGGCCCAGATTCTGCCTGGTAACCTAGCTGTTCATAGCTGTCCGCTAAAAGGTGTTTAGCCTGAACGTTCTTAGGGTTAGCAAATACCAAGTGCTTCAACACCTCTGATGTCCAGCGATACTCGCCTTTGTCGAAATCTTGCTTGGCTTTCTTCAGCAGCGCATCTTCGCCACCCATATACTCGACCATCTTCTTGGCCACTTGCTCGGGGGGTAAATTGTTCAAGTCAGATGGGTTGCCCGTGTACCAGCCCATATATCTTTGATACACGGCGCGGCTATTGTGGCGTAAGGTGCCGTAGTAACCCCGTGTAGCCCAGTTATTTTCCAATGACTCAGGCAAGGTAAGCATCTCGGAGATCTCTTCTCCGGTATAGCCTAGATTCATCAAGCGTACCGACTGGTCATGAATATACTTGTAGATATCACGCTGCTTCTTTAGATAGTCGATGATCTTGGTCGATCCCCAGACTGGCCAGTGGTGAGACTGGAACTTAACGTCTGCTTCGCTGCCCCACATATCTATGGTTTGGTTGAGATAACTTGCCCAAATTAAGGGATCTCGAACCTTAGCTCCGCGCAGAGTTAACACGTTATGCATGGTATTGGTGGAGTTTTCTGCCATCCATAAGGCCTTCATTCCCGGAAAGTAGGTATTCATCTCTGTGGGTGCTTCGGTGCCAGGGGTGAACTGGAATATCATCTCCACACCATCGACTGTCATCTTCTGACCCGTCTTAGTAATATAGTCAGTAGGCGGGATCAAGCTTGCTGAACCCGTCGAGGTTGTCATGCCAAGGCCGCCGCTGACGCCTCCTTTAGCATCACGGGGTAGCATGGCGCCGTACATAAAAATTGCGCGGCGGCCCATGACATTACCAGCGATCACGTTTTCTGAAACCGCATGTTCGACAAAGCCTATAGATGCGATGATCTTGATCTTGCCTGATTTGACATCCGCTTCATCGACTATGCCGCGAACGCCACCAAAGTGGTCCAGATGACTGTGGCTATAGATCACGGCCTTGATAGGACGTTTGCCTAGCTCTTTATCCACCAATGCCTTGGCTGCGGCAGCCGTTTCCGGACTGATCAGTGGATCGAACACTATCCATCCCTCTTTGCCGGCAACGAAGGTGATATTGGAAAGATCATAGCCACGTACCTGGTAGATGCCTTTCTTGACCTCAAATAGACCATGCTCCATATTCAGCTGAGCATTACGCCAAAGGCTAGGGTTTACCGTATCCGGGGAGGCTTTTTCCTTGCTGATATAGGTCTTGTATTGTTCCAGATCCCAGACCACCTGACCCGCTTGATTCTTAATGGTCAAGGTATCGGGTTTAGCGATAAAGCCTCGGCTGGCATTGTCAAAGTCCTCTCTGTCTGCGAAAGGCAGTGCCGTTAAGACTTTTTCATTGATATCTTTGGTGTACTGAGTGGCGGGTTTAGAGGGTACGAGTTGTGACTTATCTGCGGCTATAACTGGCATAGTCGACAATAACATCGCGCTTATACACCAAGCAGATGCATATGTGTTTTTCATCTTGTTATCCTTACTTATTTGGCCATAAAACGATTAATAACTCATAGAATAATATGAGGAAGTTAATCACAGGCCTTCCCTGTAGTTGATATATGTTGTCCGTAACAATTGAGCTACAAAAGCATCGCTAGATAGATTATTATCATAGGGAGCTTGCATAGTTCAGCGTGTTTAGCTGGACAACAATAATTTAACAATAAGGATATTGTAAAGATATGCAGTTTCCGCAAACTAAGGTAAATGTTACAAGGATCCGCGGGATATCGACATCGAATGTCGAAGAGCTGGCGCAATTTCAAGATAACAAGAATCGCCTCTACACACAGATGCAAGCCGGGCTACTAAATAGTCACTATATTGAGGCCAATTTAGGTGAGGTGCAGGTGTTTCGTGAGCGCCTCAACGCCGGCGCGCGTATTGAGGCTACCCCAGCGAATATGTATCTGCCTTTTGCGGCAATCTTACCTGAGTCCGGAGATTACCGTTTCTGTGGCAGAAGCCGTTTAGACAACAGCATCATTCAGGCAACCGGTGGTCATTGGGATTTCTGCTTCGATAAGCGATTGGACTATGTGTGCACCGCGTTTAACAGGGAAAGTTTGCATATCAGCTGCGAAATTCTGACCGGAAGGGAGCTGCCTAAGCAATGGCTGGTCAGTCAGGCCTCTGTTACCGGGGTTAAACCATTGCTTAGATATGCTCAAGGGATCAGCAATATCTTGCATAAAGTGCAGCTACAACCTGAGCTTTTACAGCAAGAGGGGATAAGGCGATTACTGAGCGCTCAGACGCTAAAACTTACCTTAGATGCACTAGAGCCCACTGTAGCGCTTAATGATAAACTGAGACCTCAAGCCCGTCGTATACTTGGGGTTCGCCGCGTCATAGATTATCTGCAAGTCCATGCAGCTCTTCTCCCAAGCATGCAGATGCTGTGCGAAATAGCCGACTTGAGCGAGCGAAGTCTGGAGTACGGTTTTCAAGAATACTTAAATGTGACACCCATTCGCTATCTGCGCTTAGTAAGACTCAATGGGGCCAGAGTCGATCTGCTAAGCGTCATAGGCTCCAGAGTTAAGGTTGCCGATATCGCCCTCAAATGGGGCTTTCTTGAGTTAGGCCGTTTCTCCGGCGAGTACAAGCAAATGTTTAAAGAGCTCCCCTCAGAGACCATGAGTAACATTAGATGTTAATCCATTTTTATCATCTAGACGCTTAAGTTAATAAACGTGTCCTGGACCAGATGATGACGCACAAGATGAACGGCAGTTGTACCACAAAGAATACCGCCGCAAACAGCAGGTAGTCGCTGCTTTTGAATATGCTGCTGGCAATCAGCGCCGTTAAGGCCAAATTTCTCACCGGATATTCAAACAGAATTGCGACTCTATCTTGAGTCTGCAGCTGTAATCGTGCGCCGATACACCAGGCTAAAAGCAGTGAGCCTAGGGAAAAGGATGTAGCCAGGATCAATAGTGAGGCTAACTGTTCGACTATCTGTTGCTGGAATTGAAAGAAGATTGCCCCGAGTAAACTTGCGAGGGCTATTGCGCCGATACACTCTAAGCTGCCCATTATTTTGTTTGTTAATAGGGGTGAAAAGTGGCGCAGCAACATGCCTAAAGCGACGGGGACTAGGAGTAAGACAAACAAGTGTTTTGACTGTTGCCAAATCAAGGTGTCGGCATTAGTGTCTGTTGCAGATAGCAGGGGGAATATGGCTATCAATAACAGGGGAAGGGTGACGATGGCTAACAGGCTATTGAGTGTCGTGAGAGAAACAGATAAGGCCGCATTGCCTTTAGCCAGCAGGGTATAGATGTTTGATACTGCACCACCAGGGCAAATCGAAACCAGGAGTAATCCATTTTTCACCAGAGGCTCAGGCTGAAACAGGATAATTAATATCCAGGCTAAAGCCGGTAGCAGAAGTAATTGCCCCAGACTGAGCAGCAGGATACTTTTTGGGCGCCGCTGCAGATGTTGAAAGTCGGTGGCCTTAAGACTGGCACCGACAATAAACATCAACAGAAACACTAATAAGGCTATCGCTTGTTCAAGCATACTGCTAGTTGCATATGAGAAAGAACCTAGCTTATCAGGATGAGAATGTGTTTACACAATATTTACATCTAGAGCCGGGTAATCCGTGTAACCTAACTCAGTGCCGCCATACATGGTGGTAGGGTCCACTGCATTGAGGGGAAGATCATGGCGGATCCGCTCTGGCAGGTCAGGGTTGGCGATGAAGGGACGACCGAAGGCGATCAAGTCACCCCAGTTCTTCTCCAATACTCTTTGGCCTCGTTCGGGGGTGTAACGTCCGGCGTAGATGATGAGTCCGGAGAAGCTGTCTCTCACCGCCTGTCTGAAACTGTCGGGCAGTTCAGGTGCATTGTCCCAATCGGCTTCGGCCAGAGACAGATAACCTAGTTTAGCCTGCTCCAGCATCTTGATTGCCGTCACATAGGTGGTGTGGGGATCATCTTCTAACAGGCCTAGATAGATACGATCTTCTTGTGTGGTCTCGAACATAGGCGCGAAACGTACTCCGACTCTTTCCGGGCTGAAAACCTGGGTCACGGCCTCGACAATCTCCTTCAGAAAACGCAGTCGATTCTCTAATGAGCCGCCGTATTCATCCTCCCTGAAGTTACTCTTATCTGAGATAAACTGGTTCACCAGATAACCATTGGCACTGTGTATCTCTATGCCATCGAATCCCGCCTCTTTGGCATTGACTGCGGCCTTTTTGTAGAGCTGAACCAGCTCCTTAACTTCTAAGGTGGTGAGTGCGCGGGCATGGGAAGGCTCAGCTAATGCACCTTCTCCAGGTCCGGTCTCGATAAATACGCTGACCGTTTCAGCCTTACCCGCAGAAGGGGCAATTGGCGCGGCATTGCCGGGTTGTAAACTGGTGTGGGACACCCGGCCTACATGCCAGAGCTGGGCGAAAATTACCTTACCCTGATCATGTATCGCTTGGGTCACCTTACGCCAGCCCTCGACTTGCTCGGGGGAGTGAATACCTGGAGTCCAGGCATAGCCCTGGCCCCTGGGCTCTATCTGAGTACCTTCGGTGATCATAAAGCCTGCACCGGATCTTTGGCTGTAGTATCGAGCCATCAGTTCGTTGGCTATGTTACCGGGCTGACTGCTGCGGGAGCGGGTCAGTGGCGGTAGCACGATGCGATTGTCTAAGGTCAGTGAGCCCAGTGTTGCTGTGTCAAATAGTGCGGGATATTTCATAAGTTAACCTTGATTACTCTGTTATTGGGCTAATATAAGGCTTCTATTAATGCTAAAAAATAACTAAACTTCGAAATAACTATTCGAATAAACGAAACAATATGCTGGATAAACTCCCCAATCTCAGAAGTTTTATGGCGGTTGCCGAGGCCAACAGCTTCGCTAAAGCGGCTCGAAAGCTCAATATGGCGAACTCATCTGTGTCACGCCAGATAGCCCAGCTAGAGAGTCAGTTGAATGTGTCCCTGTTTACCCGCACCACACGGCATGTACAACTTTCACCCGCGGGGGAGATACTCTATGGACGCGCCAGCGGTTTGATCATGGAGATGGAAAATCTGGCGGCGGAGCTCAGTGCCGATAATGTCAGTCCCCATGGAACATTGAAGGTGTCAGTGCCCTGGTGGTT
This sequence comes from Shewanella benthica, assembly GCA_023284085.1. Classification (GTDB taxonomy): domain Bacteria; phylum Pseudomonadota; class Gammaproteobacteria; order Enterobacterales; family Shewanellaceae; genus Shewanella; species Shewanella benthica. The sequence goes on from JAKVHY010000037.1 coordinate 28,957, forward strand.
CAGTCAGCTGCATCTGGCCCCTCTGTTACCTGAGTTTCTCGCCATGTATCCGGATCTCAGGGTGGTGATGCAGTGCGATGACGGCATGACTAAGCTGGTGGAGGAGGGATTCGATGTGGCGGTGCGCCTGAGTCGCCTCAAAGACTCGAACCTGATTGCCCGGCGGTTGGGTCCTCACAGTTTTGCCATGGCGGCATCTCCCGAGTATCTGGCCAGGCATGCGAAGGTGACCAAACCCGAAGACCTGCGGGAGCATGCCATGTTGTCATTCAACTTCTCCACTCCCTATCACAGCTGGACCCTGAGAAAGCAGGGCAGATCTTATCGTATTCCACTGAAGGACAGCGTGCTGAGCAGCAATAATGCCGACATTCTGAAACAATGTGCCTTAGATGGCGCCGGTATCATCATCCAGCCTATATGGGGCATAAAATCTGAGATAGAGTCCGGCGCCCTGATACAGCTGCTGCCGGATTTTGAGGTGACCTCAACCACGTTCGATAATGGCATCTTCGCGGTTTACAGCAAGGAGAGTAAGGCGGTGAATCGGGTCAAGGTATTCGTGGACTTTCTGTCGGAACGGCTCAAGGTGGCCGGAATAATAAAGGGTTAAGTTCCTAGGCCCTAGAATCTAGGATCTAGGATCTAGGAACTAGGAACTAGGAACTCATTCTTCGTTCTCATTCATACGTTTTTCGTAATCTTTGGGGGGCGGCGTCCAGCCACGCTCAACTCTGGCTTGTTCATCCAGATGCTCACTCTTCATGGCTTTTGCTATGGCAGTTTCCAACTCGATAAACAGCTCCCTAAAATGCGTGCTGTACTTACTGTCTTCACTTTTTTTCTTCCACATCTCATAGAGTGAGTCCTTATAACAAAGCTCGAGCTCACGCAGGGTGGCCTTCTTCTGTTCGGCTTTGAAGGGATGAACCCCCAGGGCTATCAGTGCCTCTTTGCCTAGTTCCAGTGCCGAGTGGTAGGTTTCGCTGACGATAAAGTCCGCACCGGCGTGTTTAAGTTCGAAGTGATGTCCTCTATCGAACGCGCGGGCGAAAATCATCACCTTAGGATAGGTGCGCTTGATGTACTTGGTCAGCTCCACGGCGCGCTCATTGTTGTCTATGGCTATGACCAACATGCTGGCATCTTCTATGCCTGCGGTGTGGAGTAGATCCGGCTGTGTGGCGTCGCCATAGAAGCTTTTGACATTGATTTTTCTTAGGTTAGCCACCTGATCGACAGATTGATCCAGTACCACTGTCTTGATTTTATTGGCGACAAGAAAACGGTTGACCATCTGACCGAAACGGCCAATTCCGGCTATGATCACCGTGCCTCTTTCGGTGATCTCATCGGCCTCGGGTTTGTTTTCACTCTTCTCGTATCTGGGTAAAATCACCTTGTCGAACAAGATAAATAAGCCTGGGGTGAGGAACATAGACAGTGCGACAACGAGAGAGAGCATCTGAGCCAGATCGGTTGGGATAACATGATTCTGTACCGTGTAGCTAAGGAGCACGAAGCCAAACTCACCCGCCTGAGCCAAGCTCAAAGCAAATAGCCAACGGTCGCTGTTCTTTATCTTGAATACCATGGCAAGCAAGAACAATACTGCGGCCTTGACCAACATGACGCCGGCTGTGATACCGAGAACCGGACCTATGTTACTTGCCAGCACGCCAAAGTCGATTCCGGCGCCAACCGTGATAAAAAACAGGCCCAATAATAGTCCCTTGAAGGGTTCGATATTGGACTCAAGTTCGTGGCGGAACTCGCTGTTTGCCAGTACGACACCGGCTAAGAAGGTACCAAGTGCCGGAGAGAGGCCGACGAGACTCATCAGCGCCGCTATGCCTATGACTAACATGAGGGCGGTGGCGGTGAATATCTCTCTCAGGCCTGAGCTGGCCACATAGCGAAATAATGGGCGACTCAGGTAATGTCCGCCAACGACGACTGCCGCGATGGCGAGCAATACCGTGATGCCATAGGCCCAGCCGGGGAGTCCGGCGACCAGAGATAGCTCCTCATGGTGCTCGGCGGCTTGGCCTGCTAGGGCCTGCGCTTTTTCCACCAGTTCTGGCAGCGCAAGCAATGGGATGAGTGCCAACATGGGGATAACGGCAATATCCTGAAACAAGAGCACTGAGAAGGCATTCTTACCGCCCTCTGTCTTGGAGAGGTTTTTCTCGCTAAACGTTTGTAACACGATAGCGGTGGATGACAGGGCGAAGATGAGACCAACCGTGAAGGCGACGCTCCAGCCCAGGCCAAAGTAGACTCCAGCTGCCATGATTACCGCTGTGGTCAAGCCGATTTGTAACCCGCCAAGTCCCATGAGTTTATTGCGCATATCCCATAGCATGCGAGGCTCGAGTTCCAGGCCCACCAAGAAGAGCATCATTACCACGCCGAATTCGGCGAAATGCTGCAATGTATTGGTTTCGCTGCCGACCAGGCCAACGATAGGACCTATCACCACACCGGCAATAAGATAGCCCAGCACAGAACCAAGCCCTAAGCGTTTAGCCAGGGGCACGGCAATCACGGCGGCGCAAAGATAGATAAAGGCTTGAATAAAATACGCTGTCATAAAAAATTACCTCGTCCTTAAGTTAGCGTGTTTGAGATGCTGTTTGTGTCTCTTGCATCAGTGCCTGATTAAGCACGGACAAGGAGGCGGCGTGAGACAAGTCCAGCGTGTTTGCGGCTAATGAGGTTAGCAGGGTATTAAATGCGTCAATGTGGCCGGGAATTCTTCCCTCTTCGCTGGCATTACGGCTGCTAAACAGCACGAAGGGAGCCAGATAGCGCATACCGCATAAGTTGGCGGTTTGCTCTAAGGGGGTTAGCAATTCTCGAATGGTGAAATGGTTGTAGCCATCACCCTGATAGGCTTTCTCGCTACCGCCTGCCGTGGTGGCACAGAAGAAGGTCTTGCCCTTTAACGCCGTGCCATCTGTGCCATAGGCGAAGCCATATTCGAGCACCAGATCTTGCCATTGTTTCAGGATGGCGGGCGTAGAATACCAATGCAGAGGAAATAGGAAAATGATCACCTGGTGCTCGAGTAGGCGTTGCTGCTCTCTGTCGATATTGATGTGAAAAGTCGGGTACTCACGATAAAGGTCGATGGCGGTGACATCACTGTGCTCTTGACAGGCTTTGAACAGCAGCTTGTTGACCTCTGAACGTTCCTGGGATGGATGGGCGAATAGCACTAAGATTTTTTTTCTTTCCTCTGGCATAACTTGTCCTTGTGAGAGGGCGATGGCTCTGTGACAAAAGAGTACATGCACGATGAATTAAGTTAGCACAGGTTCGGGTATAGACATACTTAGCATTTAACTAACACGTATTAGCCGCACTGATTGTTAAGTCTATTAGATTGCAAACTAAATCAGCCCTAATTGCAGGGCTTTTAGTACGGCCTGGGTGCGGTCTCTGCTTTCGAGTTTGAGTAAGATGTTGGAGATATGATTCTTGACCGTGCCTTGGGCGAGGAAGACTGCTGCGGCGATCTCCTTGTTGGACAAGCCTCCCGCCATCAGGGTGAGGATCTCTGACTCGCGGCTGCTTATCTTGATCTCACTTAGGCTCTCTATGCTTAACTGGTCTTGGTTGCTGCTAGAGAGCGCTTGCAGCACATCAGCCTCAATCAGGTAACCGCCGCTGGCAACTTGAGTGATGGCAGAGATCAGCTTTTCTAGTGAGACATCTTTGAGCAGAAAGCCATTGGCACCTTGGGTGATGCTGGCCATCAAGAGCTCATTATCATCGAATGTAGTAAGCATGATGACTGGGACTCGGTTACCTGAGGCTCTTATCTGTTTGAGCATGCCTATGCCATCGAGCTCAGGCATGCGAATGTCGCTCAGTATCAGATCGACAGCCTGCTCGGCTAATTTGTCTATGGCTTCCAGACCGTTTTGTGCCTGCCAGAGTACTTGTACCTTATCTGAAAGAGATAATAGGCTGGCGATGCCCTGCCTTACCAGCTGTTGGTCATCGATCAGGGCTAAGGTAATGGGGATTTTTTTATCGATTTGTGCTGGCATTTTCACCCTATCTTCCATCTTGGTCTCGTCCATCTGTTACGTTTAAAATATGAGTGTAAATGTTTGCTTATATGGCTAATTATATGTTTTCAGCTAGCTGAAATCCTAATATCAGCCAGTGGCTTGAGTATTTATGTCACAGCAGATGTGAAGCTCAGTGTCTGAGGTTGAATGACCCCGCTCATTCAGACCGTTTATTTTCAGTTCCACCTTGCCATCGAAAGGAGCGAGCCGTTCATTCATTCCTTTAAGGCCTGATCCAGAGATAGGTGCGCCGCTTCTCCCTCTGCCATTGTCCCTAAGAACGAGTCGCAACCTTTTTCCCTCCTGGCTCATGGATAACCACAGAATCTTGGCTTTACCGTGGCGAACCGCATTGCTTATCCCTTCTTGGAGAACTAGTACCAGCTCCTGAGCCAGTTCGGTCGACGTTAAAGGAAGCAAGTTATGCATCTTAAGTTTGACCCCTGGCAGACGTGTCATCAATGCATTGATAGGGGCCGTCAGATCCAGCCCAACGATATCTCGCTGTTTCTTTACTACGGCTCGAATGCTAGCAAGTAGCTCCTTAGAAACGTGTTTACTCAACTCGACATCTGGCTTGAGCTCATCGGGCACCTTATGGCTGAGGACCTCTAGCTGCAATGAGAGTGCGGTTAGCTGGTGGCCCAAAATATCGTGCAGATCTCTGGCTATTCTGACTCTTTCCTGATGTTGGCTGGATTGACTCAGTAGGGATCGGGTGGCGATAAGCTGCTGATTAAGTTGTTCTTGTTGAATCCTGGCTTCGACTTCATTCAATCTTGCCTGACTACTACTATAAGCAAAGAGCTGAAAGCCCATGTAGATGAGAACGGTAAATCCTGCACTGAGACTCTCGTGACTTAGGCTATGGATAAGATAGAAAGCCAGATTGATTAAGATCAGGCTGATAATTGCCAGGCGTTTACTCACTAGGCCCGGAAGTTGTGATGCCCAGATCACCAATAAGATAGGGGTGATCATGTTGGAGTCAAACACGATGAGAACGAGCGCGAGTATCGCCTGCAGATAGACCACTAATATTGACACTTTTAGGCTGTATCGAGAGATAAAGTGAGTCGAAATAGAGAGAAATAGCATTAAGAAGGCGAGATAACCTGAACCTGTGACGAGTCTCTCAATCGGAGAAAGGGCTTGGCTTAAAGCCAGCCAAGCCACCAGGGCCCAAGTTCCGACACCTGCTAACGCGAGCATCATGCTCTCTTTGGTAAATTTCAGTCCATGCACTTTAGCGTTTTCCCCTGTCTACTAATGATAAGACTACTGATGATAAATCTATTAATGATAAGACTATTAATTATCAGGCTCTCAATTACCAGATTATTTTATTATTGGCGCTTGGTTATTTGAGAGGGAGGGACTATTTGAGAAGGGGTGAATTAAGAGTCATGGACAATAAAAACAATTCGTTACTTTTGGCACCTGTTTAATGATGCTGCTTTTTATAAACTGAGTGCAGACTAACAACTTCAATGATGACACAAGGAAAGTCGAATGAAAAACGTCATAAATAAAAGCATGTTAACCGCTAGCAGTATCACCGCCCTAGTATCTTTGTTACTTCAGCCTTTGGCCAATGCAGATACTCTGACGGTCAATTTAGATAACATACAGGCGCATCAAGGCAGTTTGATGGTGGCAGTTTATCAAGGAGAAGAGAGTTATAGCGCTAACGAAGGCGTGGTGGCATCAACTAAAAAGGCGGTGACATCTGAGTCACATACCGTGGTATTCACCGACTTGGCCCCAGGGGAGTACGCTATTAAGGTGATGCATGATGAAAATGATAATGGCAGTTTGGACACCAACTTCTTGGGTATCCCCAGCGAGGGATATGGTTTTAGCAATAATGGCGGTAGCTTTGGACCAGCTAGCTATGATGATGCCAAGTTCACAGTCGATGGTGATGCGCAGCTAACGATTCACCTAAGATAGGAGTGGCTAGCCATGTTAAGCAGAAGAAGGTTTATCGGCTCCTCTCTCGCTCTTATGGCGAGCTCTGTTACAGCGTCGGTTTGGGGAGCCTCGGCAGATTCAGTGCTTTCTTTAGCTCATGAAAATCATCTGACAAAGCACAAGTGGGCCATGGCGTTCGAGGGTGCGATGAGTGACTTTGCCCCTCTGCAGATGGAAACCAGCGGTTTTTGGCCAAGTGACTTAACCGGTTTTCTCTACCGCAATGGACCGTCGAAGATGAGCCGAGCAGGCACGCGTTACCAGCACTGGTTCGATGGCGATGGCATGGTGCAGCAGTTTGACATCACTCATGGAAAAGTGAGCCATAAAGGCAAGTTTATTCAGACCAAGAAGTTTAAGGCTGAAGAGAAGGCTGACAAGTTCAGATACAACACCGCCGGAACCCTCATCCCAGATGCACTGCCTATTCGTAATAATGATGATATGAATGTGGCCAATACCAGTGTCATTCCATGGCGCGGAGAACTGTTAGCACTTTGGGAGGCGGGTTCCCCCTATCGAATCGAGCCCAATAGCCTAGATACGCTCGGGGTGAAAAGCTTTGGGGACAAGTTCAAGCAGTTGCCTTTCTCGGCTCATCCTTTGCCCGATGGACAAGGTGGCATGTGGAATTTTGGTAGCTGGTTTGTGGGAGGGGACAATTCACTCTTGATGTATCAAGTCTCTAAAGAGGATGAGATCTCTCGCATCGAAGTGATAACTTTGCCTCAGGCAAGTTATATGCATGCGTTCGCACAGAGCCGGAACAAGCTTATCTTCTACGTTTCATCTTGTGTCTATGAAGAGGGACAAACCTATATCGATGCCTTTAAATGGCGACCTGAGCTGGGAGCTAAGTTGCTCATTATCGATAAGGCGGATTTCAAGTTACAGCAGTGGGTCGACCTTCCCGCCGGCTTTGCGTTTCATTTTGGCCAAGCGGTCGAAACGGGCAATCAACTTGAGGTGCAAATTAGCCTCTACCCGAATGCCGACATATTGCTCGATGGTATGACTCAACTGCTTACTGGCAAGGTGCGTGACGCGAGTGCGAGTGCAGAGTTTGTGACTATCTCGGTAGAGTTAGAACCCCATGACCGCTTAGTCGAACAGTTATCTAAGCCGTTAGTATTGGCTTCGAAAGTGGCTAAGCTAACCCGCAGTAGTATTGAGATGGAGTTCCCACAGTTCGATAACCGCATAAGTGATGCTATGTCACCTGTGTTTGGGGTCGGTGCTCGCATAAATAATGCCACGGGTCTGAGCGATACCCTTCACTGTGTAAAAATAGCGGGTACTCAATCTTATTATTTTGGCGACAACAAGATAATCGAGGAGCCGCTGTATATTCCAGCTAAAGAGGCCGGTGAGGGTTACATCTTGATGACCTGGCTCGATTATGACAACAAGCACACGGGTTTGTCACTGTTCGATGCTGCGGATATCGCCAAGGGTCCCATTGCCGAGGCTAAGATGGCGAGAGTACTGCCATTGGGGTTTCACGGTTGTTTTGTTTAGCCTACGAATGAGATGACTCGCCACAATACTAGGGTGGCGAGTCATCTCTGTATTTCTATCACTCTCTTTTAGTTAATTTGCTAAAAGTTAACTTCATTGCTAAACCTAGTGGGTATATTGTTCTGGGAGCCATATCTGGACATGGAGGTTTTATGCTTATTCTTACCAGAAAGCCTAATTCATCGATCACGATCACCAATATCTATGATGAAAACGGCCAGCAACTTCAAGATATTGAGATCAATATCTATTCAGATCACCGCATTGGCATCGTTGCCGATGGGTCGGTTGATATCTATCGCAGCGAGATCTTGGAGCTTGGTGATTGATTTAGACTCTGTGTCTCCTCTCGCCAGTATGGGATTAGCTAGACCCGTTTGGTTGAATTAGTTTCGCTGAATAAGTCACGCTATGTCAGTTATTTTACATCGGCTTTTTTATGATGATTAACCTCCTGTCTAACATTGGGCTGCAAATGTCTTTCTCCATAAAGCACCATGAGTATTTATCCACTCACATTACTTTCTACTAGACTTAATGGGTCTTTAAGTTTAATGGATACGAGGTGTGTTATGAGTCTTTATGAGCGTCTTGGTGGGGAGCTGAAAATCGCACGGATCGCGGCAGATATATTCGATACCCATACGACAAACCCAACCGTTGCCAATCGTTATCAAGACAGTGACAGAGAGCGGGTGATCAAGATGGTCACCGAGTTTTTGTGTGCCGGTACTGGTGGACCACAGGACTACACTGGAAAGTCTATGCCAGAAGCTCATCGATGCATGAATATCAATGAGGCGGAATACTTAGCCGTGATCGATGACATCATGGCGGCGCTGGATAAGAACGAGGTGGGAGAGCTGGAGAAGCAAGAGCTTCTGATGATAGCCTATTCACTCAAGGGAGAGATCATCGGTATGTAATCCCTTTTTTAATCCTTATAAAACGCAGCGATTGGCTGCGTTTTTTTGTCTCTAATACTTAGATGCCACTACTACAGAACGCATTAAATTTAACTGTCAGTTTTTAGGAACATGAAGTAACGTAAGCCCTCTAGTGTTTCGGCTTGGATGATCTCAGGGTGAAGTTTTGAAAACAGAAGATATTAAGTTATTTCAGCAAGTCGTCGAGAGCGGCAGTTTAGTCAAAACTTCGGATACCTTAGATCTTGCTAAGTCGAATATTAGCCGCCGTATCAAGGCGCTGGAGTCAGAGATTGGGGCCAAACTTTTCACCCGTGAGCCCAAATCAATGCGCCTAACTGAGCAGGGGCAGGTGTTTTATCAAAAATCTAAATCTATGTTGGCAGAGCTTGAGCAAACCTTAATTGAATTGGCTGAGCCCACCAAGGAGGTGTCTGGCGAATTAAGAGTGCAGATGGTCGCTAATGCTCACTCACTGTTACTGGCAAATACTGTCTATCAATTCATGGCTAAATACCCCCAAGTTAAAGCTGAGCTGATCACCACTAATGAGCAGCTAAACCTCTCTCAGCAGCATATAGATATCGGATTTAGTTTTGGTGAACAGCTTGAAGATAGTAGTTTGATTGCCAGACGAATTAAAACCGCTAAATTAAAACTCTATGCCGCACCTTCCTTTTTTGAGGCAGGGCAGATCCCTAAACAGCTTTCACAGCTTGATGGGCATAAGTATATTCAAACTCGCCTGCCCAACGGAAAAATATTTAAGCATAGTTTGGATCCTGATTTTGATCCTAAGAAGCTCGATACAGTATTAGTGACCAATGATGTGCAGGTTTTGATTGATGCATGTGTATCTGGTTTAGGTATTGCCGCATTACCTGTCCACTTAGGGGAGTTGCTGGTGAGTCATAACAAACTGATCCCCTTATGTGAAGAGAGAGTCGTGTATCAACTGCATAGTTGGATTATGTACCGTAGCAATCAATTTATGCCGCTAGTTGTACGTCGTTTTATCGATTTTGCCGTTGCTGAACTTGAGAAGTCTGATATGCCAAGTGCAACGCTGCCAGCTGCAACACGATTTCTAGTTTAGCCTAAGTTAGATTGGGTTCTGATATGTGAAACCCTTTGTTTCTTTTGTTACTGTTTTTATCTTTCTTATTTCTGTCTATTATCTCGCCTATCCGATGAGTGCAAAATTTTCACGACTCATCACCTTAAATCAGTTTGAGCGCTATGGTTACAGACTGTAATTACAGCGGCTTTATACCCATTGGAATAACAGCACTGGCGTTGATTTTGACGTTTAGTTTTTTGTTGTCCTGAGCTTTCTCTTTTACATGGAGCCTCTTATGAAATCATCTATCTCTTATCTTTTTCGCACCTCATCAACGATTCTTGCCGCGTTAGTTCTCTCAGGCTTTGCACTTTGTTTTGCTGCGGCTGTGAACGCGGAGCAGTATATCTTTCCTGAAGATGGTCAGAGCAAAGAGCTACAGGGCTTAGATGAGCAGAGCTGTCATACCTGGGCTATTGAAGAAACAGGTTTCGACCCTGAAAATCAACAAGTAGTTCAAGTGCAAACGCCGTCAGCGCCGACAACACCTTCTCAGCCGGCAGAGCAGGGCTCTGACAGAGGCTCCGGAATGCGCGGCGCTATGGCTGGTGCTGCAGTGGGTGCCATCATTGCCGAGGTGGGGGATGAAGACCGTAGTGATGCCGCGGCAACGGGGGCTGCCGTTGGTGTCTTTGCTGGTCGTCGTCAGAGCAGACGTTCAAATGCTCAGGCTGCTGAGCAGCAAGTCGCAGCCGAACAGCAAGCGGCGCAGCAGCAGGCTCAGATACAAGCGGCAGCCGAGCAGGAAGTGCAGCTTGCCAATGTCCAAGGTTCAGAGAACTACTACAAGGCCAGTGCCGCTTGTCTCGAAGCTAAGGGCTACAGCGTCAAATAGCGCACGCCTAGGAGCCGGTTTGTAGCAAAGGCCGCTAAGAACATGTGTGGCCTCTAAGCTTAGGTTCGGTCATCTGTTTAGGAACCCCTCTGTGTGCTATAGTGCCGCCCATTATTGTGTAGATGTTTGATTGAAGAGATCGAGATGACTAGAGAACTATTAAAGCGCTGCGACAGCAAGTGTGAACTGTGTGGTAGCGGGTCAGAATTGGCGTCCTATGAGCTTCCAGACTCAAAAGGATACGGCGATGCGCGTATCATGATCTGTGATACTTGTACTGGTCAAATTCAAGATCGTAGCACCATAGACATGAACCACTGGCGTTGTCTCAATGACAGTATGTGGAGCCAAGTTCCAGCCGTTCAGGTGATGGCTTACCGTATGCTTAAGCAAATTAGCGCAGAAGCATGGGCACGTGATCTACTGGATATGCTCTATCTTGATGATGACATGCAGGCATGGGGCGATGCCGGCATCGAAGAGGTTGATGAAGATTTCGTCCCTCATAGAGACAGCAATGGCGCCATTATCGAAGCCGGTGATAACGTGGTGATCATTAAAGATCTTAACGTGAAAGGCACCACATTTACCGCTAAACGTGGTACTACGGTTCGTGGCATCTCACTGACAAACAATCCTGAGCACATCGAAGGCCGCGTTAACGGTACCCGTATCGTTATCCTGACTTGCTTCGTTAAGAAAGTGCCGGCAAGCGAAGAGTAATACCGATTGGTATAAATACTCTTCCTCAGCGTATATTCAGAATTTAAACCGCCGTTATTGCACCATAACGGCGGTTTTTTTGTGAGCCTAAAATACACTCTCTGTCCTGACCTGTGTTATAAAATAAGCAGTTGAATATTTAGCTTATTTTTAGATTGGTATTACATATGCGTATTGCTGTACTTGGACTCTTGCTGCTGTCTACATTCATATGTCCATCCGTGGTTGCTGCGAGTGGAACGCCCACTCTCGTGGGCAGTGCTAGCTGTCAGACTTGTCACAGTGAGCAATATGCTGAGTGGCGACTCAGTCATCACTTCGCGGCAATGTCTGTTGCCACACAAGCCAGTGTGTTAGGCGATTTTAACAACAGCCAATTTATCTATAATGGCGTGACTTCACGCTTTTACCGTCGTGACGGTCAGTTTTATGTCACCACAGACAATGCCGAGGGCAAGTTACAAGAGTTTCCTATCGGCTATACCTTCGGCGTCTACCCCTTGCAACAATATCTGATCGATTTCCCCAATGGGGCTAAGCAAGTGTTGAGCATAATCTGGGACTCGCGTAGCAAGGAGGAGGGCGGCCAGCGTTGGTATCATCTGTATCCGGAGCAGCTTCATGGTATTGATGAGCCAAACATGCTGGAGCCTGCCATAGATCATAATGATCCTTTGCACTGGACTGGCAGCATGTTCAATTGGAACCGTCGCTGCGCTAGCTGTCACTCCACCGGACTCGAGGTTAATTATGAACCTGACAATAACAGCTTCAATACTCGATGGTTTGAAATCAATGTCGGCTGTGAAGCCTGCCATGGCGCTGGAGAGCAACACCTGCAATGGGCGGCGAACTCCCGGGAGAAACCAGAGATCGTGCCGAATAAAGGATTTCCCCAGTCGATTAACAATCTCGCTAAATGGGGGCATATACCAGATGCTAAATCGGCACACAGTGATGTGTATCAGACCTTTTCCCGTCGCGGCCCCGTCGCTCAAAGGCAGAAAGAGACCTGCGCCGCTTGTCACTCGAGACGCTCACCGCTGCAAGCGTCAACCCCCGGCCATGATTATGATGATGACCACATGCTGTCTCTATTGGAAAGCCCGCTTTATTACGCCGATGGTCAGATGCGCGAAGAGGTCTTCGTTTGGGGCTCTTTTTTGCAGAGTAAGATGCAAACCGCAGGGGTGACTTGCAGCAATTGTCATAATCCCCATAGCCTAAGCCTGAAAATACCGGGCAATGGACTCTGTACTCAGTGTCATAATCCCAGTGTATTCGATCAACGTGAGCACCATCACCATGAAGGAGAAGGGGCGAAATGTGTCAATTGCCATATGCCGACTACGACCTATATGGGCGTCGATGACAGGCAAGATCACAGTTTTAGGATCCCACGTCCAAGCCTAGCTGAGCGGATTGACGCGCCTAATGCCTGCAATCAGTGCCACGATGATAAGTCTAACTCATGGGCTCAACAAGCCATAGATGGCTGGAATAAGGCGAGAGGTAAGGGCGCGAGTTCTCACGATTTTGGCGAAGCATTTTTTGCTGCACAAAGTGGCGATATCAATGCCTCGACTGAGCTGCTAAAAATAGCCTTAGATTCAGGGCAAACTGGAATAGTGAGGGGGAGCGCGATACTGCGCCATGGTCAGTTTCATAACTCACAAAGCCTGAAAGCGACACAATCTCTGCTACTGGACTCAGATCCCTTGGTTCGATTAGGCGCGGTGCGCTCTATGGACGCCCTGCCCATAGGCCTTAAAGCTCGGCTGTTATTAAATCATCTCGAACAAAGCAGTAAGTCGGTGCGGGTCGAGATTGCCCGTCAACTGGCGAGTCTGCCTCTAGAGCAGCTGCCTAAGGCCAAGGCTAAAGTCCTGTTAGCCATGTTTGATGAGTTTATCGAGTCGGCGAGATTTAATGCCAGCGCTCCTGAGAGTCAGGTATTACTAGGCTTGTTCTATTTTGAGCGTCAAGATTATGTATTGGCTGAGCAGGCATATCGGCAAGCACTTAAGATATCGCCCCGACTCGAGAGCGCCGGGCTTAACCTTGCCGAACTGTATCGTCTGCTTGGCCAGGAGCAACAGAGCCTTGCCCTGTTAAAGCAGACATTAACATTGTTACCCGACTCGGCGGCAGCCAACTACGCTATGGGGCTCTGGTACGTGCGTGATGGGGATTATGCCGCGGCGTTGAATGGATTATTAAGGGCCTGTGAACTGGACTCATTTAACGGGCGCTATGCCAGTACCTACGCGTTAGGTTTAGATAAACTCAATAAGCGCCAAGATGCTAAGGCATATCTGAGAGACTGGATAAGCAAGCATGGCGCCCAGCCTCAGGTACAAGCTGTGCTCGACGCTTGGCGATGAGAAAGGGGCTCATATTGAGCCCCTTATTGACAATAAAAGGTGACAAAAAAAGCGACAAAATAGACGACAAACTCAAGCCAGCAATACGACCCACTTAGCTAATTAGATGCCATTGAAAAACTAAGCGTTAGGCCCAGAAGCTAACCGTTCTCTCTATGACCCAGAAAGCTGACAGGCCGCCGATACTATAGGCCATTAAGGTTAAGGCTTGGGAGCGTGAGTGAGCGCTAACCCACCCCTTGTTTACCCACATATGGCATATTCTGCCGGCAATCAATACCGCTGCCACGAAAGCCAATTGTCCCAATTCGACCCCGACATTGAAAAATAACAGGGCGAGGGGGATGGCATTTTGCGGCAGGCCTATTTCTGCCAATGCGCCAGCGAAGCCAAAACCATGTAGCAGGCCGAAGATAAATGCCACCATCCAGGGAGCACGCTCGGCTATGCCTATTTTTCCCTTCTGACCATGAATGATCTCCACGGCTAAAAACAAGATGCTCAATGCGATAACGGCTTCGACCGGCGGTAAGGCGATGCTGGCTATGCCTAATGAGGCTAATGCTAAAGTGATGCTGTGGGCCAAGGTGAAGGCGGTTATTGCACCGATTAGCCTGCGCCTGTCCTTGATGATAAGCACCAGGGCGAACACGAACAACAGATGATCGAAGCCAAGCAGAATATGCTCGATGCCGAGTAAGGTATAGACCTTGATGACCTCAGTATTTGATGACTCCAAGGCAGACTCTATGACGAAGCTGGTGTTAGTCGGAGTCAGTCTGGCCATCTGGGTCGAGCCATTTAAGTGTTGTACCCGGATCAGGATATCTGTGGTGGTGTTGGCCAGTTCGGCAACAGAGACGGTTTGACCCGCAAGGCCGCCACTGCATTGTATCGACCAGTGTCTGATGTCAGCCGACGGCGTTTGAACTCTGTGAATGGGCGCTAGCTTAGTACAATTATCAGGGAATTCAGGATTCAGCTTAAGCACTTGCGTCTCTTTTCTGGGCAGCTTCCAGGTGATCTTGAAAGAGGTATTATCCAGCTCGGTTAACTCCAGATAGGCAGGCCTTATCTCGTCGGCGCGAACCAATGAGTGTTGCATGAGCAGGGGAAATGCTACAAGGATAGCCATCAGCCATAGCTTGGCCCATCGACTCACTTGAATCGAGTTAAGCAATGGGATCAATAAGTTAAAATTATCCATATCAGTCCCTATTGCACCGTCTCTGGTGAGCCATCTAAACCTTGAGACTCGCTGGCTAGACTTGCTTCAAGTATTTGAGACGGTTTCGTCATAATCACTATCTGGTAATTTTCTCTTAGCTTGGCATAGAGTGAGTCATTACTTCTTTGTTGCTGCTGGGCTCGCCAATAGGGCAAGACCTTGTCGCGAATTTCCGTTAGTGGGGGAAGCTTGGCATCGATACGGTCATCGATTCTGACTAAGTGTCGGCCGTAGCCTGACTCTATGGGGCCCAGCCATTGGCCAACAGGCAAGGCGATAAGCTGCTCCTCGAAGCGTCGACCAAATATTCTGGCTATTTGATAATCTGCAATCTGCTCATAGTGCTGCTTGCCGTTGAAACTGTCGCCTAATCCTGAGTATGCTTGTGGGTCAGATGATTCATTGAGGCGGGTGAGTAGCGTCTCTTGGTTTGATTGACGCTCACGACTTACGCTATCAGCACTGTAAAAAATGTGGGAGAAGCTCAGGCGCACTGGGGATACAAACTTGTCTGGATTAGCGGCGAGATAAGCAGCGAGTTCTTCATCCGTTGGATCCGAGGGCACCAGAAGATCGCTGGCGATAAACTCCATCTTCTCGGCCAAACGCCTGCGAATGATGGGGTCATCCCGGCCGAGATCTAAGGCCTGTGCTTCCCGGTAATAGATCTCCTCGCGAATTTGCCGCTCGATGACCTTGAGTAATTCAGACTCGGAAGGGGGGCGATGCCATTTTTGCTGCCATTGGTTGGCGGTGCCTTGTATATCCGCTTCAGAGATGAAGATGCGGTTGGGCGCTACCTCCTTATCGTTAACTAAGCCGTAGAGGACGAACAGGCCAGCGCCAATCAAGATGAAATGAGCGAAGGGGTCGCGAATAAATTGTTTCAATACGAGTGGCATAGTACACCTTTAAAACCTAGTGCCCGGGGCAAGATTTAACATGAAATGGTTAATGGGCCTAGCGCCTAAGCTAATTCAACCAGTGTTAGGCCCATATTCAACTGCTAGAGCGTGAACTTACCCCGCAGGCTTGTACCAGATGGGCGATGTCCAGGCGCGTTCCTGAATGCTGGCTTGTACATCGTCTAGCAGAGGCAGCTTGTTTCTCACCGCATCATAAGTGGTCCAACGGGGCGTGGGTATTTCTATGACTCGAGTGTAATAAAAAGCGTGCTGCTCCGGGTCAAACTCAGTGTCGGTCCAGCTGCCGATAAGGGCTGTTGCCCCTATGGTGTTGGTGTATTGAGCCGTCGTCAGATCGACGGTATTGCCTACTGGCATGAGTTTGCCATCTTCACCCATTTTACGTTTATCGGACCAGACCACATCGATAATCTTCTCATGGGTTCCTCCCTTAACATCGACCCAACCCTTGATAATCTGTACTCGGTCAAGGTTCGCGCCGTCGGGATCTTTCATCGCGTGGACGGTAAAGGTCGGTGCCGCGCCAATCGAAGGCAAGTCACTGCCCATCGGCACGCCTAAATCGTAGCCTTGTTGGACCAGCTCTCGACCATTTTTAGGATTAGCGGGAAGTTCGACGCCGCCGAAGAAACGCACCTTGATGCGCGGGCCTGTAGTGGAATAAGTCTCACGACTCTTCATCGCATCCCATAAGCCGCTGCGGGTATTTTGGCTAGCCCAAACGGCTGCTAAGGTGCCTATACTGAGGTCCTTGCCATCGATCCAACCGACCACAGCGCCAGTGCGGCGTGATTCTACGCTGCCATCATCGGCGCCATGGGCACCGATAAAGCTGTCTTCAGCCACGGCGGAGGGCAGACCGTTGTGGTTATCTGTGCCGCCTATGGTGCCGTATTTAAACGGATTTACACCGAGAGATTGCTCATAGGCGAGTCCCATTTTTAAGCCTTCGCGGACGAAGTCCTTCTTATGAAAGGTTCGGCCACTGGATTTCTGAATCGAATCGGCATTCTCAAAGTCGGCAAATTCATCCTCTGGCCAGAACTGCCTGTGTACCTCTGAGTTACCTTTAACCTGCATCATCTCCATCAAAGGTTCGAAGTGCTGGCGAGTTTGGGCATATTCAAGATCGATAGGCTTGCCCTCGGCATCGACGCTGGGGAACATCATGCCCTTGCTGGCATTTGAGTTATGAGGAATGGCCAGCAGCTGCATGCCCTCGGCCTCTTGCAGGGCCATCCACTGCCATAATCCATCTTCGCGGTTAGTATCGATATAGCTGATGGGGGCGTCGGGCACCTGAGCACCACGGAATATCACGTTTCTGTGCAGGTTGCCTCCTTGAGGGGCCCCGCTCCACTCGAAGGCTTTAAGGGCGGTAAATTTACCGGGTTGATTATATCTGTCCGCCGTCTCCTGCATGATTTTCCAGGCACTCTTAACAGATTCTGGACCGGTGAAGAATGGCGGGTGAGCCGGGTTCGCGCCGCGGTTACTGGAGATCACATACTTCATAAACCAGGCTTCACGGTCCTTGATATCTGTCATGCCGCGTAGCTCTTTGAGTAACTCTTGATCGTGGCCTTTGGCGCCTTCGGTCAGGTTGGTATACATTTCACCTATGTATTCGGCGTGATCGGTAATGGCGATGAAGTCCAGTGGGCGATGACGTTTAAGCTCTCGGCCCATCAGGTTAACGGTTTCGCCCTGAGCATAACGGTAGGCATCTTCATGGGTTAAGCGTGTGCCACCGAGATAGGCATCCAGAGAGAAAGCCGTGTGCATATGGGTTTCACCGAAATACACATCCTTAGTGGGATTGACAGCCACTGACTGGTCAGTACCGCTTGCATCTTGCGTGGCCTCTGGGCTGCTAACGGCCTGGGTCGATTGCTCGACGGCGCTCTGTGTTTCTTCACTCTTTTGAGGCGAGCAGGCACTCAAGGTCGCGGCGATAGTCATGCCCAACAGTGTCGGCATTAAAATAGACTTGTTCATCTGGCTATTCCCTTAGTTCTTTTTAGACAAATTGAAATCAATGTTTAAAGTTACTGATGCGCAGTTTTATCTCTTCTTTCTGGGCCTTATCTTTCAGGCGATAGATTTTCTTGATGCGATACTTGATTTTAGGCTCAGCTGCCGTAGACACGTAATCGAATCCAGCCTCGACCTTACCCATGCTTGATGTGATCAAGAGTGCCTGGGCAAACGTTAACTGATTATTTGGGCCATCTAAGATCAGCAGGTAAGACTCTCTTGGTCTGCTGTCGACAATCACGGCGCGTTTATCTACGCTGCTCCAGCCATCCATCCTGAAGTTATCAATTGAGTTAACCTCTTCGAGATCTGGGAACACATATTGAGCCGCCTTGGCTTGTGACTCTTCTGTGCTGGCGCAGCCAGTCAGTAGCAGGGAGAGTGATATCAAGATAAGTGTTAGGTATTTCATATTCAATCCTCAAAATTATCGTTTCACTAGCAGATTAGGTATAACACGATTAAGTTATAGGCCAACATCCTTGGGTGGATACTTCTTAAACGTTGCAGCGTGAGCCTTAGACTCGGCGCCCATGGAACCCAGCCAGGCATTGCGTCTGTGTCCTACGGGGTATTGCTCCTTAGGATCGATATACAGGTTAAATAACCAGGGGGCGAGACCAATATCCTTGATGGTCGCCATATCGATATTGAGGAATTGTGAATCTGTGGTGATCACCTTGAAGTGGATCTTGTACTCGTTCATGCGCATGGCGAGAAAGTCTTTCTGGCTCCAGATAAACACCTTATCACGCATAGATTTGCCGTTATCGGCTAACAAGAATGCGGTCTGATCTATGCCATCGATATACTTGTCGCTGGGGATCTTATCCTCAACACCGGCCAGGGCGACCGAAGTGTTGAAGATATCCATCAGGTCGAACAGGCCATCGCTGACTTGGCCAGGTTTGATCATGCCTTTCCAGTAGGCGATGCCGGGAATGCGCACCGCACCTTCCCAACCTGTGCCCTTGCCGCCGCGAAACGGAGTGTAACCCGCATCTGGCCAGCTATCGCTCTGTGGGCCATTATCCGAGGTGAAGAAGATCAAGGTATTCTCCAGCTGACCCGATTCACGCAGGGCCTCGACAATTTCACCCACATAGGCATCGACCTCCACCACGGCATCCTTGAAGGCATACTTGCTGGCGCTGGCACCTTCGAACGCCTTGGGGGGATGATTGTCCGCGTGGGTCTTCATAAAGGAGTGCTGCAGATAGAAAGGCTTATCTCCCTTCGCCAGGGCTTTAATCTTGTTGACGGTGAACTCTTTAAGTAGACGGTCGGCGTTGGCCATATCGTCTATGCTCCGGATGGGAGTCAGATCTTCGGTTTTTCCATTCTTGAAGCCATGGACCAGGCCCTGGCTCTGCTCAATGGATTGATACTTAGCAAATTTGGCTTTATCCAGCACCAGATCCGGGTAGCGACGCTTGTCGTAGGCCTGAACGTATTCCTTCTGGGCCCGGTAATAGCCATAGAACTCATCGAAACCTACATCTTGCGGGCGCATCCCCACGGCTTCACCCACATGCCATTTACCTGTCAATATGGTTTCATAGCCTGCATCACTCATCAGCTTGGCCGAGGTGACTTCATCGTCCCAAGGGTTAGCCGTGAGCTTATCTCCGGCTAAAATAGGACGGTAGAGACCGGTTCTTACCGGCAGTCGTCCGGTGATCATCGCCGAGCGTGTCGGGGTACAAGTGGTCTGCGAGTAGGTAGAAGTGAGCTTGAGTCCACCCTGAGCCAGCGCATCGATATTGGGCGTCGCAGCGCCTATGGCTACTCCGCCACCGAAGGCGCCGACATCGCCATAGCCTAAATCATCTACCATCAGGATTAACACATTGGGTCGCTTGCCGGTTTTCTGCTTTAGGGCGGCGAGCTTGTTATCGGCCTGTATCTGCTGCTCCGGCCGAGGTACTGCAGCCTCCATGTTTTCTTGAAACTTCTTGGCGTCGCTCAACGCCGATACGGCTTCAGCCGATACCATAGTCGGTATCGAGAAACAGCTTAGCGCCATCATGGGCAGCAGTACTCTGGCTTGCATCTTCATGTATCTCTCCCTGTTAATTATGTATTCCGTTAGCTGGTGACTATATTTTTCAAAGCAAATTCAAGATTTATTCTGGTGCTAGACTTTTCCCGCCCAGTTTAAGACTGCTTCATTGTCTGGTAAAACACTGTCGGCAAAGCGACAATTAGAACTTAGCTAAGATCTTGAAGAAGATGGTGTCGCCCTTGGCGCGCCTGTCGGTGTCGAACTCGTGTAGCCATTTGAGCTCGGCGACAATATCGGTATTGCCCGTTCTTGCCGAATAAAAAAGAGTCGGGCCGCCACCTATGCTACGGGCCTTAAAGTCACCATACTTAGCACCGCTGCCACTATCGCCTGAGATCTGTTGATACCAGTAGGCTGTAGCGCCGAATCCTGCCACACCGCCAAACATGGGCAGATGTTGAATGAAGGTGGACTCGATATGAGCCTGGTTGCCTGACTTATAATTAGTGGCGCTGTTGCTCTGGTTGAAGGTGATACCAGCGTAGGTAGAAAATTCTCTGCCTGTGTTCGGACTCAGATAAATTAGTGATGCGGTGGGCTCAAAGCTCCAGAAGTTTTTACCGGTATTGGCCAGTCTGCCGACTTCGTAATCCCCGGTAGGTGCGTAGGCACTGATGCGAAAGTTAGTATTGAGCTCAGGGGTAATGGTGTAGTTGAGCATGAGTGGCATCAGGATAATATCGCCAATGCCGGAGACACTACTCGACCTTTTAGCGCCGACACTCTTACTTAAATCACTGACACTAGCGCTGACATCTATGGTGACATAGGGGATAGTCGTGCTCATGGCGTAGCTCCACCCCTTGGCTAATTCCACCGGCGGACGCCAGAGCAAGGTCAGGCCAAGAGCCTGAGACTCCACGCCCACTTGGGTAGCGGCAAGCCCTGCAATCGGCACCACCACATCTTTATCGAAGCTGCCAGAATAGGTGAGGTAGTTGATGCGCGTGATAACCGTCTCGGTTGCCGGTACTCCATCGATAGAGGAAGCCATGGAGCCAGGCATATAGTGGCCGCTGCCGCCCTCTTCGGCGTATGCCAACGAAGAACAGGCTATCGAGATGAATAGTATGATGTGCCCGAGTCGTTTCCTATTGATGTGCTTGGAGTGTGTTTGAATGCTCATGAGATTCCCTGTCATTTACTAGACGTCGCTTACCTAACGTCATTGATTCCATGTTATTTTTTTGACCGATAAATTGAATTTAACTAGCAACTGCATAGTTTTTATCTGGTTAGATGTCTTTATTAAAACGAATAATAGCCTGTAAAATATTTTGTTGGCTTCTTGTGCTTGAAATGTTAATTCTTTGCAGGGTAACAGTTTTCATTTGCGAGTGAAAGTGAATATTTCTCTTTATTTTTAACTAGTTAGTTGGGTTTTATTTTTGTAAAAGGACTTTATCCCCCTTGCTTGTTTTATGCCGGTTGTAACTTGTCGATAATTTGCAAGAAGCTATCCTCTCTAATCCCTGAGGCCCATCGGGAATTTTTGGTTTAGATGTTCCCATCTTACTGCTTGGCGATAGCCAAGTTGAGAGCTCAGTTCATGTTAATGGTAAAAGTTCATTCAATTTAGGAAACAAGACTGGCCTAAGTTATACTCAGCTTGTATTTGGGTATGAAGATAGTGCTTTCTATGTAAGTCGCTAGACTCGATTGGTTTGATGACAGTAATTGGAAATATATGAAAATTTGGGTTGATGCCGATGCGTGTCCCAGCGTGATAAAAGAGACGCTGTTTAGGGTGGCCGACAGGGCTAAAGTGGAAGTAACCTTAGTGGCTAATCATTCGATGCGTGTGCCGCCATCACGTTTTATTAAGATGGTGATCGTGCCTTCGGGTTTCGATGTGGCCGATGATGAGATAGTTAAGCGTCTCGATGCCGGCGATTTAGTGATAACCGCCGATATCCCCTTAGCATCGGAAGTGATCGATAAAGGCGGCGTGGCGCTTAACCCGCGTGGTGAGCTTTATACCGAGCAAAATATTAAGGCTATTCTGAATATGCGTGATTTTATGGATACCATGCGAGCCAGTGGTGTGCATACTGGCGGCCCGGCGGCCTTGGGCCAGAGTGAACGTCAGGCGTTTGCCAATCAGCTAGATAGATTTATCACTAAGCATCATAAACCCGCTTAATATCTCTAGGTTGACCAGATACTTTTCTATGTTGTGTTTTCCTTAATTCTGGTTTTCTACATTTATCTCAGGTGCCTACATTTCACTCTGGGGTAGGGGTCGTAAAAACAAAGGCGCCACATGGCGCCTTTGTTTATTCTTAGCTTATAGCTTAAGCCTTAACTGGCTCGTTTAGCTTAGCGTCTTCTAACTTTTCGCTGTGGTCGACCATAGCCACTACTGCCGAGTCACCCACTACGTTAGTACTGGTACAGAACATGTCGATGACACGGTCAAGGGCTGCAACCAGGGCAATCGCTTCAACCGGAAGCCCCATCTGGTGAATGAGCACGCCAATCATTACGATACCGCCACCAGGAACACCACCTGCACCGATTGACAGCAGGAACACACTGAAGGCCAGCACTGGTACTTGCTCCATGGTGATGGGTGTACCGAAGGCGTTACCGACGAAGAAAGCTGCAACTGTGATATAAATAGCCACACCACTCATGTTCATGGTCGCGCCCATAGGTACGCCGAATCCTGCCACGCTACGTTTTACACCGAGTTTTTCAGTAAGGGTACGCATGGTGACCGGAATAGTGGCATTTGAGCTGGCAGTAGAAAGTGCGAACAGGAACTGCTCACGCGTCTTACGGCGAAACTCTGATGCTGAGATATTGGTGGTTATGCCGATAACGACCGGGTATACCACAAGCGCCCAGAATGCCAGTAGACCGACGATGACCGCCATATAGCTCAATACACTCAAGAAGGCGTCAGGTTCGAAGGTCGCACCGAGTTTAACCATGAGGGCGAATACACCGATAGGCGCGATGCTCATCACCACGGTGATCATCTTAAGCATGATCTTGTTACCTAGCTGGAAGAAGGCCACCACAGGCTGTACTTCATCTCCCAAAGCTTTAATGATACCGCCAGTCAGCAACGCCATAAAGATGATCTGCAGCATATTGCCCGAAGCGAATGCCTCAATGGGATTGCTGGGGATTATGTTGACTATCATGTCGATAAAGCCCGGAAGTTCTGTCGATGTCAGGCTGGCATTTTGATCGCCGACGAGATTCATGCCTGCTCCCGGTGCGATCCACATGGCTAAACCAATTGAGACGATAATCGCGACAGCAGTATTGGCGAGATATAGTCCGAAGGTCTTGCTGCCCAAGCGACCGAAAGATTTGAGATCGCGCAGCTCGGCAATACCAGTAACTATACTGAAAAAAACCAGCGGGACGACCAGCATCATGATGAGCTGCACGAACATGCTGCCGGCACCAGATGCGATATCGACTAAGGTGGTGTTGGCAAAGCTACTGCCAGCAAAACCATATTGAATTATTGTACCTAATATCAGGCCGGCAAATAAGCCGACAAATATACGGGATGATAGAGATTTGAACATAAGTCTGCACCTTCAATTTTAATTATGATTACTCCTTCCATAGAGCATTACTTCTTTTTTTAGTGCTAACAATACTCTGATATGTACAAGGTGCTAACAAGTCCTACCACGGTGATTAGGGTGAACTTTAACCTGTTTTACTTAAGGCGATAACTCAGTGAACCACTGGTGCTAACGTCTGGAATACGAGGCTTGTACACGGGGAGCGGGAAATTAACTTTTTAGAAACAAAACTGATAAATGTTAAGTTGGATGCGGTTTGATGGCCTTATTTAGATAATTCCTCTGTATTTTACTAGTATTTGTATTGGAGTTACCTGTTTATTCGTTGAGGTGTGACTGATGAAACTTCATTGGCAGATAATGATAGCGATTGTTATAGCCATTTTTGTTGGCTTGATCACGCCGCATAATAGTCAAATTTACCAAGTCTATGGCTTTTTCGGTACCCTGTTTCTTAATGCTTTAAAAATGGTGATTGTCCCCTTAATCATGGCATCGATTATCTCCAGTATGGCTAGCCTTAATCAGGGGGATAATTTGGGCCGTTTGGGGCTCAAGACCTTGGGTTATTACGCCACGACGAGTCTCATTGCCATCTTGATTGGACTGACGGTCGTTAATATCACTACCCCTGGTATTATCGATGGTGCGCCCGCGGGTGAGCTATTAAACCTGCACGCCGATAGCGCCGAACTCGAGTCGACTCTGATGAAAGTCGAAGGCAGAGGCAGTAAAGATCTGATTGAGATTTTTATCCGCATGATCCCTACCAACATAGTGGCTGCGGCGGCAGAAGGGCAGATGTTGGGACTGATATTCTTTAGCTTGCTGTTTGGCTTCTTTATGGGACGTGTCGAAGGACGCAGGGGAGAGGTGCTACGAGACTTTTGGAAGGGCGTGTCTAAGACCATGGTGCTTATCACTCAATTTGTCCTCAAGTTTGCCCCTATCGGTATTTTTGCATTAATCGCTAAAACCGTGAGTGCCACAGGCTTCGATGCCTTCGCTCCCATGTTGGTTTTTCTGTTGACTGTGATCACGGCATTAGCACTACATGCATTTGTGGCGTTACCACTCTTGCTTAAATTTGTAGGGGGCGTGAGTCCGCTAAAGCAGTTATCTGTGATGTCGCCAGCCATGTTGATGGCATTTTCTACCGCTTCATCATCTGCCACTCTGCCTCTGACTATGGAGTGCGTGAAAAAGCGCGCCGGAGTATCACATAAGACTGCTAGTTTCGTGCTGCCCTTAGGGGCTACCGTGAATATGGATGGAACCGCTTTGTATGAGTGCGTCGCAGCCATGTTTATTGCTCAGGCCTATGGTCTGGAATTGGGACTCGTCACCCAGTTCACCATAGTGCTCGTGGCGCTATTAACGTCTATTGGAGTCGCCGGGATCCCAGCGGCAAGCTTAGTGGCCATTACCGTAATTTTAGCCGCCATAGGCCTGCCACTCGAGGCGATAGGCCTGCTCTTAGTCACTGATAGGGTCCTGGACATGATGCGAACTGCGGTCAATGTGTATAGCGACGCTTGTGGCACTGTGATCATTGCGCGAACCGAGGGAGAGTCTTGGGTGCTCTCCCCTGAGCAAGATCACGAGGTCACCGAACCTGACAATGATTAATTTCCCCTGAGCAAGATCATGAGGTTACAGAACCAGATAATGATTAGACCCACTTTTAGCTTTGCTGCACATAAAGAGAAACTTGGTGATGACTAGCTCCCGAGCCAGATCACGAGATCACAGAAGCTGACGATGATTAACTTATGTGGTGAAAATGCCTGTGTTTGTGGTTTTGGATTGATATAGTGCAATATCGGCTTGCTTGATCAATTCGTGATAGTGATACATAGATTCAGCTTGAACCGCTACCCCGACACTGACACTCGCTAACCAATGATGTGCGCCCACTGGGACTTTCATGGTGGCGACCTTGTTTTGGAGCTTCTTGGCTAAGTGTTTGATACCGGCCAGTTCGGTATCTGGGCAGATAACAATAAATTCATCTCCACCAAGACGACAGCATAAATCGTCGGTTCGTAGGCTATGGGTTATTTGGCGGGCTAATTCGCAAAGCACCTTATCTCCGGCATCATGGCCGTAAGTATCATTCACTGATTTAAAGTCATCGACATCAATCAAGATACACGCCAAAGTTTGCTTTTTTTCTTGGGATGATAGCCACTGCTGACTCAGTTTTTCCATGGCGTAACGGCGATTAAAAATTCCAGTTAAAGAGTCTGTATTTGAGAGTTTTTCCAGATGATTATTGCTATCAATCAGTGCTTGAGTTCGCGCTAATACCTTTTGCTCTAAAGATTGATTAACCAGCTTTAATTGCTGGTTTTGCTCACATACTTGTTCAAATAGGCCGTGCAAGGCTGTGAGTAAGGGACTCGTTGCATTGCCTGCTTGTATTTCTTCTTTCTTATAAGCGAGTTCAGGTGACATGCCTGAGTCTATCGCCGCAATCTGCTTAGCCATATTTTTGTCTGCACCTAGAATATGAAAGGCGAGCCAGTGGGTGAGAAATTTCAGTAAGGCTTTTAGTGCTTGTTTATCTTGAGCCGATACTCTTGATTGGTTTGCGAGGATCTCATTGAGGAAGTATTGATGGTCTTTGACTTGCTCTTTGATGTGGCGTGGATCGACGCCTTTTTGTTTCATCAACACTTCTTCATCTGAAAAGTGGCTCTGAGTGTAGTCCCATAATTGAGCGAGCACAGCATCGATATCTTCTCGTGCTAGATCATCTCTTGCTATCTGGCTACTGAAGCGGTTAATTAAATTGACTAGCTTATGATGTTGTTCATCGACATCACTTAACCCGGTAATGTAGTGGCTATCCCACTGAAAATAGTCCATATTTTTAACCACTGTTATAAATTGTTATCCGCGGAAGATTGTAGAGAACAGATACTCGCTTGTCCTTGTGCTAGCGCACAGTTTGTTTTTTTTAAGGAAGAATGGAAGATAATTATCCTCCATTTTAATGAATTTTGTTGATGAATACTGTTTATTACATTTGAGCATGAATTGCTTATTTCAGCATAAGGGAAATTAATATACAGTCAGTTAACTCAAATGTAGGTAATGAAAATAGCGTAGAGGAGGCAGAAGAGAGGTTGATGCATTTGAGAGAGCAAGGAGAGTCGTCTTACGCTTTTAGTTTTAAGCATAAAGGCGATAAAGCTTTAGAGGAAAAGGTATAATAAATTCTGCTCTTTCATTATAAACAGGAGGTTCTTTTGAACCGTCAATTAACAACAAGCCTATTATTGATCACCTCCTTGATCAGTTTTAGTAGTTTTTCCGCTAACAACCCTGACGACAACAACTTGAGTGATGTTTTTAGTGTCGAGAGAATCGTCTCTAATGATGTTGAGCTTAATTTCACCAATGACGGTGATATACAGCCCAAAATTAGTGATTTTATTGTGGTCAATTACGTGTTGATGAGTAATGAAAAAGGCGATCGTCGCGCCGTAGTGACCCTGGAAAATCAATCATCGGGTAGCCGAATCTTTAAAAGTGATCAGGTTATGGCGCTTATGGGAGATGGCAGACGTATCTCTCCCCATACCTATAAGCAGAAGTTTAAACGAGGAGAAAGCATCTCAATGACACTCTCATTTGGCAATAACAAGACCCCCATCCTACAGTTCTATACCCGGCGACAATGCTTATGCTGATTTCTCATGTCTCTTACCGTTTTTAAAAAGGCTATGTCTTAGTTAACTGTGGCAATAACAAGACCCTCATTTTGCAGTTCTATACCCGGCGACAATGCTTATGCTGATTTCTCATGTCTCTTACCGTTTTTAAAGGCTATGCCTTAGTTAACTGTGGCAATAACAAGACCCTCATTCTGCAGTTCTATACCCGGCAATAACGCTTAGTCTGAATTTCTTAGACCCACAATATTATTTACCGGTTCTGAAACCTGAGCAATCAGATTTTTTATCTCTTTGATTCAACTCTAATTCAGCATTCTTTCTTTATATTCATTTTCTCCATTCATGATGCTCTTTTCATTGGGTGTTATTGAATGTTAATTTAATGTAAAGTAAAGAGTTCAAGGGTTTTTTGGAGGAAGATAAATAGATGGAACCCCAAATAGTTGAAATTAAAGATTTTGTTTCATTTACCTTAGCCATTATTGCGCTGTTTATAGGTAAAAAGATCATCTCCCGCTATGAGTTGTTACGAAAGTACAGCATTCCTGAGCCCGTGGTCGGAGGCTTTGCTTGTGCGATTATTGTCGGGGTTCTCTATTATGCTTTTGATATCCAAATTGAATTTAATCTGGAAGTCCGAGATATCCTACTGCTGTATTTCTTTGCCGGTATAGGGCTTAAGGCCGATATTGTCACCTTGATAAAAGGCGGTAAACCGCTGCTTATCTTATTAGTGCTTTCGAGCGTTTTTATCTTCTTGCAAAACTTTATGGGGGTCAGCGTCGCGACCCTGTTTGGTTTAGATCCTAAAGCGGGTTTGATGTCTGGCTCTGTCTCCCTTATCGGTGGCGTCGGCACGGCCATGGCTTGGACACCCACCTTCGTGGAGGAGCTAGGGATAGCTAATGCCAGTGAGCTAGGCATAGCATCAAATACCTTAGGCCTTATTGCAGCTTGTGTCATTGGTGGCCCCATTGCCGCTTATTTGATGAAACGCCATAATGTGAAGCCTAATCTGGATACTAACTTAGATATCGGTGCTAGCCATAATAGTAACCGTAATCATATTCAAGTCGATTACTTTGGGGTATTACGTGCCTGGTTATGGTTAAACGTGACCTTGATTATGGGTTACTTTATCGACATCGGATTACAACAAGCTGGGCTTAAGCTACCTATGTTCGTCGCCTGTCTGTTAGCGGGTATTATCATTGGTAATGTAGGCAGAGCTTATCTCAATCGTGACAAAGAGAAAGACAGAAGTTATGTAGAGGATGCTTCCAGAGGCTTATCACTCATTCAAGATATCTGTCTAGGCATGTTCTTAACCATGGCCTTGATGAGCCTGAAAATCTGGGAGCTCGAAGGCAGTCTGGCTTATATCTCTGTGGTGATGACCTTGCAGGTATTGCTGTCGATTCTGTTCACTGTGTTTATCGTATTTAGGCTGATGGGCAAAGATTATGAGGCGGCGGTCATATGTTCCGGCTTTGGTGGGGTCACATTGGGCTCTACAGCCACGGCGATTGTGAATATGACGGCGGTATCTCAGCAATATGGCGCGGCTCATAGAGCCTTTATCATAGTGCCTCTGGTATGTGGTTTCTTTATCGATATCATCAACGCGATGATCATCAACCTATTCGTTAACTTCTAAACATATTTAGGGCGGGGCTGTTAACTGATCAATAAAAAAGGAGCTTAGGCTCTAATGCCGGTAAGTTAAGCTTACTGGCATTTTTTATTTCTGGCATATTTCTGAGGTCTGCGCTTGACCGTCCTAGGGTAAGACCGAGTTCGCCGAGGTTCTAAAATCAGG
>JAKVHY010000038.1 GCA_023284085.1 Shewanella benthica
TTGAATTGTTAAAGAGCGTTGCATCGTCTTGCAGATGCAGCCGTTAGACGCTAGGTCGTTGGCTTGAGGAGGCGTATTCTACACTCCCCGTTGTTGGCGTCAAGGGCTTTTTAAAATTTAATTTCAATCGTTTAAAACGAAGAAAAAACAAGCTTACTTGTTGCCCTGACTGCGTTTCAGCTTCGTTTAAGAAGACTGGTTTGCCGTGTCAGTGGATGCGCATTATAGGGAGTTTCGGTGTGAGCGCAAGGGCTATTTAGGAGAATATTCCGATTAACTTAATGACCGCGTATTTATCAATCGAAACGGTGATTAATAGCACTCAGCTGGGCTACTTAACCGTCACGACTGGATTTAAAACACAAAAAGGGACCTAAGGTCCCTTTTAAAAGAAGTGATAATGCCGACTAGTGCTTTATCAAAAGCTGATATTTCTATACTTGGTGGTCTATAAAGGTTTATCTATAAAGCTCTGGATCAATTCAACCGCTTTCTCGTCATCCCAGTCCACAAAGGTGCGTACAAAGGCAATTAGCTCACCTTCTTTATTTAAGATAAATGTAGCAGGAATAGTATCGAGCGGGAACACCTGCCCTAGCTGCTGCTTTTCATCATAATAAGATGTGAAATCTTCCATTCCAAGTGCTTTTAAGAAAGGCTCTACTTGTTCTTTTCCATCAAGATCGATTGAAATTGGTAAAATTTCAAACTGAGCCTTATCAAACTTAGAGGCTAGACGCTTTATTGCTGGCAACTCTCGAACACAAGGTGGGCACCAAGTTGCCCACATGTTTACCATAATCACCTTGCCTCGATACTGACTGAAGTCTACAGGCTTACCGTTGGCATCACTGAAAGGCACAACATCAATTGGATAGGTTTCAGGCAATACGCTGATACGGTCTATACTCGACTGAGCAGTCCCATTGTCCTTCTTCTGCATCCCAGGATACGCCATAGCCGTATTGATAGATAATGAAGTGAGTGCTAACAGAGTAACTGTTAGCACCTTAGCCAGACACTTATTCATTGATCATCTCGATTAAGCAGCCTGTCTAACTCTTTCTGCTCTTCGCCGCTGATCTCTTGAGCTTCGACTTGAGAGATACGCTGTTTACGTACAAAGAAGAAACCGATAAGTAAGCCAATGACTAAAAAACCGATAGGACCTAACCATAAGATATATGTTTTGGGTTCCATTCTCGGCTTATAGAGAACGAAATCACCATAGCGACTAGTCATAAACTCTATCACTTCATCATAGTCTTTCCCGGCATCAACCATCTGGTAGACTTCGAGACGAAGGTCCTGAGCTACTGGTGAATTAGAATCGATTAGATTTTGATTCTGACACTGAGGACAACGAAGTGAATGCGCCAGTTCCAACGCTCGCTTCTGGTTTTCTGCTGACTTGAACTCATAGGTATCAACTGGCGTTGCATTAACTGATATAACAGTTAATGACAGGAGTATTGCCCCCATGAGTTTGAATACTGATTTCATCATGATGCCCCCTCCTGCTTTGCAACGGCTTGCAGCTCTTTAATCATTGGCAGCAATGTCTCATTCCATACACGCTGATCAATGGGACCTGCATATCTGAACCTGATAATACCGTTATGATCCACTAAGAAGCTTTCCGGCGCACCATAAACACCAAGATCGAGACCGAGACGTCCATCATGATCGAAAATATTCTTTGTATAGGGATCACCTTGCCTATTCAATTCTCGAATCGCCAATGCTCGCTCATCACGGTAGTTGATACCATAGATAGGTAGAGTATTCTGCCTGGCGAAACGCATCAGATAAGGATGTTCGTATTTACACGATGGGCACCATGTCGCCCATACGTTTAATAATGACACTTTACCTTTCAGCGTTTCATTTGTGATTATCTCGCTACTATCTTCCAAACGCTCCAGCTGGAAAACCGGAATTGGTTTTCCTTCGAGAGCCGAATCTAGTTGTTGTGGGTTGAGGAAGAGCCCCTTATAAAGGAACACCCCCATGCCCATCACTAAGATCAGTGGAATAAATAATACCAGCTTCTTCATACTTGCCCCAATTCAAGTTAGGCCGTAGCCAATTTCGCTTTTTCCGCGTCAAGCTTAGATGTTTGCGTTGTCGGCTTCGTACGGTAACGCTTATCCGATGCAGCAAAGAAGCCACCTACCATCATAAAGATGCTTCCGAACCATAACCAACGAACAAATGGCTTATAGTTAATACGTACAGCAAACTCGGTACGACTAATTGGATCACCCATGGTGATATATAAATCACGGAAGAGCCCCCAGTCGATACCGGCTTCTGTCATATCCATAGTACGCACAGTGTACTGGCGACGATCCGGCTTGAGCAAGGTGATGAACTCACCATCTTTAGACACTTCAATCTGTCCTTGTAGAGCCGTATAGTTAGGTCCAACAACATTCTTAGTTTCGATGTAATGAAAAGTGTAACCAGCCAGCTCTTGGGTGATACCCGGCCCCATGCGCACGCTCTTTTCGATCGAATAGTTTGAAACAATAGTGCCGCCCACAACCGATACTGCTATGCCTAAGTGAGCAATGATCATACCCAGTTGGCTACGACCCAGTCGAGCCAAACTAAGAGAGCCATCTTTCGACTTAATCAGATCGTATCCCGCTCTAAGCGACATGAGTGCAACCCAAGTAGCCGTACCTATGCCTAAGACGACCCAGATATTGAACTTACCATCGGCCAGGAATGGCGCCGCGACACCAACAATAGTAGCAACGACAGCAGGTACCAAGACTTTCGCTTTCATCGCGCCGGGCTTAGCTTTCTTCCAACGTATGTTTGGACCTATGCCCATAAATACGAATAGCACTAATATGATTGGTACGAACACGGCATTAAAATATGGAGGTCCTACCGAAATCTTACCCATATTCAAAGCATCTATGAGTAGCGGATAGAGCGTA
The DNA here is from genome assembly GCA_023284085.1 of Shewanella benthica. Classification (GTDB taxonomy): domain Bacteria; phylum Pseudomonadota; class Gammaproteobacteria; order Enterobacterales; family Shewanellaceae; genus Shewanella; species Shewanella benthica. The sequence goes on from JAKVHY010000038.1 coordinate 2,952, forward strand.
CCTAGTAGTACGGTGCCACATGCCACTGTAAGTAGAATATTACAGACAAGCAGCATAGTTTCTCTAGACCATAAATCGAAACGTGCCGGACTCTTCATTTGACTCGCTCTGAAAGCAAATAGTGTCAATGAGCCACCAACAGCCAATCCCAATAACAGCAGAATAAACATGCCTCGACTAGGATCTGCGGCAAATGAGTGCACCGAAGTAAGCACTCCGGAACGAACAATGAAAGTACCTAACAGACTGAGCGAGAATGCAGTAATAGCGAGTAATACGGTCCAGTTACGGAAAGCTGCGCGTTTCTCGGTCACGATAACCGAATGAAGCAGTGCTGTGCCGATTAGCCAAGGCATGAATGAAGCATTCTCGACTGGATCCCAGAACCACCAACCGCCCCAACCTAATTCATAGTAAGCCCACCAAGAACCGAGAGAGATACCACCGGTTAGGAATATCCAAGCCGCTAATATCCAAGGTCGGCTCCAACGTGCCCATGCAGAATCAAGACTACCACCCATTAAGGCTGATATCGCGAAGGCGAAACTCACAGAGAAGCCAACATAACCAAGATATAGCATAGGAGGGTGGAAAATAAGACCAACATCTTGCAACATTGGGTTTAGATCACGACCTTCCATAGGTATCGGAAATAAGCGTTCAAAAGGATTGGAAGTCAAGACCATGAATAGTCCAAAACCAATCACAATGAAGGCCAGAACGGATAATACCCTGGCGGTAAACACTTCTTCTAGGCTTTTACTAAAATAGGCAACTGCCGCTGTCCAACCGGAAAGTGCAAACACCCAGAAGAGTAAAGATCCTTCATGTCCACCCCATACTGCTGCTATCTTAAAGAAGATAGGCAACTGAGAGTTTGAGTGATGCGCTATATAAGCAACTGAGAAGTCATCAACTGCAAAGCTGTAACCTAATACAATAACGGATAGGAAGATAAAGAAGAACATACCGTAAGTTAGTGGCCAAGCATAGCGCACTAGATATTGGTCTTTGCGTGCAACACCAATTAAAGGAACGCTAGCTAAAAGGAAGGCAAAAGCCAAACCTAATATCAGCGATAGGTGTCCTAATTCTGGGATCATGAGTTTTCCTCAGTACTTTAGATTATTTGTTAAGCTTACGCCCAATTCAATCACTCAACATCCTTAAGCAAGTAATAATTTAGCTGCCTAGGGTTTGAAATTTGAGTCATTTTAGTATTTGCTGTTGTATCTGTCTGCTTCTTTCGTACAAATATGGGTGACTAGTCGCATTTATTGCTCTAATCATCAAATCTGTAACAGATGTAAATGCACCTGATTCTATGATCAGACCCTTATGTGAAACTTAAGTTTCAGCCTCTTTTAAAAAATAGAATCGAACTGTGAACCAGAGCTCAACTATCACTTTTTACCTGACTCATCTCCTTATATTACTGTTCAATGAATAATCTTTACGTATAATCCTATATCTAGCCTGCGGTTAATCCGCTTTTTTATAACTAATGTGAAAAAGAAATAATGACCACTCTCTGGATTTTTATTGCGCTTTTTGTGTTAGTCAGCCTAGCGCTGATTTGGTTTCCTCATTTTCGTCAGCATAAGATGTTGCAGACGGAAGAAGCCGGTGTTCGTAAACAAACTAACCTTGAGCTGTTTAACAATCGTCTCATCATTCTAGAGAACGAACTAGAAGAAGAGCTTCTTGATCAACAAGAATTCGATGTACTTAAGAAAGAGTTAGAGATAAGTCTTCTTCAGGACATGAAGCAAGGTGAAGATGAATCTCTGGTCAAAAAAATCAAACCAAAAGGTTTGATATGGCCTACTTTAATGTCTGTGGCTATTATAGGTCTTTCTGGGTATTTCTATGCGACACTTGGAGCCTACGCAAAATTAGATCAGCCTGCTCCATCAAGTCCACATGCAGGAATGGATGCCGAGCAGATAATGCAACAGCGTCTGCAGATGATGGAAGCTCAAGTTAAATCTGAGCCTGAAAATAGTCAGCTTCTCTTTAGCCTTGGCCACATTTATATCTCTGCGAGTCGTTATAACGATGCTATAGCAACCTTTGATCAAGCTATGGAGCTCGTTGGTACGCATGCCGAGTTATTGGGTCCAAAAGCAACCGCCATGTATTACAGGGCGAATCAACAGATGACACCTGCTATCCAGGCTATTATCGATCAATCTTTAGCACTCGACCCAGAAGACCCTTCGACTCTGCTGCTTAAAGGTATGGACGCTTTCTTTACGGCTCACTATCAAGTGGCTATAAATGCTTGGCAAATCATACTCGATAGCGAGAGAAAAGATGTCGATCGAAGTGCAATCATCAATGCTATCGATAGTGCCAAGATGAGAATTCAGGCCGAGACGGGTGAAATGCCTGATGACGCAGCACATGCAAGTGTAAAAGCTACGGCTAACAGCGTTAGCGTCGAAGTATCTATATCTGCTGAGCTAGCCGAGCAAGTGTCTAGTTCAGATATGTTGTTCATCTTCGCTCGTAGTACAGAAGGTCCAAAAGTCCCCCTAGCGGCAGTTAAGGTCTCGGCTAAATCATTACCAACCACGATAACCTTAGATGACAGCACTTCTATGGGTGGCGATGTGAAGCTGAGCAGTGCTAAGAATGTCGAGATAATCGCAGTACTCTCTAAACATGGCAGCGTCAAACCCCAGACAGGTGATCTTCAAGGTCGGCTTGCCACAGTTAAAGTTGGCGATACCGTCCAACTTGTCATAGATACGCAAGTGAAATAGCGACATACACTTAAAAAGGGCCTGCAATAGCAGGCCCTTTTTATTGCCTGAGATTTGGCTACAATTAGAAAGCAGAAACTAGAAAGACAGGCATAAAAAAACCGGCTAATTGCCGGCTTTTTTATGCTCAACTCTCGAGCCAGATAAAGATTACTTAGACATGAAGTCGATAGCGTTCTTGTAATCTTCATCAGTACAATCAGTACACATTCCACCCGGTGGCATTGCACCTTTACCAGTTTTCACTGTAGATACTAATGTATCCATTCCTTGAGCAAGACGAGGCTCCCAAGCAGCAGCATCGTGCGCTTTTGGAGCGCCAGCGACACCCATGCTGTGGCATATTTGACATGCCTTGTCGTATACAGCTTTACCTTCTTGTGCAAATGCGTTTGCAGACAAAGTCAAAGCAGCGACCGCAGTCATAGCTAACAGTTTTTTCATGTTCGATGTTCCTAATGCAAGTTCTAACAAAGCTCTACGCCACCCTTATTACTCTCATCAATGAGTAAGGCAGACTATTTTTATAGCAGCTCTAGAATACATTAAACTTCAACAAATCTCACCTTTTTGTGATTCCCATCAAAGCTTGCACACTATAAACACTATTGGCGGCACAAATTAGATATTATATTAGCAAGGGTTAAAAAATGTTTATTGATAAGAGAAAAAGTTCAAAAAACATGTTAAAAGGTTTCAATTATTGGAAGCTCGTCAAATTGCTGATACATAGAATAAAGCAGTACTAAACCCCTTATTGTGATTGTGTTAAGATCCCTTGTAATTACTTAAGGCTTGATATAGAGGACTCAGTGGTAGAACAGATGACAAAGACCTTAATTTCGGCCAAAGAGTTGACCTGTATTCGTCAAGAACGCATTTTATTTGATGAACTTAGCTTCGATATTGCTGAAGGCGAGATAGTTCAAATTGAGGGTCCTAACGGCTCAGGTAAAACCAGTCTTCTTAGGATACTTGCGGGTCTATCACGTCCCTATGCCGGTGATGTTCATTATAAGAATCAAGAGATAAACCGCTTTAGAGACGAATACAATGAAGACCTACTCTATATTGGTCATCTCGCAGGAGTTAAGAGTGAGTTAACCGCAGAGGAAAATCTTAACTTCAATTTAAGCATTAGTGGTTATAATGACTTCAATACTCAAGATATTCTCGCCAAAGTAAATCTAACAGGCTTCGAGGAAGCACTTGCCGGGCATCTTTCTGCCGGGCAGCATAGACGCACAGCCCTGGCTCGACTCTGGCATACCAGTTGTAAAATTTGGTTGTTAGACGAACCTTTTACCGCTATCGACAAAAAAGGCGTTATAGAACTTGAACATCTGTTCCTTGAGCACGCCAAACGTGGTGGATGTGTCATCTTGACGACACATCAAGATATGGGAATTATCGGTGACGATATTCTGCGAAAGATCAGCCTTGAATATCGCTTTGTATAAGGTCCAAAAATGAAAAAAGGCATCAGCTTCAGACACGCATTTTATACACTACTGAAACGCGATCTACAGATAGCTATTCGTCATAAAGGCGACATTTTCAATCCACTGCTGTTTTTTATCTTAATAGTCACCTTGTTTCCATTAGCCATAGGACCCGAACCACAAATATTATCCAGAGTCGCCCCTGGAATCATTTGGGTCGCGGCCTTACTCGCCTCTATGCTGTCCTTAGAGAGATTGTTTAAGGCCGATTATGTCGACGGTAGTCTTGAACAGATGTTACTCAGCCCGCAACCTTTGCCCTTGATGGTACTGGCAAAAGTGCTGGCTCATTGGCTATTAACAGGAGTACCACTGATTTTGGTTGCGCCACTTTTAGCGGTTTTACTTCATTTAGACAGTAATAGCTATGGCGCGCTAATGGCAACCTTAGCCCTAGGGACACCGGTATTAAGTTTACTCGGGGCTATTGGTGTCGCATTAACCGTAGGGCTGCATAAAGGAGGAGTGCTGCTTAGCTTACTCATCTTACCTTTATATATACCTGTATTAATCTTTGCCACGACAGCCATAGACGCTGCCGGGTTCAATCTACCTTATGATGGCCATCTCGCAATAATTGCCGCGATGTTGGTCGGTTCATTAACGTTAGCACCTTTTGCTATTGGTGCATCTTTAAGAGTGAGTACTAACTGATATGTGGAAATGGCTACATAGTTACGCGGATCCAGAACGAGCGTATAACCTTTCTGGAAAACTCCTCCCTTGGTTCGCTATGTTAGCGATTGCCCTGATCGGCATAGGGTCAGTGTGGGGGTTAGCTTTTGCACCAACTGATTATCAACAAGGTGATAGTTACCGAATCATCTTCATCCATGTTCCGGCAGCCTCTATGTCTATGGCCGCCTATATGGGCATGGCAACCTCTGCATTTATCGGCCTGGTATGGCAGATAAAATCGGCAGATTGGGCAGCGGCAGCCATTGCACCAATAGGAGCCGTGATCACCTTTATCGCCTTGGTCACTGGCGCCACTTGGGGTAAGCCTATGTGGGGAACTTGGTGGGTATGGGATGCACGTTTAACAGCCGAACTTGTCCTCTTGTTTCTTTATCTGGGTGTTATTGCACTTTACGCCTCTTTTGAAGACAAGGTATTAGCAGCACGAGCCGCCGGTATTTTAGCTATAGTAGGTGTGATTAACATCCCGATAATCAAATACTCAGTTGAATGGTGGAGCTCGCTGCATCAACCATCGACGATTAGAATTACAGAAAAATCGACTATGCCTACTGAGATGCTGTATCCATTGCTGATAAACATCTTAGGTTTCGGCCTGATGATAGGCGCTATAACCTTAATCCGTTTCAGATCTGAGGTTTTGGCACGCAACAGTATGCGACCTTGGGTTCGTACTCTAGCTAAAGCCCAAGGAGTTAAGTAATGCAATTTGATTCATTGAGTGATTTTCTAAATATGGGTGGCTACGCCTTCTATGTGTGGCTAGCTTATGGTGTGACATTTGGTTCTTTAGGGATACTTGTCATACAGAGCATGGGACAGAAACGTAAAGTGTTGACTGAAATAGCAAAGAAGATTAAGCGAGAAGAACGCCTCAAAGAAAACCGGAGTAATAACTAGTGAACACAAGACGTAAAAAAAGACTCGCTCTAGCAGTAGCCTTAATTGGTGGTGTAGCCGCAATTGCATCACTATTACTGTACGCATTGAACTCTAACTTAAACCTTTTCTACACTCCGACAGAAATAGTACAAGGTAAGAAAGACACCGGCGTGTTACCTGAAATAGGCCAGCGCATACGCGTCGGCGGTATGGTGACTATAGGCTCTATGTTAAGAGATCCTGAAAGCTTACATGTTGAATTTGCCATCCATGATTCCTTAGGCGGTGAGATCATAGTGACTTATGACGATCTACTGCCGGATCTTTTCCGTGAAGGCCAAGGCATAGTCGCACAGGGAATATTGATAGAGGGTGGTAAATTACAGGCAACTGAAGTACTGGCGAAGCATGATGAAAACTACATGCCGCCAGAAGTAGCCGAAGCTATGGGACAGACCCATGAGAAGCTAGATTACAAAACAGAGCAAAAAAGCGGTTACTAAACTTTGTTATCTTTAAAAGGCCTCATCTGAGGCCTTTTTTGTGCCCGTAGAACACAGTCTCAGCATAATTAGGCGATAACTAAGGAATTTTAGCTTGGCTAATAGCATTTAGAAAGACTGAGTCAGATACCTGAACTAGGCCAAGCATCTGATATGAAGGGCTCAATCCTACTTAGCTTATTTTCCCCCTCTATTAGGTAATAAACTCGACTTAGCCGTAACCTCTGGCTGCTCCTTCACCTCATCCGCCTCATCCGCCTCTTCTGATTTCGAACTTGGTAAAACCAGATTGAGTATCACCGCTGAAAGAGTGCCAGTTGTAATACCTGAGTGGAATAACATCTTAAGATCATCTGGGAAGTGCTGTAATAGATTAGGCTCCAAAGTCACCGCCATACCCGATGCTAACCCCACGCAAACGACCAAGGCATTACGACGAGAGTCGGTCGCTTGTACTAGCATACGAATACCTGCGTAGGCAATCATACCAAACATAACGAAGCCAACCCCGCCTAATACGGGTTTAGGTACTGTTATAGCTAAAGCAGCGAACTTAGGAAAGAGTCCAGCTAAGATCAACAACACACCAGAGATCCCCACCACAAATCGACTCGCTACACCACTGATACCTACAATACCCACATTCTGGCTAAAGCTGGCCACTGGCATCGCAGTCATAAAAGATGCAAAAGTACTGCCTAAACCATCACCCAGCAGGCCACGTTTAAGATCTTTGCCGCTAACCTCAGTATGACAGTTGCTACCTAGGGCCATAAAATCGCCTGTCGCCTCTGCCACAACAACCAGGTATACCAAGCTCATGGTGATAATTGCCGGTATTGAGAAGGTCATGCCATATTTAAATGGCTCAGGCATAGCTACCCAATTAGTATCAGACAGGGGCTGTAGATCCACCATACCGAGTGCGAGTGCCATTAAGTAACCAGCGGCAAGGCCGATCACAATAGAAGATGCAGCAATTGCACCTTTGCAACGTACGGAAACAAAAATAACCACGGCTAATGAAAAGAACGCTAAAAACACTTTGGGTAATGAGGCAAAACTTGGGTCCCCTGCTGGAGCATCGCCAATCCAGTTCATCGCTACTGGCAGTATGGTTAAGCCTATTAAGGTCACCACTACACCACTCACTACAGTAGGAAATAACTTTTTGACGTGATCCATATAGAAGCTGGCGATGATCACCACAAACGAACCGACGAAGGCTGCCCCCATGATCCCGGCCATGCCTTCGGTCTTGCCTATGCCTATTAAGGTGCCTAAAAATGCGAAACTCGCCCCCATCACTACGGGTAACCTAATGCCTACAGGCCCGATACCGAAGCATTGAGTCATAGTGACTAAGCCTGAAACAAGAAGAGAAGCGCTAATAAGAAGAACAATTTCATTGGGAGGTAAGCCTATCGATCCACCGACAATCAGTGGAACGGTTACAATCCCTCCAATAGAGGCAAGCATATGTTGAAGAGCGAGAAAAAAAGTGATTCCATAAGGCGGTTTTTCATCTAGCTTATATAGCAATTTCATATAATACCCTTAATTATTATTAATATGCTCCCACACACCTATAGAGTCCTTAACCCGACTTGGTGCAGGGAGCATTGGTTCTGCTGTATTTGTTTCCTAAGCGCTATTTGATGACTGTAAATTCTCCTTAATAACGGCTTTAATGGAGTTGAGTATCGGTTGATAGCCTGTGCAGCGGCATAAGTTACCCTCTAATGCATCTAAGATGTCGCTGTCGCTCGGATTGGGATTATCCCCAAGCAAGGCCCATGAACTCATTAAGACGCCTGGAGTACAGAAGCCGCACTGCACGCCTCCCTCCACGATAAATGACTGCTGTAACTGCTGGGCTAAGGGATCGTCGGCAACCCCTTCGATGGTTGTCACCTCTGCCCCATCGCACTGAGCAGCAAGCACCATGCATGAACATACTGGCTTACCGTCCAAAATCACCGTACAGGCACCACATTCACCCACAGAACAACCCTCTTTGGTTCCCGTCTGGCGTAAGTCATTTCTCACAAGATCCAGTAAGCGAGTATTCCCCGTAACCTCAAGGGTGTGAGAGATGCTATTTACAATGAGTTTGATGGCGGTTTTATTATCTTTATTAGCAAGCATCACGTTGCTCCAGGCTATTTTCTACGGCTATGTCATTCATGAGATCTTTAAACATATTGATAAAAACGGGTTGCTTATACTTAGCCGACCAGCGACCACCAATTGCCGTATCGATCATATCTAACAGTTGGTTTTCAGCCTTGCCTATGGCTTCAGAAGTTAGCTGACTCCCTATCAGCAAGTCTTCAATCGCACTAAGGCGCTGAGAGTGGCTGAATAAAGACCCATCTACGATTCGACATAGATCAACTTTACCTTCGCTATCGAAGCCCATCAGACATGAAATACTGAGACGACTAATGTTGAGTGCATTTCTGCGACCAAGTTGTGAATATTTATGAGAGACACAGCCTAAGTTCTGCTTAGGGATACAAACTTGCGTAAGCAACTCACCCGCTTTGATGTCTGTACGATAGCTACCAGTGATAAACCGGCTTAAGGGGACCCGGCGACTCGAATTCGCTGATTGAAGCTCAACTTCTGCTTCATAAACGAGTAAAGGTGGCACTGAATCAGCACAGGGAGCAGCGTTAATAATATTTCCGCCAATGGTGGCCCTGTTACGGATCTGGTTGGAACCAATAGTTTGGCAAGCTTGGGAGAGTAAGGGGAAATGACCTCTTACAGAGCTGTGAGCAAGGATACGATTAAAACAGACTGCACTTCCTATCCTAACTTCACTCTCGGTCTCGACTATCTCATTTAGACCATCTATACCGAGAATGTTGACGAATTTATCATCACTATAGTGTAAGCGCCCCTGAACCAGCAGATCGGTACCTCCAGCAAAAGGGCGATAACCCCTCTCTGATAATAACTGCAGCGTTTCGGTAAGATCACTTGGGTTAACCATATGCATATCAGTTAAGCGATGGGTGTGCTTTTTATGACCATCATCCTGAAGCAACTCGCTCTGTCTCGCGGGTTTCTTTAAGTTGTAGCCAAGGACCAGTTGCTCAAGGGTTAGCGGTAACTGACGAATTCGCTTTTTAAGTGCAAAGCAGGCTGCATTATTAATTGCAGCTGCAGCCAACTCTGAAGCAGGCTCTCCGATACTCTTCGCACCAAATGGACAAGCTTCATCGCCATTTTCGATGGCGATGATTTTGATGGCCGGAATATCTTTAATGGTAGGCAATAGATAACTATCTAGATTTTTTGTCTTAAGCTCACCGAATTCAATGTTGTAGTCTTCTAACACGCCAAGGCCAAAGCCCTGTGCGATACCACCTGCAACTTGTCCTTCAAAGCCAGTCTTATTAATCACCTGGCCAACATCATGGACGGCGGTGACATGTAAAAGCTCAAGTTTACCTGTGCTAGTATCGACTTTCACCTCTGCGATCTGACAGCCATAGACCCAGGTAAAGTAAGGACTACCTGTACCTTTCTCTTCATCCCAGCTAATCTCAGGCTGAGCGAACCAACCATAGGCCGCTAAATTAATACCCGCCCACTTGGCCTTATTTACCGCTTCTTTAAAGCTAATCTGTAACTCAGGTAGATCACGATTGCAGATGATGCCATCACACCATAGAGTTTGATCTAAGGTCTCGACTTTAAGATCACTGGCTACCACCTCGAAGATACGCGCTTTTAGCGTCTCAGCACCGTCTTTCACCGCAGCACCACCGGTAACGGTAGCTCTTGAGGCAACGGTTGGACCACCATCAGAGATAAGCGATGTCGGAGGCTCAGTAAATTTCACCTCACCAATGGCAATACCAAAGACCTCAGCAGCAATAATAGTCATGGTTGTTTGCAGGCCTTGACCGTTCTCACAAACACCGGTGGAGATATTGACGCTACCGTCACTATTAAGCACGACTAACGCCGATGAGGTATCAACCCCTTCAGCCCCCATTGAACAACCACGGTAACTTAAGGCTAAACCTATGCCATATTTGACGTGATCCGTACCCGTATTAAGCCGGCTGTATTTATCGAGTTTTGCTTGATAATCTGACTCTTCGACTGCACGCTCTAACACCTCAACTGCCGAAACCTTATGCTTATCGAACTTTTGTCCCGTGATACTAAGGCTATCTTGCTTAAGGGCATTGATTTTCCTGACCTTAATAGCGGAAATATGACAAATTTCAGCAATTTCATCCATCAGAGATTCATTAGCATAAACAACTTGAGGTGAGCCAAAGCCACGCATAGCGGCAGTATAAGTGTTGTTGGTGTAGACACCTTTAATATCAACCCTGACATTTTCTATATCATAAGGGCCTGCCGCTTGCACCACAGAGCGCCAGGTTACAAATGGTGTACAGGCGGCATAAGCACCACTCTCAACTAAGATATCGATCTTCATCGCCTGAATACGACCACTGTCATCGAAGCCGACTTTATAGGTCATGTTAAAAGGGTGACGCTTACTACTTTCAGAGATTGACTGCTCTCTGGTGTAGGTAAATTTAACGGGCCTTCCGGTGAGCTGTGCCATTAAGGCTGCACGACATGACAGATGATCAATAGTGTCATCTTTCCCGCCGAATGAGCCGCCCAGTACAGAACGACGAACATCGACATCGGACTCGGGAAGAGCGAGATAGCTGGCGACAAAGCCGCGAACCCGGTGCGGATTTTGAATCGAACCGGTCAACACTAAATTGCTGGAACTTGGATCAATATAGGCCGTAATTGATTCCGGTTCGATATAACCATGCTCTTGGAAGCCAATATTAAAAGTACGCTCAATCTGCAGTGCACAAGCGGCAAAAGCCAAATCGACATCACCTTTCTCGGTGTGATGACTGGCTACTATATTAGAATCACTACCGGGCTGGATAAGTCTAGCGCCGGGTTTTAACGCATCTTCGACTGAACAGATGGGTGTGAATACGTCATATTGAATTTTAATTTTATCTGCAGCTAAACAAGCAGCTTCATAGGTTTCAGCAACGATCACGGCTAATACATCACCTTCGAAGCGAACTAAATTGTCTATGATAGGGGGGTAATCACGAATGATGACACCCGCATACGGATTACCAGGTACATCACTGAATCGAGCAATCTTGACCACACCAGGAACCTGCTCGGCCACTTGAGTATCAATAGATAAAACTTTACCCGCGGGTATATCAGCGTAGCGACATACCCCATATAGCATACCGGGGATGAGAATATCATCCCCATAAATAGCCTTGCCGGTAACCTTTCCTAACCCATCGACGCGGTTAATGCGCTTCCCCAGATGATTAAAGCTAGACATTAAATCTCCTTAACAGAGTAATGAAAGTAAGCGTCTAAAAAAGCTGAAGCTAGCCAACTATTAAGACAGCAAGACCCTCGGTACAGGCTCAATATCTCAGTTAAAAAGTGCTTAGCCTTAATCACTAGAAATATGAACAACTGAAAAATGAAAATGTGGACTTATGCCAGACTTGCATCCATCAAACCAAAGTATGAGAACTAGCCATAAACATAGGCAAAACGTGATCGAGTGAACACTTTGTAGGCGTGAGCAATAAATAATCTGCTAATTTGAAGCAGATAATGGAGGCACTTCTTATCGAGGGAGATATAGAGGGGTAATGGAGTAACAAATGGATATCAATATGATAAAAACCCTATGCTTTTATTAAGTTGAGAATATATAGGCAGATGTGGAGGAGAACGAGGTCTGTAAAGATTTTACTCATGGGATCAAGAAGCATGAATACGAGAGGCTATCAAAATGATAGTAATACCAATCCTAATAAATATGTGTCTCTTATAAATATTAGACATAAAAAAAGCCGGGCAAGCCCGGCTTTTTTGCAATGAAACCCTTAATTACTCAGCGTCGTCAGCTTCAACAGCTTCTGCAGCTTCAGGGCGACCTACTAGTTCAATATACGCCATAGGCGCTTTATCACCAGTACGTAGACCGCACTTAAGGATGCGGGTATATCCACCAGGACGTTCCTGGTAGCGTGGACCCAATTCATTAAATAACTTACCTACGACTTCAGCGTCGCGAGTACGAGCAAATGCCAAACGGCGATTTGCAACGCTATCACTCTTAGCAAGCGTTATTAGAGGTTCAACTACGCGACGCAGTTCTTTCGCTTTAGCTACAGTAGTCTTGATCACTTCGTGACGGACTAAAGAGCTTGCCATGTTACGAAACATAGCTTGACGATGACTGCTGTTACGATTTAGTTGACGACCACTCTTACGATGGCGCATGACCTAATCCTTATTACCTTATCTGTACAAAATCTGGAGTTAAAGGTCGTCGACTAGGCTGGCTGGAGGCCAGTTTTCTAGACGCATACCCAACGACAGTCCGCGAGAAGCCAAAACATCCTTAATTTCGGTAAGAGATTTCTTACCTAAGTTAGGTGTCTTAAGCAGCTCAACTTCAGTGCGCTGTACCAGATCTCCGATATAATGAATCGCCTCAGCCTTCAAACAGTTGGCTGAACGTACAGTTAGCTCTAAATCGTCCACAGGACGCAGCAAAATCGGATCGAATTCTGGCTTCTCTTCTTTCTGCTCTGGCTCAGTAACATCACGAAGTTCAACGAACGCATCTAGCTGTTCAGCCAAGATGGTCGCAGCACGACGGATAGCTTCCTCAGGATCGAGAGTACCGTTTGTGGTCATATCGATAACGAGTTTATCTAAGTCAGTGCGCTGTTCAACACGTGCAGCTTCTACATTGTAGGCTATACGAGCGACAGGCGAGAAAGAAGCATCAACCAACAAGCGACCAATAGGACGATCATCGTCTTCGGTTTGTGCACGGGCAGAAGCCGGTACATAACCACGACCACGTTCTACACGGATACGCATGCTGATTTCATTGTTACCTGTCAGATGACAGACAACATGCTCAGGATTCATGATTGTAACATCACCATCATGGGTGATATCTGCTGCAGTAACAGGGCCTGCGCCTGACTTACTTAACGTAAGCATAGCTTCGTCTTTCCCTTCGATCACTACTGCTAAACCTTTAAGGTTTAGTAGGATCTCAAGGATATCCTCTTGCACGCCTTCCTTGCTACTGTATTCATGCAGTACACCATCAATCTCTACTTCGGTTACCGCGCAGCCTGGCATAGACGACAATAGGATACGACGCAACGCGTTACCTAAAGTGTGACCGAAACCACGTTCAAGCGGCTCAAGTGTAACTTTGGCACGTGTTGGATTAACCTGCTCGATATCAACGAGACGCGGTCTAAGAAATTCTGTAACAGAACCCTGCATTGTGTCCTCTCTTTTGTGTTAACTTTACTTAGAGTAAAGTTCGACGATAAGCTGTTCGTTAATTTCCGCAGATAAATCACTACGCTCTGGTAGACGCTTGAAAGCACCTTCCATCTTAGTGTTATCAACTTCAACCCATGTTGGCTTTTCGCGTTGAGAAGCAACTTCCAAAGCAGCTACGATACGCGCTTGCTTCTTAGACTTCTCACGAATGCTAATTACATCACTCGCAGACACTTTGAATGATGGAATGTTAACAACGCTGCCATTAACCATAATTGACTTATGGCTAACTAACTGACGAGATTCAGCGCGTGTAGCACCAAAACCCATACGGTAAACAACGTTATCAAGACGGGTTTCTAAAAGAGTAAGCAGGTTCTCACCTGTGTTACCTTTTTGACGTGCAGCGTCTTTGTAGTAGTTACGGAATTGCTTTTCTAGCACACCATAAGTACGACGAACTTTTTGTTTCTCGCGTAGCTGTACACCATACTCAGACAGACGGGTCTTACGAGCGCCGTGTTGTCCAGGTGCAGTATCAAGCTTACACTTCGAATCGATTGCTCTCACGCCGCTTTTTAGGAAAAGGTCTGTACCTTCTCTGCGGCTGAGCTTGAGCTTTGGACCCAAGTATCTTGCCATGTTCTTTCTCCAACTATCCTATTAAAAACGACGAGTTATACGCGACGTTTCTTAGGAGGACGACAACCATTATGAGGGATAGGCGTCACATCGGTAATGTTAGTTATCTTGTAACCAACCGAGTTTAGTGCGCGAATCGCTGATTCACGCCCTGGACCTGGACCCTTTACAAAAACTTCAAGGTTTTTAACACCGTAGTCCTGAGCGGCAACACCTGCACGCTCAGCAGCAACCTGTGCAGCAAAAGGGGTAGATTTACGTGAACCACGGAAACCTGAACCACCTGAAGTTGCCCAAGATAGTGCATTACCTTGACGATCAGTAATGGTAATAATTGTGTTGTTGAAAGACGCATGGATATGAGCCATACCATCAGCAACCTGTTTACGTACACGCTTACGCGGAGAACGTGACGGACTTTTAGCCATATTGGATTACCCCGTTACTTTCTGATTGGTTTACGTGGACCTTTACGCGTACGCGCATTGGTCTTAGTACGTTGCCCACGAAGGGGCAGGCTACGACGGTGACGTATTCCACGGTAACAACCAAGGTCCATAAGACGCTTGATGTTCATAGAAACTTCACGACGCAAATCACCTTCTACTGTGTATTCGGCAACTGCTTCACGTAGTATATCAATTTGAGCTTCGCTCAATTCCTTGATCTTAGCTTCTTCAGCAATAGAAGTAGCCGCGCAGATTGCTCTAGCGCGAGTACGGCCAATGCCGAAGATTCCAGTCAATGCAATGACTGTGTGCTTTTGATCAGGAATGTTAATGCCAGCGATACGGGCCACTATGCACTCCTCAATAGTTAATGGTCATCTGTGAAAAGCCCGGTAGGATACTCGACAGACGACAGTTTTGCAAATAATATTTTGCTCAGCCCGGACAGGGCTGAGCAAATGTTTTAGCCTTGACGCTGTTTGTGTTTAGGTTCTACACAAAGTACGCGTACAACGCCCTTACGCTTGACGATCTTACAATTACGACAGATCCTCTTAACGGAAGCTCGAACTTTCATTTCATCACTCCGTAAAAACTAGCTTAGCGTCCAAAGCGATCTAAATTCGCTTTGTTAACTAGATTAGCTTTCTTCATAACAGACTCATATTGATGAGACATCATATGGGTCTGAACTTGAGCCATGAAGTCCATGATTACGACTACCATAATAAGTAGTGAAGTACCGCCAAAATAGAACTGTACTTGCCACGTAATTAACATGAACTCCGGAATTAAACAGATAAAGGTAATGTACAATGCGCCAGCTAATGTCAGGCGAGTCATTACTTTATCAATGTAACGCGAAGTCTGTTCTCCAGGACGGATCCCGGGAATAAACGCACCACTCTTCTTCAAGTTATCAGCCGTCTCGCGAGGGTTAAACACCAACGCAGTATAGAAGAAACAGAAGAAAATAATTGCTGATGCATACAATAATGAGTAAAGCGGCTGTCCCGGTGACACGGCCAGAGCAAAATCACTCAACCATGAAAGGGACTCATTTTGACCAAACCACTGAGCCAGTGTGCCTGGAAACAAAATGATGCTTGACGCAAAAATTGGTGGTATCACACCTGCCATATTAACCTTGAGCGGTAAATGTGTGCTTTGTGCAGCAAAAACCTTACGGCCCTGCTGACGCTTAGCATAGTTAACGACGATACGACGTTGACCACGTTCCACAAATACAACAAAGAAGGTCACAGCAAATACGATAACTGCAATCAACAATAATACCAGTACGCTCAAGTCACCTTGACGCGCCTGCTCAGCCGTTGAGCCGATAGCAGATGGTAGACCAGCGACAATACCTGCGAAAATTAATATCGAGATACCGTTACCTATGCCTCTTTCGGTAATCTGCTCACCTAACCACATGAGGAACATAGTTCCCGTGACTAGACTCACAACAGCAACGAAGTAGAAACTAAACCCTAGATTTACAACTAAACCTGGGATCAAGTTAGGTAGACCCGTTGCGATACCGATTGCCTGGAATGTACCCAGGACCAATGTGCCGTATCGTGTATATTGACTGATTTTCTTACGTCCCGATTCGCCTTCCTTCTTAAGTTCAGCGAGTGCAGGATGTACCACAGTCAATAACTGCATTATGATTGATGCCGAGATGTACGGCATAATACCTAATGCAAAGATAGAAGCACGTTCAAGAGCACCACCAGAGAACATGTTAAACATGCCTAAGATGGTACCCTTCTGCTGATTGAACAGCTCTGCTAATACAGCAGCGTCAATACCAGGAATTGGTACAAACGAACCGGCTCTAAAGACGATAATCGCACCAATCACGAACAGGAGGCGAGTCTTCAGTTCAGAAAATCCACCTTTCGCGCTTTTTAAATTAAGTCCTGGTTTTGCCATCGACGTATTATTCCTCGATCTTTCCGCCGGCAGCTTCTATAGCTGCACGAGCACCTTTGGTTGCCTTTAGACCTTTAACGGTCACTGGGCGCTCAATGGTACCTGAAAGAACGATTTTAGCAAACTGTATGTTGCGTGTGACAAGATTTGCATCTTTCAGCGCATTCAAGTCGACAACATCACCGTTAACTTTTGCAAGTTCGCTGATACGAACTTCCGCAGTTACCAAAGCCTTACGCGAGGTAAAACCAAATTTAGGCAGACGGATCTTAAGTGGCATTTGACCACCTTCGAAACCGATGCGTACGCCGCCACCTGAACGAGACTTCTGACCCTTGTGGCCGCGACCACAAGTTTTACCAGTGCCTGAACCGATACCGCGACCTACACGCTTAGCTGCTGATTTAGCACCTGCAGCAGGTGATAGAGTATTTAGACGCATCTTATACTTCCTCCACCGAAACCATGTAGTAAACCTTGTTAACCATACCGCGAACTGAAGGAGTATCTTCAAGTTCAACAGTGTGGTTAATACGGCGTAAACCTAGACCAGTCAAAGTTGCACGATGCTTAGGCAAACGTCCAATTGAACTTTTAGTCTGAGTAACTTTTAATGTTTTCTTAGCCATGGTGCATTAACCTCGAATTTCATTAACATTCAGGCCGCGCTTAGCTGCAATTTGTGCTGGTGACTTCATCAGCACCAACGCATTTACAGTTGCACGAACAACGTTAATCGGGTTAGTTGAACCGTATGCTTTCGACAGAACGTTATGCACGCCTGCTACTTCCAATACGGCACGCATTGCGCCACCGGCAATAATACCGGTACCGTCAGAGGCTGGTTGCATGTAAACACGCGAACCAGTATGACGACCCTTTACAGGGTGGTGCAGAGTACCATTGATCAATTCAACAGAAACGATGTTACGACGAGCTTTTTCCATCGCTTTCTGAATTGCAGCAGGCACTTCACGCGCTTTACCATAACCAAAACCGACCTTACCATTACCATCACCGACTACAGTTAGTGCAGTGAAGCTAAAGATACGTCCGCCTTTAACTACTTTAGAAACACGATTTACTGCAACTAATTTCTCTTGCAGATCGTCTTTTTGCTGAGCTTCAAATTTAGCCATTTTTCATCATTCCTTAGAACTTGAGGCCAGCTTCACGAGCGGCGTCTGCTAATGCAGCTACACGTCCGTGATACTTGAAACCGGAACGATCGAATGCAACTACAGTCACGCCTTTTTCGATAGCACGCTCAGCAAGGGTTTTACCCACTACTTTTGCGGCTTCAACGTTGCCTGTGTACTTTAGCTGCTCTGATACTGCTTTCTCAGCAGTAGAAGCTGACGCCAAAACCTGTGAATCAGGGCTGATTACCTGAGCATAGGTGTGGCGTGGTGTACGATGTACAACCAGACGGTTAACGCCCAGCTCTTGGATCTTCTTACGGGCGCGTAGTGCGCGGCGTAAGCGAGATGTTTTCTTATCCATATCGCGTTACCTACTTCTTCTTAGCCTCTTTACGACGTACTTGCTCATCGGTATAACGTACACCCTTGCCCTTATAAGGCTCTGGTGGACGATATCCGCGAATCTCAGCTGCTACTTGACCAACTAACTGCTTATCTGTACCAGTAAGTACGATTTCAGTTTGAGAAGGACAGGCTGCTGTTACGCCGTCAGGGAGTTTGTGTAAAACAGGGTGTGAAAAACCTAGAGTCAAATCGATGTCTTTACCGACAAGCTTAGCTCGGTAACCGACACCAACAAGAGTTAGTTTCTTCTCAAAACCAGCTGTTACACCAACAACCATATTATTGATTAAAGCTCGAGCTGTACCTGATTGAGCGTTATTTTTAACGCCTTCAACAGAACTACACTTGATTTCGTTGTCTTCAACAACAACAGAAACGTCTGCGTTTATTACTCGAGTCAAACTACCTTTAGTACCTTTTACGGTGATAGTTTGTTCGTTTAAAGTCACTTCTACGCCGGCAGGAATAGCGACTGGTGCTTTTGCGACACGAGACATTGCTAGCTCCTTATGCTACGTAGCAGATAACTTCCCCACCCAAGCCATTTTGGCGGGCGGTACGATCAGTCATCAAACCTTTAGAAGTGGACACAATTGCGACACCCAGTCCGCCCATCACTCTTGGAAGTTCGTCTTTACCTTTGTAAATACGAAGACCAGGACGGCTGACGCGCTGGATAGTCTCAACGACTGGTTGACCTTGGAAATACTTAAGAGTGATTTCTAGAGTCGGTTTGGTTTCATCTGCTACGGCGTAGTCAGTGATATAACCTTCTTCTTTAAGCGTTTGCGCGATGGCAACTTTTAGCTTAGCAGAAGGCATAGTGACTGATACGTGGTTAGCAGCTTGGCCATTACGAATACGTGTTAACATATCCGCTATAGGATCTTGCATGCTCATATTAGCTTACTCCGTGACACGTGCTTACCAGCTGGCCTTGCGTAGACCAGGAACTTCACCGCGCATAGTCGCTTCACGTAATTTGATACGGCTAAGGCCGAATTTACGTAAAAAACCATGTGGGCGACCAGTTTGACTACAGCGATTACGCTGACGCGCAGGGCTAGAGTCACGTGGTAGACCTTGCAACTTAAGAACTGCATCCCAACGATCTTCATCAGATGTAGTAGGGCTGCTAATGATAGCCTTAAGAGCTTGACGCTTTTCAGCGAACTTAGCCACGAGCTTGGCACGTTTTACTTCACGTGCTTTCATTGAACTTTTTGCCATTTCGCTACCCTTATTTCTTGAATGGGAAGTTGAAGCCTTCGAGCAAAGCTCGGCCTTCTTCATCATTCTTCGCTGAAGTAGTGATCACAATATCCATACCACGGATTTTATCGATTTTATCGTACTCGATTTCCGGGAAGATAATCTGCTCACGTACACCCATCGCGTAGTTACCACGGCCATCGAACGACTTAGCGCTCATGCCACGGAAATCACGGATACGCGGGATTGCGATTTCAACTAAACGCTCTAAGAATTCCCACATACGCTCACCGCGCAGTGTAACCTTACAGCCTATCGGGTAGCCATCACGGATTTTAAAACCAGCCACTGACTTACGTGCTACAGTCACTACTGGCTTTTGACCAGCGATAGCAGTCATGTCACGAAGCGCATGCTCCATAACCTTCTTATCTGCTACTGCTTCGCCAACACCCATGTTTAGGGTGATTTTCTCAATCCGAGGGACTTGCATGACACTGGTGTAACCAAACTTTTTAACAAGTTCAGGACTCACAGTCTCTTGATATTTATCATGCAGTTTCGCCATCGTTTACTCCAATTACTTAATGAGTTCACTGTTCGACTTAAAGAAACGGACTTTTTTGCCGTCTTCAAATCGGAAACCAACGCGATCAGCTTTGCCAGTGGCAGAGTTGAAAAGCGCTACGTTTGATGCTTGTATCGGTGCTTCTTTCTCAACAATACCACCAGTCACACCCAGTTGAGGGTTAGGCTTCTGGTGTTTCTTGACAAGATTGATGCCTTCAACAATTAATTTACCAGTAGTAAGAACCTGAGAAACTTTTGCACGTTTCCCTTTATCCTTACCTGCTAGTACTATTACTTCGTCTTCACGACGGATTTTAGCTGCCATTTGAAGCTCCTTTACAGTACTTCTGGTGCCAGAGAAACAATTTTCATAAATTGTTCGTTACGCAATTCACGCGTCACTGGGCCAAAGATACGAGTACCAATCGGTGCATTGTTTGCGTTAAGCAAAACCGCTGCGTTCCGATCGAAGCGAATGACAGAACCGTCTGGACGACGAACGCCTTTCTTAGTACGAACCACAACCGCTGTATAAACATCACCTTTCTTCGCTTTACCGCGAGGAATAGCTTCTTTAACAGAAACCTTAATGAGGTCGCCGATACCGGCATAACGACGGTGAGATCCACCTAAGACCTTAATACACTGAACTCTACGAGCGCCACTATTACAGGCTACATCTAGAGTAGATTGCATTTGGATCATTGTAAATGCTCCGCTAAACGTTACTTCACATCCCTAATTGGGACTACTATTTCGCCACTTTTCGACTAACATTTAGTCTAAAAAGGCGCGCAAGTATACCACCCGATTTTGGGAATAGATAGTATTAAAATAAAAACGGCTCCTATAGCAGGAGCCGTTTAACTAAACCTAAAATAAATTAGGCCTTTGTCACTACTTCAACCAGAGTCCAAGACTTAGTCTTAGACAGAGGACGACATTCGCGAATAGTCACGAAATCGCCTTCATTACACTGGTTTGTTTCGTCGTGTGCATGGATCTTAGTAGTGCGCTTAAGGTACTTCCCGTATAAAGGATGTTTAACCTTACGCTCAATAGCTACAGTGATAGACTTGTCCATCTTGTTGCTAAGTACACGACCCTGCAAAGTACGGATTTGATCAGACATTACGCACCCGCCTTAGAAGTAATAATGGTCTTAACGCGCGCTACATTGCGACGCACGATTTTCAGCTGATGAGTCTGAGTCAACTGACCAGTTGCGTGTTGCATGCGCAGATTAAACTGCTCACGCAGCAGACCAAGCAGTTCAGCGTTCAGTTCTTCAACGCTCTTTTCTGTTAGTTCGCTCGCTTTCATTACATCACCGACTTAGTTACGAAGGTCGTCTTAAGAGGCAGCTTAGAGGCAGCAAGAGCGAAAGCTTCACGAGCCAGCTCCTCTGAAACACCATCCATCTCATAAAGAACCTTACCTGGTTGAATCTGGCAAACCCAGTATTCAACGTTACCCTTACCTTTACCCATACGCACTTCGAGAGGCTTAGAGGTGATAGGCTTATCAGGGAAAACGCGGATCCAGATCTGACCTTGACGTTTAATGTGACGTGTCATAGCACGACGCGCAGCTTCGATTTGACGAGCAGTTAGACGACCACGTCCAACAGCCTTTAGACCGAATTCACCGAAGCTAACTTCAGTGCCGTTCGCTAGACCACGGTTGCGGCCTTTGAACATTTTGCGAAACTTAGTTCGTTTTGGTTGCAGCATTGCCAGCTCTCCTATTTACCGCGAGGCTTACGCTTGGGCTGCTGTTTCGGCTCTTCATGCGCAGGTACGACGCCGTCTAGAACTTCACCTTTGAAGATCCAAACTTTAACGCCAATCACACCGTATTGTGTGTGACTTTCTGCTGTTGAATAGTCGATATCAGCACGAAGTGTATGTAGAGGTACGCGACCTTCGCGATACCACTCATAACGCGCTATCTCAGCTCCACCTAAACGGCCACTAACTTGAACCTTGATACCTTTAGCGCCAAGACGCATTGCATTTTGTACTGCGCGCTTCATAGCACGACGGAACATAACACGACGCTCTAGCTGCGAAGCGATGCCATCGGCAACAAGCTTAGCATCTAGCTCAGGCTTACGGATCTCAGCGATGTTAATCTGAGCTGGAATACCAGTTAGCTTAGCAACTGCGTTGCGTAGCTTCTCAACGTCTTCGCCTTTCTTACCAATCACAACACCTGGACGGGCAGTGTGAATAGTCACGCGAACACTCTTGGCTGGACGCTCGATAACTATCTTAGATACTGATGCTTGCTTAAGTTTCTTTTCTAGAAACTTACGCACTTCCCAGTCACTGTTCAAGTTATTGGCATAGTCTGACTTGTCAGCGTACCAGGTCGAGATCCAAGGCTTAGTGATACCCAGACGGATACCATTAGGATGTACTTTCTGTCCCATTGCTAACTCCTAGCGATCTGATACAACCACAGTGATGTGGCTGGTACGCTTGATTATACGATCTGCACGGCCTTTGGCACGTGGCATGATACGCTTCATAGTTGGACCTTCATCGATCATAATCGCTCCAACTCGTAATTCGTCAATGTCAGCACCTTCATTGTGCTCAGCATTAGCGATTGCAGAGTCCAGTACTTTCTTAACAAGTACTGCAGCTTTTTTAGGGCTGAAAGTTAAAATTTCGAGAGCCTTAGCAACAGGCAGTCCACGGATTTGATCTGCAACCAAACGACACTTTTGAGGCGACGTACGGGCAAAACGATGTTTAGCTAAAACTTCCATCTTATTCCTCCCGTATTAACGCTTCTTCGCTTTCTTATCAGCAGCATGGCCGCGATAAGTGCGAGTTGGTGAAAACTCACCAAGCTTGTGGCCGATCATTTCGTCAGTTACGAACACAGGTACGTGCTGACGACCATTATGGACAGCGATGGTCAAACCTATCATGTTAGGTATGATCATAGAGCGACGAGACCAAGTCTTAATAGGCTTTTTCTCTCCCGCTTCCATCGCTTTCTCTACCTTCTTCAGCAAGTGCAGGTCAATGAATGGACCTTTCTTGAGAGAACGTGGCATGGCGAATCCTCTTACTTTTTATTGCGACGACGTACGATGTACTTGTCGGTGCGTTTGTTACTACGAGTCTTATAACCCTTAGTAGGCTGACCCCATGGAGATACAGGATGACGGCCACCCGAAGTACGGCCCTCACCACCACCATGTGGATGATCTACTGGGTTCATTGCAACACCACGCACTGTTGGGCGTATGCCTCTCCAGCGGTTAGCACCTGCTTTGCCTAACTGGCGTAGCATGTGTTCGGCATTACCAACTTCACCCAGAGTCGCGCGGCAATCTACTGGTACTTTACGCATTTCGCCAGAGCGAAGACGTAGAGTAGCGTAGGCGCCATCACGAGCTACAACTTGTACATAAGTACCTGCTGAACGAGCGATTTGACCACCTTTACCAGGCTTCATCTCGACTGCGTGTACAACACTACCTATTGGCATGTTGCGTAATGGCAAAGTGTTACCCACTTTGATTTCAGCATCGATACCGGACTGGATCTTATCACCAGCTTGCATGCCTTTAGCAGCAAGGATATAACGACGCTCACCATCAGCATACAAAACAAGTGCGATGTTAGCTGTGCGGTTTGGATCATATTCCAAACGCTCAACTTTTGCAGGGATACCGTCTTTATTGCGTTTAAAGTCAATAATACGGTAATGCTGCTTGTGTCCACCACCTATGTGACGAACAGTGATACGACCCGTATTGTTACGGCCACCACTTTTAGATTTCTTAGCCAGCAAGGCTGCAAAAGGTTTACCCTTGTGCAGGTCCTTGTTCACCACTTTTACTAAGTGGCGACGACCTGGAGAGGTAGGCTTACACTTAACAATTGCCATGATAATTTTCCTTTGCTTACTCAGCGCCGACGAAATCGATGTCTGCACCTTCAGCTAAAGTTACGTAGGCTTTTTTCCAATCTACACGACGACCCATACGGGCACCGGTACGCTTGGTTTTGCCTTTGTTAACTAAAGTGCGAACTGATTCAACTTCAACTTCGAACAACTTAGCGACTGCAGCTTTAATTTCAGCTTTAGTGGCGTCAACAGCTACACGGAAAACTACCGTGTTGTTATTTTCTGCACAAACAGTACTCTTTTCAGAGATATGTGGTGCAAGAATAACTTTTAGCAAACGTTCTTCGCTTATCATCCCAGCATCTCCTCGATTTGCTTAACAGCTTCGGCAGTTACTAGTACTTTGTTGAATGCGATAAGACTTACTGGATCGATACCAGCAACGTCACGCACGTCAACTTTGTACAAGTTGCGAGCTGCCAAGAACAAGTTCTCGTCAATTTCTGGAGTAACAATCAACACATCTTCCAGGTTCATTGCAGCCAATTTAGCTTTCAGCTCTTTAGTTTTAGGAGCTTCAACAGTAAACGACTCAACCACGATTAGACGGTCTTGACGTACCAATTCAGAGAAAATGCTTTTCAGCGCTCCGCGGTACATCTTCTTGTTAACTTTTTGGCTGTGATCTTGAGTTTTAGCAGCGAATGTTACGCCACCGCCACGCCAGATTGGGCCTTTAACAGTACCGGCACGTGCACGGCCAGTACCTTTTTGGCGCCATGGCTTCTTGCCAGAACCAATTACTTCTGCGCGAGTCTTCTGAGCACGAGTGCCCTGACGCGCATTTGCAGCGTATGCTACAACTACCTGATGAACCAGTGCTTCATTAAAGTCACGGCCGAAGGTAGTTTCGGACACTTCCAGAGCACTTTGTGCGTCTTTCAATACCAATTCCATTACTATCTCCTCAGACCTAAGCTTTAACGGCAGGTTTGATGATCAGGTTGCCATTAATAGCACCCGGAACAGCACCCTTAACCAATAGCAAGTTACGCTCAGCATCTACACGTATAACGTTTAGATTCTGCGTAGTAACACGCTCTGCACCCATGTGGCCAGACATTTTCTTACCTTTGAAAACGCGACCAGGTGTTTGGTTTTGACCGATAGAACCGTTGGATCTATGTGCCAGTGAGTTACCATGTGTCATATCTTGTGCATGGAAGTTCCAACGCTTAATACCGCCTTGGAAGCCCTTACCTTTAGATTGACCAGTAACATCAACTTTCGCTATGTCAGCGAAGATATCAACATTTAGCTCGGCACCAACTTCAATGCCTTCGCCTTCATCATCTGCCAAACGCACTTCCCACAAACCACGACCGGCTTCTACGCCTGCCTTAGCAAAGTGACCTGCTTCTGGTTTAGTGATGCGATTAGCTTTTTTGGTACCAGTAGTAACTTGAAGAGCACGGTAGCCGTCAGTTTCTAAGGTTTTCACCTGAGTAACGCGATTAGACGTGATTTCAATTACTGTAACCGGGACAGAGACTCCATCTTCACAGAAGATGCGAGTCATACCCACTTTACGACCGATAAGACCGATAGCCATCTCGAAATCCCCTATTAACCCAAGCTAATTTGAACGTCGACGCCGGCAGCAAGATCGAGACGCATAAGTGCATCTACAGTCTTTTCTGTTGGCTCAACGATGTCAACTAGACGTTTGTGAGTACGAAGTTCGTACTGATCACGCGCATCTTTGTTAACGTGTGGAGAAGTCAAAATGGTATAACGTTCTTTACGCGTTGGTAGTGGAATTGGACCACGTACCTGCGCGCCTGTACGCTTAGCAGTTTCAACGATTTCCGCAGTAGATTGATCGATCAGACGATGATCAAATCCTTTTAAGCGGATACGGATTCTTTGGTTCTGCATAGACCAGAGCTCCTAAAATGGACACATAAAAAATCACCCTCTTGCTATACCCAATGGTACGCAGAGCGAGATGATTTAACCGTTCGACTCCCAATCGGAGTCGCTGTTTTTTGATTAAACTTTAAAAGTCTAATTCGTAATTCGCCTAATGGTTAAGGCGAAGGGGTATTATACTGATTTACGTTAATAGATCAACCCCGTTGTCTGAAATAACACCAAGAAGACGTTATTCAACAAAGTGGCGGCATTATACCCATTCGAATATAAATTACCAGTCTGTATTATCGACAAATTTCAGACAATAAAAAAGGAAGCCGAAGCTTCCTTTTCTTAGTGTCTTGTAAGACTAGTCGCTATTAAGCAAGAATCTTAGCTACTACACCAGCACCAACAGTACGACCACCTTCACGGATAGCGAAGCGTAAACCTTCATCCATCGCGATTGGGGCGATTAGTGTTACTACCATCTGCACGTTGTCACCAGGCATAACCATCTCAACGCCTTCTGGCAATTCGATAGTACCAGTCACATCCGTAGTACGGAAGAAGAACTGTGGACGGTAACCTTTGAAGAATGGAGTGTGACGTCCGCCTTCTTCTTTTGACAGAACGTAGATTTCTGACTCAAAAGTAGTGTGTGGAGTGATTGAACCTGGAGCAGCAAGAACCTGACCACGTTCAACGTCTTCACGCTTAATACCACGTAGAAGAACACCACAGTTCTCGCCTGCACGACCTTCGTCAAGCAGTTTACGGAACATTTCAACACCGGTACAAGTTGATTTAGTAGTATCTTTGATACCAACAATCTCAACTTCTTCACCAACCTTGATGATACCGCGCTCTACACGACCAGTTACAACAGTACCACGGCCTGAGATAGAGAACACATCTTCGATTGGAAGAAGGAATGCGCCATCGATAGCACGCTCTGGCTCTGGGATATAAGTATCCAAAGCTTCTGCAAGCTCAAGGATCTTAGCTTCCCATTCAGCTTCGCCTTCGAGGGCTTTAAGTGCTGAACCTTGGATGACTGGAAGATCATCACCTGGGAAGTCATATTCAGAAAGAAGTTCACGAACTTCCATTTCTACTAGCTCAAGTAGCTCTTCGTCATCAACCATGTCACATTTGTTCATGAATACGATGATGAAAGGTACGCCAACCTGACGAGAAAGCAGGATGTGCTCACGAGTCTGTGGCATTGGGCCGTCTGTAGAAGCAACAACTAGAATCGCGCCGTCCATTTGAGCAGCACCAGTGATCATGTTTTTAACATAATCGGCGTGACCAGGACAATCTACGTGTGCATAGTGACGTGCAGGTGTGTCATATTCGATGTGAGAGGTATTAATTGTAATACCGCGCTCACGCTCTTCAGGGGCGTTATCGATTTGTGAGAAATCTTTAACTTCACCGCCGTAAGTCTTTGCCAAAACAGCAGAGATAGCAGCAGTTAGAGTAGTCTTACCATGATCCACGTGTCCGATAGTACCGACGTTTACATGAGGTTTATTACGTTCAAATTTTTCTTTAGCCACGATATATTCCTTTCTTCTCAGAAATGCCCGGCTTGACACCGAGCAATAGCAATTAATTTCTAGTTATGATTACCCGGCTAATTAGCCTCGAGCATCCATAATCGCTTTAGCAATGTTTTTCGGCGCGTCGGAATACTTCAAAAACTCCATGGAGTATGAAGCACGTCCTTGAGTCGCGCTGCGCAAATCAGTTGCATACCCAAACATTTCAGATAGAGGCACGGTCGCATGAACGAGCTTGACGCCGGCAATGCCGTCGTCCATTCCTTCGATCAAACCACGACGTCTGTTCAAATCACCGACAACATCTCCCATATAATTTTCAGGAGTAGTGACTTCAACTTTCATGCAAGGTTCCAGGAGCGTAGGGTCTGCTTCGAGAGCGCCCTTCTTAAAGCCCATGGAAGCCGCAACTTTAAAGGCCATCTCATTAGAGTCCACATCATGATATGAACCATCAAAGAGAGTAACCTTGACGTCCAAAAGAGGGAAGCCGGCGAGCACGCCGCTCTTCATCTGCTCTTGAATACCTTTATCTACAGATGGGATGTATTCTCTCGGAACAGCACCACCAACAATCTCGTTAACAAATTCATAGCCGAAACCCTCTTCTTGAGGCTCCAGTTTCAACCAAACGTGACCGAATTGACCTCGACCACCCGATTGACGAATAAACTTGCCTTCGACTTCTACACTCGAGCGAATAGTTTCACGATACGCTACCTGAGGTTTACCTACGTTACACTCGACACTGAATTCGCGACGCATACGGTCAACAATAATGTCTAAGTGTAGCTCACCCATGCCAGAGATCAGTGTCTGACCCGATTCAGGATCGGTTTCAACACGGAAAGAGGGATCTTCCGCTGCAAGTTTTTGCAACGCAATACCCATCTTCTGTTCATCTGCTTGAGTTCTAGGTTCCACGGCAATCGTGATCACGGGCTCAGGGAATTCCATGCGTTCCAGGATGATTTTATGATCAATATCACAAAGAGTATCACCCGTAGTCACGTCCTTAAGACCAATTGCAGCCGCGATGTCACCAGCGCGTACCTCTTTGATCTCTTGGCGATCGTTAGCATGCATCTGCACCATACGACCCACGCGTTCCCGCTTCTGTTTAACCGAGTTATACACGCCAGAACCTGTTGTCAATACACCCGAATATACGCGTATAAAGGTTAAAGTTCCAACGAACGGGTCTGTCGCTATCTTAAATGCCAACGCAGAGAAAGGAGCATTGTCGTCCGCAGCGCGTTCAACCTCTTCCTCATTTTCATCTATGCCTGTAATCGCAGACACTTCGACTGGCGATGGTAGATAATCGATAACGGCATCGAGAACTGCTTGCACACCTTTGTTCTTAAATGCAGAACCACAGGTAGCAAGGACAATCTCATTAGCCAGAGTCCGTTGACGCAGCGCCTTCTTGATCTCGTCTTCTGATAGTTCGCCCCCATCGAGGTACTTCTCCATCAGTTCATCCGAGGCCTCAGCGGCAGCATCAACCAGATATTCACGCATCTCACTCGCCTTATCAGCAAGCTCAGCTGGAATATCTTCATAGGTGAATGTGGTGCCATGATCTTCTTCGGACCAGTTAATGGCCTTCATCTTGATCAGGTCAACAACACCTTTAAACTCCTCTTCCGCACCAATATTCATATGAATTGGCACACAAGTCGCCCCCAAACGGTCACGAATCTGTTGGACGACGCTATCAAAGTCAGCACCGGCACGATCCATCTTGTTGACGAATACTATGCGGGGTACTTGATACTTATCGGCTTGACGCCAAACAGTTTCAGATTGTGGTTCAACACCCGATGCTCCACAGAACACAACAACGGCACCATCGAGTACTCGCAGAGAACGTTCGACTTCAATAGTGAAGTCAACGTGACCAGGAGTATCTATGATATTGATACGGTGCTCAGTAAACTGGGCTTCCATACCGCGCCAGAACGTGGTTGTTGCCGCAGAAGTAATGGTAATACCACGCTCCTGCTCCTGCTCCATCCAATCCATGGTGGCTGCGCCATCATGAACTTCACCGATCTTATGAGAAACACCGGTGTAGAACAGAATACGTTCTGTCGTTGTGGTTTTACCTGCGTCGACATGAGCAACAATACCAATATTTCGGTAGCGCTCAATCGGAGTTGTACGAGCCACGTTTAAACCCTCTTGACTAAGGCTAATGCCTTAGAGATGTAGAATATGGAGCTGGCAACAGCCAGCTCCATCAGATTACCAGCGGTAATGAGCGAACGCTTTGTTCGCTTCTGCCATACGATGCACGTCTTCGCGCTTCTTAACAGCAGTACCTTTGTTGTCTGAAGCGTCTAGCAATTCACCAGCTAGACGTAGAGCCATAGATTTTTCACCACGCTTACGAGCAGCTTCAACTAACCAACGCATACCCAATGCATTACGACGAACTGGGCGTACTTCACATGGTACCTGGTAAGTAGAACCACCAACACGACGAGACTTAACCTCGACTGAAGGGCGAACGTTATCCAGGGCTGCTTCAAGGATCACTAGATGGTCTTCGCCTTTCTTTTCGAAAGCGGTATCTAGTGCCTTGTAAATAATTTTTTCTGCAGTCGACTTTTTGCCGTCCTGCATAATGACGTTGATGAACTTAGCCAGCAACTCACTGTTGAACTTTGGATCTGGTAGGATTTTACGTTGTCCTACAACGCGACGTCTTGGCATAACAATTTCTCCGTATGCTTCAGGGACCCCAAAACTGGAATCTTAAAATCGAGCTTGGCCTTACTTAACGGAAAGCGTTAAGACTTAGGACGCTTAGCTCCGTACTTAGAACGACCTTGACGACGGTCACTCACGCCAGCACAATCTAATGCGCCACGAATGGTGTGGTAACGCACACCAGGTAGATCTTTAACACGACCACCACGGATTAGAATTACGCTGTGCTCCTGCAGGTTGTGGCCTTCACCGCCGATGTACGAAGTTACTTCGAAACCGTTAGTAAGACGCACACGAGCTACTTTACGTAGTGCAGAGTTAGGTTTTTTTGGTGTGGTTGTGTATACGCGAGTACAAACACCACGTTTTTGTGGACACGAATCCAACGCAGGCACATTAGTCTTGACGACTTTTGGCGAGCGAGGCTTACGGACCAACTGGTTTACAGTTGCCATGTATAGCTCCGAATCAGTTGATAAACTCAACAGTAAGGTGTGAAAAATCTATATCCCACAGGTGTGGGACGCGAAATTTTAGAAAGGTAATGGCATTCTGTCAAGAAATAGACAACTTTTAACCAATATTAATTAAAAAAAAGGCGCCAGAGGCGCCTTTTTAACAATTAATTTACTTTTCAGCCCGATTTAATCAGCACTTCCGGCAAGATTTAGCAGGTCAGCCAAGTTTTTCTCGGCTTCACTTGCTGTGATTGCAGATGTCTGTTCAGGTGTCTTACCCGCTGCTTTAGCCGCTGCTTTAGCCGCTAATTCAGCATTACGTTTCTGATGGTAAGCATAACCGGTACCAGCAGGGATCAAGCGACCCACTATCACGTTCTCTTTCAGACCGCGTAGTTTATCGCTCTTACCGCCTACAGCCGCTTCCGTAAGTACACGAGTAGTTTCCTGGAACGATGCTGCAGAGATAAACGACTCTGTTGCAAGCGATGCCTTGGTAATACCCAAAAGCTCACGGTCGAAGGTCGCAGGCTTCTTACCCTGAGCTTCAAGCTCACGGTTAGCGATCTTGACGCGGGCCACTTCAGCTTGCTCACCAGCAAGGAACTTACTGTCACCTGCATCTGTGATCAAACACTTACGTAGCATCTGACGGATAATCACTTCGATGTGCTTATCGTTAATCTTTACGCCCTGTAGACGGTAAACGTCTTGAACTTCATTAACGATATAGTTAGCCACTTTATGAATGCCACGAAGACGTAGAATATCATGAGCGGCCTCGGCACCATCGGCAATAACTTCACCACGTTCGACTTTTTCACCTTCGAACACGTTAAGGTTACGCCACTTAGGGATCATCTCTTCGTAAGGCTTGCCACCATCGGCAGGCGTGATCAACAGACGACGCTTACCTTTAGTCTCTTTACCAAACGAGATAGTACCTGAGTACTCGGCAAGAATTGCCGGCTCTTTTGGCTTACGCGCTTCGAACAAGTCGGCAACGCGAGGCAGACCACCGGTAATATCACGAGTCTTAGATGACTCCTGTGGGATACGCGCTAACGCATCACCGACATTAATCGCTGCGTTATCGTCCTGGTTCACAATCGCTTTACCAGGCAGGAAGTATTGTGCAGGTACTTCTGTACCCGGAATCTTCAAGTCTTCACCGCTGCTAGCATCCAGAAGACGAATCGAAGGACGCATCTCTTTACCAGCTGCTGGACGTTGACCCACTTCCATAACGACAATTGAGGATAGACCCGTTAGATCATCTGTTTGACGTGTCATGGTGACACCTTCAATCATATCGACGAACTTAATGATACCCGCAACTTCAGAGATAATTGGGTGAGTGTGAGGATCCCAGTTAGCGATGATTTCGCCAGCTGCTACAGTCGATTCTTCTAGTCTCTCCAGAATCGTACCGTAAGGCACCTTATAACGCTCTTTCTCACGACCAAGCTCATCGATAATCGCGACCTCTGATGAACGAGAAACGATAACCAACTTGCCTTCGCTGTTCGTGACATGCTTAGCGTTATGTAGCTTAACTGTACCTGTGTTCTTAACCTGAACATTGTTTTCAGCAGAAGCTCGAGAAGCCGCACCACCAATGTGGAAGGTACGCATCGTTAGCTGTGTTCCTGGCTCACCAATTGACTGAGCAGCAACAACACCGATAGCCTCACCTTGGTTGATGATATGACCACGAGCCAAATCACGACCATAACAGGCTTTACAAACACCGAAATCGGTATTACAGCTAATTACAGAACGAACGATAACTTCATCAATTGAGTTCTCTTCCAAGGTGTCACACCATGCTTCATCGAGCAGAGTGTTACGAGGAGCAAGAACCTTCTCTGTACCAGGGAAGAACACATCGAGAGCAACCACACGTCCGAGGACACGCTCACGCAGCGGCTCAACAACATCACCACCTTCGATAAGCGGCTTCATCGTCAGACCTTCGAATGTGCCACAATCATCTTCGATAACGACGAGATCTTGGGCAACATCAACCAGACGACGAGTCAGGTAACCAGAGTTAGCTGTCTTCAACGCGGTATCGGCTAGACCCTTACGTGCACCGTGAGTCGAGATGAAGTACTGAGATACGTTCAAACCTTCACGGAAGTTAGCCACAATCGGGGTTTCGATGATTGAGCCATCTGGCTTAGCCATCAGACCACGCATACCGGCCAACTGACGAATCTGTGCAGCACTACCACGAGCGCCCGAGTCAGCCATCATATAGATGCTGTTAAATGACTCTTGCTCTTCCTCTTCACCGTCACGGTTAATCACTGTCTCTTTAGACAGGTTATCCATCATGGCTTTAGAGATTTTCTCGTTGGCACTGGCCCAGATATCGATGACCTTGTTGTAACGCTCACCGGCGGTAACTAGACCCGATTGGAACTGCTCTTGAATCTCAAGCACTTCAGCTTCGGCGTCGGCAACTAAGGTGTACTTAGCCGCTGGGATAACCATATCATCGATGCCTACAGAAGCACCCGATACTGTTGCATAGTGGAAACCGGCATACATCAATTGGTCGGCAAAGATAACGGTATCTTTAAGACCTAATTGACGATAACAAGTGTTCAGTAGTTGACCTATCTGCTTCTTACCCATGTTCTGGTTAACCAGATCGAAACACAAGCCTTTCGGTAAGATGCGAGAAAGTAGTGAACGTCCCACAGTAGTATCTACGATACGACGTGCCTCGGTACGCTCGCCATTTTCGGCAATAAACGTCTCGGTAATACGCACTTTAACTTGAGCATGAATAGCGGCGAAACCGGTACGATAAGCTTTTTCAACTTCATCGATGGATTCGAACACCATGCCTTCACCTTTACCGTTAACACACTTACGGCTGGCGTAGTACAGACCCAATACAACATCCTGTGACGGTGTAATAACCGGCTCGCCGTTTGCTGGCGATAGAATATTGTTAGTAGACATCATTAACGAACGTGCTTCTAACTGAGCTTCAAGCGTCAGTGGCACGTGAACAGCCATTTGGTCACCATCGAAATCGGCGTTGTACGCCGCACATACGAGTGGGTGAAGCTGAATCGCTTTACCTTCAATCAGTACTGGCTCAAATGCCTGGATACCTAGACGGTGAAGTGTTGGTGCACGGTTAAGCATGACCGGATGTTCACGAATAACATCGTCAAGAACATCCCAAACTTCAGGAACTTCACGCTCAACCATCTTCTTAGCGGCTTTAATCGTAGTCGCTAGACCACGACCTTCAAGCTTGCCATAGATGAAAGGCTTAAATAGTTCGAGTGCCATCTTCTTAGGAAGACCACACTGATGCAGGCGCAGCGTTGGACCTACGGTAATTACCGAACGACCAGAGTAATCAACACGCTTACCTAGCAAGTTCTGACGGAAACGACCTTGCTTACCTTTGATCATATCGGCCAAAGATTTAAGCGGACGCTTATTAGAACCCGTAATAGCACGACCACGACGACCGTTATCCAGTAGCGCATCCACAGACTCTTGCAACATACGCTTTTCGTTGCGTACTATGATGTCTGGTGCAGCTAGGTCTAACAGACGCTTAAGACGGTTGTTACGGTTGATCACACGACGATAAAGGTCGTTAAGATCAGACGTAGCGAAACGTCCACCATCTAGTGGAACCAGAGGGCGAAGATCAGGTGGCAGAACCGGTAGCACTTTAAGGATCATCCACTCAGGCTTGTTACCCGATTGGAAGAAAGCCTCAATAAGCTTAAGACGCTTAGTCATCTTCTTGCGACGAGTCTCAGAATTGATTGATGGCAATTCTTCACGCATCGACTCAATTTCTTTCTCAAGCTCGATAGCACGTAGCAATTCAAGCACTGCTTCGGCACCCATCTTAGCTTCGAATTCGTCACCGTACTCTTCTAACGCGTCGAGATAGTTCTCTTCGGTTAGCATCTGTCCGCGCTCGAGGCTGGTCATGCCAGGCTCGATCACCACAAATGATTCGAAGTAAAGTACACGTTCGATGTCACGCAGAGTCATATCTAGCATCAAACCGATACGAGACGGCAGTGATTTAAGGAACCAGATATGTGCTACTGGGCTGGCTAGATCTATGTGACCCATACGCTCACGACGTACTTTAGTCTGTGTAACTTCAACGCCACACTTCTCACAGATCACACCACGGTGCTTTAAGCGCTTATATTTACCACATAAACACTCATAATCTTTTACTGGACCAAAAATACGCGCACAGAACAAGCCTTCACGCTCAGGCTTGAAGGTACGGTAGTTAATGGTTTCTGGCTTCTTAACTTCACCAAATGACCAAGAGCGGATCAGATCTGGCGACGCTAGTCCGATCTTGATACCGTTAAATTCTTCGGTCTTGCTTTGCTGTTTCAGAAACTTTAATAAGTCTTTCACGTTTCTCTCCTGAAGGAGTTAAACCGGGTGCCCCGCTAATGCAGGACACCAAGTTATTGCCAAATTAACCTAAGTTAATTTTAGTCTTGATCCAACTCGATATTAATACCGAGTGAACGGATTTCCTTCAACAATACGTTGAATGACTCTGGCATGCCTGGTTGCATCTGGTAATTACCGTCGACGATGTTCTTATACATCTGAGTACGACCGTTCACATCATCAGACTTAACGGTTAGCATCTCTTGAAGAGTATATGCAGCACCGTATGCTTCTAGTGCCCATACTTCCATCTCTCCGAAACGCTGACCACCAAACTGAGCTTTACCGCCCAGTGGCTGCTGAGTAACAAGACTGTACGAACCCGTAGAACGAGCATGCATCTTGTCGTCAACCAAGTGGTTAAGCTTAAGCATATACATGTAACCTACGGTTACTTTACGCTCAAATTCATCACCGGTACGACCATCATACAAGGTACGTTGACCAGAGGTAGGAAGCTTGGCAAGTGCTAGCATTTCCTTAATCTCTTTCTCTTTCGCACCATCGAATGCTGGAGTCGCAATCGGAATACCACCCTTAAGGTTCTTAGCCAGACGCAGTATTTCATCATCGGTAAACGAATCGATATCGACGCGCTGCTGCACATCGTCACCTAACTCATATACTTCTTTGATGTAAGCGCGAATTTCGGCTAATTGACGCTGCTCTTCAAGCATAGCGGTGATCTGATCACCGATACCTTTAGCTGCTGCGCCCATGTGAACCTCTAAGATCTGACCGATGTTCATACGAGATGGTACACCGAGCGGGTTCAATACGATGTCGATTGGGTTACCATTCTCATCGTAAGGCATGTCTTCAACAGGGTTAATCTTAGAGATAACACCCTTGTTACCGTGACGACCAGCCATCTTATCACCAGGCTGGATTGTACGTTTAACAGCAAGGTAAACCTTAACGATCTTAAGTACACCAGGTGCTAAGTCATCACCTTGGGTGATTTTACGACGCTTGATCTCAAACGTCTTATCGAAGTCCGCTTTCAATTCGTCATGCTGCTCGGCAAGCTGCTCAAGTTCGGTCTGCTTAGCTTCATCTTCAATTGTCTGTATCAGCAACTGAGAACGAGGAATAGCATCGAGTTGTGCCTGTTCGAAGCCTGCATTCAATAGCAAGTTACGTGCACGACCATAAACACCCTCTTCGAGGATTTTGAACTCTTCGGTCAGATCTTTCTTAGCCTGAGCGATATGCATCTCTTCGATTTCAACCGCGCGCTTGTCTTTCTCAACGCCGTCACGGGTAAATACCTGGACGTCGATGATAGTACCTTTCACTGAGTTAGGTACACGTAGCGAGCTGTCTTTAACGTCAGAGGCCTTCTCACCGAAGATAGCTCGGAGGAGTTTCTCTTCCGGCGTCAGCTGAGTTTCACCCTTAGGTGTCACCTTACCAACCAGGATGTCGCCACCCGAAACTTCGGCACCGATATAAACGATACCCGATTCGTCCAGCTTAGAAAGCGCAGACTCACCCACGTTTGGAATATCGGCGGTGATCTCTTCACTACCCAGCTTAGTATCACGAGCGATACAAGAAAGCTCCTGAATATGGATAGTGGTGAAACGATCTTCCTGAGCTACACGCTCAGAGATGAGGATTGAATCCTCGAAGTTGTAACCGTTCCAAGGCATAAACGCGATACGCATGTTCTGACCAAGAGCCAGATCACCCAGATCCGTAGAAGGACCATCGGCCAATACATCACCAATAACAACAGGGTCACCAACAGAACAACAAGGACGTTGGTTAATACAGGTGTTCTGGTTAGAACGTGTGTACTTAGTCAGGTTATAGATATCGATACCGGCTTCGCCTGGGCGTAGCTCAGATTCGTTAACTTTAACCACGATACGGCTGGCATCGACATAATCGACACTACCACCACGCTTAGCAACAACAACAACGCCTGAATCGACCGCAATAATACGCTCGATACCTGTACCTACTAATGGCTTATCGGCTCTTAGTGTCGGTACTGCTTGACGTTGCATGTTCGCGCCCATCAAGGCACGGTTAGCATCATCGTGTTCCAGGAACGGAATAAGTGAGGCTGCTACTGAGATAATCTGCTGCGGTGATACATCCATATACTGGATGTCGCTAGCACGCATAAAGGTTGAATCACCCTTATGACGACAGGCAACCTGCTCTTCGAGCAGACGTCCGCTCTTATCTATATCTATGTTCGCCTGAGCGATAACATAACGACCTTCTTCGATTGCCGACAGATAATCTATCTGATCGGTAACCACACCATCTTCTACCTTACGGTAAGGTGTTTCGAGGAAACCGTATGAGTTAGTACGCGCGAAACTGGCTAACGAGTTGATCAAACCAATGTTCGGACCTTCCGGAGTTTCGATTGGACACAAACGACCGTAGTGAGTCGGGTGTACATCTCGAACTTCGAAGCCGGCACGTTCACGAGTCAAACCACCTGGACCAAGAGCCGAAATACGACGCTTGTGAGTCACTTCAGAAAGTGGGTTGTTTTGATCCATAAACTGAGACAGCTGAGAAGAACCGAAGAACTCTTTAACTGCGGCAGAGATAGGCTTAGCGTTGATAAGATCTTGAGGCATTAGCTCATTAAGATCACCAAGGCTTAAACGTTCACGTACGGCACGTTCTACTCGAACTAGACCAACACGGAACTGGTTCTCAGCCATTTCACCAACACTACGGATACGACGGTTACCCAAGTGATCGATATCATCGACCTCATCGCCACCATTACGAATAGTAATGATGTTCTTCATTACCGCAACGATGTCTTCCTTAGATAAGATACCCGAACCTTCATCTTCACCAATATTTAAACGGCGGTTGAACTTCATACGACCCACTTTAGACAGGTCATAACGCTCTTCACTGAAGAACAAGTTCTGGAATAGGCCTTCGGCCGCATCTTTAGTTGGTGGCTCGCCAGGACGCATCATACGATAGATCTCAACCAGCGCCTCGAGGCGGTTAGTTGTAGAGTCAATACGTAAGGTATCTGACATGTAAGCGCCGTGAGCAAGATCGTTGATAAATAGCGTGCTTATCTCTTTGATGCCAGCCATCGAAAGCTTAGCAAGATCTTCCAGGGTGATCTCAGCGTTAGCGGAAACCAATACTTCACCTGTGTCCGGATCTATGTAGTCCTGACCCGCAATCTTACCCGCGATATAATCTACCGGTACTTCTAGTTCAGTAGTCTTTGACTTCTCTAGCTGACGAATGTGACGTGCAGTAATGCGGCGCCCATTCTCAACTAAGATACTGCCATCGGCATCTTTGATGTCGTAACTTGCAGTTTCGCCACGAAGACGCTCTGGAACAAGATCCATCACTAGTGAATCTTTCTTGATCTTGAAGTTCACACGTTCGAAGAACAGATCCAGAATATCTTGAGTCGAATAATCTAATGCACGTAACATGATAGACGCTGGAAGTTTACGACGGCGATCGATACGTACGAAGAGTGCATCTTTTGGATCGAATTCAAAATCTAACCAAGAACCACGGTATGGAATGATACGTGCGTTATATAACACTTTACCTGAAGAGTGGGTCTTGCCACGGTCATGATCGAAGAACACACCGGGTGAACGGTGTAACTGAGATACGATAACACGCTCAGTACCATTGATAACAAAGGTACCGTTGTTAGTCATTTGAGGGATATCCCCCATGTAGACTTCTTGTTCTTTAATGTCTTTAACTGTGCCTGGTGCAGCTTCACGATCATACAAGACCATACGCAATTTAACACGCAATGGTGCTGCGTATGTAATACCGCGGATCTGACACTCTTTCACATCAAAAACAGGCTCACCTAACTTATAGCTAACATACTGCAGCTCTGAGTTACCAGAAAAGCTCTTGATGGGAAAAACGCTACGGAAAGCGGCTTCAAAGCCACGCTCACCAGTAGGATCTTGATCAGTGAACTTCTTAAATGAGTCCAACTGTATTGAAAGTAGATAAGGGATATCCATAACTTTTGGACGTTTGCCAAAATCTTTACGAATACGCTTCTTTTCAGAATAGGAGTAAACCATGGGTTTCCTCTGATTTCGAGATGTGACCAAGACTGATTCAAAAAATTGAAACAGCGCGTTTGCCCATCACCGTTGATGGCAAGAACCTAACCAGTAATCTCTGTTAGGAACTGCATGATCTGGCGACAAACGGTGAAAAAAAAATCGCCTACGCTTACAGCGCAAAAAAGGCCGACGGTTAAAAAACCGTCAGCCTTCACCCGATGACTCGGGCGGAGTAAGTTAAATAATAACTTACTTGATCTCTACAGAAGCAC
The DNA here is from genome assembly GCA_023284085.1 of Shewanella benthica. Taxonomy (GTDB): domain Bacteria; phylum Pseudomonadota; class Gammaproteobacteria; order Enterobacterales; family Shewanellaceae; genus Shewanella; species Shewanella benthica. The sequence continues at coordinate 42,354 of JAKVHY010000038.1, forward strand.
CAGCTTCTTCAAGAAGAGTCTTAAGTGCTTCAGCTTCTTCTTTAGAAATAGCTTCTTTAACAGCTACTGGAGATGCTTCAGCCATAGCTTTAGCTTCTTTCAGGCCAAGACCTGTAGCGCTACGAAGAGCTTTAATTACTTTAACCTTGTTCTCACCGAACGAAGTCATCATAACGTCAAATTCAGTCTGCTCTTCAGCAGCGCCGCCGTCAGCAGCTCCGCCAGCAACAACTGCAGCAGCTGCAGATACGCCGAACTTCTCTTCCATTGACTCGATTAGTTCAACAACTTGCATTACAGACATTTCTGCAACTGCGTTTAAGATATCGTCTTTAGTGATAGACATAACAAAAAATTCCTATTGTTCTGAATTTAAGCGGCTAAGTATAAACTTAAGCTGCTTCTTCTTTTTGATCGCGAAGGGCGGCCAGTGTACGAACTAGCTTGCCAGCAGATGCTTCTTTCATTGTCATCATCAACTGAGCAATTGCTTCGTCGAATGTTGGCAGTTTCGCTAAGCGATCTATATCGGCTGCAGGGATTAACTCCCCTTCAAAGGCTGCTGCTTTGATTTCAAACTTCTCTTGTTCTTTAGCGAAGTCTTTAAGAAGACGCGCTGCAGCACCTGGGTGCTCGTTAGAGAAGGCAATCAAAGTAGGACCGGTAAACGTATCGCTAAGGCACTCAAAATCAGTACCTACAACTGCGCGTTTAGCTAATGTATTACGTACAACTTTTACGAATACACCAGCTTCGCGAGCTGCTCTACGCAGACCGGTCATATCACCTACAGTTACACCGCGTGAATCGGCTACAACTGCAGATAAAGCACCTTTGGCAGCTTCGTTGACTTCAGCAACAATCGCTTTTTTGTCTTCGAGTCCTAATGCCATTGGCTTTACTCCTGGATTAAATCTAGGGAATTCCCTAGCAATTACCATACTAATCATAAATATGACTAGTGATTTACGGTGCTTATCCAGCAGAACAAAATCTTTCTGGGGTTCGACACCGTCTACGTAGGAAATTAAGTCAGCCATTAAGCCAACACCTACGGTCTTGGACGGAAGTCTAAGATTTGACCATCTAAATGGCTAAATTATAGACCTCAACCCACAAGGTGCGCGCATTATAGACTAATACACTAACCTTGTAAAATTACTTACCGTCTTCCAGAGTACCCTGGTCAACTGCAACACCTGCGCCCATAGTGGTCGAGATGCTGATTTTCTTAAGGAAAATACCTTTAGCAGCTGCAGGCTTAGCTTTCACTAGTGCCGCAACAAGTGCTTCCAAGTTTTCCTTTAGCTTAGCAGTTTCGAAGTCCACTTTACCGATAGTAGTGTGGATGATACCGTTCTTATCTGTACGGTAACGAACCTGACCAGCTTTAGCGTTCTTAACTGCTTCAGCAACATTTGGTGTTACTGTGCCAGTTTTAGGGTTAGGCATTAGACCACGTGGGCCTAAGATCTGACCTAGTTGACCAACAACACGCATTGCATCTGGAGAAGCAATAACAACGTCGAAGTTCATTTCGCCAGCTTTAACTTGTGCAGCAAGCTCGTCCATACCGACCAGTTCTGCACCAGCAGCTAGAGCAGCTTCTGCATTAGCGCCTTGTGTGAACACGGCAACACGAACGTCACGACCTGTACCGTGTGGCAACACAGTTGCACCACGAACGTTTTGGTCAGATTTACGTGGGTCTACACCAAGGTTTACAGCAACATCAACACTCTCAACGAACTTAGCAGTTGCTAGTTCTTTAAGAAGCTCAAGGGCCACATTGATGTCGTAGTTTTTAGTTACTTCTACTTTCTCGCGAATGATACGAGCGCGCTTAGTTAGTTTTGCCATTTTCTTAATCCTCTACTACCAAACCCATTGAACGAGCAGTACCTTCAATTGTGCGAGTCATCGCATCAATATCAGAACCAGTCATGTCAGCAGCTTTTGTCTCAGCAATTTCCTGGACAGCGCTACGCTTGATAGTTCCCACTTTGTCAGTGTTAGGACGACCAGAACCAGACTTCAGACCTGCTGCTTTAAGCAGTAGGAAAGATGCAGGTGGTGTCTTAGTTTCAAAAGTGAAAGAACGGTCAGTATAAACCGTGATAACAACAGGAATTGGCATGCCTTTCTCGAACTTTTCAGTACGAGCATTGAATGCTTTACAGAATTCCATGATGTTAACACCTTTCTGACCTAGAGCAGGCCCGACTGGTGGTGACGGGTTTGCAGCACCAGCTGCGACTTGTAGTTTGATGTAACCATCAACTTTCTTAGCCATGAGTATTTCCTCAGTTTGGGTTCAAACGCCACTGACTAAATGTCAGCAAGCTCCCCGAAAAACAATGGGTGCGGATTTTATAACAAATCCGCACCCATTCCAAATAAAATTTGTGTTTAATTTAATCAGCTCTTTTCGATCTGACTAAAGTCTAGCTCGACTGGTGTTGAACGGCCGAAGATCATCACAGAAACCTTGACGCGGTTCTTCTCATAATCGACTTCTTCAACAGTACCGTTAAAGTCAGCAAACGGACCATCGGTAACGCGAACCACTTCACCAGGTTCGAACATAACGCGATGCGTTGGAGACTCGGTAGTTTCCTGCAGACGCTGTAGAATTCTATCAGCTTCTACATCAGAAATAGGAGCAGGACGATCCGAAGTGCCGCCGATGAACCCCATCACACGAGGGATGCTCTTCACCAAGTGCCAGCTCTCATCGTTCATTTCCATCTGGACAAGTACATATCCAGGGAAGAACTTGCGCTCGCTCTTACGACGCTGACCGGCTCTCATCTCGACAACTTCTTCAGTTGGGACGAGAATCTCACCAAAGTAGTGTTCCATCTTGTGCATCTGAATATATTCATTCAGAGTCTTAAGTACACGCCCTTCATAACCAGAAAAGGCCTGGACCACATACCATCTTTTTTTAGCTTCAGTTGCTTCAGTCATTCGAAGTGCCTATACGCCTGTAATAAAATTGACAATTCTCAGCAATACTGCGTCCATACCCCAAAGGATCAACGCAAGAACACCGGTCGCGGCTAATACAATAAATGTTGTATTTAGCGCTTCTTGACGCGTAGGCCAAACTACCTTACGTACTTCAATTTGTGCTTCACGAGCAAAGACTAGCGCTTGCTTGCCTTTCTCTGTTTGCAATGCAATAAATCCCGCTACAGCAAAAGCTGCAACAACACTAATTGCACGTACTAATACACTGGCTTCGCTATACAGCTGATTGCCGATAATGGCTGTTGCCAACAAGATAGCGACTAGAGCCCACTTTACGATATCCAGAGAATTACCCTGGCTTTCTGTATTTGTTGTCATCGGTTAATTCCGTTACTCACTACGACCTAAGGTGGTATCAGGTTGATCGCATTTTAATAAAATACTATCTAACCACTTAATTCCGAGCTTACTCTCGATGCGCTTAATGGTAAGCCCAAAGGGTCAAAAATCGGCCATAGATTGTATTCTTATTCTGACGAGTAATCAAGAATACAAGCAAGCTTGAGCCGAGTAAAATTAAAAATAACAAAAAAGGAAGCCGAAGCTTCCTTTTTTTGATGTTCAGTTAAGAGTCTATGCGATTAAGCAAGGATCTTAGCTACAACACCAGCACCAACAGTACGACCACCTTCACGGATAGCGAAGCGTAAACCTTCATCCATCGCAATTGGGGCGATTAGTGTTACTACCATCTGTACGTTATCACCAGGCATAACCATCTCTACGCCTTCTGGAAGCTCGATAGTACCGGTTACGTCAGTTGTACGGAAGAAAAACTGTGGACGATAGCCTTTGAAGAATGGAGTGTGACGTCCGCCTTCTTCTTTTGACAGAACGTAGATTTCTGATTCAAAAGTAGTGTGTGGAGTGATTGAACCAGGAGCAGCAAGAACCTGACCACGTTCAACGTCTTCACGCTTAATACCACGTAGAAGAACACCACAGTTCTCGCCTGCACGACCTTCGTCAAGCAGTTTACGGAACATTTCAACACCGGTACAAGTTGATTTAGTAGTATCTTTGATACCAACAATTTCAACTTCTTCACCGACCTTGATGATACCGCGCTCTACACGACCAGTTACAACTGTACCACGGCCTGAGATAGAGAACACATCTTCGATTGGAAGAAGGAATGCGCCATCGATAGCACGCTCTGGCTCTGGGATATAAGTATCCAAAGCTTCTGCAAGCTCAAGGATCTTAGCTTCCCATTCAGCTTCGCCTTCGAGGGCTTTAAGTGCTGAACCTTGGATAACTGGAAGGTCATCACCTGGGAAGTCATATTCAGAAAGAAGTTCACGAACTTCCATTTCTACTAGCTCAAGTAGCTCTTCGTCATCAACCATGTCACATTTGTTCATGAATACGATGATGAAAGGTACGCCAACCTGACGAGAAAGCAGGATGTGCTCACGAGTCTGTGGCATTGGGCCGTCTGTAGAAGCAACTACTAGAATCGCGCCATCCATTTGAGCAGCACCAGTGATCATGTTTTTAACATAATCGGCGTGACCAGGACAATCTACGTGTGCGTAGTGACGTGCAGGTGTGTCATATTCGATGTGAGAGGTATTAATTGTAATACCGCGCTCACGCTCTTCAGGAGCGTTATCGATCTGTGAGAAATCTTTAACTTCACCACCGTAAGTCTTTGCCAAAACAGCAGAGATAGCAGCAGTTAGAGTCGTCTTACCATGGTCAACGTGACCGATGGTACCCACGTTTACGTGAGGTTTATTACGTTCAAATTTTTCTTTAGCCATGGTATTGCCCCAATCAAATATCTTGGTGATGAAACCGACATACAACAAAAAATCCGATGCATAAATGTATCGAATCAATTAAGTTTTATAGGATATTTGAAGGAGGCTGGCGCTGATGGCAGTGACTTAGACCCTCACCCTTTACCAGGGCGTGCCCTTAAAGGTGAGCACATCAGCGAAAAATTGGAGCGGATGGCGGGAATCGAACCCGCGTTATCAGCTTGGAAGGCTGGAGTAATACCATTATACGACATCCGCGCAACCTACTTCAGGTTACCTAACTACCTAGAAAATGGTGGAGGGAGAAGGATTCGAACCTTCGAAGGCTGAGCCGTCAGATTTACAGTCTGATCCCTTTGGCCACTCGGGAACCCCTCCAGAGAAATGGTGCCGGCACCAAGAGTCGAACTCGGGACCTACTGATTACAAGTCAGTTGCTCTACCAACTGAGCTATGCCGGCGTGTCATTTCGGTAGCGGATATTATGGAAATGTGAGCACAAGTGCAATAGCTATTTGTAAAAAAACCAAAAAAAAACGCCAAACGTTGTTTTTTCGGCCACAAAAACACACTTTAGATGGTTTTTTGGGCATTCATTTAGTCAGTGGTCAAACAGCGAGCACCTTAGCTGGCTTTGATATTGTTCATCTTAAACTGTTAGTGTACTGTTCCTTCCTCAAAGGGAGATAAGTAATGCCAACAGCAAATCCAATTCATAATGCACTGTATCTTGCATTCCAAAGATCTCAGTGGGCCGAATTACGTGAATCGGTCCCCTTGACCCTAATTGAATCTGAACTCAAGAAGCTACGCGGCATAAACGAGAAGCTCTCTCTGACCGAAGTCACCGATATCTATCTTCCTCTGAGTCGGCTACTTAACCTGATTATCCGCGCCAAGCAAAAACGAGGTTTGGTTCTTAACAAGTTCTTAGGCAGAATACCTCCTAAACGACCCTATATCATCAGTATTGCCGGTAGCGTCGCCGTAGGAAAGAGCACTACGGCTCGAATTCTTCAGGCCCTGTTGAGCCAATGGCCTGAACACCCCAAAGTCGATCTTGTCACTACCGATGGTTTTCTTTATCCCCTTGCGGAGCTAAAACGTCGCGGCTTACTGCAGCGAAAAGGCTTTCCAGAAAGCTATGATATGAAGATGCTGGTTAAGTTTATCTCTCAAATAAAAGCCGGAGAGCCCCACGTCCCGGCACCTATCTATTCTCACCTCAGCTATGACCGCATCATGGACAGGCAGCAGATAATAAGACAACCAGACATACTGATTATTGAAGGGTTAAATGTACTACAAACGGGTCAGGATGCCGCAGTTGGCATACAACAGCCCTTCGTTTCTGACTTTGTGGATTTCTCAATTTATGTCGATGCTGAGGAGTCATTGCTGAAGAAATGGTACGTAGATAGGTTCCTCCAATTTAGAGGAGGCGCCTTTAGTGATGAAAAATCTTACTTCCACCATTACTCAAAACTTGACGACGATGAAGCAACTAGCATAGCGTCCAACATCTGGGATAGCATCAACGGTCCAAATCTGAAATTGAATATTGAACCCACCAGAGATCGTGCCCACCTTATTTTGCAGAAAGGCAATGATCACCTGATGAGTCAGGTCTTACTACGAAAATAGCCGACCTCGAAGTACTAGGTCGCGCTTCGAAGGCTAATCTCGCCACCCACAAATGCTTTTATGCCGTTATCTGTTTCGAGTAGAATCGCGCCGGACTCATCTACTCCCTTACAGATACCCTCTATCTGGTTATCACCCATCAAGAGTTTTACCTGCTTACCGAAGAACACATCTACCTCCTGCCAGCGTGGTAAGAAGGCAGTTAACCCTAGCTGCTCAAAAGTAGAAAAGTCCTGCTGTAACTGTTTCTGTAGCGCTATTGCCAATTCTGTTTTACTCGGACAAGAAGGATTGGCAGAAAGATCACTCCAGGCTTGGCCAATTTTATCTCCCTGAGACTGAGACATGGAAATATTAATTCCTATCCCCACAACCAGATGACATTCACTGTCGGCCTGTCCGCTCATCTCAATTAAGACGCCAGCTAGCTTCTTGTTATTCAAATAGATATCGTTCGGCCACTTAACCCCTAAGTCTTCAATACCAAAACTTTGCAGTACCTTAACCAATGAGCAAGCGACTACCAGGCTGAGCCCCGAAGCCTGAGACATCCCCTGTTCCAACTTCCAGTACATGGAGCAATACAGATGACATCCATAGGGTGACACCCAGCTGCGGCCCCTACGCCCTCGGCCTGCTGACTGATATTCAGCGATACAGATATCACCTGATGTTAATTCGTGAACATGTTTCAACAGAAAGGCATTAGTACTCGGTAGTTCATCGAAATAGAAGCACCTGTGATTAAGTGAACGGGTCAATTGATCTTCATCGATCAAAGAAACCGGATTAGCTAACTTATAACCCTTACCCTTAACGCTGAATATCTCGACACCGTAGTCTTCAAGCGCATCTATATGCTTACTAATCGCAGTTCTCGAGATACCAGCTTGTTTAGCTAGCTCTTCACCGGAAACAAACTGCGCCCCCGCTAATGCCGTTAATATCTCTCTCTTACGTCCCCACTGTTCAATCATCTGCTAATTCCTTTTCACCGTTCGCACCAATAATTCTAGGCTCTGCCGCTAATTTAATGCCATATCGCTCTACTATCGCGCTAATGACTTTCTTAGCCAACCGAGTGACATCTGTTCCCGTCGCATGACCCTTATTAACCAAAACCAGAGCCTGCTCCTCATGGACTGCTGCATCTCCGACCTTAAGACCCTTTAACCCGGCCCTGTCGATTAACCATCCAGCGGCCAATTTAACTGAATCTTCATCTATCGGGAAACCTACTATACCCGGATGATTTTCAACTAAGGAATCGAAGACAACACGTGAAACTACTGGGTTCTTAAAGAAACTCCCCGCATTACCCAGTACATTAGGGTTAGGAAGCTTAGTATTTCGCATATTACAGATACAATCGAATATCTGTTTAGCGGTCACACATCCTTTCTCAAACGTCCTCAGTGGTCCGTATGATATCACCGGCTCCCAATGCTTACGCAGCTTGAGTCCAACCGCTGTAATCACAGCACAGCTGAGCAGTTCCCCCTTAAAAATTGAATCTCTATATCTAAAGTGACACTCATTGGTCGCTAAGCGCTTCAATTCACCGGTTCTGAGGTCAAGATACTCAACCCAATCACATACCTGCATCAGTTCTACACCATAGGCACCAATATTCTGAATTGGCGCCGCGCCAACCGTCCCGGGTATCAAGGCTAAATTCTCGAGGCCAGATATAGACATTGAAAGCGTGGTTTCGACTAACTGGTGCCAGTTTTCGCCCGCTGCCACGCAGAGGTAATGGTATTCATCATCCTCGGAAAACTCTATGCCCTTGGTCTCCACATGAACAACAGTACCTAAGTAGTCATCTGTCAGTACAATATTACTCCCCCCACCAAGCACCAAAAAATCTTGCTCACTTCGATAGAGTTCCAGGCAAGTAGCAATCAATTCAGCTTTAGATTTGGCATGGATCAATTCGGCACAGCTATGGTCAATCTGAAAGGTATTGTAGGATTTTAATGAATAAGGGACTGCAGGCATAGATAGAAACTTCTAGAGGGCATTAAAGCGGCATTGTAGCGTATTTAGCTAACAGAAAGAATTGGCCCCAAGCTTAAGTACTATTTATGAACATAAATTCACTCAAATATTACCATCAGCTTACGAACGACAGTAATGGATGGTCGAGAGTGACCGATCCTTTAGCAAAGTGCTTTTACAGAATGAGAAATGCTTTTTCGTCGTTTCCACTCAACAAGTGAACACGACAAAGCCCTAACACTCCTTGTTTATAAGAAGTGTTAGGGCTTATCGTAATGTTTGTGGGCGAGTGTGGCGTCAGGCACAAGCTTTCGAGCGCGAAGCTGGGGCGGGATTTCTCTTTTTTAAAGACGAACCCGTGTGCCTTCGGCACACGTGACAGGCCGCTTTCCGTTTAATAAAGAGGCTAATATCTCCATGGACGGAGTGTATGCCAAAACAATGTCTGGAACATTGTTGGCACAACTAAACTGCCGCTCCTTTAGCAAATTGCTGTTGCAGAATACTGAATGTTTTTTCGTCGTTCCCACTCAAAAAGTGAACACGAAAAAGCCTTAACATTCTTTGTTTATAAGAAGTGTTAGGGCTTATCGTAACGAAAAAAGCCTCTACATTGCTGTAGAGGCTTTCGTCTTTGTGTTGGCGGGTGAATATCACGCAGTGATGTGCTCATGAACGAGAGGCACGGATGCCGAACTGGGCTTTTAAGCATGGATGCTGTTGGACGGGACGGCCGCGACACATATAAGTAGCAAAAATCAGACACGAAAAAGCCCTAACATTGCTGTTAGGGCTTATCGTAATGTTGGCGGAGCGGACGGGACTCGAACCCGCGACCCCCGGCGTGACAGGCCGGTATTCTA
>JAKVHY010000039.1 GCA_023284085.1 Shewanella benthica
CAAAGTAGCAAGCTACTTTCTGTTTCCGCTCGACTTGCATGTGTTAGGCCTGCCGCCAGCGTTCAATCTGAGCCATGATCAAACTCTTCAATTAAAGTTCTTTTGATGCATCCTCTTTCGATGATGACATCGGCTCAACGAATTATACTGTTTTTCAAAAGCCCGAAGACTTTCGAAGTTTACATATTGCTATGGTCACTCAGCTTCTCTTCTAAAAGAGATTCGTCGAGTTAAATTTTTGATTGCTCATCCTTTACTAGAAAGAGTGAAGCAATTTCGAATAACTCAACACCTGTGAGTGTCCACACAGATTTCTTGTTTTGAATTGTTAAAGAGCGTTGCATCGTCTTGCAGATGCAGCCGTTAGACGCTAGGTCGTTGGCTTGGGATGCGTATTCTACGCTTTCCCTGCTTGGCGTCAAGTGCTTTTTAAAAAAGATTTTTAAGTGTTTAACACAACTTAAAAACTAAGCTAACTCGTTGCCCTGACTCGACTGTGTCTTACTTAACTTAATGTTTAGTAGGACTGGTTTGCCGTGTCAGTGGATGCGCATTATAGGGATGTCAGCCCAGAGCGCAAGCGATTTTCAGAGAAAAAACGACCTTTTTAAGAAATCCTCCTTTAACCACACAGTACCCACTAGTTACCCCCATATTTATCCACAAACTAACAAGAGGTTGGCCAAAATGTCGGCGCAGTCCATGTTATTGGCTATACTGGGTCTTGATGTATGATGACCTCGGCATCGGAAAATGCCTCTCTTATTCTCGCTTCGGTCTTATCAGCGATAACATGTGCCTCTCTTAGGCTAAGAGAACCATCCAATTCTAAATGGCATTGAATAAATGTTGTCTTACCTGATTCACGGGTTCTTAAATCATGAATGCCTTTAACTTGTGGGTCTTGTTGGGCCAACTCAATAATCTTTAACCTAGTGTCATTATCCAACTCTCTATCGAGTAGAGACTGAATTGAGCGATAACCTAAATCCAAAGCTTGTTGCCCTATGAAGATTGCAATAAGGATTGCAAACAAGCCATCAGCCCACCACCAACCATATTGTGAGAGAACAAGCGCCACTAATACTGCTGCATTCAGGAATAGATCTGATTTATAGTGAAGTGCGTCGGCCTCAACAATAGTGCTAGATGTAGCGGCTAACGCTTTTTTCTGCAGAACAACTAAAGCAAAGGTTAGGATAATAGCGACTATAGATACCACGACACCCAACATGGCATGATGAACGGGTGTGGGGTTAATTAGCCGGTCCCCACCATGAAAAAGCAGTAAGAAGGCAGAACCCAAAATAAATGCAGACTGAGCTAATGCAGCTAACGGCTCTGCTTTACCATGGCCATATCTATGATCTTGGTCTGCAGGGACTATGGCGTATCGAATTGCTATGAAGTTAACTATGGATGCGAGCGCATCGGCAAATGAATCCGTCAATGACGCTAGCATGCTAGCAGACCCTGAGTACATCCAGGCTGCCATCTTAATAATGATAAGGGTCAAAGCTGTAGCCACTGCGGCGCGGCTAGCTAACTTGACCCAAAAGTCGTATTGGGAATCTTGATTCATGAGATCATATTTCTACTATATATAGCTATTAACTTTCTTGTTAAGAATAGCAAGCAGGGGAAGCCTATGACCTCAAGTGTATATCAATACAGAATCAAAAACTGATGACTAGTGCCAACCTTTACGTTCGCCTTTACGTGAATGGCCTTTTTCAAAGTTATCTTTGAACTGTTCTTGTTGCTCAGGCGTAAGAAGCTTATATATCTTATTCTGAACTTTCATCATCTCTAGCTTCTTATATTTAGCCTTATCTTGTCTCACTTGCATCAGCTCTTGTGCCTTGGTCTCATCGAAGCTATCGGCTGTGATCAAACTTAAAAACTCGGCCTTCTTGGCTGTACGCTCTTCCTTGGTAGGACGATTCTCTTTCATTGCAGTCTTTTGCTCTTTTATAAGCAACTTAATTTCTGACTTCTGATCATCGGTCAAACCCAAACCTTTGAACATTTGACGCATACCACCATGGTGAGCCATGCGCTCGCTCTTCATATGATGCTGACAGTCATGTTGTCCATCTTCCGCGTATACAGCCGACGTCATAAGAGCCGAGCTTGCGACAATAGCGAGTAAACCTGCTTTAAATGTATTTGCTTTCATTTCACTGACCTCTATCTGTGGGTGAGTTATCTCACGTCATTCAACACAATCCAGTTTAGCGAGTTAAATGTAAGTCAGGGTTTATCCAAGGTAAATCACTGTAAATTTACTGAGTTCTTATATTTCAATTCCGACTTCAATCGGCCTCTATCGCAATCTTTACTTAGACTTACATTGATAAACTGCAATTGACATCTAAAAATGTATACTCGTCTTGTTAGCATATTGATTTAAGGTAAAGATACATATGAACCATCTGTTACTAATCGACGATGACATGGGCTTGTCGGAGTTATTAGCACAACTTCTGGAATTGGAAGGCTTCGAGCTAACACTTGCCCATGATGGACAATCAGGCTTAGAACTGGCTCTGGATAAAGATTACGACCTCATTCTTCTCGATGTTATGTTGCCAAAGCTAAATGGTTTCGAGGTGTTGAAATCTCTCCGAGCTAACAAACAGACACCTGTGTTAATGCTCACCGCTCGCGGTGACGAGATTGATAGAGTTGTCGGACTCGAGATCGGAGCCGACGACTATTTACCAAAACCTTTCAACGATCGAGAGCTAGTTGCACGTATTAAGGCAATTATTCGTCGTAGCCATATTTTACCCAACGATAAACAACCCAGTGTTTATGAATATGGCGATATCACACTAGACCCGAGCCGTCAGGAAGTCTATTGCCAGGAACAACTACTCATACTTACCGGAACTGAGTTTGGTTTGTTATTTGAGATGCTACAAAATGCAGGTGACTTGATAAGCAAAGAGAGCCTGAGTGAAAAAGTGCTCAATAAGAAGCTTATGCCATTTGACCGAAGCTTAGATATGCATCTATCTAATCTACGCAAGAAGCTACCGGAACGAATGGATGGTAGACCCAGAGTCAAGACGATTCGTGGCAAAGGCTACATTTGGCTACCCTAATGGCAGTGAGTAAACTCCCAAACCGCATATTTATTAAATTATTACTCGGCTTCTGGCTCTGTAGCTCATTGATCATAGCTATTGTAGGTCTGCTACCTCTATTGCAGCAAAACCATGACAGAGCACCGCTTCCCCCTCATCTGGCAAAGATGCTAGTCAGAATTGCCGAACGGGTCAGTATACGTTTGGAAGACGATCCCCAAGCGATTAACAGCAGTCGATTCAAACGGCTTACTCATATCAGAGATAGAAACGACAAGCCTGTCCGTTTTTATATTGTCGATCATCAGGGCAGAGTCATTAACTCACACAAGGTATCTCGGGGTTTACGTCGCTTCATGCTGATGACAGATGAGGCCGAACGGCCTATGACACATCAATTTAAGAGAGAATTGATTTTTGGCCCCTATAAATTTAATGCGGCAGGAGAGCAGTACTCAATTTATGGCAGACTAGCCGATCATCATCCACGCCCTTGGTTTTTTTTCTTCGCCGAGAATAAACTACTGACATTAAGCCTAGCCATCATGCTCTCTGGCCTCTTATGTGGTCTGCTCGCCTGGCACCTGGGAAAACCGCTGCGAACATTGAGATTAAGCGCCGATGCACTTGCGGCCGGAGATTTGACCAGCCGTGTCGATAAGGCAACCACTAATCGCAAAGATGAGATTGGTCAGCTAGCTCTGGCATTTAACGGTATGGCAAATTCGGTTGAGAATATGGTTAAAAGCCAACAGAGACTCATTAGTGATATCTCTCATGAGCTAAGAACGCCACTGACCCGGTTACAATTAGCCTTAGCCCTTGCCCGCAAGAAGGGACAGGAATCAGCCGAAACGCAACGTATCGGCTATGAAGCAGAACAGCTAGAACAGATGATCGCTGAGTTGCTTGAGCTTTCTCGAGTGAAGCTCAACATTCACGATACTAAGCATCAACTGTCTCTCAATGAAACCTTGAGTCAGGTGCTCGACGATGCGGACTTTGAAGCTTCTCAACAGGGAAAAGCGCTAGTGATCGATATTGATGATGCAATCTCACTACCGACCAATCCCAGACTTCTGTCTCGGGCCATTGAAAACTTGCTCAGAAATGCGATTCGCTATGCCGAGCAGCAGATCGATATCACGGCTCAAGCATCCGACACCGAAGTCACAATTATTATCTGCGACGACGGACCAGGTATCGAGAATGAACAAGATCTACACGCTATCTTCGACCCATTCTATCGACCTCAAACGGCTCGAGAGAGAGAATCTGGCGGCTGGGGGCTAGGTCTTGCTATTACTAAGGCTGCTATTGATGCTCACCAAGGACAGATAATCGCTGAGAATATTCACCCCAACGGTCTAAGAGTCACTATCAAACTACCGAGCTAGCCACTTACAAGCCATTTTGAGTACGTAAATAGTGACTAAGGGCCTTAATGGATGCTCACCAAGGAAAGTAACCGCTGAGAACATTTTCCCCAACTGTCTAAGGGTCACCATCAAGCTGCCGTGCTGGTCATACCTTTTTGATGTTTCACTCTATTATTAGCTGACAACCAAGCAGAAAATTCGAGTTTAGTGGGGATACGTTTATCAGAGTGCCCCATCAAATGGGTTAACGCATAACTAAATTGATAATACATCTGCACATCACCGCTATGCTTGTTGGCATCGTCACTGTTTATCATGGCGCCGCGTAAATAGTTGACGAGTAACTCGGCCCTGTCGAAACCGGCAACATCACCAACTTGGCTAATCAGGGCTTTATTCCATTGCTCATACTGAGAATAAAGCTTCTCGAAGCGATGGCGGTAATACTGAGTCGCTTGCACTAAAATCTCAGCATTTGGCATCACACGTTCGATGACAAAACGTTGATTAGATAGCGTATCTCTCAGACGCCAGCAGTGGTGAAACAGGATTCGCTTTAGAGGATCGCTATAATTGAGCTCATCTTCTTTGGCTTGGGTCAGCCAGCGACTGTAATCCGCACACGCTACTGCGACAATAAGATCGGCTTCCGAGGGGAAATGATTATAGATAGTTCCTTTAGAAATCTGGCTTGCCTTCACTAAGTGTGAGCGACATAGGTCAAACGTCTTATGCCCTCGCAGACATCTTTGAGCGACCTCTATCAAGTAATTACCACGCTGCTCCCAGTTACTCATCATTAACCTCATCACACTTCTAGTAAACAATCTAATTTCAACCTCACAATCATAAGGTAACAAGCTTCAGTACAATTCGATATTGAGTAATACTGGTAGCACTATTTACTATTTCAATATCAAAAACACCCAGCCTATGCTTAAGATTGAATTATTAGAAGGTTTTATCGCTGTCGCCGAGTGCGGGAATTTATCCAAGGCGGCGGAGAAGATCTGTCGAACTCAATCGACCCTGAGTCTGCAAATTAAAAAGCTTGAGGAGAGTGTGGGCCGGCCATTGTTACTGAGGGATAATAAAGGTGTCACGCTAACAGAGTCAGGAGAAACCCTGCTTAACTACGCGTATAAGATGATGCAGCTAAATTCTCAAGCGCTCGATGAACTCAAAGATTGTCAAAACAAGGAAGTTATTCGCCTCGGTGTTCCTACCGATTACATTAATCGTTACCTCGATAGCTGCCTGCTTGAGTTTATTCGTGAATTCACCTGCATCGAATTAGTCATAGATACCGATGTGAGCGGAAATCTCTATAAACGTCTGCATCAGGGCGAGTTCGATGTTATCGTCGCGACTCACTGGCAAGCGCCAGCACCAGGACATGGTGAGCTACTGTTTGAACGTCGCTTTCACTGGGTAGCGGCCAAAGACGGCAATGCCCACAAGCGCGATACCATACCTATGGCACTCTACCCTGAGAACTGTCCTATTCGAGCCCAGGTCTTTGCCAACCACCAGATATCGATGCGCCCGATTAATGTTCTACTTTCCACGCCTTCACCGAATGCGCTCTGCATGGCGGTTGAGAATGACTTAGCGATTGCACCTATTGCAGAGTTTCGCATCAACGACAAGATGGAAATTCTCGACCCTGTTGAACATAACATTCCTCCTTTACCTATCTTTAATGAGTCTCTATACCTCAATCCAGATACACAAACCGAGGCAACCAACCAATTAATTACTCTGATTAAGGCGAATATTGAAAGCCTGTCTACCTCGCAATAAACAAAGGTTTATTATCAAGGTAACCGAATAACAATCAGGCTTTCACCTGTCACATCTTCATACAAACCCTTGGTTTTAACAAAAAACACCAATCACAAGCCAGTGATTGGTGTTGGTACAATAGCCAAAAGATGTTTATGGATAAGTTACCGGGAGCTTTGGTCACTTATCCATATCGCTAACTTCCAAATCCTTTAGAAGTAGTAACCAAAATTGATGTTGACACGTTTGTCCCAGTCATCACCCATCTCAGGAAGACCAACATGGTCGTTATTCGCCGTTGAGAAGGTCATGTTTTTACCCATGATGAAATCAATCATGGTGTAAGTCGCACCGGCAGAGATGGCAACACCGGTCACGTTTTGCAAGCTGTCATCATAGCTGCTGTCAGCCACATCAGGAGTCATCAAACCAAAATCGTTATAGAACTTCAGACTTCCCCAATCAGTTGTGAAGGTTTTAGCGATATTCGCGCTGTAAGCTAGTCCTTTTGAGGCAATTTCATATTGCCAGCTAACCACTGAGACACCAATTTTGTTAGCATCCGCACTATCTGCTGCATCATACTCATACTGCATCGCTTGCAACTGCAGGTTCCAGCCATTGAAGCTGCTATCTAGATGGGCCGCTACTGCATAACGATCACCGGTATTGCCTGTCTTGCTGTTGTAGATCTGTCCCACTTCAACTGAACCACCGAATGTGGTTGAACCACCTTCATGTTCCATTGTGTAGGTCTGACGTAGGTTTAACTGATTGGTCTCTTCGTTATTGTACTCGGTACCATTAATGGTGCCGGTATAAAGATCTGTAGCATAACGCTTATTTTCACTTGCACCGTACTCGGCATTCTTATAGAAAGCCATATCGGTATGCCAGCCATTTTTTTCATATACTGCTTTTACACCAATATCATGGTCATCTTCAAATCCAAGGTAGTAAGGAATACCGAACCAGAAGCTATTGGAAATAAATCCAGGATTACCAAATGGAACCTTGTTAATACCAAACTGAAGCTGCCAGTCTGTATTCAGATCATAATAACCATAACCGTACTTAATATAATCCGTGCTGGAAGTGAATCGATATTCTGCAGACAGGCCCCAATCTCCACTTTTACCATTAAACTTGATGGCAGCCATGTCAAATGTCAGATCGCCACCTTTGTCCTTTGAGCTTTCACTGTAATCTTTATAAGCATAGTTAACACGAACTGTACCACCTACATTAATTCCATCTTCAGCCTGAGCCAAAGTAGAAACACCAGATAGCGCAATAGCACTAGCAATCATAGACAACAGAAACTTATTCATTCTCATCATTATCACTCTTTATATTATTTTGTATTTAATTTCAGGAAACACATAAATTTAATATATGCACAGAACTACATTTAACATTTAAGTTCCGGTTTACTATTTATATCTATTAGCATTGCAATAAACCGGAAATGTTAATGTGAAATAGTCAGAAATTAACGATTACCATTTTACCTTGCTCAGATCACACTGAATGACTTCGCCGCGGTTTGCGGGCGTGCCAGGGTTTTTAGCCGACTCGCAAAGCAATGTTGTGCCATAGTCATTGCGCTTGTCATTAGCATTACTTCTTGCCCACACAGACACAATTGCACGCTCTTCAGGCTTAGCTTCACAGCTGCCATCGACATCAAATGCATGAATGGTATTTTGATGGAAATACATCAGAGGATCTTGATCTGCGCTCCCCGCTTGCCACATTGAGGCTTCGTTGGCCTGACTCGCGTCGAACTGCACTCGACGCATCTTGTCATCTTCTTTTACCGTCTTAAGCAATGGAGAGTCTTCTCTGACAGCAAAGCTCTTGAATTGATTAGTACATGCAGGCTTACGCATGTTGTAGTAGATCTCTGAGATGGCGTGATTGTGGTATGGATATAAAGTATCGACAGATTGCACCGTCATTCCCACTTCAGCACCCACTTTTTCACCATTAATTTCGTCGATGCGTAGCAAGCCCCAATGACCGAAAATTTCGGCGTAAGCATAGCCACCACGAATATTGTTGAAGTTTTTATCGTTGCGCTTGCTCTCTTGGCCATACATTGGGAACCAGCCAGCAGCTGCCCATAAGTTTGGTAGTGCATTAGCACTCACATCGTATGGAAAAGAGGATGGCATTTTCACTTCGTCACCGGTAACCATCTTGGCGAAGTTTTTAGTGAAGTTAAGCCCTACCTTTCTGACCTCTTTATTGGTCACTTTAGTATTAAAAAATTCTTCGAATGATGTACGCTTGGCCCATTGTGCTACTGGAGAGTTTTTCTCTAATTCGCCACCTGGGCTATAGATCCAGCTAACATCTGTTCGCGCACCAAAACATTGCTTGGCTTTTTCTGGGTTGTTGATCACCTGATAGATATTTTTCACCATAATCTTCATATCACGGCGATCCATGATGCACATTTTCTTGCCACCTTCGGTGGAATCAAACAGGGCTTCATCAGAGTTTATGCAGTTACTCTCTTCACCATTTGTTAATGCTAGAGCATAGGCTTTTAAATAAGTGAGAGTCTCATCCCAGAGGATATCAACATACTTCTGATCTGCTTTGGAATACTCTGACACTTCACCCAAACACTTGAACTCAGCATCTTTAATATCATTCCCATCAAGAAAGCTAGGAGTTTCTACAGCATAAGCACTATTAGCTAATGCCAAACTTAAAAAAATTACACTTTTTTTCATAATAGTTCCATCACCATATCGTATTATATTATTAATAGTTTATTTATTAATTAACTTTTTATATTTAACTATGAAGAGGTTCATGCATTTAAATATTAAACTCATTCTATCTCAACATTAAATTAAAAACTAAACCCACATCTAAAATCAACACAGCAACTCAAATTAATTTTACAACATTGAATTGACTTCACACTTACAACTTTTTGCAGCATGGTTGAAAACTTAACACATCAAGATCGAGTTCAAATAACAAACGCATTGTTGACTATTTAATTAAAAAACAGCCTTCCTCAAAAGGTAGAGGAAGGGGTTCACTGAAAACTAATAAGACAAAAATCAATTATCTTTGCAGGGATATATATTTTCTTACTAATCTATATGAATAAAACTTTAAATAACTCAAATACCAACCGTAAAAGATGGGGCATTTACGGTTGGTGTTACACAAACCCCGATTAATCGTGATTGTTACTCTTTATGCTTATCAAACTTGAAAGTATGACAATTGCTGCACAAAGGCTTCTTAGGCTTATGTTCGCCATGACATTCCTGACAAGGAAGATCCTTACCATAGTGCAGATTATTGTGTGGATTCTGCCACCGTTCCTCTTCGCTACGTGCAGTCTGCTCGGCTAGGTCATCAATATCATGACACTGCAGGCAGGCTTGATCCGATGGAAATTGCTTGATGCCATTGTCATGACATACTTTACAATCCTTACCGATCACATCTTTATGGTAAACACGCTGATCAACCGCTTGAGCCGATAGACTCACTAAGCCAGTTAAGACCAGTGCGAGTACAATATTTAATTTTTTCATTATTGATTCCTCTTTTTACGGATCTAGTTAGGCTTTCATCATGCTGCGTGCAGCTGTCATACCCATCACCATACACTCTGGAATTGAGCAGCTACCTAAACGGCTCACACCATGGATACCACCACAGACTTCTCCAGCAGCATATAGACCTGAGATAGGTTTGCCCGTAAAGCTATCCTTCACTTCAGCTTTAGCGTTGACCTGCACACCACCTTGACAGTAATGCACCTTTGGCCATAAACGAACCACGGTGAAAGGAGCTTGGATAAACTTGTCCTTCGCCTTAGTCATGTTCTTACCGAACTGCGTATCTTCGCCGGACTTAACGTAGCTGTTGTACTCTTCGATCTGCGCCTTAAGTGGCTTCAGTGGTACTTCGAAATGCTTGGCTAATTCTTCAACCGTGTCAAACTTCCAACCTACGTTGTACTTGATCACTTTCTTGGTATTAGGATGCTTCTTTGAATCCTTATAGCTGGTGATCAAGATAGGAGGTAGTGCCTCACCTTTCTCATCGCGACAGCCCAACTCGGCATCGGCGCGAGTCTTACGGTCAGCAATTTCATTCATGAAACGCTTACCGGTCAGACGGTTAATCGCCATTGAATGAGGGAAGTTATAGATAGAGTAGTTAGACACATAACCGAACCCACCTTCATCTGGTGATGCCCAAGGGCCCGATTGGATATGAGCCAAATGCACTGGGATTGCCCCCAGACGGAACATCTCATACATACCTTCACCGGTCGCACCGGGTGCGTTAGTACAACCCACTTCAGCAGTCAAAGTTGGGTCTTGCGCCATACGCAGATCAATATTCTGTGCGAAACCACCTGTCGCCATGATCACACCGCGCTTTGCTCGGATCTTAATGACTTTACCAGGCTGGTCTTCACCGAAATGGTAGTTTTCACGCATTTTAACGCCAAGAATTTCGCCTTTTTCACCCACTAAGAAACCTTCGAACTTAGAGCGATTATGGGTCTTAACACCAATTTTTTTACACTCTTTATAGAGAGGTTGGGTGATACCGGCACCACAGCTCACAGTAGTCTGGTAAGTACGGGCAACCGAATGGCCACCTAACTGTTGTAAGTATGGATGGAATTCGGAGCCTGCATCCATAGTCATCTGTAGTGCTTCAACTGCATGCTCTGCCACATGTCGTAGTAGCGCCTCATCGGCAATACCACGACCAGACTTCATCTGATCGGCAACCATTCTGTCTACAGAGTCCTGCACACCTTCTTTCTTCTGCATAGGCGTACCAGGAGCAGCAAAGAGGCCACCATTGATGGCTGAGTTACCACCGAAATATGACATCTTCTCGAAGATATGAACGTCTTTTGCACCTTTACGTGTGGCTTCGATTGCTGCGGCTAAACCAGCAAAACCAGAACCAATAATTAGCACCTCAACTTCTTTGTCCCATTTAACTCCGTCCGCTTTCTCTGAAATGGCCATCGCTGGCGCTGCTAGTGCCACGCCGGCAGCAGCTCCCATTCCTTTTATGAAATTACGGCGTCCAAGCAGATTGTTATTGCTCATCTGTCATCACCCTTTTTAGTTTTTTATCGACAAGATGATCATAAAGGTGGAATCAGTTCCAAAACGGGAGTTACAAAACAGTGTACTCAAAACATTTTGATAACATCGTGAAAGTTCAGACTAGGTTCAAATTCACGTAAAATTACAACTTTAAAGGTATTTTGGACTCAATTCCAAAATCAGATAAAGAGCTAAAAAGGCAAGGAAAACCAAGCGTGGAGCACACCATGGTGTTAGTGTTATGAGAAGAAAGACCTAAATAAGTGTGTATGGAACTAGAAGATATCTACCGGCAAGATCTAAGTTTGCTTATCGCATTACAGATCTTGGTTGAAGAGTGTAGTGTTACTCAAGCCGCTAAGCGCTTACATCTGAGCCAATCTGCCACCAGCAGAATTTTAGCTCGTCTGCGAGACATGCTCAACGACCCACTCTTTACCCGTGTAGGGCAAAAATTAGTACCGACTCAATTCGCCCTCGTTTGTTATTCACAGTTACAACAACCTACAGGACAATTGATTGAGCTACTGACTCCCAAAGAATTTAACCCAAGTGAATGTCAGCAAAAATTCACCATCGCCGCCACAGACTATGCGATGCAGGCCTTAGTGCCTTTCGTATTACCGGAAATCTACAGTAAAGCCCCCAATATCAAACTCGAGGTCATACCGGTTCAGCATAGGGAATTACAATCACAATTAAGTCAGCAAGGGGCTGATCTGGCTATCTGTCGGGCCATCGGTCAAACCCTGCAGCTCAGTCAAGAATTTCTCGGTAAAGTCGGCGTAAGCTGCCTGTTATCGCCCGAGCATCCTTTGGCTGATTCACCCCTCACATTAGCGGATTACTTGCATTACCCCCACGCGACCATAGCCATCAGCGATGGTGTGAAGGCCCTGGTTGATTCGGCTATTGTGGCATATCCCGATCGTAATGAACTCTTGAGAACCTCTCATCTGGACAGCGCACTCGCCTTATTAAAGTTTCATCCTTTGATCATCACCTTACCTGAGGGTATGGCTGAGCTTGCAGCATCGAAGCATAGACTCAGGCTTAAACCACTTCCTTTTGAGATCCCGCCGTTAGACTACAACCTATTTTGGCACTCCAAATCTGAGCGGGATAAAGCCCATAAGTGGTTAAGGGAAGAGATAACGGCTTCAATTCGTCAGTTGCTTAAGCAATAACCAGACAATAAAAAACCCAGAAAAATCTGGGCTTAGATAGAAAAGTGACGGAGCAATAACGTTAAACTTTAACCAGTACTCGACCGGTGACTTGCCCTTTAACTATCTTATCGGCATAGGCAGCAACCTCATCGAGTTCAATAGTCTGAGCCGCTTGCTGATAGTAACTTTCCGGTAATAGCTCTATGACTCGCTCCCAAGCTGCTTGGCGTTTATCCAAGGGACATGAAACCGAATCGATACCGAGTAAGCTTACACCACGTAAAATAAACGGCATCACAGTTGTTGGTAGTGTAAAACCACCCGCCAAGCCACAAATAGCTGCGGCGCCGCCATAGTTCATCTGGGCCAGCGCCGTTGCCAGCACTTTATCGCCTACGGTATCGACGATACCAGCCCAGCGCTGCTTCTCTAATGGTCTAGAATCTTGCTCTAGTTCACTGCGCTCTATGACTTCGCTGGCTCCGAGTGAAAGCAACAGCTCACAGTTTTGCTCGACACGACCAGAACTTGCCACCACTTTATAGCCCAGTCTCGCAAGTAGAGATACGGCAACTGAGCCCACCCCGCCACTAGCGCCAGTCACTAAAACATCACCAGATTCGGGTGTGATCTTGGCATCTTGTAGCGCCTGCACACATAACATGGCGGTTAAACCCGCCGTGCCTATCATCATGGCTTTTTGGGCATTACAAGTTGGTGGCATAGGGACTAACCAGTCGGCTTTAACACGTGCCTTTTCTGCCATGCCGCCCCAGTGACTCTCACCCACCCCCCAGCCAGTCAAGATAACTTCATCACCCTTTTTATAACGTGGGTCTGCAGATTCATTGACGACACCAGCAAAATCGATGCCAGGCACCATAGGGAAATTACGAATAATACGGCCAATTCCCGTTACAGCAAGACCATCTTTATAGTTCAGCGATGAATACGCTACATCGACTAGCACTTCACCTTCAGGCAGATCTGACTCTTGGATCTGAGTGATGTTTGCTAGAGTATTTTTGCCTTCCTGAGTTAAAACCAGTGCTTTGAACATGATGAACTCCTCTAAAATAGTCCTGCCAGCATAATGTAAAACACATCATGCTTGAAATGCATATTTTGCATGTTAGACATGCATCGTAATCATGAATAGCTGAAATAACGAATGCCTTGGTAATCACTTCTTTAGCCCAAGCCGTTTTAGCTTGCGGTAAAGGGTATTGCGACTGATGCCAAGATGCTTGGCACATTGACTGACATTGCCCTGAAACTTAGCATAGCAGGCAATAATATTGGCATTAACCAGAGTGTGTAATTCATTATTTTGGGGCGCTCTGACTAGCCCTGCACTCACCTGTTCTTTAGCTAGAGTTTGCTGCAAGTTATCCGGCAGGTGCCCCCAATTAAGCTCCTGCTCGCCCTCTGACATCAGACACACAACTTGCATCAAGTTATCCAGCTCACGCAAGTTTCCCGGCCAATGATAGCCAAGCATTTTTGCCAATAAAGATGCCTCTATAAGCTGATGTGACACACGATATTTTCTGTGGAGTTTATCAATGATACGCTCAATATCACTGCGCTCCCGCAGTGATGGCAAGGTCACCTGCAAGCCATTGAGCCTGTAGAAGAGATCTTGCCTGAACCGACCATCTTTCACCAACTGTTCGAGATCTGTGTGGGTAGCCGCCACGACTTGAATATCCACCTTGTAGCTGCGGTTGCTGCCGACTGGGGTGACCTCCCTCTCCTGTAATACACGCAGTAATCGGCTTTGGGTCGCCAATGGCATCTCACCTATCTCATCCAAAAATAGGAAACCACCATCGGCTTGACGGATTTTGCCTAAGTATCCGCTCCTACTGGCACCAGTAAAAGCCCCGGCTTGATAACCAAATAGCTCAGACTCGACTAAATCTGCGGGTAAGGAGGCACAGTTGACCGCAACGAATGCATGGCCGCAACGTTTACTTTGGCTATGCAACTTAGTCACGAACTGCTCTTTTCCCACCCCCGTTTCACCTAATACCAGCAGGGGAATGCTCTTGCCTACGACCTTATTGGCTTGCTGCCAGGCACGCTCTAATTTAGGATCTTTAAATCGCACCGCGACTTTATGACCTAGTACCTGAGTCTTATTGGGTTTTATGGCCTGAGTTTTAAGATGCAGATCTCTATGTTGAGATATGGCTTCACTTTGAGGCCACTGGCTACCCATATAGCGCTTGATGTCCTCACCTAAACCTGGCGCATTCAGCAATTTCTTCGCCATGGCATTAGTGCCTAAGATCTTACCTTCGCTATCGGCGATGACGATACCTTGCCAGCCCGAGTCGAGCAAAGTAGCTTGCTCGGCCAAGTCGATTCGATAGTGACTATGTGGCAGATGACAGAGTAAAGCCGTTTCAACTTGTTGAGCCAGACTAGACACTAAAAGCAAGGTTTGCTGAGTATGTTGCTGCTGCTCCGTGGTGATATCTATAGCCGCTATCATCTCACCGGCAGGTGAAAATATCGGACTGGCGGTGCAGCTCATAAATCTATGCTGCTTAATAAAGTGCTGCTCACCAATGACAGATATGGTTTGTTGCGCCTTTAGCGCAGTGCCAATCGCATTAGTGCCTTTATGCTGTTCCAGCCAATTAACCCCGACATCCAGTGCAATATTGGCTAGCTTATCTGAATACTTGCTCACTCCCCAATGACACAGTACATAGCCTTCGCAATCTGACAAAATCAGCCGACTCGAAGTGTGTGACATGAGTTGACTAAACAACGGCAGTGCATGGTTTTCTACCAGCTCGATAAGCTGTTTATGATGAAAATTCCGATCTTCCAATGCGCCTCTATCTAGCCTCATCTCCTCAGGAAGACTGGCTTCAGTAAGCCCTGCACCTTGGCTGCGTAACCAGGAATCTGATAGCCAATCTTGCATGCTCTCTTGCTGAGCGCCGAGTTTTAGTGTCATAGCAGTGTTCCATTTTGGCACACTCATGGTGTGCACTTATGCCACAGTGCGGCCGCTATACCAGTGCAACCTCTTACTGGCTTTCGCACATAAAGACATCAAAAATTAGTTTTTCATCATACTGTTACCTCACAGATATCACAACTCCGGCCAGCTTGGCCCAATGATTGCGATATCCCTCGGGAGAGCTCACATAAGCAGAGAAAATCCTTTGCACTTAAAAACAATAAGATACAGCAGATGTATCGACTAATGACTCGGTAAGAGTTAACTAACAAGACAAATTAAAGGACAAATAGCATGAACTACGCACAACCAGGAAGCGACGGCGCCAAGATCAATTTCAAAGACAAGTATGACAACTATATCGGCGGCAAATGGGTAGCCCCGGTCGGCGGCAAATACTTCCAGAACAGCTCCCCCGTCAATGGCAAGGTGTTCTGTCAGGTCGCTCGCTCAGATGAGAGAGATATCGAACTGGCACTGGACGCTGCACACCAGGCCAGAGAATCCTGGGGGAAGACCTCAGTCACAGACAGATCCAATCTGCTGCTAAAGATAGCCGACCGTATCGAGCAGAACATCGAATACCTGGCTATCGCCGAAACCTGGGAAAATGGTAAGGCGGTGCGTGAGACTCTCGCGGCAGATCTTCCCTTAGTTGTCGATCACTTTCGTTATTTCGCTGGCTGCATCCGCGCCCAAGAGGGTAGTGCTGCCGATATCGATGCCAATACTGTCAGCTATCACTTCCCCGAGCCATTAGGTGTCGTCGGTCAGATCATCCCCTGGAACTTCCCCATGTTGATGGCGGCCTGGAAAGTCGCACCGGCACTAGCCGCGGGTAACTGTGTCGTTCTTAAGCCTGCGGAGCAGACTCCGGTATCTATCCTGGTACTGGTCGAGCTTATCGAAGACCTGCTACCTGCTGGCATACTCAATATCGTCAATGGTTTCGGCACCGAGGCTGGACAGGCATTGGCCACCAGCAAGCGTATTGCCAAGCTGGCCTTCACAGGTTCGACAAATATTGGCCAACATATTCTCAAGTGCGCCGCCGACTCACTGATCCCCTCGACGGTAGAACTGGGCGGTAAGTCACCCAATGTCTTCTTCGCCGATGTGATGGATCACGAAGATGAATACCTCGATAAGGCAATCGAAGGCATGTTGCTGGCCTTCTTCAATCAGGGCGAAGTCTGTACCTGTCCATCCAGGGTGCTCATCGATGAATCTATCTACGAGAAGTTTATGGCCAAGGTTATCGAACGCGCTAAGACCATCAAGCAAGGCGATCCTTTGGATACCGAGACGCAAGTCGGCGCACAGGCATCTCAGGAACAATTCGATAAGATCTTAAGTTACTTAGCCATAGGTAAAGAGGAAGGGGCCGAGCTGTTATTGGGCGGTGATATCTGCAGACTCGAAGGCGGCCAGAGTGGCGGTTTTTATATCAAGCCGACTATCCTCAAGGGCACCAACGATATGCGCATCTTCCAGGAAGAGATCTTCGGACCGGTGATCTCAGTGACCACCTTTAAGGATGAAGCCGAGGCACTGGCCATAGCTAACGATACCGAGTACGGCTTAGGCGCCGGAGTATGGACTCGTGATATGAACAAGGCACAGCGCATGGGGCGCGGAATTCAAGCGGGACGCGTGTGGATTAACTGCTATCACGCCTATCCTGCACATGCCGCATTTGGTGGTTATAAGCGTTCGGGGATCGGACGTGAGACCCATAAGATGATGTTGTCTCACTATCAGAATACCAAGAACTTACTTATCAGCTACGACATCAAGCCACTAGGATTCTTCTAAGGGGAATCGACTCCCCTGAGGCAGACGGTCTCAGGGGCCAAACTGTGACTTCAGCCATCGTTTTTCCATTTTGGAAACAGACGCTGCAGGGTTTTTCACTGTTGGCCAATGGACTTAGGGAGTAATTTAGTCTGCATCATTCATATATAGATAATTCAGATGACTTCCCAAGACACATTCAGTCGCATAGTGACCGACGCCAGCCTAACGCCAAAACAGAAATCGAATTATCTGGCTCTGGAGGCCGAGGCCAGCCTGCCATATCCTCACGTCTCCAGCGCCGTCAGCCAGGCGATGGACTCGGGGATCATCTGCGACATGTTCGAGGGCCATGCCCCCTTTAAGCCTCGTTATGTACTGCCCGACTATGCCAAGTATCTGACTCAAGGCTCAAAATACCTGGAGCTGGAGCCGGCACGTAATCTTGATGAGGCCATCAATGCCTTAACCATCATCTATCACCATGTGCCTTCGGTGACCAATATCCCAGTCTACTTGGGTCGATTGGATGAGTTGCTGATGCCCTATGTGACCAAGCTCGATGATGAGACTATCTATAACAAGCTGAGGCTATTCTGGATCATGCTGGATCGCACCTTGCCCGATGCTTTTATGCATGTGAACATAGGTCCGTCAGATAACATCATCTGCCGGACTATCTTACGTGTTGACGCCGAACTGAAGCAGGTCGCTCCCAACCTCACCTTTATGTACGATCCAGACACCACACCCGATAAGCTGCTGCAACAGGCAACCGACAACATCTGCGAGTGCAGCAAGCCCCATATCGCCAATTACCCGATACATGCTCAGACTTTTGACGACTCAGGTTTCGGCATAGTCAGCTGCTACAACTCACTGCCGCTGGCAGGTGGAGCCAACACTCTGGTTCGTCTCAACCTCAAGCAAGTAGCACTGCTCGCCATAGACACTCAGGACTTCTTCACCAATACCTTGCCCTATTATTGCCAACTCATGTATGAGTTGATCCAGGCCAGAAGTCGCTATCTCCATGAAGAATCACACTTCTTCACCAGCTTCCTGGTCGAAGAGGGCCTGATACAGGAGACAAGATTTGCCCCCATGTTCGGTATCTATGGCATGGCGGAGGCGGTGAACTGCTTACTGGGTGAGACCAAGGCATCATCGAAATCATACGGTCACTGTGAGACCGCCAATGAACTTGGCTATCGCATCTCTGCGGCACTGGACAAAATAGTAAAATCGACACCTGTCACCTACGGATACCATGGCCGAGCATTACTGCACGCCCAGGGCGGTATCAGTCTGGATAAAGACGTCACCCCAGGGGTGCGTATTCCCTATGGCACCGAGCCGGACCCTGTGACCCATATTCAGGCCTTGGCCGAACATCACCAGTATTACTCATCCGGGATCAGCGAAATACTGACTATCGATGAGACGGTGAAATCGAATCCACAAGCTATGTACCAGCTATGCAAAGGAGCCTTGAGTCTGGGACTGCGTGAGTTCACCGCTAATGTGGCCTCTAATGATTTGGTCAGGGTAACAGGCTACATGATCAAGCTGTCGGATATCGCCGCCTTCAAGCAAGGAGGTTCGCGTACCAATACCACGGGCCTAGGTGCAGAAGCGGCGGCCAATACCGGCATCTTAGATCGTAAGCCCAGAGTCACCTGTCATGAGCAAGCACCTTGCTACGAGTCTTAGAGCAAGCCTCTGGGGATCATGTCCAGCAGATGAAAAATGAGAGAAACGCAACCGTCACTAAGATATTGAACTTCTCCTGCGTCGACGGCCCCGGAAATAGACTGGTCATCTTCCTCCAGGGGTGTAATTTTGACTGCAAGTCCTGCCACAACCCTCACACCATAGGTCAGTGTGATAGTTGTGGCCTATGCATCGCCTCCTGTCCAGCTCAGGCCCTGTCACTGCGTGAGATCTATGGTTCTGTCATTCATTGGGACAAAGACCTGTGCATCGAATGCGATGCATGTCTGGAGGTATGCCCGAAACAGGCAAGCCCTAAGACCCGCCAATACACAGTGACTCAGCTCTTGGCTGTTATTCGAAAAAATAGCCCCTTTATCACAGGAGTCACAGTCTCCGGCGGCGAAGCCAGTCTGCAACTCATGTTCATTGTAGGCCTGTTCTCTGCCTTAAAATCCAGCCCAGAACTGCAGCACCTTAGCTGTATGTTGGACACCAACGGCAGTCTGAGTGAGTCGGGCTGGCACAAGCTATTACCTTATTTGGATGGCGCCATGGTCGATCTTAAAGCCTGGCAGACAGAAACCCATAAATGGCTGACAGGCCGAAATAACCACAGGGTATTTCGCTCTATTGAGCTACTGGCCAGCCGGGGTAAGTTATATGAAGTCAGGCTACTACACATTCCGGGGAAATCTGACTTCGACTCAGAAATAACGGCGCTGGCTGGGTATCTGCAGCGTCTACCGAGTTCGACTAAGATCAGACTCAATGCCTTTAGGCATCATGGTGTAAAGGGGGAGGCACTAGAATGGCAAACCTGCAGTGAAGCGGATATGAAAGTTATGGCCGAGAGACTCACTAAACTCGGAATAACCTCTTTAGTCTTACCTTCTGCCTATCTATGAGCTTTTTATTTAGCTATCCCAGGCATTCCTCAGCCTAAATTTGTTATGCCGTCTCGCTGCACGCCAATATCTGCTCATAGAGCCAACGTTGGGCGGGATCTTTCATGGCCGCACTATGCCACACCAGGCTATAGGCCACCTCGCCATAATCAAAGGGCAGGGCTCGGTTAACTAGTCCTTTGGCCTGTAGCGCCATCTCGGCCCAGCGACGGGAACAGGTGAAGAGCAGTGCTGAATGGTGACACATCAAGGCTGCGCTACCAAAGTCTGGCAGTGAGATACTGATTTTTCTGCGGCATTGCAGCTGTGCCAGCTGCATCTCGAAGAAGGGAATATTTAGATCACCGTCGGTGATGCCGATATGACCGTAACTGAGATACTCATCCAGACTCAACTCCCCTCGCCCACTCTCTGCTAAGGAATGATCTGGATTCATCAGACAAACCATCTCATCATGAAATAAGGTTTTCCACACCAGTTCATGCCTTGGGGCCGGCGGCTGACTAAGATCGTGGGGCAAGATGATAAAATCCAGCGAGCCGGCGATCAGACCATCGAAACCGACACTGTCCTTGGTACTGATATCCAGCCTGATATTGGGTGCCAAGGCGAGCACATGGGCACTCAATTTAGCCGCCAGCAGTTCGAAGGTACTCTCACGCATGGCCAGTGAAAAGCGCGTCTCACAGCTGGAAGGATCGAATTGATCTTGGCTCAACAGCTGATCCATATCGTAGATCATCTGCTGCACACTCGGTCCCAGCCTCCGCGCCAAAGGTGTCGCCACCAGCTTGTTACCATGGCGATAGAAAAGATCGTCCCCCAAATTACTGCGCAGCTGGCTTAAGGTTTTACTGACTGATGAGGGGCTTAGGCAGAGTCGCTCCGCGGCAGCGGTGACACTCAGGGTATCTAACATCACATGTAAGGTGATCAGATGTTTCATGCTGATACGGGATAATTTGACCAGATCCATACACTTCCTCACACCCATGATGCATTGCTTTAATGCTGATTTGTCACTCCAGAATATAAACAGAAATCAGGCCCGGCGTATACTCTAGCGACAGAGAAACAAGACAGAGCTCACCCACTGCGGGTATTTTTTCTGGCTGGCTTTATGTCATAATCACACTTCATTATTATTTAGGCAGATCAGCATGTTTCATATCGCACTCTATGAGCCCGAAATCGCTCCCAATACAGGTAACATCATACGTCTGTGCGCCAACAATGGTTGCCAGTTGCATTTAATTGAGCCATTAGGGTTCGATCTCGAAGAGAAGAAACTACGCCGTGCGGGATTAGATTATGCCGATCTCACCTGCGTCACCCGCTATAAAGACTATGCAAGCTTCCTGGTGGCAATGGCAGGAAGGCGCATCATGGCCTGCACGACTAAAGGGAGCCGCCCTCATAGCGAACTGAGTTTCGAGAAAGGGGATGTACTCTTGTTTGGGCCGGAAACACGCGGACTGCCAATGGAGATCATCGAATCTCTGCCAACGAGCCAGAGACTCAAGATCCCCATGGCGGGAACGAGCAGAAGCCTGAACCTCTCCAATGCCGTCGCCATCATCAGCTATGAAGCCTGGCGCCAAATTGGCTTCGAAGGGGCGTTATAAGCAGATCCTAGCTCCTAGGAACTTTATGCAGTGAAATTGGCATCATCTCGATGCCTCGATAGAAGAGATAACGCTCGGTATCGTCATCCAGATATTGGACATTCTGCAGCCAGAGCCAGCCATTATCTTTAGGCTCAAACCTGAGTTGGATCAATGCGGGGCGTTTATTCAACTCCCCCTCACCCAACAAGGTATAACTGCCATATTGGCGGTATAGGCTAAAACTTTGAAACTTGTCCTTATTGACCCCATCGAAGTAGATGAGAAAAGCTGACTCGCCTCTGCGTCTGAACCACCAGGTTTCACTGAAGTTATGCTTTGCATTACGACTGACTGAGACCAATAACTGTCGCTTGTCCGTAGAGCAGATAGCCTGGACTGAGGTCTGCATAGGATCTTGCTTCAGTTTCGCCGCACTCCCCTGCCAATGACCCGCAAGCGCCGTGCAAAAATCACCGAAATCGGCCTTCTCTGCCCTGGACGAAATAGGCACAAATACGCACAAGGCTATCGCACATGAAACGACACTCTTACTAAAACAACTCGATATCATCTTTAGGGGTAACTTGATGCTGATCCTTATAAAGCTTCAAGGCTTCATGTACCGGGACTCCTTGTAGTACAAGATTGAACATTTTTCTCTCACAATCAAGTGAATAGCTCCCTTCTATCTCTTCTTTAAGCTTTTCCCACGACTCGGGGGAGATCCTTTGCTTCTGACTGCTTAGCACCTCCTCCATCAATGCCAGCCCCATGATCACGTGTTGCAAACGTTGGGAAACACGATCATAGAACTGAAATGCGACGACCCCTTCGTTAACGGCAGCTACCAGATTCTCACCATGAGCTAATACTTCAGACGGCGTGCCTTCGAGTTGAGTCAGGTAACTATTCATCCCTTCCAGATGCATGGCCATATCGGTGAACAAGGCACCTAATGAGGTCACATTATGCTCGCCATCGCTCAAAGATAGTTCTATCTGTGCCATGGCTAACAACAACACCTTAGTAGTCTCTTGAATATGACACCAATCGACATTGGCATCACTTAAAGGCTGCTCCATCTTAAGCTTGCTGGTCCCTGCATTACTTATAGCCATCTCGACCCTCCTGGTCTTAATATCCTGTAAGCATCAAGTGTAGGACAGAGCTAACAAAGCTGCAGTAAGAAAGCTTATTAGACTAACTTGCTATCCTCCAAAACCAACGGCTTTGATGTCTAAGCGGGTAACTTCGCCATACTCGGCCGCAATAGGCGCTATTTTCTCGGCATTACCTATGATGACAAACTGCAGATTCTGCTGCGGGAAGTAGCTGCTGACCAATCTCTGAGTCTCGGCCAAAGTTAAGCCGTCCACTTTAGTTTGAAAGTCATTAATGAAGCCGTCATCGAAACCATAGAGGTACATATCGGATAGCAAACCTGCAAGCTGGCCACTTGTTTCAAACTTAGGTGGAAATTGGCCTTTGACATAGGCCTTGGCAGAATCCAGTGTCAGCTGATCTATGCCCGTTTCCCACAGCCTCGCATAAGTTTTCAATGCCAGATCGATAGTTTCTTTGGTCGTAGAAGTCTTGGTAAAGGTACTAATTCTAAATACACCGCCCTGAGAGTAAGCTATAAATCCAGAGCGAGCACCATAAGTCAGTCCTGCATTAACCCTTAACTCATCGTTGAGCCAAGAGGTAAAACGACCACCTAAGATAGTATTGACCACTTTCAAGCCCACATAGTCTGGGTTATCCCGTGAGATACCCTTACCGCCAATCAGAAAGGTGGTTTCTATGGCATCACTCTTATCGACTAATAACACGTTCGCAGACGAAAGCTCAGGCTGGTGTGCCTCCAGCTTAAGTTCCACGACTTTCTCGCTATTCTGCCACTGACCGAACAGCTGACTAAGTTCGGCTTTCATCTGCTCAGTATCGAAGTCACCAACCACACTGATGGCCGTGTTCCTCGGCTGGTAATAGCTCTTATGAAATGCTCTAAGCTGTGAAATATTGAGTTCGGCTAAAGACTCGCTGGTGCCAGAGGTAGCATTACCGTATGGGTGTGCACCGAAGACGAGTTTATCGAAATAGCGGCTGATCACAGAGCGGGGGCTCTCTTTAGCCTGAGACAATCCGGCAATCTCACGTTGACGCAATTTATCGAACTCATCGGCATCAAAGTTTGGTGATAAAAGCAGACTCTTGATGAGAGGCAACATAGTATCGCTATCTTTAGCCATAAAGTCGGCACCGATATAGCTACCCTCTTTGCCCGCATCGGCATCGATAGAAGCACCAAGGAAATCTACCATCTGCTCTATCTCGGCCTTAGATTTTCCGGCGGCGCCTAGTAACAGGCTTTGAGCCGTCATTGCAGCCACACCAGAAGTGGTATCATTTACCGAACCTGCCCGCACCACAACACTGACAGTCACCAAAGGCACCTCTCTTTGAGGCATCAGATATATAGTCAGACCATTATCTAGTACCAGGTGTTCATAGGCTGGCATGCTGAAACTGCCTGTATCGACACTGGTACTGCTCTGAGTTGAAGTACAAGCCGATAGTGCTAACACGCTACCCAGAGTGATCGCTGTTAACAGCTTATTTGAACGCTTAGTGAGATGAGTTAACGTATTCATTCATCTGTCTCCTCTGTTGCAGCCAGCACGGCGACACTACGGTTTGCACGACGTAGATAAGTTTGTGCCACACGCTGAAGATCTGCAGGTGTAACCTTGTTGTAAGCTTCAGGTGCGTTAAACAGTTTCTCGAAACTACCAAAATACAGCTCGTAGGTACCAACCGTGTTGGCCTTACCATTGATCGTCTCCATGGAGCGATAGAAATCCATCAACTTGATATTTTTGACCTTCTCCAACTCCTTCTCGGTCACACCTTCACGGGCAATGCGATTGATCTCGCTAATCATGCCTTTCTCAAGTTCGACGGCAGTGATCCCTGGGTTGGCAACACCCATCACATAAAAGAGGTTTGGATCGATTGTCATCGGTAGGTAAGTTTCAACTTCGATGGCAACTTGCTTCTCCACCAAGGATTGATACAAGCGAGAGCTATTACCCTCACTGAGTACCGAGGAGAGCAGATCCAACGCATAGTAGTCTGCATGTGACGTCGAAGGCACATGGTAGGCAAGCATGACATTAGGTGTGCTTACCGAGGCCTTCTGAATATAAGTTCGACGCTCACCTTTTTGCAATGGCTCAACGGTTTTCACTTCTCTTGGAGATGCCTGCGCCGGAATAGGAGCGAAATATTTATTGGCTAACGCTTTTACTTGGCTAAACTTCACATCTCCAGCAATGACGACCACGGCATTGTTCGGCGCATAATAAGTCTTGTGGTACTGCACCAAGTCGTCCAAGGTCCAGGCGGTAATGTCTGACTCATGACCAATCACAGACCAGCTGTATGGATGGGCCCTAAATGCAATGCCTTTTAGCTCTTCTTGCAGAGTACGCCAGTTTGAATTTTCCAAACCAGTGGTACGCTCAGAAGCTACAACACCACGCTCGCTCTCCACCATTTTCGCATCGATATCCAGATGGCCGATACGATCGGCTTCTAGATCGAAGATGGTCTCTAATGCATTAGCAGGAAACCAATCGGTGTAGACAGTCAGGTTTTCTGTGGTGTAAGCATTGTTAGCGCCACCGGCAGCTTCCATAGTACGGTCAAACATCTTAGGGCCGTACTTCTTAGCGCCATTAAACATCATATGCTCGAAGAAATGAGAGATGCCTGTGATACCAGGCACTTCATTACGAGACCCTACTTTCCAAAACAGATACATGTTGGCATTTGGAATCGATGAATCTTCCAACACCATAATTTTCATGCCGTTATCCAGAGTAAAACTCTGGATATCTTCGGCTTGGGTCGCTTGCACTGTTGTTGAGACCAAGGTCCCTAACATCAGTACAACCCCTAAAATTTTGCGAATCATTTTTCGCTCCCTTTTTTATGTTTAATCGAACAGTTCGACTCTCTGGTACATCCCATTAAGCCAGTTATTTATCCCGACGTAATAGGAAGTACACGCTAAGACGAACATATAATGCTAAAACTCGTTAAAATTCAACTGTGACAAGGTAAATAAACAGAAACAAATTGTAAATGACATACTACAAAAAACAACAATCACCCGAATCTTATCTACGCTCTATTTTCTCTCCTGAAATCACCCTGTATAAGAAACTAAAAACGCTGTAATTTCAAGCAAACAGGCGTGATCACCCTTTACACTTCTAATTTATATTGGCTCTAAAAATGTTTTTATAGCCAAAAAAAAACATCAATTCAAAGTTATACGCTATGGTTTAAATAGAAAACTGGAGGCTAATTAATGGCTAACATGCAGACTTACGAATTTTCTTATCTGGATAATATTGCCTGCAATACCGAAGTACATATGCAGATACTTACCCCAACCCAAGCCATACGTTTACGTACCAGCTTGGTTGGAGTAGATCCTCAAATCTCGATTATATTGGCATTGGGGTCAGACAAACATTGGCAGCAAGCCATGGGTTTCATCACCCAAGGACAAGAAGTGATTATTCGAATCGTCAAGAGTGAGGAGCCAGGTGCTAATGTCATCGCCTTCAAGACATGTGTTCAGAAGCTGATCAATAACTCAGGTCGCTGGCTACTGGTAGATTACCCACAAGAACTACAGCAGGTTGCTCTAAGGCAACATTCAAGAATTCCCATCCATGTCGAATCGGCGCTCTGGGCCACACCGAACGTAACAGGTGAAGACAGTACCCTAGCGAAACCCTTATCTCAGGGTAATCTGAGCGATATCTCTATCAAGGGTGGCGCTTATATCAGTAAGAAGACCGACGCCATACAAAAAGGTGACTCGTACCAGTTACAGGTAAGGATGATGCCGGATATGGAAACCCTATCTATTCCTATTACGATTAAGAACATAATCAATATTGAGCATGATAAAGAGTTGAGTCAGTATGGATTTTCTTTGAATAGCCCACAGGGTGAAGCGGAATTTTTTGTGCAGAAAGTGATTCTTAATCACCTTCTGCAGTGAGACTTAGCACAAGTTCAACGCCTTTAATCAAACCATTTAAATAGGCTTAGGTATTTTACGCTCTTTTGACGCAGCTTCCCTCGCCTCTCTAAGGTATTTTTCTTCGCGAGACTCGCGCTCAGTAAATTGCTTTTTCGCCTTAACTCTCTGCTCGGCTTCCCAGTCATTGGGCTGCATTTTTTTGTAGATTTTTTTCTCTCTCGCTTGTGTTTCACCCGCTGCATCCCTGGCTTTTTGTAACTGTTCGAGCTCCAGTTCTCGGGACTGTTCACGTGCTGCATCTGCTTTTTGAGACAAACTTTGAGTGTCTGATGCAATGGAGAAGGTTGAGACAAGTAAACAAGTCGCTCCAAACACACAGGCTTTCTGACTAAAACTGCCACTCTTATTAAATATCATTCACTCCTCCTTGAGAGCATATAAATCAGGCATATCGGTATCATCATATTGCTGAATATAAGCTTGATGGCTTTCATGCCAAAATGCAATAAATTCAACGGTAGATAGCGGCTTGGCAAACAGATAGCCCTGTTGAAAGCGAACTCCTTTATCGACCAAGGCCTCGGATTGAGCGCTAGTTTCGACTCCCTCTGCAATAATCTGCATCCCTAAGCTCTTCGCCATTTGAATGTTAGCGTCTAATACCTGCGTTTTATCGGGGGAGACGATCAAGGTATCGACGAACAACTTATCGATCTTCATTACATCTATGTTCAACTCTTGCAGATAAGATGCCCCACCGTAACCGGTTCCCGCATCATCTAATTCGATACAGACACCTAAGGCCTTCATTTTCTCTACATTCATTCTGGCTTGGCGCAGATTTTTAAGGGGAAGTCTTTCGGTTATCTCTATTGCAAGCTGTTCACAAGGGAAACCCTGCTTCTCAAGTTCAATCAATTGTTCTGTAAAACTGGGTAACTCCAAATGCTGCGGAACGAGATTAATGCTACAGCGGAACAGGGGAGATTGCTCGAGCACCTCCGCTAAATCTATAGGGATATTCTTCAGCAGTTGCAGAGTGACCTCATTAATCAGATCGCTCTCTTCTAATACCTGAATAAAACGTCCAGGCGGCTCAACGCTTCCATCTGGTTTTACCCAACGAACCAAGGCTTCGGCTCCGACTACATAACCAGTCTTAGCATCGATAATAGGTTGATAATATGCGATTAACTCTCGTCTTTTTACGGCTTTTTTTAACTGGAAGCCCAAAGAGTTATGCAGAGCTTTTACCAAGTTAAAGATATATAAACAGAGTAGTGCAAACACCATCGATATTGGAGTTGTCAGCATTAACGAGTTAAGCATCTGTGCTCGAACTCGCTTTCTACCGACTACCGCATCGACGTAGAGTGGAAATTCATGGCTATAAACTCTGAGCTCAGTGAGTACACCAGTCTTCACCTCTCCTAATTCGAAGATCAAGTCATCATTGGAGAGTCTAACTTCCACATGCCTACAATCTGTACACTGATCTTCAAAAAAAGAATAACTATCTTCAAGCGCAATTCGTACGACATTAATACGGTCATCGGCCTCCAACGCCACAAAAAGATCACGCCTCTCTAACCCTTGCCAATCATAACCCATCACAGAGATGACTTTTGTCCTACTTTCATCTAAAAATATAAGACTATTGGGGTTACGATCTCTTTGTGAAATCAAGATATTGCCCACAACAGAGCAATAAGTCCAAGGCGCCGAGTCTTTATGGCGAATAAGAAATAAACCGGCCCCTAAATGATCGAAAAGAAACTCCTCTAGCCTCTCTTGACCTTGATTGTCACAGCCAGTGAATTCAACTTTATTGAGTTTCTCTAAACTATTCCCCGCCACCGAGAGTTTATGCTCAACGTAATTGAGCAGCTGCTCTGAATCGGATCTGACTTCATTAGAAATTTGCCAAAATGCGTAAAGGTAAGATGTAGTAATGGCGATAAAAGTCACTACTAGAGAGAAAAGGCCAAGTAATGATAACGTCTTAAATTTAGCCTTAGATAGAAGCCTCCTCACGCAAGGCCACTCAACATCATAAAAACACTCACTAGGCTTCCCCCAAGAACAAAGTACGATTTAAACTGTATCTTAACCCCTGTTCAATCAGAAAGCGCAGGGAAAAACCATCTAAATATTGGTTATCTATCACACAAATGAATTTCAAGTTTGAGTAACTGAGGAAATAAGGTATTGCAACTGGTCTCAGCCAGGCTAGAGGCTAGCTGTATAGAAAGGCCGGGATGGCTCGTCTGGGCGGCGATAAATTCACCTTAATCATACGCAGTGGTCATGATAGAAGCGAGTTCGTTAGATAGACATCAAACAAAAGAAGAGTGAAAACTACGTCGATATCTACAACAGCAAGTATCGTAAATACTGCCTCCCTGCATGGACAGCACATCGACGCAGTTTCCACACCACCTGTAATACAGATGATGCATTATTAGACCCCATCCAGCTAAAAATTAGCGTGACCTAATGATGGTTTTATTCAGATGCATTCAGATTCCCATCACAAAACTGACAAAGTTACTCGTAGCGCTGTCGTACACTCGCAGGCATAGAGTTAAGACGTTGATTCACCATGGCACTTAATGCACGAGTTAAAGGAGTCACACTCAGTGTTGGCTCTATGGCTTGGAGCACCATGGCTGCCGCCTCCAACGTCGAGAGGCTATCGCTGCGGCTCGCCTTACGAATGGTATAATTGGATCCTGACTGCAGATTCAGATGCAAGGAAGGATATTGGAGCAACCAGGGATTAAGCTGCAATAACTTATACACCTTCCTCCAAGTGCCATCTAGCAGCAGCATGATAACCTCATCTTCAAATCTCTCCTCCTCAGCATTCTTACTCTTATCGGAAGGGTAAACGAGATAGACAGGCTTAGTACTGGCATCGAGATATTGGCGCAGTTGCGAAAAATCATCTGGCCCCTCACCCACTAAGACTTGCGTCTCTGGGATAACCAAGGATAACAAGCGCACGCTATTCTTGGCATGACCCACTTCACTTGGATCTTGCAACACAATCAACTCAGTCGAGACATGCATCGGCTCGATACTCTCGCAGAGACAAGCTTTCAAGGGGTAATGACATTTAAGGCAGATAGGGCGGGCCACTGAACTCTCTTAATCGAAATCAAAAATTGACCCATAGTTTAGCCTACTCCGGATACAAACTGTATCACGCAATATACAGCCCCCCCCCCCAAAAAAAAGAAGATATTTCATTGCTCAATACCATACAAAGTTATTTACACGATCGCAGCACATGGTGTATATTTCAGCCACAAGGAAGTAACAAGCTGATTCGTATGGATATTAACAACACACCAATGTTCTATGAATTTATTATGCCTACCTTGCTTGAACGTCACTAAAACAAGGAAGAATAATGAAAAAAAGTATCCTATCTCTTGCTGTGCTATTAGGGCTTACCACCTCTGCAAATGCCGCTGAAAACTTAGATTCAAGCAATACTTTTCAACATGAAGCAAACATAACATTTGGCAGTCACACCGACGATTTAGATAATGGGCTTTGGAGCTTAGATTATCGCTTTTACTTTAGTCCAGTTGATACCGACAATGGTCCCTACGCGCTCAATGGATTTCTCGCGCAGAAATCTAATATCGGTGCTCAATATGCTCAAATGAACATGTTCACAGATACAGTTTCTTATAGTGTCGATGGAACCTATGTACTCGATTCAAACTGGTTTATCGGCGCAAATTATAGCAAAATAGACATCGACGATAGCGGACCTATGGTGTCATATCTTGAGGACGACATTTCTGAATATGGGTTAAGCTTAGGCTACTATTTCAATGAATCCTCCGAGGTTTCATTCACCTACCAGACAAGTTCTATGTCGGGTGAGAACTCTTACACTTGGTTAGATGACACCCATAAATCGAGTTCAGATTCCGACAGCAAAAGCTACTCAGCTCAAGTACATAGTTTTGTTCCACTAGAATCATTTTCAGGCCTAGATCTTCTGGCAAGCTGGCGCTATATCGATACTAGCAATAAATATAACGGTAGCGCCATAGATGGGGAGTTCATCAGAGAAATCCAAAACAACTCGACAGTAGACACGAGCATAGCCACTTTAGCTGCCGATTGGTACATCACAAAATCATGGTCTGTGGGCGCGGGTTATATATGGAGACAATACGATATGGAGGGCGAATTAATCTTTCCTGATGAGGGTTATAAGTTCAGTGACGACGACACTAATAGCTCATACTCAGTTTCAACCTCATACTGGTGGCAGATATCTCAAAGCTTTGCAGCCAAATTCAGCGCAGCTAAACAATTTGGCGTAGATGGTGACAACGAGCCCGATGGCTTCTTAGTCGGTGCCACTATCAATGGCCGCTTTTAACACTGACTAATGCGACGCTATTCCACGCAACTTATACGGCCAGATACAAATACCACAACTGTCCTTGACCTATATGAACGTAGGAAGTGCCGTCATGATGTCATGATGTCATGAACATCATTGGCCCCTAGGCTGTGGCATAAGAGCTATGACTGCCACGGACGGTGGGAATGCCAATAAATGAATGGAACAAGTCTTGTGGGTAAGCAGGGCCAGACATAAACCCACTCCGATGGTACCCGGGGACAACTCTTTTAAAATAGAAAGGTCCCTATACAAAAAAGCCCGCCTCCTGTGGTTAGCAGTTGGCGGGCAAAGGGTGTTGTTTGATATAAGCTAGGTCCTAGATTCTAATGCCTAGGCACCTCCCTTAATGCGCATGTTGCTCCTGATGCCAATGATCTAAGCGCGGCATGGCCAGCATAACTAACAAGGTAATAGCTAAGCCCCCCATCACCAACGCTACTGCATAGGGCGCCGTCAGATCCGTTTGTTGTACGAGTCCAGCCAGCAGAGAAGCGCCACTCATCTGAATGAATCCGAGCATGGCCGTTGCTGTTCCAGCCCGCTCGCCAAATGCCGACAGAGCCATGCTAGTTGCAGGGCCAAGCAGTAGGGCAAAACCGATACAGAGCAACATCATAGGCAACATAAAGCTAAATGCCGCAGCCAGACCCGCTTGTGGTCCCCAGGTCTGAACCAGCACCTGAGACACTGCCGAGAGCAACATGATGCTCAGTGCCAGGATGACGGTAGGACGATTGCCTAACTTATTAATCACCATAGGTGCCAGGAAGCAGGCAACTATATTGACGGCGGCATTGAGGCCAAACAGACCGCTAAAGGCCAGCTCTGACATGCCTAAGTGCTCGATTAACCAAACCGGCGCATAAGAAACGTAGCTCAAAATCGCCGCCATACCAGCCATACAACATAATGCATAGAACATGAAGTGAGGCTCAGTGAGTACGGGCTTGTAACGTGACCAACGGTAAAGAGGGCCAGTGGTAACAGTATTGGCTGGTCGGGTTTCCGGTAGACGGTATCCTACGACTAACATCATCACTATGGCGTAGAGCGTCATAAAGATGAAGGTCGAGCGCCAGCCAAACTGCAACGCCAGCAAACCACCGAGAGTCGGAGCCAATGCAGGGATCACGCAGATAACGCCATTGAGATAACTATAATATCGCGCACCTTCTTTAGGGGTGAAACAATCTCGCACCGCACTGAAGACCACAATCGATGTCGAACAGGCCGCTAACCCCTGTAGTACTCTGGCCAACTGCAACCAATGAAACTCCATGGCCATGGCCGCAAATAGGCTACTAGCTATGTAGAGTAAAATACCGAAGATAGCGATAGGACGACGTCCATAACGATCGGCTAATGGGCCAATAAGAATTTGCCCTACCCCCATAGCGAATAGAAACAGCACTAAGGTCGATTGAATTTCACTCGATGAAACAGAAAACTCGGCAGCCATCGCCGGCATGGAGGGCAGATAAATATCTATGGCTAAGGGGCTTAGTACCACCATAGACATGAGTATGGGTAACAGATTTCGACGCATTATTTTTCTCAAGATGTAGCATTATTCTCTGGCTAAATTTTAGCTCAGTGATGTTATGAACAGAAATGGTATAATTTCAGAACTGAATTTCCTTTAAGGAATAACTAATGCATCTGGATAACCTGGCGCGAATCGATCTCAACCTGCTGGTCATATTGCAGGTGCTTCTGGAAGAACAAAGTGTCACCCGCGCAGCCAGTCGCCTGCACTTGAGTCAATCGGCGCTCAGTAAGAGTCTTAATCGCCTACGCGATACTCTGGGAGATCCCCTGTTTCATCGCACCGCCCATGGATTAAAGCCAACTGCCCATGCTATGCAGTTGGGCCTGAAGTTACCTGATATTCTTCAGGGACTATACCAACTGACACAACCTCCTAGTTTCACTCCGGCAAGCAGCAACCGTCAGTTCTCTTTCGCTATGGTTGAGAGTGCCTATGAAACCTTATTGCCCTATTTTATCGGCCCACTACTCAATAATGCGCCAAACCTGAAACTCGATACCTATGTATGGATGAAGCAATCCATGCAGGCCCTACAGACAGGACAGATCGATTTCGGCATCTCAGGCAGAGACCTTCATCCACAATCAGATTTTCAAATTGACAAGCTTCCTGACGGAATATCTCACAAGACCCTGTTTACCGATAAGCAGATCTGTCTGGTTAGAGAAAATCATCCAATAATTTCTGCGGTGAAAACAGGCCAATGGGATATACAAATCTATCTGGAAATGTCACATGTACAGGTGCGCTGTGAGGGCAATGACTGGTGGGCCCTGGACTATCATCTGGCAAACTTAGGCCATAGACGCAAACTTAGCACTACGGTACCGGACTTTTATGGCGCGGCAAGTGTGTGCGCTCATAGCGATCTGATATTCACCTTACCATCTAGCTTTGCCCGCCATGCCGGAAAGCTGTATCCATTGGTCGAGCTGCCACTGCCATTCGAATTTATTCCATTGGCCTATGTGCTGCTTTGGCATTCTCGTAATAACGAGGAGCCCGGTCATAAATGGATCAGAGAAACCATCTGTAAGAGTGTCGCCGAGGCTTTCGATAACGACACTTCTAGTAATGAGACTTGAGATAATACCAAGATGAAATAACGAAACTTGTGATAATCGGTCCGCTATTCAGCTTAGATTAACCTAAGCTGGTTTATCATTGTGATTCTTGAGGTGTTATCGCCTTTACAGACAATCTGTTACATATTCACAGCCAGATTAACTGAATTTAACGTGATCTTAGCTTATTAAATATGCAGACTAGATACAGTTAATTTTTGGAGTTTTTATGATCTATAGTCAATTTCAGCAATCACCTTTCCAGGCAAGATTCTCCGGAGCCAAAGGCTGGATGGCATTTGCTATCGGCGTTGCAATCATCATCTTAGCGCTCATAGCTCTACCATTCCTGCTATTGTTTGGTGCTATCAGCTTTATCTTGCTAAGCCTGTTTGGTCGTCTATTTCTTAAGAGACAGCTCGCTAAGTTTAAACAGCAGCAAGCCCAGGGAGCCTATGCAAATAGCCAGCAACAAGGCAATTTCTCTGCCGCTAGCGAACAGCAAAGCCAACAAATATTTACCGACAATGCCTTTGCGGATAAACGTCATCACGCTAAGCAGCACCAAGGACGTACCTACGAGCATGATCCAAGCTAGCAGGCGTGTGCTTTTAGCCCCCTAGACTTTAAATTGTGAAGCTGTCAGAGGCCGCTTTAACAGCGCCTCGAAACGCTTCCAATGCTCTTGTTTTCTCGTCTCGCCATCTTTTTCTACCCAGCGGGCTACGCTCTCCTCTCCATGATTATAATTAATCACATAGGCTCGATTAGAGAGATAGAACTTCACCCTTTGCTTAGCTCTTGACTGAGTATATAGACCATATTTGATCAAGAGGTCTTGAGCATCCTCTTCCAAAATAT
Source organism: Shewanella benthica (assembly GCA_023284085.1). GTDB lineage: Bacteria > Pseudomonadota > Gammaproteobacteria > Enterobacterales > Shewanellaceae > Shewanella > Shewanella benthica. Next base: position 34,519 of record JAKVHY010000039.1, read on the forward strand.
GACCATCGGTCAACTGCTCGCAGACCAAATTATCCAAATAGGCTAGTTTCTTATAACACGCCAAAACTTTGTGGTATTTCTCAATATCCCCCTCGATACCCGCCAGTGGCATCAAGGTATCTCGTTCGAAATCGATCACCTCTTGCTTAGACATGATGAGGCTCAGGCCATAATTAGCACTGCCTTCCGAAAGGAAAGAGATAGGGCTGTAGAGAGGATAAACCGCATATTCGATCCACTGCTCGGTTCTGACCAGATCTCTCTCCTGCAACAGGTTGAATACATGGTGACCAGGATAGCCTTCGTGACTGGCAAGCTCCAGACACCGCTCAATATAGAGAGGCTGATCTTGGTTAAGCTGAATAAGACTCTTATAGTTACCTTGATACCAGTTATAGGCGGTCCAAATCTTGTCGGTGACAAACTCTATACTGAAATTTTCATCATGGGGCAGTTCAATATGCGCCCCGGTGAGCGCCCTGGCTTTATCTACTGCAGCCTCGAATACCCCAGGGATCTTACTCTGAGGCACAATAAATTCTGCTCTAAACTGCTCGAATCGCTCGGCTAACTCTCCTTCACCCGGTAACAGCTTATCTATATCATCTTGTATCGACTCGAATGAACACAAGCCAAATTTCTGCGACTGAGTATCGTATAAACCTTCAGATTCGACATCGAAGCTACCTCTATCCCCTTGGAGATGGCTCAGGTAGTAAACCACAGATGATACTTGTTTATTTAAGAAGCTATGCCTGGAGATGAGTTTAGCATCGATACTGGATAAATTAAGTTCATTCAGGCACTTGAGTTGCACCTTTGCCATTTTATGCAGCTCTGGAAGGGTGAGTTTTTTACACTCCAGCCGCCAGATCTCGGGGCCATAGAAGGCGTCGACATAGAAGGGATCATGTAGGCCGATAGCGAGTACCAACTTGACATAACACTCGGCAATGGCATTGAGCTCTAGGTTCAATTGTTGCTCTTCCATGAGCTTAGCTTCTCCGTCTTGTCTTTCATCTACACGTGTGAGCAATTAAGTATCCTCTCAGTCTGAATAACATAAATGTAACACATTGCATATTGTATGCAACTAGTGGGTTGTGCAAAATGCCTATTTCAACTTCTCAGATTGTAAACAAGGAGGATTTATCGGGGATGATTCTTATACTAAAACCAAGCTGTATTAGTCAGAAAGCAGTTCTTTCGCTCTCTCTAGGGCGGCTAACTCTTCATTCTTAGTTGCAACAAAAAGTACATTCTCAACCTGTTGCAGCAGAGAATTCCATAATGGCTCTATGACCGCAAGCTCCTCGCTATTTGCCCGTTCTTTGGCTAACTTGAGCAGAGCTGCAGAGCCTACTACATCAATTTTATCGAGCATGCCATCGGCTAAGGCTATGCTGAGTTCAATCATGGCGGGTACGCTATGACCGTACTTAATCACTTCTCTGAGATAAGACTCGGCCAACGCCAGCTCGGCACCGGTAGAGTCATCATCATTGAGCATGGCTTGGGCACGAGAGAACATGGCATCGAGCTGCCCTTGCTCTGCCGCCTCTTTCATCCAATGACCACTGGCCAACGGATCGATTTCAGTGCCTTCCCCTTTTGCCAACATCAAGGCGAGATGATATTGAGCGTGGGGGAAACCAGCCTTAGCGGCTTGTGAGATAAAGTAATTTGCCTGGAGAAGATCACCTTGCTGATAAAACAACACACCTAAATTCGCCATCGCCTCCGATTGCTCCAGATCGGCTGCACCTTGCAGATGCTCTTGGGCTTTATCGAGATCGATAGTGACGGTTTCACTGCCTACCAGATAGAAGTAACCTAACAAGGCCATGGCATTGGCAACACCAGCCTGGGCAGACAAGGCAATAGCTCTCTCCCCAGCAACGACGTCGGCCTCACCGTTATAACCGTGAATTAAGGCGACGCCATGCTCATGCATAGCATTCATGTTCCGATCGGCAGCCAAAGAAAACCAATATTGGGCCTTGGCTAACGTATCGCTGGAAAGGTTTGATTGAGCAGACTCTTCATCATTGCTCGCCTCTAATGCCAGCTCTTGTTCTTGCTGCATAAGAGCGCGAGTCTTGAGTGACATCCCCACAAGATATTGAGCTTCGGCTTCTCCTTGCATCACGGCTCTATAACAGAGATCCCGCCCCACCAGTAAATCGAATGGCTCAAATTTATACTGAGGCAGTGACTCGCCCGTGACTTGCTTAAACAAAGATTCGATGAGTTTTAATAGTTTCTCTATCGATTTTTCACTGAGCTGCTGCAATTGCTCGGCAGTCAGGTGATATTTTTCCGGATGGGCTCCACGATTACCGTCCCCGCGTAAACGATGCAGGGCTCTGGTAATACGTACATCGATGACACGCTTACTGTTAAGGGTTTCTATTCTGTCGTATAGATTTGGCCCCGTGAACGTGACCCCTTTAGACTCAGCGAGCAGATCCGTTAATTTATGGGTAAGGCTACGAAGCAGCAGCAATGCCTGGGTAGGCACATCTTTAACATAGCTCTTAGCGATGCCGTAATCATGACCTAATTCGGCAGAAAATTGAGTAACCAATTCGACATCAGTAAGCACAACAGATACTCCGCATTTCCCATTCCTAAGCGCTAAGCGCTAGAATTTCCTATGGCTTAAGCTTCTTCATCTACCTTGTTAGGGCGTGAAACCATGTACAAACGGAAAAGTGCCACGTTGACGAATAAGCCTATAAACGCAATAAACACTTCGACGATCAGCTGGACTGGGAAACCTAATGATTGAACCAGAGCAGAAATTGAACCTCCAACGAGAGACAGAGGAATGTACAACATGAGCACCATCAGGGTCTTGAATGCTATCGGACTACTGAATTTAAAACTTGCCTTAATCGCTTCGAATGGGGTTAACCGCTCGACGACAACCATAAAGTTCACATAGGCGAGTCTGGCAAAGATATAGATACTCATGGTGAGGCCGATTAGCCATAAAGGACCGAAAGCTGCAAAAATCATCACAGGGGCAAGAATCGCTAAGCCTGAAAATACACCGGCGAGTAACAGGCCAGGAACGAAGTTCAAACTGGTCTTCAATATCAGCGCTGTACTGGCTTCATGACCTTGTGAGCGGATCTCTAAGAAGAGAGTCAAGGCCGCTATCAATAAAGAAAACACCAGTAACAGAGCCATCATGGCCACCATGTGCGAGGCACCAAACTGAGGGTTCTCTAGATCGGCACCTCTAATCTCCATGCCCAGCCACAACTGAATTCCAACCTGAACAAATAATATAGGCACAGTCAATGCGGCTAACTGGCTAATATGGTTACGAAAGAAGTTAAAGGCTTCTGTTAATATCGCAGACAATGACATGGGTGTTCCCAATAGATAATTAAAAAAGCAAAATAAGGCAGCTAGGATACCGAAATTTGATAGTTATTGCACCGATGAAATATCACAATACAGAGCTGAAACCGTAAAATAGATGCAATAAGATTGTTAAAAAAGATAGAATGATCGCAACAATCGAATTAATTAGCCATTGGAAGAAAAAATGAAACTATCAGCCGTGATCGGTCTACTACTCGCTAGCACGACTCTAAGCACACCAGCGACTGCAGGTTGGTTCGATAACCTCTTTGCAGCAGAAGAAGAAGCTAAGCCACAAGTCACTCAAACCCAGAATAACGACCTTGTGGGAAGTGTCATGTCTCAGCTAGGACTCAATCAGTCTCAGGCAGAAGGCGGCTTAGGTAGCCTACTTTCCCTGGCAAAATCCACACTTGGCGGTGATGATTTTGGCTCTATTGCCAATGCCATTCCTGGTATAGATAGCCTATTATCTGCGGCTCCAGCCCTAGATAACGAATCAGGTATGTCAGGTTTACTGGCAAAGGCCGGTGATCTGGGCAGCTCGCTTCAAGGCGGCGCTCAAGTTTTTGACGCCTTCGAAAAGCTTGGAATTTCAAAAGAACTTGCAGCCCCTATGGTCGAAATCGTTAAAGGCTACCTAGATAGCAATGCCGGAGAGGGTACGACGGATATGCTAATGAAAGGCCTAGGTGCCATTCTTTAAGCCTGCTCTTAGATGAAGTAAGATTCATTATTGTATCTGCTTTACAAGTGAACTCTTATTTCATCTTCTACTCTAACCCTTTATGCTGAACTCACTTCAAATCGACAGGGTCTTTCATGTTAGCCAAATTAAAACAATTTCTGACGTCGCACTCACAAGCCGTCACACCGGAAGAGAAAGCCCGTCAATTAAATTTAGCTGCGGTGAGTCTATTGCTCGAAGTCATCTTTGCCGATGAAACCTTGAGTGAAGAGGAGGCAAAACTGTTGCCACAACTCATGACTAAAGCCCTATCTCTCACACTGGCAGAAACTGAAGAGCTGATCGATGAAGCCAAGAAGATACAAGGCGACTCGATCTCCCTCTATGAGTTTACCAAGGAGATAAATGAGCAGTGCGACATCGAGCAAAAACAGAAGTTGATATTGGCCATGTGGAAACTCGCTTATGCCGACGGTCAACTGTGCCAATATGAAGATCAGATAATTCGTAGGACTGCTGACCTGCTCTACCTTAAACACAGCGAACTCATACAGATGCGTAATTTAGCGATGGACAGTTAGGCTCAGATTAGAAGAGCGAAGAAGCTTATCCTGTAGCCCTCTCACCTCCATTTTTAAACTTGCAGCTGTTGCTTACGTGACAGGTGATTCTTCTGCCAGCATAAGATAGGCGCAACCACTAAAATCATGATCAGCGCATACAACATGCTCGAGCCCAAGGCAAAAGCAAGCATGATACAAAACAGACTCCCTATCGCCACCAAGGGTAAGTAACGCTTACTCAAAAGTTTAGCTGCGGCAAGCATCGACATCAGATAGATGATAACAAACACCCCATTGGTCCATGCCATCAGATGCTCAAGCTTCTGGCCCGAAACATAAGTTAGCACGATGACTAACGCCATGGCGAGTAACACGACAGACAGCGCCCTAACCGGAACCTGATGGCGGTTGAGTGATGCAAAATAACCTGGAAGTATGCCTTCCCGACTAAAGCTCCACAACAAGCGAGAAACGCTGGCGGTATACACATTCACAGTCGCTAATCCACCAGCTATGCCTAGAATACCAATCACTTGGGCACCAAAACCGCCAAGCAAGCTATCGAAACTCGCTACCATGGCTAAGCCTGCCCCTGCGCCGGTATCAACCTGGGTCATTAGCAAAAGTCCGGTACACGCGAGATAAACGACACCCACTAAGACAGTGCCTATCATCATGGCTGGGATCATGTCTTTGTTAGGATCTTTAAAGTCATTAGCCAAATGAGTCATGGCTTCCACCCCTAAGAAGCTCCAGAAAGCGATACCCGCAGCCGCCATGATTAAGCCGGCATCACTCGATGCTCCGGCGGATATCGACTCCAGCTTATGCAGATTCATTCCGCCCGCGCCAAACATCAAAGCCACGACACTAACAATGGCAATTGTCAGTACAAATTGCAGCTTAGCAGAGACATGTATGCCTCTGTAATTAAGCAAAAATAGCACGACTAACAAACCCAATTGCATCGCGACCTCATTCCAGCCAGATACGGGCACCATGGCCTCGACAAATTGAAATGTCATTAATATTGCAGCGGGGGCACCGAGTGGCACCACCAAGAGAAAAATAAGTCCAATGGTTCGACCCGCCGTTCGACCGAATGCCTTCTCGACAAAATATGCGGGTCCGGCGGCATGGGGAAAAGCCCCGGCTAATCGACCAAAAACCAGTGTGACGGGGATAATGGCAAAGGTTAGCAACAGCCAGGCGAATAGGGCGTCATTACCTGCCGTCGCTATCGTCATCTGGGGCAAGACAAATACTCCCGTCCCCAATAGCGTGGTTGCCATCAAGCCCGCCCCCTGCCAACGCCCAATAGTTCCCTTGATCTGATCCATCGACTCTACCCTTATCCTGCTATAGCAAGCCTATACCCAAGAATGTGAATATCACTTAGATAACCATCAAAACGTTGGCATAGGGCTCATATTATTATGGAGCTAAATTTAGCCTAAATATCTTCCAGACTCCCATAACTATGGGAATCTTCTCCGTTAGTATAAACTTAACTCTCGCTACAAACTGTCGTATTCAAGTAGCGGATCTGAGCCATGCACCGTCAAAGTGTCGGTAATAGGTAGTATTTCAGACAAATAGTTGGCAACAAGTAACATCGAGCATAGGTAATCGGGAGTATTAGGTGGATCAATTAGACAAGTTCGATAAGGCTATCATCAAAGCACTGAGAGAAAACGCCAGGCAGAGCATTTCCCATATCTCCGAGGCGGTAAATTTGTCTCGTTCGGCCGTCTCCGAGCGAATCAAGAAGCTCGAGAACACAGGTATCATACGTGGCTATCAGGTGCTACTTAGCGAGTCTCAAAAAGAGGGAGTATCAGCCTACTTCGAGATCCAACACAGATGCCCACGTTGTGCCGATGTGGTTCATGTTTTCCGGGCTATTCCTGAGGTTGTCACCTGCCGGGGCATCACAGGAGATATGGATCTCTTGGTCTATGTTCAGGCTTCTTCGATGAAACGTCTCCATGAGATCAGAGAGTATATCGATGCACAGACCGATATCATCAAAATAAAAACCCATGTGGTCATGAGTGAATGGATCGATAACAAGGGTTAATAACTTAAGTACACAGCGTACTGATACAAAGCAAAGTAATCCTTAAACTATGTTGATTAGCTTAGAAATCTCGCTTACTTCACGCTAGACTAGCGGTATCAATTTTATGGTAACTATCTATGCAGATCGAAAAGACAGCCGAACTTAACTTGTTATGGGGCACGCTTATTCTGGAGGAGCTTGCGCGACTGGGCGTGCAACATGTGTGCATGGCGCCGGGTTCGCGATCGACGCCTTTGACCTTGGCCGCCGCTAAACAGACAAAGTTGAAACAACATCTGCATTTTGACGAGCGTGGCCTGGGATTTATGGCTTTAGGTTTGGCGAAAGCGAGTCGAGCACCCGTCGCTATCATCACCACTTCGGGCACGGCTGTTGCTAATCTTTACCCAGCGATAATTGAAGCCTGGTTGACCCATGTTCCTCTCATTGTTCTGACCGGGGATAGACCCCCTGAACTCATCGACTGCGGCGCCAACCAAGCCATAGTACAGCCGGCGATTTTTTCTCAATACGCTAAACAGGTAAATCTGCCTACACCGGGCCTCGCTATTCGACCCGAATCCCTGCTGGCAACATTAGATGAAGCCATCAGTAATCAGACTCAACCTGTGCACATCAACTGCATGTATCGAGAGCCCTTGTACCCTTCCACCATGAGTGCCAACTTCACCGAATATCTGAGCACCTTAGGCTCCTGGCAACATACCAGTCAGCCCTATGTTCAATATGGCAAGGCCAAACTGCAGAGCATACCAAGTCCGGACGCACTGGCACGCTTCGTTCATGGCAAGGGGGTGATCATTGCCGGTACCTTGTCTCCCAAAGAGTCCCCGGAAGCCTTGATCTTGTTATCACAAAAGCTTGGCTGGCCGTTACTCACAGATGCTCAATCTCAGCTCAGACAGCACCCAGGTGTTATCGGCAATATAGATCAACTGCTGCATCAGCCTAAGGCCAGAGCCCTTCTGCAACAGGCCGAACGAGTCTTAGTTTTCGGTGGTCGTCTTATATCGAAGCGATTAATCAGTTATCTTGCCGAGCAAAAATGGAAGAGTTACTGGCAAGTGCTACCGACACAGATGAGGCTAGATCCCAGCCATAGCGCCAAACAAGTTTGGCTGTGTGATCTGCACACATTTGCCTCACTAGCCTGGCCCAGATCTTCACAGATCAATTGGGCTCTGCAGCTGACTCGAGTCAATGACAATCTGGAAACCCTGTTCCAACAGCAGATAGACAATGGTGAATTCGGCGAAGCTATGGTGGTTCGTACTATTGCCAGATCGCAGCAAGCATCACAGCAACTATTTATTGGCAACAGCCTACCCGTGCGCCTCTATGATATGTTTGCACCTATGACCCCTGAGTACGGCTCTACTTACACTAACCGCGGTGCATCGGGCATAGATGGGCTATTAGCGACGGCTTGTGGTATTGCCAAGCATAGCAAGACACCAACCACCTTAGTCATTGGGGATATATCCCAGCTACACGATCTTAACTCCCTTGCCATCGCACGCACCATGAAAACACCTTTTGTCGTGGTGATCTTAAACAACGATGGCGGCAACATCTTTAACTTATTACCCGTCCCTGACGAGAAGTTAAGAAACGATTATTACCGCCTCTCCCACGGGTTGGAGTTTGGTTATGCTGCCGCCATGTTTGGCATCGCCTACAACCAGGTGGATGATATAGAGGGCTTCAATGCGGCCTATCAGGATGCCATTGAATTCGATGGTCCCTCTGTTATCGAAGTGACAGTGGCACAAGACCAGGCCAGCGAACAGATAACTAAAATCGCTTCCTGGGTCAAACAGAGCTAATGTTAGCCCTAACGTGCCATGGTAATAACCTTAAGCCGGCTCTGGTCATGATCCATGGTTTCCTGGGGAGTAGAGTCGATTGGACACCTCTACTGCCAGAGCTGAGCAAATATTTTTACTGCGTCTGCATCGACTTGCCTGGACACGGATGCAGCCCGGTATTGTCACTCGACACACCCGGCTTGTATCAGGTGGCCACGGCAGTTCATCAATCGATTTCGGCTCTGCACATAGACAAATACCATCTACTGGGCTACTCACTCGGCGGCCGTATCTCCTTGCATATCGCCCGACTATACAAAGATCAGGTCCTTAGCTTACATATCGAGTCCGCTCACCCGGGACTCATCAGCAGCAGCGACAGAGAGGCTAGGCTCAGAAACGATAAAATGTGGCACTCCAGACTCGCCAACCTGAATTTGAATGAGTTCCTCAATGCCTGGTACCTGCAGGGCGTGTTTTCCGAGCTATCTGTGGTAGCACGGCAAGCCTTGGTCAAAAAGCGCAGCAATAATAGTGCGCAGGCACTGCAGTCGATCTACCTAGCGACATCACTCGCCGTTCAAGAAGATCTCATTCAGTTACCCAATCAGATTTCAGCTCCCTGCCATTACTACGTCGGCAAGGATGACAGTAAGTTTTTGGCCCTGGCACTGCACTGGCAGAGTCAGTCAAGGTTAACAGTGCATCAATTCGAGCGAGCCGGACACAATGTTCACTTGGCGGCTGCGGATAAATTTTGTCAGCAATTGATCTTACAACTCATAGAGACCCCGCAATGATCATCTCCTCTGCTCAGCTATATTCTTACCAGATCCCCCTGGATAAGCTGCTTCCTGTCGGCAAGCAGCGTATCGAACTACGCAGCGGACTGGTTCTCAGGCTTCAAGTGAAAGAGAACTCAGCAGCCGAGGGAACATCTGGCTTACGCACCGAATTGGTTGAGATAAGCCCTTTGTCGGGTCTCGATATCGATAACCGCCCTTTAATGGGTTTTAGCCAGGAAAGCTCGCAAGAGGTCAGCCAACTGCTAGAGGAACGACTCGAGTCGCTCATAGGTAGACCCATCATCCGGCTGTTAGATCTCGCCGAAGAGACGCAATACCCATCAGTCGCGTTCGGCTTGAGCCTGCTCTATGCCAAGCTTATCGGCCAGCTCGATGACACTGAGCTGTCACTTCAGGAGACTAGAGTCGTTCCGCTTATCTATCGCGGGCAAGATGAGCCAATTAGCAGCTTGCACGAACGAGTGCGCGCCCTACCTAGGGACACACATTCAGTGAAGATAAAAGTCGCCCAGACCTCACTGGAAGAAGAGATCCAATTAGTTCATCAGGTGCTAGCCATAAGACCCGATCTAAAACTCAGACTCGATGCCAACCGAGGCTTCAGCTTAGAGCAGGCCATCGAGTTTGCCGCCTGCCTGCCTATAGACGCTGTGGAGTACATAGAAGAGCCTTGCATCGACCATAATGACAACCCAAACTTTTATCGAGCCGTCGCTATGCCCTGGGCATTGGATGAAACCCTTAACGATCCTAAATTCAAGTTTGTGATGCAAGCGGGCCTCACGGCGTTAGTCATCAAGCCTATGCTCATCGGCACTTTAGAGAAGATACAAAATTTACAACATGAAGCCGACCAGTATGGCGTGCGTACCATATTGAGCTCCAGCTTGGAGGCCAGCCTAGGTATTGAGGCTTTAGCGAGATTAAACCAGATAATGTCGCCGGATGAGATCCCCGGGCTAGATACCTTAGGTGCATTTAGCGCCGATCTGATCATCGACTCGGGCAAGACTAAATGCCTGATCTGTGATGAACTCACCTTGATTAAATCAGCCTAGGAAAGGAGGTCCCTTGCAACGAGTCCCTGTTATCTCTCCCCTGCATCAGACGGCAAAAACTCATCCGCATTCGATAGCGATAAGCTGGCGCAGCAAGGGGCTCAACATAGCACTCGGCTATTCAGAGCTGAGTCTGAGGGTCATGGTTCTGGGTGAACAACTTCTATCCTCAGGCTTAACAAGAGGAGACCGGCTCGCCTGCATAGACACTAACTCCCCCGAATTAGTCATGCTCTACTGGGCCTGTATCGACCAAGGCATACTCTTCTGCCCACTCTCTCCACGGTTTCCCCCGGCACAGATAACCGAGCTAATCGAGAGATACACATTGAGCCATATCTGGGCGGGAGAGCCGCACCAGGATTTGCTGACTCAGGCCCTAAGCCATAGGGCAATCTCCTTAGACTTTAGCCTGACGAGCCAGCCGCATTTAGCCACAGCTCAATCTCAAGCGTCCAGAGTCGATGCTGAGCTGGCTGCCAACATCATTCTCACGTCGGGCAGCAGTGGTATGCCTAAGGCCGCGCTGCACAGCCTCAATAACCATATTGCAAATGCAGAGGGCTCCCGCAGCTTCATCCCTCTCGAGTCCGGCGATAGCTGGCTACTCACCTTGCCCGTGTTTCATATTGGCGGTCTGGCAATCATCAACCGCTGCGCCTTAGCCGGCGCAGCAGTCGTATTGCAAGATAGAGACTCCAGACTATCGGAGCAATTAACCAGAGATAAGATCACCCACCTTTCATTGGTGGCGACTCAGCTGGTCAGGCTGTTGAATCAAGATGCCAGCAGTCTTCAACAGGTAAAGGCACTGCTGCTTGGCGGCGGGGCTATATCTCCAGCTCTCTTAGCCCAATTAGAAACGCTAAAAATACGCAGCTTCACCAGTTATGGTATGACAGAGATGGGCTCGCAGATCACCACAGGTATTGCCAATGAAGACGGCAGTTGTGGTCATCTATTACCGGGCCGTGAACTGAAGATCCAAGATAACAAGATCTATGTCAGGGGCGAAACACTCTTCCTTGGCTATCTCAAGCCTCATTCTGCAGCGCAGCCTCTTACCCGCTCTCTAACCGGGAGTGCAGAGCAGATAACACTGACATTGGACCCAGATGGTTGGTTCTTTACCGAGGACAGGGGCTATTGGAACGAGGACGGAAATCTGTGCATCTTAGGTCGCTGCGACAACATGTTTATCTGTGGTGGTGAGAATATCCAACCCGAAGAGATAGAGACGATACTCAAACAACACCCCGAGATTGAAGAGGCTATCGTATTTCCACAGGCCGATGACGAGTTTGGCAACTTGCCAGCAGCGATAATCAAGGGAGATATCCCACAGCAGAGTGAACTAGACGCCTTAGTTTGTAGCCAAGCCGCCCGCTTTAAACGCCCTCGCCAATACTACCCTTGGCCCAAGGTCGAGCAGACCAGTTTAAAGGTATCACGCAAACAGATAATAGAGGCGATTTTAGATCCTAGAATCTAGGAACTAGGAACTAGGAACTAGGAACTAGGAACTAGGAACTAGGAACTAGGAACTAGGAACTAGGAACTAGGCTATCTGCATAAATATTCCAGACATAAACCCCCTCCATCGCTATCCCTGCGATCGGGGATAAGTATATCCATATACACAAAAACCTGCCGCGGCAGGTTTTCATTGACTCTTTTTAGGCTAGCAAGCTTTACACTTCCATTCGGCCCTTGATCTTATTCATGGCATTCTTCTCAAGCTGCCTGATACGTTCGGCAGAAACCTGATAAGTTGCTGCTAGCTCTTGCAACGTCGTCTTATCTTCATTCAACCAACGGGCCTGAAGAATATGTTGGCTACGTTCATCAAGGGTCTTGATGGCAGCCAGAAGACGAGTTTGATTACTGGCTTCTAAGTTATCAGTTTCGACTTGGCTCGCAAGATCTGAAGAGTGATCTTCGAGATACAGGGCAGGAGCATAGTCCTGAATGTCATCGTCGCTATCGCTGGCAAGGTCGAACGCAGGGTCTTGAGCGGCCATGCGTGACTCCATTTCGGTCACATCGGCCTTTGATACGCCTAGGTTTTCGGCAACCATACCAACTTCTGCATCGCTAAACCAACCAAGACGCTTCTTCGCCTTACGAAGGTTAAAGAACAGCTTGCGCTGAGCCTTAGTGGTAGCAACTTTTACTATGCGCCAGTTTTTAAGCACATACTCATGAATTTCGGCTTTAATCCAATGAACGGCAAAAGAGACCAAGCGAACCCCAACATTAGGATCGAAACGCTTAACCGCCTTCATCAGACCAATATTGCCCTCTTGAATAAGATCTGCCTGAGGTAAGCCGTAACCGGCATAACCCTTAGCCACATGAACAACGAAACGAAGATGAGACATAATCAGCTGCTTCGCTGCCTGTATATCACCAGTATCCTGTAAACGCTTAGCCAACTCGTATTCCTGCTTCGCTTCCAACATAGAAATGTTGTGTGCCGAATGGACATAAGCTTCCAGGCTACCGCTTCCATGGGGAACCACAAGTGCCATTAATTGCGTTTGTTCAGTCATTCACGCTCCTATTCTTTCTCAACTTACTCGTCTAACAAATACTGCTAACAATACATTCATCGATATACAAGACAGAGTGTAGCACCGACTTATTTCAACAAGATGAAAGTATTTGTTGCGGCTTGCCCTCTATTAAATACCGAGGTAAAAAGGGCAGGGTGGAGAACTATCGGTGATCTGACAACTTATGTCAACACACCTAAGATGAAATTTTACTCTTACTAGTGTCGCCTCTAGTGAATAGACAAGGCAAGTGAAGATTAGTTCATAAAGCTCATCGCTCTAAGAAAAGCCGTAAGGCTGAAGACAAAGACAACAAAGCTATAAGGCTGGAAGGTTACAGACCCTCCAGCATCTCATTATGAAGGCTCGATCGCCCTCAGATGGTGGCGAACGGAGAGGTATGATCCTAACCACCCTAAGAAAGAGGCGAGCCCCACAAGCTGGCCAAGTTCCACCAGAGACAGAGATTGCATCTGCAGCTGGCTACCGTATAAGCCCAATAATTCAGCTAATGCAGTGTCAAGATACCAGACCAGAAGGTTGATGATAATCCAAGCTAAGATGCCACCTATGATGCCGTACCAGATCCCTGTATACAGGAATGGTCTCTGAATAAAGGCCTCTGTCGCCCCTACTAGCTTCATGACTTCGATCTCGGAACGACGATTCATGATGGCTAAACGTATGGTATTACCTATCACGAGTACAACGGCTAACACTAATAAGGCGGCAATGGCTAACACAGTACGCTCGAGCAACTTCACCACGGCCTGTAGTCTTTCCAGCCACTCAATATCGAGTCGGCCAAAGCTCACTTCGGGTTCCAGTTCTAACTTCTTGAGTAACTCACGTGCGCCGGTAGGACTCGAATACCTGAGATTCGGTGTCACTGTCACCACTGTCGGCAGTGGATTCGTATCTAAATAAGAAAGGGCTTCACCGAATCCTGACAGTGACTGGAACTCTTCGAGTGCCTGTTCACGATTGATATAACTCACTTCGCTGACTTCAGGGTAAACCTTAATCCGGGTAATTAAGCTTTGAATTGTTCTCTCGCTACGAGCATCGTCGACAAATAGCGATATCTCGGCGGCGCTGTTCCAAGATTGAGTTATCGTCTCGGCATTTTTAACTAAGACTTGTAGTGCGGCCGGCAGGCTTAAACTCACCCCCAACACAGCCATAGTCATGATAGAGGAGACAGGATTACGCCAGAGCTCACCCATGCTTCCCATGGCATGTTGTATATGGCGAATGAAGAACATCACAATACGACCTGAGATGGGTAACTTGCTTCTGGTTAGCTGAGGCTTCTTGCTCATGTCATTCCCTGTGTGCCATTAGACATCATATTGATTTAAACGGTTAATGGGCTTGCCGGAGCAGAAGTAAGTTCCTCCCCTCCTAGCACTCGCCCCTGCTTTAGCGTCAAGGTTCGATATTTCATTCTAGCGATAAGGCCTAAGTCATGTGTAGCAATGAGTACCGTAGTACCTGAGTCATTAAACGTCTCGAATAAGCGCAAGATATCCATAGATAACTTGGGATCTAAGTTCCCCGTGGGCTCATCGGCCAACAGCAGAGGTGGCTTATTTACAATCGCACGGGCGATGCCCACACGTTGTTGCTCACCACCAGAGAGCATGATGGGGTGGTGACGCTCTTTGCCATAGAGTCCAACCATGTCCAGCGCCGCTAACACGCGCTTTTTTATCTCGCCATGGGAAAAGCCTTCGATCACGAGTGGCAGGGCGACATTATCGAAAACACTCTTCTCCATCAACAAGTGATGGTTCTGAAAAATCATCCCTATATCTCGTCGAAGAAACGGCACATCTTTTCGAGACAATTTGGCAATATTGTGTCCATTAATAGACACCCGGCCAGTATTAGCACGCTCAATCACAGTGATTAACTTAAGCAAGGTACTCTTACCGGCACCCGAATGACCGGTTAAGAATGCCATCTCACCTCGTTTAAGATGAAAGTTAACATCAGTTAAGGCTTTCTGCCCACCCGGATAAACTTTACTTACCTGCTCAAATTGAATCATCTGTTCTCATTTCCCTCTGAAAAGAGTCCTGGCCTAGGTGCTAAATAAATTACTTCTGCTCTTCGTTGTGCTCTTGGGTAAAAAGCGCATCGATAAAATCTTTTGCATCGAAGGTGCGTAGATCATCTATCTGCTCACCGACACCAATATGACGTATAGGTATACCGAACTTATCGGCAATGGCAAAAATGACTCCGCCTTTCGCCGTGCCATCTAGCTTACTGATCGTAATACCTGTCACACCTACCGCTTTCTTGAACAGGTCAGCCTGACTAATCGCATTTTGCCCTGTGCCAGCATCTAAGGTCAACATCACCTCATGGGGAGCATTCTCATCCAACTTCTTCATCACCCGAACGATTTTCTTTAGCTCGTCCATCAGGTGCGCTTTATTCTGTAAACGCCCTGCCGTATCGGCTATCAAGACATCGATATTACGAGCGCGTGCCGCCTGGAGCGCATCGAACAGCACAGAAGCACTGTCGGCTCCAGTATGCTGTGCCACAACCGGAATATCATTCCTCTGTCCCCAGACCTGCAACTGCTCTACGGCCGCGGCACGGAACGTATCACCTGCTGCTAACATAACCGATTTACCCTCGGCCTGATATTGTTTGGCGAGCTTACCTATGGTCGTGGTTTTACCGACACCATTGACACCCACCATCAAGATCACGAAGGGACCATCGGCACTTTCTGGAACCAAAGGAATAGACACAGGCTCTAAGGTCTTCTGCATCTCTTCACGCAGTAGTTCATATAGGGCCTCTCCATCTTTAAGCTGCTTACGGCTCGCTTGCTCGGTCAAACTATCGATCAGACGAGTGGTAGTCTCGACACCTACATCGGCGATAAGTAATTGCTCCTCTAGCTCCTCAAAAAGATCATCATCGATCTTCTTGCCCTTGAACAGACCGATAAAACCACTACCAATGTTCTCACTGGTACGCTTTAAGCCACGCTTCAACCGGGCAAAGAACCCCTCTTTAACCGGCTTTTTCTGTGGTTCAGGCTGCTTTTCTGCCTCTTGTGTCGCCGCAGCTTCTTGTGCTTCAAGAGCAAGAGCTTCAGCTTCTTGTCTCGCTAGAGCCTCGGCTTCTTTTACAGCAAGAGCTTCGGCTTCCTGTCTCGCTTGCGCTTCTATCTCAGCTTGAGCCTGTGCATCAAGACGTTCTTGTTCAGCCGCTTCTCTCTCTGCAAGCGCGGCAGCCTCTTTTTCTGCTAGAGCTTCGGCTGCTTTTACAGCAAGAGCCTCGGCTTCCTGTCTCGCTTTCTCGGCAAGAGCCTGTGCAGCAAGACGTTCTTGTTCAGCCACTTCTCTCTCTGCAAGCGCGGCAGCCTCTTTTTCTGCTAGAGCTTCGGCTTCTTTTACAGCAAGAGCTTCAGCTTCCTGTCTCGCTTTCTCGGCAAGAGCCTGTGCAGCAAGACGTTCTTGTTCAGCCACTTCTCTCTCTGCAAGCGCGGCAGCCTCTTTTTCTGCTAGAGCTTCGGCTTCT
>JAKVHY010000040.1 GCA_023284085.1 Shewanella benthica
CATGACAATACTCCTAGTATTAATGGCCTAACAAGGCCTGCACTAGTAAGTATTTAGGATGAGAAGATAGAGATGGTTTTATCTTTCTGCCGCACAGCGGCTTCGTTCAACAAGCTGTTCAAGCGGGACAAATTACAGTTGGCTGGTTCCGCTTCGCTTCACATTTTAGCCAACTACAATTTGCCCCTTAACAGGGCGTTATATTTCTGGAGCATTCGAGTGCTAAATAAAATTGAACAATGGATTGACAAAACTAACTTAGACTATGAGAGCCAAAGGGCTTCTTGTACTTGCTTCGCTGATGACTTTGATGGTTTTTATCCAGCTTCATTTTTAGAAAATGCATATTTTGTAGTCGTTGACAATATCCCTAAGCCTGACTTTCCCGGTCTTCGTGAAATTGGACTAGGAGATTTCATAGATATGAAAGTCGACGGTATCACCTACAAAAATACATATTACATTCTGCCTCATGTAGCCAAGAATCCTAGGTTACATTTCCACGAACTTGTTCATGTCGCACAGTGGGAAATTCTAGGCGCAGTCAATTTCATCCAACGATACATCGAAGAAATACAAAATTATGGTTATGCTGATGCCCCATTAGAGAAAATGGCTTATGGACTTGATGCGCATTTCACCAATAACGGGGAGAAAATCAATGTTCCAGCTCATGTGTCAGAAAAAATATAACAAGTTTATCAACCAACGCCACTTCGTGGCTTGACAGCCTAAAGTGCGCTTCGCGCACGGCTGCCGGTTATAAAGGCGTTACTGCATGGTCTAACACCATAGATTTACTAATCCCACTACTCACCTTTAGAGCCTGAGTTCTATCTCATTTATGTCCAGCTACGTCTCAGAGTGATCGCTCTTAGCCGATTGCCCCATTCCTTGGCCCACCAAGCCGAGTAGTCAGCAGCCAATTACGTTTGCCATACATGCTCTAATGGATAGGCAAAATACAAGACCTGCTCCCCTTTAACCGTGACATTAGCAGATAAATGTCAACTGGTTTGACCTGTTTTGTGGTAATTTGCCACAGCGCTTTGTTTTGTGTATAATATAACCAAGCAATTATATTGCTTATCTGCAAAAAAATCATAAAGCCTAATGATCGGATTGCAGTTAATTTTCAGGAGAGATGATGAGGTTTTGTTTAGGGCTGACAAGACCACCCCCTTAGATGGGGGATGGAGTTAATAATGGCTACAACAAGTATAAGACTTGATGCGGCTTTAGTTAGCAATGCAGAAGTTTACGCGAGGGTTCTAGACAGAACCCCGCCAAAACAGATTGAACATTGGATTAAGATAGGTCGAATCATGGAAGATAATCCCGATCTACCTTACGAGTTTGTTCAAGACGCGTTGTTAGCGAAAGCAGAAACAACAACAGGGAACTTTAAACCTTATGAACGAAGAACAAAGCGAACTAGAGGTATACGAGACTAGCCGATTTTCCAAGGCTTTAAACAAGATGGATGATCGGGTTTTAGCGCTAGTAGAAGATGAAATAGAAAAGATTATTGATAATCCATTGATAGGAAAGCAGAAGAAAGGAGATCTAAGTTACTTGCGAGTACATAAGTTTGGTGTTGATAGCCAAAGCTACTTGCTCGGGTACTCTTGGGACTCTGGAAAGTTAAATCTGTTTCTTTTATCTATAGGAAGTCACGAAAACTTTTATCGTGATGCAACCAATAGAAGAAAGGCGGATTTACAGCTTATAAAGTCTTAGTGAAGATTGGCCCCGTTCGTCGGGGCTTCATTATTTCAATGGAAAAAATTAAGCCATCATACAGGCTTAAAATTAATGAAGAAATTAAGAACACCCAACTAGAAGGGGAGTATAAGAATCTGTACCTCTTGGTTTTTAGATAGTCCTCTCGTTCAGCCTTTTCTCGCATTTTCCCTCGTTTGTGACGCATCGATTATTCGGGTCAGAGTACAATTTAACAGGACAGGAAAAATTGTTCGGTGCAAAGTAGGGTTTTCGGTTAAATTAAGATACTTTTTCTAATCAATGTCAGGTTAACTAGAACTATTGTTCTAACGCATTTCTGTTCAGGTACGTGGGTTCTTACGTAGCGGATATCGGTTTTAGTCCTCGCAAAGGTGCAGCAGGTGGTGGTGCGGTAATCTCTACTGGTGCAATGAAAATCATGCTCTCGATCGGTATGGAACTGTACCTTTCAGAATATCTAGAGTTTAATGATGAATAGCACTAAAGAAAAAACCTTATACAGGTAGCCGGAAGTATCTAGCCTCCAACCCCACACCACCCTGCATGCGGCTCCGCACATGGCGGTTCATTTAGAACGCCTACCCTAAACTTTCTGGTTAGCTTCTTTGTTTCGAAAGTGAACTGCGATCCATCCCTCTCTAAGAGAATACAATCCTGCTTTCTTTTGATCTTTGTCATACTTATCGTAATGCAACTCGTAGATTTTAGAGCTTAAGCGCTAACGTGTTTCTGTCCAAAAGCGAGCTAGCCGCTCTTATTAACTTTGTCGTTTTGGTAAGAAATGTCATTCACATACCAAGTTTGATCACCTGTAGGGGTTTTGACGACAGCCTCGTCGTCGACCTCTTTTTTCAGTAAAGCGCGAGCCATGGGGGCATCGATAGAGACGTAGTCATTCCTGCCATAAATTTCATCTGGCCCTACAATTTTAAAACGCTTGGTTTCACCACCGTCATTTTCAATTTCTACCCAGGCACCAAAAAAGACTTTACCGTCTTGTTGGGGCGAATACTCAATAATTTTAACAGCCTCAATACGCTTTCTTAGAAACCTCACGCGAGAGTCTATTTGTCTAAGCAAACGCTTATTTTCTTTGTAGTCAGCATTCTCTGAACGATCGCCAAGGCTCGCAGCCCAAGCAACTTTTTTGGTGATCTCTGGCCTGTATTCACGCCAGAGATAGTTGAGTTCTTTATTCAGCTTTTCAAAGCCTTCACGGGTTATTAGGTTTGTTTTCAACTTGGTGTTCCTAACCCCGTTTACAAATGTTGTAGTGCCTTTTTTATGGCATCTAATGTTGCAACAGGGAAAAATTTCTCTTTTTCATTAGTCGTTAATATACTGCCATTTGGCCCCAACTCCAATCCTTGTATTCGCATAAACTCGCTAGAGATAAGGTGCTCTAGCGCTTCTCTTTCTAAATCAGTCAATTTTTGTTGAGTTGATTTAGATGAGCCACCGTCAAAGATCTCTATAACTTGATCTATTGGAGCTATCTCTTTTACCAACTTTTCAGCTGCTAGTTTCTGAGAGTAGAGGATATTGGCTTGTAGCTTAACTACAGGGTCTTTTAACTCTTCTATCCAAGTGAAGCTTTTTCCTCTGCTGGTATTTGAGGTTGGTTTATCTGGTTTGAGGTTTAAGTCTGCAAAACTCTTGATCAAGGTGCGGTAGTGCTCTCCGGTATTGTTACGTATGCTAGTTGCGGCAGGGACACCTCGACCCTTACCAAGTCGGGCAATCGTCGCATAGCTAAATTCGTTTAAACCGCGCTCTTGTTGTTCTGTGCAGATTTGATAAATGTTCTCTAAAGTCCTTCTAGTTCGAGAAGTGGCAGTTGTCATTAACTCCTCAAGTACTTCTTTGGGCATTATTTTTGCCATATTAATCTACCAATCTCAGTGGAATGGAGTTAGCGAACAACTTTTTAATATCGCTAGTGGTAAATCCTTCATTTTCAGAGAAGTCCTTTAACACAAGACTACCATTTATTAGCCTATCGACCTTTTCCCAGCTTTGTAGTCTAGAGAGCATCAGCTGAGTCATCTGATTGCCAACAACAAGTTGCTGTTCCTCAGTCAAGAAAATGAATTGCGGGTTCATGCCATTTTTAAGTAACATCTTATCCAGTGCTTGGCTTCGACGTGTAACGGCTAGCTCGTCACTACAGCTATGATAAAGTTCAGCATTTTCACATACCTCTGATAGCTGTTGAAAACCACTAACATCATCAAGTTCAAAACTGATCTCAAATTCATGCGGTACTATCAACAGCAGCTTTGAACTGTCTTGTTGCTTTTCTTGGTTTATTACTTTCTGACAGCTCATCAGATGCTTATGAGTGGAATTCATATCAGACATGTATAAATCCATTTTCTTTGCTCTAGTTTCAATTTCGGAGTTGAGTTTGCGTCTGAGGGTTTGCAGCTGCTGCTTTTCAATCTCTAATTGCTGACTTTTTTGTTGGTATAGCTGGTGTGAGATAACGTCAATTTTACGGGCTGCACCATTTAGCTCTCCTTCTAATTTTGCATAGCGATGTGATTGAGTACTTACAGCCAAACTGATTTCATTGAAAAGTGCAGAAAGCCCCATCATGAAAGCGGGACCAGTGACGAAGAAGCGGCATTGAATACAGTTTTGTTCACCAAGGTAACCCGCATTCACAGGGTGATAAATGTTTGCCTTCATGGCTACGGTGGCACCGCCTTCGTTGCAAAATGCACCACCTACAGGGCAGATACCAAAGTCTTTAAACAGATAACTAGAGGCTGGCCGATTATTATTTAAGGTTTGTAAAAATTCAGGGTTATTTGCTACCAGTTGCTTTTTACACTCTTCAATTCGTTGTGATTCAACAAAACTTCTCAAAGCCTCGGCCGCATTATTTAAAGCCTGTTTCTCACCAAGTTCAATTTTCTCTCGAATGTTAGCGCCTGTTTTATCGCTTTTAATATAGTAAATCGACATTACAATAGACGAGTGACCTACTAGCTTCATAATCACTTCAAGCGGCATTCCAAATTCGTATGCGTAAGCATTGATCAAGCTCACGCGCATTGAATGAGGAGTGTATTCTGACTTAAAGGAGGTGAGTGCAATACTATCCAGCTGCTCTAGTTGGTGGTGACATTCTTTGTAGCTTAGTCCTGCATAAGTTGCTGAGGTTAGCTGGTCTTCAGATGAATAAAACAGTGCTGCAGCTAGCCGGTTTGCTAAACGGCCTCCAAACGTACCCGGCTCTTTATCTTGGTAATCTCTAAACAAAAAGCTATTAATTCCTTTTTGTTTTCTCTGTATCTCATTTAAGTTCGTTCGGCTGCAATCAAGCCACTTTGTTGGCTCAGTGATTGGGTTGTATTTTTCTTGCCACTTCCTTAGCTTTATAAGCCAATAAGCAAGCTCTAAGGGCATGAATGGGATAGCGTAGCCTTTGCCATTAAAGCTGGTTTTATTTGAAGTGTAATATACGCCAAAGTCGTTATCTTTAGTCTTGCTTATCATGCTTTGGTGCTGGGTTAGTCCAGCCAAGCTATTTCGATTCCGCTTCCATATTATTTTACCATTTTTAAAATCTGCCAGCTCAGCATCAGCTTCACCTGAGTCGCAATAGACAATCTGCCGTCCCCTTGCTGGTAACTGCATTAAGGCATAGGTATATGTCCAATATATCGGGTTCCAGAGGAAAGTCTTGCCCCCTTCAACCCTGGTTACACAGTCAGGATCGGAGCTATCGATAAGTGTTTTATCATCGATAGGAATCCAATCAGCGGAAAATCGTTGCAGGTGGTGGAGTTCTGAATAACTAGTTTTATTCTCCGTTGAACTAGGTGGGAACACCCACTCCCTGGCACTTTTTACAAATTGATAGGGTAGTGCTAACTTGTTAGTTTCATTGATCGATGGTGGGGCTTGTTCTCCATCAAAATTAACATGTGAAAACGGATTGCTGGCCCCTTTTATTGGGGTCATCTCTCCAGTCTCGATATCTTCCAGGATAAGGTAGTTAGCGATGATCCAATTTAAAAACTCATTGATTGAAAATAACCACTTTTTTTTACGTGTAATAGTTACTTTTTCAAATAGCTCTAACATTGGCTGAATGTTGGTTCTTCCGCGTGTTAGATATTCTAGAGGGGATGTTTCAAATCCATTAGGATTGATGTATTTACGAACAAATTCACATAGATCTTTCGCTTTGGTATTGCCACCTCTTGCTGACTTTAAAAATTCAACTATCGAATCAGCCCACTCCCTCCACTTCGGATCAAAATACTTCACTTGGTAGGGTCTAGTCGTTCCAAAAAAGTCATATGAATTAGTCCAGCCAGTACTTTCATAAACTTCTTCTGGCGAAGAGGGGAGTAGAGGATCATTCAGCTTGATGCGCATTTTTTTATAATCATTCATAGTTTTGCATTGATTTTGTTGCACGATGGTTCGTAACTTTTCATACCGATAGGGTTTAGGGATATCTAGTAGGTCATACCAATTTATCCAATCTGTAAACATCTTGTCTGGCTTAGAGGGCAATTGTTTATATTGTTTTTGTACCAGTCTGTATTGTTGAGAATCTTTGATATAAAGAATTTTACACGCCAGCTTTAAAGACTTGATGTCTGTTATTCTTTTAGGCAATAAAAATGTTGGCCAGCTTTGCCATTCGTTAGCATAGGTGTTATTGGGGGAAGAGGGTAAGCGTGGGTCTTTATGGTAGCACTGTTTGTACTCCCCCATTCTTGATATGGCTAATGCTTGTGCGGCTTGCTGGGCTTGGGCGAGGGTGGGATAGAAGTCTTTTATTTCATTACCCAGAAAAGTGGGCCAGTTTTGCCATTCGTTAGCATAGGTGTTATTGGGATTAGCGGGTAAGCGTGGGTCTTCATGGTAGCGCTGTTGGTATTCCACCGTTTTTGATATAGCTAATGCTCGTACGGCTTGCTGGGCTTGGGCGAGGGTGGGATAGAAGTCTTTTATTTCATTACCCAGAAAAGTGGGCCAGTTTTGCCATTCGTTAGCATAGATTTTATTGGGATCAGCAGGTAAGTGTGGGTCTTCGCGGTAGCGCTGTTTGTACTCTACCAATCTTGATATGGCTAATGCTTGAGTAGCTTGCTGGGCTTCGGCTAGGGTGGAATAGAAGTCTTTTATTATATTGCCTAGAAATGCTGGCCAGTTTTGCCATTCGTTAGCATAGGTTTTTTGTGGGATTGAGGGTAAACGTGAATCTTCATGGTAACGCTGCTTGTATTCCTCCCCTGTTGATATGGTTAATGCTTGAGTAGCTTGCTGGGCTTCGGCTAGGGTGGAATAGAAGTCTTTTATTTCGTTACCCAGAAAAGTGGGCCAGTTTTGCCATTCGTTAGCATAGGTGTTTTGTGGGACTGAGGGTAAGCGTGGGTCTTCACGGTAGCGCTGTTGGTATTCTGTAGTTGTTGATATGGTTAATGATCGTACGGCTTTTTGGGCCTGGGCGAGGGTGGGATAGAAGTCTTTTATTTCGTTACCCAGAAAAGTGGGCCAGTTTTGCCATTCGTTAGCATAGGTGGAATTAGGGTTAGCAGGTAAGCGTGGGTCTTCACGGTAGCGCTGTTTGTACTCCCCCGTTTTTGATATGGCTAGCGCTCGTGCGGCTTGTTGGGCTTGGGCGAGGGTGGGATAGATATTTTTTATTTTATTACCCAGAAATGTGGGCCAGTTTTGCCATTCGTTAGCATAGATGTTATTGGGGGTAGAGGGTAAGCGTGGGTCTTTATGGTAGCACTGTTTGTACTCCCCCATTCTTGATATGGATAATGTTCGCGCGGCTTGCTGGGCCTGGGCGAGGGTGGGATAGAAGTCTTTTATTTCGTTACCCAGAAATGTGGGCCAGTTTTGCCATTCGTTAGCATAGACTTTATTGGGGGTAGCAGGTAAGCGTGGGTCTTCGCGGTAGCGCCGTTGATATTCAGTGCCTGTTGATATGGCTAATGCTCGTGAGGCTTGTTGGGCTTCGGCGAGTATGGGATAGAATATTTTCTTCATAGTCCTAATGCTCTTATTTTATTTCTAATTTCTTTATCTTCAGGTTTCAAATAAACCAAACAACTGAGAGGGCTTTTGTGGTGCATGGCTTTTTGAATTTCTAATTGGTTGAATCCAGCCTGTTTTAAGCGATAACCATAGAAATGTCTGTGGGAGTGTGGGCTAGTGCCTAAGTGTTTACTTGCTTCTAGTCCAATACGCTCGATTGCACGTTTATGCTTTTGTATAAAGTTCTTTTTCGATTCAGCTTTCCCACTTGAGTTTGTAAAAAGGTATGGATGATCCCCATCAACTCTTACAGCTAAGTACTGCTGCAGTAACCAAGTGAATTCAATTGCTTTGCTACTTGGGAAAAACATGACATCAAATGAGTGATTTTGATTTGTTAGTAGTGGCTGTTTCCAGCCGGAGTAAAGTCTGTGGGAGCGTTTGTATTCATAGCGTGGTTTTTGACGGAATCGAATGTTTAGATATTCTCGACGATTTGCGAAGCCCTTCTCCGGGCTTGCTCCATCGCTTGGGTGAAATACAGAAACAATTGCTGCACCACTTTTGGTATCGATGGCAATGTCGCTTGTATAAATATGAAAACACTCAGATAACCTAAGCCCACCATAGTGCATTAACATCACAATGAGCTGGCTTGCGTAATCAATATCTCCTGAGCGTCTGTTGCTAAATCCATATTGAAAGAATCGATCGAAATGATCTTCAGGAAAACGAAAGACAGATTCAATGGATAGCAGGTGGTTCATGGGTCCTTGAATACTGCGTACCTTTGAAAACTGGTGTTTTGATGGGTTACTGAGGTGGTTTAAGAAGCAGTTAGACTCGCGCTTGTAGTACGCACACCAACGCATCCGCTGTTCTGCTTTTGTTGCTTTTCTTAGTGGGTTTAAGCTGGGTAGTTCATGGCCATAGGTCTTATCTAGGTGGTCACAATAGAAGTTGATGTGACCAAGCAATACGTTAACATCTTCAGCCTTTCGTGGATGCCAGTATAAATTTGAAGTGTCTTGGTGCGAATCATCAATTGAACCAAAGCAGAGGGTATCGACAAACGATCGCAGCAGTTCAGTTGCTGAGGTGAAAGTGTTGGTATGGGCATTGATAAACTTTAGTAGTAGCTCAACAGCAAACACATTGCGCTCAAGCCAAGATTGAGATTTATTACGCTTTGAATAAAGAAATTTCAGATGTGAAACTAAGAGTCCTTTTTCAGTAAAAAGTGCTGGCAAGCTAACCGTTAAAGCAGATTGATTTGCTTTATAGTCAACATGCCTCTTTAGAACATAAGCCATAATGGTGACCCTTCAACTAGCACTGGTAAGTATATAGTTGATGGTTCTTATTTGGTCAAATCTATGGGGTTATAGGATGAAAGCATTGTTGCTCAAGGTATTGCTATTCGGTATAGCAATAAATACTAAGAGGTATGGGGGGATTTACTGTTAATTACTCAATAAAGCTCTTTGCATAAGTAAGGGAATAACTTGTCTTGTACCGATCGAGCATTTAATCAAATGAACAAAGATTGAGTTAGATCTCTAATCGAGTAAACTTGATCACTAGATTAGATGTACTAATTAGTACTTAGTTAGGGTAAATAACTTTTTAAGGGTATTGAGTTGTCTCAGGCATTAGCATGGAATACTGCATTTCTTAGTGAGCTAGTTGATCAAATAGTATGTCGATTAATGGGGTACTTATACACTTATAACAAGCGTCTGCTGCGGCAGATAGACGGTCGGGTTCGCTATTTGGTGAAGCGGGTTGAAGAGCTAAAAATCGTCGATTATTCGCCCCAACAGGAGGGTAAGGTGTTCTTCGGTGCCTGGGTAGAGCTTGAAAATGAGGCCGGTGATGTGGTGCAGTATCGTATCGTAGGTAAGGATGAGCTGGATACTAAACTAGGTTATATCACCATAGACTCGCCGATGTCCCGTGCGCTTATCGGCAAACAGGTCGATGATGAAATCGTAGTACAAACCCCTTCGGGTGCCAAGGAGTGGTACGTGAACAAGATTCAATATAAGGCATTTAAGGATGAATGAGCGGGTCGATATAAGTGATTCAATTCTCGATCCTGTCATTGTAGATTGGCAGAATATTGAGTTGCCTCAGACCTGGGCCGATGAGATCAATTTTAAGACCCGCACCAATGTGGGTAGACTATTTCGTAGTCTTTTTAAGCGGGGCAATGGTCGTGCGGAGCTCCCGGACAGTTTCCCCGACGGAATATTGGGTAAAGAGAGCCTGCCTAAATATCTACAGCAGGAGTTTCACGGCATACCTAACGGTAACTATTCCAATAATATTACCCGCGGCTATATCAGTGCCTTCGATGCCAGTATGCTGGGCAAGATGAAGCCTGTGAGACGCGATATAGCTTCCTGGTTTAACAACTGCAGACGTGTCTTAGATCTCGGCTGCGCCGGTGGTCAGATGGCCGCAGCCCTCAAGAATGAAGATATCACAGATGTTTGGGGGCTAGACCCTTCGCCTTATCTGTTAAAACATGCGGCTAAAGCCTATCCAAAAGTGAAATTTGTTCAAGGCCTGGCGGAAGAACTAAAGTTTTCCGATAGACGATTCGATGGTATTACAGCGAGTTTTTTGTTTCATGAGATGCCGCCTAAATATATCGATTTGGCTCTGGATGAGTGTCACCGCGTGTTAGATGAGGGGGGCTTGTTAGCCATCTGTGAACCCTCATCGATTCAGTTTAGAGCCGGTTGGTGGAAGATGTTTAACAGGTATGGCTTTACTGGCATTTACTTCAGGTGGCTGGCCCATCATGTGTATGAACCTTTTGTACCTGCCTGGCATAAGCAAGATATCGAACAACTACTGCAACGACATGGGTTCGAGGTGTTGATCAACCGAAGGGGCATGCCGGAACATACCGTGCTGGCGAGAAAGTGCCATTCATAATGGTGTAAAGCTTAGTCTACATCTTTAATTGCAGTAGAACTCGATGCTCAGAGGGGAGTAAGCTAGTTTGTAATCTTAGCGTGCCACTTAGCCATCTTCACTCATTTTTCCTAATATGATCTCGATCAACTCGCGTAATTCCTAAAGCTACTAGCCTGCCGATAATACTCATAAAGAAGGATCGGATCATGGCGACATCAATTGAGAAAAATTTTGGCGATGAATATTTCCGTCAGTTACCCCAGTTTGGCGATAGCTTAGGTGAACTGTTAACATTTTTCGGGGTCAAGCGTACCTATGGTGTTGGTGGTGATTTCGTTGCTAATTTGATTAATGCCCTAGCCCCCCATATTGATGTATTACCGTCGAGCAATGAGATGCATGCAGGCTTCAGTGCCTGTGCCCAGGCTGAGTTAAACCCACTAGGTGTTTGCATGACCACTTATACCGTAGGCAGCTTACCTTGTGTTAGCGCTGCTGCGTTGGCGAGAACCGAAGGATTGCCCGTGGTGTTCATCTCTGGTGCTCCAGGGGAGAACGAGGTAAATAGTCATGCACTGCATCATAGCGTTCATCCTCATACAGCCTGGAATACCGATCTTGACGCTGCACTAAATGCTTTCCGGGCTCTGGGGATCCGCGCCGAACGTCTTCAGGGGCGAAGGCATAGTGGCCAGCCCAATATTGCCGCCGAGCAATGTTTGCAGCTGTTAACTTATGCTTATTTAAATCGCCAACCTGTGTTTATTGAGATCCCCAGAGATCTGATCTTTCAGCCGACTCAATCTTTGTGCCTACCGGATCATTTAACTCAGCTAGCTAAAGTTCAGCAACTGAATTTAAGTGGTGCAGAGCTGATAGCCAAAGAGATAGAGACTAAGCTCAATAAGGCTGGTTTTCCTTTGGTGTTTCTGGGAGAGAAACTCAGGTTGAACACAGACTTACTCGGAAAAATAATCACATTTTGTCGTCAACAAGGCCTCCCCTATGCTACCAGCTGGTTTGGTAAGGGCATGTTGGATGAGAGCGATCCACTCTGTTTAGGAAGTTATAACGGGGTATTCAGTGAGCTAGATGGTCAGGTTTATATCGAGTCTGTGGCCGATTATGTGCTTGAATTAGGCACAGCCATATCACCGAGTGACACCAACAATGCCTTCGGCAGTCAAACCCATGCCGTAGATAGCCACCCTAACAAGACTATGCTGAAGGGAACCTCGAGGTGGGAGCAAGATATTTCGGTGGTCATGGATAGACTCCAGTCCTCTAGGCTAGCGCCAAACAAACCTTTCTGTGAGCCTAAAGCCGATGTGGAGTCATCAAACCCAAAGAGTGAGATGCTTGGGTATCATAATCTGGCCTCGACGATTAATCTTGCTCAGAGAGAACTCGCCAAGCCCTATATTTTCGTACCTGAGGTGGGGAGCGCTCTGTTTGCCAGCTTCGAGTTGGATACTCTTGGCAGTGATATTGGGCGAAGTTATCTGGCTAACCCTTGGTATGCAGCAATGGGAACCAGTTTGCCCTATGCCCGAGCCATTGCCGATCAGTTAGCCGAAACTGATAGCTCACAACCTATCTTGGTATTGACAGGAGATGGTGGCTTTAATTTTCAGGCTAACGAGTTGATCAGTCTGCAGAAACAGGGCGCAAATGTTACGATTATCTATATGCGTAACAATATTTTTCATTTAGGTAAGGCGGGAGATGCGCCTGTGTATGCCTGTAATCATCAAGAGTTCGATCCTAGGTTGTTGATAAAAGCGTATGCGGGTCATGGTCATTTATGTGA
Organism: Shewanella benthica; assembly: GCA_023284085.1. Lineage (GTDB taxonomy): Bacteria > Pseudomonadota > Gammaproteobacteria > Enterobacterales > Shewanellaceae > Shewanella > Shewanella benthica. Next base: position 12,497 of record JAKVHY010000040.1, read on the forward strand.
GACCACAGGCCAGCTGATGAATAGCCTTGCTCAAAGTGCGGCCAAGGGCGGGTTGCATCTGATCGAAGTACCGACTTCAATCGATACTGAGTATCAGAGTGAGATCACTAAGAAGCTCAATACCTACATAGGGTTTAGAAATGGTGTCACCGAGGCGATATCTGCCTGGAATAACTTGTGTGGTCGCAGAGAAAGCTGTCACTAATTCAAAGTCTGTAGCTTTCACATGCAAGCACACCTTAGCCTGTGGTATCTTGATGCTCATCAGAACCTTTCACTCCAGGCACGACCATACTTTATGCAAATGACGCAAAATATTGCCCAGATCATTGCTCAGGAACTCAATGTTCGTGTGCAACAAGTCAGTTCGACAATCTCCCTGCTCGATGATGGTGCCACTGTACCTTTCGTCGCTCGTTATCGTAAAGAGGCGACCGGAGGCTTAGATGACACTCAGCTGCGAACACTAAATAGCAGGTTGAGTTATCTGCGTGACTTGAGTGACAGACGCGAGGTGATCATCTCCAGTATCGATACTCAAGGTAAGCTGACTCCTGAGCTGAAACGTGCATTATTCGAGGCCGATAGTAAGACGCGTCTGGAAGATCTATATCTGCCCTATAAGCCGAAACGTCGCACTAAGGGTCAGATCGCCATAGAAGCAGGTATCGAGCCCTTAGCCGATCACTTGCTCAATAACCGCAATGCCGATATCGAACAAGAAACTGCCAAATATATTAAGGCGGAGTCAGGGTTTTCAGACAGTAAACTCGTGCTCGATGGAGCTCGTTTCATCTTGATGGAGCGTTTCGCCGAAGATGCAGCCCTGTTGCAGAAGGTGAGACAGCACTTGAGTCAGAATTCTGTTCTCGAAAGCCGCATGGCTAAGGGGAAAGAGAAGGAAGGGGCTAAATTCCGCGACTATTTCGAACACACTGAAAAACTAAGCAAGATACCTTCTCATCGCGCCTTGGCCATGTTGCGTGGGCGCAATGAAGGTATGCTGAGCCTCAGCATGAACGCCGATCCGGGCAACGAGTCTAAGCAAGGGAGTTATTGTGAGGTGATTATCGCCGAGCACTTCAAGCTAAACCTGGGCACAGGTGATGTCGACTCATGGTTGAAAACCGTAGTCACGGCTAGCTGGCGAATCAAGATAGCGCTGCAGATGGAAACTGAGTTTATCGCTAAGATGCGTGAGCATGCAGAGTCCGAGGCGATAAATGTATTTGCCCGCAACCTTGGGGATCTACTGATGGCTGCGCCGGCGGGAGCCAAGGCTACTTTAGGGCTAGATCCTGGACTGAGATCCGGTGTTAAGGTGGCTATCGTTGACAATACTGGCAAATTTGTCGCACACACGACTATCTTTCCCCATGCCCCACAGAAGCAATGGGATAAGTCGGTACGCACCTTAGCCAACCTTGCCAAGATGCATAAGGTGGAGCTGATTGCCGTGGGCAACGGCACCGCTTCGAGAGAGACGGATAAGCTGGCTGCTGAATTGATTACCAGTGTCAAAGCTGAGCTGCCAAGACTGACTAAAATCATGGTGAGTGAGGCTGGGGCATCTGTCTATTCGGCTTCTGAGCTCGCGGCCAATGAATTCCCCGATCTCGATGTGTCTATTCGTGGCGCCGTTTCTATCGCTCGTAGACTACAGGATCCTCTCGCCGAATTAGTCAAGATTGAGCCTAAGTCTATCGGCGTAGGCCAGTATCAGCATGATGTGAGCCAGAGTCAGCTTTCCTTGTCACTGGAAGGCGTAGTGGAAGATTGTGTCAACGGTGTCGGTGTCGATCTGAATATGGCATCTGCGCCGTTATTGGCTCAGGTGGCTGGTCTTAATAAGACCTTAGCCCGCAATATCGTCAACTATCGAGATGAAAATGGTCAGTTTACCCAGCGTAAACAGCTATTGAAAGTGGCCCGACTCGGGCCTAAAGCCTATGAGCAAGCCGCAGGTTTTCTGCGCATTTTTGATGGTGATAATCCATTGGATGCATCTTCGGTTCACCCTGAAGCCTACTCGCTGGTCGAGACGATCGCTAAGGCGAAGGGTCAGGCGGTAGAAGCGCTCGTCGGTAACACTGAATTACTGCGTAGCATATCGGCGGCAGAGTTCATCACGGACAGATTTGGCCTGCCCACTGTGACTGATATCTTAGCCGAGCTGGACAAACCAGGACGGGATCCTCGTGGTGAGTTCAAGACGGCCACATTTAAGGACGGCGTGGAAAAAGTTAACGATCTTAAGCCGGATATGATCCTCGAAGGTGTGGTGACCAATGTGACTAACTTTGGTGCCTTTGTCGATATCGGTGTTCACCAGGATGGCCTGGTACACATCTCATCTTTAACCGATAAGTTTGTCAGCGATCCCCATACCGTAGTCAAGGCCGGGGATGTGGTTAAGGTGAAGGTGATGGAAATTGATGTGGAACGTAAGCGCATCGGTCTCACTATGCGTTTGGATGAAAAGGCCGGTGATAAACCCTCGCCGAGAGTGGCTCAAAGGCCGAGTTCAGCTGGCAATAAGTCGAACCAACAGCGTAAGCCTCAGCACAAGGCTCAGCCTAAGCAAGCTAATGCGGCCATGGGCAACGCGTTTGCCGATGCTTTTTCTAAGCTGAAAAAATAATATGTAAGCGAGAGCTTATGTACTAAATAGCATTAAATTAATGTCGGAAGAGTTTTCTCTTTCGACATTTTTTTGCCCCCCTTCCGCTAACCTACCCTTGGATTGGCACGTTTGTTTCCTCTGTGTTTATTTGGTGTTTCACAATTATTAATTTAAGGTGAACTTTTGTGAGTGAACTCTGTCATAATATTTGGCTATCACTCCACAGAGGGTGAAAACCATCATGGACACTCTAATCTAGAGTAAATCGCGCAGGGACCACTCCATAGTTCTGGATGCAGAACTTTGGATTTTAACACTAAGTAAATTTTGGGTGCTCTATGGCCTCTCGTCTTTCTTTTTTGGGTCCTTTTAGATCTATTGTAATTTTCTGCTTAATTGCATTAATTATCGTCACCCTGAGTCGTCTAGGCTTAGGGCTCTGGCAAATCGAACGTGTTTCGGCCGTGGATGGCTGGTCACATCTCTTGCTTCAGGGTCTAAGGGTGGATCTGGCTTCCTTATGTTGGTTGTGGGGGATTGCAGCCCTAGGTACAGCCATTTTTTCCGGTGATCACGCTATTGGCCGAGGTTGGAACCAGATATTACGCATCTGGCTGACGCTAGGGCTCTGGCTGATTCTCTTCCTGGAAGTTTCATCTCCTTCGTTTATCCAGGAATATGGCATTCGCCCAAACCGTCTCTATATCGAATACCTCATCTATCCTAAAGAGGTTTTTTCCATGCTCTGGGGGGGACGTAAGCTTGAGGTGATATTTGGTTTCCTTATCAGCGGTGCAACTCTTTTTGGTGGCTGGAAGCTCAGTGGCTACCTGCTGCGAGATCTCACTTATTCGCGCTGGTACTGGCGTCCGGTTATCGCTGTTGCTGTGATTGTGCTGACCTTGCTCGGTGCCCGTTCGAGTTTAGGCCACAGACCGCTTAACCCTGCACTGGTTGCTTTTGCCGATGATCCTCTGGTTAACTCTCTGGTGGTTAACTCTGCATATTCCCTCTTTTTCGCCATCAATCAAATGGGCAATGAAGCTAATGCCGCTAAAATTTATGGCCGCATGGATGAGCAGAAAATCATCGACACCATCAGGCGAGAAAGTGGTCGTGATCTAAGTGCATTCCCGTTAGCGGCAGCGCCTAGTGTTTCTTTTAATCCTGCCAGTTATCAGGGGAAACCTAAGAACTTGGTGATCATCTTGCAGGAAAGTCTGGGCGCTCGCTTCGTGGGGAATCTGGGCGGCCTTCCTTTGACGCCAAATATAGATGCGCTCTCTAAGGAGGGCTGGTCATTTGAGAATCTCTACGCCACCGGGACACGTTCAGTGCGCGGCATCGAAGCCATCACTACTGGTTTTACGCCAACGCCGGCACGCTCGGTGGTTAAGTTAGGCAAGAGCCAACAGGGTTTCTTCTCTATCGCCGAACTCTTGAAAAGTCATGGTTATGAGACTCAGTTTATCTATGGTGGAGAGAGTCATTTCGATAACATGAAGAGCTTTTTCCTGGGAAATGGTTTCAGTCATATCGTCGATGAAGATGATTATGACAATCCCTCTTTTGTGGCTTCCTGGGGGGTGTCGGATGAAGATCTTCTACGCCGGGCAGATCGGGAGTTTAAGAAATTCCATAAAGAGGGTAAGCCATTTTTCAGTTTAGTATTTAGCTCTAGCAATCACGAACCCTTCGAGTTTCCTGATGGTAAGATTGAGCTCTATGAGCAGCCTAAACAGACGGTGAATAATGCGGTTACATATGCGGATTATGCCCTAGGAGAATTTTTCAAATTAGCTAAGAAGTCAGATTACTGGAAAGATACGCTATTTTTGATCGTGGCCGATCACGATAGCCGCGTGGGTGGTGCCAGCTTAGTGCCGATTTCTCGCTTCAGGATCCCCGGAATTATTCTGGGTGATGGCATCGAGGCCAAGAAAGACCAGCGAGTGGTGAGTCAGATCGATATGGCGCCGACTCTATTGTCGATGATTGGCATATCTGACAGCTACCCCATGTTAGGGCAGGACTTGACTCGAGTCAGGGATGATTGGCCTGGACGCGCCTTGATGCAGTATGACAAGAACATGGCATATATGCGCGGCGATGATGTGGTGGTATTGCAGCCGGAGCGCGAAGCCGCTGGCTTCAAGTATGACTTCGATACTGAGACGCTCAGTGCCAAACCTCAATCCGATGAGATGAAGCAAGCGGCTCTATCCTGGGCGTTATGGGGAAGCATGGCTTATCAGCAAGGTCTGTTTAGGAGTGCTTCCCAGGAAGAGAGGCTAGCGTTTAAACAGCTTGAGGATGATGCTAAGTTGCAGTTGGCCTTGGAAGATGAGGCTGATAATACGACCAGTCAAGCGACTGAAGTGTTACTGCGTTAAACAAAAGATGAGATAGCGGGCTCAGTTTTTGGCAGAGCCTGCTGTTGATAGAAGCTGGTTATATGCAGGGAAACCGCCTGGTAAAATTCTTTGGACTGACCTACTTGCTCACTCTTCTGAGGCTGGCTTTGTTTGTGGTTATTTGCAGAGTTCGGCTGCTGGGCAATGCGAATATCTCGTCTGTTTAGCGCGGGTCTTCCTCTGAGGGGATCTCTGACTATGTTGGCTACTAGAGTCGGCTTCTCTGCTTCTTGCTGTTGTTTTTCTTGCTGTTGCTGTCCACCGCCTTGGTGCTTTCCCAGCAGTCGCTCATTAATCCTGGCTTGTATCTCTGGCTGTTCGGCCGTGCGCTCGTGTTGCGGAGTGAAAGGACGTTCTTGGTGGCTCTTGACTAGTTCAGGTGTTGGTACGATAGGCGGTCTTTTCTGGCTATCCACGCGCGCGGCATCGGTAGCGGGGTTTGTCGTCGCTATTGGTACCTGAGGATAGTTTGTGACCACTAACATAGCTAGTTCCTTAACTTTTATGGTTAAATAGTAGCCGTTATTGGGTTAAAGATAAAGCTATGTTAGCTTGTTGAGAGTTTAATTTGAGATTTCTTCTATCCAAGCCACAAAATCTGCTAAAAATTCATCTTTGTGAGAGAAAAAGGGCGCGTGAGAAGCCTTCGGCAGTATGAGATCTCGGTAAAGCGTGTCATTCACCGGCATGAGAGGAGGTACGCGTCTGGGGACTAGTCCATCTAACCGACCCCAGATCCTCAGCCAAGGTAAGTTAATTTTATCTAGTTTAGGTCTTAGATCGACACATTCCAGCATTTTTAGCCCCTGAACCAGGGCTAGGGAGTCTGGAAGTGGCCTTGAGAGCACTAAGTTTTTAAGTTGCTTGATATCTTCTTTCGCCGTTGTGCTGCCCATTGCCTGAAGCGCCAGGAATCGTTCGATTGTCTTACCCAGATCTTTCTGCAGGGATTCACTAAACTGAGACAGGACTAGGGGGGGGATCCCCGGCCACTTCTCCTCTTCCCTGGCCATAAAGCAAGGGGATGAAGCTATGGTCACCAGTCCTCTGACTCTGCCCGGGTAGTTTAGCGCCGCTAATGTCGCCAGGAGTCCTCCCAGAGACCAACCCACCCAGATTGCCTTATCGGGGAGGTGTGTTATCAGTGCCTCCAGCCAATCGTAAATATCGCCTGCTATGGGTGAGCTATGGCCAAAGCCGGGCAGATCCACATAGTGCACCCTATACTCAGATAGAGACTGCTGCAGTGGCGTAAAGACTGCGCTGTTCATTCCCCAGCCGTGAAGCATGACAATTTGCGGAGCAGATACCGGGCCTATAGACTCTATATGCAGTTGTGCTTGACTCACTTATCTACCTCTTAATGGAAACTTTAGTGGGAAATTGATGAAAACAGCTAAGCTCACTAGACTAATACCTTATGGAGAGAAGGCCCTGCAGAGGGGGCTTGCATGGGTGAAGCAGTGGCTGGGGGCAAGTTTACCCAATCGTTGTCTTATGTGCCATCAAAGCGTGACTCTTCCACGCACCGGGATCTGTACTACATGTTTAAATTCTGGTCTCTACCAACAGCCTGTGTGTTTAGGTTGTGGACGCGGTTTACAGATCCAATCGCGCTATTGTGGAGCATGCCAATCAACTGAGCCCCTGCTGGTTATCTCACCTTGTAGTTATCACCAAGGTTTAGGCCGATGGGTCGGTTTAATCAAGTATCGAGCCCAGTTTGCGGGACTGCCGGCCTTATCCGGTGCACTAATCGCGCGTATTGATAAATTAGAAACCGCAGGATTAATCCAACGCCCTCAAGTACTGGTGCCTGTGCCGTTACATAAGCAGCGGCTAAAGGCCCGTGGTTTCAATCAGGCCTGGATAATTGCCGATACTCTTAGCAAACGGCTCAATATCCCCATCGAGACTCATGGTCTAGTGAGAAGTTTAGAGACTCAGTCTCAGGCTGGGTTAACCGGCAAGCAGAGACGTAGCAATCTTAAAAATGCCTTTTATCTTGATGATGATTTTCCCTATCAACGTATCGCCTTGATCGATGATGTGGTGACGACAGGCACCACGGCAAAAGAGATCGCCTCCCTGTTCGAGAGGCGACATATTCATGTGCAGGTATGGTGTTTGGCGAGAGCAGAAGCACCAGGACTCTTAGATTAGGTAAATAATTAGAAATGGGTTAGTTCCTAGGTCCTAGGAACTAGGAACTCGTCACCTGCTATTAATCCAATGCGGGGACGAAATAGAGTGCATTGGCGTATATTTTCTCTGAGCCTAGCCAGATGTTGCGGAACATCAGGTTATCGGCGAGGCCGACTATGGCGCCTTTTCCTAGAGTCTCCAGGACTATGGCTGGCTTATTAGAAAAACTTGCCTGATATTCCTTGGCGAGATATCCGCTGAGTAGAGGTTCATCGGCGTATTTAGCCGCAACGGTGAAGGGGGTCGAGCTGGTGGTTAAGCCAATAGCCATATTTTTTAATATGGGGAGTCTATTGCCTCTAATGCCGAAGCTTATTGGATTACTGGGGTCGAGTTCTAGCTCTACTATGGCGCCGCCTATGGATTGACGAGCGGCTAGCTTCTCCTTATCGCTATAGCTTAAACCTCTGGTGTCGAATAACTGTTTATAGAAACGTTTATCCTTGACGTCACTCTTGAGCAGGTTATTTTTATTTAACCAAGTTAATGCGCCTTTCTGTGCGATCACTGTGCCACCATCTGAGGTGAATTGGCCTAATCTTCTGGCAAAGTTCTTGTCTAAAGAGGAGTAAGTGCCATCGGCCATGATCACATGTGTGTATTGGTTTAATTTTATTTTGGAAATATGACCCACATCGACTAAGGTCACAGGTACAGCAAGTTTGCTGTCTAAGTAATTCCACAGCTCGCCCACTTCGGAGGCATCTGTGCCTCGACCGGTAATTAACAGAGGTCTTATGGGTTTTATTACCTTGAAACTAGGACTGCCCATGTCTATGCCGGATATGGCGGCGCTTGTGGTGACTGGATACAAGGTCAGTGGATATTGTTCGCTCAGTTTAACAAGCTTGTTATTGATCTCACCCATCGACAATTCGGGCTGTTTTAGTGGTATTTGCAAGGTACCAGCAGCAAATGTCTGAGCCTCTCCAGCGACTTCTATTGTGAAGGGTTTCTTAGCAAATTTGACGGTCACATTATCTTGTAACAAGGCTTGCAGCATGGGGGCAGCCAAATCTTGCTGCCAATTGACGAGCACAGCTACGGCTTGCTCACTCATCTGGAAATTGAACTTAGCGGGAGCTTGGCTGGAAAGTACATCAATATCCAACTTGCTGTTGCGTACCATCTGCAGATGATAGGCGTGCTCTAGGTTCCAGCTCGAGACATCGTAAAATGTTGGGTCTTTAAACTCTGTGCTGTTATCAAACAGGGCTAAAATAAGACTCTTCTGGGGCTGATTGATCGGGATAAACACGCTGCTATCGGCTGCAAAATCCTGACTTCCTTGGCGAACTGTTTCGGTCAGAAAGTAAAATTTTATCTTGTGTTGGGCCAACACTTGGGTGAGATCTTCAATGCGCTCTCGGTTAGCGGGAGCACCAAGAAGGAAGCCAGTTTGACGCCCTCGCTGCAGTACCTTGTCTCGCCCCTGATAAAACTCACTCTGGTATTCAATCAGCTCATCTTTTAATGCCAGACTGCCTTTTAGACTCGATATAGAGGTGGCGACTTGATTCTTGATGGCTTGGCTGAGTCTTAGTTCGCCGTTTTGGGTGATTTGTACCTGTCCTCTGGGGCTAGCTTGTTCGAATAAGATGCCAACTGAGCCGTTGATATCTGGATAAGTTGAGCCTTTACCATAGTAAAAGTCGTCAAAGGCCTCACGACTGAAATAGCTCTGTTTTAACTCATCTAGGGCTGCTCTATGGAAATGAGCCAGCTTCTCCGTCAGAGCCTGATTAGTCTTTGGGGTCGCAGGGTTGGTACGCGATGGAACCCCAGGTTGGAAGAAGTAGCTTCTATCCCGGCCCATCTCATGAAAGTCTCCTACATAGTGAGGTTGCCATTTATGGAACAGGGCGACTCTACCTCGGTTTTCCGGGTGTCTGAGGAACAAGAGATCACGATTAAGATCGGCGAAATAGTGGTTGGTTCTGCCATTGGGCCAATTTTGTCTGTGCTCCTTATGGTTGCTATCACTGACATCGGTCTGGCCGCGGTAGTTATTGGTCCAGGTTGAAAACCTGTCCATGCCATCCGGGTTCTGACTCGGGGTGATCAACACAATGGCTTCATCGAGCAAGTCTTCGACCCATTCATCTCTGCTGGAGGCGAGAAAGTAACTGAGGGCCAAGGCGGCATGGACACCACTGGCCTCATCTCCATGAATGGAATATGCCAGCCAGATCACTAAGGGACCATCCTGTGTTGCCCCGGATTTAACGGCTCGACGTTGTGTTAAAATCTCGTCCAAATTTGCCTGATTTTTACTCGAGGTGATAACGGCCGTGAGTTGTTGCCTGGCTTCATGGCTCTGCCCCGTATGCTCTATGGATACCTTGTCACTATCGCTGGCAAGTTGCTTCAGGTAATAGTTGACTTGGTCATGACGCAGGTGCCATTGGCCTAACGGGTAGCCTAAAAAGGCGTCCGGTGAGGTGATCACAGAATCTAAATTCGAATTTGAGAGCGGGATCACCCTCTGTGGATTTGCAGCTATGACAGGAGAAATCAGACTCAGGGAGCAGAATAAGGTCAGCAGGAAAAGGCCAGTTCTTAACATATATAGTGTTCTTTATACTTGTAATATAAGGTTAAATTATCAGTTGGCGTAGATTATTACCACAGTTAAAGTTAGCTTCCAGCAGAGAATAAGTCGAATTTAAAAACGACGTCATGTTGAATTTTGCTTCCTTTGCACCCTCTAAAAGGTCAAAGCAATTTACAAAGGGACTACAAAGCTGACCTGAGTCGGAGTATCATACCTCTATATCTTACTAAAACAGTCAAGTTTTACCAGACGGAGCATGTCTTAATGATCACCATTTCCGATGCAGCTCAGGCTCATTTTGTTACCTTGTTAGCAGATCAGCCCGAAGGAACTCATATTCGTGTATTTGTAATCAGTCCTGGTACTGCTACTGCTGAATGTGGCGTCTCATATTGCCCACCAGATGCCGTCGAAGCCGATGATACTGAGCTAGAGTTTACCGGCTTCAATGCCATGGTCGATGAGAAGAGTGTGCCTTTCCTTGAAGATGCCACTATCGATTTCGTTACCGACCAATTGGGGTCACAACTTACCCTCAAGGCGCCTAATGCCAAGATGCGTAAAGTTAACAGCGACGCCTCACTCAACGAGCGTATCGAGTATGTGATTCAGTCCGAAATCAACCCACAACTAGCCAGCCATGGCGGCAACATAATGCTAATGGAAGTGTCTGAAGAAGGCGTGGCTATTCTGCAGTTCGGTGGTGGTTGTAACGGTTGTTCTATGGTCGATGTGACCCTGAAGGATGGTATCGAAAAGCAGCTACTCGATTTGTTCCCTGGTGAACTGACAGGTGTTAAAGACATTACCGAGCACCAGGCTGGCGAGCATTCGTATCAGTAAAGCAGACTGCTAGGGCTTAGTTCCCAGGATCTAGGTTGTAAAGAGTAACAAAAAAGCGAGCAGGCTATTAGCCTACTCGCTTTTTTAATGTCTGCTAGAACCTAGAACCTAGAACCTAGAACCTAGAACCTAGAACCTAGAACCTAGAACTCTGCATCTCTCAATTTATAACGATAATGCAGTGTCAGGGTGATGCTTCTGGCTAGCATGAAGCAGCTCATGGCGGCCCATAGTGCATGATTGCCATTGTCTTGCAGGAAAAACCATACCGGAAAGAATACGCCAAATGTCGAGATGATCATGCTATTGCGCATCACCTTGCCCTTGGCTGCCCCTATGTAGACGCCATCGAAGAGATAGGAGCCGAAGGAGAGAATAGGGAGTAACACAATCCAAAATAGATATTCATCGGCGACCGAGCGCACTGCTTCAATGTTGGTCAGCATCTTGATGATACTTTCCCCGCCGAAGGCGAATACTAAGGTGAATAAGATTGCCGAGATGGCCGACCAGAACCAGGCCAGAGTGACGGCTTCTCGCATCTTAGTCTTATTTTTCTGACCATAGGCCTTACCGACTTCGGCCTCGGCATAATAAGCTATGCCGTCCAAGGCATAGCTTATCAGCAGCAAGAGATTGAGTAGCACGGCATTGGCCGCGACTGTGTTGTCCCCCAGGCTAGCACCCTGAAATGTCATAAAGGCGAAGGCGAGCTGCAAGCAGAGACTACGAACGAAGATGTCGGCATTGAGTCTGAGTAATTTATGGTAGCTGGCTAAGCTGAGACTGTTACACAGCTTAAAAAAGTCGAAACCACCCGTTTTCTGAACTTGTTTATAGACCATAGTTAAGGCAACCAGGAAGCCGGACATATCGGCAATCACAGAGGCCAGGGCAGCTCCTTGAACACCCCAGCCCAGACCGAGGACGAACAGTAGATCCAGACCAATATTGGCTAAGTTGGCGACGATTAACTGCCACATGGCGGCCTTAGGTTGCTGCCTGCCAAGTAGCCAGCCTAATAGGACCAGATTGAGCAGGGCGAAGGGAGTCGACCAGATCCTTATTTCAAAATATTCCCGGGTATACCTCTGCACTTCGAGACTCGCATCGGTGAGCATAAGGGCGGTATTGAGAATGGGGAGTTGCAGAAGTACGGCGCTTAGCCCTAGAATAAGCGCTAAACTGCCGGCTTGCAGCAGTAATTTATATTGAGCTTGTGTGTCTCCTGCGCCATAAGACTGGGCGACGAGCCCTGTGGTTGCCATACGAAGAAAGCCCAGCACCCAAAGAATTAGGGTGATAATCGTTGACCCAACGGCTACCCCGCCCAGGTAATAAGCATTACTTAGGTGACCCACGACCGCGGTGTCCACTAGGCCAAGCAGAGGCACAGTGATATTGGACAAAATCATCGGCAGAGCGAGTGCCAGTAGCTGTCTGTTTTTCTGTTTGTTACGGATCAGTTCGACAGGGGTCATATCATCTCAGAGGTTTTAATTATGTTTAAAAATGCCATGATAACGCTGCTGGTGTTATTCAGTTTATCCTTGCAGGCCTTCACGGCTCGGGCCGCGGTGATCTTACAGTATCACCATGTGTCGGAGGATACCCCGGCCATCACCAGCGTGACACCGGCTCAGTTCAAGGAGCAGATGCAGTATCTGGCCGATAATGATTTTATCGTGACGCCATTGTCTCAGGTTGTGGACGCGATTCGAAATCAAAGAGCGATAGCGGAAAACACTGTGGTGATCACCTTCGATGATGGCTACAAGAGCATTGCCGAAACGGCACATCCCATTTTAAAGGAATACGGTTTTCCCTACACGCTATTTGTCTCGATTGAGCCTATCAAGGCTAAATACAGTGAGATGATGAGCTGGAAGGAGTTGCTGCAACTGTCGAAAGAGGGAGCCGAGATAGCCAATCATAGCTGGGGGCACGAACATCTTATTCGTCAGTTGGCAGGAGAATCTGAAGCACAGTGGATGTCGCGTATCGAGACGAATATTCTCGAAACAGAAGCCGAAATTAGTAAGGCCACAGGGCAAGATCATAAGATGTTGGCTTATCCCTATGGCGAATATAATCAGGCTCTCGAGGATATGCTCAGTCGCAATGGCTTTGTCGGCTTAGGTCAGCAGTCTGGTGCCGCCGGGGCATACTCGTCTCTGACGGCCCTGCCGCGTTTTCCCGTTGCGGGTGTCTATGCCGATCTCGCTAGCCTCAAGGTGAAGATGCACAGTTTGAATATGCCGGTTTTATCGATAATGCCTAGCGATCCTGAGCTTAAAGATGGAAATTGGCGACCCGAGCTCAAGCTCGCTCTGGATATGAGTGATATCTATCCCCATCAGATGATGTGCTTCATTCAGGGCCAAGGCGCTAAGAAGCCACTCTGGTTGAGTGAAAACGAGTTTTCCATTCGTGCCGAATTTGATCTTCCACCAGGAAGATCAAGATATAATTGCACCGTGCCCAGCAAGAGCAAGTCAGGTTACTACTGGTTCTCCCAGGCCTGGGTACGCCCCAAAGACGATGGCTCATGGAGAAAGGAATAGGGGATAAAGGTCCTAGTTCCTAGACTCTAGAGCCTAGGAACTCATTTTTTAACTCGCCTTACTCGTTTCCGTCTTCAACAGGAATAACAGTTTTTGCGGGATCTTATCCAGATGCATCTGCTCATGGTGGGCGTCCAGGTCTACCGCGGCTCCTGGCATGCCCCATACTACCGAGCTAGCCTCATCTTGGGCGATAGTGTAGGCGCCCTTGTTTTTCAGGTTCAGTAATCCTTTGGCACCATCTTTGCCCATCCCAGTCAGAATTATGCCTATGGTGGATTTGGCGGCGGACTCGGCGACACTATTAAACAGTACGTCCACGGATGGCTTATGGCGGTTAACGGGATCGCTGTCGACGAGTCTGGTGAAGAGTAAGCCGCCTCTACGTTCGATGATCATGTGCTTGTTGCCAGGGGCCAAGTAGGCGGTTCCCGGCTTGAGCTGTTCTCCTCCCTGAGCCTCTATCACTTTCATCGCACAATTGTTATTCAGTCGCTTGGCAAATGAGGCGCTAAATGCTGCTGGAATATGTTGAGCTATCACCACAGGTGGTGTGTTCGACGGCATTCGCATGAGCACACTCTGGATAGCTTCGGTGCCGCCAGTGGAGGCGCCGATGGCGATGACTCTGTTACTGAACATTTCACAATTAAGCGGCTTAATCGTTGGAGTCGATAGGGACCTGGGGCGCGCCTTACTCCTGTAGGCGAGGCGAACCTTGTCTATGAGTTCTTGCTTATAGCCCATAAGTTGATTGGTGAGATCAGACTTAGGTTTAGAGATAAAGTCGACAGCACCTATCGAGAGCGCCTCTAAGGTAACTGCTGCCCCTTTGGCTGTTAGGGTCGATACCATGATCACGGGCATGGGCCTGAGCTTCATGATATTCCTTAAAAAGGCGATACCGTCCATCTTGGGCATTTCGATATCTAAGGTCAGCACATCGGGATTGAATTTCTTGATTAGATCGCGCGCCTCATAGGGATCTTCTGCGGTGGCGACCACCTTAATATCGTCGGCATCATTTAACAGATGGCTGAGTAATTGCCTTACCAGTGGAGAGTCATCGATCACTAACACGCTAATCATAGTTTAATCCTTGTGGTCTAATCTGCATCCTGGCTTCGGCCATCTTTTTATAGCCATAAGCTTGCTTGTTTTAACCCGTAAGGGCTCTGTTTCTTTCGCCAGTAACCTTGGCATGACCGCCTCGCAGTGGCTGATATATTGTTTGGCCTATAAGCTCGAATTCATCTGATAAATTTGTCAGCGTCTCGCTGTGTCCGATGAAGAGCAGTCCGTCCGGAGTGAGCAGTTTTCTAAATTTAGCGATAATCTTGGCCTTGGTTTCATTATCGAAATAAATGAGTACATTACGGCAAAAAATCACATCGAAGGGACCTGTCATAGGCCACTTCTGTAGTAGATTGAGTTGTTTGAAGTGGATCTTATCTTGGATGCTTTGCTTCATCTGGATGCCATCTGGGGTCATTTTTATATATTTTTCACGATATCGATCCGGTAGGCCTGTGATGCAGTCCTCGGAGTAACAGCCTTTAGCTGCCTTGCTGAGGACATTAGTATCGAGATCTGTGGCCAGTATTTTTAGATCCCACTCGGCTCCAGCAAAGTGATTCACCAGTGTCATGGCGATACTGTATGGCTCTTCGCCTGTTGAGCAGGCTGACGACCAGATCCGTAAACGTTTATCGTGTCGCCTTCTCCATAGCGGTGCTATCTCCTTGTCTAGGTAGTCGAAATGGTGTTGCTCTCTGAAGAAAGCGGTTAGGTTCGTGGTCAGCGCATTAACAAAATTCATTAACTCGCCAGGTTCGCTCTTTACATGGTCACAATATTGGTCAAAGTTTTTCAAACCCAAATGACGCAGGCGTCTACTGAGTCTGGAATAGACCATATGTTTCTTTCTTTCCGGAAGAACTATCCCAGTCTCTTCGTAAGCAAGACTCTGAATAAAATCGAAGTTTTGCTGTGTCATAGAAAATTCCTTTTCGTCTATGATCTTCAATGTCGATACCTCCTTTCTTGTAATATCTGAATTAAATCACCTGCCGTTACAGAAGATAGACAGACCTTGCATGAAAACAAGGTCTGTCTATGTATCAGCTCTTAACAGCAATGAAACTCACTCGTTAAAACTCGTTCCACTCCTCTTTGCTGATGCTGAGATTGCCGTGGGTGTCTCCCGAGACTAGGGCCAGTGGTGCGGATGCCATCCCCGAGCTCGTATTGCCACTGGTTTGGAAGAAGCCAAGTTGGGTCTTCATGTTCCTGGCTTGGTCTGCCATGGCTTCACCTGCTGCAGAGACCTGCTCTACCAGAGCGGCGTTCTGTTGGGTCATCTCATCCATCTGGGAGATGGCCTTGTTGACCTCTTGAATACCTGCAGACTGCTGAACCGAGGCGATACTTATCTGGCTTATCATATCGGCGACCTTAGTGACCGCTTGTACGATATCTTCCAGGGTTTCACCGGACTGGTTCACTAACTGGGTACCGTCGGTAACCTTGCCCACACTGTCGCGAATAAGCTCCTTGATCTCCTTGGCGGCGCCGGCGCTTCGTTGAGCAAGGTTACGCACCTCTCCCGCCACAACGGCGAAGCCGCGTCCCTGTTCGCCAGCTCGCGCAGCCTCTACGGCGGCGTTAAGCGCGAGTAGGTTGGTCTGGAAGGCTATCTCATCGATAACCCCGATAATATCGGAGATCCGCTTACTAGAGTCGTTGATGGCTTCCATGGCTGAAACTGCTTGTTCGACCACCTTGCCGCCATGTTCAGCTTTAGAGTTAGCTTCCTGGGCCAGCTCATTAGCCAGGGTGGCATTCTGAGCACTTTGGGTGACAGTCGCCGTCATCTCTTCCATGCTGGAGGCTGTCTCTTCCAGAGATGCGGCCTGCTCCTCGGTTCGTTGACTCAAGTCTGCGTTACCCTGAGCTATCTCTTCTGCGCCAGAGGTCACAGTGTTGGCCGACTCGTTGATGCCGCCTAAGACCTCGGTGAGTCTCGATACGGTCGCGTTGGCATCTGTCTGTAGCTTACCGAATTGACCTTCGTATTCGCCGTTGATCTGACGGGTCAGATCTCCCTTGGCTAAGCCATCGAACATGTTGACCACATCCGAGATGACGTTATCTGCGATACCCACTAAGCGGTTGAGGCCGTTAGAGAGGTTGAGGAAGAAGCCTTCCTTACCTTCGGTGGAGACCCTATGACTCAAGTCACCTGCCGCTGCCGATGAGATGATGGTATCTATCTCATGCTCGATGGCCACTTCTGCGGTGCGATCGGTCCATTCGACCACTGTGCCTATGGATTCGCCATTGCCATCCTTGATGGGATTCGCCACCACCTTGAAAGTGCGCCCTCCAACCATTAGCTGGCTCGAGTAGGTGGATGTGAGTCCACCTAGTAGGCCTCGTTGATGGGCCGGATTCTTATGGAAGTCATCGATATTGACCCCCATAAGGTTATTGGCATCGAAATTTGGCAGATCTTTGACTATGTCGGATTGTGCATTTCTGAACATGTTACCCACGGCATTGTTCATATAGATGATGTTCAGATCGGCATCTGCCACCATGGTATTGGCGGAGACATTGTCCAGTGCCTGCTTGATGCGGGCATTTTCTGCTGCTAGTTGTTGCTCTTCGGCTTCTCTGGCTAACTTGATGGTCAAATCTTGCCACTCGACAACTGTGCCGGTGCGCTCGCCATTATCGAACACTGGGGTGGCGATCAGACCGAAAGTGAGGCCCGACACCTCAATGTTGGTCGCGAAGGTTTCCGTGAGCCTATCCAACATACCGCGCTGATGAGCCGGATTCTTATGGAATATATCGATATTACTTCCCATCAGAGTGCGCATATCGAAGCGACTCAGGCTCTTCTTCAGGGTCTTCTCATTCTCGCCCAGCATCTGGTTGAGTGATTCATTGAAGTAGATGATGTTGTAGTCTGCATCGGCCATCATGACATTGGCCTTACATACGTCCAGCGCCTGCTTGATGCGTCCGGTCTCGGCGGCTTGCTGTTTCTCCTCCTTCTCTCTAGCTAACTTAGCGGTGACATCTTGCCACTCTACTACAGTACCTGTTCGCTGACCGTTATCGAATACCGGGGTGGCGATAAGCTCGAAGGTGAGTCCGGAGACTTGTATGCTGGTTGCATAGGTTTCCGTAAGCTTGTCTAGCATGCCTCGCTGGTGAGCCGGGTTCTTATGGAAAATATCGATATTGCTGCCCATCAGGGTCTTCATATCAAATTTCTTCAGGCTCTGCTGTAGCGTCTTCTCATTATCGCCCAGCATCTCGTTGAGTGATTCGTTGAAGTAGATGATGTTGTAATCGGCATCGGCCATCATGACATTGGCCTTACATACGTCCAGCGCCTGCTTGATGCGTCCGGTCTCGGCGGCCTGTTGCTGTTCCTCTTTCTCTTTGAC
Source organism: Shewanella benthica (assembly GCA_023284085.1). Classification (GTDB taxonomy): domain Bacteria; phylum Pseudomonadota; class Gammaproteobacteria; order Enterobacterales; family Shewanellaceae; genus Shewanella; species Shewanella benthica. The sequence goes on from JAKVHY010000040.1 coordinate 30,160, forward strand.
TAGCTTAGCCGTGATATCTTGCCATTCGACCACTGTTCCAGTTCTTTCACCGTTATCGAAAACCGGGGTGGCGATAAGATCGAAGGTGAGTCCCGATACTTCTATGCAGGTGGCGTAAGTGCTGGTGAGCCTGTCTAGCATGCCGCGCTGGTGAGCTGGGTTCTTATGGAAGATATCGATATTAGCACCTAGCAAGGTCTTCATATCGAAGCTTCTAAGCTCCTGCTGTAGCGTCTTCTCATTCTCGCCGAGCATCTCGTTGAGTGAGTCGTTGAAATAGATGATGTTGTAATCGGCATCGGCCATCATCACGTTGGCCTTACATACGTCCAGCGCTTGCTTGATGCGACTCGTGTCGGCGGCTTGCTGTTTCTCTTCGACCTCTCGGGCGAGTTTAGCCGTGATGTCTTCCCACTCGACCACAGTTCCGGTACGAACACCATCGTTGAAAATAGGATTGGCGATCAGATTAAAGTTAAGTCCTGCGACCTGAATGCTGGTCTCAAAGGTGGTGGTCAAACTGTCGAGCATACGTCTCTGGTGAGCCGGGTTCTTATGGAAAATATCGATATTCTGTCCGACCAACTTTTTCACATCGAAGCTGGTGAGTTCGGTCTGCAGCGTCTTCTCATTCTTGGTCATCATGACGTTGACCGCGTCGTTGAGGTAGGTGATGTTGTGATCCGCATCGGCCATCATGACATTGGCATTACAGATGTCTAATGCCTTCAGACTAGTCTCGTCCCGCTGACGTTTTTGATATAACTCGTCTATGCGGTTGGTGAGAAGTTCCCATCCTGGTAAGGATAGGTCTGAAAACTTAGGTGCTTCTTTGCTGATCAGGGCGTTACTGACCTCGCTCAGTGCCTGTTCGAACATCTTATGCCAGCGGTTGAACTTGATGACGCCGGCGGCTATGAGTCCGATTGCAAGAATTTGGGTTGCTGCCACCCAGCTTCCCGATTGTCCTGCAAATGATAATCCTAATGCAACGACGCTGACCACCAATCCGGCAACTGGTAAGCTATTTACATTAGATAGGTTGGAGTTTTGTGCTTCCATTCGTTTGTCCTCGTTATACCAGTTTACGCATTAACCGCTTGCTGCTGGGGAGCATCAAGCGTGTTGATTAAGTTAGAGAGTTGTTCTGCCTCGGGTAAGACTTCACTACCGAGTAACATGTTGATATCGAGCAAGATCACCATCTTCTCGCCAGCATTAGTCAAGCCCTTGATGAAAGATAGATCTGTGTCTTCACCGAAATTGGGTGCGTCACGTACATCGTCATTTTTGACGCTGAATACATCGGATACTGCATCGACGACTATGCCTATGACTTTATGTTCGTTAGCTATGGCAACTTTGACCACGATAACCACAGTGGTGGCGCCATAATCTAAGACCTCGATACCGAAACGTTGGCGGAGATCTATGATGGGAACTATGGTGCCCCGCAGATTAATTACCCCCTTCACATGACTCGGTGCATTGGGGATCACTGTGGTGGACTCCCAGCCCCGGATCTCCTGTACCGATAGTATTTCGACTCCGTACTCTTCGTTGGCCATGATGAAGGTCAGGTACTGCTGACTGTCTTCATCGTTATCTTGCTTCATCCCATGATCGTGCTGGGGTTGCACATTTTGAATTTGCTCTGTCATCTCGTCAGGCTCCGTCTTCCTTAATCCGTTATTTTCATCGCTATCTAGCGTGTTTTTTTATATGAGTAATTAGGGTGTTAATTCTTAGCCTTGTTAGGCTGCGTGTTCTTTCATATTGGTTATGCCGGCCATGCTGACTAATCCGGTAACATCTATGATGAGTGCGACCGTACCATCACCGAGAATCGTGGCGCCTGATACACCAGGGACCCGATTGTAGTTATCTTCCAGGCTCTTGATGACCACCTGTTGCTGTGACAAGAGTTCATCGACTAGTAGCCCTATCTTCTCGTTATTAGAGTCGACCACCATGACCAGGCCATCTTTGATCTCTTTGGCATCGGAAGTGTGACAAAACTCTTGGTACACCTTGATCACTGGCAGGTATTCGTTTCTGAGCTGTATCAGTTCATGGCCGTCGCTGAGACGGTTGATCTTGTTAGGTTCGACCTGCAGTGATTCATGAATGGAAACCAGAGGAACCACATAGATATGCCTGCCAACCCTGATAAGCTGGCCATCGAGTATGGCGAGTGTCAGGGGTAACCTTATGGTGAAACGGCTGCCCTTATCTTGGGTAGATTTAAGCTCTATGCTGCCATTGAGTTCATTGATGTTTCGCCTGACCACGTCCATGCCCACACCGCGTCCCGAGAGATCTGAGACCGCATCGGCGGTGGAAAAACCTGGCTTAAAGATCAACTTATGGATCGCCTCTGTGCTGAGTTCTTCCTCCTGGCCGACGAGCCCCTTCTCCCTAGCCTTGCGAAGAATTCTATCGGTATCCAGACCCGCTCCGTCGTCGATGATTTCTATGATGATGCTACCTCCCTGATGAAAGGCGTTAAGTGTGATGGTGCCTACTTCTGATTTGCCTTTGGCGAGGCGTTCTTCCGGGGTTTCCAGGCCATGATCTAGTGAGTTACGCACCAGATGCACCATAGGATCGACGATCTTTTCCATCACTGTCTTGTCCAGTTCAGTATCTTCCCCTTTCAGCACTAGATTCACTTTCTTCCCTAGTTGCTGACCGATATCGCGCACGAGTCTGGGGAAGCGATTGAAGGCGAAACTAATGGGGAGCATGCGGATCTGCATGACGCTCTCTTGCAGATCCCGGGTATGGGTGGCGAGTTGTTCCAGTCCCTGTTTGAGTGATATGAGTGACTCTTCGTCTATTTCGTCCTGCTGGCCTATTTGACCAAGCATGGCCTGGGTGATAACGAGTTCACCGACCATATTTATCAGCAGGTCTATCTTGTCTATGCTGACTCGAATCGAACTGGTTTCGGGAGTTTTAGCCTGTGAGACCGCTTTAGGTTTCAGCTCTTGGGCCTCATCTACTTTATTACTTTCTAACTGACTCAGGACTGTTTCGCTCCCTTGCTGCTCCTGAGGAATAGTCGCTTCGTCCGGTTCTATATTTGGGAGTTCATCATCTCGTTCGCTATTGTCATCACTGGCAGGGCTAGAAGAATAATTGATGGTGCACTCATCTTCGACCCATTCGAATACCTCTTTTAGTCGCTCTAAGGGCTGGTCTGTGATGAGTTCGAGTCGCCAATTGAGGTAACAAGCTTCCGGATCTATATCATTAAACTCAGGTGACGAATGCTCGGCCAAGCTGACGCTGAGTTCTCCCAACTGCCTGAGTTCGTTGAACATGAGGTAAGGGTCATTACCACAGCGCAGTATGTCGATACCCGCCTGAAAATCAATGGCCCAATGTAAGAGACCGGTCGCCTCTTGTTCTACCAATGTGTCGTTACTCGAATCTGGCTCTTCAGGAGCTGCTTCCTTAGTACCTTTGGCTATTTCGATAGTAAATTGTTTCTCGAGCTGAGCGAGCAGAGGATCGTCGAAGTCGATTTTTCGCATCAAGGCATCGAACATGTTTCGCAGCAGATCGACGGAGAGCAGCAGCATGTCTTGATGCTCGTTGGTCATCTGTCTGCGCCCATCACGGATCTCATCGAGCAAGGTCTCCAACAGATGAGTGTAATTAGCAACCTGACTGAAACCGAAAGTGGCACTGCCTCCCTTGATGGAGTGAGCCGCGCGGAAAATAGTGTTAATGGCTTCTTCGTCGGGGTTATTGACGTCGAGATTAAGCAGTTCAGACTCCATGACGTCTATGCCTTCTAGACTCTCCTCGAAGAATACCTGACTGAATTGACTGAGATCGATTTCCATATTAAATGTCCGTTAGATCCATCTGATGATTTGGATGTTGTTAACCAAGCACCTTACGCACGGTTGCCAGTAGTTGATCCGGGTTGAAGGGCTTAACTATCCAGCCGGTAGCACCTGCGGAACGACCCTCTTGTTTCTTCTCTGTACCTGATTCAGTTGTCAGCATCAGCAAAGGAGTAAATTTATAGTTTGGCAAGGTGCGTAAATTTCGGATCAAAGTGAGACCATCCATGATGGGCATATTCACATCTGAGATGACCAGATCGTATTCGCCTTGTTGGGCTACTTTTAAGGCCTCGTCTCCATTACACGCCTCTGTGACATCGAAGCCTGCTGTTTTTAGGGTGAAACAGACCATCTGGCGCATGGAAGCCGAGTCATCTACCGCAAGTATTTTTTTCATCGTTACTTTTCCTCATCCAGTTCGGCTTGTAACTCTGGGATGGCTATTTCTGGAATGTTAATACCCAGGTTTTCTAAATTGATTTGAAGTTCTGGTTGGCAGTCTAACCAGTCGACTCTTAGGGAGCGGGATGCACATGTTTGGGAAAACAGATAAAGGAGCTGGGCCCCGGCAGTATCGACCCGGGTTAATTGGCTTGCATCTATATGCAGCTCTTTGTCATGGGTTAATAGTTCTGAAAGTTGCGCGAAAATAGGCTGAATATTTCGAATAGTTAATTCAGAATCCAATTTAATTGTTTGTTCCGACATTTAATTTTCCTTTGGATAGCTTTCTTCATCCCTGCAAGATAAAAAGATAGTCGGCAAACTTGAGTATTTCCTCTTTTGTTGGTGTTTTTTTTGATTATTTAGCCGAGAAATAGAATAGGGAGGAGCGGGTAAGTAAAATGCCATTCAGGTTAGATAGTCGTAGGTATACGTTCTGTCAAATATCTCGCTATCATTATGTATTAAAAGGTTTTTTACTTTATTTTGGAATGTTTTATGAATAGGCCCCATCGAGACTAACATGCCAGTAAGGTCGACATTTTTAGTTACAAATTGGCACAAGTAACTGATAGTCACTAGGTTATCTGTCCTGAGAACTAAGCTCTCTAGGTTCTAGGATCTTCCTTGTAATTGGCGATTATGGTTCGAATATCGGCAATCAAGTTCTTGTTTAAAATCTGTGGCAGCTTTCCGGGAGTAGAGGACTTAGGTTTTATTATGGCCACCTTGTTTCCATCCGGTGATATCAGCGCCATAGATGCACTGTGGTCGACCTGATAGTCTTCTCCCTCGCCTACCATGGCATAGACGAAGCCGAGATCTCGCGTGAGCGGGAAGAGTTGGGCGTGCTCCCCTGTGATGGCGATAAATTCAGGGTTGAAGAAGTCCATATAGCTTAATAGCTTATCCTGAGAGTCTCTCTGAGGATCTACGGAGAGGAAAATTACTTGTAGATCCGCATTTTCTAGCAATTTAGGGTAAGCCGCGGTGAGTTTGCCCATAGTCATAGGGCACACATCCGGACAAGAGGTGTAGCCGATGAAGAATAGGCTCCATTTATCGTTTAGCTGGGTATTGGTAAACGCATTGCCATGTTGATCCGTGAGGGAGAAAGGTGCCAATGGCTTAGCTATTGGGAACACGAAGCTGGTGGCAAGATCCAGCTCTGTGTCTTGTAGGGAATAGATGATGGCATTGGTCTGCTTACTCTTCTGCAACTGAACTGCGGTCACACCGCCGAGGCCGAGTAAGACTAAGCCTAATAGGGCTACAGCGGCTACCCTCAACTTTTTTCCCATCTTGAATACTCCTTTTTCAACCTAATCTAAAATTGATAAACTTAGGCTTATACCCAGAGGTAATGATCGACCAAGAGCAGGATAAATAAGATCATCAGATGATAGATGGAGAAGCGGAACACCTGCATTGCCAGTCCAGGTTTGTCATCATATTTAAGCTCCCATGCCTTATAGAGGAAGCCGCAACTCAATATTGTCGAACCCACCAGATAGATGGGACCGCACATTCCCACGATCACAGGTAGCAAGCAGGCGATAGCAAGCAGTAAGGTGTAGAGCAAGATACAGGTCTTAGTGAACTCGACGCCATGTGTCACTGGTAGCATAGGGATACCTACCTTGGCGTATTCCGCTTTCCTGTGAATGGCAAGAGCCCAGAAGTGTGGCGGGGTCCAGGTGAATATGATGATCACTAATAGCAGCGCATGACCATGAAACTCTCCGGTTATCGCCGTCCAGCCTAGGAGTGGCGGCATGGCTCCGGCGAGTCCGCCGACGACAATATTTTGTGGGGTGGCGCGCTTGAGGTATGTGGTATATATGATGGCATAGCCTACAAGACTGGCAAAGGTAAGCCAGGCGGTGAGTTCATTGACTAAGGTGTAGAGCAAGGCGAAGCCCAATAGAGCCAGGCTGATAGAGAAGGTGAGAGCCTTAGTGATAGAGATACGTCCCTTAGGCAGGGGGCGATTATAGGTACGGGCCATTAGGCCATCTATGCGTCGATCGATTAGGTGATTAAAGGCGGCGGCCGCACCAGCCATCATACCTATACCTAGCATGCCAATAATTAAGGGCTGCAGAGGCACAGACCCAGGTACCGCCAGACACATACCGACTAAAACCGTGAGCAGCATAAGCGCAACCACCTTAGGTTTGGTCATCTCATAATATGCGCGCCACTGAAGTGGTTCGCTATCGGTCTTAGGCTCAGTGGCCGAGATTGAAAGTGGTTTTGCCATGGCTTTTCCCTCGCTTAGGCTTTACGCCCTTTAAATTATTATTCTGCTTAAAACTTTAGCTGTTAGTTTTTCGCCACAGGGCGTAGTTGATAAATACTAATGTCAGTAGCAAGATGGCCGCTCCGGCATTATGAGATACGGCTATACCCAAAGGCAGATGCAAGACAACATTGCTGATCCCCAGTCCTACTTGCAGTATGACTAAACCGGTCAAGACCAGTGACGCTCGCTTCAACATTACCGACTGAGACTGAGTAAAAAGTTGATAGGCAAGCCAGAGCAAAATACCTGTGGTCAATATCGCGCCAAATCTATGGGCAACATGTATGGTCATACGTGAATAATAGTCGAGTACGCCAAATTCATACGTCTCGTGCTCGCCTTGAAACGGATTAAAGGCCTGAGTGAGCTGTAAATTTTTGTACCAGTCCCCTTCGCAGATAGGCAATGAAGTACAGGCCAGGGCTGCATAGTTTGATGAGGTCCAGCCACCGAGTATAATCTGTAAGATTAAGACTCCCATGCCAGCCAAGGCTAATGGGGCAAGTCTTCTAGCGACAAAATCCTCCGCCGGGATCCTCAGTGGCTTAGTCCTGAGATAGAGCAGGAGTAGCAGGGAGATTAAGGTGAAGCCGCCAATGAGATGAGACATGACCACAACCGGCATGAGTTTCATGGTCACGGTCCACATACCTAACGCGGCTTGAAATAGGACCAAGATGGCGATGAATGTCGGTAGCTTCTTGGGGGCATCCAGTTTTTTTAAACAGAGAATGAAGATCATCAGTACGAGTAATCCCAGGGCTCCGGCTATATATCTGTGGATCATCTCTAGCCAGGCTTTCTTTGGCTCAATTTCCTGACCTGGGAAGGCATCTTGTGCCTGCATAAGCTCGCTGTGTTGGCTAGGGACTTTCATCATGCCATAACAACCTGGCCAATCGGGACAGCCCAAGCCTGCATCAGATAATCGGGTATATGCTCCCATTAAAATGACGCAAAGAGTGAAGACCAGGGTTATTCTGAGTAGGTTTTGGATCCCCATTAGCCAACTCTCGATAGTTTCAGCATCTTTCTTAAGTCAGCAATGAGTGATTTCCCCTGCATGATCTGTTTGTCTATGCCATTAACCGCGGGGTAGCGCATGACTAGGCTGCCCAATGGGTCGACCACTATCATCTGCTGGCGATCGAGCATTTTTATCATGGCGTCATTGGCCTTTGCCGTTTCGAACTTGTATGCAGTCAGGGCATGAAGATCGCTATCTTGGCTGAGTAATATCAAGGTGTGAACTCTGTCTTGATCCCGGCCCAGGGCGATATGGCTCTGTTGCAGGATATAGAGATGATCCTGACATTGCTGATCACACTTGTTTGGTAGCAGGTAGAGGAGTTGCCACTCTCTAGGTTTAGGATTGTCCATCTTAAGGCTCTGGTAGCTAGTGCCAATAGGGAGTAGCTCTCCCTTATTGGTTGCACCGCCTTGATAGAGATCTAAGCTGAGCACGATTTTGGCCGCGGCCACAGGCAGGACGAAGACTAAGAAAAGTAAAATTAAAGGTTTAGCGCCGCTCTTTTTGGGGGAGTTCATACTCTCTCCTAAGAAAGCTCATATGAACGCCTGTGCAGGCTAATAAAATTCATATGAGTCATACTCATTCAGTTTCCCGAGACGGCTAGGAAACGCATATTTGATAGTCACTTCTTATGGGGCGAAGTTTTTACTGCTTAATCTCTAACCTACTTGGTCTTGTTTACATTGGCAACTGTCATTTCATCGATAATGGTCCGATGAGGATTATTATTCTTTCTAGATTCATCTTGTTGTTTTTTTGGGGTTTTAACTCTTCTGCTATAGATGGAATATAAAATAAGCAGGGCAAAAGCCAGTGCCATGGAAAACCACTGCAGGGCATAGCCTCTGTGTTTCTGTGAGGAAAGTGGTATCGGTGTCCAGGGATGGGGCAAGTCAATTCCATCGAGATGATCCGGCTGCAACACTGCAGGAGCTAAAGGTTGACCTAGCAGCTGGCTAATCTCGCCAAGGTTAAGGTTTTGGATACGCTTGGGCCAGCCAGCTTCAGGCATTAAGGCCGAGCTCATAGGATTCGCTTGTTTCTGATACAAGCGACCATTCAAGCCGACCTCTTTCTCGATGACATCAACACCGGGTAATATTCGTCTATCTAAGCCAGCAGCAATGAAGCCCAGTTCCACTAGCATCCATGGTCCATCGGCTGTTATTTGCATGGGCTGTAGTGCTAAATAGCCAACCCTTCCTTTAAAGACCTGGTTATCCAACAGGAATATTTGACTCGATGCAGGAGATGCCAGCACCGAGAGACGGTAACCTGTGACCTGCTCAGCGGCGGGAAATGAAACCAGTTGTGCATATGTCAGCGGCGCAGATGATTGGCGGTGGGTCAATTCAGCTTGCCAGCGCTCCTTCATCTCGGCGCGTTCGAGTTGCCAAAAACCGAGTTTCACTAAGATGAGAAACATGATAATAGAAAACATAGCCAATGCAGCTCTGGTGGCCCATAAATACAAGTTACTGCGTCGAGAGAGGCTAGTCATTATCTACTCTTCTTTTTGTGCAGGGGATAATTAAGCGGTAGAAAAAAAGCTAACTTGACCAAATGGATAAACAGCTCCAGAGTAGCAATAGCGAACAAGTCCCTAGCGCCCCATGACTCAATGTGAGGATAACCGATGAATCTATTAATTATCTTTAAAATCGTCTTAGTACTGCTACTGCTATTCATTATGTTTAATCTGGCCCGAGCCCTGTTTATCTTGGTTAAAGGTGAGAGTGAGACGCCGGTGAGCCATTTCCTAGGGCGCCGGGTCATCTTCTCTGTGCTGGTGGTGCTATTCATTTTGGTGGCATTAGGCACTGGGATTATCACCCCAAACCCAAGACCTTATTAACTTTTTTAAATATTAATACCTCTGATATGAATAGATTTAATCTTTATTAGTGCTCAATCAAATACACCTAATTAGCAGGCATTTCGTCTGAGTTTTAGGAGAGTGCGCGGAGTTTTACAGATAAATATCCCAGCGGTATCTGCATAACTCACTTCCATGTGAGTAGTATAAACGAGCACTCTTTACAACATCAGCGACAACAAAATCGGACGAAATGGCAATAATATATGGCCTAGATTAGAGGACGTAGACGAAGATAAACAGACACAACCAAACTACATCGACAAAGTGCCAATACCAGCTGCCTGCCTGGAAGGCGAAATGCTTATCCGGGGTAAAGTGACCCTTCAATACTCGCAAAAACAACACTATCAGGAATACCGTTCCCAGGGTGACGTGCATGCCGTGGAAACCCGTTAAGAGGAAGAAGGTATTACCGTAAACTCCAGAGGCCAAGGTTAAGCCCATCTCCTGGTAGGCGTGAATATATTCTTCGACTTGTAACGTCAGAAAACTCATGCCCAGCAAGATGGTGATACCCAGCCAAACTGTGATTGCCGAGCGTTTACCTTTCTCCAGACTCACGTGAGCCATATGCAGAGTTATAGATGATGTGAGTAGAATGATGGTGTTATACAGGGGCAAGCCAGTCCAAGGCATGGCCTCAGTTTTTGTGCCATCGGGTGTGGTTAATAATGGCCAAACGGCTTCAAATCCAGGCCAGAGCACCTCATTGGTCATGGCGTTATTGGAATCACCACCCAGCCAAGGCACTGCAATCATTCTGGCGTAGAGTAGGGCACCAAAAAATGCACCGAAGAACATCACCTCTGAGAAGATAAACCAGCTCATTCCTTGGCGAAAAGACCTGTCCATCTGCTTGGAATAGAGGCCGCTCATCGACTCGGCGATAACGGTTCTAAACCAGCCAAAGATCATAAAAATAATAACGGCTATGCCGGTGAGTAAGATTATTCCGCCACTGCCGCCATCGGATTTGAGTTGTTGTACATAACTTCCGGCGCCAAATGCGATGAGGAATAATCCTACTGCCCCTATGATGGGCCATGCACTCTGTGCGGGAACGTAATAGTGTTCGTGCTTAGTTGTCATCTTGCTGCTCCTTGCTCAACTGAGCCGACATAACCACGGTCGGTGATGTTGTAGAGGGTATAAGAGAGAGTTAATGTGGTTATGGAATCGGGAAGATCCGGATCCACGAAGAAAATAAGTGGCAGTACGGCACTTTCTTTGGCCATTAGTCTCTGCTGGTTGAAGCAGAAACACTCGGTTTTATTGAAGTAAGCGGCTCCCTGTCCAGGTGAGACCGAGGGGATGGCCTGGCCAATGGTATCCTTTAGAGACAGGTTCTTCGCATTGAAGTTAGTGCGAATCAGCTCTCCGGGATGCACCTGCATACGTTTGACTTCAGGCGTAAACTCCCAAGGCATATCACTCTGGATCTGCGCCATAAATTCTATGGTAATGGTGCGAGTCTCATCGATGGTGATCGGCTTGTAAGTGCTGGCGCTATTCTGGGGTTTGCCATTGATGCCCAATTGTTCGCAAAGCACATCGTATAAGGGCACCAAGGCGAAGCCGAAGCCGAACATGCCCACGGCACCAGCAATCAGCATGCCGATGAGTTTTCGATTAGACTTGCCCTGATGAGTGCTCATATCTACTTTATCTCGGGTGGTGTAGTGAATGAGTGATAGGGTGCCGGGCTAGGCAGTGTCCACTCTAAGCCTTCAGCGCCTTCCCAAGGTTTAGCCGCCGCTTTTTCGCCACCGCGTATACACTTGATGACCAGCGCGAGGAAGATAAACTGAGACAGTCCGAAGGCGAAGCCGCCTATGGAAACGATCTGATTAACATCGGCAAATTGCACCGCATAATCGGGGATTCGTCTTGGCATTCCCGCTAAGCCTAAGAAATGCATAGGGAAGAAGAGTACGTTGACCGATATTACGGAACACCAAAAATGTATCTTGCCTAGCTTCTCGTCATACATGTTACCGGTCCACTTCGGCAGCCAGTAATAAGCGGCGGCCATGATGGAGAAGATGGCACCTGTCACCAGCACATAGTGGAAATGTGCCACCACGAAATACGTATCATGGTATTGGAAGTCTGCCGGGGTGATGGCCAGCATCAGGCCCGAAAAACCGCCTATGGTGAAGAGTATGATAAAGGCGATGGCGAACAGCATTGGTGTCTCGAAGGTGAGGGAGCCTCGCCACATGGTCGCCACCCAGTTAAACACTTTCACTCCGGTGGGCACCGCAATTAACATGGTGCAATACATGAAAAAGAGCTCGGCGAATACCGGCATACCTGTGGTGAACATGTGGTGTGCCCAGACAAGGAATGAGAGTATTGCTATGCTCGAAGTGGCGTAGACCATAGAGGAGTAGCCAAACAGCTTCTTACGGCTGAACGTTGGCACAATGGCCGAGATGATACCGAAGGAGGGTAAGATCATGATGTAAACTTCGGGATGGCCGAAGAACCAGAAGATATGCTGGAACATCACAGGGTCGCCACCACCTGCGGCATCGAAGAAGCTGGTACCGAAGTATTTATCCGTTAGCACCATGGTCACTGTGCCAGCGAGTACCGGCATCACGGCAATTAAGAGGAAGGCGGTGATTAACCAGGTCCAAACAAAAAGTGGTAATTTCATCCAGGTCATACCCGGGGCGCGCATATTCACTATGGTCACGATCACATTGATCGCTCCCATGATGGAGCTAATTCCCATGATATGGATAGAGAAGACAAATAACGCCGTGCTGTCGGGACTGTAAGTGGTCGACAGCGGCGCGTAGAAGGTCCAGCCAAAGTTAGGTCCGCCCCCTTCCATAAATAGCGAGCTCAACAGGATTGTGAAGGCAAAGGGTAAGATCCAAAAACTCCAGTTGTTCATCCTTGGCAGCGCCATGTCTGGCGCACCTATCATCATAGGTATCAACCAGTTTGCCAGGCCCGTGAAGGCTGGCATGACGGCTCCAAACACCATGATAAGCCCATGAACAGTGGTCATCTGATTGAAAAAATTAGGCTCTATTAGCTGCAGGCCTGGTTGAAATAGCTCGGCGCGTATCACCATAGCCATGGCGCCACCGGTGAGGAACATGATAAAACTGAACCAGAGGTAGAGAGTACCTATGTCTTTGTGATTGGTGGTGAACAGCCAACGTTTAATGCCCGAAGGGTGTTGTTGGTGATGTTCATCTTGCTGGAGATGTTCATCTTGGTGGTCGCTGGCTGCTTCGACCTGAGCGATTTCCATATTCGGTTTCGCTTCGCGGGTTAAAGTATTCATATTTACTCCCTATTGGCCATGCTGACTGACATCAGCAGCCTGAACCGTATCGCCTGTGTTGTTGTCCCACGCGTTACGTTCATAAGTAATTACTGCGGCAATTTCTTGCGCGGTTAATTGCTTTCCAAAAGCCTGCATCGCAGTGCCCGCCTTCCCATTGATAACCATCTCTAAGTGATCCATTAATGGTCCTGTGGTGATTGGGCTGCCTTTCATTGGAGGGAATACGCCGGGTAAACCCATGCCGTTAGGTTGATGACATGCGGCACATCGAGACATGTACACCTGTTCACCTTGGGCCATAAGCTCATCCATGGAGAGGGATTTACTCAAGGAGGCCTCTGCCTCTGCAGCGGCGGTGCTGGCTTGATTTTTTTGTTCGGCAACCCAGACGTCGAAATCGGCTTGGCTGAGGGCCTCGACCACGATTGGCATGAAGCCGTGATCTTTACCGCAGAGCTCGGCACATTGGCCGCGATAGGTACCCGGGATATTGATACGAGTCCATGCTTCATTGATGAAACCTGGGTTAGCGTCTTTCTTGACGGCGAATGCCGGAACCCACCAGGAGTGGATCACATCTTCAGATGTCATCAGGAAGCGAACTTTTTTATTGATGGGAAGTACTAAGGGCTTATCGACCTCGAGGAGATAGTTCTCTCCCTTCTCCTCAGTTCCCTCTATTTGTTCTCTCGGGGTCGAGAGTAAGCTATAGAATTCTATATCTTGATCGAAATAGCTGTAATGCCATTTCCATTGAGAGCCTGTGATCTTGATGGTGATGTCGGCATCACTAGAATCTTCCATGGCGATTAAGGTCTTAGTCGCCGGAATTGCCATAATAATGAGTATGATGAAAGGTGTAATGGTCCAGGCTATCTCGACCTTAGTACTTTCGTGGAAATTGGCTGCTACGGCACCCTTAGACTTTCGGTGATTGATCATGGAATAGATCATCACTCCGAAAACCACAACACCGATGGCGCAACAGATATACAGGATGATCATGTGCAGGTTGTATACCTGTCCACTGATATCCGTGACACCCTTGGTCATATTAAGGGGCATTTCTGATGCCAAAACGTAAGGCGTAAACAGCAACGCCAGAAAACTATACAACACTCGCTTCACTAGACTTCTCCTCTGTCAAAAAATTAAGACAAAGAAGAGTCACACAGTAAGTCTCTGCTCTATGCAAACTCTTCAGTTCCCAAAAAAGCAACGATGACTTCAAAGTGCAGTGGCGGTTCACTTGTTATTTTAGTTTGGCAGTCACTTATCTACCAGAGTTAACCACACTCGCACCTACGGCTGAATATATCAGTACCGACTTCAGCGAGGTAAATATCTGGCCTTCCACATATGGCAGGGATTTACTACGCCGACAACTAAATCGTTTGGATATAACAAATTATCGTTGTTATATGCCTAACTTACTTGGTGTTGAAATATTGATCAAGATCACTTTTAATGATTTTTTTAAATAATTCGAATAAAAATCAGCCACAAAAAAGTCCCTTGCGGGACTTAAATAATAGATTTTCTATTTGTTAAATGGCTAGATATTAGTGCAGAGATCCAAATAAACAGGCTTGGCTGAAGTGAGCATCTGTTTGGCTATGGGCTTTTGCATGTAAGTGACTATTCGCATCTTCGATGACAATGCCAAGGGCGCGAGCGCTCTTTTCTACGAGTTTGAGTCGGCGGTTGTCACGGGAATCTAAGACCTGAGTCCAGCAGATGACGGCACTGGATGTACCACTTATGAGTGCTTTTTCCATGGCCCATAAGGTTTCGACTTCGTCTTTAGCATGAACCAAGAGGACACGGTCCATTCTAACACCGGCTTCGGCTAACATCTGCTTGTAACCTATGTTGGGAGGACTGATCAATACGATCCATTGTCCTTGATGGCTCAATGTGGCGAGCCGATTACTCACATTTTTCAGTTCCACCCGGCCCTGAGTGTGGGTACTTACTGTGGTGATACTGCCACACTCTTGGGCGACGGACGCTTGGTCAAGGGGATTGGTCCATAAACCTGGGTGTCTAGGGCTATTTCCGATTAAATTTTTCATTACCAAGCTCCTTCGCCAATGTGCGATTTCATCTATTGCCAGTTGCCGTTACGGATCACGCCGACTGCCAGTCCCTCAATGCTCAGGCTCTGACTGGTGAGATCGACCACTATTGGTGCATAATCTTCATTTTCAGCATGGAGATAAACCATGCTGCCCTTTTTCTCGAAGCGTTTTACTGTGACATCGTCTTCCACTCTAGCCACGACAATTTGGCCATTCTTAGCTTGTGAAATTTTATGCACTGCGAGCAGATCACCCTCGAGAATGCCGATATCTTTCATGCTGTCGCCGCGCACCCTAAGTAGAAAGTCGGCACTGGGACGAAACATGCTTGGGTCAACCTTATAATGCTGTTCTATATGTTCCTGGGCTAGGATGGGTTCACCTGCGGCAACTTGGCCGATCAATGGCAAGCCTAAATCTTCTGGCTCCGCTGCTTGGGTGAGTCGGATGCCGCGGGATGTACCAGGAATGATCTCGATGCGACCTTTCTTGGCCAGTGCCTTAAGATGTTCTTCGGCAGCGTTGGCGCTCTTGAAACCTAGGCGCTTAGCTATTTCGGCTCGAGTCGGAGGCATTCCGGTATCGGAAATATTACGCTTAATGAGTTCTAGGATCTCGGCTTGTCTTGGTGTCAAAGGTCTCATGATGAATCCTGTCTTTTTATACAGTTACTGTCAGTATATACAGTATTTTAATCAGTGCAAGGATTAACCAAGCTTATTGAGTGTGCTGACAAACTCTCAATTGCAAGAGATTGGTTTATATTGATTATTTTTGATGTGACTACTTAGGGCTTAAATATCGTTAAATAGGTGGTGGGCTTGACCTCCTCGAATTATATATCTTTTGTGCTGATGGTTATTTCTCTAAGCTGGCTTATTTTATTTCAACTCATTCCGTGTGTAGAGAAAACCCTAGGCCGAGTGTTTTGAACTAAGCTTTCATCAGCTTTAACTATCCCCCTCCTACCTTCCGAGCATGAACACTAAGCGAATCAGAGTCTGTTTTAGCGATAACGCTATAAATCAGGCTTAGGGCGGATTTTGCCGACTAGATTAGGGAGTTCTCTCTTTTATCTGGTATTCTATGCAGTTATTAAGAAGACTCACACTGTATAATAAAAATGTCAAAAAAAGACTCTCTTTGGTATCAATCCTTACGTTGGATTCAGAAAAAGCTGGTACAAACAATAGTTGTGCCCCATGATCCCTTCGCCGATCTCAACTTAGATCCTGATAAGCCTGTGGTTTATGTGATGAAGACTGAATCTCTCAGCGACATAGCTTCCTTAAGTGAAATCACCAGTAAGTATGGACTTCCAAGCCCTTATGATGAGCTGGTTGTCGATGGTGAGCGCACGCCGAGAGTAGTGTGTCTGGAAGGCGCCAAGCCGTTATTTGGTCAAAGAGAAAGCAACGAGTTTTTCTTAAATAGCTTTATGGATCTGCTCAAGGTACATAGGCAGAAGCCTGAGCTGGATATACAGCTTGTGCCGGTTAGCCTTTACTGGGGGCGGACTCCAGGAAAAGAAGACGATACCATGAAGGCGGCAGTGCTTGAGCGTCAAAATCCGACCTGGCTGCGAAAATGCCTGATGATCCTCTTCCTGGGTCGACATAATTTCGTTCAGTTTTCTAATGCCGTCTCAATTCGTTATATGGCCGACGAACACGGCACCGACAAAAGAATTGCTCACAAGTTGGCTCGTGTTGCTCGAGTTCACTTCAGCCGTCAACGTAAGGTCATGACTGGACCTGTTTTGCCTAAACGTCAGGTGTTATTTCAAGACCTGTTAAATTCAGAGTCCCTTAAGAAGGCGATTCTGGAGGAAGCGGCGAGCAAGAAGATCTCCGAAGTCGAGGCCAGAGCCAAGGCGATGGAGTATCTCGATGAAGTCGCGGCGGATTACTCCGAGAGCTTTGTGCGCATCGCCGAGCGTTTCTTGGCCTGGCTGTGGAATAAGCTCTACAAGGGTATCAATATTAAAGGCGCCGAGCAGGTAAGGCAGCTACATCATGATGGTCATGAGATCATCTATGTGCCTTGTCACCGTAGTCATATGGACTATTTACTACTGTCTTATATTCTTTATTATGAAGGCATGGTCCCACCGCACATCGCTGCGGGTATCAACCTCAATTTCTGGCCTGCCGGGCCTATGTTCCGCCGTGGCGGAGCCTTCTTCATTCGCCGTAGTTTCAGAGGCAACAAGCTCTATACGGCGGTTTTTCGTGAATATTTGGATCAGCTGTTCACCAAAGGTTACTCGGTAGAATACTTCACCGAAGGTGGGCGTTCACGCACCGGGCGTCTGCTCGCACCTAAGACTGGCATGATCGCCATGACTCTTAATAGTGTGCTGAGAGGCATGGAAAGACCGGTAACCTTAGTACCTGTGTACTTAGGTTATGACCATGTGATGGAAGTCGCCACCTATCATAAAGAGCTTAGTGGCAAGAAGAAAAAGAAAGAGTCTGTTTGGCAGCTTTTTGGAGCACTGCGTAAGCTAGGTAACTTCGGTCAAGGCTATGTGAATTTTGGTCAACCCATCACCTTAGATATCTATCTGGACGAGCAGGTACCCGATTGGAAGCAGGAGCTAGCCAAAGATCCTGAGCAGAAGCCTAAGTGGCTGACTCCTGTGGTGAATGCCTTAGCGAATCGGGTTATGACAAGTATTAACGATGCGGCGGCGGTGAGTTCGGTGACTCTGACCAGCCTGGTCTTGCTCGCTTCTGAGCAACATGCCCTGGAGCGTTCACAGCTTGAGAAGCAGTTAGATCTCTATTTAAAATTGCTCAAAGATCTGCCCTATACCGAATTTACCTCGGTACCCGAAGGTGATGGCAAGTTACTGGTACAGCGAGGTTTAGAGCTAAAGAAGTTTCAGTTAGATAGCGATCCGCTAGGAGATATCATCTCCATAGAGGATAGCATTGCAGTAGCTATGACCTATTACCGTAACAATATCATCCACCTCTTGATTGTTCCGTCGCTGATTGCCAGCTGTTTGACGCAGCATGAGCATGTCACCAGAGACGAGATTGTCGCTACGGTAAAAGATTTCTACCCCTTGCTTAAAGCGGAATTGTTCATGGGTATTGAGGACATTGAAACTCATGTTACCCAAGTTTTGGATCTATTTATTGCACAAGGTTTAATCACCGAGTCCGCATGCTTCTCGCCTGTAGAGAGTCAGATCAACCAGCTGTTACTGCTTGCGGGTACCGTGAGTGAGACTATGCAACGTTATGCCATCATATTTAATCTGCTGGCAGTCTGCCCTAAGATGGAGCGCTCCGAACTTGAGCGCGACAGCCATAGATTGGCACAGAGACTGGGTGCGCTTCATGGCATCACGGCGCCTGAATTTTATGACAAGAAGCTCTACGGCACCCTGAGTGTCAAGCTAAAAGAGCTAGGTTATATATTAGATAGCGACAAGAGAGGCGAAGTCGAACGGATTAGACTGCGAGCCAATGGCCTGCTGCGTTCATCTGTCAGGCAAACCATAGAAGATAGCGTCGCTGCGGAGCACAAAGCGTAATGGCTAATCATATGAATGCGGCTAAGAGTGGGACTGAGCGTCGTTCCCTGCTTGGTGGAGCCATGATCATTGCCGGAACCGCTGTTGGGGCAGGCATGTTTTCCCTGCCAGTTGTCGGTGCTGGAATGTGGTTTAGCTATTCGATAGCCATGCTGATCGGCGTCTGGTTGTGTATGTTGGTTTCTGGTTTGTTACTGTTGGAGACTAACTTACATTTCGAGCCCGGAGCCAGTTTCGATACCTTGACTCGTGAGACCTTAGGTAATTTTTGGCGAATAGTGAATGGTCTGTCCATCGCCTTCGTACTCTACATCTTAGCCTACGCTTATATCAGTGGTGGCGGATCTATCGTTAATCATAGTCTCGAGGCGGCCGGGATCGAGCTGCCCCAGAGCGTGGCGGGTCTGGTCTTCGCCTTAGGCCTGGCATTCGTCGTATTTATCAGCACCAAAGCGGTAGATAGGATCACGACTATCATGCTGGGTGGCATGATCATCACCTTCTTCCTTGCCGTGGGTAACTTACTGATAGATATCGATACCGTGAAGCTGTTTAAGCCCGATGGTGAAGAGACATATCTGCCATATCTGTTGGCCGCGCTACCTTTCGGCCTGGTGAGCTTCGGTTATCACGGTAATGTGCCTAGTCTGGTTAAATATTACGGCAAAGATCCCGCCACGATTATCAAGGCGATCGTCTTAGGTACCCTGATAGCGTTTGTCATCTATGTCTGTTGGTTAGTCGCGACCATGGGCAATATCTCAAGAAGCGAGTTTGTCGATATCATAGCTCAGGGCGGTAACATGGGGGTCTTAGTCGGAGCCTTATCTGGGGTGATTGCCAGCGATTGGCTAACCAGTATGTTAACCCTGTTTGCCAACTTAGCCGTTGCCTCTTCCTTCCTCGGGGTGACTCTGGGTCTGTTTGATTATCTTGCGGATCTGTTTGGTTTCGACGAGTCTCGTTCCGGGCGTTTGAAGACGGCTACGGTTACTTTTGTACCGCCGACAGTATTGGGGTTACTCTTCCCCGATGGCTTCCTGGTTGCTATCGGCTTCGCTGCACTTGCAGCAACGATATGGGCAGCAATTGTCCCTGCCATGATGGCCCATAGAGTGAGAAAGATGTATCCACAACATCAGGGCTTCAGAGTGCCTGGAGGCACGCCGGTGATCGCCATAGTGATCTTATTTGGCATCATCACTGGAACCTGCCATCTTCTAGCGATGGCAGATCTGTTACCCGTGTTTGGCTAGCTTTAATTAATATTTATGGGTATTAGTAAAAAAATAGGGCCTTTGAGGCTAATGCCGATCATTTAGTGATTTATCGATCGGTTGACTGATCTTCTAGATGCTTCAGAATCCGAGTCCTATCTCTAGGTCTCGGATTTTTTATGCAAGTTTCTCAAGC
>JAKVHY010000041.1 GCA_023284085.1 Shewanella benthica
AGCTTGAGAAACTTGCATAAAAAATCCGAGACCTAGAGATAGGACTCGGATTCTGAAGCATCTAGAAGATCAGTCAACCGATCGATAAATCACTAAATGATCGGCATTACCATCAGGGCGGTTTTTTTATTTAACTAATTCACCAGAGCGATCCCATAGCGGTCTATCGCATTTACTTATTCAATACATCCAATGTTTCCAGAGATTGCCCCCTACTCACCTGATCACCTAAACGACGCCAGCTGATCCCTAGATCGCTGTGATACTCTTTACGTTCGGGAAAGACATTGGATAGGTTTTCAATGATCTCGGCTTGACGATCACAAATTTGAGCCCAGCGCTGTGCATTAGATAAAAACATATAACCATCCTTGATTGACTGCAGTCCTAAGGATTAATCATAGCCCATGAAAACCATATGACAAGTAACAAAAAATAGTATTACACAGATACAGAGTCTCTATTCAAAGTGTGCACTGCAACACTTTAAAAACCTCAGCCACAAGAGTATTGTTATCTAATATAAAGTAACGAGATAAATAAAGACAGGATGACGACATGACACCAACAATATTGAAAGTGCTATTTATTGCAATAGGGATTTTTCTCGCTTATAAGCTCATCTTTAGCGGCAAGAAGGGACTGAAAATCTTCGAGATGCACTTTAAAGATGGAAGACTTAAATCTCACAAGGGCAAGATCCCGGAGAAATTTCAGAAGGACTGCCGAGCCTTGGCCAAATCCGAGAAGCTCACCTGCACAGTCAGATGTGAAAAGCTATCGGGTGCGATTAGATTGCATATTTCCGCCCATGTGAATGACGCCATCACCCAGAGAATTAGAAACCTATTTCCCTTCGAATACTATGATAAAAAAGGGGTCGACAATAGCCGCCAGGCTGGATAACTAAATCTTAAGACAGATCTAAGATCTGTCTACTTTAGCTTCAAGTTGCTCGGCTAATCTCGCTGCTGCCTGCCGTCTCTTCTGGCATCCTCAATCATGCGCTCATTATTTTCGATCATAGGATCTTGTTTCACTTCCACAACATCTTGCTGCGCACCGTCTTCGCTGTCGAGATCGAAATCAATATTGGTCGCACAGGCTGAAATCCCCAACAGGGCAGTGATAATAAGTACACGTTTCATTAGATTAAGTCTCTTTATTAAGCTTGGGCTTATCTGTGTCTGACCCTGAATTTCGTTCGGCAATCTTCTCCATGCCCCATACGAGTAGTATGCCAGCAAGCAAGGCAGCCACGGCCCAGGAAATGTGCGCAGCCTGTCCGGTTACTTGTTCAAAATGCATAGGTGAGAGGTTCTGCTCCAGCAGAGGTACCTGTTCACCGGCAGAGTTTTCACGCCAGGAGATCACCTCTTTCCAGGGCCAGATCTTCCCCAGAGTTCCCAGCATCAAGCCCGTTAAGAAGATGAGAGTGGCATCGTGAAACTTACGCAGCAGTGCCGACAGAAGATGGCTGAATGTCAGCAGCCCGAAAATACATCCACTGGCAAAGACGGCAAGCACGGCGATATCGAAATTTTTTGCCGCGGCGAGTACGGGTGGATACAGGCCTAATAACAACAAAATGAAGCTGCCCGAAATCCCCGGAAGTAACATGGCGCAGATGGCGATACTGCCACCTATGAATATATTCAGGTAGGTCATCTCCAATGAGATGGGATTGAGCATAGTGATCCCCCAGGCAAACAGCACGCCCAAGGTGAATAACACAATGCGGATCACAGAGAAGCCTTTCACCTGCTTAAGCATATGCACTACCGAGATCAAGATCAGGCCAAAGAAAAAGGACCACACAGGTATCGGATGATTGAGCAAAAGATAAGAGATCAACTTAGAGAGACTGAAAATACTGGTTAATATGCCACCGAAGACACACACCAAGAAAGGCCCGTTGATATGATTGAATGCACCTTTAATGCCTTGCTCCCTCACCACCTTGATCAAACTGGGATTGATACGGCGAATGCTGTCTAACAAGGTATCAAGAATACCTGTGATAAAAGCAATGGTTCCACCGGAAACTCCAGGGACCACATCGGCGGCGCCCATCGCCATGCCTTTTAGGTAGGTAAGCAGGTATTTCAATTTTCAGCCTTATTTAGTTAAATGGGATAACGTTTTTCTGTAGGGGGATTATACGGTTGATGATCCGCTAAAGGGAAATGAACTTTGTTTCATTTAGGCTAAATAGGCTCGCTAAGGCTAAATTAGTCTCCGAAGAGGCCACTATCCTTGGGCCAAACAGGTATTGACCAAAAATCAGCTTGTTAGTTTTTTGTTATCCATATAGTCTGAACTCATCCGACCAGGGGCCATAGCTCCAGTACCCTATAACAATAAGGCCAGATAAAGATGACACAGCAAAGACCCACTAAGGTGATGGCACTCTACAACAAGGTCACCCGCTTCCCCTTCGGCAACAAGATATTCTCAGTCATGGTGTCTCGAATGGCTCCCTACTTTGGCAGCATCAAGCCTCTGATCACTAACCTCAGACCCCATTACTGTGAATGTTTCATCAAGAAACGTAATGCCGTGCATAATCATATTAAGACGGTTCATGTCATCGCCATCTGTAATGGGCTAGAGATGGCGATGGGCGTGATGGCTGAAGCATCTATTCCCCAACACTTAAGATGGATACCCAAAGGCATGAGCTTAGACTACACGGCTAAGGCTGGTAGTGACATACGTTGTGTCGCCGAGGTAAAGCCCGAGCAATGGGTCGAGGGAGATCTGCTGGTTGCGGTTACCGCCTATGATGACAACGACATCATAGTCGTCCAGGGACACATTAAACTTTGGATCTCGGCTAAGCCACCAAGATAGTTCTAATTTTCCCTATGACAGTTTAAAATGAGTAACGAGTTTAAAGCTTGATTCACACCACAGAATCATAATCATTAAACAAGTATTATTTATGCATATTAAAGATATGTAGTGGGAAAGTATCTCCATGGAAGAACATGATTATTTCGTTATAGCCCGGGCCATCCATGTCTTAGGGGTTGTATTATGGATAGGTGGCGTGGCATTTGTCACCACTGTCCTTATCCCGGCCGTGAAACAACTTGCCTCCCCCGAGGAGCGACTCCAGCTATTTGAACAGTTGGAGAGCAAGTTTTCATTTCAGGCCAAGTTTGCCACCTTAGCCACAGGCATCTCAGGTTATGTGATGCTGGATATCATCAATGGCTGGGATCGATACCTCTACCCACAGTTTTGGTGGATGCACCTAATGACATTAGTTTGGGGGATTTTTACCTTAGTCCTCTTTGTATTAGAACCCCTTTTCTTACATCAGTGGTTCCATAAAAAAGCAGCCCAAGATAGTGAAAAGACCTTCAGAATAGTCCACATCATGCACATTTTTTTGCTGAGTCTAAGTCTCATTGCCGTTGCAGGCGCAATAGTAGGATCACATGGTTATACTTTTATCTATGGATGAGGAAGATACAGAGATCTATGAATTAGAAATAGAATTTTTCTGATAAACTCGATGTTTTGATTTAAGTAACTCCCCATGAATTCAAGAATTAAAATTGGCGGCACGCTACTCTTTTTAGTGCTAGTCGCTGCGGGTGTGATCTCAGAAAGACTGCCACTATTTACCATAGTCACTTACCTTAGCGTCAGTGTCATTACCTTCGCAGCCTATGCCAGAGACAAGTCTGCCGCCCGAGATGGACGGTGGCGAACCAAGGAGAGCACTTTGCAACTACTGGCCCTCTGCGGCGGTTGGCCTGGGGCCATCATAGCCCAGCAAAGCTTGAGGCATAAGTCGCAGAAATTAAGCTTTAGAATAGGACTGTGGTGCATGATAGCGCTAAACAGTGCAGGCTTTATTTGGCTTATTTCCCCCCAAGGACAAACATTTATCCCCATATTTTAGCTGGCAAAGTTTTAAAAAAATGCATTTTAGACACTATCTTTTATAAAAAAGAAAGGCGCCCGAGGCGCCTTTCGTCATCACTGTTAACATTATAGCTTGAGTATTAGTTCACCGTGACATTGGCAGAACCCGACTCACCATCGAAAGTTGCCGTAAGCACAGCAGAACCAACTCGGTGGCCGCTGATAATATCTTCTCGACCCGTAGCCACATTGGAGTCGCTACTAGACCAGTCCACATAATTGGCATAATTGAGTGAAGTCCCATCGGCAAAGGTTACCCAAACCTCAACACTCTGATAGCCTCCGACAGATAAACTGATATCTGCAGGCTTAACCTCTACTGAGGCGGTATAATTATCCTCTACCGATAATAAACGAGAGTCACTCTTACCTTCATAAGTCGCGCTAATAGTCGCTGATGCGCCAATATCATACCCAACGGCCTCTCCTGCACGTTTGTTACCCGTTTGCATGTTAATACTACTCGGATCGTCACTCTTCCAGCTCGCATCTAAAGTTACATCATGATGAGTATCATCAGAAAAGTAGGCTTCGGCCTTAAAATAAACCGGAGCCTGCTGAAAAATAACATCTGTTATCGGTGTTATTTCAATCCTCTCTAGTACTGCGGGGGTCACAACTGTCGTAACAGTATCACTAGAACCTTCATATTCTGCCTTGATATTACTAGTACCAACTGCATTAGCCGTTGCCGTGCCACCTTCATCGCCGGTAGTCACCACATGGATAACATCAGGCTCACTAGAAGACCAGGTTGCCTTGTCAGTCACATCGAGTTCGGTAAAGTCCGCCATTTCTGCTACGGCTTTATAACGGCCCTTAGTGCCGACGGGGATCTCCAGATTTTCAGGCGTCACCGTTAGGCTAACAACGTCATCAGCAACAACATGCATCCCACCTTCGCCACGAACCTCCTGGAAATCGGCATACACAGCAGAATTCCCCTCAGCCAAGCCAGTTAACAAACCTGTAGGGCTAATAGACACTATTGCTCGCTTCCCTACGGACCAATAACTCTGGTCAGTAACATCTTTGCGAGTAATGTTACCACCCCTGTCTATGTAAGCCGCTAATGCTTGCATTTGAACTGTCTTATTAACAGCCACGCGACCATTGGCAGGTTCAACATCAACCCCCAGATACTCGAGATCGGTTACCACCACCTCGGCACTATCTGTTTTTCCTTGCAGCACAGCGGTTACACTCGTGGCACCATGCATTTCGCCAGTTACCTGGCCGGCATCGGACCCACTGGGCACCACATGCGCGATACTGTCATCACCTATTGTCCAGGTCGAGCTGGTGGTGAGGTCCATTGAGAAACCATCGCTATAAAATGCCATAGCAATATATTGCTGAACCTCATTGATGTTCACCTCAGCCGTAGTCGGTGTGACCTGAATCTCTACCAGTACTGACTCACCGACATAGAGGTTCGTTTCAGCAGTTAAGCCTTTATATGTGGCCTTAATTACAGTTTTAAATGCACCGCTATTGGTGGTTTGCGCCAATCCATCCGAATCTATGGTTGCCGCATCCAAATTCGAGCTCTGCCAGCTAGACTCTAGAGTTACCTCTTTACTGGTACCATCAGAGAAGCGTGCAAATGATTGATAAGCTTGGCTCAATCCTAAGGGCACCGTCTTATTCTCAGGAGAGATAGTCAACTCGAGTGCTTCAGCGGCGGTCACTTCTACTTCGGCCGTTGCACTCATGCCGTTAAATTGCGCCTCAACTTGAGTCGTACCAACGATGAGTGCACTGGCAAAACCGCCATTTACACTTCCAGTACCAATATGAACGATATCTTCACTGGAGCTTGTCCAACTAGCGACTTTAGTGATCTCCTCTGAGTGGTTATCGGTATAAAAAGCCCAGGCTTCAAATTGCCCCTCTGTCCCGGCTGGTACTTTGACATTGGCTGGTGTCACTTGGATAAAGCTTAATTCCGCATCGGTTACCGTTAACTTTGCAGTAGCGGTAAAGCCAATATATCTAGCCGTCACAGTCACTTCGCCAGGGCTATAACTGCTTGCGACTCCCTTTCTATCAAGCGTAGCAATACTAGCCTCAGAACTCTGCCAATAAGAGACCTTGGTTAAATCTTTGCTAGTACCATCGGAGAAAATACCGGTAGCTTCATAAGTTTGTGTTAAGCCTGCTGCTACTGTCGCAGTCACAGGACTCACAACCAATTTCTCTAAAATAGCGTCGGTAACAGAGACATCGACCGAATCAGCTAGAGCCTCAAATCTGGCTTGAACTTGGGTACTACCCACCCCTATCGCCTCAGCAAAACCTCCCGTACTACCGGCAGCTATGATATTCACTATCGAACCATCGACAGCAGACCAAGACGCCAATTGAGTGACATCACTGCTATGACCATCTGAGTAGAATGCCATGGCCACATATTGGCCACTGGTGCCTAATGGCACAGATTCATTTGCTGGAGTCACTTGAAGTCCAGTCAGACTTGCATCTGTCACATCGAGCGCCGCTGTTGCGCTAAACCCGATGTAACTGGCCTTAATCTGAGTAGAGCCCTTGATATAAGTCTGTGCGAGTCCGAAACGATCGATACTGGCCACCGAACCTTCACTGGACTGCCAGCTGGAAACTTTAGTCAGATCCTGGTTGCTACCATCAGAAAATATGCCAATAAATTGATATTGCTGGGTGTTACCCGCTGTAACAGATGCTGTGACAGGAGAAAGAGACACTGAGTCCAAAATAGCATCTGTGACTACGAAAGCTGAGCTCGATTGCATAGCATCGAAACTTGCAGTGATCTTGGCATCTCCAACGCTCAGAGCGTGAGCAGAGCCAGCATCTGTACCTAGGGACACCACCTCAACGATACTCGAGTCATCTGATGTCCAAGTCGCTAATTGAGTCACTAGGCTAGTATGACCATCTGAGTAATAAGCCGTAGCCGTGAGTTGTTGTTTCTGGCCCTTAGGCAGTTGATTCTGCACAGGAGTCACTTGCAAACTTTCAATGACTGCGTCAGTGACTATTAGCTCAGCTTCTACTTGCATGCCTCTATAAAGTGCCAATATCTTAGTGGTACCAGACACAATACTTATCGCATTTCCCTTTTCTACATGAGCTATCAAAGGATCGAAAGCCTGCCAATGAGCAAATTCGGTTAGCTCCTTACTGCTTCCATCGCTAAAGATCCCGCTAAGCACATACTGCTGGCTATTGCCCGCGGCTACTGTGGCCGTAATAGGTGAGATAACCAGTTGCTTTAATACGGCATCGGTAACGCTGGCCTTAGTGCTGTCCTTCACACTTTCGCCTGCCGCAGATATAGGACTGCTTACCCCCGCTTTGGAGAATAAGCCTCCATAGCTGGCACCGATACTCGTTTCACCAATTGCATTTGCATCTGCAAAACCGGCTCTTGGCCCAAAAGTGATAATTCTGACAATATTTGGGTCATCAGAAAGCCAAGTGGCTTCTTGGGTTACATCTTGGCTGTGACCATCGGTGTAATAAGCAGTGGCATGATACTGACCCTGGGTGCCGTTCGGCTCACTCAGGTTTTTGGGAGTGACTTGCAAAGAGATGATATTGGCATCTGTTACAGTCAAAGAGGTCGACTGACTCATGCCCATGTAGTCGATTGAAATCTCAGTTTCACCTGCACTTAGCGCACTCGCTTTACCGGCCAAGCCGCCAGTTAAGCCTATGATAGCTATATCGGTGTCACTGCTCTGCCAGTATCCGAGCAAGGTAATATCATGCACGCTCATATCAGAGAATCGGGCACGGGCAGAATACTCTACACTGGTGCCTGCTGGAGTTGTGATATCCAGAGGTGAGATCTCTATACTCTCGATAACCGCATCTGTCACCTCGGCGCTCGCCGTGCCAGATATGCCCTGGAACGCCGCCGTAATCATCACATTTCCAGACTCGAGAGCAGTAGCATGGCCTCCCATCTCACCTGACTCGACAATAACGGCAACGGCTCTATCATCTACAGACCAAATCGCATCATGGGTTACATCTGCGGTAGAGCCATCCGAATAATAAGCTGTCGCGCTATAATCACCTTGAGTGCCTACAGGTTTAACCAGCATGTCCGGACCAACCACAACTTGAGTCACCACAGTTTCGGTGATTGTTGCTGCAGTAGAGTCTGAGACATTAACATCGGCAAAACTTAAACTGGCAGACACTTGTGTTTCGCCTGCTATCAGGCCACTCAGACGCCCATATTGATCGATAGTAGCGACGGAAGTCGCATTACTTTGCCAGCGAGACTGAGATGTCACCTCCATGCTCAGGCCATTTTCAAACACAAGATCGGCGCGGTATTGCTGACTCGTTCCAGCAGGGAACGAGATGCCTATAGGGCTGATAATGAGCTTATCGACAGCAGAGTTGAGCACGATTAATGAAGCATCTGCATCCATTCCACCATAATTGGCCATCACTTGAGTCTCACCGGCAATAAGGCCTGTCGCGATACCTCTGCTCAGTTCATCACTGGTAATTGAGGCAACACTTGGCTCAGATACACTCCAATCGGTATAAGAAGTCACATCTTGCTTATGAGAATCGGCAAACAGGGCAACGGCTTTAAAGGCTTGGGTTAACCCCACTAAGGTCTCAGCTTGTCCAGGCTCGATGGTCAGTGACGTCAGCGCCGCATCAGTCACATTCAGAATCGCATTGTCGCTGACCTCTGGACCCGCCTGGCTTGCGGCTAATGTCGCCATGATATTTGTGGTACCAGATGTCTGTGCACCTGCAAGCCCTACGCCTGAAATTTCAGCTATTTCCGAGGCACTGCTCGACCAGATAACCTCAGAGGTGACATCCGCTCGCGTGCCATCGCTGTAGAGTGCCGATGCAGAATATTGCTCATCGGTTCCCACGGCTAAGATTCTCAGTTGGGGAGAAACGGTTAGTTCGACCGCATAAGCCGGGCAAGGATCACCTTCTCCACCACACCCGCCGGTAGGGAAACCGTCGTTGTCCCCCCCACAGGCCGATAATAGAAAAAGTAGGAAAAATAGAAAAAAGTGGTGCAGAGATTTGACGCTTGTCATCTTTATCAATTCCAATCTGAGCTGGCTAGTACCTAAGGTACATCCAGAAAACACAAGATGAGCAATTCATTACTCACATCCTTGTCATGTCAGTGCGGGCCTCGAGTTACGGACTCTCACTCTTAAAAATAACATCGCACTTAGCGATCATAAAGCTATTGTAACGCTGCAATATTGCAACTTATTGACATCAAACTGCCAACTGTCGGGCTAAATATAATAGAAGGTGTTAAACAGGCCCTAAACAAGATATGGGAAACCAACACCTAATCATGTTAATTATTAGCACCTTAGATAAAAGTGTACCATACCCATAATTTAGGTGCACTGTAAGTTCTAAATCTAGCCATCCTCAGATTCAAAGTTTCTTTACCCAATCCTCAGCAATCAGTACCATTGGGTCAATTTAATCAAGAGACCTTTTTCATGAAAATGCTTTTAGCCATTGTCGTTATTGCCGGCGTCATCTTTTATTTCTTTACTTCGATGAACAATCAGAAAGTGTCTAAGGAAAATATTGAACTAGGCAACACCTTCTTAGCAGAAAACAAGGCTAAAGAAGGTGTGGTCGAGACCCTCTCGGGTCTTCAATATAAAGTATTAAATAAGGGAGATGGTGAAATCCACCCTAAAGCCAGCGATACCGTTACCGTCCATTATCACGGGACTCTTATCGATGGCACAGTATTCGATAGCTCAGTGGAACGCGGTGAACCTATTGCCTTTCCCCTTAATCGTGTGATTAAAGGTTGGACCGAAGGTGTGCAACTGATGGTTACCGGAGAGAAGGTCCGCTTCTTTGTTCCAAGTACCTTGGCCTATGGCAATCGCTCGACGGGTAAGATTTCTGGAGGCTCTGTGCTCATTTTCGATGTAGAGCTTATCAGCATAGATTGATCTGTTTTTAAACCTGATACTGAAATAAAGAATACAGAAATAAAAACGCGCCATTATCGGCGCGTTTTTCATTCTATTATTCGCTGCTTATCGATTGAATAGAAAAAGTCGGGGGCTCCCCCTCATGATAATAAATACTGCTGATTAGTCGGCTGTTGCGCCCAGATCATTCCAGACATCGGCAACGCCAGGCTCTTCACCTTTAGTCCACCATTTAGCCTGCCAGGTATGTCCATTATGTGTGGTCTGCTCGCCGCCGTTATAGGCCACTCCTGCATTCCACCCCATCTCAACATTACTCTGCAGCGCCCATTGATCCGCCGTCACTCTTGGCTCATTACCTTGAGTCCAGTACTTGGCTTTCCAAACTAAGCAGTTATGGCTCACGGTCTCGCCACTGCTGTAGATGGTGCCAGCTTCCCATGCTGGATGATTAGCCGCATCAGGGTCTTGAGCATCGCAGCCGCCAGTTGTAGGCGCCTTCACCGTCAATACAGTCTGAGCCGAAGCGTCCAGTGCACCATCGGATACCAAGACGCTCAAGGTATAAATTGTGTCTTCCGTTACTGTCGGCGCTGTCACAACTAAGGTATCACTCGATTGCCCGGTCGCAGCTAATCCCGCAGGGACTGTCCAACTGTAGGTCAAGCTGTCGCCGTCGGCATCGCTAGCACTTGCTGCAATACTCACCTGCTTATTTGAGTCAACCGATACAGCAGCATCCAGTGAGACCTCTGGTGCTCGATTAGCCTGAGGCGCCATGTTGGTGACTGAAGTCGTCGCCGTTGCCGATAATCCTTCAGGGTCTGTGACCGTGAGTGAGAAAGCATAAACAAGGTCGGCATCGGTTGCTTTCAAGCTGAAACGCGCTTGGGCCATATCGGCATTGACTAAGGTTAAAGCCGGGCCTGATGTCTGTGTCCATGCATAGGTAATAACTTGTCCTTCTGGGTCTCGTGACAAACCAGCATCGAGCACGATATCGCTCGGGCCAGTGACGCTTTGTGCACTACCCGCATTGGCGATAGGCGCCTTATTAGCTGGTGGAGTCGTACCTTCACCATGACCGAGTCCTTCATGCATAGCATTGAGAATGTCACCATTATCTGAGTCAATTTCCCATGCAAACAGACCACCTAGCTGATTCGCCATAACATACTGGCCTTTAGCTGTTACGGAGCGAGCATCATCGAAGGTGATCAAGTCACCGGTAGAGGGCTTGAATACATAAGCCGCCTCGGCAACCTCATCATATTCGTACTGCCATTCGCCAGACATGTATTCATTCACAATTTGACGATAATCGACCACGCCATCTTCCCAGGTTCCCTTAACCTTGCCCGTTGCCGTTCCAGTAAATGGGTTACCACCTTGATAGCCCGTTACACCAGTCCAGCCTCTACCATACATGGCGGCACCGACAACAATCTTCTCGGGAGTGACCCCTTGAGCGAGCAGCGCATTCACGCCAATTTGAGTGGTGTTTTTGGTATCTGGCTTCCAGCTCGCGGCATAAAGCGCGGCTTGATGGTTAAGATCTGTGTTTGACCATGCGCCGTAAAAGTCATAACTCATCAGGAAGATGTTATCCATATACTGCTGAGCTTCTTGATAATCCACCAGGGCAATCTTCTCGGCGCCAGCACTGATAGCAGACGTGAGTTCATAGCTTCTGCCGGTTTCCACACTCAGTTCATCGAGCATGGCCCTAAGCTCTTTCATCAAGAGCACATAGGTTTGACCATCGGTAGCGGGATCGCCAAGATTTGGATTTGCGCCATTACCACCCGGAAATTCCCAATCGATATCCACACCATCGAAAAATTTCCAGGTCTGTAAAAACTCTTTCACCGACGCGACGAAACGGTCGCGCTTGACCTTGTCGCCCAGAAAGTAAAAAGGATCTGAGAGGGTCCAGCCACCAACAGAAGGCAGTATTTTAAGATCTGGCTGCGCTTGTTTCAGCGCCATCAACTGACCGAAATTACCCTTGTACGGATCAGAGAACTCACTGACACCGGCTTGCGGCATCTGCACTGCCGCCCAAGGATCGTGTATCGCCACCTTGAAATCTTCTCGGCCACTACAGGCACGTTGCAAGGCCTGGAAACTGCCCTCAATCTCTTTCAAGCTGTCATTGATGCCGTCACCACCACAGATAGGCGTAAAGCCATAGAGAATATGAGTGAGATTTTGTGCCGGTATCTTATCGACGGGAAACTTACGACCGTAAACGCCCCACTCGACAAAATAACTGCCCACCACCTTGCCTGACTTGTTGACGTAGGGCTTATTATTTTCCCCAAGCCGAGTCTCTAACGGCAACAGATGGCTGCCATCGGTATCGGCGACTATGATCTCTTTGGCATCACTGAGAGTACATGCTTCAGTGTTACAAAGCTGAACCTGCATCTGGTAGCGGCCACCTTGATTGATATTGAATGTCGCGGCCCCTGACGCCGTAGAAGTGCCCGACCAGACCTCTACCCCGTCAAATAACACCTTAGCCGTCTCACCCAACTCACCTGACCACAAGTTCCAGCTAACAGAGACTTCTGCGGCATCTTTAACGGTAACGAGTTGATTGTAAGCGGTGGCGGATTGGTTAACTTCAATAATCGAAAAATTGGTTTCGCCCCAACCTATAGTAGGCTTACCAGGGACAGATGCATAAGCCGATGAGGCGAGTACGCTAGCCACGACGAGCGCAGCGGATGAGAGTTTAGTGTTAAACATAGGGTGTCCTTATTGCTTTTTATTTTTTATAAAATAATCAATAAGGCAAACAAAGCTGAACAGGATACCAACCTATTCTTAATACCATGGATATCAATGGTAGCGACCTTTTCGGTTCTTTATACCATCACATCACACGAAGAAATTCCTGAAACATCCCCGCTATCATAGGTACCGCGATAGTACTGAGAGAACGACCCTCTCAACACCATCCCTTTAGACCGGAGGCTTTGCGTCCCAACCTTTCGATTGGTTTGCCTTTCATTCAAAATTCGCACATCAAATGACAACGCTGTCATCACTTGTTTAGCATAGTCTTAAATTGAACGTAAATGCAACAGCTAGTTTTACATTGTCGCAAGCTGATGATTGCTAATGGTTTAAAAAGTCAACAGTCTAACGTTTGACAAGATTTCAAGAAGGGGAATATATCTAAACAGGAATATTTCACTAAATACTATTTGAGGAAAGATGACTAAAACTGACAATAAATTGAATGAAGTAACATCAGAAAAAACGAATTCTTTGGATAAAAACAGAGAAAAAACGGGATCACTCAAGGCAATACCCGCTCTCTATTTTTGTTTCTAGCTGTTAGATCTTAGCCACTCGACACTCAAATTAGAAATTGAAGTTGAAGTTGCAGCTTAAAATCAAGCTTCATATCCGAAAGGATCATCGATGGAATGCATTGGCTTGGTGAACCACACTGCGCCTTCCTTTGTCATGTAGAAGTGATCTTCATGACGCACCCCAAACTCGCCGGGGACACATAACATGGGCTCGTTACTGAAACACATGCCCGCAGCCAAAGGCGTCTGATCATTAAGCACCAGATAAGGCCACTCATGAATATCTAAGCCGATACCGTGACCGGTTCTATGAGGCAAGCCAGGCACAGCATAGCCTGGACCAAAACCTGCGGCTTCGAGCACATCACGGGCCGCCCTATCGACACTGGCACAGGAGGCGCCAATCTTAGCCGCCTCAAATGCCGCAAACTGAGCATCTTGCTCATGTTGCCAAATCTCACGTTGGCGATCGCTCGGTTTACCGAACACAAAGGTACGGGTGATATCTGAGTTATAACCTTGCAGCTGACAACCGGTATCGATAAGCACAGTGTCGTTTTGCTCAAGCGCTTTAGGCGACTTGACCCCATGAGGATAAGCACTGTCTTCACCGAATAACACGATACAGAAGTAAGAACCGGCAGGAGCACCCACAGCCTTGTGAGCATCATTAATAAAGGCTTCAATTTCACCGACTGTGATGCCTTCTCTCAAGATACGCGCCACCGCTTTATGTACCTCAAGAGTCATGTCCTTAGCACGTTGCAACAAGCTAAGCTCGGTATCAGATTTGATCATACGACAACCCGCAGTCACAGGCTTAGCATTCACATAATCGAACTGACTATGAGCCAGGCGGACGCCATCGAAGATGAAGAAGGCTGCAGACTCATCGATACCAACTTTGCCGCTATTGATGTCCATCTGCTTGAGCACTTCACCGAACAAGGCGTATGGACTCTCATCTTCATGCCAGGTATTCACCTTACCTTCGATAACCATATAGCCTAAAAGCGTATCGACCTCGAATGCCGGAGCGATATATTCCAGTGCGCCAACGGCAGGAATGATGGCGCCAACCATACGCTCACTGGCATACCAACGAGTACCCGTATAGTAATACAGGTTAGTACCCGCGTTGATGTAGATGGCTTCGATTCCCTGAGCTTTCATCAGCTCCTGGGCCTTCTCGATACGCGCAGTATATTCACGCTTGGAGATAGGCTTAGTGCCCTTGGTCATATCGCTCAGTTTTGCCAACTCTTGCATTGCGGTCGAACCGCCCACGCCTAAGGTCATAGGGTTACCCTTTTATATATTTATCTAAGATTCAAAGCCTGATGCCTTGCCAGATATTATGTCTTGTTCGGCCCGATACTTGCCTCGAAGTGAGGCAATAAGCCGATACTGAAAGTAGAGCTACTTTCTAGCATAAAATATACAAAGGGTCAGTAGAAATATTTTCAGAATAAGAAAAATGACGGTCACAGAGCTGAGAATAAGCGCAATAAGACAATATCACGCTAACTGAAGATAAGAACACGCTTTAAGAAAGGGTTAAGCCTGCTTATCGAGTAGCACCTTTAATCCGCGGCAGACTAAGGTTTCCATATCATCGACACGGGCAATTTTCGCTTCTGAGAACGGAGCGGTTAACGCCATATCTTTGAGTGAACTGACGCATCCAAGATAGTAATCACTACTATTCATCATGCCACCAGCAAGCCAGATACGATTGGGGTTAAACAGATTTATCGCCCAGGCGATCCCCATACCCAGATATCTGCCGGCGCGATTGAGCTCTTGCGCCTTCTTGAGCCCCCGAACTCGAATCGAGTTGCCGCTGGCGAGTTGCTCTAAGCTAAACTCTCCGGATTCGGTCATCACCCGACAATGGCCCAGCTCACCGGCAAAGCCACTCGCACCGGAGAAGATTTTGCCATTGATAGATATCGCCATGCCGATCCCAGTGCCACACATAATCAATAACTCACAATCATGCTTAGGATTTAACACAGCCTGCATACCTGCATCTATATCGTTGCTCAACAAGATAGTCTTAGCCTGGGTATGTAAGTCTTCTCGTGATAAGCCATTCAAACCAGGCAGTGACTTACTCGATATCAGCTGATTGTTTTTTACTAAACCTGGCACTGCGATGGCGAGTCGATAGTCCACCAGTCCATAATCGGACTCCAACTCATACAATTGCTTATTCAAGCTCGTAATACCAAATCCTTCGCCAGTAGGGATCTTATACTGCTCGATTCTGTCCCCCAGATGCATCTCAAATAATGCCTTTGTGCCACCTATATCGACCGTAATCGTTTGCATCTTTTACTCCAGTGCAACTCATATTATTTGAGTTTTTATGAGCAAAATATTAACACATTTGAACCCGATATGAGACTAGGTTACTCACTCACTTTAGTTCCTAAGAGTTTGCTTTGGTTTAATTTCCACCAAGATATCAAGATCAACTGAATCCCGATAAACGGAACACAGATAATGAGTAACACTTGCCAGCCAAGTTGATGAATGACCCAACCGGCACTGAGAGAGGCTATAGCCTGGGATCCAAATACTAAGGTGTCATTGAACGCCTGAACCTTAAAACGCTCATTGGGACGATAACAACGGGGCAGTAACACAGTTCCGCCCACAAATAACAGGTTCCAGCCTAAGCCTAGCAATACCAGGGCGGCCCAATAGTTGAGCACATCATTACCCATCAAGGCCGTCACTATGGTGACAAAATAAGCCAACATACCTGCGAGCATCATCTTAGACACCCCCAATTTTGCCACCAAATAACCGGTAAACAGAGACGGCAGATACATGGCGATGATATGGCTCTGAATCACCCATTTAGTGTCGGCTAAGGAGTGATGCGCTATATGATGCATATGCAGAGGCGTCGCCGTCATCACGAAACTCATCATGGCAAAGCCTATCATGGCCCCGGCAATCGCGACCCAAATTTGCTCCTGATTCAAGATGCTCTTTAATGGCCTAATATCTCCCAAAGCCTCAATGTTCACTCGAGATAACGCAGCGCTATCCTCTCGATAGAAACACAGTGTCAATCCAGCGAGTAGACTCACCATGGTCAGAAAAAGGAAAGCCCCGACATAAGGGGTCTCTATTAAATCCCCGCCCAACACAGCAAGCTCAGGGCCCAGAAATGCGGCGACCAAGCCGCCTAATAAGACTCTCGATGTGGCCTTAGCGCCCAATTCAGGCGCCACTGACTCCATCGCCGCGAAGCGATATTGTTGGATAACTGCGCCGGCAGATCCGAGTAGAATACCGCTGAAACAAAAGAGCTCAAAACTCTGCTCTTGAGCCGCATAGGCTGCAACCAATCCAGCCCCTCCCGCCAGTACCGAACCGCCGATAAACACTTTCTTTCGTCCAAATCTGCGCATCAGTTGAGTCACAGGCAAGATAGATATGGCAACACCGACCACCATAGATGCTATAGGCAGAGTCGCTAATATGGGACTAGGAGCAATCTCGGCACCTATGATCCCACCCAGCAGCATCATCATAGGTGCGGCGCTCATGGCAAAGGCCTGCGCTAAAGTAAGTACCCATACATTAAAGGGCATTTTCATTTCCATTATCGAGTTAATTCCATTAAAAATCTGTGATAAACCTAAACTTACCAGCTCTAATCTAATTGATTTTTCAACACGTGTAACAAGTATTATGTTTCAAAGTTTACATCTCTTTCCGCTTTGATCTTTTTATGCTCAATATTCCCATCGCTTATGCTTCCCACCGCCTGCCTCAACTGAGATAATCGGTGGTAATATCCTAATCCCTCATTTTAATAAGAGTAATGCTGACTCACAGTGTCTAATGATACCTAAGCATGAGTGAGTAAACACCGGAGTATTTATGTCTCAATCAATTGCCGCACGACTCGATGCGGTTCGCAGTGAGATGGCCAAAGCCAATCTCGATGCCTTTATTATCCCCCGCGCCGATGAATATTTAGGCGAATATGTTCCCGAGCGTAACGAGCGCATGCAGTGGATCAGTAACTTCACGGGCTCCGCAGGCATGATCATCATCCTTAAAGAAAGCGCGGCTATCTTTGTCGATGGTCGATACACAGTTCAGGTCAAGCTGCAGGTCGATGGTGAGCTTTTTCAATACATGAGTCTGACCGATACACCTCAAATCCAGTGGCTGGCAACCACCTTAGGTACCGATGCCCGCATAGGTTACGATCCTCGCCTGCATCCATTAAGCTGGCAACAATCGGCTAAAAGCCAACTAAACAAGGCACAAATGGCCTTAGTTGCCGTCGATGACAATCCTATCGATCTTCATTGGCAAGACCGCCCCTTGGCCTCGAGCGCTCCGGCTATCCTCTTCGATGAGAAACGTGCGGGTAAAAGTAGTCAACAAAAACGTCAACAGATTTCAGCGGTTGTGGCTGAATCCGGCGCAGATATGGCCCTTATCACGTCATTGGATTCATTTTGCTGGTTACTGAATATCCGTGGTAATGACGTACCTCGCCTGCCCGTTATTTTGGGCACAGCCCTATTAACGGCTAATGGCGACATGACCCTGTTCACCGATGTAGAAAAACTCCCGGCAGGGACATCTGAGCATGTTGGCTCAGGCGTTAGTTTCAAAGCCGAAAGTGAGCTTAAGGATGCGCTTAAGGAACTTGCAGGCGTTAAGCTACTTGCCGATCAAAATTCGAGCAACGCCTGGTCTCAGCTAATCGCAGAGCAGGCTGGTGCGATACTCATCCCAGGTTTCGATCCTGTATCTCTGGCCAAAGCACAGAAAAATACTACCGAGCTGGCAGGCATGCGTGCCTGTCATATTCGTGACGGCGTCGCAGTCAGTCGCTTCTTAGCTTGGTTAGACAAGGAAGTAGCAGCCGAGCAATTTCATGACGAAGGCGTACTGGCCGACAAGCTGGAGAGCTTTCGCTTAGAAGATGAGCTTTATAAAGAACCTAGCTTCGATACCATCTCTGCCGTGGGTGCAAACGCCGCCATGTGTCATTACAATCACAATAATGGCATCCCGGCGACCATGACCAAAAACAGCATATATCTGGTTGATTCTGGCGCTCAGTACCTCGATGGCACCACAGATGTCACCCGGACCATAGCCATTGGACAAGTCACTAGCGAACACAAGAAGATGGTCACCTTAGTGCTTAAGGGCCATATCGCACTGGATCAGGCTAAGTTTCCTCGCGGCACTACGGGCCAGCAATTAGACGGTTTCGCGCGCCAATACCTGTGGCAACATGGATTCGATTATGATCACGGCACAGGCCATGGCGTAGGCCACTTCCTCAATGTCCACGAAGGTCCGCAGCGCATAGCGAAAAACAGCAATGATGTCGCCCTGCTACCAGGAATGGTGGTCTCTAATGAGCCGGGCTATTATCGCGCCGGCGAGTTTGGCATTCGCCTCGAGAACCTTATCACCGTCCGTCCATGTGCAGCCTTGGCAAACGCCGAAAGAGAGATGTTTGAATTCGATGTCTTGACACTGATCCCCATGGACTCACGCCTCATAGATAAAAGCCTGTTAACCGACATCGAGCTAAACTGGTTCAATGATTATCATCGACAGGTATTCGATACACTCTCGCCTCTGATGCAAGGTGAAGAGTTAGCCTGGTTGGCGCGTGTAACCCAAGCAATCTAACGGCTTTCCTAAGCAAGCAGGTGATAGCGATTGCTATTAAGCAAACCTGCTTGCTGCTGTTATCCCGTATTAGCGCGTCTTCATCTCTTTTTATAACAGATGATATTATGGATCATGGCAGGCTTATCTGACAGATTCCGGTAGCCATGCTGACTATCGGCGCCAAACTTAACCACTTGGCCCTCAACCAAAATGTGCCACTGCTTATTCAAGAAATACTCCATAACTCCACTCACCACTATGATGTGTTCTATCACTCCCTCATTGTGTGGTGCCGACAGGTATTCTCTCCCCGGCGCTAAGGTGATCTGAAAAGTTTCTAAGCCAGTCTCTTCATCGAACGGAAACAGAGTCACGACCTCAATATCCGACTCGGTATGGCTCATAAGACCCGGCGTCTTCGTCACCTCTAAATCAGTCAAAAAATAGGACAGTGGTAACTCGAAGCCATTGGCAATACTCCATAACCTGACTATGGTGGGGCTGGATTCTCCCCGCTCAATCTGGCCTAACATCGCCTTGGAAACACCCGTCTCGACGCTGGTTCTATCCAGGCTCCAGGCTTTGTTAGCTCGCGCCAGTTTTAGTCGCTTGCCTAACGAGCCATTAATGTTTTTCTTCATATCACCCTTGTGCGTTATAACGTACAGTGTTAGTTTCGACTCGTGCGTTATAGCGCACAAGGTGAGGCTAACATAGCAGAGCACAGAGAGCACTAAGATATGACCCAGGTAAGCTTAATCCTAAATCGCATCAACACAGGTTTTATCGCCGTTTTGGTCGGGTTCACCAGCACTGTGGCTCTTATCTATCAAGCGGCGATCAATCTGGGCGGCGATCTGCAGATGGTGTCGAGCTGGATCTTCGCGCTAGGCCTTGGCATGGGGGTCACCTCCATCGGACTTTCTCTGTACTATCGGGTACCGATCCTTATCGCCTGGTCTACACCTGGGGCCGCACTGCTCATCTCAGGCACTCAGGGCTTCACCATTAATCAAGCCGTGGGGGCTTTTCTCTTCTCTGCGGCCTTGATCACCCTAACGGGGATGACTGGTTGGTTTGAGAAGGTCATGAATAAAATCCCACAGCAAATAGCCAGCGCCATGCTGGCGGGTATCTTGATTAATTTCGGCATCAACACCTTCAACTTGATGAACCAGCAAGCCCCCTTAGTCTTGGCTATGCTTATCACGTATCTGGTTTGCAAGCATACGCTCCCTCGCTACACCATGTTGGCAGTACTCATCGCAGGCTTCAGCGCGGCTTGGGCAATGCAGTTAATTGAGTTGCCACAACTGCAATGGCAGATGAGTGAGCTAGATTACATTCAGCCCGAGCTAAGTCTGCCGGCCTTTATCAGCATAGGATTGCCCCTGTTTATTGTCACCATGGCCTCCCAGAATATGCCCGGCATCGCGGTGCTCAAGGCTCATGATTACCACCCACCTGTGTCACGCACCATAACGGTGAGCGGAATCGTCAACATGATGATCGCCCCTTTTGGCGGCTTCGGTATTAATTTGGCCGCCATTACGGCGGCAATCTGTATGACAGAGAATGCAGATCCCAGGCCAGACAAGCGTTATTGGTGCTCAGTCGCCGCAGGAGTGTTCTACATTTTAATGGGAATAAGTGCTGTCAGTTTGATGACCCTATTCGAAAGTTTGCCATCAGCCCTCATATTGGCTCTCGCGGGAATCGCCTTACTATCGACCATAGGCACTAGCTTACAACAGGCCCTAAATTCACCTCGCTATAGCGAAGCCGCATTGTTAACCTTGTTAGTCACCGCATCGGATCTCGTGTTATGGCACATAGGCTCGGCTCTTTGGGGAGCACTCGCTGGCTTGGTAACCCTGATGATCCAGAACCTACTAAACAGACACACTGCTTAATACATCAGATAATGTAATTTGAAACTCGGGTCTCACAAAGCTCTACAGCAACTGGCTTGCTTGGCTTAGCCCCTGCATTAACCAAGACTTCACCTTTAACAATAGGCTTATCACTAGCCCTGGATTTTAATCCGCCCACTTTCTTATGCGCTTTAAGCCAACGCATCAAGTCGGTGAATGGTTTAGGTCGACAAATTAAGAAGCCTTGTAAGCGTAAGTTATCAATTTTCTCCAGATAGCTAAGATCCCTCAGATCTTCGACTCCTTCGGCTACCAGTTTTACCCCAAGTTTGTTACTGATCTCTTGTAAGGATTTTAGAATCGTCTGCGCTAGAGGATCCTGGTGAATCCCCCTTACGAGACTAATGTCTAACTTCAACTCGCTGATGGGTAAACAACACAGCTGAGTGAGATTAGTGTATCCGGTGCCGAAGTCGTCGATGGCGACCCCGAAGTCATGTAAGCGCAATCGACTGATACTCGAATATTGACTCGGCTCACTCAATGCCTGGTTCTCGGTGATCTCTATGGTGAGTTGTGATGCTTCCATTTGATTATCATGGCAATACTTTAGCAATCGATTGGGCCAGCTGGCTTGATTCAGTTGGCTGGGACTCAGATTGATGGAGAGGCTGCAATTAGCGCATGAGTCATCTTGGCGTATCAGCTTCCATTGTGACAAAGCCTTCTCCAGTAAATTTTCAGTCAAATCGTTAAGCAGGTTTTGAGATTCGGCGAGTTCAAGAAAGCTTGCGGGAGAAAGCAGTTGCAGCTTATTGCCCAACTGAATGCGGCATAGGACTTCAAACCCGACAATGTCTCCCGTGCTGGCATCCATCTGAGCCTGGAAATAGGGGACCACCTTATTTTCATTCAAGGCCCGTTGTAACTCATCCAGAGAGATGGAAACGGGCTTAGGCGCCAAATCTGATTCCATCATAAATAGTCGCTCGATACACAGTTTAAGTTGCTTAGTTGACACTGGCTTAGTTAATGCGCCTAAGAGACGAAGTCGTGAATTAATTACAATTTTAGCAGCCGCTTCTATGATGCGACTCTCCATCGCAGACGCTATGATGACACCTCCCTTATAACCTATGTCACTTAGCTTCATTAAGAGTTCGATACCATCCATATTGGGCATGTGCAGATCGACGACGACAACTTGATAGTCCTTGGAATACTTGGTCAAAATTTTAATCGCCGAGCCAGCATCAGTGCAATATTCCACGCGATTAACATCGAGTTGCATTAGGTATTCGCTTAGAACACGGCAACACGTTAAGGAATCATCGATAACGAGTACATTGATAGACATATTAGCTCTCTAGTGAGATAGCGATGGACAGAGAAATACTGCGAAAAGAGACGGGAAGCCAACAATGAGACAAGCGCAAGCAGGTGAATAGATCACCTAAAGTATGACGAATTATCCCTTTCGATGCACAATGAAAAAGTGCCATATAGCCTCCATGCGTTATATCAAGCCTACTGACCAGCTAAGTAGGATAAATATGAATCCAATAAAGCCTAGTCCAAAGCCTCAAACTGTCAAATCCTTGGCCCTTTTCTGTCTATATATCGGCTCAAAAATAATTCAAAGAAAGCGAGCATGGGCCTGTTATAGAGCAGAAAATGATATGCTGTTAAAACTGACTAAAAATTGCTATACTCCGCCGCCGCGAATTATTCGTGGTTTAGGCGCTCACTGCCTGATGGATAGAGAAGATTGCCTGCGTATGGTCAGGTGAATGAACAAGTTAAATAGAGGCCCCAAGATGAGATTTGAATCTTTTAGTTTTGCTCCCGAGATTTTGCGTGCTATCTCTGAATGCGGTTATCAAAAAATGACGCCTGTTCAGCAAGAAGCCATACCGGCGAT
Source organism: Shewanella benthica (assembly GCA_023284085.1). GTDB lineage: Bacteria > Pseudomonadota > Gammaproteobacteria > Enterobacterales > Shewanellaceae > Shewanella > Shewanella benthica. The sequence continues at coordinate 22,679 of JAKVHY010000041.1, forward strand.
CCGCCGTGGTCAGGATGTCTTAGCCAGTGCTCAAACCGGCACAGGTAAAACAGCCGCCTTCGCACTGCCTATCCTGCAGAAAATGTTCGATAACCCGATGCCGACAGAAAGATCGAATACACGGGCACTGATCCTCACACCGACACGTGAACTTGCCTCTCAGATCGCCGAAAACATCAGTGATTACAGCAAGTATATCGATGTCTCAGTATTGACCATCTATGGTGGGGTTAAGGTAGATAGTCAGGCACAGAAACTTAAGCGTGGCACTGACATCATAGTGGCGACGCCGGGCCGCCTGCTCGAGCATCTTCAAGCCTGTAACTTAAACCTGTCTAATGTCGAATTTTTGGTGTTGGACGAAGCCGACCGTATGTTAGATATGGGCTTCATTAGTGATATCCAAAAAATAATGCAGGCCGTCAACAAGCAACGTCAAAATTTACTCTTCTCGGCGACATTCTCCAGTGCCGTGAAGAAGCTGGCTAACGACATGTTAGTCAAGCCTAAGCTTATCAGTCTAAACAGCCAAAACAGCACAGCAGACACAGTGAGCCAGGTTATTTATCCTGTTGAGCAGCGCCGCAAACGCGAGCTACTCTCCGAGCTTATCGGAAAGAAAAACTGGCAACAGGTACTCGTCTTTACCGCCACACGTGATGCCGCCGATAAACTGGTTAAAGAGCTTAACTTGGATGGTATTACTTCATCTGTAGTCCATGGTGAGAAAGCTCAGGGCAACCGTCGCCGCGCCTTAAGAGAATTTAAAGAGGGTAAGGTTCGCGCCTTAGTCGCCACCGAAGTTGCGGCACGCGGCCTTGATATTCAAGATCTCGAATACGTAGTTAACTATGACTTGCCTTTCCTTGCCGAAGATTACGTTCACCGTATTGGTCGTACCGGCCGTGCGGGTAAATCTGGAGTGGCCATCTCTCTGGTGAGCCGTGAAGAAGAGCGCACCCTATACGATATCGAAACCTTGATCGGCAAGAAACTGCCTCGTATCACCATCCCGGGATATGAAGTCGGTAGCCGAGACATGCTAATCAAGCAATTACAGAAGCGTCGTAGCTTCACCAAGAAACAGCAGCGTGAAGATAACGCAGGTGCTCAGGTCGTCGGTGAGAGAAACATGCAAGACCGTCGAGTAAAAGTGAAAAACTCCTCTAACAGACCGGCTACCAAGGTCAAGAAAATCCGCTAAGACTTAAGGGAAATAAGTTGATGACTAGTTATAATCAGGCCCTCATCGAAATCACTCAAGCAGGCCTTGCAGCGCTCGAAGAGCGCAGCAAGAGCAAGAATGTGGTTAATACGGCCGCGGCCGAGAGTCACTTCCTGTGTAATTGGATGGTTCAAGCTCTGAAGGAGCGACGCTTCTCTAAGTTGATCGCCAAAGAGCTAACCCAGTGGATCCGTGATGCCCGCAGCATGGGCGCCGCCGCTCAACTTACCTCAGTATTGCAACGCATAGAAGAGCAATATCTGGCAGCAGCACAAAATCAGGCCCTAGGTACATCCCTAAACGCCATGTTAAGTGAACTTAAAGAAAATGACTGGGTCATTATCTTAGATTCTGCAGTCACCACTAAGCTAAAGCTAGATAGCAGTGGCCAAAATAGCCTAGTGATCTCAGTTGAGCAGTATGATGGACACATAGACGGCGACAAGTTGACTAAGGCCATCACCCTCTATGTCCGTGCTAATGAACAAGAGTTGGCAAGAATTGCAGCCAAACACGGTTTACTGCTAAGCCAAGGCAACAAGAAAGCTAGCCTCATTAAGCATCATAAGGCCTATCGAGTCTTCCCCAATAATCAGGGGCCAGCCATGGCACTTCTTGTAGAATAAAATAGGTAGAATTAACCAGTTAGTCTAATGGTTTACTCAAGATATTAAAAAGCACCTTAGGGTGCTTTTTTAATGTCTCTCTTTACTAGCCGCGCTAACGCTACCATCAATATCTCGAACGGTTAAGAATCAAACCTTGCGGCAGACCATACCGTCCCTTCCCTTCTGAGCAACACGACCTGAGTACCACGACTAAATTCGATGCCAGCTAATTCTGGCTCCACCAACACATAATGTTTCTGCTGATACTGGTCTTTGACTAAGGCCTCACTGGGATTCCCCTTAATCGCACAGCCTATGGTTACTGTGCCAACACTGCCGAGTAAACCATCGATAGACACGGCACTGGAGCCATTCTTGGGTAATATTCTGGCGACGAGTGCACCGACATAGCGACAAGATAAGGCAGTAAAGAAGAGTGCGATGGGCAGAGTGACACTCTGAGGCAACAGCTCATTGCTGATTGCCATTGAGAGATAATTGCTAATATAACCAGTGATTGAAAAACTGATCAACACCAGCACAAACCAGATAAGTAGTGGCAACCTATCCAGGCAAAGCCAAGCGGCAATCTCGGTTAATCCACTCACTTCGTTGGGACCCACTCCATGGGAGCCAACATCGACATCGCTGGGCGCCCAATCATCCAGAGCCCCCACTAGGCTGTAGCCAATGCACAGCGACAGTGCTTCGAGCACACCGAGTATGAGTACAAACGCAAGAGAGAGTGTAAAAGGTAAATTAGCTTGGGTGAGCAGAAAGTCCACCATAGTCGCCTCCATGTGTATTACAGCATCCATTTTATTGAAACTTAACGTGATTAATGAACTTACCTTGTTCACAAACTTAATCCGTATTGTTTAAAATCATAGCAAAGCAAAAACAATTTGGATACATTATTAAGATTAAAGGTTTTCAGCACTACTGAAGATTGAGTGATAACATGACGCAAGTGAAAATTTGATGAAGAGCCAGCATGACACACTCACCGAGTACGCCCCATTACCTGCGTTTAACGGAACACTTTCAGAAAATCGCCCACTTCGAACATCTTAGCGCCTTAGGTGATTGGGATCAGGCCACCATGATGCCTGTTGGCGGCAGCGAAGGTCGAGGTGCCGCTATGGCCGAACTGGCTCGGCATATTCATGAGCTAAAAACAGACTGTTTTATCGAAACCAGTATCGAACAGGCTGAAGAGGAGCTACTCGATAGTCACCAAATGTCTAACCTCAGAGAGATCCGTTATCATTTCATGCAGGCCAATGTCGTTCCCGCCGATCTTGTTCAAGCTAAAACACAGCTAGCCTACCGCTGCGAACATGCTTGGCGTGTTCAGCGAGCCAATAATGACTGGCAAGGGTTCAAGCCTAACCTTGAAGCCCTGATGACCCTGGTAAAAGAAGAAGCTTCGATACGAGCACAGGCACAAAATTTAACGCCCTACGACGCCCTGTTAAATAAGTTTGAGCCGGGCATGACTACTAAACGCCTCGAGCATATTTTTGGCGATCTCAAATCCTGGCTACCCGGATTGATCGAGACAGTTCAAGGGCAACAAGCCAATGACAATGAGATATCCTTGGCTAAATGTTCGGCCCGAAGTCAGGAGGCGCTGGGCCGGGATGTGATGACATATCTGGGGTTTGATTTCACCCAAGGTCGTTTAGATGTCAGCAGCCACCCTTTCTGTGGCGGCGTACCCGGTGATATACGTTTAACCACACGTTACGATGAAGCAGATTTTACCAGCGGCTTAATGGGGATAGTCCACGAAACGGGACACGCAAGATATGAACAGGGACTCCCTAAAGAGTGGCGTGGTCAACCTGCCGGCGGTCATCGTTCCATGGCAATACATGAGAGTCAGAGCCTATTCTGTGAGATGCAGCTAGGTCGCGGCAAAGGTTTTCTCTCTCAGATCCAGCCCAAGATACGCAAGCACCTAAACAGCCAACTCACCATAAGTGAATTAAATCACATCTATAGTCGAGTCAAACCAGGTTTAATACGCGTAGATGCCGATGAAGTCACTTATCCATGTCATATCCTATTGAGGTTTGAAGCCGAAAAAGGCTTAGTCGACGGTAGCTTAGACGTTGCTGACCTCCCCGAATTCTGGGCGGAGCAGATGAAATCACTGTTAGGCATAGATACCCGAGATGATTACCGTAATGGTTGCATGCAAGATATCCACTGGGCCGTGGGTGAGCTAGGTTACTTCCCCAGCTATACCTTGGGTGCCATGTACGCGGCGCAATTTAGATTCGCCATGGAGACAAGTTTGGGGCCAGTCGACGAACTGCTGGCCCAAGGTAACATAGCTCAGGTTTTCGATTGGCTCGACAAGAACATCTGGTCTCAGGGTTGCTTATTGACCACCGAAGAGCTAGTTAAACACGCCACAGGAGAGACTCTAAACCCTAAATTCTTTCGGCGTCATCTAGAGCAAAGATACCTAAAATAACGTATCATACGGGGATAAATTAGGCGGCCAGGGTAAAATGATGCACCTGCGAAATATCGACTCCGGAGACTGGGCGAGTATCCTCTTGATTCAGGAGGAGTGTTACCCTGAAATAGCGCCTGAGTCTCTGAGTGTGTTACAGAGTAAATGGCAATTATCCCCACAAAGCTGCTTCGTCATAGAGGCGGACAAACGCGTGGTTGGATACTGCCTGGCACATCCCTGGACGCTCGGATCGCCCCCCTCACTGGAACAAGTGGTCAGCCAGGTTAAGCAAGCCGATACCTTGTATCTGCATGACATAGCCCTATCGGCAGACGCTCAGGGAAAAGGCGCCGGACGCGCCGTGTTCGAAAAGCTGGTAACATTGGCTCGGCAGCTCTCATTTAACAGTATCTCCTTAGTGGCCGTCCAAGGCGCGAGTAGTTACTGGAAAAAACAAGGCTTCGTGCTGCAGTCCATCGATAAAAATTTGGAAACTTATACTGCGGATGCCTGTTATATGGTCTTGAAGCTATAGGCAATATAGCTGAAGTTTGACAAGCAGTAGCAAGAATAAATAAACACTTAGTACAAGAGAATCAATAGAGAAAATTATGGCAGTAAGAGTAACGTACACATATAAGAAACAAGCGAAAGAGATCAACTTTGCTTACGACAAGCATCATGATATCCATGAGGCCATTGCCGCTGCAGAAGGCGTCGACCTTACCAGCTACCATATGATGGAGCAGCAAGTCGCCACGACATCGAAAGGCTCTGCAGCAGTCAGAGACTTCAGAGATAAAGAGTTCGCTCGTATGGGCTTTGGCGATATCTATTACATTAAAGATGACCCAAAAGCCAAATAGCCAAAGCTTAGAATCTTAGTCTTAGAACTTAGAACTTAGAACTTAGAACTAACAACGACAAACTGAATGTGAGAGTGGACACAAAAATGACCGAAAGCTCAATGCCAAACCGCGAACACGCTAACTTTCCTCGAGCGGGATTCTTTCGCCGCTGCGGCGCTGCCGCCTATGATCTTCTACTCGCGGTAGCCGTCTATATGATAGCCGGCGCCATAGGTTTTGGCGTGTTTACCGCCCTCACCTCTTCAGGCCTAATAGACATGGGGACCTATGAGCATGTATCAGATTTGCTCAATAGCGACTCGCTTTACAAGGGGATATACCAGCTCTGGATAGCCCTGTGTGTGGGTTTGTTTTACATCTCCTTCTGGAGCTATGGCGGTCAAACCTTAGGCATGCGCGCCTGGCGACTGAAGATCCAACACCCGAACGGCCAATGCCTGAGTATGATCACAGCCTCGGCTCGCCTGGTATGGTCTCTGTTAGGAATTGGCAACCTGTGGATCTTGATCAACGGCGATAACCTTTCTTTGCAAGATATGATGACTAGCTCCGAAGTCGTAGTGCTGTCGAAAGAAGCCAACCAGATGCGTAACTGGCGCGGCGTTTAACTGCAGCGATAAGCCAAATAAACAGCATAGAAAGTTGCGAGCCGCGAGCTAGTGCAAAGAATATTAGCTCGTTGCTCGTTGCTCGAAACTCGTAGCTCTACACTCAGCCTTCTTTCCGTTAGTTAGCTACAAGATAATCCGCCGATAACCGTCAATTTCAATCGTCTGTTTTAGCAACCGCATCCCTTCATGTACTAGCAGCCAAGCACTCGCAGCCATAGCTCTGAAACCTGTGTTGCCCCTCTTATCGCCCTTGATTCAAACGCAACGACCATAGCCAGCAATAACGGTTTGGATGATACTTCCGATAATGACTTAGGTGTATTTATACCAATCGGTATTAATGATGAGAAGTTCAGCGATCCGTTTTCAATCACTATAAGGTAAACAAGCAAAGTACCTAGAGCCTAGTGTCTAGTTTGCTTATCTAAAGGCATAAAAAAATCCGCAGCTAAATTAGCTGCGGATTTTTTATATTTAAAAGATGGATCAAGCGTTCCTAATCTGAACGCCATCTCTCTTTATAAGCGGGCTTAATCACTACAGCCTAATATCTTTTAAACTGAGTAGAATAACTGCTTAGTAAGTCGCTTCACGCTTCTTAGCTTCTGCATCCCACTTAGGCAGTACAGTCTTCTTGAACTCTGCTTTATCGGCATTCATCTTCTTCATATCCATGCCCATGGCAGCTTGTGCCTTAGCCTTGGTAGAAGTGTCAGGGTATGAGATAGGCTGTTTAACACCTTTATTAGCAAGCAGGTGTGCCAGCTTAACACGAGCATCAGCCGCCTTATCTACCGCAGTACCTAAGATACGTAGGGCTTCAGCCGGAGCGTGAGCCGCAACACCGTGAGAGGCTGTCGCATAATCCCAGCGCCACTGTGAATGACGAATATCGGTAAGAATTGGCTTCATCTCGGCTTCAGTAGCACCGGCTTCCCAAGCTGCACCAGCCTCGAAGTGTGCCTTAACCAATTGACCTTCCGCTGCCATCTTAAGTTCTTGAACTTTCGCCTTGCGCTGATTAGTCAGGTCGACCATGAACTCTTTGCTCTGTTCATGACAAGAACCACAAGTTTCTTCGAAGCGATCGAATGGGTTACCCACCTTGTGATCGGTATACTTACGGCCTTCGGCATTTTTGACTCTAGGCATGTGACAGTCTGTACAACTTACATTGTTCTGTCCATGTACGCCAAGCTTCCAAGTTTCATAACCAGGATGCTGTGCTTTGAGCATAGGTGTCTTAGAGATCTTGTGAGTCCAATCTGAAAACTGGATCCCATCGTAATAGGCTTCTGCAGCATCTACGGTAATGCCTTGATCCCAAGGGAACTTAACAAAACCTTTCTTATCTTTAGTCTTCTCGAAGTAGTATTCGACATGACATTGGCCACAGACCATAGACTGCTTATCTTTACGAGAAGCTTCATCGAATGGTGTACCAATTGCTTCCATGGCGCGCACGGCGAAAGGACGAGAGATACGTAGCTTAGACTTACCGCTCACGTGACAATCACTACAACCGATAGTGTTGACGATTTCAGCGCCGCCTTTATACCACTTACCCGTGAAGTAACCGTCTTCCCCCTGCTCCTCGATCATGCGAGGTACATCCGGTCCCTTACAGCTCCAACATGCCATAGGCATTGGGCCATCTTCATCTGACTTAGGTGCGCCGGTACGCAGTGTGTTACGTAAATCAGTTACCGCGTAGATATGGCCACGAGCCTTGTTATAATCTTTAGCGAAACCATAACCTGCCCACAAAACGACTAGATTCGGATCAGCTTCCAGTGCATCGACAATCTCAGAGCTCTCAGAAGTCTCATGCCAGCTGTTGTACTGCTTAGAAAACTTATCTTTATATACTTCGCTTCTAGGCTCAGTTTTATTATCTGCCATCACGCCGGAAGCCATCAGGCTCCCTGCAACCATTGCACTTAGTACAAAGGATTTTTTAGTTAATGTTCTCACCATCTCATCTCCGTGTTACTTTTATAATAGTCTTAATAACCACATCATCTCCAAGGCCAAAGTTAGACCCTTAACCTCTTTTTAAATATACCCCTAAGTGAGTATCCGGTGTAAAGTTTGCGGTAGATCAAAATGTAAACGTGTTGTTGTTCACACTTTTGCCAATTTGTTAACAGGCTTAAGTGGGAACTAAATTAGAACGAGTCTAACGAATAGACTATTCAAAATAATTTAGCGAGTTTTTAACTAATGAAAAAAGGCAGTTTAACGTCGACCATTTTGGGTCTAATGTTAACTTTAATATTATTATCGAGTGGTCTGGCGACCTTCGCCATCATCAACTTAGCCTACAGTCTTGGCGATGCCAGGGCCATCAACGCATCCGGCTCTCTGCGAATGCAGAGCTATCGTTTAATGTTCTATGCAAACTCAGGTAGCAAAAATTCCTTACAGAAGATAGAAGAATTTGAAAATACGCTATATTCAGATGCACTTAAACGTTCACTCGACTGGAAAACCCCCGACGAGCTCACAGGGCAATATCTTCTGGTTATTCACAAATGGAAGGTGATGAGATCATATATCGAGGAGGAGAATTCACGCCTCTACGCCGCGGCACTGAAAGACTTTGTCGATACTATCGATCTATTGGTGCTGGAAACTGAGCACTACGCCGCATTCAAATTAAAATTGTTAGCCGTGAGTCAAATTATCGGGCTGACCTTAATGTTGTTTATCGCTTTCATCGCGGTACGTTTCACCAAACGAAAAGTGGTCGCGCCCCTCAATCAGTTAATGGAATCAGCCAATACCATCTCCAAAGGGAATTTCGATGTGGAGATGCCTAAATCTGAGTATATTGAACTCAGCGCCTTAAGTAATGCATTCCAATCTACGGCCAAAGAGCTGTCGACCCTCTACCGAGACCTGGAGAGTCAGGTAAAAGACAAAACATTAGCCCTGACGCGCAGTAATAACGAGTTAACCCTCTTGTACGATAACTTGGTCATGCTCCATTCGGGTAAGCTCGAAATTAGCAGCTTGAAAACCGCACTTAACCAACTAAGAGCCCATGAACCTGAGACATTTCTTCGTCTGGTGATAGTACAAGACAATGAAGAAGAATTAGTCATAGAGGCCGACGGCGGTTGGCCTCTTAAAACGAATATCCAGACCCATTTCCCGCTTAAGTTTGAATCCAATGAGCTGGGTTACTTAGAGGCTAACTCCAGCGCGGAGCCCAATTATCAACTGTTCGAAAATTTTGCCATCATGTTGGCTCGCTCGATCGTCATCTATAATGCCGGAGAGCAGAGACAACAACTCGCACTCATGGAGGAACGAGGCGTCATAGCCAGGGAGTTGCATGACTCCTTGGGTCAAATCCTCTCCTTCTTAAAGATCCAAGTCAGCCTGCTGTCTAAAGGGCTGGACAGTGCTTGCCGCAGCCCCCAGGTCGAACAGCAGCTATCTGAAATCAACGAAGGCGTAAACACCGCCTATGTGCAATTACGAGAACTCTTATCGACCTTTAGGCTGACCGTCAAAGATCCAAACTTGCACCACGCCATCGAAGCCATGTTAGAGCAGCTTAAAAGCCAATCCGACGCTGACATTAGCTTAGATTATAAATTGCCCATGCAACTGCTCGGCGCCCATCAACATATCCATGTGTTGCAATTAACCCGAGAAGCGACGGTTAACGCCATCAAGCATGCCCAAGCAGATCAAATTAACATTCGATGTTTTAAAGACTCAGATACCCATGTCACCATCACCATCAGTGATAATGGTGTCGGCATAGATAGGGTTAAAATGCGTGATCAGCATTTCGGCATAGGCATTATGCATGAGCGTGCGAGCCGCTTATCGGGTATAGTGGAGCTCAGCGGCAATCCCGAAGGGGGAACGACAGTAACACTGACTTTCCCTCCTGAGCAGGAACCAGCCTAGATAAATGATTAACTTAATATTTTGCTTTGTATTCAATACAAGGCATAAGAAAACACCCTTGCAGGAGGCGCTTTAAAAAATGGGTAAACCTTACTCAGTGCTCGTTGTCGATGATCACCCGCTATTACGTCGCGGTATTTGCCAATTAATCACTTCTGACTCAGATTTCACCCTCTTTGGTGAGGCGGGGAGTGGGTTAGATGCCCTGTCGGCTATCGAGGAAAATGAGCCTGATATCGTGCTACTCGATCTCAATATGAAAGGCATGACTGGATTAGATACCTTAAACGGTCTACGTCAGGAAGGAGTCACCTCCCGCATCGTTATACTCACGGTTTCCGATGCCAAGCAAGATGTCATTCGTCTGGTTAAAGCCGGTGCCGATGGTTATCTATTGAAAGATACAGAGCCTGACCTCCTGTTAGAGAAACTCAAGCAAGCCATGCAGGGGCATAGAGTGATCAGCGAGTCGGTCGAGGACTACCTCTATGAGCTCAAAGATGCAACCGATGAGCAGGACTGGATCGATAACTTGACCCCAAGAGAGTTACAGATCTTGCAACTCGTGGCCCAGGGAATGAGTAATCGTACTATCTCGGAGCAATTGCATATCAGCGAAGGCACGGTCAAAGTTCACGTGAAGAATCTACTGAGAAAGGCCAGCGCCAAATCGAGAACCGAGATGGCGGTTCGATATCTCAATCAGTAAACAGAGATCGCAGCTTAATTAACAAAGGCAGCCTATGGCTGCCTTTTCTATGGGTGACTCTATCTAATCGATTGGTATAAGGAGAAAGCCTCTAACGAGTCTCGTCGAGAAACTCTCGCCAGCTCAATAATGCCGACTGAAAATCTTCTAAACCACAAAAGGCCTCAGATTCACCGTTATAAAGTGACATGTCATCTTCAAATTCATGATCTAAGCCATCGTCTAATTCGTTGGCAAACACCCTGACCTCTTCACTGTCCAGCTCCAGTGATAGCGCCTTACCTAGCCAGCGCTTTTGGGTAAGTGAACCCACTTGTAACTGTTCTATTATCTGACTGAGCGCCTTGAACTTATCTTTGCACTCACCCAACTCCTCGACGAACCAGAAACCTAACACCTCGTGATCCATACTAAAATTCGCAATCACAGTGCCTGTCATGGTATTACGCCGAAACTCATATTCCATACTAAAACCTATTACTCAAAAATTTAACCGTATCTCTCCGGTAATTTTACCCTAAAATAATACCAATTCCATTAAATTTATGATCAATTCAGAGCTCTCTCAGAGCTTTTGATTCAAGGCGCATTGTTGAGGAAATGGTTATTCCCTTTTAAGGCAATGCAACGCGGAAGTGGAAGTTCTGAGAGGCTCACGTAGTGCGGGTTTAAAAACACTTTATGCTGCGTAAGTGGCTTTCGATATAGAATAACTATTAGCTTCAATCCCCTTACTTGCCTACAGCATTTTTAACTCCCGCTGAATGATCAATTACTTAATGGAACTGGTATCAATCTCTATGTGTAACTCATGCTTCACTAACCCTAAATATCAGGCAATAAAAAGGACGCCTAAGCGTCCATTTTGTCAATCTCGACTCACTTAAAATAAGTGAGAACTAGTGAGCGTGACCATGATCATCGCCAGCAGCTTCGGCTGTTGGCGCGTTCGCCCTCTCAAGAGAAAGTAACTCGACCTCGAATATCAAGGTTGAGTTCGCCGGGATAGTCCCAGTATCACGTTCGCCGTAGGCTAGGTTAGCCGGAATAACGAACTTGTACTTAGCGCCAACAGGCATAAGCTGCAGGCCTTCGGTCCAACCAGGGATTACGCGGTTTAGCGCGAACTTAGCTGGCTCGCCGCGAGCGATTGAGCTATCGAACTCAGTGCCATCGGTAAGAGTACCGACATAATGAACTTCGACCATGTCTTCGGCAACAGGCTTCTCACCCGTACCAGGAGTCATTACTTCATATTGAAGACCAGATTCTGTGGTGACTACGCCTTCTTTAGCCTTATTGGTCTCTAAGAATGCAGAGCTATCGGCCAAGGCTTTCTCAGCAAGAAGTGTCGCTTGAGCCTCACGCTTCTCATTTAACTTCTCATCGAGCCCCTGAAGAACGGTCTGCATCTCTTCTTCTGTCAGCTTAAGCTGGTCATTAAGACCGCTACTGAAACCTGCAACAATAAGGTCACGATCGACTGACATACCTAGCTCTTCTTGCTCTTTGATATGGCCAGACATGTATTTACCAATAGATGCACCAACACTATAAGCTTCTTTCTGTGCTTGTGTCTTTAACTCAACATTGGCCGCAGCTTCAGTTGTTTTTTGCTCTTGGTTACAAGCTGACAGACCGATAACGGCCAAAGCAACCAGTGATAATTTGTATATAGATTTCATTAAAAAGCTTCCTCAGGATCTTCTAGTCGTGACAATAACCTTATCTTATAAGGCGATCCACTTTATACTAGTTAAATACGTTATTCCAATTACATTACTTATGTTTAATCAAGCGATGTAAATGTAATTTCACTTGAGTTAGAGACAGCAAGATTGAGGGCAAGTTCATGAAAAGTTTCTTTTCGATTGTTTTTTGCACTCTCGCCATATCAGCTTGTCAGCCTGAAGCCCTAGAAACACAGGCATTGATCACCGAGCCTAGCTATGATGCCAGCCTGTCTCAGAGTGGACAATTAGCCCTAGTTAGCACGGCCAATAGCGGGATTCAGCTTTGGGATCTCGACACTGGCAGGCAAAAATATACCTGGTTACACAGTGAATCAGATAATGATGCCTTCGATGTCGCCATCTCGACCAATCAAATGTTTGCCGCTTCCTTAAGCAGAAAATCAGTCGCCCTCTGGAGCATCTTAAATGGCTCATCTTTAGGTTGGTGGTCACTGCCATCGACCGGGCAAAGTGTGGCGGTATCCGACTCAGGTTCATTGCTCATAGGCCTCACCGATGGCAGTGTCATGTCGCTGATGCCGTCGGCTGCCACCAAGACCCCTTCCTTAATTAAGTTTCTCGGCCATTCAGAAAAAGTGAATAGCGTGGCCCTTTCCGCCGACGGAAAACTGGCCCTAACCGGCTCAAACGATATGCAGGCCATCTTGTGGCACACCACCTCGGGTCAGCCCATTCATCGCTGGCAGTTCGATAACCGAGTCATTAAGGTGAGCTTAAATGAATCAGGAAGCCTGTCATTTATTGGTGACAGCACTAAAATAGCCAAGATTATGGATAGTCTCACAGGCGAACAAATCAGTCAGTTGAATATCAACCGCAGAAAAATGAACTTTTCGGCGGCGCGCTTTTCCAACCATGATACATTGCTCCTAACGGGCACCCCGGCGAGAGAAGTTCGGGTCTGGGACATCAAAACCGGTCGTTCTTTGGCCAGTTGGCAGGTTCAGCGTACCAAACATGCCCAAATCAAGGGCGCCGTTGTATACTCTGTCGCTAACCTGGATTCAAACCAGATCCGTACCATCAGCAGCAATGGCTTAGTCGAGACTTGGCCAGTACCTGTCCATTAGAGGTCAAAATGGAACAATTAGAACAGAGAGTCGAAGATCTTGAGATGAAACTGGCATTTCAGGATGCCACCATAGAAGATCTCAATCAGCAAGTGATCAAGTTAAATGATCTGATGTCTGATCAGCAGCAAGCAATACGACTCTTAGTCAGTAAATTACAAACCGCAGAACCGAGTGACATAGTGAGTCAGTCAGATGAGGGCCCGCCACCTCACTATTAAATATCAGTGCCAAAAAATCGAAGGATCAAGATGTTAGCCATAACTCAAGTTGGTGAGTCCATACTTAATAGACAAGCACAAAAGGTGATAGAGTTTTCACCGGCATTCATGTAACTTGCCAATGAGATGCTCGACACTAGGTTGCAGAACAAGGGTTCACTGTCTTGAGACATGACTGGGTTGATGTTAGCTTTCAAGACCTTAATAGCCAAGAGCATCATCAGACCTTAACGGGCTTTATGCCCGGATTTTTCAACACGAATATGTTCATCTTCAAGGTATCACCTTGATTGAAAGGGGCGCTATGCAAGCCAGTAATAGCCTCAATAAGGTTATACGATGAAAAGGACCATGAAGAGCATCATGAAAAAGACGGTGAAACATTGGCTATTAATCCCCCTGTTAAGCCTCAGCCTATCTGGTTGTGCATTTAACAGTATTTTCATCAATTATCCGTCGCAAATTGCCCCGGTAAAAGCCCAGCTCAACACAAATACCCCCATGAAAGGGGTTGAAGATGTGGCATCGAATATCTCCGGCGCAGATGGCCTGCTCTATGCTCAGGAAGCTGGACGAGTCGCTCAGATCAGTGGCGATTTCGAGGCGAGTAAAAATTACTATCAACAAGCCGTTGCTGCCTATCTGGAGTTTGATGATAAGGCGACCTTGAGTGTCACAGATCTAGGCGCCACCGCCAGCAGCCTATTTATTAACGACAATGTGATCCCCTATCGCGGGCCGGGTTATGAACGTGTGATGTTGCACCAATATCAAGCGCTAAACTACTTGTTCAGTGGTGATGGAGAAGGAGCCTTAGTAGAAGTCAGGCGCAGTAACCAGCTGCAAAGCTCAGAACAGGCCAGATATCAAAAATCACAGAAATCAGTTCAAGCCATGGCGAACGGCACCATAGATGCGGAAATGAATAAACTAGGCAAGGCCGCAGGCACAGTCACCAGCTCCTTCTTAAATGCCTACAGCTACTACACCACAGGCCTATTACATGAAATTTTAGGCGAGCCCAACGATGCGTTTATCGATTACCGTAAAGCCGCGCAAATTACCCCTGATAACCCCTATCTGCAACAAGATCTTGTCCGTTTAGCCACACAGCTCTCCATGCCTCAACAGGAAGAGTTTGAACGTAGATGGGGAAAACCTAAGATCCAAAAGAAGGGGGAAGGCCAAGTCATCGTCCTGCTCGAGCGTGGCTTTGTCCCTGAAAAGAAGAGTATAACGATTCCCTTCACTATTCATGGAAACTGGCAGACCGCCTCATTAGCCACTTATACTTCAAATTCTGGTGCCGTTTCAAAAGGTAAGATAAGCGGCTTAGGCAAGACCTTAACCGCAGCTCCCATCGCCAATATAGACGCACTGGCAATCACGGCCCTCAAGGAAGATCTCCCGGCCGCCTTAGTGAGGCAAGCAGCCAGAGTCTATGCCAAGTCTGAGATGGCCAGAAGCGTAGAGAGCAGCAGCAAGAAGAGACATAACGAAACCGATTTTGCCGCCATCGCCATGCAGATATTCAACGTAGTGACGGAGCAAGCCGATAGACGCAGCTGGCTTACCTTGCCCAAACAGGCACAAATTGCCAGAACTTACCTCAAAAATGGTCGTTACTCACTCAAGCTTGATAATTCACCGAGCCAAGAGATAGAAGTGAAGAGCGGTAGAACAACCTTAGTCTGGGTAATAGACACTGGTAATCACACACGTTTTTATTCAATAATCATCTAATACACATTTAATGGAAGCCACTATGAAAAACTTTAAACTCATTTTTATGCTAGCTGTCGCTGTCGGACTGGCTGGTTGCCAATCAAAAGTCGAATATGGTGACGCCACTGAGGTGGAAACTGTCAATGAAAACTTCGGTTCTTCAGATCTTCAAGCCATCACGGCTAAGATGGTTGATAGCATGCTGACGTTCCCACCTATCGTGGCGATGACACTTAACGACCGTCCCATCATGTTCGTCGATAAGATCAAGAACAAGACTTCAGAACATATCGATACAGAATCGGTAACTGACTCGATCAGCAACAAGTTACTACGCTCGGGTAAGTTCCGCTTTATCGACATGACCAAAGTCGACGCGGTGCGTAAGCAGCTGGACTACCAAAACAATGCCGGTATGGTTGACCCATCTACCGCCATCAGCTTCGGTCGTCAAATTGGCGCCCAGTACATGCTCTACGGCAATCTTTCCAGCATAGTTAAGCAATCAGGCAGCACTAAAGATGTTTACTACAAGATGACCATGCGTCTGATGGATCTCGAAACAGGCCTTATCGAATGGTCTGATGAGAAAGAGATCCGTAAGGTTAAGTCTAAGTCATTCCTAGGACTGTAATTTAGCGTAACTTGCTAACTTGCTAACTTTTTCAATAATAACAATGCCAGTCTAGATGACTGGCATTTTTTATGACCCATATACTTAGATAGCATAAAATGTAATACGAACTAGCTTGTTATCGCACTGGGCAAAGAAATCGGTTAGTGTTGCCACTCACCATTCAACTGCCGGGAACCAAGCTGTGAATCTACTGCGTGTCTGTCTGCTCTGCCTTGTCTCACTACTGCTCATCTCATGTAACAGCACCAGCCAGCCAAAGGTTCACGATAGCGTTTCACGCAACTCTTCTGCCGCTAAGCTAGCCTTAGCCCAATCTCGTAGTGCCCGAATCTCAGCAGTCAGCTATCAAATAACATTGGATTTAACGCAAGCAGAGCACTTCAGTGGCAGCACACAAGTTAATTTTCAGCTATCCGATACCAGTACGCCGCTCTCCTTAGACCTGCTCCGAGCCGACATAAAATCATTTATCATTAATGGTCACAAAATTTACCCCAGCTATAACGGTAAGGCCTTTATCTTGAGCCCGAGTCTCTTGCTGTCTGGCAGTAACGCGGTGGAGATCAGTTACACACAGAATTATGGCAACAATGGCATGGGCTTAGTCCGCTTCGTGGATCCAAAAGATGCTAACGTCTATCTTGAATCGAACTTCTCCCCCGATGCCGCCAGCATGATGTTTCCCTCCTTCGATCAACCCAATCTAAAGGCCAGCTATAGCCTGAATGTCACAGTGCCCAAAGACTGGGTGGTCATCAGCTCAGTCAAAGAACAGCAGGTCATAGAATCATCCGAGTCAAACCAGTGGCAATTTCCTACTAGCCCAATATTGAGCCCGCATATGTTTTCCCTGCACGCGGGTGCCTATCGCGTCTGGCAAGATGACAGTACTCAATCAAGCTACCCCATTCGCTTGTTTGCCAGGCAAGCTATCGCAGACGACATCTCCCCTCAACTCTGGTTTGAAGATATCGATAAAGGGCTCCGCTTCATGGGGGAGTATTTACACGCTCCCTACCCGTTCAACAAGTTCGATCTGCTGCTTAGCCCGACTCTGACCAACAAGGGCTCAATCGCCAGCGCAGCAGTCACCAGCATAGATGAGAATATTGCTCTCTTTGCGGGTCTCTCCCCGCAAGTGCAACAAAAACGCATCGCAGTCACCAGCATGACTGGCCTCTCCACCCAATGGTTTGGCGCGCTCATTACCATGAACTGGTGGGACGAAAGCTGGCTGAATATGAGCCTAGGCTCGCTGATAACCAACAAAACCTTGGCTCAACTTGGCTACGGCCCTCAAGAATCTAAGCAGTTTTATGACCCGATAAAATCCCGGGCATATATGGATGATGTGCTATTCGCCAATCATACTTATAGTGCAGGGCTGCCTTCGGTCGGAGTCTTTAAGGGAGAGGCGAGTTTACTGGGACTCGAGCAATTGGTCGGCGAGGCAGATTTCAGACTCGGCCTGGAAAACTACCTGGAAAAATTTGCCTATCTAAGTGCCAGCCCGGCCGACTTCTTCGCCAGCCAGAGTATCCATGCCAAACGTGACCTGACTCAGTGGCAGCAAAACTGGCTATTAACACCCGGTGTAAATACCCTACGGGCGGAGTTCGCCTGTAAAAATAACCGCATTAGTGAGTTTTCCCTCCTACAATCTCCAGCCAGCGAGCAAAGCCCGACTCTGAGGGAGCAGAAGATAACACTGGCACTATTTACCAAGGGCAGAAATGAGCTTCACCGAGTCCGCACTATATCGCTAACCTACAAGGGTGAGAGGACACAAATCAAGCAGTTAAACGGCACTCGATGTCCCGACCTTGTCTATCCTAACTATCTCGATTCAGGCTACGTGAAAGTGAATTTGGATCAGCGCTCACTGGAGACGGTGAAACAACACCTGAATATGGTCAAAGAACCTCAGCTGCGCTCCATGTTATGGCAGAGCCTGTGGGAGAGCGTATCTGACGGTGAACTGGCACTAAATGAATACTTAGGCGTGGTGTTCATTAATCTCCCCAAAGAGAAGGAGCCAGCTATCCTGGAGCAGGTGCTGATCAACCTTAATCAGAGTAAAGCCTACCTTGAGCAGATACTGCCAAATCACCGCAGTTATATTCAGATGGCACTGAAAGGCTTAGAGCAGATGAGCCTGAGAAAAACCATGGTCAACGGTGAAAGCGTCGATATTCAACGCCTCTGGTTTAATGCATATATTCAATTTTCACGCAGCCAGGATGCCTTGACCCATCTCGCTGAATTATTGGCAGGCAAAGCCAGTATCAAGGGATTGAAAATAGATCAACAGATGCGCTGGAACATCATCACCCAACTCAATCGTTATGACTATTTGGGCAGCCGTTCTCTGATAGAGCAAGAGCTGAGTACAGATCTGAGCCAGCACGGCAAAAATGCCGCCATTGCGGCCCGGGTATCCAGACCCGAAGCCGGCATAAAGCGCTATTGGCTGACTCATATTCAACATGACAGCCAATTACCATTTTCGACACTCAGTATCGCCATGGCCCACCTGTATCCAAGAGAGCAACAGAGATTAAGCTCAGCTAGCTCAGAGCAGAGACTCGAGTCGTTAACCCAAGTAGACGAGCAAAAGAGTGACCGTTTTATGCAGCTCTATGGCCGATATTTGATCCCGACTCGATGTACTCACGGGGGAGTAGCCATACTCGAAAAAACCATCAATACCCAGCATGGACTCTCGGCTACCACTCAAAAAGCCTTATTACAAACACACCAGAGTGAGTTGAGATGTGTCGCCATTAAGGAGCGCCTGCTGAACTAAGCGCTAACCTCGTGAGCGAGTTCAACCTGTTCTGGGGTTAACTTGGTCTGGACGAGTTTGGTTTATATGATTAATGTTTAGTAATAAGCGCTAACGTTCGATATTAGACTTGCAGACAAAAATATTAACTAACTGATGAATATCAATATTTAGTCATGGCATAGAGATTGCTCCAACAATGTTTATGACATGATTAACAATCAACAAATACCAACAATTAGAATCAACTCAAGCAGAGTTGCAGAGAAAGCATAGAAGGAATTAGAAATATGGGACCATTTGAAGTCATCACAGTAGCCATCATCGCCGTATTCGGTGTGAAGGCCTTTAAAGAATATAACATGAGAAAAAACAGCGTCGATACTGGCGAAGTGGATGCGCTTAAGTCCGAACTCCTCAAACTACAGGAGCGCGTAGCGACACTCGAAACCATAGTCACTGACAAGTCATATCAACTCGGTGAACAGATAGATAAGCTATAGCCATCAGACATTTTTAATAGCGTTTAGCTATCTGGAATGCAAGGCCAAAACACAAAAAAACCAGTGCATAGCGATATGCACTGGTTTCATTTATTCGTCAGACTAGTTAACGTCGCTTAAACGAAAAGCTCTTTAATATTCGCCAGATCGCTTTTACCTTCGAGGATCTCCTTGGCCGATAAACCAGAGACTTCATGAGGAAAAACTAACCAGTCTTCCGACTCATGAATGTAATAATCAGGCTTTAGCGGCACCGAAGTATTCTTGGGCTTATAGTAAGGGCAGGCAATACGCACATCTTTTGGCATATTCAAACGCATCAACTCGCTGAGCTTTTCCTTGAGTGCGTGAATACTGCGGCCCGAATCGAACACATCATCGACAATCAGCAAACCATCATCGGCATTGGCATTCTCAACGATATAATGCAGTCCATGAACCTTGATTTTCTTATTCTGTTTGTCGGTGCCAATCCCATAATAAGAAGAAGTACGAACCGCGATATGATCGGTTTCAACCTCTTTAAAATCGAAATATTCCTGCACCGCAATCCCTATCGGTGCACCACCTCGCCAGATCCCGACGATAAATTGTGGACGAAAACCGCTCTCATAAACCTGCGCCGCCAGGCGAAATGAATCTTCGAGCAATCCCTGTGCTGTAATAAAGTGCTTATCTGACATTCGACCATCCCCATCTTGTTATTTATTTAGGTCAATTCGGTAGGCTAAACGCTCATTCCAAAGACGGAATATGCGCTATTTATGCCGGTGAAATAATCACAGGTTAAAGTGTAGGCATCTACCAGATTTTGGGGCAGAATTTTATACTAAAATGAGATTTGTTGCCTCATTTAAAATAAAAACTTGGGCACTAATCTCCATTTATTCTGCTCATAGCTTCTAAACAATGGCTAACTCGGAGATTAAAGCTGGGGGGTTGAAAGCGGCATACTATCGAAAAAGTGCTATCGAAAAAGAACAATCAAAAAAATGAGCCACATCTAATAAGCTGTGGCTCATGGTTTATTTCCAAGTGTAGATTTACAGCCGCTAGCTAAGCGCTAACTGACATTCACCACTTGCGCCGTCCCTATCGCACAAACACACGCTTGCTGTTTGCTCATATCTTCGCTGAAATCTGCAGAAAGTATGGTATCGACATAATGCCAGTCACTGCGTACCTGCTCGGCAGTGAAGGTGAGCACCATAAAGCCTCTGTCTCTTAAGTTAGTATACTTGAGACCCTCGACCATCTCCTTGATCCCCGCTTCGGTTTGCACCTGTTGATCTTCTGGGATCCCTAAGTAGTACTCGAGTCCGGGAGAAGATACCGAGCTGGTCGCAAACTCCACGCCCACAGGGTCACCATGACTGTCCATAAGCTCATTTGCCCAGGCATTATGGGTATCTCCCGCCAGTACCACTAAATTACAGCCTATCGACTTAGCCGTGGCCAGGACTACTTCACGCTCATAGGCGTAGCCATCCCAGGCATCTAAGTTATAAGGGACTGCAGGCATCTGCAGCAACGCCATGGCCTCGGGTGTTAGCCTGTGCTGGTTTTCGATAAGAAAGGTATATTCAAATGTCGTCACCGTCGGATCTTTCGCTTCCCAGCGGGCGGCGATTTGCGCCAGGGCCGCCAGCTCACCAAACTCTGACACGCTAAGCTTTTGCATGGCAATCGCTGCCGGTAGCAACATGCTGCCCATCAAGACTTGCTGGCCTAAAACCTGCCACTTTCCAGTCGCAGTCAGCAGGCTAGATTGCAGCCATTGCAGCTGCTCTGTGCCCAGTAAGGTTCGCTCAGTTGCCGTCACTGCCGCCATAAACTTTTGACTGTCCATGCCTTGGGTCACAGGATCGATATAATCGGCATAGTCTAAGGGCTTATCACGGGCTAAGACTCGCGTATCTAACATATGCAGATCGACCAAATCTCCGAAACTAAAGGAGCGGTATATCTCCTCATGATTGCCTTCACGCCAAGGTCGGATGGGCAACCACTCGAAATAAGCTTGCAGGGCCCCCTGCTTTCTCGCATCGAAATCACCTTCTTCCTCGTTGTGATTCTCGGCGCCATCCTTCCAGGTATCGTTAGCGATTTCATGGTCGTCCCATACCGTAATAAAGGGCACCTTGGCATGTAGTCCCGCCAGGCTTGGATCGGTTCGATATTGCGCATAACGGGTGCGATAATCACCTAAGGTGAATAGCTCACCAGCCGGTAAAACCTCACGGTCCATGTCGGCTGCATGCTCGCTGGCATACTCGCCGCGAGCATATTCATAGATATAGTCCCCTAAATGGATAACCGCATCTAAGCCCTCTTGTTGAGCCGCTAACGCATACACATTGAAGTGTCCTGCCGGAAAGTTAGCACAAGAGAGCACCGCCAATTTAACTTGATCTATGGCCCCTTGAGGCAAGGTGAGCGCCCGTCCCATTTCTGAGACGGCTTCCCCTTGCTTAAAACGGTAGAAATATTCAGTCCCGGCGTCCAGTCCGGTTGCATCGACCTTAATGGTGTAATCTCGCTCGGCACTGGTGGTAGTTTCACCATTGGTGACTAAATTAGTGAAATCCGTATCCGTAGCAAGCTCCCAAGCAACCGTGAGTTCCCCTTCTACTTCCGGTGTCACTCGCGTCCACAAGATGATTGCATCATGGCTAGGATCGCCGCTGGCGACGCCATGTAAAAACTCTGCCTTAACCGCATCATCACTGCTGCTGTTACTGTCACTACAGCCCATCAAGCCATATGACACAACTGCCGCGCCTACACCCTTAGCCGACATTTCCAAAAAATCCCGACGTGTAAATCTCCGTTTCATTATTATTATCCTTATATACACAAGTGGTAAGAGGTCTAACGAGTATTATGCAACACTACTATTACATTCACGCTACACATTGTCTAATGTGGTGGAGACGTGCGCAGACAAAGAGAATTGGGGTATATTACTTAGAGGAAAAGCGATTGAGCCAGACTCTCAATTGCAATCAGACATAAGGAAAGTGGATGAAAGTACAAGATATTATGACAAGGAAAGTAGTGTGTATCAGCGATCAGGCCAGTTTAAAAGATGCTCACGCTCTGATGACAAATAGAAATGTCAGGCACCTTCCTGTTATCTCTGAGCAAGACTCAAGTTTAGTCGGCATTCTTACCCATAAGAAGATGGTTGCGACCGTGATGGCACTAGTCAATAAATACGGCAGTGGAGCCTTAGATAGACGAGAGCGGGCACAAACAGTTGCAGGGATCATGGACAAGCATTACCAACATCTCACCGCCGATGAGCCTTTACCCATAGTGGTAGAATACTTTATCGATAATAAACTCGGCTGCTTACCTGTCATCAATGCTCAAGGCAAAGTTGAAGGCATAGTCACCTCTTCAGATTTTGTGAAGCTGTGTGCCAAGCTTCTTAAGCTATCGACAAGTTAACCCCTAAATCAGCTTAAGTTTCACACAGAAATGACTAAGCTTGGCCATCATCAGGCAAAGAGCGAACTAAACAAACAATTGGCTAAACAATGGAGCTGCTAACACCATAGCTATGCCGGTAAATATCATGGTAAGACTGGCGACAACCCCCTCCTCCTCCCCGATTTCAGATGCTTTCGCGGCGCCGACGCCGTGAGCCGATGCACCTAGCGCAGCGCCCTTACCCAGAGATGTTTTGATTTTTGCTAGCCTAAAAATTGGCTCACAAATCATCATGCCCAATACTCCGGTCAGTAAAACCAGCATGGCCGTCAGCTCAGGCACACCACCAAAACTCGACGTGGCCTCCATGGCAAAAGGTGTAGATACGAAGCGGACCAAGACACTCTGAGATAACTCGGGTGGCAGTGAGACTAACTTAGACAGCCCCCAGGACGAGATCAAGCCTAAGAAGAGGCCGACGACCACACCGATGGAGAGCGTGAGTGGGTATTTCGCAATTAAGTGCCGCTCGCGATAGATGGGCACGGCGAAGGCGATGACCGCAGGCGTCAACATCAAGGTCAACAGATGACTGAATTGAAAATAGCTAGGTAAGGGGATATCCAGCAACAGGACCAGAGAGATAATCCCTAGCGGAGCCAGCATGATGGGCGACAACCACCAGAACTTAAATTTTCCATAAGCATATTTAGCCCCCGAGTAACACGCGAGTGTCATCACTAAACTGAAAATGCCTACCAAGACCGAGCCTGTACCTTCGAAAATAGACATGAGTTAACCTTCCATACCGGATGCCAGTAGAGCCTGAGCACGCTGACGATTCATTTTACGCTCGAAACGAAAAACACGGTCGACCACAAACCCTGTCCCCACCAACACAAATACCGTTCCCAGCACTAACATGACGATCAATTGCACACCGTAATTCTCAAATAAGCTTTGATATTTAATCACAGAGACCACTGGGGGGATAAAAAACAATAACAGCTCGGCGATCAACCAGGCCGAGCCTAAGCTAACCCTATGTTCGGGAATTGTCTTGGTCAGCAAGAGTAACAGGACGATGGCCAGGCCTATGACGCTTCCGGGGATCGGTAAATCAAAGTATTGCTCGGCTTGTACGCAGATGACGGCCAACAGACAAAACAAGCCCACCTGCACCAAGGTCTGTAGCATGAGTCTCAGCTTGCCATTGCTCTTGGTCGCTAAAGAAACCTTAGCGCGACTCTCGTGAGTGAAGCTGGAATTGGGTTCACTCTGGTGAGTGACTCTTGAAACTGGCATAGGTCAATAAACTCATTCATTAGCAGTAGAACAAGTTTAAACTTGCACTATTGATAAAAAAAATGAATATTAATCATAGAATACATTCCCTAAGGTTATACAAATGGATCTACGTGTTATTCGTTATCTGATTGAGATAGTCGACTCGGGTGGCTTTGCCAAAGCTTCTGAGAAGGTGCACATTACTCAACCCGCTCTATCTAAGGCGATTCAACAACTAGAACATGAACTTGACGTCACTCTGCTCAAACGCGGCAAACGAGGGATTCGAGTCAAGCTCACCCCCGCCGGAGAGCTGGTCTACCGTCATGGGCAAACCTTACTGGCTAACAAGCAAGCCTTACTCAATGAACTCGCCGCTCAACGCGGGTTAACCTCGGGTCAGTTAAAACTCGGTCTGGCTCCACTGGGTAGCGCCGAGCTTTTCGCACCGGTTATCGCACAATACCGAGACACCTATCCTAAGATCGAAATGGAGCTGTTAGTCCGTGGTTCAGTGGAACAAAAAGAGGCGCTGCTAAGAGGGGAGATTGAGCTAGCCACAGGCATCATAGCGCTGGACAAGGAGTTTGAAGGTATCCTGGTTCGTGATGAGCCTATGGTCGTCATCTTGCCTAAGCATCACGTCCTAGCCAGTGAGAAGTCCCTAAGACTCGAACAGATCTCCGAAGAACCACAGATCATGTTCGAAGCCGGATTTTCCCTCTATAGCATGGTCTTAGATAGCTGTGAGCAAGCGGGTTTTACGCCGAAAAACATCACTCGAATCAGTCAGGCGGAATTTGGTATCGCCTTAGTCGCCGCAGGCGCGGGCAATATGTTGCTGCCTAAGATGATCGCCGAGCGTCACAGGGTAGCCGGAGTCGCCTCGGTGCCACTTGTCGGCTCAGACTTGAGGTGGCAAATGTCGCTATTTTGGCGAAAGGAGCAGGCTCTCTCTTTTGCAGCGAAAGCCATGATTGAGATGATTAAACAAACAAGCCCCGTTTAAACGGGGCTTGTTTGTTTTATGGAGTTAATGGAGTTAATGGAGTTAATGGGGAACAGCTTACGTCGCTGGGCAAGTCATTTCAGCAATGCTATTAATCACTATGTCTTCCACTGGGATATCGTTATTAGTATCGACAATATCAATCTGGTCGATGATCTCAATGCCATCAATCACCTGACCAAAAACAGCATAACCGACACCATCTGACGCGTTCGCTTTATCCAAAAACTCATTATCTACTGAGTTAATAAAGAATTGCGAAGTGGCCGAATTGGGAGCACTGGTTCTCGCCATGGCTATGGTGCCGCGCAAGTTACTAATCCCGACACTCGCTTCATTCACGATTGGATCTAGTGTCTCTTTTTTAACCAGATCCGGTGTAAATCCGCCACCTTGGACCATAAATTGATGGATCACACGATGAAATATCAAGCCATCATAGAAGCCTGTATCCACATACTGCTTGAAGTTCTCTCCGGTGATAGGGGTATTAGTCGCATCGATAGCCAAGGTAATGTCCCCCATGCTAGTGCTCAAGGTATAACAATAATCTTGCGCTAACTCAGGAGCGGGAGTCGGAGGTGTTATCGGTGGTGGTGTCGAACCCGAATCATCTGAACCACCGCCACATGCGGTTAACACGGCAGCCAACACTAAACTTGAGGCTAAACTTACTGCAAATTTGTTCATCTATATCCCTATCTTCTTACCGGCTCATTAGCATTTTCATTAGTAGGCCGGACAATACTACTTTAAGACAGCTTGAATCCTACAAATATTTAACCTCAGACACAATAGGAGATGCAAATTAGAACATCTAGGCAACTTGGGCTTAGGCCTAAGTTTTAAGTTCTAAGTGCTAAGTTCTAAGCTTTTGCACCCCAGAGATCAGCAGCAGGGCTAATGCCCCGGCAA
>JAKVHY010000042.1 GCA_023284085.1 Shewanella benthica
AACCCTATCATAGTGTTCATCAAGATCCGTCGTAATCCCTATCCGCTCGTATTTACCTGCCTGCGAGAAAGTGGAGTCACGGCCTTCTTCACCCGCTCGAGTGCGGCAAATATTCCGGTTAACATGGCCTTGTGTGAGAAGTTGAAGCTCCATGAAGATACCTATTCAGTATCAATCCCCTTAGGTGCAACCATCAACATGGGCGGCGCGGCAATTACTATCACAGTATTAACCTTAGCTGCGGTTCACACCATGGGTATTCAGGTTGATATGCTGACAGCCATTCTCTTGAGCGTGGTAGCTGCGGTTTCGGCCTGCGGGGCATCCGGTGTGGCTGGCGGCTCTTTACTGCTTATTCCTCTTGCTTGTAGCCTATTCGGTATTTCAAATGATGTGGCCATGCAGGTGGTTGCGGTAGGCTTTATCATAGGTGTCATTCAGGACTCGGCCGAGACGGGTTTGAACAGTTCTACCGATGTGATCTTCACCGCGGCAGCGTGTGAAGCCGCCGAAATGAAAGAGAATAAAACGAGCTAACGGATCCGTTAAAACAGATAAGTTTAGTTATTGAAAGCTCCCGGGTTCTGCAACCCGGGAGCTTTTTTGTTATCTCCAGTGCTATTTTCGCTAGCATGCTTAATATTATTATCTTGATAGAAAACCAGTACCTCAACCAGGCGATCGATTTGTTTGGGTAATTGCTGTGCGCTAACAGATACACGCTCGCCGTGATGAATAACCAGTAATTCTTTAGGCTTGAAAGCTAAGCGCTGTAAACATTGGGTTATGGCGAGTGATCGGCGATGGCTCAAGGCTTCATTGTACTGCTGGGAGCCTGCTTCATCGGCATATGCGTGCACCTCTATCCGCTCGGGTTCTGAGTCAAACTGGTTTAACCAAAGAGTAAGGCGCTTTATTTCACTAATGTTTAGCTGGTCTTGGTCGAAGTCGAAAAACAGCTGTAAACGTTTTAAGTGGGGGCTGGGCTGCTGTGCTAGTTTGCTTTGGGTCGGCTTATCTGAAAAATCATATTCATGGGGACTCGGCTCAGTCATATAAAAAGTCAGTTGAGTTGGAATTGTCGGTATGCGCAGGCTCTGAATCTGGATGAACTGATGTTCGTACAGCGGCACCGCGATAATCTGATTGATTCTGGGGGCCCCGTGCCATAGCCAGATTTGCAGTGGTGAATGACCAATATATTGACCATCTTTATAAATGGCTGCCTCGGTTGGTTTGGTCTCTATGGTTAACAGCTTGCTCTCACTGCCTTTGGGCACGTCTTTGGAACCAAGCTGCGCACAGGCTGCAATTAACATGAACATAAGCATGAACAGATATTTCATGATGAAATTTCTTCATACAGGTTTGCCAGACGTTTGGAGATGGCTTGCCATGAGTAAGTTTCTACGGCTTTGAGGGCATGGCTTTGAATGTACTTATAGAGCAGCTTGTCTTGTAAGATGCTGATCATTTTTTGGCAAAGGCAGTCCACAGACTCAACATCAAAGAACAAGCCATTTTCGCCGTTTGTTACAAAAGAAGGTAATCCTCCGACATTACCACAAAGGACAGGGGTGCCAGATGCCCAAGATTCTAATACTACAATGCCGAAAGGTTCATAGAGGCTAGGCAGTACAAACAGTTCTGCGGCGGCGTAGGCATTGGCTAAGCTCGGGTCATCGAATTTCAGGTTGATGATAAAGCGAACATGCTGTTGCAGCCCTAGCTCCTTACTCAGGCTCTCTAAAAGGTCAAAGTAGTCCTGGTCATAGATAACGCCAATTAACACCAGTTTTAATTCCGGGGAATGCTTGTGTGCTTTGGCGAACGCTCTGAGTAAGGTTTCTTGGTTTTTTTGTGGGGTAAAACTACTGACGCACAAGATTATCTTGTCGGTTTTTCTGAAGTGGTACCTGCTCATAAATGCGGAAGCATTACCCGAGGCAAATCTTTGCTGGTCAACGCCATTGGGCAAATAGATCACTTTTTGTTGGGGATATTTTGCCGCTATCTTTTCACGCTCGTTTTCCCCTACACATATAACGGCATCTGCACCTTCTATCACCTTCGCGCTTTGTACAAGGAGGTCGAAGGGTTTACCCCAGTTAAAGCTACCTTTCAGAGGCAGCATCATATCGTCCAGTTGCTTTTTGGGCAGGCCCAAATAGCCTCCATGTATACTGACGACATAGGGGATACCTTTCAGTCGAGCGGCGATGCGGGCCAAAGCCCCTAATCTGCCCATGGTATGCAGGTGGATAACGCGGATGTTTTTACTGAAAATAAGATAAAAAAACAGGGGAAGTGAAAACATGTTTCCGCCGCGTTTATCGAGCAGGAGTCTATGCTTCTTCGACAGACCCAGACGAGTATAACTATAGTCAAAACGTTTGACTGGAATACCGAAAATCGACTCTTGTTTATTGTCAGATAGCGCTAACGTGGTGACGCTTTCAAGTTGGTAACCGATAGCCTTAAGCTGATGTGCAGTTTCAGTTATCACTGTTTCGGTGCCGCCCCATTCATCTTTTACAAATCTGCGCGGTATATTGATAATGGTTCCTTTCGTCATATTCTTCTCCAAAAGCGTATGTTGAAAATCCATTCATTTAACTGTTTGTTAAAGACTAGTCATCTATTGGCTCGATTTACAATTTCAACTGCAACCTAGGGACTATAGAAGTTATTATGTGTTTCAATTGATGGCGCTCACTGACGGACAGGTAATATTTGTAGGCAGAAAAGAGTGCCGGGATCGCGCAGATCACGCTGACCGCGATGATATGCAGGAGTGAGTTATAGCCTTCAGTCACTTGCTCAAATAAAACGAGTCCCGAGGCGAAGGGCAAGCCAACGGCAAGGCTGGCGATAACCAGAGGCTTGTAGATCTGCCAAATTGATGTGTTAGTAAATTTTCTTGTCATGGGAATGTTGACGAAGATGGCTAATAGGGTATTTGGAATTAGTGTGCCCAAAGCCACACCCAGGATGCCAAGGGGTTTTATCAGCAAGCAGCTTAATATCAGGTTGGCTATGCATTCGGTTATTCCTATCCACATCAAAGGTTTTTGGTAACCACACATGAGTAAGATTTGATTAGTGGTATTGCGATAAATAACCAGAATGGCGATATTGAGTAATAAAATCCGTGCACACCAAAAGGTTTGTTGATTATCAAGCTCGAGCCAGATCCGCAGCAGATCTTCGACAAAAAACCATGCAGGCACAATGAGCAAGACTACGATAAGACAGACAAAACGTTGACTACGGCGTAAGAGTTGTCGTAATGCCAGTTTATCTTGTTGTGCGTTTAAGCTTGAAGACATAGGGGCTAGCACGTCATGTATTTGCGAGCAGAGTAAGCGAAATATCTCGGCCAATCGGGTAGTCACGTGATAGTAGGCCACCAGGCCTACACCCGCTAAGGCCGAGATGACAATTTGGTCGGTTCTAAAAACAATCAAATTACTAATGGTGATCACATAGGCGCAGAGTGAGAAGCTCATCAGTTCGACCATTTTCGTCGGACTGTATAAACGCCAGGAGAGTCGTAAGCGAGGCAAGGCTCGTTTTGCTGCTATATACATGGCAATATTTGCAAAGCATTGACTGGTGATGACTATAACTGCTAACACGCGTATATCGGCATTCATTCTCAGGGCTATCACTAGCGCAATGCAGTTGGCTATATCTCTGAGTACCTCGATACGATTTCTAACTTGCATGCACAAAGCGCCACGTAATACTTCCATAAAAATCCCAAAAGGGAAGATGAGACCGGTACCAATACCAAAAAACAGATAGCATTGGGTATACAGAGCCTGAGTTTCCGGCTCAAACACAAAGATCAAATTCAGAAATGGTGCACTGATGCAGGTTAGTACGACGATAACAAAGCCTAATAGAAAATAAGTCCCGAACAATGTGGACGCAGTGCGGTTATAGCTATCCCAATCTTGATGTTCTAATACTTCACTGGTTTTTTTCTGTAATGCGACGCCAAAACCCAGGTCCAGTAATACGGAGTAGCCAAATATGGACCAAAGTAAGGCCCAAAAACCATAGGATTCTTTGGGGAGCTGTAGAAACATCTCCCGGGTCAGGTAGATCATGACCATAAACTTGATGATTGTGGCCAGGTAGTTTGAAGCGGTTAATTTAATTAACTGTTTAGAGTGAGGCATAGTGCATGCTCCTCTACCGCGCGTAGCAGGACTTGTTCCACTTTAGCTTTGACATTCTCTAGTCGAAAGTGAGCGTCGACATGCTGATAGCCAGCTTTAGTGATTTCATTATAACGGGCTGGGTCGTCGATAAGCTGTGCCATGGCATCGGCTATGGCTATAGGATCCTCCGGGTCGATCAAAATACCCAGTTTATCGTTGTTAATTATCTCGGCAGGCCCGAAACGGTCACTGGCGATGACTGCTAAGCCATTGGCCATGGCTTCTATGATGACCAGACCAAAAGGCTCAGGCATCAAGGTTGGCATCAGTAACACATGGTGTTGTTGATAAACATGCTTCATGTCAT
This sequence comes from Shewanella benthica, assembly GCA_023284085.1. Lineage (GTDB taxonomy): Bacteria > Pseudomonadota > Gammaproteobacteria > Enterobacterales > Shewanellaceae > Shewanella > Shewanella benthica. The sequence goes on from JAKVHY010000042.1 coordinate 4,537, forward strand.
CAGTAGGAGGTAAAATCTGTACATGTTCACCTAAGTGCGCGTTATGGATCATCTGTTCGATAACCTGCTTGTAACGGGACTCTATCGGGCCTATACAGGTTAGGCTAAGCTGCCTTTCAGGAAATTTAGCTAACAATAATGTAAATGCCTGTAGGCTTTGCTCTATTCCCTTGATTTGACATAGTCGTCCACAAAACAGGAAAGAGGTAGGCTGCTGGCGGTTTCTTTGAGGCTCAGCGCCCAGTTGAGTACCATTGTGTATGACTGCTACATTTCGGGCGTTGAGTTGCTCTTTAATGGCTTTGCCCACCCAGTGAGAGCAAGCGATGCAGGGGCCAAAATCGAACCTTCCGCCAATCTGACCCGGTAGCCAAGGTTTTACCTTGCGTTTTAGGGCATTAATAAAGCCTGGACGAATATAAGCGGCAGGCCAAAAGTCACCAATTTCATAGAGTTTAGCAATACCACTATTTTGGCTGGCAAGTGATGGTGCTAAAGAAAGGTATTGCTGATTCCAGAGATAGATAAGGTCGGGTGATACCTGATTAATATATTTTTGGCAGATTTGATAGTTGCCCGTTTCAACCTCGGCTCGTTGGCGATAACTTGGGTTATCATAGTCAATATAAGTGAGCTCCCGGTGGACTGTTCCCATTTGCTGAATGTTTGATTGAGCCCCGTTGCCTTTATTCCCCGTCAGTACCGTTACCTGATGTCCTTTCTTAGTTAAGAATTCCACCGTATCTCTACAGGCGAGTTCATAACCGCCAATGTGAAAGGGTGGGTAGTAGTTACTGATAATCAAGATATTGAGTTTTTTCATAGTAATGACCTAATTAAATCGACAAGGTGAAAATTATTAAACAGGTCGATCCCGAGGAAGGATTTGATTTCGTATGCAACCCAGAGGGTGATTAAGCTGGCCAGAAGAAAAAATATTCCTTTGGAAAGAATAAGGGTCCCCTTGGCGAGTAAGCCGCTGACGATAGGGACGGCGCTGGTGCGTTCTCTGGCGCGAGAGTCGATCCCCCAGTACACCACCAGATAGAAATGTCGGAAGCACCAGAAGCTGAGCTGGAGTGAGACTAGTTTTTGACTGGGCACGGACACTGCCCGGTTTAATACTCTCAGGAATTCCTGACGTTGCTCCCGAGATAAGTCGGCTTCGACACCGGCAGAAAGCTGCTGATAAAAATAATTAGCATCTCTTTCGTTTGGCTTGGCCATTTAGCTCTCCTGTTTGGATCATTCGGTCCATGGTTGCAATAAGTGCAAATACCAACATCAATTGATAAAAATTATTGGTCTGTTTCAGCACCCACTCTAAGGTGGACTGCAGATAGATACAGGTCAGTGCAGCAATCAAGGCGATGCAGATAAAGCGACTCTGTGAGCCTTTCAATCGACAATAATTTTTTATGTTTTTGGCATAGAAAAAAAGTAGCAAGCTGATAAAAATAATCAGGTTTAACCAGCCTGTTTCGGCTGCAATCATTAAGTAAACGGTTTCCACCAAACCATGTTTTTCATCGGGATCATTTTCGTCGACCATGGGGATATGTGATGAGTATGAATAGGGAGGATTGATTTTATGAGCGAAGTTATTTAAGCCCACACCAAGCACTTTGTCATTGGCCATATAAAGCGCTGCTTTGGCGAGTCGAATCCTCACTATCTTTGACTCTTCCGGAGCGGATAAAAATCGTTCCATAATGGTGTCTGAGGCCTTGATTAACACCAGAGTTCCCGCCAGCGGTAAGATGATTAGTAAGATCAGGTGACGCTTTCTGACCTTGGCATTGCTTTGTTTACTGCATACCGAGATAAAAAACACCAGTAAGCTATTGAGAATAAACAGGGCAAGGCCAGCGCGCGAGAGGGTGGCGAGTATGCAGATAGAGGCCATACCAAAGATGGTGAACCAAAACCAGCTTCGGCTGCTGGCAACATTGAGCAGATAGGCATGGGCCATGGCGCCAAAGACTGAAACGTACATCACCAATGAATTTTGATGGGGAAAGGGGCCTTTACATTGAAACATGCCAAGCAGATATTTTTGTTTCATGACAGATAAAAATATGTAGATGATAATGGCGCCGATTGTGGTCATCAGCCACTGCAATTGCTGCTCATTTCTCAGGTAATTTGCAATGGTCCAGAAGTAGACATACATACGGCACATCTTGAGTATTTCGAAGGCGGAATAGATACCAACATCGGCATTAATAATGGATGCCAGGCTAAACAGAAAATACAACAGGTACAGACTTGAGCCCATTGGGAACCAGTCGATGGGCAATTGGTGCCTGCGCTTAAGGACTAAACTCAGCAAAATGTACAGTGAAATATCCACCATGCCAAATTCGAACCCTCTGGTGGTGCCACGATAAGTCTCCATGGAGACAAAGTTGATATCGACCATGTCACAGGTAAAAAATATTACCAGAAAGAACACCAATTTCTCGCAATTTTTAGAATGCAGACAGCAGAGGTAACCTAGAGGCACACCTATTATCAAGGTCATGAAGAAGATGAGGTACTTAAACTCAGCCATGTCCGCTTTCCTTAATTACGACTTTGTAAGTCGTATACTCTGCGTTCGAGTAATAAGCCTGTCAGCATGGTTTCCAGCGTCGGCATTAACTGAGTGAGTAATGCATTCCACGAGCCGATCATACTCTTGGGCACGTAAACTAAATCGTTGGGCTGGATCAAGAAGTCATGTGTTTCTCCGTTGAGAATCTTGTCAATATTGATCTTATAGACCAAGGGGTGTTTGATGTTGCCGCGGATCACCAATACATGGCTATTGGCAGAAAGTAATAAGCCTTCGGCTCTGGACACCAGGCGCGCTAATGTCATGCGTTCACTGTAACCATAATAGCTAGGCTTATTGACTTCACCCGTGATAAACACCTCCTGGCTCATAGAGGAAGCAATGTAAACGTAATCGCCGTCCACTAAAGGGACATTGTGATGCATATTTCCTTTACGTATAAGCTTGGTTAAATCAACGGGTAATAAGTAATCTCCTCGCTGTATATAGGAGTGTTCTAGATCCGCTAATTCGATGGTATTGTCATCAAAAATACCGATGGAGAATCCGCCAGCCAGGCCAATGGCTTCGGCGGCTCTCAGTGAACCATCGAAGTAATATACGCCGGGGTGAATGACTTTACCTATGATGGTGATGGATGCACTACGCATGTCGTATGGCATCAGGGTCACCTTAGGAAAGTGAATATAACGCTGTAACTTTTTTTCAATTAAGGCGGTGGCCTGTGGCACTGTTTTTCCCGCAATTTGTACATCACCAATGAGTTTAAAAGTCAGGCTTCCATCGAGTTTTACTATTGCCTGTTTACTGTCTAAATCAGGCTCGCCATACACGAAAATATTAAACTTATCCCCGGCTGAAATCTCATAAGTTCCGGGTTTCACCAGATGTAAACTGGCTAGCTCTTGCTCTAGGCGTTGCTGATAAATATGAGCTGGTTCGTCTAAGGTCTCTACATCAGCCATTTTTTGTAGCGTTAAGGGTAATTCAAGGGGCGCTTTACCACTCGGGTCCAGGCTGGCGCAGCTGGATAACAGCAGCGTCAGTGCAAGTAATCTATGGAGCTGGATAAAGTTATGCATGATAGATGTCCTTAGGTACTTGGGTGAGTATGATCCCTATGGGCTTAATATTCTTTTCGCTCAGATACTTGCTCACTCGATTGAGGTTGTCTTTTCGTGTAAATAGACTTTTTGCTATCAATAGAATCGCGGCTGGGGAGTTGTTGATCACGCTGTAGAGTTGTAAATGGCGCTGGGCAGGAAATAGCTCCCAGATGACCACGTCATAGTCCTGAGATATTGTATTGATAGTGATGTCGAAACTGGCTTTATCCAGATAATTTAAATAAATGTCTTGATCGTAAACGAAGTAAGCATGATCGATACTATCGGCAACATTGAGGGGCTGCCATCGGGACTCTTTTCCGTAGATGAAGGGATTGAGTACGGCCTCATCGACCCCATCGCCTTCTTCAACTGACTCAATATACAGAACGCGCTTGCCCTGACGCAGGTAAATATCTGTGAGGGAATGGGCAATGGTGGACTTGCCTTCATGCTGGTGAGTGCTACTTAAGGTGATGAGTTTACTTTGATTTCCATTCTCACTTCGAAGTTGCTCTAGGTTACTAAACAGGCCCTGAAATGCGCTGTAATAATGGCATTCTTCGACGGTGTCTTTATCGGGAAGAACACCGATTAAACGTTTGAGATCTAAGTCATTACGGGTTTTCACTCTTGGATCAAAAAGGACAATGGCGATAAGTATTAGTGCGCTAACGGTAAAGCCAAATACGCCGGCTGTGATGGCCATAAGCTTGCGATATGCACGTTCAGGATATTTTGGCGGCAGCGCGTTTTCGATGATTTCAAAGTCACTGATATTCGACTCTAAAGCGAGCTTAGAATCGGTGACCCGTCCTTCCAATGTGCTAACCAATTGACGATATTCAATCATTTGGTCCTGATGACGCTGATGTTCTTGCCTAAGGGCACTGAGTCGCTGCAGACTGTCTTTGGTATTATTAATGCCTAAGCGGTAACCGGCTAATGACTGATCTGAGACATAAAGATCAAATTCATAATGGATCATCTCCAACTCTAACTCCAGATAGAGGGGGTTTTGACCATAGATTTTTGTGTCGACCTGGTCAATAACAGAGGTGTTATCGGAATTAATCTGCAGAGTGGCAATTTTTTGTTCCATTGCCATGACCTTTGGGTTTTGTGAAGTGTATTTTAGTTTGAGCAGTTGCAGGTTCTCACGTAGCCCATTGATACGGTTCAGAGCAGCACCGGCAACCATGGTTTCCAGTGGGATCTGCTTTGGAATGGTGGTGAGTTTTGCAATTGTCGCTTTTAGCTTGGCTCTTTTTTCGTCTGTGGCTACCTGGCTTTCGATGTATTTAATTTCTAACGTCTGTATTTTTTGGTAGTTCGATGCCATCTGATTGTCAAATGACAACAGCTTGTGTTTCTGCCTGAAGTCGGACTCTGCTTGCTGCGCAGCAATGAGTGCCTTACGGCTGGTTGAAAGCTCATTGAGGAAGTAGCTATTGACCTTCTGTGCCGCAGAGTTTTGTACGCTGGAATAGGATTCAAGAAAGACGGCACTGACAGCGTCAGACATCTTGACGGCCATTTCTGGTTGGTGCCAGATAGCGGTAATATTGATAATATCTGAGCGATTCCCCCGGCTGATAATGATGTTTTTGTACAAGTCTTCGGGTGTGAGGGAAAGTTCCAATCGCTCGATAACCCTAAGCAGATGATCCCGAACCAATATCGTTTGCATTATGGTATTAAAATCAATTTGTAGATACAGGTAGGGAATGTCAGCTTGTGAGGACATATTCTTTTGATGGCGGATGATGATGGTGTTGGCTTTCCAACTATCTTTTATAAAATACTTGGTCAAGAGCAAAGTCACGGCGCCGCACAATATGGCCACCAGGAATGGTAACCATATTTTGCCTTTAACTTGCGACCAAAGCAGCTCCAGATCGATCTTAAGACCAGCTGTTTCAGTTTGATCATCCTCGGCGGAGGAATATTCAGGTGCGGAGTTCATGTTCGATGATCCCGCGGATATCCGTGATACTTTTCACGTTTGCTGTGATGGGTTTATTGGCGGCAATCATGGCGTAAGAGTCTTTGTCCTCGGGGTGATAGCCATGCATTCCAGGAATGGATTTAAGCCCCATGTAACAGGGCGTGATGAGCATTCCTGGCTCCATCAAGAAGAACAGCTCACCAAATCTGTGGTCGTCAAAATACACATGCATCTTCTTCAGTTCATCATCTTCGACGATAGCACCGTGGGTTTGCTCTTCGAGCACCCGGCGAATGATGGCTTCTGCACCCGGCTGCATAAACCAAAAGCGCGCCATGGTGGAATCGTACATGGCAACATAATCTTTACCGTATTCAAGCCCTGTCGCCTGAATATCTGGAATGAGATCGATATCACCCGTGACATCCTTCATGCCGTGGTCGGAAATGATGTAGAGCGCCACTTCATCATATTGGCTTAGCGCTAGTTCATATAAGGAACGAATTTGTTTGTCTAGCCAATTTATCTGTTTTTCAACGGCTGGGTGATCGGTGCCATATTGATGCATGATGCCATCAAGACGGGGCAGATAAACATAGTTAAATCGGGTCTCACCTTTTTCTATTTCGGCGCGGTTACTGGCCAAAATCTCTTGTTCACTATGACGCCAGTTCGAACAGTAATAGGGAATATCTTGGTTGACACACCAGTCGAATATCGTATCTGTGGCCATGATGCCGCCAGGGACGAAGTAGTCGCGTTTCTCCAGATAATCAAAATAGGGCAGATGAGCAAAAGGCACCGAATACATCTCGAAATAGCCCGTATATCCGTATACCTTGGCCATGGCTTTGCTCAGCCAATGGCGCACACGGCCCCGGTCGAAAATTGCACCGGGCAAGTGTGCCAAGTATTTAAAGGCTTTAAACGGAGATTCTTCTGGGTTGTAGTTGAAGCATGACCAATGGGTATGTTCGTCCGGAAAGCGACCCGTGAGTATCGAGGGGTCTGCTCCGGAGGAAAAACCGAATGTGGTTTGTAGCGGATGGGCATCTTCAATGATCCCATCAAGAAATCCATATCTCTGGTAGATCTCCCAACCAAACGCATCAATAAATGTAAAAAGAGTCAGTTTCTTTGTCATGGGCCTTGCTCCAGTTGTTTTTTGTATGCTCCTGGTAATACCCAATCAATCGTCGTGCCAAATCTTTCCAACTATATTTTTCCCTTACAAGATCAGCGCCTTGCTTTGATATTTTAAGGGCAAATGGTAAGTCTGATAGGGTCTTTAAAATGTTATTCGCAAATTGAGATGCATTGTCGGCGTAGCAAATATGTTGCTGGTCGCATAATGCCAAGCCTTGTGCACCGACCCGGGTGCTAACCACAGGCCGCTCCATTGCTAAGGCTTCTACTAGTTTTAGTCGTGTTCCACCGCCTATGCGAAGGGGACAAATATAGACATCAGCCATGGCGTAATAGGGACGAATATCGGCGACTTCACCTGTGACGACAACTTGATCACCATTTTGCCAACTGTAAACTTCTTCCGTAGGCTTAGTCCCCACGATAATTAAGCGAGCATCAGGGAGTTTTTCCAATACCTTGGGCCAGATATCTTGTATAAACCAGCGCATGCCGTCTAGGTTAGGCTCGTAGTCCATGGTGCCAGTAAAGACTAAGGTTGGATTGTTATTAATGGGTTGTTGTTGTGGGTAAAAATAGTCACTGTCGAAGCCATTTTCTAATACCAATGGAGGCGTGTCGAGTTGCTGGTGGCGCATTATATAATCTTGGTCTTCTCTTGAGCACACGACATGAAGGGGGAATTGTGCACTTAATCGCTTCTCGAAACGGCGCGTTTTAAACATGTTCTCTCTGGCTGACAGACGGCGTTTCCAGCCTTGTAAGTAGGGCAGTTGTTCTAATTGGTATTCGCTATCTATCCTGCTATGGTCGTTAATTAGCGGGCATTGACAATCTATTTCCTGAAAATACTGAGTCATACAGATATCACTACAGTGCACTAGGTCAAATGAATTAGATTGCACCAACTTCCTGAGTGCGTGACTGATCTCAATATCAAACCAGTGGTGTAAGGTATCGGGAATCGGGTCAAATATGCGTTTTGACAGACTGCGCCAGGCTTTTAATTTTATGGGCTCAGTGTGGAACTGGCTAAATGGCAATAGTGACTGTAATTCTTTGGCCCGTGATAGCTCGGCATCGCTGTGGGTCAGGCTAAAAAAAATCACCTCATGCTCATCACATACGGCCTTAAGCAGATTAAATATGCGTTGGTTCGTCCCGCTGTTAAGGGGATAGGGGATATAAGGTGTTACAAAAAGTACCTTCATTATGATCTCCGTGTCTCGATTATTTTTGAGACTTGGTTACGTTATCAAGTGTTCATTTTTTCATGCTTGTTGCTTAACGTATTGAGTAACATTCTGGTATGAACTCCCCAGTCGAATGCGGTTACCCGCTCGAGTCCCCGCCGGATCAGCTCTTGCTGAAAAGATGGCTGCGTGAGTATTTTTCCTAGGCATTGGGCAATACTTGTTGAACTTTCCGGGTCGAAACAAAGGGCTGCCTCTCCCACAACTTCCGGCATCGCCCCCCGATTAGAGCAAGCCACAGGTGTTGCGCAGGCCATTGCTTCCACAAGAGGGAGTCCGAAGCCTTCATAAAGTGAGGGCATCACAGTCGTTGCTGCGCCGTGATACAGGCTAGGCAGATCGCTGCTATCAACAAAACCAAGCACCTTAATGGAGTTTGCTGCAGGTGAGTCGGCAATTCGCTTAAATACCACTTCGGCACCAGACCAGGCACTGCCGACAAACACCAAGGGGTGCTTGTTACGTATTGTCTCGGGCAGCTTTTCATACGCTTGGATCAGGCCGATATGATTTTTCCCCGGATGTTCTATGCGTGAGACATATAACAGGTAATCCGGCTTAAGCTGGAGGCGTTGTAATCGCTTGGCGCAATCCGAGGGTTGTTGCTCATTGAACAGACTCTTGTCGTATCCATTGTGTAGCACACTGATATGATTAGCCGGAATGTGCAGAAACGTTTCCATATCCTTACGGGTATTGTCACTCACGGCAATGAGATGAGGGCGGTAGGGACTCGCTATGGGTTGCAGAAATTTGGGGATCAGGTGACGAATGTAGTGCATACGAAGAATATCGTATTTATTGGCGATATGGCATTGGGACAAATCGTGAAACGTGGCTACCGTAGGTAAGGGATAATGACTCAATACTCGGCGGTTGGCAGCCGGTAAAATAAGCGCATCATAATGGTTAGTCTTGAGTCGTTGCTTGAGGCTGTGAGGCAGTATCCAGGTGTGGTAAACCATATTGGCAATGGGATGGTTTAAATACCAGGGGAGTACCACGAGTGTTTGCCCAGGGTGTTCAATGGGCCAGAACTCTTGATCCCTGTTATTGATTAACACGGTAACATGATGTGATTTGAGTAATTCAGCCACCACATTTTGCATATATTGAGAAATGCCTGATTTGCCGCAATCGAAGCCGCAAGCACTAAATATAAGACGCATATCCATCCCTCTTTTTAATGTCTTATTATGGAACTGGTATAAGAGCCTGCCACCTGAGCCATTCGCTACTTACTGTAATGCCAGTTCTCTACTGTTCGATAAAATGCCTCTAAATGGGAGACAAGCCGAGGCCAGCAATATTTGCTTTCAACTCGAGCAAGCCCATGTTCGCTCAGACGTTTCGCAAAGGATGGTGAGCTTAATACCTTGCTGACATTCGCTTGCAGTGAGTCCAGGTTGTCTGGATTAAAAAGCAAGCCATCATGATTGTGGCTGATTAGGTGGACTAAGCTGCCGATACGACTGGCAACCACTGGTAATCCGGCGCTCCATGCTTCCAATACCACAATGCCAAAGGGTTCATGAGTGGAAGCGAGTAAGAAGCAGGACGATTGCTGATACAGTGCAGGCAGCAATTCATTATCGGGCTCAATGCCTGGAATAATAGTGACATGGGCCTGCAGTCTATTGCGCTCTATGCTTCTGAGTAGTTGACTCAAGTAACTTGACTGGATCACCGGGCCTGCCAATATCAGTTGATATTGAGTCTCTCCCCTTGCATGTAACCGGCTGAGCAAGTCGATAAGCATCAGTTGGTTTTTCTGACTGTCGATGCGCCCGACGGATAACAGTAATTTTCGGCCCTTGGGTATGTGCAGATGTTGGTGTACATCCAGGCTTACGGGTGTTGAAAAACGGCTGAAATCCACTCCGTTTGGTAAATAAATTACCGGTTTATCAGGGAAGCATACTTGGGTTTTAAGGTATTCATTGTAGCCTATACAGATGATGCCACTGGCATCGGTCAATACTTTCTGCGGTTGCAGAAGCAGATCGATAGCCTTACCGGCATTGAGGGTGTTTTGCAAAGGTTTGATCAGGCTGTCTATTTCGGCCTTAGGAACCGTAAATTGACCGCCGTGTAAGGAGATGACATAGGGGAGTCCACGTCGCCTGGCTGCATATCGCACCATAGCAGCCATCCGCTGCATGGTGTGGCAATGATATAAACGAAATTCACCTCTCAATAGTCTCTGGCTAAGGGAGAAAGAGTAGGGGTTGCCCCCTTTTTTATCCAGATTGAGCCTCTTTTCTTTGGTTAACCCTATGTAAGGGTAATGGTAGCGAAAGCGTTCGATAGGGATGTTATCTATCACCTCTGATGGAACTCTGTTGAGTGCTTGTGTACACAAAATATGGCTATTGATGTGATGTTGTTGCTTTAAGCCCAAGCTGGTATTCCAAACAGCACCTTCCATGCCCCCCCATTCCTTTATATGGAATCTACGCATGACTTGAGCGATAGGATATTTGTCGCGGTTTTTCATATTAGGTTCCTGATATAACTTGCGCCATGTAGGCATCTCTCTGAATTTCTTAATGGAACTGGTATAAAATCACTGGTATCGGGATAACACGGTTTGTTGCCCTGTCGAGTCGTTTTTTAACTGCTGGCTAATCCGGGTATTACCCCAGCGTAAGCCGGAATAATATGCCCAGTGGTAGACAAATACTCGACGTGGAGTGGCGAGCAGCCCTGCTAAGTCAGCGGTGATGATGTGGTGATAACATCCGCGGATAAAGCCTTTGGCAAAATTGGCGAAATCTGAGGTAAGCTTATGTTTTTTATGGTAGATAAATGCATCCGCTTCTCCTTCCACAAACCGTCGACCGTACAATTGTTTTAACGTGTAATTATGAGAATGCATAAGCAGTGCCTGGGGAACATAGGCTAATTTGTATCCGCAAGTTTGAGCCCAATGCCCCCATTCTGTATCTTCAGATGCCCAGGCATCCTCATAGAAAGGATGTTGTAGCCAATATTGTCGGCGAATGGCGGCAAAGGGTAATGACAGGGTTATCCAGCTTGGGGGAGTACCTGTTGCTGGAAAGCTGGTGGCATAATCGCGCTTTACCCATTGATGGGCTTCGGGGCGGGGGAGCTGACGGCCGAATGCTGCAACAATGTCGGGATCATTAAATGCATCGAGTAAATTAGACAGGGAGTCGTCCCTCAGTAATACGGCGTCGGAGTTTAGAAAAACCACGATATCAGCCTGACATTGCGCAATGGCCTGATTGAGCACCTTACCCGGGTAGTAATCGCCTGGCTCTATATGGATAAGTCGGCAGTCATAAAAGCTGGCGATTTCCAGGGTTGTATCTGTTGAGCCTGAGTCTACGAGAATCAAATCATAATCTTGGAAATCTTGTGAATGTAGTGCCGCAAGTGTGTTGGCAATGACCCAAGCTGAGTTTTTTGAGCGCATGATGATGGCGATTTTAGGGCCGCTGAAATTAAGGGGCGCGACGATTGTTGCTTTCTTATGGTCTTGTGAGGATGATTCAGGCATGGGTTGTTTCCTCTGTGAAGTCCTGTGAGGCCAGAGGGGCTGGGATTGAGTCACTGAGCCAAGCCGTCTCTTGTGTACTGATGTAATCGAGTATCTTGTCGAAGCATTGAAACTTGTCACATAAGTACATGGTGATGGGGTGGATCAATAAGTTGGCATCAAGCCCCTGAGCTTCACAACTTTTCAGCTGGCTTAACACCCGCTCTGTCCATTCTTGGATATAGTAGCTTTCGCTGCCAAAATCATCGGACCATGAATAACGTTTTTGCCAGTGTTCGACCCATTCGGGGGTGCGCTCTGCGTGATAGAGGTGCTCATGGTCAGGAATGATGTTAATAGGGAAGTTATAAACCCCATGCTTGGATTCGAGGGGCTGAAAGTTGTTGCGTTTTACTCCATCGGAGCACAGCTTGATCCCGAGTTTGCTCAAGACTCTGTCGGTATGGGGACCGTGCATATACATGTGGTTTCGCCAGCAGGATATTCGTTTACCTGTCTTGCTTTCGATGATCTTGATGGTGCCTAGAGTATCTAAATATTGATACCAGTGTGGGCCGTTATAGCTACCTAAAAGCTTGTTACAGATGCGGTGCCAAATCTGTGGCGTAAACCCACTCCAGGTGTGACCGCCAATTTCAACCCAGTCACTCATGCATAACACCCGTGTATCGGCCCATTCTTCGACGAAACAGCGACCGGTAATAAAACAAGTTACTTTGACTTGCGCTTGCTCGATACGTTTAAGAAATAACTTTGCTGTGCCTAGCTCTGAGATATCACAATGGGCTTGATTGCCCGTTCGCAAACTGGCGTGATGAATATCTGCACTGAGATAAATCATAAGTTGGTCTCCTCCAAAGATAAGCCTAAGCCGTCCAGTAGGTTACTTAGGTTCGCATCCACAAAGTCCTGCCAGTTTTTAAGGTAGCGCCGGGTCAGGGTATCGGCAGAGTTTTCAGCTTGTTTCCCTTGACGATAGAGCACATAGGGAAAGCACAGCGGGAGTTTTTCAGCTTGAGTCAAAGCCAGATAAGTCCAGGGAGAAGGCTCTTGGATAATGGCAAGCCCTGCCGTCATACCCAGAGTTCGCTTCATCAGATTTTTAACCTGGCTGTCGTTATTCCAAAAGGCATCACTGGCTGCGTATTTAAGGTAGCTTGTCCAGGTGAGATTCGGTTTGTTCAGACGCTGGCGCTCACAGCGCAGATGGACAGGCTGCAAGGCGGTTATTATGGATTCGTTCCAGGTGGTGAGCTCGATATTTTGAAACCGAGTATAACTGGGGGAAAAGCGAAAACTCATTGCCTCTAGATACAGGTGTTTGAACTCTGGTTCTACACTGGTTTCATTTGTCATACGTAGCTGTTTTTCTGCATAAGACCAATGGTATTTACCCAGGGAGAACAATAGCGCATCACCATAGCCAATGATCGCTTTCATGGTATGTTTAATGATGGTAGAACGATAACGTTCGGGTTCGTTTTGAGCCAACAAAAATCGATTAATAAGTAAGAGAGAACCCCTGTTAATCAAGAGGTTTCGTGCATCCCAAGCCGGGATGTTCTGCAGCGTATGTTGGGTTAATGACGGCACGAAATCTTCATCCCCTAGTAAGGTTCGGTGACCGTGTCGCATGTCATACCAAATCACGCGGCAAGCCGAATTACGCATCTTAGCTCGGGTGGTAAAAGAGATATCAATTCCCAATCCTGCTTGCAGGCTAATAGGCTGCAACGCTTGATTAATGGACTTTTTTAGCTGTGGATCTGCATTTATCTGCTGGTTAAGGATCAGTAGCAGATCGAAATTATTGTGTGGATAGAGCTGGCCACTCACAGGGTGCGAGATCAATCCTCCTTCACCGCGGCCATAACCGCCTAATAAGACTAAGGCGCAGACTTGGTTTTTACCCAGATATCTCGCGACGGTATCGCATACCTGTGTCAGTACATCTTGGCAAAAGGCTTCCGCTTGGGGATCTTGTCGCAGAGTGACGTGTTTAATGGTTAACATGGCTGCTCCCTTCTGTGATTGAAGTTGCCGTGATGGTGTGGCTTGAGTTTTCCTTCAGGACATGGTTAAAAACCTGTAGCAGCTGGTTAATATGAGTCTCTATACTGTATTGCTGCATAATAACTTGCTGAGCATGTCTCTGAGTCGTTTGGGGATGTAGCAGCTGCTCCCGAATAGCGTCGCTGAGTGCGACAACATTATTACTTTCTACTAGAGTGCCGTTTACTCCATCTTGTAACCACTCGGGGATCGCGCCGACACGGGTTGCGATTACGGGGCAGGCGTAGGAAAGTGCCTCTATACCAGTCAAACAAAATGTTTCAGGTGAGCGAGATGGGATCACCAGTGCCGATGCTTGTTGGTAGTATTTGGCCAATGTATCTGGGTGACACTGGCCCTTAAATTCCACTCTGGTTTCAATTCCAAGTTTTTGGCTGAGTTGTTGTAGCTCCGCTTTTTGAGGACCTTCTCCGCAGATCAGTAAGTTAGCTTGCTTATTCTGCCTAGCAATTGCACGTAATAAGAGGTCGACGCCTTTTCCCCGCATCAGGCTGCCAACGTAGAGCAATTGGTTCGAGTCTCTGGGCTGTGATGGCTTGATAGTTACGATGTTGGAGGTGGTGAATAGCGGGATCACATGGGTTTTATTCACTGCAAACTCATGTTGTTTGAGGACCTGTGACATATATTGTGAACCAACAATAAACCCAGCTAAATCTTGATTACTATCTTGTTGAGCACGTAAATTCCCCAGTCGATTCAGGGTTAATTTATGTTGGGTATTTCGACCAATAAAACCTAAGCAGGCATAGCAGGCTGGCCCCGTTTTGCGCTGACAAGTGTTGAGGCCTATTGTGGTGTATTTGTGCTCCCTAAGGCAGAAGAGCTTATGGTCGTGATAAAAACGAATACTGGGAATACCACTGTTAACGCAAGTCTCTATATCTTGCACATGGTCTAGTTGATGGAGATAAATAAGCGTGGCGTCTTGGTTTTTTAGTTGTGTTTTAAGCTCTGTGATGGGATAGACACTATTAAATACATGAGTGAATCTGGGATGGATTTTTCCGTCTAACTGATATAACAAAGTTGATTTAATGCCTTTTTCAGCTAATGCCTTCACGGTATCGTAGATATAGCGCTCCGCTCCGCCTACAAAATCCGCATGTTTATTTATCCAGATGACATGTAATTCATGGGTATTTGTATTCTGCATACGACTATGCGAGTGAGTGACTGCATAATTTGCCTTTTGCATACCAGCTATCCTTTTTACTTTAGGGATGCTGAGTCATTGCATGGAGCTTGCCAATACGGCAGATAGGAAGAAAATACTGGCTTTTTCACTTGGTTATACCAATCGGTATTAGTATCTTGATTCTCGAGGTTGTTCATCGAAGGAGTTTTTAGGAGCGAGTGTAGCCTAAAAGTGTTTATTGGGTGAAAATCATGCTCATCATTTTCTGCCTTGGTCATAAAATCGAATGAATGAGCTACTAGACAAGTATTAGCCCATACTATGCATAAAAAGTGATTTAGATCGCATTTTTATGGTACAAATGGTTTACACTTTTAGTCAGTTATTGAGCTAAACTGAGTTGTAAGTAGCTTATGGTTATTTAATATCAGTTTAACTCGAAGTGTGCACAAATAGTTAACATGTCTAGTTTCAATGGAGTTAATTGAAAATGAGTTCAATGGCTGAAGTCATACAATACCCAGATCGCCCTACAGAAAGCAGAGAATTACTTAAGGTGATTAAAATGTCAGTAGTAGATAAGCGAAAGCGCTTAGGTTGGCAAGATAAAGACTTAGAGGCTCGTGAAGTCATTGGTCGATGGATTGATGGGCGTGATGGCACTTCAAACAAATTAACGCTTTATAGGCAGGACGATAAAATTTATTTAGAGATTTGGTCAAGCGATGGCTGTCATAGCTTAGACGTTATGATGTGCACTCAGACTGAGCAAGGTTTAAAACTCGAAGATATAGGCGGAAATATTTTTGGTGAATATTTCTTGTTAACTGATGATAATTCACTGAGATTTTGTAATTCCAGCGAATGCTACTATACCGCTAAAGCGGCATGATTTTATAACGGGTCGGTATAAGTCTTAGCTTAATAACGGATCGGTATCAGTATTTGTGAATAGAGAAGGCATCAGTGTGAAGGACTCATGCCTATGCCTCTCATGGGCATGTCGAATCAGGACTATCTTGCTGAAACAGATCCATTAAAAAGGGTGAGAACTCTTGAATGTTATCTCTTTACCCGAAAAGGGATGGCTAATGCTCAATGACATTGCATGTAATCTAAGCCTGTTTGAAGCCGCTATTACCTCTTTATCCCCATAAAAGTCATCGCCTAATATTGGATGGCCTATAGCCAGCATATGAAGTCTCAGTTGATGTGTCCTTCCTGTCACAGGTTTTAACTCTACCAAGGTACTGTTTTCTCTGCGCTCCAGTACCTTGTAATAGGTCTTAGAGGCTTTGCCATCAGGGGCTATCTCTTGCAGTGGAGGCTGGGTTTTATCGGCTTTCATTGCCAGCTCTATCACGCCTTGATCTTGGCTTAATAATCCACGAACCTCTGCAATGTAGGTTTTCTTACTCATTCTATTCTGAAATTGAGTCTTAATATTAGACTCTGCCTTCTTATTTAACGCAAAAACCATAATGCCAGAAGTCGCACAATCGAGGCGATGTACCAGTATGGTTTCAGGGTATCTCTGAAGTAAACGGGTGAGCGCGCAATCATAGGTATTCTCTGCTCGACCGGGATTGGAGAGTAGACCCGAAGGTTTATTGATAACGAGTATATCTCGGTCTCGATAGCGTATATCTAACCAAGGGACTGAAGGGGGGGCGTAAGTGAATATCTGCATGGGTTCTCCTGTGGCGGCGAATTTTAGCAAAAACAGATCCAATTGAGAATTGTTAAGCCTGAATTTTAGTGGAGTTTCTGCTGCTAAAGCTCGTTATAGGTATTCTGCCGGGGTCTTACGAGCCCAAATCTTACTGTAGGCCATCAGTTGTGGATAGAATGTTCTAAATGCAATCTCTATTTCGATATCTAGCTTGTCGACCGCTTGGATAGCACCTTGGAAGATTTCCGGTTTAGAGATTCGCTGAGCGACGGAGTTAATGGTTCGGTGGAGACCTTTTTTACTTTTATATGCGCTAAGCCAGTTTTCGCTGCGGATCTTAGGCGCAAGTAGCTGCAATTTTTCTGGCAAGTGTTCACATGCATCTATGGCATCGTAAGCTTTTTCGGCAAATTGTTGCAGAGTGAGTTGGTGATACTCTTCCCAATATTTCGCCAACATATGGTCGAAAGCCAGATCGACAATAATAGGCGCGGCTCTGGTTAAACTCTTGGGGAACTGGGCGACTAAGTCTTTGGTGAGTTCGTGGCTGTCTGTGAGCTGGTCAATTTGCCTGTGTATCCAGATACCTTGCTGCAGGTGTTTAGGATAATTGGCTATATTGCCTTTGGCAAAATCGCCGGCAAGATTAGCCGCGAGACTGGTTTTACTGTTATCGGCAAGATGTAGGTGTGCAAGGAAGTTCATGACGTTTTTGTTAATTTTCTTGGTTATAACTCAAGTTTCACGTTATCATGGGCTCAGATGCTAAGATAGTTTTTCTCCAATTTAAATTGGTTTTAGAGTGACTTCTTAAGGATGTGCATCGTTTTGGTTATATTCTCATCAATTATCGGTTTAAGGATCAAGGACGATGTGGAGCTGGTTATCTAAAGTGTTTCTCAAGAAAGAGCAATCTCAGCGAAAGCGTGTGCAAATAGATATTCCCTACGAGCAGCATAGCTACAGGAAGGAAGATTTTGATATCGATGAGCAGTCAAGCAGCCTGGAAGATGGTAAAAGCAGTAACTGATCCTTGATCTTATCTGTCTCTGTTAATAGACTAGCGCCGGATTTATGTTAAGCAGAGACTAACCATGCGTGTGACCGATTTTTCTTTCGAACTTCCTGACGAGCTTATTGCTCGATATCCTACCGCCGAACGTACCGCCTCGAGACTACTCTCTTTAGATGGTGATACGGGTCAGGTCACAGACAAGCAATTTACCGATATTCTCAATATGGTCAATCCTGGCGATCTTATGGTGTTCAACAACACCCGGGTGATCCCGGCGCGACTGTTTGGCAAGAAGCAGACTGGTGGCAAGTTAGAGCTATTAGTCGAGCGCATGCTCGATGATAAAAGCATATTGGCCCACGTTAGGTGTTCGAAATCCCCTAAGGTCGATTCGATTATCTGTTTAGATGGTGGCTATGAGATGATCATGGTTGCCCGTCACGACGCCTTGTTTGAGCTTAAACTCCTGTCGGAAAAAACCATACTCGAAGTGCTTGAAGATGTAGGGCATATGCCTTTGCCGCCCTATATCGATCGCCCCGATGAAGACGCTGATAAAGAGCGTTATCAGACGGTCTACAATGAGACTCCGGGGGCCGTTGCCGCCCCGACTGCGGGATTACATTTTGACGATGCTATGTTAAAGGCGTTGGCTGATAAAGGTGTTGATACCGCGTTTGTGACCTTGCATGTCGGCGCTGGGACCTTTCAGCCGGTAAAAGTTGACAATATCCTCGAACATAAGATGCATTCTGAGTGGGCCGAAGTCACTCAAGAGGTTGTCGACAAAGTCAGACAAACTAAAGCGAATGGAAAACGTGTTATTGCCGTAGGCACAACATCGGTGCGTTCATTAGAGAGTGCCGCTAAGGCAAGTTCTGCTGAGCTGAAAGCATTTTGCAGTGACACCGACATCTTTATCTACCCCGGATATGAGTTCCAAGTGGTCGATGCCATGGTGACAAACTTTCATCTGCCCGAGTCGACCTTAATCATGTTGCTCAGCGCCTTTGCCGGCTTCGATGAGGTAAAAAACGCCTATCAGCACGCGATCGCTCAAAAATACCGCTTCTTTAGCTATGGCGACGCCATGTTTGTGACTAAAAAAGCGAACTAATCTCGAAAATTGTTTTAAAATACCCACCCATCAGATGAGGTGGGTATTTTTTTCAGCTATTTTTTTTGTACATATTTTGAGGATACAGGGTTGATACTCAGTTGTTTGCCCTTATCTCTAGTCTTAATGTTAGCTTGTACCGGGCAGCTCAGCTCTGTACAGGTAATTGTGAGTCAGACTGTTTATCTGGCGAGGTGAAATCATGAAATTTGAATTAGATACAACCGATGGGCGCGCCAGACGCGGCCGTTTGATTTTTGATCGTGGCACTGTAGAGACACCGGCATTCATGCCCGTGGGCACTTATGGCACAGTAAAAGGCATGACACCGGAAGAAGTGCGTGAAACTGGCGCCGAAATCCTTTTAGGTAATACATTCCACTTATGGCTGCGTCCGGGTGAAGAGATCATGCGTAAGCATGGTGATTTGCATGACTTCATGAATTGGCACGGTCCAATTTTAACCGACTCAGGTGGATTTCAAGTATTCAGTTTAGGTGATATCCGTAAGATTACCGAAGAAGGTGTGCATTTCCGTTCACCAATCAACGGTGACAAGATTTTCCTGGATCCGGAAAAATCGATGCAGATCCAGAACTCGTTGGGCAGTGATGTGGTGATGAT
The DNA here is from genome assembly GCA_023284085.1 of Shewanella benthica. Lineage (GTDB taxonomy): Bacteria > Pseudomonadota > Gammaproteobacteria > Enterobacterales > Shewanellaceae > Shewanella > Shewanella benthica. The sequence goes on from JAKVHY010000042.1 coordinate 23,709, forward strand.
TTTCGATGAATGTACACCGTATCCAGCCACAGAAGATGAAGCGCGTAAATCGATGCAGATGTCACTGCGTTGGGCTCAACGTTCACGTGATGAGTTCGATAAGTTAGAAAATCCTAACTCTCTGTTTGGCATCATTCAAGGCGGTGTCTACGAAGACCTGCGTGATGAGAGCGTAAAAGGGTTAGTCGATATAGGTTTTGACGGCTATGCCGTCGGTGGTTTGGCAGTAGGTGAGCCTAAAGAAGATATGCATCGTATTTTGGAGCATGTCTGTCCTCAAATTCCTACTGATAAACCTAGATACTTGATGGGGGTGGGTAAGCCAGAAGATCTCGTTGAAGGTGTGCGCCGCGGTGTCGATATGTTTGATTGTGTGATGCCAACACGTAATGCCCGAAATGGCCATCTGTTTACCAGTGAAGGTGTGATTAAGATACGCAATGCGCGTCATCGTGATGATACTGCCACACTCGATGCTAAATGTGATTGCTATACCTGTAAGAACTATTCACGGGCATATCTTTACCATTTAGATCGTTGTAATGAAATTTTAGGTGCTCGTTTAAACACCATACATAACCTTAGGTATTACCAAAGGTTGATGCAAGGTTTGCGCGGTGCAATCGAGACAGGTACATTAGACGCCTTCGTTGAGGAGTTTTATACCAGTCAAGGTCGTGAAGTTCCTAAATTATCCGATTAATTTTAACTACTGCTAAATAAGAAGAGAGAACTATGTTCATTTCAAATGCGTACGCTGCAGATGCTCCAGCAACTGGTGGCACCATGGAGTTAATTTTCATGCTGGTTATATTCGGCCTGATATTCTATTTCATGATTTTCCGCCCGCAGTCTAAGCGCGTCAAAGAGCACAAGAACTTAATGGGTTCATTGAGCAAAGGTGACGAAGTACTCACCAGTGGTGGTATTTTAGGTAAGATTGCTAAAATCAGTGAAGAAAATGATTATGTGTTACTGACAATCAATGAAACATCTGAAATTACGATTAAGAAGGATTACATAGCGGCCGTATTGCCTAAAGGCTCTATTAAGTCACTTTAAGCCAAGAGGGCGATGGTGTGTTAAATAAATACCCAATGTGGAAAAACGTGATGGTGGCTTGCATCATCTTTGTCGGTTTTTTCTATGCAATTCCAAATCTCTTCGGTGAAGACTATGCGGTACAGGTAGTAGGCACTCGTGGAGCCGAGGTGACTGTGGCGACTCAGTCGACAGTCAAGGATATTCTTGCCAGTAAGAATATTGCGATGAAGCGTTTAGAGCTTGAAAATGGCCAACTGCTTGTTCGTGTGATGGACGGCGATCAACAGTTACTCGCCAGAGAAGCGATAGCCGCTGCGCTGGGTGACAAATACACCGTCGCCTTAAACTTAGCGCCAGCCACGCCTGAATGGCTGGAAGCTATGGGCGGTAGCCCTATGAAACTCGGTCTGGATCTTCGAGGCGGTGTTCACTTCTTGATGGAAGTGAAGATGGGCGAAGCGGTCCGTAAGATGACCGAGTCTAAGATGGCCGATTTCAGAACCGACCTGCGTGGTGAGAGAATTCGCTATGCCGGTATACGTGAAAGTGCTAAAGGCATAGAGATCAAATTCCGTGATGCAGAGAACTTAGCTAAGGCTGAGCGTTTTCTCAAGTCTCGTGGCAATGATATGGTGTTCACCGATACCTCATCGGGTGGTAACTACTTCTTGATTGCCAATCTCAGTAAGGACTACCTTAAACAGGTCAAAGAGGATGCACTACAGCAAAACATCACTACGATTCGTAATCGAGTGAATGAGTTGGGTGTTGCTGAGCCTGTGGTACAACGCCAAGGTGCAGAGCGTATTATCGTTCAGTTACCCGGTGTGCAAGATACCGCTCGCGCCAAGAAAATTTTGGGTGCTACGGCATCGATTGAATTTCGCATGGTTGATGAGAAAGCCGATGCTGCCGCTATAGCCAGTGGTCGCGTCTCTCCTAATTCTCAGGTTTACGATCGCCGTCAAGGTGGAAAGGTTGCGCTTTATAAAGACGTCATGCTATCTGGCACCCATATTCAAGGTGCACAGCCAAGTTTCGACGAATATAGTCGTCCTCAGGTAAGCATCAACCTAGATTCCAAGGGTGGCTCAATCTTCTCGAATGTGACTAAGGATAACATTGGTAAACCAATGGCCACCTTGTTCATCGAGTATAAAGATAATGGTGCTAAAAATCCGGATGGCAGCATTAAGCTGGAGAAGATAGAGGAAGTGATCTCTGTCGCGACCATTCAAGCGCGTCTGGGACGTAACTTCGTTATCACAGGTCTGGATCATAGTGAATCACAAAGTCTAGCATTATTGCTTCGTGCCGGCGCCTTGATTGCTCCTGTGGTTATCGTTGAAGAACGTACTATTGGTCCAAGCTTAGGTGCCGAGAACATTCAAAATGGTGTTCAAGCGATGATCTGGGGTTTGGCCGTTGTGCTTATCTTCATGCTGGTCTATTACCGTGCTTTTGGTCTGATTGCCAACCTGGCGTTAACCGCAAACCTAGTCATGGTAGTCGGTGTGATGTCGATGATCCCTGGGGCTGTGCTAACACTGCCGGGTATCGCCGGTATGGTATTGACCGTAGGTATGGCTGTAGATGGCAACGTGCTGATCTATGAACGTATCCGTGAAGAGTTAAGAAACGGTCGTAGTGTGCAGCAGGCCATTCATGAAGGTTATGCTAATGCATTTTCTACCATTGCCGACGCCAACATAACCACCTTTATGACAGCACTTATTTTGTTCTCTGTCGGAACGGGTGCAGTGAAAGGTTTCGCCGTTACCTTGATGATAGGTATCGCGACTTCTATGTTCACCGCTATCGTAGGAACCCGCGCAATTGTTAACGCTGTTTGGGGTGGTAAGCGCGTTAAGAAACTGTCTATATAAGGAAAGTTGATTATGTTTCAGATTTTATCGATAAAAGGCACGGTCAACTTTCTGCGTCATGCCGTGCCAATCAGTATCTTGTCACTTATTTTAGTTCTTGCCTCTTTGACGTCGCTAGCGACTAAAGGCATTAACTGGGGGCTCGACTTTACCGGTGGTACCGTTGTTGAGCTCGAGTTCTCATCGACTGCAAACCTGCAGGCACTTCGCGCTGAAATCAGCAGTGAAGAAACTGAAGGCGTGGTGGTACAGCATTTTGGTTCAAGCCGAGATGTGATCACGCGTCTTCCTGTTAAAGAAGGTGTGAAGAGTGAACTCCAAGTCCAGCATGTGATGGAAGCTGCGATTAAGCTAGATCCGCAGGTGATCCAGAAGCGTGTGGAGATGGTTGGACCTCAGATTGGTAAAGAGCTCGCAGAGCAGGGCGGACTCGCCGTATTAGTGGCACTGATCTGTATCTTGATTTATGTATCCTTCCGTTTCGAGTGGCGTTTAGCACTCGGCTCAGTGGCGGCACTGGCACACGATGTGATTATCACCTTAGGTGTGTTCTCTCTGTTCCAGTTGGATTTTGATCTTACGGTTTTGGCTGGGGTCTTGACGGTTGTCGGTTACTCACTCAACGATACTATCGTTGTATTTGACCGTATCCGTGAAAACTTCCTTAAGATGCGTAAAGGTTCGCCTGAGGAGATAATTAATACCTCAATCACTCAGACCATGAGTCGTACCATCATTACTACTGGTACTACTCTGGTTGTGGTCATTGCCTTGTTCCTCAAGGGCGGCACCATGATCCATGGGTTTGCGACGGCACTTCTGATGGGTATCTTCGTCGGAACTTTCTCATCTATCTACGTGGCGAGTTTCTTGGCGATTAAGCTTGGGATCAATCGTGAGCATATGCTGCCCGTCGAGATAGAAAAAGAAGGTGCAGATCAAGATCCATTGATGCCTTAAGCTTTTTTGAAACTAGGTAGATGACCATCAATAATATGATGGTCATTTATAAGACTTTCAAATCTTATAAAGCATAAAGAAAACCACCTTAGGGTGGTTTTTTATTGCCCTTTCTACGCCCACAGTTTCAATACCATCAAGAGTGTTTCAAACTCTAATAACTGAATTCTCGTTTGTTATCCATCTTGGTCGCATTTATACCAGTTCCATTAAGTAAGTGAGCATTCAGCGGGAATTAAAAACGCTGTAAGCAAGTAAGGGGATTGAAGCTAATAGTTATTCTATATCGAGAGCCACTTGCGCAGCATAAAGTGTTTTTAAACCCGCACTACGTGAGCTTCTCAGGACTTCCACTTGCCTCAAAAGGGAATAACCATTTCTTCAACAATGCGCCTTGAATTTAAAGCCCTGAGAAAGCTCTGAATTAATCATAAATTTAATGGAATTGGTATTATCCTCGACAGACTCGTTCATTTAGCAGTAGGATGTTGGCACTCATATATGAGTTAACATATTTATCACACCTTAAATTTGCCAGAAGAGCAAGAGTTGTAGGGAAAAACATGGAAGAGCGCAGTAGAATGGTTGCGGGCGGTAATTTATTACAAGCTCACACGTGGAAAGGTCTGTTAGAAACAAGTGGAATCGAAGTAGAGCTTCGTGGTGAAGCATTACTCGGTGGAATAGGCGAGCTGCCAGTGGATCTGCAAAATGTAGAGCTCTGGGTATTTGAGTCTAAATATGAGCTTGCTAAAGCGCAACTCGAATCTCTTAACGCCGAGGGTCCCCGATGGCGCTGCGTAAAGTGCCAAGAAATGAATGAGGCTAGTTTTGAGTTGTGTTGGCAATGTGGCGCAGAGAGTTGTGAGATACACAACTAATTTTCAGCTGCACATAAAATACCGTTATTACGATATACTCGAGTCTTCTGTTTCGCTGGAGCCTTAAGTTCCAATACGATTCCATTAATACAAGTTTAGGAATTGAGCATTAATGCGGTACTTTCCCCTATTTGTTGATACATCCAAGCTGAAAGTCTTGTTGGTGGGTGCTGGCGATGTGGCCAGTCGAAAATTAGCGCTGTTAGCCAGGACCGATGCTGAGATTATGGTTATCGCCACAGATATCTCTGCAGAGGTGTCTAGCTGTGCCCTGCAAGGGCGTATTACGCTCGTTAAGCGCAGTGTGCTGCCTGAAGATATAAATGGGGTCGATCTGGTTTATCTTGCGACTGCCGATGACAAGCTTAATGCACAGTTCGCGAGTATTGCCGATGAACGTGGGATCTGGGTGAATGTTGTAGATAGTCCTGAGTTGTGTCGATTCATCACACCATCGATAGTCGATCGAGGCCGTCTTCAAATCGCGATAAGCACGGCAGGCGCCGCACCTGTGTTCGCTCGAGAGCTAAGGGCGCGACTCGAGTCCTGGTTACCTCAGTCTCTCTCGCCTCTGTTTGATTTTGTGGCGACTAAGCGCAAAGAAGTGCAGCAAAGACTGCCTGAATTTAAGCAAAGAAAGCTATTTTGGGAATATTTTTTCCGAGCCAATGGTGATAAGTTTGATGACGAAACTCCTGTTCATTACGCTAACGGTTTCCAAGGCTTGTCGATAGGTGGAGAGATCTTACTTATCGATGATGAGACTCAAGCCTCTTTGTTACCCATAGCTGCAATGCCATTAATGCAGAAACTCGATCATATTTTTAGTCTTGAAGCGCTGCCTTTTATTCTCAATGAATTTGTCAGACGCGATGCCCAGAGAGGGACGTTACCCACTCTACGCGAGCTGAGTAAGCTATACGAAAGTGGTCAACGTTGTCTTGTGTATGCAGATAACGAGACTGTTACCCAATTCAAAGCCCATTTTCCCATGGCGAAACACTTGAGAGGCGGGAAAATCTAATATCCTGTTAGTCGAGTTTATTTATTGAATTAAGGTCGGCATAGCTCATTAAGCGGGAGATTGAGTTACACTAGCGCCAATTAATTGAGAGAATTAGAAGTTATGGCACCAAAAGCTACCGTATACAAAGTCACTCTGCATATTGCCGATATGGATCGTGGCTATTATCACGATCATCAACTGACATTAGCCCAACATCCTTCGGAAACAGACTCCCGTATGATGGTCCGTTTGCTGGCTTTTGCAATGAATGCCAGTGAATCATTGGCATTCAGTAAAGGGCTTTGCGTCGAAGATGAACCTGAGCTTTGGGAGAAGTCGCTAGTGGGCGATATCGAGCTTTGGATTGAGTTTGGCCAGAGTGATGAGAAGTGGTTAAGAAAAGCCAGTGGCAGGGCCAAACAAGTACAGTTATTTACCTATGGTGGACGAGCCGTTCCTATATGGTGGAAACAAAATGAAAAAGCATTAGAACGTTATAAAAACCTTAAAGTGTGGAATATCCCTGAAGAAGCCGTGAAGCAGATGGGAGACTTGGTCACTCGTAATATGGAGCTTCAATATAATATCAGTGATGGGGAGATCTGGCTATCCAGTGAACATGGCAGTGTTCAATTTACCCCAGAAATACTGAAAGCTTAGCGTTTAGCCTTCATCCTTAAATTGATGTAAAAAAGCCAGTCATAGACTGGTTTTTTTTGTTTATTTATTCGTCTTGGGTTTTGGATCAAAGTTTTAAATCCCAAAATTGATTATAAACACATATATTTATTATCTCTTAAAGGTAGCAGTATTATGTCCGAATCAGTTCATGGCCATCAAGTGATGGAGTTGATGCTTACATTAGGTAAAGCAATAACCAAAGAAGAGCTTAAAGTATTGATGCACCAACATTTTGGTGAATCGGTTTGCTATCATACTTGCTCTGCGAGTGAGATGAATGCCGATGCGCTAATTGAGCTATTGGCAAAGAAGGGAAAGTTTATTGAATCCGCTGCAGGTATAGAGACTGCTGCGGATAGGATCTGTTCCCATTAATACCAATCGGTATAACCGCTTCATATAAATCAAAGTGCGAATTATTGGCTCGTTGAGGCCTAGTTATTGTTTAACTCGATAATCGTGCTTTGCTCATGTTTGCTTTTTACTGAAAACTCACGAATTAAAATTCTGATGAGGCGTGATTTAGCTAATTTTTTCTCAGCCGCTATTCTGTCTAATATCCCTATTGTATCTTCAGTCAGAGAGAAAGTAGCGTGTTTATAAATTTTGGTTGAATGTTTATTTAAGCCTTTATGCTTAACTCTGCTTAGTTTTTTTCTACTTTTGCTGACGACGCTTGGTTGGCCAAAGGCGTAATTATTTGCATCTTCGATGAAATCCTCGATGGAGACTTGATTTTGAGGTGTTTTCTTCTTGCGCCTTTTTAGATCAGTTAAGCTCATAGCAATTTTCTGGTTCTATAGCAAAAAGTTCATCTGCAATTGCTCGTATCTCAGCGGCCGCTTTTCCATCGGGCTCCATTTCTATAACAGATGAGCCCAGTTCTTCACTATCATCGTAAATATTTCTGTTGAAAGTCACTGCATTTAATACTCGTAAACCAAATGATTTCACGACGTCTTTTGCTTCGAAAATCCTTTTAAATTGGCTGGGTAGAGAGGGACATTGGGTCATGACTATGGTCGCGACCATTTTGGGGTTGACCATTTTACAGGTACTTAGCATATCTTCCATATGGGGTAAGGTTTTTAAGTCTCTACGCTTGGGTCTGAGTGGAAGTATGACATAGGTTGCGACAGACATGGCCGCACGCATAGCCAAATTATCTTGGCCACCACAATCGACGATGACATAATCGAAGTGTTTCTCTTGACTCAAGAGGTCATTACGGATTTTCCCGTAAAGTTGAATACAGTTGATGGTTGGAAGGTTTGGATCTTCATTGCGAGCCTGGATCCAATCTGACGTCGTGCGCTGTGGATCACAATCAATCATTAATACATTCGCTTGGTATTTCTGTGTGATATGAACAGCTAGATTTTGGGCCATACAGCTTTTCCCTGCTCCACCTTTTTCTCCGCCCACAAGCAAGATCATAAAAGTATCTCCATGTCTTTTAGCACCCATTATCTGTGATTGTTAAAAGCGTTAAGTATAGAGCAGACTATAGAATTCTGCCGAAAACTCCCTCTTCGGACATCGGGGGGCGTAATGCTAACGCTTAGATAAGTTGTATTGCGATATGGAAGCTTTTGGGTTTACAGTTGGTGGTTCGACAGACTTGGCCTTTGACCATATGCTTTTTATCATTATCCGGATTAAAGGTGATAGCGAGAAGATCGCCCACTTTAAAGCTATTTTTATATTCAATTAACATCCCGTGCCTCGACAGGTCGATACAGACCCCATCGTCAGTCTGTTCCTCGCCGTTTTCACCTTGCCAAGCCAAGATAATACGTTCGGCTTCAAGGTCGACTCTGAGGGAGGTGCGTCGTTCATCTAAGTCTTCAATATCATTTTGCATCAAAAATCCCTTATGCGGAGTAAAAAACAAGCTCTTTAAAGTAGCATGATTTCTGTTCTAAAAACAAAGTTCGTGGATATTGAATGGCATTAGCAAGTGCAAGAACAATGACGGGATGTAGGAGTTTGCTCACCGAGTATTTATACCGATTGGTATTATACCATTCCATATAAGTATCTGGTCAGTTCAGAGACTCTCAGTTTTTTCAATTCAAGGCGCATTGATGCGGAAATGGTTATTCCCTTTTAAGTCAATGCAACACCGAAGTGGAAACACTGAGAGCCTCACGCAGTGCGGGTTTCAAAGCCCTTTATGCTACGTTGAATGTTCTCGATATAGAATAACTATTAGCTTCAAACATCCGCCTTGCCTACAGTGCTTTGAACTCCCGCTGAATGATCAGATACTTACTCGGAATGGTATTAGCTATGGATACTCGATGAGCGAAGTGAGAGCTCGTTTGTTAATGATCATCTTTTTGTGGGTAAGGCAGTTTAAGCTGACCCCAGCGAATAACAATAACGGTTATTGAGAGTACTAGAGTGGATAACGCTATGGTCATGATTCGCCAATCATCCATGGCTTTTATATCTAATATCAGGTAACGAGCCAGTGCCACAATCGCGATATAGATGGGCATGCGTATCGGTAGCTTTCCAGATTCGGCATAATTAGCCACCATAGCCAGTACTTCTAAATAGATAAATAGCAATAATAGGTCGGCTAAATCGACCCTGGCATTGCCGATGATATGTACTATCTCCTGACCTATGGCGACAATTGTCGCGATGGCAATGATGATGAGCACGAAATGTTCGACAGCTTTAAGACTTTTCGAACCGTAGTGACTGTATAGCTTTCCCATAGCGATCTCTGGTAGGTGTTTTTTTTATGGTAGCAATATTTGAGGATTCTGCTTATTTATCTATGTGACGGGATTCACATTATTGGTATACGTAGGGAAATGGATAACAAGCGAGTGTTTACTGCTTGGCTTGCAAGCTGTGACTTATAATAATCGGTGTAAGATTTTAACCCTTGTTGAAACAAAAAAAGCCATCTGGCTGATGGCTTTTTAATCTGTTCTTTTAAGCTAAGCGCTAAGGTTAGCGTTTAAGTGCTTCGCTCAGTAATGGGCGAGCCGTTTTAACAATAGCAGATGTCGTTTTCGGAGCGCCAGCTATGATATTACCCGAAGTCATATAGCCATGATTACCTGTGAAGTCGGTAACCGTGCCGCCAGCTTCACGCACGATGAGATCGCCTGCAGCAATATCCCAAGGCTTGAGGCCAATTTCGAAGAAACCATCTACGCGACCCGCAGCAACATAAGCAAGATCTAGGGCTGGAGAGCCTGCACGGCGTAAATCAGCACATTGTGTAAACAATGAGCCGAAAATTTTCATGTATGTTTCTGTGTGTTGCTTGGCTTTGAACGGGAAGCCTGTCGCTAAAATCGAGTCCTTGAGATCGTTACGCTTAGATACGCGCATACGGAAATCATTGAACTTAGCGCCTTTACCACGTACCGCGCTAAATAGTTCATCACGGATTGGGTCATAAATTACAGCGACTTCAGTCTTGCCCTTGTACTGTACGGCAATAGATACTGCAAAATGAGGAATGCCTCTAACAAAATTGTTAGTGCCATCCAGAGGGTCAATGATCCAAATGTAATCTTTGTTCTCGCCTTTATTCTCCCCACTTTCTTCACAAATAATAGTGTGGTCAGGGTAAGATTTACGGATCTGATATGTAATGGCGGCTTCAGCTTCTATGTCTACGTTTGTCACATAGTCATTCACTCCTTTCGCTGTCACTTCGACTTTATCTAGTTCAGCAAAAGCACGTATAATCGTTTGGCCGGCGGCGCGAGCGGCGCGCACGGCAATAGTCTGCATCGGATGCATTACAATCCCCTGGATGTTAAAGAACAGATATAATAATCGGGGCGTAGTATACGTTATCGAGTGAATATATCAAATACCGATTTTTGTATTAAGCAAACAAAGTTCACTGTGTTAATATCTATGCATTGTTTCATCATCAAAATTAAGTAGTTTCATGCTCAGCAACATTCGTGTAGTACTCGTCGGCACATCCCACCCTGGCAATATTGGCTCTACCGCCCGTGCAATGAAAACCATGGGACTCTCTACTCTATATCTAGCTGAACCTAAGGTCCAACCCGATGGTCATTCTGTTGCGCTGGCTGCCGGTGCGTCAGATATATTAAAACATGCAGTGATAGTGGATAGCGTTGCCGAGGCAATTGCCGATTGTAGCTTGGTTATCGCTACTAGTGCGCGTAGTCGCACGTTAGATTGGCCCATGCTTGAACCAAGAGAGGCTGGCGAGAAATTAGTCGCATCAGCACTAGAAGGTCCCGTTGCAATCGTATTTGGTCGTGAAAATAACGGCTTGAGTAATGAAGAGCTACAGAAGTGCGATTATCATGTCGCTATCCCAGCTAACCCTGAATACACCTCATTGAATCTAGCTCAGGCCGTGCAGATCATCTGTTACGAGGCGCGCGTCGCTCATTTATCGCACGAGAAGTGTGAGTTTGAAAAAGGCCGCCCACTAGGAACTGTCGAAGAAAAAATCGAGTATCCTTTTGCCAAAGAACGTGAAAACTTCTTTGAACACTTGGAATCAACCTTATTAGGCACTGGATTTATCGTTAAACAGCACCCTGGTCAAGTCATGACAAAATTGCGTCGTCTGTTTAGCCGCGCTCGCCTTGAAAGACAAGAGATGAATATCTTACGAGGCATGCTGACTTCGATAGATAAGAAAATGCCACCGAAAGACGACAAAGAAGCATAAGGAATCGATCCATGGGAGTCATTGCTCGATTAAAAGATGATATTAACTCTATCTATCATCGCGATCCTGCGGCTCACGGAACCTTGGAGATATTATTGAACTATCCAGGGATGCAGGCTATTTGGATCCATAGGGTAAGTCACAAACTTTGGCGACGAAAATGGCGCTTGCTCTCACGTTGTTTATCTACTTTTGCCCGCTGGTTAACCGGTGTAGAAATACATCCTGGTGCCACCATAGGCGATCGATTCTTTATCGATCACGGTATGGGCGTGGTGATCGGAGAAACTGCTGAAATTGGTGATGATTGCACCCTATATCATGGGGTGACGCTAGGCGGTACCACATGGCAAGCGGGTAAGCGTCATCCTACGCTGGGTAATAATGTGGTGATTGGTGCCGGTGCCCAGGTGTTGGGTCCGATCACCATGAATGATGGTGCGCGTGTGGGTTCTAATTCTGTGGTGGTGAAAGATGTACCTAAAGATACCACAGTCGTAGGCATACCTGGGCGCATAGTTGCAACGCCAAATGCGAGTAATAAAGCACAGCATAAAAGACGTAGCGAGATGGCCAAGAAGTATGGCTTCGACGCCTACGCCGTCTCTCCGGATAACCCCGACCCGGTCGCTAATGCCATCGGCCAGATGCTAGACCATATGCATCTGATGGACTCAAAAGTCCAGGAAGTCTGCCAAGCAGTTCAAACCATGGGCGGTAGTGTTTGTACCGATAAACTGCCAGAACTCGATGTTGAAGAATTTAGCGATGCGGAGTCGGCTGCTGCAAAGCAACGTGAGAAGGCAATTAATGAGTTTGATCCCATTATCTGATTCTTAGTGACAGAAACCCAAATCATTGATTGAATATTGAGACATAAACGGGTTAAATACCCCAGTGAAATTGAAGGGTATTATATCGTGCTAAAAATTCATTAATACTTGACTGTTTTACTAGGTTTAATACTTGACTAAATTACTCAGGTATGTTTGAATTCCCCTATGCATTATTGGGAGCCATGGTCGCTATGAAACTTACCTCGAAAGGCAGGTATGCAGTCACTGCTATGTTAGATGTTGCTATGCATTCTACATCAGGGCCTGTACCTTTAGCCGATATTTCTGAGCGTCAAGGGATATCTCTTTCTTACCTCGAACAACTTTTCGCAAAACTCAGAAGACATGGACTGGTTTCAAGTGTCAGAGGACCCGGCGGTGGCTACCGTTTAGGTGCCGATGCTGTCGATATCTCAGTTGGTATGGTCGTTCGCGCCGTCGACGAGTCAGTCGATGCAACCAGGTGCAAAGGCCAGGGGGCTTGTCAGAATGGCACCCGTTGCCTCACGCATTCCCTGTGGGGTGACTTGAGCAAACAAATTTCAGATTTCTTAAATGGGATCAGCCTTGCTGGCTTAATGAATAAACGAGATGTTCAATTTATTTCAGTGAAGCAAGACGCAATGCAACAGGAACAAAGAGTAACGTTATAAGTTAACTTTGTATTTTATATTATTTTTTGTACATCTGTTTTGCCTCTCTGAGGCTACGCTGTACGGAGTGTGTGATGAAGCTTCCTATTTATCTAGATTATGCTGCGACAACGCCGGTTGATCCACGTGTTGCAGAGAAAATGATGCAGTGCCTGACTATGGACGGTAATTTTGGTAATCCTGCGTCTCGCTCTCATCGTTATGGCTGGCAGGCTGAAGAATCGGTTGATATCGCTCGAAATCAGGTCGCTGATCTGCTCAATGCCGACCCGCGTGAAATTGTATTTACCTCGGGTGCCACCGAATCAGACAATCTGGCCATAAAAGGTGTTGCTCATTTCTATCATAAGAAAGGTAAGCACATCATCACCAGTAAGACAGAGCATAAAGCGGTACTCGATACCTGTCGTCAGCTAGAGCGTGAAGGTTTTGAAGTCACCTATCTTGAACCTGAGTCAAACGGATCCATTCCTCTTGAGCGAATTGAAGCGGCAATGCGCGACGATACCATTCTCGTCAGCATCATGCAGGTTAACAATGAAATCGGTGTTATTCAGGATATCGATGCCATAGGTGAACTTTGTCGTAGTAAGAAGATAGTTTTTCATGTCGATGCAGCCCAGAGTGCGGGCAAGTTACCTATAGATGTGCAGAAGACTAAGGTTGATTTGATGTCAATCTCGGCCCATAAGATGTACGGACCTAAAGGTATCGGTGCCTTGTATGTGCGCCGTAAGCCGCGTATTCGCCTCGAAGCGACTATGCACGGTGGTGGACACGAGCGTGGAATGCGCAGTGGTACATTGGCGACCCATCAGATTGTTGGTATGGGCGAGGCCGCTGCTGTCGCTAAAGCCGATATGGCATCAGACAATGCCCGTATCAGAACATTACGTGACAGATTGTGGGATGGCGTCAAGCATATCGAAGAGACCTACATCAATGGCGATAAAGCACAAGGCTATTGCGGTAGCCTCAATGTGAGCTTTAACTTCGTTGAAGGCGAGTCCTTGATGATGGCATTGAAAGATCTTGCCGTTTCATCGGGTTCAGCCTGTACATCAGCCAGTCTGGAACCAAGCTATGTCTTACGTGCGCTTGGTTTGAATGACGAGATGGCCCACAGCTCGATCCGTTTCTCAATCGGTCGTTTTACCACCGAAGAAGAGATAGATCACGCTATCGAAACAATTAATAAGTCTATCGATGACTTGAGAGAGATGTCTCCACTTTGGGAGATGTTTAAAGATGGTATTGATTTGAGCACGGTTGAGTGGGCACACCACTAAGTCGCATATCAACGGATAAAGATTTTGGAGTAGTATCATGGCTTATAGTCAAAAAGTAATCGACCATTATGAAAACCCACGTAACGTAGGTTCTTTCGACAAAAATGATCCATCAGTTGTGACCGGCATGGTCGGCGCACCAGCCTGTGGCGATGTGATGAAGTTACAACTTAAAATCGATGACAAGGGCATGATTCAAGATGCCAAGTTTAAGACTTATGGTTGTGGCAGTGCTATCGCATCTAGCTCACTGATCACCGAGTGGGTTAAAGGCAAGTCTATCGAAGAAGCTGCCGCGATTAAGAACACAGATATTGCTGAAGAGCTTGCATTGCCTCCAGTGAAGATTCATTGCTCTATCTTGGCTGAAGATGCCATTAAAGCAGCAATCGAAGATTATAAGTCAAAGCAAGCTAAGTAATTTCTGGAGTTAAGATGGCTATTTCAATGACTCCGGCCGCCTCAGAACGCGTTAAAAGCTTTCTGAGCAATCGCGGTAAGGGGATTGGTTTACGTCTGGGGCTTAAAACCTCCGGATGTTCAGGCATGGTTTATGTCATCGAGTTTGTCGATGAATTGAATGACGATGATGAAGTCTACGAGGTCGCAGATGTTAAAATCATTATCGATGCAAAGAGCTTTATCTATCTTCAGGGCATAGAGCTGGACTTCGTTAAAGAAGGGCTCAATGAAGGTTTTCAGTTTAATAACCCTAATGCAAAAGGTGAGTGTGGTTGTGGCGAAAGCTTCACAGTCTAACTAGCCGAAAGAATTAAGCCATGAACTATTTTGAGTTGTTTAGTCTCACGCCCTCCTACGACATTGACACCGCCCTACTTGCAGAACGTTATCACGAACTGCAACGGGCGGTTCATCCCGATAAGTTTGCTAATTCCAGTGAACAAGATAAACGTATCGCCGTTCAACGCACCGCTCAGGTTAATGATGGCTTCTCGACATTGAAAGATCCCCTGTCGAGAGCCGAACATATCTTGGCTCTTGCAGGCATAGCTCTCCGCCATGAGTCGACCACGGTGAAAGATACGCAATTTCTGATGCAGCAGATGGAATGGCGTGAGTCGTTAGAAGATATTGCTCCCAGTGAAGATCCCGATGCTATGATAGCCGAGTTATATGCTTCTTTTAATGAGTATAGCAACTGCATCAGTCAGGACTTAGCTGGCTTGTTACTCAGTCATTCTGAGTCGGATCTCGCATCCGCAGCAGACCTTATCCGTAAATTGAAATTTATGGCAAAATTACAAATCGAGCTGGAACGCATCGAAGATGCACAGTTTGACTAGTCGTTTTTACTCTTTTTTTGATTAGCTATCCTTTCTCAATGGCTAATATTTAGGTTGGAATTTTATGGCCCTTTTGCAGATCGCAGAGCCTGGACAGAGCACAGTACCACATCAACATAGGTTGGCTGTTGGAATTGACTTAGGTACTACAAATTCGTTAGTGGCTACGGTTCGTAGCGGCGTTGCTAACACCTTGGCCGATGAGCAATCCAGACACTCGTTGCCTTCTATTGTACGTTATACGGACGATGCCATCCAAGTCGGCGCCGAAGCCGAATCATATTCAGCACAAGACCCGCAAAACACCATCATTTCTGTTAAACGTTTTATGGGTCGCAGCCTCAGTGACATTCAGTCAGGCAGCCAAGATCTTCCTTATCGTTTCGAAGCCAGTGAAAATGGCCTTCCTCTGTTTGTGACTAAGCAAGGTCAGGTGAACCCGGTGCAAATCTCGGCCGAAATTTTAAAGCCGCTGATTTCGCGGGCAGAGAAGACCTTAGGTGGCGATCTCGAAGGGGTAGTGATCACAGTACCTGCCTATTTCGATGATGCCCAACGCCAGGGAACCAAAGACGCTGCTGCCCTTTTGGGAGTCAAGGTCTTACGTTTATTAAATGAGCCTACGGCTGCTGCTATAGCCTATGGCCTGGATTCGGGTCAGGAAGGCGTGATTGCCGTCTATGATCTGGGTGGTGGTACCTTTGACATCTCCATATTACGCCTGAATAAAGGCGTGTTTGAAGTGTTGGCCACCGGAGGTGACTCGGCGCTTGGTGGAGATGACTTCGATCATCTCTTGCATCACTATTTATTAAATGAATGGCAGCTGGTGACTCCTTCGGCAACGATCAGCAGGCAACTGCTTATCGAGGCCAGACGCATCAAGGAGCAGTTGACCCAAGATACCGAGGTTATGGCTTCATTGACGTTAGAGGATGGTAGCCAATTACAGCATAAAGTTACCAAAGCCTTGTTTGAGTCATTGATCGGCAAACTGGTGAAGAAAACCATTAGCAGCTGTCGTCGCTCTCTGCGTGACGCTGGAATTAAAACCGATGAAGTGCTTCAAATTGCCATGGTGGGTGGCTCGACTCGAGTGCCTATGGTCAGAGAGCTCGTCGCCGACTTTTTTGGACAGGCGCCGCTGACATCTATAGACCCTGATAGAGTGGTTGCTATAGGTGCCGCTATTCAAGCGGATATATTGGTCGGTAATAAACCTGAGTCCGATCTCCTGCTGCTGGATGTTTTACCTTTGTCTCTGGGAATTGAGACCATGGGAGAACTGGTGGAGAAGGTGGTATCACGTAACACCACCATTCCGGTCGCCAAGGCGCAAGAATTTACCACGTTTAAAGATGGTCAGACCGCGATGGCGTTCCATGTGGTCCAAGGCGAACGTGAGTTGGTGGGTGACTGCCGCTCTTTAGCAAGATTCACCTTGAAAGGCATACCGCCAATGGCTGCCGGTGCCGCTCACATTCGAGTCACGTTCCAGGTTGATGCCGATGGCTTACTCAGCGTCACTGCGATGGAAAAGTCTACCGGAGTCAAATCTAGCATTCAGGTGAAACCTTCATTCGGTCTAACCGATGTGGAGATTGGTGCCATGCTCAAAGATTCCATGGCCAATGCTAAGGAAGATATCACCAGACGCATGTTGGCAGAGCAGCAAGTAGAGGCGGCTCGGGTCTTAGAGACCCTGACAGCCGCTTTAACAAAAGACGCTGACCTGTTATCTGCAGGTGAACGTGTCACTATCGAGAAGAGTATGGCTGAGCTCGCTCAGGTTGCTGCGCTCGATAATACCGATGCCATTGAAAAAGCCATCGAGACATTAGATGCTTGCACGCAAGATTTTGCTTCTAAGCGTATGGATAACTCTATCCGTTTGGCACTTACAGGCCAGTCGGTTGACAGTATTTGATCAATCATCAATCACAATCATCAATAGATTAATTGGTAATCAATAGGTAAAAAAGATGCCACAAATTGTATTTCTACCCCATGAAGAGCTGTGTCCAGATGGTGCAGTCGTCGAAGCCAATGTTGGTGAAACCATTCTTAACGTTGCCTTGAAGAATGGCATTAATATCGAACATGCATGTGAGAAGGTGTGTGCATGCACAACCTGTCACGTGATCGTTCGTGAAGGGTTCGATGAGTTAGCTGAAAGCGATGAGCTCGAAGATGACATGTTAGATAAAGCGTGGGGACTCGAGCCCGAGAGCCGTTTATCCTGCCAGACGAAAGTGCCTGACTGTGATCTCATTGTCGATATTCCTAAATACACAGTTAATATGGTGAGCGAGGCTAACTAGTCTTAATCGCAACTTGTGTTTACTTGAAGATAGTGAGCCGAAGATAGTTAAGCCAGTCTCTTGAGACTGGCTTTTTTTATGCGGTGAGATAGCCAGCTATACTCTAGTCATTACAATTATGCTCAAGGGGTTAAATATGCCATTAAAGTGGATAGATTCACTCGATATTGCCTTAGACTTGTTGGAAATGTATCCGGAAACCGATCCTGAAAGGGTTCTATTTACCGACCTGCGTGAATGGATCTTGGGCTTAGACTCTTTCGATGATGATCCAGAACATTGTAATGAGCGTATATTGGAAGCAGTTCAAGCCTGCTGGATAGCCGAGAAGTGATATTAGGCAGTTTATGATATTATCGGTAGCCCTAGTGTTTTGCTTATCATCGGCTCTGGATAGCGGTGAAGCAGGATAAAGTTAACGCAATATTGCATTCCTTGGGCTATAAAGGTAGGTTTTTGGTGTCAAATTTCGTATAATCCGCGCGAAAATTAAAACCTGTTTATTATGAAGGAAGCTTCTCATGGCTATCGAACGTACTTTTTCTATCATTAAGCCCGATGCTGTTGCAAAAAATAACATTGGCTCTATCTACAACCGTTTTGAAACTGCTGGCCTGAAAATCATCGCTTCTAAAATGGTTCACCTAAGCAAAGAGCAAGCTGAAGGCTTCTACGCCGAGCACAGCGAGCGTCCTTTCTTTGGTGCTCTAGTTGCATTCATGACTTCTGGTCCTATCATGGTTCAGGCTCTTGAAGGCGAGAACGCAGTTCTGGCTCATCGTGACCTCTTAGGTGCTACTAACCCAGCTGACGCTGCACCTGGTACTATTCGTGCCGATTTCGCTGAAAGCATCGATGAGAACGCAGCTCACGGTTCAGATTCTGTTGCTTCTGCTGAGCGTGAAGTGGCTTACTTCTTCAGCACTGAAGAGCTTTGCCCACGCACTCGTTAATTCGACGCTAAGTAAAGTTGAAAAGGAGCCTTATGGCTCCTTTTTTGTTGTTCGTATTTTGAAGGTTTACTCGTCTCTCGTCTCTCGTCTCTCGTCTCTCGTCTCGGTAACTGTCAATTTCTCACTTATCGAACGCGTCCTCATATTGATTATTGGAGTAAAAGGATGTCGCTTTACTCTAGATCGTATTTGCTCCTTTCTACCAAGTTAAATCCTTAGGTAATGTGTTAACAAATTATTACTCAGTAGAATTGGGCTTATTTCCTGAGCAGTTTCATGGCGGATGGGTTAACTAGATTGGTCTTAAGTGTTTAGCGGTTGTTAATTAAATTGGTTTGTTTTTGTTTGTGCGATTATTAGGTTGTTTATATAGGGAGGCTTGTGCTTATTGGTTTTTTATTCTGCCGTCTAATCTAATCGTGGGTAATGACCCCTGAGTTTATTTAATTATCTTCTATTTATTACCCTGATAGTGATTAACTTGCTAACTTTAAGTGAGAGTTGGTTACATGCATCTCACGTTGTATCTTGTGGTTGTTATCATTTTCAATATTGAATTTTTAATATAAATCTGTTCACGAATGCACCGTAACTATATGTTTTTAATTGAGTTGGTTTGTTTTTTAGTTTTTTCTGGAATGTGTTGTTTTTTTGTAAATGTATCAATTGTTATCATTTAGGTTATTTGATTGTGATTGCGGTTGACTTAAATGCTTCATTTTAACAATATTTAACCCGAAGCTATTAACTGTTCAGTTACAGTTTTATAAGAATTATAAACAATAAAATAATAATTATTATCACGATGTCATTATTAATCATTCAATTATTAATTAATGTCTAAGTGATCAGGGAGAATATATGAATTCAATGACCTTAACGGCAAAAGCAGTACGCGTTGGTTTATTAGCCGCGGCAACAACAAGTGTTGCATTTTCTGGTTTAGCATTTGCTGAAGAGCAAAATGATGGTGCAAAAGTAGAACGAATTTCTGTCACTGGCTCGCGTATTAAACAAGTGGATATGGAGACTGTTTCTCCAATAACGATTATAACTGCAGCAGACATCGCTATGACAGGTGAGAAGACTGTTGCTGATGTATTGAATAATTCGGCTATAAACTCTTTTGGCTCTTGGCGTGGAATGTCGGGCTACGGTTCTGGTGGCAGTGCGAGCAGCACAATAAATATGCGTGGTCTTGGAGCTCAAGCGACTCTGGTTCTACTCGATGGCCGTCGTATGCCTGGTACCAGTTCTAGTTCAGGTGCCACAGCTGATACCTCTCAAATCCCGCTTGCAATCGTTGAGCGTATTGAAATTCTTCGTGATGGTGCGTCAGCTGTATATGGTTCAGATGCTATTGCGGGTGTAATTAACATTATTACCAAAAAAGATTTTGATGGTTTCCAGCTGGATCTTAGTACAGAGCAACCAAGTGTAGAAGGTGGTGATGCCAATCGTTTCTCAATAGCAACAGGCTTTAATACCGATAAAGGTAATATCACCTTTACCTATGAGTACTATGATACAAAATCCGTTATGGACCGTGATATTTGGAACATGGATGACTCAAGTTACAATGATTACAGTACATTTAGCTCAGTACCTAATGGTCGATATAATACGGGTGAGCTTGATGATAAAGGCAATCCGATTTTTGCTTATTACACAAATTCTGAAATGTGTGAGCAAACTGAAAATACTGCCGATTGGCATGATGGTGCAAATAACGGTCGTTGTGGATATAGCTACGGTGAGGTCACTAAATTATTTGGGGACATGACCCGTAACTCGTTTATGACCAATTTTAATTACGAGATCACCGAAAATATTCAATTTCGTGGCCGAGGTTCAGCATCGTTAACTGATACTAATACACGTTATGCCGGTACGCCAGTGTCAACCAACTACCCAGTAATGAGTGCAGATAATACGTATAACCCAACGGGCACAGATATGACCGTGTATATGCGCTCGGTTCAGATTGGTGAACGTGATACGTTAACAGAAGGCAATAACTTCGATATCTTAGGCGGCTTTGTCGGTTTCGCGGATGTGGGTAATGGTATCGATTGGGAATTAAATATGCAGCACTCTGCATCTACCACCAATTCATTTAATTATAACTTAATTAATGATTCTGTCATTCAACGTGAAATTGATCGAGTTGATGCTGATGGTAATTCGATTTATGACATCTTTAACACTTCTGGTATGAGCTATGAAGAGTGGGATGCACAGATGACAGAGTTGTATGGAATGGCAAACCACACTGGCGTTTACCAAGGGAAATTCGATAGTACTCAGTTTGACGGTCTTGTAAGTACACTGCTAATTGACGACGGTGATTTCTCTGTTGCTATTGTTGGTGGTCTTGAATATGAGATGATTAACTTCAAGCAGACGTCGGATCCAGAGTCTGCTTCTGGTGGGATTTCAGGTGGCTCGGGTGGTGATGATGTTGACGCTGAGCGTACTCGTCAGTCAGCTTACACTGAGGTTCAGATCGGCTTACCGGCTAATTTCGAGATTTCAGCAGCATTGCGTTATGAAAGATATGAACAATCGGGGAAACTGACTGGGGCAGAAGGTGAGGTGACACAAGATTCAACTTTCGATGCTGTAGTACCAAAATTTGGCTTGAGCTGGCGTCCAGTTGATTCATTACTGCTACGTGCTAGTTACGGTGATTCTTTCCGTGCACCAAATATGAGCGAGATGTTTTCCTCTCAGTCACTAAGTTTTGATTCTGCGTACGATTCAGTCTGGTGTGAGCCAAATAATAATTCAGATGAAGATTATTGTTCTCCAAGCAATCAGTATAAAACTTGGTATGGTGGTAACCCTAATCTAGAAGCAGAAGAAGGAAACTCCTTAACGCTAGGTGGTGTGTGGAATGTTACTGATGCGTGGAATGTTGAACTATCTTACTACGCTATCACTTATGATAATAAAATTGATTCAGTTAGCATCGGCGACTTGATACGCGAAGAAAAAATTAACGGTAGCTCTGATTATATTACTCGTGGTCCAGACGGGATGATCGAATATATTGAAAATGGCGTGAGAAACTTTGCGAGCCTAGAAACGTCAGGTTTTGATTTTGCTACAGCGTATAATATTGAAACAGGTTTCGGAGATTTTAACTTTAAGCTTGATTTGACTCATGTGCTTGTTTTTGATGAGCAAGCTGGCGAAGGTGAAGAGGTTATTGAAAAAGCTGGAACGCAAGATTATCCTGATTGGCGAGGTAATTTTTCTGCTGCTTGGTACTACAATGATTTTAACGCCGCTTGGACAACTGTTTATATCGGCAGTCAATCGGGTGAGTATTGGAGAGATTTGGGTGAGGAATATATTATCGACACGCCAAGCTACTTCAAGCATAACTTCCAAATAGGGTATACACATGACTGGAATGGTACCGTAACTGTAGGTGTTAACAATTTATTTGATGCCGAAGCACCTACATGGTATGACTTCTCCGGTTATCGAGATGTGAACACTGGACTATACGATGTACTCGGTCGTACCTTCTACCTTCGTCTTAACCAAAAGTTCTAATCTATTAATTTAGTTTAAACCTGAAAACCTCCGCTATCCGGAGGTTTTTTTATGCTTGATTTATGGCCGTACGTTGAGGCAACTTTTAAGGCGTAATCTCCAATATATTAGTGAAACCCTCAAAAATACCTTTTCAACAGACATTAATTCTTATACAAAATAGCTCAAGACAATAAGAAAGTAGGTGCTGGATGAAACAGGCTCAGAGTTATAAGCCGAACATGATGGTGGGAGATCAGTCCTACCCAGCTTACCAATTACGCAATTTACTGGCTTATCTCCGTCAGCATTATGGTGAAGAGGTGGTTGAGCTATTGTGCTCTCAAATCGGTGTCGGTGAACAAGAGTTAGCACATCAGCAGGTCATCTATGTATGGCAAGCTGATTTCGCCATGGAGTTTCTGCAGGCATACACCCAAGATGCCGAAATCGGGGCTAAAGTTGGTCATCAATATTCGGTGGAAGATTTAGATTTTTTACTGAGCTTTTTTAGTCGCTGCGACACTATCGGCGACTGTTTGCAGTTTGTACTGACACATCCTGAGCTTGTTGGCAGCTTTACCGATACCTTAGTCAGTCACGAAGATGGGAAATTGCACGTTCGCTGGTTAAACACGGGGAAAATTAAAGCTGAACGTTACTCATGCCAGTTTCAGCACAGCGTTTGCGGCCTGCTGACAGTGGGGAGAGGCTTAGCGGGTCAAGCCATCTTAGCCGATAAAATATTGTTGACTGAAACCCAAAGAGACGCCGACTTCTTATCTTCGGTCACCGGGGCTGAGGTGATATTTGAGGCAGAATTTAATGAATGGACGATAGATCATAAGTATCTCTCACTTCCGGTGACTTACTGTTTCGACATGAGTAATACCGATACGACTTCCAACCTGCAAGTTTCTTATATCCAGGTCTTACTCGATGAATTGCGTCAGTCTTTTCCCGACTGCCAAAATATGGAGCAGATGGCAAGCCGTCAGAATATCAGTAGTCGAACCTTACGTCGTAGAATCTCACAATCTGGTACCAGCTATCAGAAGTTGGTCGATCAGGTTCGCTGTCAGGCTGCCATCGGCTTGATTTTATCGGGTCAGAAGAGCATAGATGAGATAGCCGAAGTGATGGGGTTTGGTGAAGTCAGCCATTTTCGACAAAGTTTTAAACATTGGCTGGGTCATCCACCCGGTCATTTCCTGCGTCTGAATGAGAAGCTCATTTAACTTCATTATAAGCTATAAGCTATAAGCTATAAGCTAGGAAAGTGATATGACCCCGGTAAAGTGGACACGGGGTTTAAAGTCTTGATTCAAATACTATGGGACTCAC
This sequence comes from Shewanella benthica, assembly GCA_023284085.1. Classification (GTDB taxonomy): domain Bacteria; phylum Pseudomonadota; class Gammaproteobacteria; order Enterobacterales; family Shewanellaceae; genus Shewanella; species Shewanella benthica. The sequence goes on from JAKVHY010000042.1 coordinate 47,103, forward strand.
TCCATTTAGAGTCCCATGCCTTCTCACCATATTATAATAATCATCGA
>JAKVHY010000043.1 GCA_023284085.1 Shewanella benthica
AAGCTTGAGAAACTTGCATAAAAAATCCGAGACCTAGAGATAGGACTCGGATTCTGAAGCATCTAGAAGATCAGTCAACCGATCGATAAATCACTAAATGATCGGCATTACTGCTAACGCAGCCTTTTTTGTGTCTGGAACACTTATGCCGGTTGACCATGGACGGCAAACAAGCGGCTTTGTGTCAGGCCATTTATGACAGGATGGCCTGAGACGGCTAACAAGCGGCTTTATTTTGGCTATTCCCAGACCATAATGTAAAGCTAAATTAGCTTTTTATTGTGCTACTGGCTTATCATGATTTTACAGCCTTATTCTGGATGAAATCTGCGCTTTGATGTGGTCTGTGGATATGCTAATCTTCTTGGCTATTTAAAATTTTCCACCTGATGATTTGCGACGTTTTTATCCGTTAAATTAAGTGCATTTTGTTAGCTTGCCCGAATAAGTGATTAATGAGCCATAAATGAGTCTGACGCGTCTTCATATTGAAACTTTTCGCAATATCGCCTCTGCTCAACTGCTTCCGGCCGAAGGGATTAATCTCATTTATGGTCAGAATGGCAGTGGCAAAACCAGTATTTTAGAAGCTATCTATTTTCTTGGCATGGGCCGCTCCTTTCGCAGTCATCTTTCCCAGCGGGTGATTCAACACTCGGATGATAAGTTAACCTTATTCGCTAACTTAAAAGTGCAGGGCAAAGAGAGCAAGATAGGCTTGAGACGATTTCGCAGCGGCGAGACCGAGGTCAAGATTGACGGCGATAAGGTCAAACGATTATCGACCCTGGCCGAGTCTTTGCCGATACAAGTGATCACTCCCGAGAGTTTTGCCTTACTGTTTGAAGGGCCTAAGTCGAGACGTCAGTTTATCGATTGGGGAGCGTTCCATTGTGATAAAACTTTTCATTCGGCTTGGATCAATGTAAAGCGAATTTTAAAGCAACGAAATCAGTTGCTTAAAAATGAGGCTAGCTACGCTCAGATTCAATATTGGGATAGAGAGTTAGTGCGTTATTCTGAAGTCGTGACCGATATTAGAACTCAATATGTAAACTCGTTAAATGAGCTACTTAAGGGTATAATCGAAGAGTTTTTACCTCAGGTCGATGTGAAGATTTCTTTTACCCGAGGTTGGGATAGTAAAACAGATTATGCGCAGCTCTTAGAGGCGCAATATCCCAGAGATGTATCTAGCGGCAATACCGCTAGTGGTCCCCATAAAGCCGATTTGAGATTACGTGTTGGCACCTTGCCAGTTCAGGATGCTTTATCCCGGGGACAGCTGAAATTGTTAGTCTGTGCACTGCGTATTGCACAGGGAAAGTTACTTAAGCAGCAAATAGATAAGAATAGTATTTATCTGGTGGATGATCTTCCATCGGAATTGGATGCAAAGCACAGGCAATTGTTGCTGCAGCAGTTAACCGATACCGGCGCACAAGTTTTTGTCACCGCCATCGAGCCTGCAGCGATACTAGATTCGTTAAACACGCCACCGAGTAAGGTGTTCCATGTGGAACAGGGGCGTGTAACGGTAATTGAACAACCGACGAGAGAATAATATGTCAGAGAATAGTTACGATTCTTCGAGCATTAAGGTGCTAAAAGGCCTTGATGCAGTACGGAAGAGACCAGGGATGTATATCGGCGATACCGACGACGGTTCAGGTCTACATCACATGGTATTCGAAGTGGTCGATAACTCTATCGATGAAGCTTTAGCGGGCTATTGTAGTGAGGTTATCATCACTATCCATACCGATGGTTCGGTATCGGTGAAAGATGATGGTCGTGGTATACCCGTGGATATTCACCCTGAAGAGGGTATATCGGCCGCAGAAGTGATCATGACTGTACTTCATGCGGGCGGTAAGTTCGATGATAACTCCTATAAAGTCTCCGGTGGTCTTCATGGCGTGGGGGTTTCGGTTGTAAACGCTCTATCTCAGAAGCTACAACTGACTATTCGCCGAAACGGTAAGCTCTACGAGCAGTTCTATACCATGGGTGTTCCCGATGCGCCGATCAAAGAGATTGGCGATGCGACCAGTACGGGTACCGAGCTAAGATTTTGGCCAAGCCATGAAACCTTCACCAATAATATCGAGTTTCATTTCGATATTCTGGTTAAACGCGTGCGTGAGCTGTCATTCCTCAACTCGGGTGTTGGCATTCGCTTGATCGATGAGCGTGATAACCGTGATGAGTTTTTCCAGTATCAGGGTGGTATCAGCGCCTTCGTCGATTACCTGAACGTGAACAAGACACCGGTCAACAAAGACGTGTTCCATTTCATTCAGGAACGCGATGACGGTATCACAGTCGAAGTCGCCATGCAGTGGAACGATGGTTTCCAGGAGAACATCTTCTGTTTCACCAACAACATTCCTCAGCGTGATGGTGGTACTCACCTTGCTGGTTTCCGTGGTGCATTGACCCGTAACCTAAACGCCTACATGGAGCGTGAAGGTTATAACAAGAAGGGTAAGACCAGTGCTACCGGCGATGATGCTCGTGAAGGTCTGACTGCGGTTGTCTCGGTTAAGGTTCCGGATCCTAAGTTCAGTTCTCAGACTAAAGATAAATTGGTTTCAAGCGAAGTTAAATCTGCGGTTGAGCAGACCATGGGTGAGAAGTTGGGTGACTACCTGATGGAGCATCCAAACGAAGCCAGATTGATCGTCGGTAAGATTATCGATGCGGCTCGTGCGCGTGAAGCGGCGCGTAAAGCCCGTGAGATGACGCGTCGTAAAGGTGCTTTAGATTTAGGTGGTCTGCCGGGTAAACTGGCAGATTGTCAGGAAAAAGACCCTGCACTTTCTGAAATATACATAGTGGAAGGTGACTCTGCTGGCGGTAGCGCCAAGCAGGGGCGTAACCGTAAGAACCAAGCAATTCTGCCGCTAAAGGGTAAGATTCTCAACGTTGAGAAGGCTAGATTCGATAAGATGCTCTCTTCTCAGGAAGTCGCGACCCTGATCACCGCACTGGGTTGTGGTATCGGTCGTGATGAATACGATCCAGATAAGACCCGTTACCATAACATCGTCATCATGACAGATGCGGACGTCGATGGATCTCACATTCGAACTCTGCTACTGACCTTCTTCTTCCGTCAGATGCCTGAGCTTATCGAACGTGGCTATATTTACATTGCCCAGCCACCTCTCTATAAGGTGAAGAAAGGCAGACAGGAACAGTATCTGAAAGATGAGCTGGCCTTGACTGAGTTTCTGACCAACTTAGCCCTAGATGGTGGTGAGCTGCATTCTTCTGCCGATGCGCCTGCTATCTCAGGTGTACCGTTAGAGAAATTGGTTTATCAGTATCGCGAAGTTGAAACCATCTTTGACCGTTTAGATCTGCGTTATCCGACTCTGCTGACCGAACGTATGCTTTATCATCCAGCGCTGGATGCTGAGATGTTAGCCGATGAAGCTAAGGTTAAGCAGTGGTGTGACGCATTTGTCACCGATCTAACCGAAAGAGAATCTGGCGGTGTTATCTATAAAGCCGAGCCGGTTATGGATCCTGAGCGTAAAGTATATCTGCCAAATGTGCACATACGTAAGCACGGTATCGATACCAGTTATCTGTTTACTTATGACTTCCTCAATTCCAGAGACTACGAGCGTATGGCTAAGCTTGCAGAGGCGCTCGAAGGACTCATAGTCGAAGGTGGTTTCATTAAGCGTGGTGAACGCATGAAGGAGGTTTCTACCTTCGTCGAGGCACTTAACTGGCTGATGAACGATTCCAGACGTGGTCTCTATATCCAACGTTATAAGGGATTGGGCGAGATGAACCCTGAGCAACTTTGGGAAACCACCATGGATCCTGAGTCACGCCGTATGCTGGTAGTGACCATCGAAGATGCCATCGGTGCCGATCAGCTGTTTACCTGTTTGATGGGTGATCAAGTTGAACCGCGTCGTCAATTTATCGAAGAGAATGCGCTGAACGTAGCGAACTTGGATGTTTAAAGAAGTTACGAGTTTCTAGTCTCGAGTTACGAGGTTAGAGCTAAGAGAAAAACAGAAGCCCTGGAGAAATCCGGGGCTTTTTTGTGTCTGGAACATTTATGTCATTCTTTATTAAATAAGAGGGACAGGGATGTATACAAATAGACGTTGTACATGGCAGGAGATGTTCCTACATCTCTGTGCATTCCTATCATCCGTGATAGTCAGAGTACTTATCCCTGATTTAAAGAAGCTAAGAAGACCATAGTGCTAGAAAGGTTAGGACAGCTAAGAAGGCATTGAGCTGAAAGATATACGTCATTCCGGCATGCTTGTGGCCGGAATCCAGCTTGAATTTGAGTCGTCATCCCGAACTCGTTTCAGGATCTAGCTTAAAACTTACAGCTTCCAACTTAAAACTTAAAACTTCTTTCCAACCTTGCACTTATCAGCTTGGCAAAGCTGAGTGCATGCTCATTATCTCCATGTATACAGATGCTATCGGCCTTGAGCCGTAGCAAGGCTCCATCGAGTGTCGCTAGCGGCTTATTCGCGAGTAACTGCTCAACCTGTGACATGGCTTGAGCATCGTCCTCTATCACGGCGCCTTGCATCTGCCTGGGAGCCAGGCTGGCGTTTGCTAAATATCGCCGATCGGCAAAGGCTTCTTCGATCACATCGAGTCCCCGCTGTCTTGCTAGTTGCACCAGCGGACTGGCAGCAAGAATCATCAGTTTTAGACTTGGGTCTATGCGTTTTATGGTTTTAATTAACAGCAGGCCTAAATGCTCGCTGAACGCCGCTTGGTTATAAAGCGCACCATGAGGTTTCACGTGGAACAGTTTGGCTCCCAGGGAGTCACAGACGGCTTTTAATGAGTTAATTTGCTGATAGAGTGAGGTTAATAGCTCTTGGTCTGAAATCACCATGGGCTGACGACCAAAATTTTCACGATCGGGGAAGCTGGGGTGAGCGCCAATATGAACCCTTGAGGCTAGCGCGAGCTTCACAGTGGTCTGCATACTCGATTGATCACCGCTATGACCTCCGCAGGCGATATTTGCCGAAGTGATCAGTTGCAGCAAGGCTGCATCATTGGCCCCACCTTCACCTAAGTCGGCATTGAGATCTATCGGGTAGCCTTTTGGATTTGATAACATGATTGACCTCTCTTCCTATTGTTCAGTTATAAGCTGTAAGTGATCAGTTGTAAGCAAGAGTGATCAAGAATCTTGCTGTTGCTGTCATCATGAATGTATTGCAGGATTTAGCTTTTAAACGCATTATTCTCTTAGGTTTTTCTTTAGCTCGAAGCTCGTAACTCGAGACCTTTTTTAGCTATTAGCATCAATTGCTCTTTGGAGACGATAAAAGTACTGATCCCATTCATTGTTTGCGTCTTCCGCTTGGTTTGGACTCACGTGAATAAATTTCAGCTTTTGTCCTGGCCTTGTCTGCGCTAGTTTCCAAAGATCGGCTTCAATCACAGTCGCTATCTTAGGATAACCGCCAGTCGTCTGTCCGTCTGCTAGCAGGACTATGGGCTGACCCGATGGCGGTACCTGAATGGTGCCAGGCATAACCGCATGCGAGTTTAAGCTTTGTTCTTGCTCTAAGCCTAATGCCTTGCCGGATAAACGCGCTCCCATGCGGTTACTGTCGTTAGAGACTTGCCACTGGCTACTCCAGAATACGTTACGTGACTCCTGGGTAAACAGGGTCATCTCGGGTCCGGGCAAGGCGCGTACCTCATTAGAATAACCTCTCTGCACCGCGCCAATTGGCTTGGAAAGTGAGCGTTTATCTCCTAAGGGGATTCGATCCCCTACCTTGAGAGCTCTACCTTGGTGTCCACCTAGTTCGGCGGCAGTTAGCGTCGATCTCGACCCCAAAGATATAGGTACATCTATGCCGCCATCTACGGCGAGATAGGCACGCATGCCGGATTTTGGCCCTCTGAGGATGAGGGTTTCTCCGGCGTTAATCTTGCTGCGCCAGCCATGCCAGATCTCCCTGGAGCCTATCTTGATCTCATAGTGAGCTCCTGTCAGGCTAAACCAGGCATCACGGTGAAACTTGAGTTCCAATGTTCCTGCCGTGAGTTCGAGGCCTGCAGCGTTATCCGGATTAGCGACTAAACGATTAGCCAGCATTAAGGCCTGTCGATCTAAGGCGCCCGAGACTGATACGCCTATGTGACGATAGCCTGTGCGTCCCAGGTCTTGAACTGTGGTGTGAAAGCCGGGAGTGAGTACCTCTATCATCTTGAGGACTCCTTATGGCTGCCTTTAGCTTGCTTCGAAGTAGCCGTCTGTGAACTAGGGGAATCTGGAATAGACTCACTTAAAATAGATGGATCTAGAATAGACTGCTCTGAAATAGAGAGCACCGAGACAAACTGCACCCTGTCTCCGGGGGCCAGCAGGGCACCAGACTCAGATGCCGAATCGAATAGTGCCAAGGCGCTGCGGCCAATAATTTGCCAGCCTCCAGGAGACTGAGCCGGGTATATACCAGTCTGCTCACCACCGATACCGACAGATCCCGCTGGAATCGATAATCTGGGAGTTGCCAATCTTGGGGTAAAGAGTCGCTTATCCAGTCCATCGAGATAGGGGAAACCGGGTTGAAAGCCCAGAAATAGCACATTGTATTGAGTTGAGGTATGTATCGCTATGACCTCTTGCGGAGTGAGTTTGTGGTACTCGGCAACAGCATTAAGATCTGGCCCATATTCCCCACCATATTGGACCGGGATCTGGATGAGCTTACCAGGCTTGTCTTGAACCGGTTCATGGGTCCAAAGCGTGTTGATTTGATTGCTCCAGAAAGGGATTTTTTTACTGTCTTTGAAAAAAAACGTGAGATTATTATTACCCGGAACAATATCGTCAAAGTCACCACTGGCCCGGCACTGATCCCCTATGTGCCAAATTTGTCTCTGTATTTCCAGCTTATTACTTGAGCCTGATAGAGAGGCACAATCCAGTACCAAGGCTTTTTCACCGAGGCGGAATAATTTAGGTTGCAGATCGTCGCTCATGTGATGCTTGCTTCACGTCTTAAAGTAAAGGATCAGAATAATACTTATAACCTAGTTTGTAACCCGCTAAACTGCACCGATTATTTTCCTAAGCGCTATGATTAAGTTTCTATCCTGGCGCTGCTATTTACTCACCCGGTCATACAAATTGGTTAGAAAATTTTTTAATAAGCTGTTTAATATCAGAGATAAAACCTCTATTTCCCAGCCGAAAGGCTTTAGGCAAAACACCAGTATCCAGGATAAATTAGCCTACGCATCTGCTAAACCGCAAAATCCAACAGCAACAGAGGAAGTGCTCATCTCTGATTCGGTTGATCTTGCTGCGCTGTTTTATAGTCTACTTTTTCCGACAAGATCTAATGATACCGGCGGAATCGCTAATAATTTAGAGAAAGCGGTGATAGATGATGTTGAAGATGCGCTGATGTCACCTCAAGATGTCGCCGACAAGGTACTTAAACTCCCCACGAGAATGGCAGAGTTAAATAAGCGCTTGAGCGACGACAGTGTCGAAATTAAGGAACTTATACAGCTTATTCAGCAGGATCCAGTGTTGAGTGTCGACTTGTTGAAACTCTGTAATTCACCGGCTTTCAGACGAGGTGATAATGAAGTGGCGAGCCTACAACAGGCCTTCGTCCAATTAGGAAGAGAGCAGCTCAAACGCTATGTTACTACTTGTTTGGTTCGAGAGATGATAGCGATTAAGCCTATCTATTATCGACGCTTCGGTCTGCAAATCTGGCGACACAGTTTACAGGTGGCCTTCCTGTCCACTCGGATCTCCACTGAGCTATCGGTAGAAGAGCAAGAAACGGCTTTCATGTTAGGTCTGCTCCATGATGTAGGGAAAATCGCCATCTTTAAGATGCTGTTGGATGAGTTTCAGTTAGCCGACCCCGGTGAAATGCCTAACTCTTGGCTATTCAGGCAGGTGATGACCACTAAATCCCTCACTCTGAGTGCGTTATTGGCTGGATGCTGGCAGTTACCCTCTAGTTTAGAGTCATCGCTCATACAATTAGCCAATACCAGTACCAAGCCCACTGAGGTACTCGCTAGTGTGATATGGAGGGCTAATCTTATCAGCGAATGCTCGATGTTATATCAAGCTAAGAAGCTAGATGAGGCTTGTCTGGCACGCTTGTTAATCGATGCAGATCTAAGCCGGGATGAGTTTGAGGTTTTACACAAGCAGCTGAAAGAGATTTAAAAGAAGGAGTGCACAGGCTTGTTATTTTATGCTTTTTCCTAATAAAGAAGCCCCAGATTTCTCTGAGGCTTCTTTAGTTCCTAGTTCCTAGGAACTTAAACCTTCTTATTGCAGCAAAGATATATCCGCTGCATGGAGGAACTGCTCGCGTAGGCTTGAAAGCAGGGCTAAACGGTTGTTCTTCAATGCTTCGTCATCGACCATAACCATGACGTCTTCGAAGAAAGTATCCACGCTTTCGCGTAGGTCAGCCAGAAGTGCCAGTGCTTCCTGATAGTTTGCCGAGGCAAACAGAGGAGCCAGTTTAGGTTGAAGCTCATTGAGCTTCTCTGCCAGTGCCTTCTCTGCGGTTTCAGTCAATAAGCTAGCATCGATACTTGCCGGAATATCACCTTTAACCTTAGCCAGAATATTAGACACGCGCTTGTTAGCGGCGGCCAATGCCAAAGCCTGCTCCAGAGTCCTGAAGTGAGCCACGGCCTTGATGCGACTATCGAAGTCGGCAGGTGAAGTTGGGCGACGAGCCAGTACGGCTAAAATCACGTCGACGCTAACGCCTTGATCTTGATACCAAGCGCGGAAACGGCCCATGAAGAACTCGAGTACCTGCTCGGCAGTTGTATCATTACTTAAGTTACTGCCATGTAGTTCCTGAGCCTTAGCGATAAGGTCAACCAGATCTAGTGGCAGGTTATTCTCGACGCAGATACGTAAGATACCGATAGCGGCGCGGCGCAGTGCGAATGGATCGGCTGCGCCCTTAGGTGCCTGGCCAATACCGAAGATACCTACCAGAGTATCCAGCTTCTCAGCCAGAGCTACACAGATAGAAATGGCTGCTGTAGGAACAGTATCGCCGGAAAACTTAGGCTTGTATTGCTCTTGCAGAGCCAGAGCCACGGCTTCAGTCTCACCATTGAGACGTGCGTAATGCATGCCCATGGTGCCTTGAAGGTCGGTGAATTCCATGACCATGTTGGTCATCAGGTCTGATTTAGACAGCAGGCCTGCACGAGATGCTTCCTCGCTTGATAGGTGTAAACCAAGACTATGACAATGGGCATCTATGCTGCTAGCGATGAAACCAGCCATTGCTGAGATGCGTTCGACACGTTGCTTGATCGTACCCAGCTGCTTCTGGAATACCACAGTTTCTAAACTCGTAAGACGAGCCTCTAGTGAGGTTTTCTTATCTGTTTCGAAGAAGAACTCGGCATCGGCAAGACGTGGACGAACGACTTTCTCGTTACCCGCAATAATCTGCTGTGGATCTTTAGATTCGATATTGGTGACAAAGATAAAGTGAGGCATAAGTTGACCCGCTTTATCGAATACCGGGAAATACTTCTGATCGCCTTTCATGGTGTAAACCAGGGCTTCAGTAGGTACGTCGAGGAATTTTTCTTCGAAATTAGCCGTTAATACCACAGGCCATTCCACCAGTGAACAGACCTCTTCGAGCAGCTCGTTTTCAAGATCGGCAATACCGCCAATCTTAGCCGCCGCAGCTTCAGCATCTGTCTTGATGATGGCCTTACGGACCTCGTAGTCGGCGAGTACCTTGCCTTTTTCTTTCAGTGCAGACAGGTAGTTATCGGCGTGATCTAACTCGAAGCTGGCTTGACCCATGAAGCGGTGACCACGAATGACGCGATCTGACTTTATGCCCAGTAGCTCACCTGCAACGATTTCACTGCCAAGCAGCATAGTCACGGTGTGAACAGGGCGAATAAACTGAGTGGTGTTATTACCCCAGCGCATAGGCTTAGGGATAGGTAACTTATCTAAAGAGCGTTGCGCCATAGCGGCAATAAGACTCTTAGTCTCAACACCAACCACGGTTGCCTGATGCAGTAACCATTCGCCTTTATCCGTTTTTAATCGACCGGCTTGTTCAACAGTAATACCGTTACCACGAGCCCAGCCCATGGCGGCTTTGGTAGGGTTACCGTCGGCATCGAATGCTTGTGCAACAGCGGGTCCACGTTTTTCTACCACCTTATCAGCCTGAGCTAAAACAAGTTGGTTGACGCAGATTGCTAAGCGGCGTGGCGCAGCATGCCATACCGCAGACTCAAAGTTGAGTTCCGCTTTTTTTAGTTCATCAGTAAAATTGCTAAGAAAAGACTCAGCTAACTTGCGTAAAGATTTTGGAGGTAGTTCTTCAGTGCCTACTTCAATCAGTAAGTTTTCAAAATTCATTTGTTATTCCTCTACTTACACATTGGGAAGCCGAGAGCTTCACGCGCTTGATAGTAAGACTCTGCAACACCTTTAGCCATAGTGCGAACACGTAAGATATAACGCTGGCGTTCAGTAACAGAAATAGCATGGCGCGCATCAAGCAGGTTAAATGCGTGAGAGGCTTTCATGACTTGCTCATAGGCTGGCAGTGGCAGCGGCTTTTCAAGTGTTAGTAGATGCTGGCAAGCTTTCTCACAGTCATCAAAATTTCTGAATAACACTTCAACATTAGCGTGTTCAAAGTTATAAGCTGACTGTTCAACTTCGTTCTGGTGGAAAATATCACCATACATAATTTTTCCCATTGGGCCGTCTGTCCAGACTAGATCGTAGACGTTATCGACTTCCTGGATGTACATAGCAAGGCGCTCAAGACCGTAAGTTATCTCGCCAGTTACAGGCTTACACTCTAATCCACCCACTTGCTGGAAGTAAGTGAACTGTGAGACTTCCATGCCGTTTAACCAGACTTCCCAGCCAAGACCCCAGGCACCTAGAGTCGGTGATTCCCAGTTGTCTTCAACGAAGCGTACGTCATGAACGTGCATGTCGACACCAGCGGCTGCTAGAGAACCAAGGTAAAGCTCTTGAATGTTATCTGGAGACGGCTTCAACACAACTTGAAATTGATAGAAGTGTTGTAGGCGATTCGGATTGTCGCCATAACGGCCATCCGTAGGACGGCGACTAGGTTGAACATAAGCACAGCTCATCGGCTCTGGGCCTAATGCTCGTAAGAAGGTCATAGGGTGGAATGTACCCGCGCCTACTTCCATGTCCAATGGTTGAACTATAGCGCAACCTTGCTGCGCCCAGTACTCCTGCAGGGTCATAATGAAACCCTGGAATGTCTTTACGTCATGTTTCGTCATGTCTACTGTCTACGCCGTCAGGATGATACCAATACCTTGTCTAAATGCTTATTTAGCAACTAGAGCTAGCTTGGAAATATAAAATGGTTTCGATTATACCTTGTAGAAATAGGCATATGTAGGTTATTTTTTATCTCCTAAAGGAAATAAACATAAAAATTATATTTAGGGAGTAAGTCCATGGACAAGAAGCGCTGCGGCTGGGTCGGGGATGATCAAATTTACCTGGATTATCATGATTACGTCTGGGGCCGACCCGTGTACGACAGTCAGGAGCTTTTCGCCAAACTCTGCCTCGATGGTCAGCAGGCGGGTCTTTCCTGGATCACCATTCTCAAGAAACAAAAGACCTATGAAGCGGCATATGCCAACTTCGACCCTGAGGTGATCGCTAAATTCGATGATGCCAAGGTCGAAGACTTGCTCCAGGATAAAGGCATAGTCAGGAATCGTCTTAAGGTTAACTCCATCATCAAGAATGCTCGTGCTTATATGGCCAACTTTTCAGATACTAAGGGCGAGCAGGGCAATGACTTTTCTGCATTTCTCTGGAGCTTCGTCGGTGGCAGCCCGATTGTGAACCACTTCGACGCTATGGAAGAGATTCCCGTGCAGACTCCAGAATCAGAAGCCATGTCTAAGGCTTTGAAAAAAATGGGATTTAACTTCGTAGGACCGACAATCTGTTATGCGTTTATGCAGGCAGTGGGTATGTTCAATGACCATGCAACATATTGTTTTTGTTATGATAAATGTAATAAAGAAGGATCGAGTTCCTAGGGGATTAGGTTTTAGGAGAAGAAAGAGCAGGGGAAAGCCAAGATGACGGCTGCGCCTGTTGGACGTTCGTTGCACTCTCTGGAAATAAAAGCAAAAGAGTGTTCCACGTGGAACACTCTTTGTCTTATTTAATACCTATATTACTTTTTCTATCTCATTTTTCTTCGCGAAGCGAAAATTTAATTATTTTTTGTTCTTTCTCTTCAAAAAATAATTTTCCTGAAATTAAAATCTGGCAGTAAAGTTAGCCAGATTTTAAAATTCAAAACAGAAATTAACGTTCAAAAAAGAAAGGTTTTCTCTCCTTTCCTCTATTTTTGGATCCACCGTTTAACTGATTCATGGTTTCGGCATTGTAGAGTTTGCCGTTGACCATGGTATAGGTTACTCGATCTGTGACTCGAATATCCTCTAGCGGATCTCCATCGATGACGATCAGGTCGGCAAGCTTGCCTTGCTTGATTGAACCTAGTTGATGATCCATGCCGAAGTGTTTAGCCGGATTGATGGTTGCTGTTTTGAGCACCTCGAGATTACTCATGCCACCTTGGGCAAACATCCACATCTCCCAATGAGCCGCTAAGCCTTCCCGTTGACCATGGGCACCAATATTGGGTTTAACACCCAAATCATTCATCTCATTGGCGACACGAGCAACATTGAAATGGTTGTAATGTTCATCCGGTGCGGTAGGGCGTCTCATTGATCTGGCATCTAATAGATCACTTGGTACATACATGGACAGTCTTGGATGTGCCCATACATCTGTCTTATCGTACCAATAGTTTTCACCCGAGATACCGCCATAGGCGACGACCAGAGTCGGAGTGTAACCGACTTCAGTCTGACTCCAGAGTTGCTTTATGTCGTTGTAGATAGATGCCGCTGGTAATGAATGTTCGATCCCCGTATGGCCATCGACAATCATAGTCAGGTTATGTTGTAGCAAACTGCCACCTTCAGGCACGACCATCATCTCGAGTTCACGAGCGGCAGCTATGACTTGTTGGCGCTGATTACGACGTGGCTGGTTATAACTCTTCACACTGAATGCGCCGACTTTCTTCAGACGTTCCAGGTGGAACTTGGCATCCTCCAGTGAATCTATGTGAGATGTGTAGCCGGGGCCATTGGCTCCATAGAGAATTGTCCCAGTCGAGAAGATGCGTGGACCGGCAATATTTCCTGCTTTCTGTTGCTCGGAAGCGGCGAATATCTCTGTGGTATCGTTAGACGGATCATGGATAGCCGTGACACCCAGAGACAGGTTCGAATAGAGTTCCCAGTTCTGCTGAGGGATAATTTCCTCTTCACCTTGTGCGCCATGTGCATGAGCATCGAATAGGCCAGGCATCAGGGTCTTGCCCTTGATGTCTATGACAGTCGCTTCACTAGGGATTTCCGTCGATGCGTCACCGACAGAGATAATCTTATTATCCTTGACGATCACTACACCATTCTCAATCACCTTGTCATTTTCCATGGTGATGATCTTGCCACCGACGAAGGCAATAGTTCCACGTGGAACATCGGCCTTCTGAGTGAATCCCAAGTCGGTGATCTTAGGTTCGACCTTAGCTATATCTGAGGTCGTTTGCTCATCAGTGTTGGTTTTACGCTGACCTTTGTATTCTATATCTACTGGCATTTGATAGAGCTCTGGACCCAAGGTCCAGTAGAGCTGATCGCTGTCACCGTTCCAGCTAATACTCTCACCTGCACGCACGCTCAACTGGCTGACAGGTAAGTTACTCGCCTTGGGACCTATCTCTATGGTCTCGCCGTGTTTAGCGAATGGGGTGACCCAGACCTTGAAGCGTTCGGCGAAAGCTAGCTGCTTGCCATCGGGAGATATGCGAAATTCTGTACCCAGCTTACTGGTGTAGTGAACTCGCTTCTGGAAGCCATCTAGGTTGATTGAGGCGAACTCTGGAGTCTCGCCTTGATCCATAAAGTAGACACGCTGGGAGTCGACGCCAAATTGTGGCTGATAACCATCTGGCGTGATTCGGGTATTGTGTTTGCCTTTGATATCGACCTTATACAGTCCAGTATCTTGGGACCAGGTTTTCGGTGTGATATAACCGCCTTTAGCTTTACGGTAAACCACGAAGGAACCATCGGGAGAGAAGGTGGGTTCTACATATTTACCCGGCTCCTTGGTCAGTGTTTTACTGCGCTTGTTTCTGACACTGACGACTTTAACAGTACCTTGGTCTTGATCATCCCAGGTGGTAAAAACGATACTTCTGCTGTCACGAGACCATTGGGGATAGAGTTCTCTCAGATCTGCATCCAGCTTAGTTAGGCGGCTGTGCTTGTCAGACTTATTAGATAAGCTTTTAATCCACAGCTTGCCCAGGGCTTCATAAATGACTTTCTTACCATCGGGTGAAACCTGAGCCATACGCAGCATCTTGACGTCGAACACATCCTTATCAAGGTCTTGCTCGAATCGTACCGCAGGTTGAACTGCCAATTCGGTCTTTACCGAGAAGGGGATCTGTTTAACTGATTTGGACTCAACATCTAGTTTGTTAATCTTACCGCCAGCCCAGAAGATTATCTCTTCGTTGTCGGCGGTCCAACTCATGGTCGGATAGACACCATGAATGGCCCAGGTCTCTTGCATGTCTCTGTCTAGCTTGCCGTATAGCTTCTCTTTCTTGCCTGATTTGAGGTCGAGCAGGTACAGAGAAGACTGAAATCCGTCTCGTTTGATATAGGCTAGCTTGGTTCCATCCGGGCTAGGAGTCGGCCTTATGGCGCCACCTGTGCCTTGGACTAATACTTCTATGTCACCGGTTTCGGTATCGTAGCGTTTGATCTTATAAATACCCTTGACCGAATCTTTCGAGTAATGGAATGTCTTACCCGGAGTGGCGTCTTGGCTAAAGTAGATGTAGCGGCCATCCGGTGAGTAGGCGGGTTCGCCCAGGTCTTTCTGTTCGTTAGGACGCTCGGTGAGTTTAATGCCTTCGCCGCCTGCCACATGATATAGCCAGACTTCTCCGGCACCTAGACTACGAGATCCTGTGTAGTGCTTACGTGCGACCAGGTATTGTGAATCCGGACTCCAGGCTGGGCTATTGAGCAGACGGAATGTTTCGTCCGTTACGGCTCTTGGATTGCTGCCATCGGCATCCATGATCCAGATATTGTCGCCACCATTCTCATCGGAGGTGAAGGCGATATACTTTCCGTCCGGGCTGTATGTTGGCTGCATCTGCCAGGCTATGCCTTTAGCAAGTACTTTGGCTTCACCGCCTTGCATGGGGATTTGATAGATATCACCCAGCATGTCGAACACGATAGTTTTACCGTTTGGGCTGACACTGATGTTCATCCAGGTGCCTTCGGAGACATCAATCTTAACCTGTTCGAATGGCGCATTAGCCGGCGCATTTACCTGCCACTTAGGTTCTTTGTCTGAGGTCGATTCGCTCGCCATTATTGGCAAACTTAAGCTAAGTGCGATTGCTGCACATAGCGGGGTTAACGTATGTTTTATCATTTTAATCCCTGATTTATTCTTCTTATCTAAAAATTGTTGGCAATAATTATTCTTTGTTGATTGTGCCAGTCTTTTGTTAAAGCGAGCTGATTTGTTATTTTTGTGACACTTGTGGTTTTTATGCTTTATTTACGTTGGGTTTTCACCTGTCTTTTATCGCATATTTTAGGGGCGGGTAAAACAAATATCGTGTAGCAAATTGTTATTCTAGACTGGGTTTAGCATTGGGTATTTGGAAGGGAACTTCAGCATGGCACTCGCTTCGAAGATCTTGCTGTGCTGGCGGTTGATGATGAGACAGAGACATAGCAAGAATAAGAATAGCAGAGCTAAGTCGATGTACAGGGCTAAGCCTGTCATCGAGTCTGCTTTTACAGGTAAGCTTGGTTTAGCTCAGCAGAACGGAATCTCCTGCATTGATCACAGCATCGTTTAATACCCGGCAGGTGACACCGCCACGCCAATCTGGTCTTAATGCGGCTTCGAGTCCTGCATGGGCTATTTCCATCTTCTTGCATGGGTCTGTCTCGCCGGTAATTTCCAGTTTGAGTTCACCTATCTGAAGTATCTTGCCGACATGTGCTGGAGTAAAGCTCAGCCCTTCCACCAGTAAATTAGCCCTGCGAGTCGTCCAAGGTAGCATTGCATTAAGTTCAGCGCAGACGGTTTGCCATTGCTCTTTAGACATTACGGTGACTTGTCGTTTTCCTGGTCGGCCGAAGAAATCCTGTTCGACACCATGGGAGCAGGTGACACTCGCCTTAGTAACGAGTGTCATAGGCTGCTGCTTAATGGGTTTAAATCCAATGGCAATAAGTGTCGACATAGATGATTCCTTTATATAGTTATGGCTGCTTAATTCAGAGGCCTTTCTGAATTAGATACTGATAAGGCGTCTTATCTGTGCTACTCGAGAGTAGCTTATGATCCATGAACTCACAGAAGCTGGGAATATCGCGTGTAGTGGCTGGATCGTCTGCGATGATCAGCAAGGTCTCGCCGGCTTCCATTTTACGTACTGATTTACGTACCATCATAACTGGCTCCGGACATCGTAGCCCGATAGCATCAAGCTGATGGTCGGCCTGATTCATGCCATCGATAATCGTATCACTCACTCGGTCGCTCATAATTCCTCAACCATATATCTGCCATCAAACCTACTGCGGATCAGAGGTGAGGCGTGCTTGTAAAGAGTGACTAATATTACTCCAGCAAAAAGCTTTATCCAAGCTCTGTGGGGGATTTTGTGAGATTGGCTCTAGGTGAAACTTAAAATTGCGGCTAACTCGTGAGGGGAGATACTTGTGCCTTAGTCATCAGTTGTAGCTGCTCTGGTGCTAGTTCAATATCTAATCCTCGCTGACCGCCGCTGACATATATTTGTGGGTGATTCTCTGCACTGATGTCTATGTAAGTCTTTAGGGCTTTTTTCTGGGCGATTGGACTGACTCCTCCCACCTTATAACCCGTGGATCTTTGCACATCATCGGCATTGGCCATGGCGGCTTTTTTCGCTTTCGCTGCCTTGGCTATGAGTTTCATACTGAGTTTGGCGGCGACGGGAATAATGGCAACCACAAGCTGTTTGCCATCGAGTTGCACGACCAAGGTTTTAAATACCTGTTCAAGTTGTAAACCTAATTTTTCTGCCGCCTCTAACCCATAGGAGTCACAACCTGGTTCATGGTGGTATTCATGAATGGTGAACTCTACCTTGGCTTTCTTTAGTGCATCGATAGCAGGCGTCATGCTCGTTTCTGCTCTTCGCAAACTCGCTCATTTAACTTTAATTTCATCACCAGTACTTTCACTCCGTGATAGGTCAGCTGTTCGACGGCTTTCCAGCCCATTTTCTTATACAGGCCACCTGAATGATCTTCTGTTTGTAGATAGAGTTCGTTCACTTGGTGTTGTCTGGCTAAATCTATGATGCCATTAATCAGGCACTGACCAATGGCTTTGCCTCTGTGAGCCTTATCGACGTAAACGCCGCCGAGCCAATGTGAGGTTTCAGGGTAAGTGGTCATCTCCTGAAATCTTAGCTGAGCTGCCGCTATGACTCGAGTGCCGCCATCTTCATCTTGATCCGTAGCCAGGAGTATCAGGGGTAACTTGTCGTGATTAAGGTAATCTTTGAGTTTGTCTTCCAAGGCCTGAGTCGAGCGGCTGGAGTCATCGGCCCCCTTGTTCAAAGTAGCAGTGCCCCATTCATCGTTATACCATTTAGCAATTTGCGGAATCGCCTTAGGCTTATCTGCCAGTAATACCAGTTCCATCTCTTGATTCCAAAGTTGTTTGAGGAGGACTATTTTTGACAGGTTGTGATTAATTGTTCAAGGGGAGGTCGATCTTTTTGCGGGATGATTTTCATGAAATTACAGTGGAGGTGTTCCACGTGGAACATAACAAAACCCTAGGAACGAGTCGCTAGGGTTTTGTTATTTAAAGTAAAAGCTATAACTTTAGCGGATTAAGGTCTTTCGAATATCGTTGCGATACCTTGGCCTAAACCGATACACATGGTCGCCAGACCATATTTTGCATCTTTACTTTCCATCAAGTTGATAAGGGTTGTAGAGATACGCGTACCAGAGCAACCTAATGGATGGCCTAGGGCGATAGCGCCGCCGTTGAGGTTAATCTTCTCATCGACCACATCCATCAAGCCTAGCTCTTTCACACAAGGCAGAGACTGGGCGGCGAAGGCTTCGTTGAGCTCGATAACATCAAGATCATCGATAGTCAGGCCTGCGCGTTCCAGTGCTTTCTTAGTCGCAGGAACCGGACCATAACCCATGATGGCAGCATCACAACCGGCGACAGCCATCGAGAGGATACGGGCACGGATTGGTAAGCCTAAAGACTTGGCTTTCTCTTCTTCCATAACCAGCATGGCTGAAGCGCCATCAGATAGGGCTGAAGATGTCCCCGCTGTTACAGTACCATTGACTGGATCGAAAGCAGGTCTAAGTCCTGACAGAGATTCCATGGTCGTTTCGGGGCGGATGACTTCGTCATGCTCAACCATGATCAAGGCACCATTGGCATCATGACCTTCGATTGGGTGGATCTCATTGGCGAAGCGACCTTCGACTGTGGCTGCATGAGCGCGTTTATGAGAACGTACTGCAAATTCATCTTGCTGCTCACGCGTGATGCCGTGCATCTTACCTAGCATCTCAGCTGTTAGGCCCATCATGCCCGATGCCTTAGCGACATTACTGGCAAGACCCGGGTGGAAGTCGACACCGTGGTTCATTGGTACGTGACCCATGTGCTCGACACCACCGACGATGAACGTATCACCTTGGCCTGTCATGATAGCGCGCGCGGCTTGGTGCAGGGCATCCATAGATGAACCACATAGACGGTTAACGGTCACGCCGCCAATCTGCTTAGGCAGACCAGCAAGGAGTGATGCGTTACGGGCGATATTGAAGCCTTGCTCCAGAGTCTGCTGAACACAGCCCCAGATCACGTCTTCAATGGTATTAGGATCCAGTTTAGGGTTACGCTCAACCAGGGCCTTCATTAGTTCAGCAGAGAGTGTCTCTGCACGTACATTTCTAAATACTCCAGCCTTAGAGCGGCCCATGGGAGTACGGATGCAATCTACGATAACTGCTTGTTTCATTGTTTTATTCCTTCCCACTTATTTAGACTGGTAGTAGCTGCCATTGTTTGCGGCAAGTTCACGCATGGCATCTGTTACTTGATATAGGCCACCTAAGTGAGCATATTTATCGGCAAGAGCGACGAAGTTTGCGACGCCCATGGTATCTATGTAACGGAATACACCACCGCGGAAAGGTGGGAAACCTAGACCGTAAACCAGACCCATATCCGCTTCAGCAGGTGAAGCGATAATGCCTTCCTCGAGACAACGCACAGTTTCTATGATCATAGGGATCATAGTACGGGCGATGATCTCATCGGATTCGAATTGCTTAAGCTCGCCGAATTCGGCACCTAGCAGTTCATAGCTAACGGCATCGACATCTTTTTTCGGCTTGCCACGACGGTCGACTGAGTAAGCATAGAAACCTTTGCTATTCTTCTGACCGAAGCGCTGTGCCTCGAACATGATATCGATAGCATCTTTGCCTTCTTTCGCCATGCGATCAGGGAAGCCTTCAGCCATAACAGCCTGTGCGTGATGGCCCGTATCTAAACCGACAACATCGAGCAGATAGGCAGGGCCCATTGGCCAACCGAACTGCTTCTCCATCACCTTATCGATAGCGGCGAAATCACCACCATCGGCGAGTAGGCCACTGAAGCCTGCAAAGTAAGGGAACAGCACACGGTTAATGAAGAAACCCGGACAATCATTGACTACGATAGGTGTCTTACCCATCTTGCTGGCGTACGCAACTACAGTCGCAATCGTCTCTTCCGAGCTATGCTCACCACGAATAATTTCAACCAATGGCATCTTATGTACCGGGTTGAAGAAGTGCATGCCACAGAAACGCTCAGGCTTCTTAAGGGCCTTAGCCAGTAGGTTGATTGAGATGGTCGATGTATTAGAGGTGATGATGGCGTCGTCGGCAACGTGCTGCTCAACTTCGGCCAGTACCATAGCCTTGACCTTAGGGTGTTCGACAACGGCTTCGACGACTAGGTCGACATCTTTAACCGGGGTGTAGTCAAGAGTCGCTGTGATGTTGTTAAGCACCTTGGCCATCTTCTCTGGTGTGGAGCGACCACGCTTAATCTGTGCAGCAAGTAGTTTAGACGCTTCACCCAGACCTAATTCCAGAGCTGGCTGTGCGATATCTTTCATGACGATAGGAGTGCCCTTGCTGGCGCTCTGGTAGGCGATGCCGCCACCCATGATGCCTGCACCCAGTACGGCGGCTGTGTCTACTTTCTTAGCCAGCTTACCGGCTTTCTTAGCCTTGCCTTTGACTAACTGGTCATTGAGGAAGATACCGATCAATGCCTGAGCCACTTCTGTTTTGGCTAGCTTAACAAAAGCTTGATGCTCTATCTTAAGGGCTTCATCTCGCTTAAGATTTGCGGCTTGCTCTATGACGCAGATGGCTGTCATAGGTGCTGGATAATGCTTGCCTGCTATCTTGAAGACCATGCCTTTCGCCGTGGCGAATGACATCATAGCTTCTAGCTTAGGCAGTGTTAGTGGTGCCTGCTTGCGAGCGCGGCGACTCTGCCAATCGAGTTTTTCTGTGACGGCATCCTTGATCATCTGAATCGCTGCAGCTTGTAAATTCTCTGGTGCAACGATCGCGTCGATAGCGCCGACTTTAAGTGCCGCTTCCGGACGTTGGTCCTTACCGCTAGTGATCCACTCGAGGGCGTTGTCTGTACCGATTAGACGTGGAAGGCGAACCGTACCACCAAAACCTGGAACCAGTCCTAGCTTAGACTCGGGTAATCCCACTCTTGCCGTAGTATCGGCAATACGGAAATCGGTTGCTAGTACGGTTTCGAAACCGCCACCTAGTGCAAAGCCGTTGATGGCTGAGATAGTTGGAAAGGGAAGATCTTCTAACTTATTAAATACGACGTTTGCTTCTGCTATCCAAGGGAGTAGCACGCTATCGTCTTGAGCGAACAAGCCTAAGAATTCAGTGATGTCGGCGCCAACGATGAAGGCGCTTTTACCTGAAGTCAGGACTAAAGCTTGGATGTCTGAATTTTGCTTGATTGCATCGAGTGCAGCGTTAAGAGAGTCAATCGTTTCTCTATCTAGCTTGTTGACTGAACCCGGTGCGTTAAAGCATAGCCGAGCGATATTATCTTCAAGTAACTCAACCTGAATCGTAGGACTTTGGTAGATCATTGCTTGCTTCCTTTTGCGTGATACCCGTCTTAACTAGGGGTTATTCTTATATCTCAGCGCAGGTCATCATCTGACCAGTTACTACTCAGTGTGCGACGAATTTAGATAAATTACAACACCCAATTTAAACACTTGTTTGATTGTTGCTTTGGTGGAGGTATTTTTAAGCTTTATGTTAGACTGTTTTCAGATGCTGAAGAGGCATAAATAGTCTAGTTAACTGACGCTGAAAAGCGAGTCAGATATTGACTATACTTATACCTTTATTAGTAATAAGAACAACTAACAACAGGAAGTCACATATGGATCAGCTCGCTAGCCATTATCTTGCTCACATCACCGAACTGAACCGTCGTGTGGCGGACATAGTTACTCAGGAAAAATTATCTGGCTTGGTGATCCATTCAGGCCAACCTCATCGCCAGTTTTTAGACGATATGGATTACCCTTTTAAGGTCAATCCGCACTTTAAAGCTTGGTTACCTATCTTGGATAACCCTCACTGTTGGTTGTTAGTCAATGGCCGGGATAAGCCGCAATTGATCTTCTTTCGTCCGGTAGATTTCTGGCATAAGGTTGCCGATGCTCCTGATGCCTTCTGGAGCGAGCATGTTGAAATAAAACTGCTGACTAAAGCCGATAAAGTTGCCGAGTTACTGCCAAAAGATATCGCCAACTGGGCCTATATAGGGGAGCACTTAGATGTTGCCGAGATACTAGGATTTAAGGCTCGAAATCCAGATGCGGTGATGAGTTACCTTCATTACCATAGAGCGACCAAGACCCAATATGAGCTCGAGTGCATGCGACGCTCTAACGAGATAGCCGTACAAGGCCACGTAGCGGCTAAAAAGGCCTTCTATAATGGTGGCAGTGAGTTTGAGATCCAGCAGGAATACCTAACTGCTTCTTGCCAGAGCGAGAACGAGGTTCCCTATGGCAATATCATCGCGCTTAACCGCAATGCTTCGATTCTGCATTACACTAAGCTTGAGCATGCGAGTCCTCATTCGAGAAAGTCATTTCTTATCGATGCCGGAGCCAATTTCTCTGGTTATGCATCGGATATTACCCGTACCTATGCCTTCGAGAAAAATATCTTCAGTGAGTTGATCGAGGCAATGAATAAGGTGCAACTTGAGCTTGTTGGTATGATGAGGCCGGGAGTCAAATATGTTGATTTGCATATTGAGACTCATAAGAAAGTTGCTCAGATAATGTTAGATTTTAATATGGCCAGAGGGGATGTCGAGAGCTTAGTCGAACAGGGCATCACCAGTGTCTTCTTCCCCCATGGACTTGGTCACATGCTAGGGCTACAAGTCCACGACATGGGTGGCTATCTTCATGATGAACGCGGCACTCATATTGCCGCACCAGATGCGCATCCCTTCCTGCGCTGCACCCGTACTTTAGCGGTGAACCAAGTGCTGACTATAGAGCCGGGGATCTACATTATCGACTCACTACTCGATGGCTTAAAACAAGATAAACGTCGGGCACAAATCAACTGGGACACCATAGATCAGTTACGTCCATTCGGCGGTATTCGTATTGAAGATAATGTCATTGTTCATGCTGATAGAAATGAGAATATGACTCGCGATCGCGGTTTAGGCTAATAGATCTGCTGCGCATTTCTATTTAGGCCACTGCGTGGCGTTATTTGGGGTAACAGCTGCGCATCTCTATGTAGGCCAATGCGTGGGGTTATTTGGTATAACAGCTGGGCATCTCTATGTGGGGTTATTCATTAATGGGTAATTCATTGAACTTTTTTAATTAAAGAGTGGCAAATATTGATTGATAGTTATCAGATCCCATCTGTAGATTTAGTGATTGAGGAGGAGATAAAGCATAGCCGCTTTATCTCTTTTCTTTTTCATTGTCAGTCTGGTGAAGAGTTGAAGTGTGCACTCACTAACATTAAGGGTGAATATCCAGGGGCTAGCCATTATTGCTATGCGTTCGTGAATGCAGCACCTGATAACAGCATGGCTATTGGTTCCAGTGATGATGGAGAGCCAGCCGGAAGTGCCGGGCGTCCCATGCTAGCCACTTTACAGGGATCTGGTGTAGGTGAGATAGGCGCCATTGTGGTGCGCTATTTCGGTGGTACTAAGCTCGGAGTGGGTGGTTTAGTCAGGGCCTATAGTTCGGGTATCAGACAAGGCCTGACTCAGTTACAAACTGAGCTTAAACAGATCCGTTATCCGGGTTTATTGGAATGTGATTATGGCCAGCTTCAGGATGTTGAGTATCTGCTTAAGCAGAGTGACGGGGTGATATCGGACAGATCCTTTACCGATAAGGTGCTGGTGACCTTTGAGCTTCCTAAGCGGTATCGAGACAAACTCAATACTGATTTGGCCACCATGAGTCAGGGAAAGCTCAAAGCGAACTTTGAGCTGGAGTGACTCACACTTAAGAGGTTTATACCAAAAGATATTAATCATGAGTGAGCACTATGATTTGTCCCTGTGCTGAGTTATCGAAATGTGCGAAAATAACAAAATGTGCGTTTTTCTTCGCTCTCATCTTATGGAGAGTGAGTTTCGCTAATGAATAATAGATAGGCCTAGATGCAATATAGAACGATAATAAGAATAACAGGTATGCTCATGGGCTTGTTTTCCCTGTCTCTGCTCCCACCAGCTCTGGTGGCGGTGATCTATAAGGATGGAGGCGGTACCGCATTTATTCAGGCGTTTGTATTGAGTCTATTTCTCGGTTTCATGCTCTGGTATCCCAATCGAAGACACAAGAAAGATCTTCGCACCCGTGAAGGCTTCCTCTTAGTGGTGCTTTTTTGGGGAGTGCTAGGTTCTATCGGTGCGGTGCCGTTTATTTTTTCTAGCCAGCCGGACTTATCTATTACTGACAGCTTCTTCGAGTCTTTCTCGGCCCTAACGACCACAGGTGCCACTGTGATTGTTGGCTTAGACTCTCTACCCAAAGCCATACTCTTTTACCGACATCTGTTGCAATGGCTGGGTGGCATGGGGATCATTGTTTTGGCCGTCGCTATTCTGCCTGTACTTGGTATCGGGGGAATGCAGCTCTATCGGGCCGAGATGCCCGGGCCGGTGAAAGACAGTAAGATGACCCCCAGGATAGCCGAGACTGCCAAAGCTTTATGGTATATCTATTTTTTACTGACTGTTGCCTGTGCCTTCTCTTACTGGCTGGCGGGAATGAATGTCTTCGACGCTATCTGTCACTCTTTCTCAACAATCGCTATCGGCGGCTTCTCTACCTATGATGCCAGCATCGGCCATTTCGATAGCACGGCAATTAACATGGTCTGTGTGGTCTTTCTCTTGATAGCTGCGCTCAACTTCAGCCTTCACTTTGCAGCCTTCACTCGTCGCGGTATTAACCTTAGGGTCTACTTCAAGGACGCCGAGTTTAAGGTGCTTATTATCGTGCAACTTGCGTTGACCGCGATCTGCTTCGCGACTCTCTATCACTCGGGGATCTATGACTCTCCGGAAGAGACCTTCGATTATGCCCTATTTCAGGCGGTGTCCATTTCGACAACGGCAGGATTCGGCACTGAGAGTTTCCACATGTGGCCGTTGTTTCTGCCTATGTTACTCATCTTCTCAAGCTTTATTGGCGGCTGTGGCGGTTCGACTGCCGGCGGTATCAAGGTGATGCGGATGATCTTGTTATTCAAACAGGGCTCCCGTGAACTTAAACGTCTGGTACACCCCAGGGGCATGTTCTCGATTCGGATCGGCAATAAAGTCTTACCCGAGCGCGTCATAGATGCGGTATGGGGATTTTTCTCAGCTTACGCCCTGGTTTTTGTTATCTGTATGCTGGCATTGATGGCGATGGGGATGGATAATATCACTGCCTTTAGTGCCACCGCGGCTTGCCTAAATAACTTAGGTCCAGGCTTAGGTGAAGTGGCAAGTAACTATGCCAGCATCAATGATGGTTCTAAATGGATACTCTTGTTAGCCATGCTGTTTGGTCGACTCGAAGTGTTTACGCTTCTGGTGTTGTTTACGCCTACTTTTTGGCGAAATTAGAGGCGAATTAGACCTTTACCTTATAGCATTATTGGCAGTATTTTTATTTAATCAGTATAGATAACTTAGAGAGAGTGCCCTGTAAGTGGCCGCTTATATTTCTACCTTCATTATTCAGGAAACCTGATGAGCAATACGTTAATTATCTACTCCACTACCGACGGCCAAACAAAAGCAATCTGTGAGTTTGTGCAGGGGATTAGCGAAGGTGCGGGTGATAGTGTGACTTTAGCTTCACTGGAAGAAGCTCAAGGTTTAAACCTCTCTTACTTCGATAAGATCTTGATAGGTGCCAGTATTCGTTACGGTAAGCACAAACCT
Organism: Shewanella benthica; assembly: GCA_023284085.1. GTDB lineage: Bacteria > Pseudomonadota > Gammaproteobacteria > Enterobacterales > Shewanellaceae > Shewanella > Shewanella benthica. Next base: position 25,805 of record JAKVHY010000043.1, read on the forward strand.
GAACTGTATCTGTATATCAACCGTCACCAAGCCGTACTCAATGCCAAGAAAAATGCCTTCTTTAGCGTGAATGTGGTTGCCAGAAAGCCGCAGAAGAACACTCCGGAAACCAACCCTTATATGAAGAAGTTTCTAGCACTTTCATTATGGAAACCGCAGCAGTTAGGCGTCTTCGCCGGGAAGATCGATTACCCTAAATACCGCTTCTTCGATAAGACCATGATACGTTTTATCATGTGGATGACCAAGGGGCCGACTGACACTTCAGGCACCTATGAGTTTACCAACTGGGAGCAAGTTGAAGATTTCGCCAAGGCCTTTACCGATAGATAGTTCAGATTTAAGCAGTAGATGACCAAGGGGGCGTCAATGGACACCTCTGGAACCTATAGTTTACCAACTGGGAGCAAGTTGAAGATTTCGCCAAGGCTTTTACCGATAGATAGGCTTAGCTGTTAAGAGGTCGTGGCTAAGAGACAGTAGATGACCAAGGGGGCGTCAATGGACACCTCTGGAACCTACGAGTTTACTGATTGGGAGCAAGTTGAAGATTTCGCCAAGGCCTTTACCGATAGATAGTTCAGATTTAAGCCGTGGATGACCAAGGGGTCGTCAATAGACACCTCTGGCACCTATGAATTCACTGATTGGAATCAAGTCGAAGAATTTGCTAAGGCTTTCACCGATAGATAACTCTAGCTGTGATGAAAACTAAAAATGCCAGTCGAGTGACTGGCATTTTACTGTATATACTTATCGAAAAAAATTATGCACAAAACTGCTTATGCATGATCGAGATGATTTCAGAGACCTGTTCATTCTTGAGTGAGTAATACACCACCTGAGAGCTCTTACGTGTAGACACCAGATCTTGAGTTCTTAAAACGGCAAGATGCTGAGACAGGGCTGATTGGCTCAGCGGGACGGTCTCATTGAGTTGAGTTACACTCAATTCATTATCCAGTAGTAGGCACAAGATCATCAATCGATTCGGGTTGGCAATCGCTTTTAACCACTTAGCCGCATTCTCAGCGTTGGTCACCATGGCATTTACATCGATATTATTTTGCATACCTATACTCACTTCACTCTTGGATTAGTTTATTCTAATTGAGCCGTTTAGCTAAGGCAATGATACTAACTTGGCTACAGATCTCAATTTTGACTTCTATTTATATGAGCTAGCGCTAATTTGTGATCAATTCTTGTGTTTATAAAATGACTTGCTGCAACAATAAGCGCTGAAAATAGTTTTAATTGGACATATCGATGAAGTCAGTACTGGTACTTTACTACTCCAGAGGTGGTCATACCGCCAGAATCAGCCGCGCCGTCGCCGAACAAGTTGAAAGCAGCGGAAACCGATGCACTGTAATGCATATCAGTGAAGCGACGAAAAGTGGCCTGGATTGGTCGCAATATGATTGTGTCGCCTTAGGTGCCTGCGTACTCTATGGCAGCTATGATAAATCGGTATTCGCCTTTGCAACTGAGCATCAAGCAGTATTGGATAGTATTCCCAACAGCTTCTATAGTGTCAACGTGGTTGCTCGTAAACCCGAGAAGCGCATCCCGGAGAATAATAAGTATCTGCAGAAGTTCATCGAGCTTTCTCCCTGGAAACCTAAGGACGTTAAAGTGATCGCCGGCAAGGTTGATTACCCCTCATGGCGCTGGTGGGACAGACTTGCTATTCAGATGATCATGAAGATGACAGACGGTCCAACCGATCCCAAATCAGTCATAGACTACACCGACTGGGATGACGTTAAAGTCTATGCAGATCACCTTGTTAGTCTGGCTAAGTAACCAGATAAATTTAATTGCCATAGATAGATTTAAGCCGCACTCGTTGCGGTTTTTTGTTGTGAAAGTTATGACTTCAACAATCAGTTATTTTTGTGTAAATAAACTCATAAGCTGATCGCTGATGAATTGTTCTACTTCTGTGATTGCCCGACCTTTAGGCCAGATCAGGTCGTATTGAGAGGTAAAGTCGATGGCTGCGAACTCGGCATTGAACTGTGTGATGCCTTCAGGCATTGGTTGATAGGGATAATTGGCGATAAAAGCCCAGCCAACATTCGCTCTAATAGCTTCCAACTGCGCCTCAAACCCTTGGCATTCCCAAGTATCAAATGCGATTTTTACCGTCTGATGTAGATTATTTTTAGCCAAAGAACGCTGTAATATTTGAGTAGAATGCATCATCTCGTCAGTACTAATGGTGGATTTTCTTGCAAAAGGGTGGCGTTTTCCACACACCAGATAATAGCAGGCGCTGCCTATCGCTTTGTACTCATAGATATTTGTTTGTCCTTCTAATGTCAGAGATAGCGCTAAATCTAGTTGCTTTTCTTCTATTAATTTAAATAGCTGTTGAGAAGGCTCTCTTAGTATATTGAGTTTTAATAAAGGATATTGTTGACGGATTTTTGTAAATAACCCCACCAAAGGTGCAGTAGGCAAATCTTCATCTAAACCCAAAGTGATGAGCATGGGTAAACCTGCTGCTAGATTTAATGCATTCCTATTAAACCTAGCTGTACTCTCTACGACCAGTTTGGCACTGTCATAAAGTGCTAATCCTTGAGGTGTTATCTCGGGGTACTTTCCAACACGGTCAAATAATATAACAGCTAGTTCATCCTCTAATCGTGCAATATTTCCGCTAATGGTCGCTTGGTGTTTACCAAGTAATCTTGCTGCTGCACTGAATGAACCTGTATCTGCTGCCGCTATAAAGCTGCGAAGTAACTCAGGACTACTCATGTCTGACCTATAGGTTCAACCAATGGAATCTACATATTAGTATATTTTTCACCAATGCATAATGACGGTGTTCCCGATAGATACAACTTTAACTTTATGGAGACTAATATGAAAAAATCACTGTGCGCTCTAACCTTAGTAACTTTGTCTTTTGGTTCATTTGCTGATAGTGCATTTGGTCCAAGTGAAGATGTGCAGAAATTTTACCAAGCATTTGACGTTAAAAATATTCCTTTAAGCAAGATGCAAAGTTGGCCTTATTACAAGTATGTGAGCATGAATATGCAAGATTTTGTTGCACACGGAATGGTCAATATTCCTGCTGCTGTTAACCCCGCTAAAATTAACTCGGCAGATATTGCATTTGACTTAAACCAAGAGTTTAAGGGGGGCCAGAGTTTCATTGAAAACTTAATCGCAACCCAGACCAAAGGGTTTGTAGTCATGAAGAACAACACCCTTTTGGCTGAGTTTTACGATAATGGATACAACCGAGGGATGACTAACAATTTGCAGTCAGCCTCTAAAACTTATGCAGGAGTTATCATAGGTAGACTCGTTGATAAAGGGCTAATCGATTTAGAGCAGACGGCAGCGCATTACATGCCAGAACTTAAAGGGAGTGTTATTGGTGCTGCTACGATTAGGGAGATTAGTAATATGGCAAGCGGTATTGAGTCGCTTGGCGATTACCATACTCAAGGCTCAAATGGGTATGAGTGGGAACTTGAAATTGGCTTACAAACTAACGGTACTCCAAAGGGGCACTTGAAAGCGATTCAGCAAGCAAAATCGAGCGGCGCGCTGCGCGGTGAAAAGTGGGAATATAGCGATCAAAACACCGATACTTTAGGTCTTATTGCTGAGATTGTATCAGGTAAGTCTCTGCCTGAATTACTTGGCGAAATTGCTAATGACGCGGGCTATCAGAACACATCTGCTATCGCTAAGACTTCTGATGGTTCAATGTCTCCCGCATTTGGTATTGATGTTAGTGCGATTGATTACGCTCTTTTCCATCAGTACATCGCAGAAGGTAAGGCCGGTAAGAGTTTTTATGAAACGGCAATGGATACTCAGCGTGATAATTTAGCGTCGAGTTCGACAGGAGAATTCCTAGGGCAAGCTTCAGGTAAGGTTTCTTATGGAATGCAGACTTATTACATTGCTGAAGAAAATATCTTGATGAGCTTAGGATCATTTGGACAGATGGGGTTCAGTGATTTAACCTCGGGTATTTCGGTTATCAATCAGCAAGATTGGTCTATTAACATTGATAGTGATAAGGCGCTTGATACTATTGAGCGCTCCATCAAGATTATCAAAGCACTGCGTTAACTTTGCTTCTTCAAGGTGAAAATCCGCCTTATAGCGGTTTTTAGAATAATGGGGCCGGAGCGAATTAGGGTCTTCAAGTAAATTAAGATACTTCCTCTGATCCAGCTCACCTTAGCTAGACGCAATGTTCTTACTTATTCCAGTCCAGAAACGAGTTAGTGACTGCCTATAAATCTTCAATCGAAGAAGCAACTTTCTCGAAACAAGAACAGGTGTGAACGCGGCTGTGACCTTCCGTGACATGGATGTCACAGGGATTGTGCTTGAATGATATCCTATCTAAAAGCCAGTTCGGCATCCATGCCTCTCGTTCATAAGCACATGTCTACGCCAAATTCACCGTGTCACAGAAGTGTTTGCACATTAGCCCACTGCAGGTGATAGGTTAACATGAACTTCAAATTTTCTGATAAACGACTTAATACCCATTACCTTTGAGAAATATCGACCTAAACACTTCGAACTAGTATTTCCAAAAGCCTGGGTGGAACAGCACCGCCACCGTCAGTATCTCCAAGCGTCCCAACAACATACCTATTGCCAGTGCCCACTTAGCCACGTCGGGCAAGCTAGAGAAATTACCCGCTGGACCGATAATATGGCCAAGACCAGGACCTACGTTGGTCACTGCTGTTATTGCGCCGGTGAAACTGGTGGTGGGATCGAGTCCCGTCATGACTAATATGACCGAAAGCGCGATTATCACGAACATGAACAGCAAGATAAAAGTCACAAGGGAGCGGACGATATCATCGCCTATAGGACGGTTGTTATAGCGTTCTTTGAATACTCCGTTAGGGTGGAACTGTTGCTTGAGCTGTTCTCGCATGATGGCGATGGCTATCTGAAAGCGGAATATCTTGATGCCACCAGAGGTCGAGCCTGAGCAGCTACCGGCGAACATTAAGAACAGGAAGGTCACATTGGCAAGCGCGCCCCAGGCGGTGTAATCCGTTAAGCCGTAACCGGTAGTCGTGACAACTGAGACTACGTTGAAGCTGGCTAGGCGCATGGCATCTATGGGGGGAATCTCACGACTGTTCCAGAGCCAGAACGCCAGGCAAGATGACACAGTAAAGATGAATAGCAGGAAGCCTTTCACTTGGGCGTCGTTCCATACCAGTAAAGATCTCTGCTGAATACAGTTGACGAACATCAGCATCGGCAAGCCGCCGGCGGCCATAAAGACGATGCCGACCCAATGGGCATTATCAGAGAAAGCTGCCATGGAACTATCGGAAGTGGAGTAGCCGCCTGTAGAGAGGGTGGTCATGGCATGGTTGATCGCCTCAAACCAGCTCATGCCCGCCAGATGGTAGGCGAATCCACAGAGTACCGTGAGTAAGATATAGATGTAAAAAAGGTTCTTGGCCATGTCCTGGGTACGGGGAATCGCCTTGTCACTCCAGTCGGAGGATTCGGTTCTAAACAGCCGCATACCACCGACATTTAGAAAAGGTAGTACCGCCACAGCCATCACGATAAAGCCAATGCCACCTAGCCATTGTAATAGGGAACGCCAGATCAATATGCTGTGATCCATAGTGTCCAAGCCTGACAATACCGTCGAACCTGTGGTAGTGATCCCCGACATAGTCTCGAAGAAGGCGTCGGTATAATTGATACCATGATAGAGGGTGAAAGGCATGGCTGCGAAAATACTGACTATCAGCCAAGTCAGGCTGGTCAGTAGGAACATGTCGCGAATATTTAGGTTGAGCTGCTTACTTTTTCCCTGGTGCATGCAAGCGGTAGCCACCGTGGCCGTGACCAGAGATGAGATCATGAAGGCACCAACGGTTTCTTCATTATAGAACAGCGCGAAGAGCAAGGGGATAAACATAAATACCGTCAGGGTCGACAAAAATATGCCTAAAATAAACAGCAGTGGCCGAAAGTTCAGCATGAGTCAATCCTTTGAAAAACAAACGAGCGGCCGGTCTGTGCCATTTTCAGTAAAACCGAGTGTAAAGCTAAGCCGCTATTCAAGAGTGTCTGATGGACAATATTAAAAGAAGAAAGCACTCGGCTGGAAAAGCTTCTCCACTTCGCCGATAAACTTCTTGTTTACCAAGAAGAGAACGACATGGTCGCCTTGCTCTATCACTGTCTTGTCATGAGCCATCAACACCTCTTCATCCCGCACTATGGCACCGATAGTTGTACCCGGTGGCAGCTTAATATCACCTATCTTCTTACCTACAACTTTAGAGGTCTTGGAATCACCGTGAGCTATGGCTTCAATAGCCTCGGCGGCACCACGGCGCAGGGAGTAGACGTTACAGATATCGCCCTGACGTATATGGGTCAAGAGTGCCGATATGGTGGCTTGCTGAGGAGAAATGGCAATATCGATATTGGCTTCCTGAACGATATCCACATAAGCCTCACGCTGGATCAGTACCATTACTTTCTTGGCACCCATGCGCTTAGCGAGAAGTGCGGCCATGATGTTGGCTTCATCGTCATTGGTGACGGCGATAAATACATCGGTCTGATCGATATGCTCTTCGAGCAGGAGCTCCTGATCTGAGGCATCACCACAAAATACTGTGGTGTTTTCCAATCGCTCGGAAAGTTCCTCGGCGCGCTCTTGTCTATGCTCGATAAGCTTAACCGAGTGATTGCGCTGTAGTTGTTTGGCGAGCCCCATGCCGATATTTCCACCACCGGCGATCATGATATTACGGTAGGAGTTATCGAGCTTTTGCATCTCACTCATCACTGCGCGGACATGGCGACTATCGGCAAGGAAGAAGACTTCGTCATCGGCTTCGATGATCGTGGTACCGCGTGGCATGATTGGACGGCCTTGCCTGAAGATGGCCGCGACTCGGGTATCGATATTAGGCATATGTTCGCGCAAAGTTGCGAGGGCATTACCCACCAAAGGGCCACCATAATAGGCTTTTACCGCGACTAGGCTGAGACGTCCCTCGGCAAATTCTAATACCTGCAAGGCGCCGGGATATTCTACCAGCCGGCGAATGTAGGAGGTCACTAACTGTTCTGGGGCGATAAGTTCATCGATAATGAAACCACCACGAGTTCGATTATCACTCTGCTTAGTTTCACTGTCGAGAAACAACTTGTCTTTGAGTGCTAAGTATTGCTCCGAACGGATCCGGGCTATCTTCGTCGGTGTTCCAAACAGGGTATAAGCGATCTGACAGGCCGCCATATTACACTCATCGCTGTTGGTCACGGCGATCAGCATATCGGCATCTTCGGCCCCCGCCTCCTTGAGCACATCCGGGTGAGCACCATGGCCATGTACGACGCGCAGATCGTATTTATCCTGCAATGAACGCAAGCGGGTCTTGTCGAAATCGACGACTGTGATGTCATTATTCTCACCAACTAAGTTCTCAGCCAGTGTGCCACCGACCTGACCGGCACCCAAAATGATAATCTTCATGGCCTTGCTTTATCCCTTTACTAGGCGAGCGTAATAGAATCCGTCCATATTCTCTGTTCCTGGGGTGATCTGCCAGCCGATATCATTGGGATTTGGCTGCTCACTGATAGGAACTAGAGTGGCGTCATCGGCTCTTGCTAAGAATGAGCGGATCTGCTGTTCATTCTCTTGTGGAAGAATCGAGCAGGTTGCATACAGGAGTGTGCCACCTGGTTTAAGCCACTGCCAGCAATGATCTAAAATTTTACTCTGCAGTGAGGCTAGTTCATCAATATCGGTCTGTTTTCTTAGCCATTTGATATCCGGGTGGCGACGTATCACGCCAGTTGCCGAACAGGGGGCGTCGAGTAAGATACGATCGAACTTGTCACCTTGCCACCAAGAATCGATATCGGCTGCATCTCCATGAACTAGCTTGGCCTTAAGTGATAGGCGATCCAGATTTTGTTGTACACGCTCGAGACGTTTCTCATCGAAATCGACGGCGACCAGTTCGATATTTGCCAGCTCTAATAGATGGCAAGTCTTGCCACCCGGTGCTGCACAAGCATCGAGTACCAGCTCACCATCTTTAGGGGCCAGTAACGTGGCAGCCCACTGAGCCGCACCATCCTGAACCGAGGCGGCGCCTTGTTCAAAACCTGGCAGTTGCGCTACGTCGCGAGGGCTCTCGAGTAAGATCGCATCGCTGCTCTTGCCTGCGGATGCTGGGATATCTATTTCCGCTAAGGCGGCAAGATACTCATCCCGAGTCTGTGACTGTTTATTATTGCGTAGCCACATAGGCGGGCGCTGGTGGCTCTGCTCGATAACCTCTTGCCAGTTTTCAGGGTAAGCGGCTTTAAGGCGCTTAACAATCCAGGCTGGGGTGTTGAAGGCTAAGGTGTCGTTATCAGTCGGCAGCGGCTTTTCTTGACGCTGAATGTTACGCAATACACCATTAACCACTTTCACCAGGCCTTCAAACTTAAGCTGTCTACAGGCTTCTGCAGTTTCTGAAATCGCAGCATGGCTAGGAATTCGGGTAAAATAGAGTTGATAGCAACCTATAAGCAGCAGTTGGTGAACGATTCGCTGCTTGCCTTTTAATGGTTTGCTCATGCAGTCGCTGACCAACTTATCCAGCTGGGGCAGGTGGCGCATCACGCCGTAGCTAAGCTCTGCAAGTAGGGCCTTATCTTTGCCACTCTCTAGGTGCTTCTGTTGATCGGGAAGGGCGACGGATAACGAGGTACCTTTCTCAAGAACCTGAAATGCGACTTTTGCCGCCAGTGCGCGCAAGTTCATTAGCTAGCCTCTTTGTTTTTTAAGCGTGTGCCTGGAGTAAACCAATCACCACGCGAATTAAGAATGTCGCCGACACTCAGTGGTTTCTTACCCGGTAACTGCATGTTCTGCAGACTCAGTACCCCTTCACCTGTCGCTATCTCTATGCCGTTCTTATCGGCTGAGATGATGGTGCCTGCCGGTGCATCGCTAATAGATTCACTCACCTTAGCCTGTCTGACCTTGATACTGGCATCATTGTGACTGAAGTGGCTGATAGGCCAAGGATTAAAGGCGCGTATTTCGCGCCAAAGCTGCAGTGCCGATTTATTCCAGTCGAGCTCAGCTTCTTCTTTACTCAGCTTTTTGGCGTAGTTCGCCAGAGTTTCATCTTGCTTCTCGGCCTTGAGTTCGCCATTGGCCAGACTGGCTAATGCTTGAATAAGTGCATCCGGTCCTTGTAGTGCCAATTTGTCATAGAGGCTCCCTGAGGTGTCATCATCTTCGATAGTAAGCTGAGTCTTGAGAAGCATATCACCGGTATCCAGACCTAAGTCCATCTGCATTATGGTGATACCTGTTTCTTTATCACCGGCCCAGAGTGCTCTTTGTATAGGTGCCGCGCCACGCCAGCGGGGAAGGATTGAGCCGTGTACATTGATACAGCCTAGTCTTGGGGTATCCAAAACCACTTGTGGCAAGATTAAACCGTAGGCGACGACAACCATAAGGTCGGCATTTAAGTCGCTTAATTCCTGCTGGACCGCTTCATCACGTAAGGACTTAGGCTGGTAAACAGGAATGTCATGCTCCAGCGCCAAGATTTTTACCGGACTCGCCTGTAATTTTTTGCCTCTTCCTGCGGGGCGATCAGGCTGAGAATAGACACCAATCACATTATGTTCAGAGTTTATCAGGGCTTGCAGATGGCGAGCGGCGAAGTCCGGAGTACCGGCAAAAACGATATTTAATGGTTTCAAGATAAGGCTATCCCTGTTTTGCTTCTAGTCGTGCGGCTTTTTCCAGCTTTTGCTTGATGCGCTGACGCTTTAGGGGCGACAGGTAATCGACAAATAACTTGCCTTTGAGGTGGTCCAGTTCGTGCTGTAAGCAGATGGCGAATAAGCCATCGGCATCGAGAGTGAACTCAATACCATCTCGATCCAGAGCCTTGATGGTGACATGTTCGGCACGCTCAATGTCGGCATAGAATCCAGGTACAGACAGACAGCCTTCTTCGTTGGAAAAGTGGCCACTGCTGGCAACAATTTCCAAGTTTATGAAGACTTTTGGTCTTTCTTCTTCATCTTGAAGATCCATGATAATCAATTGGCTATGATAATCGACCTGGGTAGCGGCTAGGCCAATCCCCTTCTCTTCGTACATGGTTTCGAACATATTATCGATTTGAGTTTGCAAGCCAGTGTTAAACTCTGTAACTGGCTTGGCAAACGTGCGTAATCTTTCATCGGGAAAACGTAAAACTTTTAGTAAACTCATACTTAAACTCTTAACAAGTCTGTCAAATCTTTATCAGTTGGTTATACTGACTTTAGCTAATGGGTCAATTTTAATCCTTAGTGGCAATCAATAACAGCAAAAGCTCTCTATATCACCAAACTAGTTTTATCTTTCGAGTGCTTCCTGCAAGGAAGAGTTTGTTATATAGAGAACAAACAGCGTGGGAACCCCGATGAAACGATTAATTTTACTCGGTTTAATTTTATTAAATTGCTCTTTTGTGTTCGCCGATACCCTGACATTGAAATCAGGGCACCCCGACTCCTATGTGGTGGAGAAGGGAGATACCCTTTGGGATATCTCTGCATATTTCCTAAAAGATCCTTGGCGCTGGCCTAAGCTTTGGGGTGCCAACCCTCAAATCGCTAACCCCCATCTCATCTATCCTGGTGACAGGCTGACATTAGTCTTCATCGACGGTGAACCTAGACTGGTCGTAAAACCTTATATTCGTAAGTCTCCTCAAGGCAGAATCATGCCTAAAAATGGAGCTATCCCTGCCATTGATCTTGCGTTAATCAGACCATATCTAGTTCAGAACAGGGTAGTTGATAGTGACTGGTTCGAAACTCTGCCTATGGTGTTAGGCGGTGAGAGTGAATCCAGACATCATATCGTTGGCGATGTGATTTATATTCAAGCAGAGCTTACTATGGGGGACAAGTTTGGTGTCTATGAGCGAGGTCGTGATTTTGTCAGCAAAGATGGGGACGATCTTGGCGTCGAGGCGATATTAACCGCCAGTGGTCGTGTCATCGAGTCCGGTCCTGTCTCTAAAGTTAAGTTACTGAGTAATTTTCGTGAGACAGTTGCGGGTAACCGAGTGATGCCAATCGAAGAAGATTCATTAATGTCCGCTTATTTTATGCCTCGAGCTGCCGAGCTTTCATCTCCAGCATCCGTACTAGCCTCTGAGAAACATCAGCGTGAGATGGGTAAACTCGATGTTGTTTATATCGATAAAGGCAGCGAGGATGGTGTCGAATCCGGTCATGTTTTCTCTATCTATAGAGATGGCTTAGAGATAGTGATTAATGGTGATGGTCAGCCTGTAATACCGACAGAGCGAAGTACATACGAGACTATGTTGTCGAGTGTGTCTTCCGCTAACTCTATCAAGATGCCGGATATCTATCGAGGCAAGTTGATGGTGTTCAAGGTGTTCGATAGGACCAGCATGGGACTCATCATGGTTAACGAGAGTCCCGTCAGAGTCAAAGATAAGCTAGTAACACCCGATGCACTCCTTATCAGTGAGTAAAGAGTCAGTGAATAAAGCATTAGATCTGGACAAATAATCTGATTGGCAGGTGAAGGATTTTTGTTGAAGGTGTGCTCATTACAAATATTGAGGTGAAGGAATTACCGATAAACTGGTCGACTGGCTGGTTGTTAGTGCAGTATCCGGGCTAGGACCCGCCCGGACTCAACAACTGCTCAACTACATGGATGTAGAGGAACTCAGACAGATGTTAGAGCATGAACCCGATGCTCTTCCGCTACCGGAGAGTTTACTCAAGCGTTCGCTCACTCCCGACTTTTCTCGTGTAGAGTCTGCACTGTCATGGCAACAAGCTGCCGATAATCATTATATATTGACCTTAGACGATCCCGACTACCCTTATCTGCTCAAGCAGATAATCGATCCGCCAACTATCATATTCGTCAAAGGGGAGCTACATGCGTTGAAGTTTCCGGCTATTGCGATTGTTGGTAGCAGGGCCGCGTCACAAACCGGGCTGCAGATAGCCTATCGGTTGGCTGCTGAGATAACAGGTTTAGGTTTTGCTGTAGTGAGTGGTATGGCTGTAGGCATCGATGGCTCGGCTCATCAAGCATGTATTGATAATGATGGAAGAACTTTGGCTGTTTTGGGGACGGGAACCGATGTGATCTATCCTCGCAGACACAGGGCTATCTATGAAAAAATTCAGCACCATGGAGCCATAGTCAGTGAGTTTTGGCCCGGTACGAAACCTTTCGCCGGTAATTTTCCGAAACGTAACAGGATAATCAGCGGTCTATCTATAGGTACCTTAGTGGTAGAAGCCTGCAGAAAAAGCGGTTCACTCATTACCGCTAAACTGGCATTGGATCAAGGGCGTGAAGTGTTCGCGGTTCCTGGTAATATCCTGGCCGGTCAGAGTCAAGGTTGCCATGACCTTCTCAAAGATGGCGCAAAGCTTGTGGAGAATGCGGCCGATATAATAGAAGAAGTTACGGCTTTATCGGATTTTCACCTTGAAGAACTGAGAAGGCGTCACCATATAGAGGAGGTTAAGGCCGTTAATTTGCCATTTGCCTCACTGTTAGCTAGTGTAGGATATGAGACCACAACAATAGATGATGTGGTTGAGCATAGTGGAAAGGCCATAGATTTAGTATTAGAGCAAATGCTTGAACTTGAATTACAAGGTTGGGTCGCTGTAGTACCCGGTGGTTATATAAGACTAAAGAGGAGCTAGCCATGTTTGATATCCTCATGTATCTATTTGAAAACTATGTTCATAGTGAAGTAGAGTTTCTAGTGGATGAAGATGAGCTTACACAAGAGCTCACTCGTGCTGGTTTTCATCAGTCCGAGATAATTAAAGCCATCTCTTGGCTTGAACATTTAGCCGAGCTACAGGAAGGGGATACGCCTTATCTGTGTGATCATGCTCAACATTCATTCAGAATTTATACTCAGAATGAGATGGATAAGCTAGATGTCGAGTGTAGAGGTTTTCTTCTATTTCTAGAGCAGATAAAAGTATTAAGCGTTATAACCCGCGAGATGGTCATAGACCGTGTCATGGAACTTGATGAGCCGATGTTAATATTGGAAGATCTCAAGTGGGTCGTGCTTATGGTGTTATTTAATGTGCCAGGTAATGAGTCCGCTTATGAAAAAATGGAAGATCTTATCTTCGAGCAGCCTGACGGTCGATTGCATTCCTAGTTATATCAGCACTAATTATTTCTGCACTTCATGTGAAAAAAAAAAAGGAGGCTAAGCCTCCTTTTTTGATTAATAATGCCTGTGAGCATCATCCTTTATCAGGTGTACCGGGGCTAAGTAATCACGATAGCTGTAGCGGTTCTGTTTGTGCAGTCTAGGCTTAGCTTGATCTTCGCTATCATCAAACTGCTCTGCTCTATCCGCTAGCCAGTTGCTAAATTCATCTTGATGCTGAGTCAATTCTGCAAGTAACTCGTCATAGCCTTCGAAGTAGTCTGTTTTAAGATATTGACTGAGCTGAACGAAGTCTTTGTGGTAGTGCTCGGCCAAGAATCGAATTGCCATATAGCTCCAGCTATAAGTTCGCTCCAGACCGTCTTTGTATTCGGTGGCGAAGATCTCTTCCAGGGTTGGCGCCTCATCGAGTTTCTTCTTCACTATTCTCAAGGTTTTGGCGTTATCATCCCCCTTAGAGATGTATTCGGCTAAGCCCTCTGACCACCACACCATCTTCTCTGGAAAGTGACCGAAACCACCATACTTGATGAAGTGTCCATCTAAGTAGTGCACGTATTCGTGATTGAGATTCCAGATGGCGAATTCAGGTTGGATCCAGAACTGACGATAGGCGAAGAAAGTCGCCTGGTTACCAGGCTTAGATGGAGTGCCTTCTATATACATACCACCGTTATCCGTGCTGATATCGAATAACAACTGGCCGTAAGCGTTATATTGACTCCAGTTCTTGAAGGCGATGACTCTGAGGGCATCATTAAAATCGTTAGCCGTTGGCTGATCTCTGGTTGCTAATAAAGTGTGGAAATTAGATTCCTGAGAAGTGAGCTTAGTACAGCTGATGGCCAGCTCCTGCTCGTTCAGATCTTGTGCAAGAATAAATAGGCTGTCAGAGCAATGATGTTCGATAGGCAGTATTTCGCTCTGCTCCGGGATGCGGCAGATATCACTATTCTTCTCACACTCTTCTAATCCTGCAAATGAATTGACGTGATAGCCTAACGTATAGGCATCCTTTGCCGCATCGCCTCTGACGCTGATATCTTGTCTCGCTATATCGGCTACGGCCTCATCCAATGCTGCTTCATCTTGAGTGACGCTAGCATCTTCACTGGCTGGTAGTGCTAAGCGATATAGGCCTAGTGCCCAGTAAGCATTGCGCTTAGGCCAGTCTTTATCATTACGTATGCTGTTATCTGAGCCTGCAAAATCCAATAAGGTTTGATCGAACCCCAGCTCTAGCAGTGTCTTGTTAAGCTCCCCATCACTATCTTTCCTCGCGAAATTGAGCAGCAAGCCGTAAGCTCGAAGTGTCTCCCATAGGGCGTAATCATGTTTTTGATCGCTGGCACTCTTAGCGAGTTGAATGAATTGGTTATCGAGAAGGGGGGTCAATGTAGCTAGTGCACTCGCCTGCTCGTTGTTGGCATAGTAGCGATATAGCGTGACGGCAAACTGCTCTTGCAGTCTGGCTGATGCAACAAAAGTATCAGTAGAAGCCAAATTGCTTAATCCAGATGTTAGTAAGGCAAAGCTATTGTCATCTAATTCATCTACTGGGCCGAAGTAGCTAAAAGCTCTTAGATAGTAGAGTAGGCTATTGGCTTCAGATAAATTGGTTGTGGTATTTAACCTGGCTGCGACTTGTTCGAAGGCACTTTGAGTGAGCAGTGGGCTACTGGCATCGAATAGGCTTTCGTCTGAGGATTGAGTAATTTTCTGTAATAGACTCGTGTCGGTGATTATTTGAGGTGAGGTACTACAGGCCGATAGTCCTACAAGAGTAGGGAGGGCTATCGCTAGAGCCAAAACTGACTTGCGCAACATAAGATTCATCCTATTGTATTTTTGCATACAATATACTCATGTTGTTTGTATAAACCTAGTGCTATTTATTCTCCTAAGACATTTCCCTGTTTTGGCTTTGCTTGGTAAAATGGCTAATAGCCGATTTAACCGAGAACCCCATGTCTAAAATTGATGATCAACTGTTTAGTTCCCATGAACATGCCTTAGAGAAAGAGTATGAACTCTGCCCTAAGTGCGGCAGTGAGCTATCGGTTCGGCATAGTAAACATGGCGGTTTCATTGGGTGTAATAGTTATCCTGTATGTGATTATACTCGGCCGTTAGTACAACATGAGTCTATTGAAACTCAAGTCATCCCTGGTTCAGAATGCCCCGAGTGTGGTCATGAACTGGCGGTAAAGTCTGGACGATTTGGCATTTTTATTGGCTGTACAAATTACCCCGATTGTAAGCATATTGAAAAGCATGATAAGGAAGAGCCTGAAGATCAGATTGCTTGCCCAAGTTGTAAAACCGGGAAGATTGAACATAGAACCAGTCGGTTTGGTAAAAGTTTTTATGCCTGCAGCGGTTACCCTAAGTGTAAGTTTTTAGTGAACTATCGACCAGTAGCCGAAGCCTGTCCCGAGTGTGGTTTCGGCATCCTTATAGAGAGGAAAGGTGCCGCAGGGTCTCGCTTGGAGTGTCCGAAGAAGACATGTAAGTATAAGAGAGCAGTCTAAGTACTTTCTTATCGTCTTGAAGGTATGATGGATTTTCTCGGCTATAATTTCTATTCATTTATTCGTCTTCACAATCTCTGTATAATCCTTCCGATCGAGCTCTCCCGAGTGATGGGGCGGTGAGTTATTTATGGCTAAATTATTGAATTTGATTGAAGGTAACGATACATGTTGCAGTTAGACCCATCAGAAATTTCTGAGGTGATTGAAAATGGAGGCGTGATCGCCTATCCAACCGAGGCTGTGTATGGTCTGGGCTGCGATCCTGATAATGCTGTGGCGATAGAGACGTTGCTCGAGATAAAACAGCGTCCTTGGCAGAAAGGATTGATCTTAGTCGCCAGCGATTATTCTCAGCTCGCCCCCTATCTCGATGACACTCAGTTGACGACAAAACAGCTTGAGTCAGTGTTTTCTAAATGGCCCGGCCCTTTCACCTTTATTATGCCTATAAGATCCAATATTTCTAAGCTGCTCTGTGGCAGCTTTAATTCATTGGCAGTTAGGGTTTCCGCCCATCCTGGAATACAAGCTATCTGCAACAGTCTGGGCAAACCTCTGGTGTCTACCAGTGCAAATATTACCGGTCAACAACCAGCAATGAGTTTGGATGAAGTGACTGCACAATTTGAAGGTGTGATAGCAGGCATTGCCACTGGAGAGTTAGGCTTTGATGCAAACCCTTCGACGATTATCGATGCCATCAGCGGCAAGATCTTACGCTAAACACTTAATACGCTATATAAGTGCCAGCTTATAAATATAAAAGAAAATAAAAGGAATCTATATGTCAGTACCTGACATCAGTGCAGTCAAATCATTTTTACTCGCCCTGCAGCAGCAAATCTGTGAAGGTCTGGAACAGCTCGATGGCAAGGGAGAGTTTAAGGCAGACTCCTGGGAGCGAGAAGAAGGTGGCGGAGGCACGAGTCGGGTACTAACCAAAGGTGCCGTATTCGAGCAAGCCGGTGTTAATTTTTCCCATGTGACAGGCGCTTCAATGCCGGCATCGGCAACGGCCCATCGCCCGGAGCTTGCGGGCCGTAGCTTCGAGGCTATGGGGGTGTCACTGGTCATCCATCCTAATAACCCCTATATTCCGACGACTCATGCAAACGTGCGTTTCTTCATTGCATCTAAAGAGGGAGCCGATCCGGTTTGGTGGTTTGGCGGGGGATTCGATCTGACTCCTTATTACCCATTCGAGGAAGATGTCATTGAGTGGCATCAACATTCCAAGTCTTTCTGTGACCCATTCGGTGATGAGGTTTACCCTAAATATAAGAAGTGGTGTGATGAATACTTCTATTTGCCTCATAGAGATGAGACTCGTGGTGTCGGCGGACTCTTTTTCGATGATCTTAACCAAGAAGGTTTCGATACTAGCTTCGAATTTATGCAAGCGGTAGGTACTGGCTTCTTAACCGCCTATGCCCCAATAGTTAAGCGCCGTAAAGATACTGAATATGGTGAGAAGGAACGCGACTTCCAACTATACCGTCGTGGGCGCTATGTCGAATTCAATCTAGTGTATGACAGAGGTACCTTGTTCGGACTGCAAACTGGTGGCAGAACTGAGTCTATATTGATGTCGATGCCACCCTTGGTTCGTTGGGAGTATATGTACACACCAGAAGCTGGATCACCAGAAGCTTTGCTTTATACAGACTTTCTTAAACCGAGAGACTGGTTGGGTTTGAATAAGTAGCGTTATGCTTGATTGAATCGCTGGTGGCGCAGGCATTAACTGAAATATATGTCGATGCCACACTCCCGACATTCTGGTCCGTTGGGAGTATATGTACACACCAGAAGCTGGATCGCCCGAAGCTTTGCTGTATACAGACTTTCTTAAACCGAGAGACTGGTTGGGTTTGAATAAGTAGAGTTATGCTTGATTGAATCGCTGGTGGCGCAAGCATTAACTGAAACATATGTCGATGCCACACTCCCGACATTCTGGGTTTGAGTAATAAATAGTTAATTAGGCATAACTAATTAGCCATATTTAAGATTATTGGTTACGTATATTATCGGCTAATACGCTGATAGCCTGATAAATTGCTTCACTATGGTTTAATCAGATTGCATCCGACTTTGGAGATAAACGATGACAGACAGATATGCAGTTTTCGGAAACCCGATAGCACACAGTAAATCTCCATTTATACATGGTCTATTTGCCGAAGAGACGGAGCAAGTATTAGAGTATGAGGCCTTGCTGGCCCCTATCGATGGTTTCGAAAAGAGCTTGTCGGAGTTTTGGCTTAATAAGGGCAAGGGAGCCAATGTTACCGTACCCTTTAAAGAGCAGGCATTTAAATTATGCGATGAGTTGAGTGAATTGGCTCAGTTGGCGGGAGCGGTTAATACCTTAACCTTATTAGATAACGGTGATGTTCGTGGTGACAATACCGATGGTTTAGGTCTGGTTGCCGATCTGCAACGTAACTTTGGTAGCTTAGTCGGAAAACGAGTGCTGCTCTTGGGGGCCGGTGGGGCGGCAAGGGGCTGCATTCTGCCTCTGTTAAATGCCGAGATTGCCGAGCTCTGTATCCACAACAGAACTCATGAGAAAGCGGAAGTGCTAGCGGAGCTGTTTGCTGAATACGGAAATACCAGTTCCATAGCGACTAATGAGCTGACTACTTCATTCGATATAATCATTAATTCTACTTCTTCAAGCTTATCCGGTGATGTTCCACAGATCCCCGAGTCAGTCATAGATGCAGCAACAAAGTGCTACGACATGATGTATAGCAAGCAGATGACTTCGTTTAATTCTTGGGCCTCATCTTTGGGAGCGAGTGCTGTGGTCGATGGCTTAGGCATGCTAGTAGGGCAGGCTGCTAAAAGTTTTGAATTATGGCGTGGTGTTAGTCCCAAGGTGACAACAGCTTTAGATGCATTAAGAATAAAGTTGGATGCAGAATGAATCAGAGTGTTTTATTTCCGGACTTACAAGATTGGGATGACACTAAGCAGCAGGTTATTTTTCCGGCTCAGGTTCAGGGAGCTAATATACAATGTCGACTAAGTCTATCAAGATTAACTAAGCTGCATGGTGAGGACCTGAAGGGGGAAGCCGAAGTGCTCGCTGCCTTCGAAGCATGCCGTTTCGATATCGAAGATCATGTTGAAGAGCTCATCGAACAGGAGATGTTCGATGAGGATGGAGCTGTGACTTGGCGCTAATTTCCCTCTCATTGCTAAAGACCTGGCCTAGATTAATGAGGCTCTGCTTTTAACTAGACTGGAGTGACTATCTCTTTATCTAAATACTCATTCTTGAGTCGAACATAATTATCGGCAGACTGTGGTAGAAATTGAAGTTCTGCTTCGGTCAGGGCTCGGATCTGTTTTGCCGGGCTACCTACATATAAGTGGCCACTCTTTAGTACCTTCCCTGGAGGAACTAATGAACCTGCTCCTAAAATCACATCATCTTCTAATATTGCACCGTCCAGGATAATGGCTCCCATGCCAACTAAGATACGATTGCCAACGCTGCAACCATGGAGCATAGCCTTATGTCCTATGGTGACGTCATCGCCTATTAATAGAGGGTGGCCGTCAGGATTAGAAGGAGACTTGCGCGTGACATGAAGAATGGCACCGTCTTGTACATTAGTCCTTTTGCCAATTCTCATGTGGTTCACATCACCGCGAGCGGCAACTAAAGGCCAAATACTAGAATCAGTATCTAAAAATATGTCGCCAACGAGTACGCAGGCATCATCTAGGTATACAGAATCATCGAATTGAGGACTTACCCCTTTGTAGGCTCTTAATGAAACAGACACAGAAACTCCTTAAATATAGGTTTGAAGCGTAATACAGGCATTATAATGCTTAAAAAGTAGGAGGTCAGGCGAAATAACATTCAAACGGATAAGAAAAGGGAATTAACTCAATATTAGCCCTTGTGCTCTGGGCTGACATCCCTATAATGCGCATCCACTGACACGGCAAACCAGTCTTCTTAAACGAAGCTGAAACGCAGTCAGGGTAATAAGTAAGCGGTTAAAAATTAAATTTTTAAAAGCCCTTGACGCCAACAACGGGGAGTGTAGAATACGCCTCCTCAAGCCAACGACCTAGCGTCTAACGGCTGCATCTGCAAGACGATGCAACGCTCTTTAACAATTCAAAACAAGAAATCTGTGTGGACACTCACAGGTGTTGAGTTATTCGAA
>JAKVHY010000044.1 GCA_023284085.1 Shewanella benthica
TGATCAATGTTCTCAATTCAACAAACGCTCTCAAATCAACAGTCTTCCACTTCAGCTAACACTAAGATGCTCAGCATGGAATCTCAGATGCTGTTCGATGAAACTGGCAATGAAGAACATATCTGAGTGATCAATGTTCTCAATTCAACAAACGCTCTCAAATCAACAGTCTTCCACTTCAGCTAACACTAAGATGCTCAGCATGGAATCTCAGATGCTGTTCGATGAAACTGGCAATAAAGAAGTAACTGTGATCGTAGCCTTCATGGCTTTCAAGCACTAAAGGATAGCCACTCGCCTTGGCCGCAGCTTGCAGCGTCTCAGGTTTTAGCTGCTCGGTTAAGAAATTATCCGCTTCCCCTTGGCTGACTAGAGCAGGCAAAAATGATGCTCCATCCACCTCAGAGGCGTTACGCATTAGGGTACTGGCATCATAGTCGGACCAAGCCGATGTGTCCCGGCCCAAGTAAGCGGTAAAGGCTTTCTTGCCCCAAGGGCAATTAATCGGATTGCTGATAGGACTAAAAGCCGAAACGGACTGGTAAGCAGCACTGTTTCTCAGGGCGATGACTAAGGCACCATGTCCGCCCATTGAGTGCCCGGCAATAGAACGCTTATCGGTCACCGGGAACATGGACTCAACCAAGGCGGGTAACTCATGGACTATGTAGTCATACATCTGGTAATGCTTGTTCCACGGCGCTTGAGTCGCATTGACATAAAAACCAGCACCTTGACCTAAGTCGTAGCCCTCATCGTCGGCAACGTCGCTGCCACGGGGACTGGTATCCGGCGCAACGATAGCGATGCCGAGCTCAGCCGCCAAACGCTGGGCGCCCGCTTTGTGCATGAAGTTTTCATCGCTACACGTCAAACCAGATAACCAATAAAGTACTGGTACTTTCTGGCCATTCGATGCTTGTGGTGGCAGGTAGATGGCGAAACGCATGGCACAATTTAAGCTCGTGGATTGGTGACTATATTGCTTGTTCCAACCACCGAATATCTTATTACTACTGAGATTTTCTACTGTCATTATTTATCCTTATTACCGCTGTAATATCGCTGTAAACAGCGGGTTTACAGGAATATTACAGCAGTAGGACGATTGATTTATCTAAGGTGAAGCTGTGTTATCCGCTTCGAGAGCATTTATCAAAATGACTATTTATCGAAGTGGATCACACTACGAATGCTCTTGCCTTCATGCATAAGGTCGAACGCTTCATTGACCTGTTCAAGACCCATGGTATGAGTGATGAAGTCACTTAGCTTAAACTCACCAGCCATGTAACGTTCAACATAATCAGGTAACTCAGAGCGACCTTTAACACCACCGAACGCAGAACCTTTCCACACACGACCAGTCACAAGCTGGAATGGTCGGGTTGAGATCTCCTGACCTGCACCAGCGACACCGATAACCACAGACTCGCCCCATCCCTTATGACAGCACTCGAGCGCCGAGCGCATCACGTCGACGTTGCCGATACACTCGAAGGAGTAGTCAACGCCACCATCTGTAAGTTCAACGATGACATCCTGTATTGGCTTATCATAATCTTTAGGATTGATAAAATCGGTAGCACCAAGCTTACGAGCCAGGGCAAACTTACTCTCGTTGATATCGATAACTATGATGCGGCTGGCTTTTGCCATAGTCGCACCAATAACAGCAGACAGACCAATACCGCCCATACCGAAGATAGCAACGGTTGCGCCCTCTTCAACCTTAGCCGTATTCATCACCGCGCCCATGCCAGTTGTTACGCCGCAGCCTAACAAACACACTTCTTCTAACGGCGCTTCAGGATTGACCTTAGCCAGAGAGATTTCAGGCAGAACTGTGTACTCAGAGAAGGTTGAGCAGCCCATGTAATGGAAGATGTCTTTACCGTCTTTGGAGAAACGAGTAGTGCCATCTGGCATCAAGCCTTTACCTTGAGTCTCACGAATTTTTTGACACAGGTTAGTCTTACCAGATTTACAGAACTTACATTCGCCACACTCTGGGGTATAAAGTGGAATAACATGATCGCCAACCTGAACACTCGTCACGCCTTCACCGATAGACTCAACAATACCGCCACCTTCGTGACCTAGAATACAAGGAAAAATCCCCTCAGGATCATCACCCGAGAGTGTGAATGCATCGGTATGACATACGCCAGTTGCGACCATCTTGATGCGCACTTCACCTTTTTGTGGTGGCATAACATCGACAATTTCCATAGACAGAGGTTGGCCAACGGCCCAAGCTACGGCGGCTTTCGATTTGATTGTTTGTGCTGTCATTTTAGCTCCAAAATATAATGGGTTAAATCATGGGACCGATACCAGGGAAAGATGCTAAATCTAATTCCTGACACCGTACCTGTTGAATATGGGATAAGTATATCCCTTAAGATTAAAATGATAATCCTACTTATGGGTAAATTACTTTTACCCTACAGTAACAATCATCGTAATTGACTGTCTTTACTACCACGTCGGTTATAACCAGCTATCTTAGTCTGTAGATTATCTTGCTCAGCTTGGCAACTAATACACAAACGAACCCCAGGTACAGCATCTCGACGTGCCTGTGGTATTTCGATTTCACACTCTTGGCAATGAGTCAGACCCGAGCCTGCACTTAATTTCCCGCGGGCTTGTGCAACGGCCTCATCCACACTGCTATCTATTTGCTCTTGCACCGCACCATCTCTTGACCAACCACCAGCCATCACTCATTTCTCCGAATAAAGTGGGAACTTATAATCTTGCTATGTCGCTCTATTATTCAGATCAATGGCTAGCACTTTGGGCTGAAAAGCAATCAGCCAATAGGTCACGCCTAGGGCTAGAATTACCGCGGCAGAAGCCCAGACGTATTCGGCATCTACCTCTTTAAAATCTAATACTATGATCTTTCGCGATATCGCCATCAATGCTGTCGCTATCACGATCTGCACATGGATCACTTCTTCCTTCAGATAGATGGTGATGTTTTGGAAAATCTCTATGGCAATAAGCACTGCCAGAAAAGAACCAAATAGAGTGAGAATATCGCCCGAGCTCAGTAACCCATATGGAGGCGTTACTATCTCTTGATAAAGGATTAATCCAACATCTATCACGCCCCATAAAATAACTAAGGTCATTAGCACTGCCAAGCCTCTTACGGCATAGTGCACCACCTGACCCAGCTTATTGATAATAGGTTCGTTAGCTATTTTTTCCATATAAACTCCTTAAAGTCGCTGTGATATCAATGCTATAAGCCCCTAAAAACTAGAATCGACTTTCCGGTTCAAGTAAAATTAAAAACTGCACCAGCGAATGAGGTGTATTATATTCCTTATTATAATGATGATAATCCAGCGAATTATAAAATCACTTTTACCAGTAGGTAACAATGTTTATCTGGGAGGTGCGTATGTTGATCGTTCACCTGACAGAAAAGCAAAAATAAGCACAATAAAGCAAAATGCCAGTCAATATATGACTGGCATTAGGGTGATTGGCACTTGGGTTACTTTCTTATGCCTGGGCCTGACACACAGCTAGATCTTAAACTGCTGTATATTCTTCGACAGATCCTCTGTCACATGCTGAAACTCGGCCAAACTCACCGACAGGGCTTCACTCGAAGCCAATGAATCATCGGACAGACCTCGAACATTCTCCACATTGCAAGCCACCTCTTCGGCAACCACGGCCTGTTGGCCTATGGCTGAGGTGATCTCTATCGTCTGCTGCTGAATCGCCGAGATGGCACTGGTTATCCCGGTTAGGGCTGCTTCGACCTGAATGGTCAGCTCCTGACCCACATTCGCCTGTTCGACCCCCTCCTCCATGACCTGCTCGGCATGGAGCGCATTTTGTTGCAGGGTCTGAATTATCTGCTGAATATTAGCGGTCGAGTCTTGTGTCCGCGAGGCTAAGGTTCTCACCTCATCGGCTACTACGGCGAATCCACGCCCCTGCTCGCCTGCGCGGGCCGCTTCGATGGCGGCGTTGAGTGCTAACAGGTTAGTCTGCTCTGCGATACCACGGATCACGCTGAGTACCTCGCCAATCTGCTCCGAACTGGTCCTCAGGTGACGAACTACCTTTGCGGCCTCGATGACCTGAGAGGAGAGTGACTGCATGCCTTGAGTGGCCTTAGCGACAATCTCCATCCCATCACGAGACTCCTGCTGGGCTTTCTCGGCAAATTCACTGGCGCGTTGAGCACTATTCGCCATCTCCTGAGAGGTATGGGCCATCTCAGTGGCCGCCGTTGCCACGCTGGATATCTCCTGCTTCTGCTGTGAAACCGAATGCAATGCCTCATCACATATAGCTACCGCACCGCTTACCCCGGAATTGACCCTCTGGGTCAGTTCGCGGGTCTGCTCCAGCATCCCTTGCACCTTAGCCGCGAAACGGTTGAATGCATCACCTAATTTGCCCAGCTCATCTTCTCTGTCCATATGAATCCGTTTAGACAGATCGCTATCACCTTGGGCAATATCTTCCATTGCCTCGAGTAAACGATTGATCTGACGTCTAAAGGGTAACAGCATCATCCAAACTGTTGCGCCTACCAAGAGCATGATGACCACGGCAAGCAAGCTTGCGTTGACCATAGCCTCGTTGACTGGCGCTTCTATCACGGCGTTAGGTAACATGAAGGCTAGATGCCATTTTTGCTGGGGGTAATCACCGCCGACGCTGACATAGCTGACTCTTTGTTCTACGCCCTTGAAAGTCACCTCGCCGACGCCCTGATCCTGTGAGTTCATCAAGCGGCTCAGTTGCCCAAAACCTTGGGTATCATTAAAATAGCTATCGACTTTACTGGCTTGAGAACCTGGTTGGAACTGCTGGGTAAATCCTGGGAAGTACACCAGTTGCCCGCTTTGAGTCATCAAGAATGCCTGGCCCTGACCATGGTACTTCATCCTGGCTAATAGCTCGGTGCCTATGGTATCGATCAAGATATCCATGCCACCGATACCGATAAACTCCCCATTCGCATTCTTAATTACAGATTTCACCGTAGCCGAGATAGAGCCATCGTTGGCATCAACCGCAGGATCGGTCACATACATGCCATTTTTATTTATGCCTTCCTGCCACCAAGGGCGTTTGTTGGTGTAATAGTCCGCATCATTGTATCGGCCATTGAGATCGAAATACTCGAAAGTATTCGCCGAGCCAAAGAACACCGACTTAATATCACTGTCGCTATCTGAGAAATGTTTGAAGTATTGAATAACACTTTGATACTCGACATCTCGATCTAAGTTACTGAGTCGCTTATGGTACTGACTGAACCAATTCAATACTTGAGGTGAGGCAAACACAGAGTCGATCACCTTTGCCTTCTCAACAAAGTAACTGGTCACTTCGTTGGATTTAAACTGTACCAGGGCAGAGAGATCGGCATCGATCTGTTTACGGGTTCGGTCACTTTCGCCGTTGACGAGGAAGGCGGAAACGATGGCGAGTAAAATAGCTAATGCGCCGACAATAGCAAAGACAAGCTGGAGACTGAGGGAGCTTTTTAGCTGCTTCATGGAGTACCTTTCATTTATTTTTATTATTAGCCCATTAATCTAGCAGAACTGCGCTAAGTGTGAAGAGTTAACCGGGATAAAATAGTGAAAAGTGTTTTTTACATGTTGTAAATCAAGGCGGGATAATGGCAAATCATGCTAAGGGAAGTAAAGAGGGCTTGGCTGTTTAACTCAAATATTCGGGCTCAGAACAGCTCATTGAGCATCTTTCTTTCTTCGTCACTGAGCAACGAGATGGCGCCTACACGGGGAAGCTCAGCCTTGCCCTGTAAGAGTTGCAGCTCCAGACTGGCAATCTTGAGTAAGAGTGAGTTAACCACCAGAGTAAAGGATTCACTTAACTGACTAGTATCTGGATCTAGCGTAAAATTGATGTCTCTTTGCCTGGTCATTTTATTCCCTCCCACTTCTATAGCATCAGGATAACCAATTTTACTGAATACAAGCTGTACAGAAGGAAAAAAGGAAAAAAGCAAAAAGACACTCAAACGGCGCTGCTTGAGTGTCCAATACGGTTTACTTCAATACTGTCTATTATCGAGTGTTACATCATAGACTGAAGATAGTTTTGCAGACCGACTCTGTCGATAAGTCCTAGCTGCTTCTCTAGCCAATACATATGATCCGATTCAGTCTCCTCTAGCAATACAGCTAAGATTTCACGAGTCTGGTAGTCTTGCTTCTGTTCACATAAAGCAATTGCCTTACGCAGATTATCGGCGACTTGATACTCGTAATTGAGATCATTTTGCAGCATCTCCTGAGTATTCTTACCAATATTTAACGGCTCACGACTGGCAACGTCGGGAGTGCCCTCTAGAAATAAAATACGCTGCACTAACTTACCAGCATGAACTCTCTCATCATCTGACTCATGGGAGATTCGCGTATGCAGCTCATTTAGCCCCCAGTCTTCATACATTAAACCATGAACGAAGTACTGATCCATTGCCGATAGCTCGCCAGTCAGCAGCTGATTGAGTGTATCGATAACCTCTTGGTTGCCTTTCATTTGATAGCCTCTTACTTGTTAATTTTTGACTGAAGGTAATTCTGTGTACCGGTTAATGAGATCAACTCTTGCTGGGATTCGATCCAGTCTAAGTGCTCCTCTTCATCTTCGAGCAGATCTGCGAGTAGATCACGAGTGACATAATCTCTTAGCGACTCACAAATCTCGATAGCAGATCTAAGCGCCAAGATTTGCTCCTCAATCATGGTCTTATCACAACTGAGCATCTCTTCGCAGTGCTCACCGATCCTGAGCTTTTGCAGTTGCTGCAGATTAGGTAAGCCTTCGAGAAACAGTACACGCTCAATTAACTTATCGGCATGCTTCATATCCTGGATAGATTTCTTATATGACTTATGATTCAGCTCTTCGAAGCCCCAGTTTTTATACATGCGAGCATGGAGAAAATACTGATTGATGGCAGTCAGTTCGAAGGTGAGTATGTTATTGAGCTGAGCGAGTACCTGAGGTTGACCTTTCATCTCTGCGTCCCTTAATTATGAAACTTGATCTAAATCAAGTCACAGAGACTATTACAGAAAAGAACAAAATGCAATTACCGTTACATTTCAATAACTTAGTAATGAAAATCATTCTTGTTTACATTCTTTTTAGCGAGTGCCAGTTTTCGAGTAAAATGTAAACTAATACCAGACAGGTATAAAAAAAGGCATCTTAAGATCAAGATACCTTTCAGTAGTATAACGGCTAAATTTGGCTAGATGATGCGGTCTTTGGTGAGTTTTTCACGTCTCTCATCTTCGGCGGCCATTTTTGCTTTACGATTGTCACAAGGATCATCGCAATCGCACGCTTTATCTATCCCTAATACCCCTAGGCCACCACAACTTCCTGCAACGGCAGTTCGCTTAACGAGATAGCCGATCGACATCAAAACAAAAAACAGCAGTAACACAACAAATGTTGCGATAAATGTACTCATCAAATACTCCAACTGTAGCGTGGGCCGATTATATCATCAGATCACTCGAGTAGACTAAGTCTATCGTCCAGAACAGGCCTAATACTAAATTCAAAAATCTAGTATTAGGACAAAGCTCGATCAGTTACTGATTTACATAAGGTTTAAAAGCATCACTGTAAAATACTTTAAAGCCGTTATCTTGTTTCTCAATCAGCATGATAGCTAAGTTTTCTTGCTTAGCTAAAGCCAGAGACTTCTGTGTGCCTAATACCATCATGGCCGTCGCGTAACCATCGGCCACCATAGACTGCTTATGCAGTACAGTCACAGAGGCTAATCTATGATTGATTGGGTAGCCATCTCTAGGATCGATAAGATGAGAGAACTGTCGTCCCTCTTCTTCATAGTAATTACGGTAATCACCGGAAGTTGCAATCGCCATATCACCGGGTTCAATCACCTGCTGTACGTCACGCTCACCAATTTCAGGCTGCTCGATAGCGACGCGCCAAGGCGAGCCATCTAATTTGTTGCCAAATACACTGAGCTCACCGCCAATTTCAACCAAATAACCTGATACATGATATCTATCGAGTATTGCTGCAACGACATCGACGCCATAGCCCTTGGCGATCGATGAAAGGTCCACATATAAGTCTGGATTAGTCTTAGTTAACTTATTGCCATACAGGTGAAGATATTGCATACCTGTTTTGGCCTTGGCTGCAGCGATCACTGCTGCGGAAGGTATGCTAGTCGGTCGCTTATCGGGTCCAAAACCCCACAGATTCACTAAAGGACCTAAGGTGATATCTAATGCGCCGTCCGTCACATCATAGAGATGTATTCCCTCGGCAATAACAAAAGCAGTGTCCTTCGACACCGTCACCGTCTCTTCATGATTCATGGAGTTGAAGCGTGACAGCTCAGACTTAGGCCGATAGGTCGACATCTGATCATTGACCTTCTCTAATGCGAGATCAATTTCAGCCTGAAGTAGGTTTGCTTCCGGAAGCTGCTGACTCGGTACCACTTTAATGTGATAGGTCGTGCCCATGGTGTTGCCGGAAAGTGAAATTAGTTGTGCAGGTTGACTGCACCCAGAAACAAAAAAGGCTAGCCATACAAGGGCTAACCAGTTTACTAAGGTCTTGTTCATTTGACCTAAATCCTTATCACTATAAAACTTTATGATCTATTCGATGCTTGAAACAGACAGTGAGGAGGTGTTCCTCACTGTCTGTTTCAAGCTCGAATGACAGCTATCTCAAGATTCAAGCATTTAATACCGACTGGCAGCAGATGTGATTAGCCGCCGAAGTCATCCAGAAGGATGTTTTCATCTTCGACACCAAGATCTTTCAGCATACCGATAACGGCCGCGTTCATCATTGGCGGGCCACACATGTAGAACTCACAATCTTCCGGCGCTTCATGGTCACGCAAGTAGCTTTCAAACAGTACATTATGAATGAAGCCAGTCTTGCCATCCCAGTTATCCTCAGGTTGAGGATCGGACAGTGCAACATGCCAATCGAAGTTTTCGTTATCAGACGCTAGGCCATCGAAATCTTCAACATAGAACATTTCACGCTTAGAGCGAGCACCGTACCAGAAGCTTATCTTGCGGTCAGTCTTAAGACGCTTAAGCTGATCGAAGATGTGAGAGCGCATAGGCGCCATACCTGCACCACCACCGACAAAGATCATCTCATTGTCAGTTTCTTTAGCGAAGAACTCACCAAACGGACCTGAGATAGTCACCTTATCACCCTCTTTCAAGCTGAAGATGTACGAAGACATCTTACCGCAAGGCAGAGTTAGGTTACGCGGCGGAGGTGTTGCAATACGCACGTTCAACATGATGATACCAGCCTCTTCAGGATAGTTCGCCATGGAGTATGCTCGTATGGTTTCATCTTCTACTTTAGACTCTAGCTTGAAGAAGCCAAAGTGCTCCCAGTCACCACGGTATTGTGCAGGAATTTCGAAATCTGCATATTTAACATGATGTACAGGCGCTTCAATTTGAATATAACCACCGGCGCGGAACGGAACCGAATCGCCACCAGGTATTTGAAGCTTAAGCTCTTTGATGAAAGTGGCTTTGTTATCGTTAGAGATAACGGTACACTCCCACTTTTTAACACCAAAGATCTCTTCTTCGAGCACGATATCCATATCGGTTTTAACGCTTACCTGACAAGATAAACGACAGCCCTCACGAGCCTCACCTTTGCTGATATGGTCCAACTCAGTTGGCAAAATATCACCACCACCTGATTTAATGTGTACTTTACACTGACCACAAGTACCACCACCACCACATGCACTAGAGACGAAAATACCACTCTCGGCCAATGCACCTAGTAGTTTGCCACCTGCAGGCAGTTTGATGCCTTTCTCAGGATCATCATTGATACTAATTGTAATGTCACCGGTATTTACCAGCTTTGACTTGGCAAACAAGATGATTAGTACCAAACCTAAGACGATAGCAGTAAACATACTCACACCGAGGTAAACCTCGAGTGGAGTAGATTTAAGAATATCCATTAACTTATCCTTAACAGTCCGAAACAGGAACCCTATGGGTCCCGATTATAGGGACACTCCAGAAAACGACATGAATCCAAGCGCCATTAGACCCGCGGTCACGAAGGTAATACCTAAGCCACGCAGTCCATCAGGCACATCAGCGTATTTCAGCTTTTCACGGATACCTGCTAACAAGACGATAGCTAATGCGAAGCCCACTCCTGAACCCACACCAAACACCATACTCTCAAGCAGGTTGTAATCACGCTCAACCATGAAAGAGACTGCACCAAAGATGGCACAGTTTACTGTGATGAGTGGCAGGAAGATGCCCAGAGCGTTATAGAGCGGCGGAAAGAACTTATCCAACACCATCTCTAAGATCTGTACTAGCGCCGCGATAACACCGATGAAGGTAATGAACTTCAAGAAGCTCAAGTCAGCATCAGGTGCACCAGCCCAAGCCAGAGCACCTGGTGCCAAAAGCCCCTGATAGATGATCTGGTTAACAGGAACTGAAATTGCCAGAACCACAATAACGGCAACACCGAGTCCCATCGCCGTGGTCACTTTCTTCGATACAGCCAGGAATGTACACATCCCCAAGAAGAAAGAGAGAGCCATGTTCTCAATAAAAATAGAACGAATTAATAGACTTATATAATGTTCCATCGCGCTTACCCTTTTGCTTCTACTTGCTCTGGCTTAACAGTACGAATGATCCAGATCAGAGTACCGATTAAGAAGAACGCACTAGGTGGTAGCAATAGCAGACCGTTCGGCTGATACCAACCACCGTCTGAAATTTTGCTTAATATCTCAACACCAAATAGCGAACCATTACCAAAGAGTTCACGGACAAAACTTACAGATAGAAGAATAGCACCATAGCCTAAGCCGTTACCTATACCATCCATAAAGCTCATCATAGGCGGTGTCTTCATCGCATAAGCTTCGGCGCGGCCCATCACAATACAGTTAGTAATGATAAGACCAACGAAAACCGACAATTGCTTAGACACGTCGTAGGCATATGCCTGCAGCACCTGATCAACCACGATTACCAAAGATGCAATGATGGTCATCTGAACGATGATACGTACACTGCTTGGGATGTGATTACGCAGCATAGAGATGAACAAGTTTGAACATGCCGTTACGGCAGTCAAAGCAATGGTCATCACCAATGCAGTTTCCATCTTACTGGTTACTGCCAGTGCACTACATACACCTAGTACTTGCAGAGCGATCGGGTTGTTATTAACAATTGGTCCCGATAGAACCTGCTTAAGTTCTTTAGCGTTAGCCATTAGCTCAGTCCTCCATTACGAAATTTCTCGATGAAGTGAGCAAAACCTTCCTCACCTAACCAAAAATCGAGTGAGTTTTGAACACCGTTACCGGTCAAGGTTGCACCAGATAGTGCATCGACACCGTGAACAGAAGCCGCAACAACCGGGTTCTTAGTGACCTTAATCGCTAAGTTACCTTGTGCGTCATAGAGCTTCTTACCCTGCCATTTCGCCATCCAAATTGGGTTTTGAACTTCACCACCTAGACCCGGAGTCTCACCCGAACCGGTAAATGCATAGTAAACCAGACTCTGAATAGTATTCATGTCTGGTTCTATGGCCAGGAATGCATACATGGTTGACCAAAGACCGTAGCCTTTAATCGGTAAAATCAGTGTCTTTAGTTGGCCTTGATCATCATTGACGATATAGACAACCGCAGTGTTTGCTACACGCTTAACCGAGGCGACATCGTTCTCAGGCTTAAATGAAATAGCCAGATCACGAGAAACCTTATCGGCATCGAATAAATCTGCATCACCTTCAACCCAGTCACCCGTCTTTAAGTCGACAAGCTTAGCCACAACATACTTGTCGTATGTTTCAAGTACTTGGGCTTTAGTCAAAGGTGCTTCACTATCAGCAGTGAGACCGGCGGCTTCAAGAATGTATTTTTGCTTATCCAGCAGTTTATTCTCAATCTGGATTGGCCTTAACAGTACAGCTGCAGTCGATACAAAGACTGAACAGATGAAACATAAACCAACCACGACGAAAAGGGTTCTGCCAAAGGAATCTTTGTTACTAGCCACGTGCAATCCTCCGCTTGATATTTGCCTGGACGACAAAATGGTCAAATAGTGGAGCAAACAGGTTGGCGAATAAGATGGCCAACATCATGCCTTCAGGGAACGCTGGGTTAACGACACGGATAAACACCGCCATTGCCCCAATCAAGATCCCGTATCCCCATTTCGCCGAATTCGTAAATGAAGCCGATACTGGATCGGTCGCCATA
This sequence comes from Shewanella benthica, assembly GCA_023284085.1. Classification (GTDB taxonomy): domain Bacteria; phylum Pseudomonadota; class Gammaproteobacteria; order Enterobacterales; family Shewanellaceae; genus Shewanella; species Shewanella benthica. Next base: position 12,332 of record JAKVHY010000044.1, read on the forward strand.
AACATCATACCGAAGGCAAAACCACCTAAAACAAGGTGCCAGTACCAAGGCATAGCGAACATAGGATTCGTGTCACTACCGATGAAGTTCAACAGGTAAGAAACCGCAATCATACCTACCATCACACCGGCAACGATGCGCCATGATGCGATACGTGCGTATATGATCACCGCACCACCCAGCAAGAGAGCAAGGGTAGACACTTCACCGACAGAACCAGGAATGAAACCTAGGAAGGCATCCCACCAATTTTGGTTGAATCCATATTCTAATGTGCCTTGAGCCGCTTGACTCAGTGCCGTAGCACCAGAGTAACCGTCTGCTGCAACCCAAGAGCTGTCACCAGACATGCTTAGCGGGTAAGCGAAGAATAGGAAGGCTCGACCAGCCAGTGCGGGGTTGAGGAAGTTACGTCCCGTACCACCGAAGATCTCTTTGGCTACAACCACACCGAAAGTGATACCCAATGCAACCATCCACAGAGGAATCGTCGCAGGCAGAGTCAATGCAAACAGCACCGAAGTGACGAAGAAACCTTCGTTAACCTCATGACCGCGCACCGACGCAAACAAGACTTCCCAGATACCACCGACGGCGAATGTCACCGCATAGATAGGCACGAAGAAACAAGCGCCGTACCACAGCAGGGCTGCAATACCCGAATTGGCGGTCAGCTCAGTACCAAACATGCCGAACAGGCTAACCTGCCAAACATCAGGAAGAGTAACAGCTTCATTAACTAGCTCAATTTGAGCTTGCAAACCTACGTTATACATACCGACAAACATGGCTGGGAATGTACATGCCCACACCAAGATCATCATACGTTTCAGGTCTAAATTATCGCGAACATGGGTTGCGCCCTTATTCACATGACCTGGGGTATAGAAAACCGTATAAGCAGCTTCGAAAACGGCGTAAAACTTTTCGTATTTACCGCCCTTCTCAAACTGTGGCTCTACACTCTTAAATAACTCTTTCAAGCCCATTAGCCTTCCCTCACGATCGTATCTAGACAGTCACGTAGGTGGGTCGCATAGTCATACTTACCCGGACATACGACTGTACACAATGCCAAATCTTCTTCATCCAACTCCAAGGCGCCCAAGGTAACGGCACCATCGAAATCGCCTGACACTAAGTCACGCAATAACATAGTCGGAAGAATATCCAGAGGCATCACACGCTCATAGTTACCGATTGGCACCATAGCTCGGTCAGAACCACCGGTACTCGTCGTCATATTAAACAGACGTGAAGGTGATAGGTGACCTAAGAAAGAACGAGTGATAGAGAATTTATCACTGCCAGGCATAGCCCAACCGATAAACTCCTGCTCTCTGCCTTCTTCAAGCATTGATACCTGCAGATGGAAACGCCCTAGATAAGCATGAGGCCCAATCGCAGTTCTTCCGCTCAAAACTGAGCCAGAAACAACACGAACGTCACCATCTAAGGTTTCATTTGCAGTTAATTCTGTGAAAGAAGCACCGAGTTGAGTACGAACTAACCTTGGCTTACTCGCCTTAGGACCCGCTATGGCTACCACACGTTGAGTGTTTAATTCACCGGTAGTAAATAGCTGACCAATGGCGATGACATCTTGGTAACCCACATGCCAAACCGTTCTGTTAACCGATGCAGGTAGTAGGAAGTGTATATGTGTACCGACCAGACCTGCAGGATGTTTACCTGCAAACTCTTCGACTTGAGCATTAGCGGCTGGAATATCGGCTCCAGGCGCTTTACACACAAATACTTTACCCTCAGTCAATCTTGACAGAACCTTAAGTCCATTCTCAAAATCAGCTTTTTGCGTACCGATAACCACTTCAGGGTCGGCAGCAAGAGGTTGAGTATCTATCGCGGTAACGAAGATGCCGGCAGCGGTAGAATCTACTGCTGGGGCTTTACTGAAAGGACGAGTTCGCAATGCTGTCCACAACCCTGATTCAATAAGGTTGTCTCTAACGAGCTGCGAATCCAACGACGCTAATTCTGCTGCGCCATATTTAGCAAAGGAGACACTCTCTTCCCCTTCGATATCTATGACGACTGATTGCAGAACGCGTTGTGCGCCCCGGTTAACTTCTGAAATTGTGCCACTTGCTAAAGCCGTATATTTAACACCAAGGTTCTTTTTATCTTCAAAGATAACCTGACCTTTTTTAACTTTATCACCCACTTTGATTTTCATCGTGGGGCGTAAGCCAATATACTCTTCACCCAAAGTAGCTACACGTTTAATGGCTGGGCCATCATGGACTACTTGCTCTGGCCCGCCCGCTATAGGCAGGTCCAATCCTTTCTTTATTGTAATCATATCCACAAGCACTACGTTATGAAGGAAAGATAATGCGCCGCGTTCCTGCTTAGTACGACAGGTTTAAAACAAAGCTCACCTCGATGAGCTAGCGCAGACTTATCACGAAAATGCGATCGCAATCACGCTGTTCGCGCGCATTTTACAGTAAATATCACGGTATCGCCATGAAAAATGTGGGTGTTTTAATAGGATTGTGAATTTTTAAATTCGGCTTTAAGCTCGCATTTTAGTGAATTATTTTGATTCAGCGCCTACTAATTCTAATAAGCCCTTTACCTAGCAAGGATATTGGTTTTTTCAAACTGTCAAATGAAGCCTAATTAATATTTATTTTACCAAAGCTTAGCGCACCCTAACCGCTGATTATTTGAGCGTCCACAATGAGGCTAGCGAGTTAATATTAACCAGAAAAAGTAATTTCAGGCATAAAAAAAGCGGCTAAGCCGCTTATTTCTGGCTGATCCTGAATCATAAACCTTTCAAGATATCATCACTGAGCTTTAGCTCGTCATTCTTGTTAACGCTTATCCCCGCAGCTATTATCGACCGGGCGATACCCTTGGCCTGATCCAGAGAGTGCATGTCATAAGTGCCACATTGGTATTCATTAAGTTCTGGGATCTCAGATTGCTCGGCGACTTTGAGTACATCATTCATCGCCGCTAACCAAGCCTCGGCCACTTCCGCCTCGCCAGGCGTACCAATCAGGCTCATATAGAAGCCAGTACGACAGCCCATGGGAGAGATGTCGATGATTTCAACAGCATCGCCATTGAGGTGATCACGCATAAATCCGGCATAAAGATGCTCTAAGGTATGTATGCCCCGCTCACTCAAGATGTCTTGGTTCGGTACACAAAAACGCAGATCGAATACTGTGATGGAATCACCGCTAGGCGTCTTCATGGTTTTCGCTACACGAACCGCAGGGGCATGCATGCGAGTATGATCGACGGTAAAGCTATCTAATAATGGCATCTCTACTCTCCAAATTTGTAGGGCATGGGTAAGGCTTAACAGCTTAAAAGCATTCGCCTTATTTTTGTTTTTTGCATTCTAGCATAAGCCAATATCACTATGACCCGTATCGATAGTACCAAAAAACATATATGAGTCTTAACAAGACTAGTGTCTTAATAACTCTGATAATGCTGAAATAAAGCTACTGCCTTAACCTACTATAAGCATCTTCCGAAATCAGGTGGTATTTTCTTACCCCGACTTGATACTCCATATAAGCATCATAGACTTTTTTCATGGTTTCATCTTGTTCAGACTGCTCTTTGATTACCAGCTTAGATACCTTAGCGAGCTCTTTCATCACTTCATCCGGAAATTGCTTAATGATGACATCATGTTCATTGATGAGTGACTCCAGTGCTATCACATGCTTGCTAGTATACTCATCGAGCATATCCTGGTTAATCGCCCGGGCGGCGACCCTGACAATGGCCTGCAGATCTGCAGGCAAAGTAGCGAAAGCCTCTTTATTGATAAGAAACTCGAGCGTAGTTCCCGGCTCGTGCCAGCCCGGATAATAGTAAAACTTAGCCGCCTTATGCAGACCGAAGGCCAGGTCGTTAAATGGCCCGACCCATTCGGTTGCATCTATGGCACCGGTCTGCAACGCGGTGTACAGCTCACGACCAGGCAGCGTAACCGGAACCCCACCGACACGCTTGAGCACTTCCCCCCCAAGACCCGGAAGACGCATCTTCAAACCCTTAAGATCTTCCATGGAGTTTATCTCTTTATTGAACCAGCCTCCCATCTGCACCCCGGTATTGCCACCGGCTAAGGGTAAGATGCCAAATGGCTCATAGACCTCTTCCCACAGTTCCATACCACCGCCATAATGCAACCAGCCATTCATCTCCTTGGCATTTAGGCCAAATGGAATCGAAGTGAAAAACTGCGCCGCGGGTGCCTTGCCCTTCCAATAATAAGCCGCACTGTGCCCCATCTGTACCGAACCTTGACTGACGGCATCGAAAACCTCGAACGCAGGCATCAGCTCACCGGCACCATAAACCTTAATCTTGAGCCTGCCGTTGGACATCTCATCCACCAGCACTGAAAATCGCTCCGGCCCCATACCAAGCCCAGGAAAATTCTTAGGCCAGGAGGTCACCAACTTCCATTGAATCGCTTTAACTTTATCGGTATCGATATTGGTGACACCCTCTTGTTTGCTCTCCCCCCCACAAGCACTGAGAAACAAGCCCGTTATTGCAATCAAGACTAACCTTAATCTGCTCATATTTTATTCCTTTTATCTGACAATCCATAAACACTCATCCATAAATGACACTGGGTAGCCAGGTAACCAGCCCGGGCCACACACTCAAAATCAGCATTAACAGCAGCTGTATAACCACGAAGGGAATCACTCCCCGATAAATCTGACCACTGGTCACCAAGTCTTTAGTCACTCCTCTTAGATAAAACAGGGCAAAACCAAAGGGCGGCGTTAAGAAAGAGGTCTGTAAATTGACTGCGATCATGATCCCGAGCCAAATAGGGTCTAATCCCATGCTCAGTAATATAGGGGCTACCAGAGGCACCACAACGAAGGTGATCTCGATGAAGTCCAAAATAAATCCAAGCAAAAAAATCACTAACATGACCAGTATGGTGGCGCCGATAACGCCCCCTGGCATATTGCTAAAAATTTGATGTATGAGCTCATCTCCGCCCAATCCGCGAAAAACCAGAGAGAAGATGGACGCGCCGATCAAGATGAGAAATACCATGGAGGTGACTTTAGTCGTGTTTATCATCACCTGTTTCAATATTGACACAGACATCTGCCGCTTAATCAGGGCAATGACCAGGGCACCGAATGCACCGACAGAGGCGGCCTCTGTCGGTGTCGCGATACCAAACAGAATCGAGCCCAATACCATAAAAATGAGTAATAAAGGTGGCACCAGCGCGCCCAATGTTTGCAATATAAAGCCAAGGTCCACTCGCCTTGGCTCCCCAGGCTCGGGAAACTGCTCAGGCTTAAAACGAATAAGTAATAGGGTATAGAGGCAATACAGCACGAGTAATAGTAGACCCGGCAGTAAAGCCCCGGCAAAGAGATCGCCGACCGACACAGATTTCGGGCTGAAGATCCCCATCTGTAGTTGTGCCTGTTGATAGGCATTAGAGAGGACGTCGCCGAGTAAGACTAAGGCGATAGAGGGCGGGATTATCTGGCCTAAAGTACCTGTGGCACAGATGGCGCCGGCGCTAAAGGCGGGATCGTAGCCACGCTTTAATAAGCTGGGCAGCGACATCAGCCCCATGGTCACCACAGTCGCGCCGACAATCCCAGTGCTGGCAGCTAACAACATGCCGACAAAGAACACACTGAAAATAAGTCCACCACGAAACTGGCCAAATAACTCGGCCATGCTAGTCAGCAGCTGCTCGGCAACTTTAGACTTTTCAAGCACCACGCCCATAAATACAAACAAGGGAACCGCCATCAAGATGGGATTATTGATCACGCCATACAGCCTATTAGGCAGGACGCCGAGCAGGCTAGTGTCGAAGACGCCGAAGAGCGAACTGACCCCGGCGAAGAGTAACGCGACCCCGGCTAATGTTAGCGCCACCGGGTAGCCAAGCATCAACACCAGGCAAACGACAATAAAAAGCACAATAGCCACTATTGCTCTCCCCCGCGCTTGCCGTCTTTCCCACTCGCACAGTCACAGTCATCACTGTGAAACAGGGCAACACCGTGACGTACCAGTTCAACGGTCCCTTGAAGTAATAGACTGACAACCAACAAGAGCAGCAGGCTCTTCTGCAGATACACATAGGCTAAGCCACCGGCTTCGACCGAGCTTTCCCCGACTCGCCAGGATGCTAAGACATAATCGAAACTTGAATAGAGGATAAAGAGGCAAACAGGCATAAGTAGAAATAGCGTACCGAGAAAGTCCACCCAATGACGGGTGCGAACGCTAAAATTACGGTAGAAGATATCGACCCTGACATGGCCATCATGTTTCAGTGTATAGCCAGCGGCTAAAGTAAGCACGGCGCCATGCAGATATAAAGCAGTCTCTTGCAGCGCCGTAGCACCGGTATTGAAGGCATAGCGCAATATCACTACCGCGAGTGTCATCAATACAATAAACAGGGTACACCAGCTCACCCCTCTGCCAATCAGCTCGGTTATCTTCTCTAGTTGATTCATCCCTTCTCAACATTAAAAATGCACTTAACATATTGATAACAGAATTATTGCGATAGATAAACAAAAGCTTGTGCTGAGGTAAAGGATGCAAGGAAGCTATAAAGTCCTAGGATACTAGGGATAAGCGATAAGCGATAAAGTCCTAGGATACTAGGGATAAGCGATAAGCGATAAGCGATAAGCGATAAGCGGTAAACGTTAAGCTTTTGGGACTCATTCTAATCAGAGTCCCAAATTAAGCTTCTAGGCATAATTGTCTAGGGCTTCTAGCCTTTACACTTTGGAGAGTCGGGGACATTTGACTCTACAAGCCACTCTTCGGGAGTGAACGTGTGCATAGATAAGGCATGTAAGCCATTAGCGAACTCATCGGCTAACGCCTCATTCACCGCTCTATGCCTGCCAAGTAGGCGTTTACCCTCGAAAGCCGCACTGGTAATAATGACCTTAAAATGTGTTTCAGAATTCGGAGGCACATGGTGATTGTCACTCTCGTTGATCACTTCCAGGTGACTAGGCGACAGGGCCGCGGTGAGTTTTTCGGTAATGAGTTGCTCTACTGACATAGGGATATTCTCAAACAAGCAAAATGCGATGGCGGCAGGTTAATACCTTAGCCACAAAAGATCAATCTTTGCCACACTCTCCTAGCCTTATATTAACGACAAGTTTATATAGATTGATATGGGACAATAAAAATCCAGTCGAGAGGCGGGCACTTTCAGTCGAAACAATCGGCATTATCAGTCAAAACGATCGGGTAATCTCGTCAAAAACAATCAAGAATTTTAACCAAAATAATCCGCTATGACTCGCCTAAAGGTATAATTAATCCTAGGTTCGGTGATTTTCAGACGCTTAGGTAAGGCATGCTCCCACTGGTCTTGCATCGGCCAATGCATGATCAAGAGATCACCCGATTGCAGCGCAAAGGTTTGCTTCTCATGAGTAACTTTATCTCTGATGATAAAGTCTCGGGTCGCACCTAGTGTGATAGAAGCGATATCACTGCCCGCTGAAAATTCAGGCTCATTATCACAATGCCAGCCCATAGACTCCTTGCCATCGACATAGCGGTTAACCAAGACGCCGTTAGATTCGAGACTAAAGTCCCGTTTGAGTTTTTGCCTCAGTCTGTCGGCATATTTAGGCCAGGGAAGCGCCTTGACCAGTAAGCCCGAATACTTGGTATCGCAGCCCGAATCTCCGAACCAGACTTGAGATCTGGGTATGCAATGTCGCTTACCATAGACTTCGATTTCGGGAGACTCGAATGGATAGCCCTGAATCTCTCTGAGTAAGGCCATCTGCTGGGCTGGTGTGAGATAGCCTTTGATCCAAGTTAGCGGAAGCTCTGATCGCCTGTCCACTACCGACTCTGGTTCAACTTCCAATTCAGAGCCAGAGTCAGAGCCGAGGAGTCTATTTAAGTCTACACTTTGTTGTTTCATCACTTATTATAAACCTTAAGCGGTTAATGGAACATTCGACTCGCTATCGACCATATATACCTCAACCGCTAAATCTGCGATAATGCGCGCCCTCATTTTATTGGTACAGTTTGACTTATGACAACTCAATTTTCAGTAGCAGATATCGAACTTGATTTACATCGTTATCCGAGTGAACAGGAATCTAACCTACAGGCCTGGGATGCTGCAGATGAACACCTGGTCAAGCATTTGACTGAAATTGAGCAGACTGCTGTCACCACGGCTATCATCAATGATAATTTCGGCGCACTAACGGCTAGCCTTCTCTCTATCGACAGTCAGTGGCCACTTCTATTAGAAACTGACGCCAAAACCAGCCAATTAGGTACCCTGCAAAACTTAGCCAAGAATAAACTCAGTAGCGAGAATATTCAGTGGGTTAATAGTCGTGAAGCACTACCAAATTCAGTTGAACTGGTATTGATGAAGCTGCCTAAGAATCTGACTTATTTCGCTCACCAGCTTAACCGACTATCGCAAATCTTACCTCAGGGAACTCAGGTACTCATCGGCGCCAAAGCAAAATCGATTAACAAGTCACTACTTGAAGTGTTTGCCAAAAATTTAGGCCCGGCAAGTGCCAGCCTTACCTGGAAGAAAACCCGAGTAATAACCTGCGTCAGTGATGGCAAGGTTCGCTCCCTGCCCCAAGGTGTCAATTGGTCGATTCCTGAGTTGAAGCTAGAGATCAGTAACCTAAGTAATGTGTTCGCCGCCAACAAACTGGATATCGGCGCCCGCATCATGCTGGATAACATGCCTAAGGGTGAGTTCACCTCTATCATAGATCTGGGTTGTGGCAATGGCGTACTGGGCCTACATGCTAAGCAAGTCTTTCCCAAAGCTTATATTCATTTTATCGATGACTCAGAGATGGCTGTCGAGTCGGCAAGACAAAACTGGGCCCTCAATAATTTAAACACTGATGGTTTAGTGGGCGAACAAGCTACCTTCGGCTGGGATGACTGTTTAACCCACCTAAACGAAGGCGTGCGTCCAGACTTAATTCTGTGTAACCCCCCTTTCCATCAGGGCGAAGCCATCACCGACCATATCGCCTGGCAGATGTTTCTCCAGTCCTGGCGCGCACTGAAAAATGGCGGCATATTGCATGTAGTAGGTAACCGTCACCTGGCTTATCACGTCAAACTGCAGCGTATCTTTAAGAACTGCACCACTGTCGAGTCCAACGGCAAGTTTGTTATCTTGCAGGCGCAGAAGATCAGCAAGAAAGCCGAGACACATGAAGCTGAACACATAGAGCCGAGCAGTACTGCGGTTGATAGCTCTCAACCGAGCGAGCCACACCCACAAAGTGGGCTTTATGGTGCTAGGAAGTAACTTGTCCAATAACAAGTTTTAAGTATTTTCATAGATAGGGTTCATTGGGCTGAGTTGGTATTTGGTTTTGTATCAAATACCACGGCCTTATCGTTATTTATCACCTGCCGTGGGTGCTGTACAGAATGTACTAATGTCGTGATCACATGGATGTGAATGAACGACCCTAAGTGCAAACACTTCTGTGACTCGCCGCCCTATCTATTTAGGGAATGGGTCCCTATAGCCTCTGCCGTTTCAAACAACGTCTATGTTTAACGGCCAGTTCGACAAAATATGTCCATAAACAAATGCCAGTTCAGCAAGATATGTCCATATACAACAGCCAGTTCAGCTTCCATGCTTCTCGTTCATAGGCTCATGGCTATGCCATATTCACCATGCTTCTCGTTCATGAGCTTATGGCTTGCCATATTCACCCAGACTCTCGTTCGAAGAGTATCACTTCGCGATACCTCACCCAGTCACGGAAGGTCACAGCCGCGTTCACACCAGATTATTTATTTCTTCGATTGAAGGTTTACCAAAATTAATTAACTCGTTTTTGGAGAAAAGCCGAAACATCGAAAAGACCGTCGCTCATCAAAAGCAGGCCGCAATCATACCGTTCAGAAAAGCTATCGTACTGGCAGTAAAGAGCCTTGGCTACTGGCAACCAACTTGCCACCTGAAACATTTACCGCCTCTAAAGTTACTCAGTTATATGCCAAGCGCATGCAGATAGAAGAGACATTTCGGGACTTGAAAAGTCCTCAATATGGCACGGGGATTAGGCACTACAAGAGCCTATGCCCTAGACGACTAGATGTTCTTTTACTTATCGCTATGTTGGCTGAAATTGTACTTTGGCTAATCGGTATCATCGCTAATCACCTAAGCTAGCAACGTCATTTCCAAGCGAATACTATCCGGCATAGGCCTGTACCATCGGTCGTAAGGCTAGGGAAGGAAGTTAGAAAGCGGAAAAACTACAAGCTCACAGAGCAACATTTACACAGGGCAATGGTTGAATATATTAAGAAAATTAACTGCTAACCGTTGACGGCTCTGCTAAGTCCTTATAACTTGCCAATTATGAATGTCATGCTCAATCGACTTTGAACAATATTTTAGGATTAACCATGGTTTTCATTTCAAGAATATTGCCGTTCGGGTCTTCAATAAAAAAGGTTTCCTGTTCATATTTACTGTCTATAAAGCGACGATAAGGCTTGTCTAAATAGGCAATGCCAGCCGTTTCAATACGCTCTTTTAAGGCTTGAAACGCCCCTTCAGGTAAATGTATACCAAAGTGGGGAACGAGGACGCTGCCCATGTCCACTTCATGGCGTACTTTTGGCAAACGTTCTTCGCTTTGGTGTAAGGTCAATTCGTTGCCCCAAAAATCAATATCTACCCAATGACCCTCCTCGCTATTGCCACTCTTACAGCCAAGTACATCGCAATAAAACTTTTTAGCCAAATTTAAATCGCCCGCAGGAATGGCAAGATGAAAACAGTTGGTCATAAATGTCCCCTTGTTTTATTTTAAACGCATGAATTAAATAGCTACTCTATTTTATAGAACACCAATCCATAGAACTCTACATTAAAGCTAAAATTAATAAAAAGAGCTGCAATGCTTTGTTGCGCTGAGTAAAGACGCACGCGCTTTATATACTATATATATGTTAAATAGACGTTGAATTATGGATTGAATAAATTCAACAGTTCAGCATTTGTTGGGTATTTTTCAAGTAACTCAACAAGTTTCCTAGCACCCTCTACAGGTTTGAGACCGGTAAGCGCCCTGCGTAACACGGTTACCTTTTCGAGTTCTTTCGAATTGAGCAGCAGTTCCTCACGACGCGTGCTACTTTTAGCAATATCCAACGCGGGAAAAATTCGTTGATTTGCAGCCTCACGCGATAAAACGACTTCCATATTACCCGTACCTTTAAACTCCTCAAATATCACCTGATCCATTCTGCTACCAGTATCAACCAGTATGGTCGCTAGAATGGTAAGCGAGCCACCATTTTCAATTTTTCTCGCTGCGCCAAACAATTTTCGTGGTATTTCCATCGCTCTAGCGTCAAGCCCGCCCGATAGGGTACGACCGCTGCTCCTTTGATTGGCATTATGTACTCGTGTCAGTCTTGTCAGAGAATCAATGACAATCATTACATCGTGACCTTCACCTGCTTGCCGGCGAGCGATTTTAAGAAGGTCATTAGCTACACGAACATGTTGGTCATAGTTTTCATCCGTGGATGAGGCGTATACTTGTGCCGGTACGCTGCGCTTAAAATCCGTCACCTCTTCGGGACGCTCATCAATGAGTAACGCATAAAGCTTTATCTCTGGATAAGCCTTCCCCACCGACTGGCAAATATGTTTTAACAGGGTGGTTTTTCCCGAGCCTGGTGGAGCAACAATTAACCCTCGCTGCCCCATTCCTATTGGCGTGAACAGATCCATAGCTCGGGTGGAAAGTTCCTCAGAGCCTAATTCTAGGCGAATACACTGATGAGGATTGATGGCTACGCCATTTATAAAACGCTCTTGTGGGTCAACGTGAGGTACAACCTTGGCCACTTGCTCGACTTGTTTGGTGACTTTTTTTCTTTTCACATTCAAAGTTAATATTTTTCTTGTCATAATATAGGTTTATAGCTCTAGAGAATTAAGTGTTTTTTGAGGTCTTTACTGTAGTCTAACCTAGCTAAGCGCTTATTATATTGACTGAGCCTAGTTACATGTTACTAGGCGTTAGTAAAAGAGAGATAATAACGTATTAGAAAAAGTATTGATAAAAGATTTATCAAGCCACCCAACATAAAATAAGACCATCCCGTCGCATACAGGCCCTGATATCATGAGTGGGCAATGACATACAAGATATTGATTTATTAATAATTTAAATACCAACATGGTTAGTTTTATGCAGCTATTTTAAGTGGCACCCATAAGATTTTTGAGCAAAGGGGTCATAACTAATTAACGTACATTCGAATGATGAGCCTATTTCAATGCTGCTAGCTAACAAGAAAAATCTTCTTTAATCAGCCAGTGTAGATGCGGCAGCGAGGCGAGGCTTCACAGAGTGAAACTATCCGAGCGAAAGAGAGGGTGAATATGGCATAGCCATGAGCCTATGAACGAGAAGCATGGAAGCTGAACTGGCTGTTGTATATGGACATATCTTGCTGAACTGGCATTTGTATATTGACATATTTTGTCGATCTGGCATTTGTATATTGACATATTTTGTCGATCTGGCGGTTAAACAAGGACGTTGTTTGAAATCTCAGAGCCCACAATGCCAATTTTGTTCCATACAAAATTTGGCATTTCCTCCGCTGACCCATAAGGCCTGCGATATTCCAGATATCACTCAGGCATTTCCCACGTCCGTGTGGGTCAGATGGGAAATGTCTTAAAAGCGTCAGGAACGCTTAAGACCATGGAGGTCAGATGTACTCTTATGAAATCAACAGCCGGCGTCTCGCAGAACCTTCTCAAAATAAAGAGTGCACATAATCTCGCCACAGGCGATAGGTAACAATGAAGATGCGACCTTCAGTTACGCCACTCAATAGCAAATAACCAAAATAGAAAATGTCATCTAGCTTCATTCGAAGGCTAGATTAGAATCGATAGCTGATACCTATACTGAAATTTTGCACTATGAGCTCTTGGATTGGCACATACTGGTATTCCAGGTTAAGGCCGAGTCCGGATTGAAAGCGTATTCCCCAGCCTACCACGCCATAGAAATCGGTTCCGTCTGTTTCAATACTCTCAGTAGTGCCACTACCGAAAACACCTGAAACATCATAGTTAATCTGGTTGGCACTGGCACCTACCTTGGCATACAGGCTATTACTTTCAGATAGTGATATTTGGCTATATATTGCCGCTCGCACGCCTTTGTAACTGATATGATCTACCGTAGTGAATATGCCAGTCATGGCGCTTACAATACCGCCACTACCACTAAAAACACTGCCCTCTAGACCAAAGTTGTCATTAAGCATATATCGATAATAAGCATCGATTCCAACGCTATCACCGCCACCGAACTTCCCACCATTGTCGGATTCAAAGTCTTGGCCACCATAGCCAATATTACCGCCAATAATATGATTAGACTCACCAGCCACGGCACCAAAACTCAACATAGATGCAATCAATATTGATAACAATTTCATACAAATCCTTTTATCTAAAAATGGTCATGTATGCCGTCGAAAGCGACGACAGCCAAACAAAAACAAACCAACAACACGGATTTAACAGGCGTAATACTAGGCACCTAAACTGTACCTAAGCTGAACGAAGGGATTATAAGTCATGCAGGCGTAAATTAGCAGGGTTCGAAACGAGCTTTACCCTTTGTATTTATTAAATAAACTTTGGTTTGTAAATTTCGCAGTAGACCTAATGTGAATTTAGAAAGTGTCTTGTTGCGGCAGGGTTTGAGGAGAACCATTGAGTCGTATCTCAATGGCTTAACTTCTATTCATCCAAGACGAGGGCGCCACGGTTTATACTTGTCCATTATTTCTACAGCAGCTCTAAGGGTTATCGGTTTACATAAATATCCATCAGCCCCTAGCTGCTGGGCTAATTTTATATCCGGCATCCCGGTTAGTGCGGTTATAATGATTACAGGAGTACCTAGTGTTAACAGGTTGTTTTTAAAGCGTTTTAAAATTTGATAACCATTTGTTTCTGACATCATGACATCTAAAAAAATAATATTTGGTCGGAGTAAATTTGACATAGCGATGACATCATTACCAGAATTTACCGTCGTAACATGGTAGTCATCGGCTAAAATAGCCAGTAATTGGCTTGAGCAAACGGGATCGTCATCTACAATGAGTACGCGAACTTTTTCCATTTAAACCCCTTTGACAACAGAGCTGACTTTATCAATTTGCATCCTTTCTTTTGCATTCAGTCTAGACTTGCAAATCAAGCCTATTTTTTCTTCGCTCTATTAATCGTCTTGTATAGTAACTCAGCATCATACTTTGACGCTTCCTGCGCTCTATTCTCTGCCGACGTTCTACTATAAAAACTTTAGTAATTTCAACAGTATCTAATACAATACCTTTAAAATAATTCATATTCGTTTTATGACTACAATTTCAAATTAATAAACTTTCGAAATATCACAATTAACACTCTGTAAAGTATAGTGCAATTGGGTCATTGCTGTATTTGCTCTTTGCATAACCCCTTGGAGCAAGTATTCGAAAGTGGCCCTACTCTGGTGGAGAGAAAAGTAACCTTGCCCTTTGCTTTAGCGTTAGTCCTGGTGAAAACGCTTCGCTAAACATAGACCTCCATTCACTGAAAGTGACGATGAGCGGATTGAAGCTATTAATAGGCTTAGTGATGCCATACTCCACCGTCTCTTCCTCTTTGACATAGGTACCAAACATGCGATCCCAGATGATCAACACGCCAGCATAGTTCTTATCTATATATTGAGGATTACGACCATGATGCACTCTATGATGTGACGGCGTATTGAATATCCACTCAATTGGACCTAAGGTTTTGACCGCCTGAGTATGAACGAAAAACTGTAGCCCCAAGTTGAGCAATACCACGAATACCACCCAGTTTGGATCGAAGCCGACCACCACTAACGGCACCCAGAATACCCACATTCCCGCCAAGGGGTACATCAGAGATTGTCTGAATGCGGTGCTGAAATTCATACTTTCCGAACTGTGATGGGCTACATGGGCAGCCCACATCCAACGTATCCTGTGGCTGCCACGATGGAACCAGTAGTAACAAAAATCCTGGGCTATCATGAGTAACACAAAGTTGATGGCATTCATCTCGATATCAAATAAGCGCCAACCAAAAAACATCAGATAGAGTTTAGCTATTAGCAGACCCGTTAAAATATCCGCCCCTTGATGCATTCCGGCCAAACCGAAGTTGCACAAGACCTCGGGGAGATGATAACGGGCACTATGGGGTAGTTTCTTCCGCCTATCGCCCAGATACCATTCCAGCAAGATGCAGATAAAGAAGATAGGTGCCAGCACGATAAGTAGCATCTCAGGGTGAGCGATCAGTGTACTAAATTCCATCAGACGTCCTTGCTGTTATTTTTATTGTTATTTTTTCTAAAACTGATTATTAATACTGACTCTTATTGCTGTTTGTGAATACTCGCAGTGAATTAAGTCAGGCTCTCTGCACCCAAGAGTACTCAGTGATGCCTAAGCTAAACTCGGCTCTACCAGCGGGCAAAATGGTCTTCGGTGAGGCCCATGACATTGTGCAAGGTATGCTTGTTACCTGAGTTATCTATGATCTGGCCAGAATAGTGGCCAACATACTGCCTGAAGTTACTCTTTAACAGCCAGAGGTTTAGTTTTTCTGAGCGGCAGTTTTGGGGCTGAAAACTCAGATCTATTTGACCATTATCGGAATAGATACGCCAAATCGCTGCCGGCTTAGATTCAGCACTGCCAGCATCTCGGGTAAACTCGAAATGTACCGGACCTAACAGGTGCCGCTCGCCATTGACCCAAAATACATTTTCACTGGCACCGGTCTCATTCACACCGGCGGCGAGGTTTAAGCCTATGATCCCATCTTGTGTATGGGCATTGATGCTCGCCCAACGCCAGCTCGTCTCACGACGCATATATCCGGCGGAAAAATCGTATCCCGCCAATGCCTGGTTGAGTGGTTGAGGCTCGTCGTGAATGGTCAGGTTTCCCTTAGGCTTTAAGCCATTATGTTTCTGAGTATAGGTCCAGCCACTGTATCCCGTCGGGGTACAGAGTGAGATGGGCAGACTCAAGGGAGGTGATTCGAGTTCAAGTTCTGCCTCGATAGACTCAGTTGAGATAGCCAGATGCCACACACCCTCGCGCAAGTTAAACTCAATGCTGCCTTTTTTACTGCTGATCTTAGCGCTGCCCGACAGTGGAGAAGGCTCCATCTGATAGCCCACTCCCGGAGGTTTGAGCCAAGATGTTTCCGTTATTTGATTCTTACTGATGTCATAGAGATAGCAAAAAGCACTGCCGACATAGCGAATATCTGCGATGGCGACACCTATGATGTATCCGGGTGTCACCAGACTAACAAATTGAAACTGTTTGAAATGAAAGTGCTTCTTCAAAGATGAAACTGGCTTATCCATCTCATTGAAATAGGCGAACTTGTCTAGCGCTAAGTCTGCTACTGGCCCATCAAAATAACCAAAAATAGGCTTACCTTGATCATCCATGAGTTCCTTCGGTGCTGCCATTGTTGATATTTTATTAGCTTGCCAAGCGGAGCTAGTCTGCGCTGATCCCATTAAACACATCCTGTATAGAATTTGAACTTTTACTCTAACCTGATGGGATTCGAGATTAAAGTCAAATCTTAGATTCATTTTAGCTTAAGAAGCTGGGCAAGCAGACTAGCTGTGGAAACCAAAATCATTTCTGGTATGCTGACACCACCTAGTTTTTGATAATACTCAAATAAGAAAATCAGCACATGAAACGTCTCATTCTATTGTTCACCGCATCCGTTTTACTCTCGGCCTGTGCCAACCAAACTCCGAGTCATATCGCCTTGAATCCACAAGTGCCTGAGGTTCAAAAACAAACTAATTCTCATCAGACACTTGCCATCGAGACAATAGATACTCGTTCGGCCAATTTCATCGTGAGATTTAACAATGGTGACGATGCGGCCAAACTAGTCAGTCCTTCAGAGGCCCCAAGAAAGCAGATTGATCGTGTCTTTCGTGCAGGATTTACTCAAGCGGGTTATCAAATAGATCCAAGCTCAGTCAAGCATATGCAGATACAGTTAGAGCAGCTGCTCACCGATGTGACTGAATCGACCTTCGGTTTCGAGGCCAAGAGCAATATCATCATTAATGTTATCGTCAAAAATAGCAGCCAAGAGTTGACCAAACGTTACTCGGCTCGAGGCAGATTATCGGGCCCCTTTAGTGCCGATTTTGCCACTTTAGAGCTTGAGATGAATAAATTACTCGGCCAACTCAGCGGCGAGATACTCAACGACCCTGAGCTCAATCAATTTATCCAACAATAATCGGCGCTAAGCCAGTTCCAGAATAATTTTGAACTAAACAGGGAAGCCCTATGTTCCGTAGAATAAGCACATTATTGATGCTCGGCTTGAGCATGAGTCTAAGCTCCATGGCCTTAGCCATAGATATTCAACCTAATACTCTTTACCCTCAAGTTGAGCTCGACACCAGCATGGGAATAATTGTGGTGGAGCTGGACAGAACCCGAGCCCCTATCACAGTGGATAACTTTCTCACTTATGTGGTTAAGGGTCATTACAACAACACCCTCTTCCATCGTGTCATCAATGACTTTGTGGTTCAAGGCGGTGGACTCGACCTTAAACAGGAAGAGAAGCCCTATGATGCCCCTATCGTTAACGAATCGGGTAATGGGTTATCGAACAGCTTCGGCACTATCGCCATGGCAAGGGATAATGATCCTCACTCGGCCACCAGCCAGTTCTATTTCAATGTTGCAGATAATGAGCGCTTAGATCCGTCATCGAGACGTTGGGGCTATGCCGTCTTTGGTGAAGTCACCCAAGGTGAAGAGGTGCTTGTAGCAATGGCTGCCGTGGCGACAGAACACAACAATAAGCTAGACTGGCCTGACTTTCCTATTGAAGACATCATTTTAAAGAAAGCGACGCTGTTACCTCGGAAATAGCACCTAAATAGATATTTAAACTTAATCAGTACCCAAATAAGTAACTAAAAAATATAGCCAAAAATGAATTCAATTCAAAAACGTTCAATATATTTCACAAATATTGTTCAAGGTTTAATTTTTAGTCCTATACTGATTACGTTGTAATAAGGAGGCGATTTGATGACCCCAACTGAGTTCATCGATAATAAAGCGCCCCAGCTGGCCCAATATGGAAAAGCCTTGCTGAGTGATCAGCTCGATTTTAATGAGGTCCAGTTATATCTATGGGACACCCTAGAAGAATGGCAACAGTTCAATCATCAGGGTGACGCGCAGTCAGATACGGAGAGAGTGTTCTGGCATCTACTGCATGCTTTTGACAAATGGCCCGATTGGATGATCCGCGGCAATCAATACCTGCGTAAGCAAGTTGATGAATGTTGTGATTATCTTAATCTTGGTGGCCAAGTGCCAAATAACTGCATTGGTATCAGACCGAACTCCTAACGCTCTTTATCTTTATTCTAAGAGCAGAACAAACGTAAACCCAAAGCCCGAACCTTAACGTTTGGGCTTTTTTTGTGCCGACTTAAACTAGTCATTTGAACTATTTGGTATTAAGCTAGGTCGATTAGTATCTCTTAAGTCTCCCTATGTCCTCTTCTGTCTCTTCCAAGCTTGACCAAGTCAAAGACGCTTTCTCGATTTACTGCCACAAACGTGTCTTAGTCCTGCTTCTACTCGGTTTTTCCGCCGGTCTGCCCTTAATGTTGGTGTTCTCGACACTGTCATTCTGGTTAAGAGAATCGGGCATAGACAGAACTGCCATCGGATATTTCAGCTGGATTGCCCTCGCCTACGGATTCAAGTGGGCCTGGTCCCCCTTAGTAGACAGACTCTCTCTGCCCATCTTCACCAGGCTACTCGGTCGCAGACGAGGCTGGATGCTATTTGCTCAAATACTCTTGGTGGGAGCCATTTTAGGCATGTCTTTCAGCGATCCAGTCAAAGATCTTGAGAGACTGGCACTGTTTGCCCTCATGGTCGCCTTTGCCTCCGCCACCCAAGATATCGTCATCGATGCCTTTAGAATCGAGTCTGCACCAGAGAAGATGCAGGCCGCTCTCGCGGCGGCATATCAAGTGGGCTATCGCAGTGCGATGATCATTGCCACCGCGGGCGCATTGACCATTGCGGCTTGGGTCACCCCGGGTAACGATGAATACAACCTATTGTCCTGGCAGATAGCTTATATGATCATGGCAGGCCTGATGTCCGTCGGCATTCTGACCACACTATTTTGTAAGGAGCCGGACGTAGAGGTTAAGCAGGCCAACGAGCAAGAGCAGCTCATTATGCAAGATTTGAAGCAACGCTACCCTAAGGTCATCGCCAATACCTTATCTTGGCTATACACGGCCAGCGTGTTGCCATTTATGGATTTTTTCAAGCGCTATGGGCGCAACGCCATACTGATCTTATTGCTGATATCCTGTTACCGCATCTCAGATATCGTCATGGGGATCATGGCAAATGTATTCTATGTTGATATGGGCTTCACTAAGACAGAGATAGCGACAATCAGTAAGATTTATGGCCTGATCATGACGCTAGTCGGTGCTGGGTTTGGCGGTTTATTGATTGCCAGATATGGCACCATGAAGATACTCTTCATCGGCGCCTTGTTGGTGGCTGTGACTAACTTACTCTTCGCCTGGCAAGCAGTAATAGGTTATAACGTGCCATTTTTAACCTTGGCAATTTCCATCGATAATTTCAGTGCAGGCATTGCCACTGCAGCCTTCATCGCCTATCTATCCAGCTTAACGAGCACAGGATACAGTGCGACTCAATACGCCCTACTCTCATCCATCATGTTACTTTTCCCTAAGTTCATCGCCGGATTCTCCGGAGTCTATGTCGATAGCTTCGGTTATGTGAACTTCTTCATCGCCGCCAGCCTTATCGGCTTTCCTGTTCTACTGCTGGTGTATATTGTCGATAAACGCACACGCCATGATGAGCTGAATAAGGTTAATGACGCCATGGAAGAAGAATCAAATGAAGCTTCGGTGACTAAGACTTAACGCTTTCAGTTAACGGCTGTTGATATTTTTAAAGTAAAAACAAAAAAGACGCTTAAAATGCTGTTTTTTTTAAGGTTAATGTATTCTATGTCGATATGAGTTTCACTAAAACAGAGATAGCGACAACCAGTAAGGTGACGCTAGTCGGTGCAGGGTTTTGTGGTCTAGATACGACAGTATAAAATCAAACTTCGGTGACTAAAACTTAGCATTTTCATTTGAAGGCTGTTGATATTTTGCTTTCATTTAAAAAAAAAGACTCTTAAAGTGCTGTTTTTTTTAAGGTTAATGTATTCTATGTCGATATGAGTTTCACTAAAACAGAGATAGCGACAACCAGTAAGGTGACGCTAGTCGGTGCAGGGTTTAGTGGTCTAGATACGACAGTATAAAATCAAACTTCGGTGACTAAAACTTAGCATTTTCATTTGAAGGCTGTTGATATTTTGCTTTCATTTAAAAACAAAAAGACTCTTAAAGTGCGGTCCTTTAAGCGTCTTTTATCTTAATTTTTTCGAAGAAAAAATTAATCTCTGAAGTTATTAAACTGGAATGGTTGACCTAAATCGGCTTCACGAGCCAGTGCCATCACGGCCTGCAGATCGTCACGCTTCTTACCTGTGACACGAACCGAATCTCCTTGAATTGAAGATTGAACTTTAATCTTACTGTCCTTTATCTTCTTAACTAACTTCTTAGCAATTAAGGTTTCGATGCCTTCTTTGAAATTAACTTTCAATGAGAAGGTTTTTCCGCTGTGAACCGCTTTATCATCGACATCCATAGATGCCGGATCAACGTTACGCTTACTCAACTGCATGCGTAAAATATCGACCAATTGTTGGCACTGAAAGTCATCCTCAGCAGATAGCGTCACGATATGATCTTTATATTCGATGCTCGCTTCTTTGCCGCGAAAGTCGAAGCGACTCTTAAGTTCACGTACCGAGTTATCGACCGCATTACGTAGTTCAACTTCGTCGACTTCAGAAACTATATCCATTGATGGCATTTCGAGTGTCCTGTTAGCATATTTTAGTGGCACTAGTTTACCGTATTTCAGTTATATAGGTTATATAAACAGGCTGACTTCTTTCATCGGCATATTAATTCTGCTTAATAACCCCTAGAAACGATAGTTTAATAGTGACAAGAGCTCGCCATTTTTTTATGATAAAAAAAACAACAAGACACATAAGAAATTTTGATATCTAAACGACATATTTTTAGGCTTGCCTTGGTCATAGCATTGATAGTCATCAGCTACCTGGTATTTTCCAGGCCGCATTATCCTCAGCTTTTTGCAAATATGGATAAAGTAGGCCATCTTGGTAGCTTCTTCTGCTTATCTCTACTGACATATTTAGCATTTAAGCCCAAGTGGTATCTGCTTACAGCGACGCTGTCGATTTATGCCGTCTTCATTGAACTCGTTCAGGCAAGGCTACCCTATCGCAGCGCATCAGTAGCCGACTTTATCGCCGACATGGCAGGTATTTTTCTCTTCTACTTCTGCCTTTGGAGTTATCGGCGTTACTTTCGTGCCACTAAGATCACCGAATCCCCTTAACCTGAAAAATAGCTAATCTAGCGTAATAGCTAGTCTTTAATTAGCGCTAAACTCGGCAAGGACACTTATGTATAATCCATCGATTGCCATCCTTGGCGCTGGCGCCATCGGACAGTTGATTTATCATCAACTGGTAAAGGCCGAACTCTCCCCCTATTTTATTACCCGGGGGAAGAGCCAAGAGAAACAAGTGCTCACCCTGACTCATTTAGACGGTCAAGAGACACAGTCCACAGCAGCACTCCATTGTATAACGTCCTCAGGCACACATGAAAGTAAGTGCCGACTACCAGACAATACTCAGTTACTCATCGTCTGTGTAAAGTCCTATCAGGTCAAAGATGCATTAAAAGCGGTCATATCACAGCTTCCGCTAAGCTGTCACATACTGCTGCTTCACAACGGCTTAGGTCCTCATCTTGAGGTTGAGCCTTTGCTCCAAGGCAGAGGTTTGAGTTTAGGAACGACCTCTCAGGGCTCATTCAGACAAGGTACTTGGCGGCTCAAACAAACTGGCACAGGAGTCACCCAGATAGGCCATCACTGTGGTTCACTGATGCCATCGGCTCTGAAGCTGGTAATGCTGGCCGCAATTCCCAGCAGTGAATGGTGCGAACCCATTTTGCCATTCCTGTGGCAGAAACTGGCTATCAATGCGGCAATAAACCCGCTCACAGCAATCGAAGACTGTCCGAACGGAGCCCTCGCAGCACCTCAATACAAGCAAGAGATCTGCGATATAGTCACTGAACTGGTGGACGTTGCTATGGCCACTGGGGTTGAATTGAACGAGTTAGCACTCACCAACCGAGTGTACAGTGTTATCAAACTCACCAGCGCTAACTTCTCTTCGATGCATCAAGATGTAGCGAATAAACGTCGCACTGAGATAGACAGTATCAATGGTTACATAGTCGAAAGAGCCAAGGAACATGGGTTAACTGCCAAGGTCAACCTTTCACTGCTAAACCGCATAAAAGCAATCGAAGCAGACTACCTAGTTTGATCCCATTTTTCGACCAATAATTTTTCCTGCAGAGCAACTGAAAAACGACTATCGAAAGGCAGTAATTCATTTTTAAGTCTACTATTAGGTCATCGAGCAGTAGACTGAAAACAATGGATTAGTTTATGCAAAGAGAGCAATGGAACTCGCGAGTTGGCTTTATTCTCGCCGCCGTGGGCTCCGCCATCGGTCTGGGGAATATCTGGCGATTCCCCTATATGGCCTATGAAAATGGCGGTGGTGCATTCTTTATTCCCTACCTGTTTGCCATGATATCTGCCGGTATCCCCTTTATGATCATGGAGTTTAGCCTGGGCCATAAGCTAAGAGGCGCAGCCCCTAAGGTCTTTGCCAAGCTAGGGCAGAATTATGGACTAAGACTAGAGTGGTTAGGTTGGTTTCAGGTTTTTATCGCCGCCATTATCGCCATCTATTATGTTGCCATCATAGGCTGGGCGATATCATTTCTCGGTTTTTCGTTCACCCAGAGCTGGGGGGCCGATACCAATGCCTTCTTTTTCAAAGAGTATTTGCAGTTAGAAGACAACTCACCCACCAGGCTAGGTCAGTTTCAGTTGCATATCGCGATCCCCATGGCCATTGCCTGGTCTATTACCTCACTTGCCATCTTCACCGGGGTCAGGGGCGGAATTGAGCGAGCCAGCAAGATCATGATGCCCTTACTTTTCATCATGGTGTTGACCCTTATTGGACGCATAATCATGCTCCCCGGAGCCCTGGAGGGCCTAAATTATCTGTTTGAACCTGATTTCAGTAAAATTTTCGATGCTAAGGTCTGGTCCGCCGCATACGGACAGATATTTTTCACTCTCAGCGTCGGCTTTGCCATCATGCTGGCTTATTCTAGCTATCTACCTGAGAAATCAGACATAAGCAACAATGCCTTCATGACGGTGTTAATTAATTGTGGCTTCTCAATCATGTCGGGGATCATGATTTTTGCTGTCTTGGGTTATATGGCACAGGAGCAAGGCAAGGAACTGACCGAGGTCGTTTCCTCTGGCGTGGGACTCGCCTTCGTCACCATTCCGGCTGCCATCAATTTACTCCCCGTACCTTACATATTTGGACCACTCTTCTTTCTCGCATTAGTGGTTGCCGGGTTAAGCTCCCACATATCTATCATCGAAGCCGTCACATCAGCAGTGATGGACAAGCTAAACCTAGCCCGAAAAAAGGCTACATTATTGGTCTGCGGTACTGGCTTCCTCGCCTCTATGGCTTTTGCAACCAACGGCGGTTTACTGCTTCTCGACCTTGTTGATTACTTTATTAATAATGTTGCCCTGCTCTTTAGCTGTTTTGTCGAACTCATCATACTTGCCTGGTTGTTTAAAATTGCCGACATCAGGGATTATGCCAATCGCTTGTCTGAGTTTACTGTGGGTAAATGGTTCGACTTGTGTTTACGCTTTGTCAGCCCCGCTATGCTCGCCATCATCTTAGTGAAAAACCTGATCAATACCGTCACCGAAGGTTATGGTGGCTACCCAATCGAAGATCAACTTATCTTGGGCTGGGGGCTAATCGCTACCATGCTGGTAATCTCATTAATCATTAACCTGTTCACATCTGACAAGGAGGACGCTTTATGACAACTGGCGCCATTATCATGATGACTTTAGCTCTGTGCATTACTTGGGGCGGTGCCGCCTTATGCATAGCCATCGCAATGAAAAAGAAGAAAAAGTCTCGAACATGACGAGGACTTAGCCGCCTTGGGTTAAAGTTGTGGAAACATCTCTTGCAGCAAGCCTTCAATTTTGGCGATAGCCTCGAACGAAACTGAGTCTTTACGATAGTTAATGAATATAGGTCGCAGCCATAACTCGGCACCCTCAACGCTATAAAGCTGTGTTGATGCTAACAGTGGCGACACCATAGATACGGGTAAATATGCTGCCCCTGTTTTATCTAAGATAAAATCTAATGCGATTCTTCCTGTCGATGTTCTCAAGTAAGGAGCCGGCATCTGCTGATGACGCAAGGCATGCTCGGATGCAAATCGTGTTCCCCAATCTATATAAACATACTGATTCGATAGTGCAGAAGTAACATCACTCCTTTGTGTGGAGACCAGTGCCAGTGTCATTCTGGCTATCTCTTTACTCATCAATTCATCAGACTTAAGCGGATCGAATGAAAACGCGATATCTAAAGTGCGTTCGAGTAAGTTTCGATTTAACTGGGCTCGACTCAAAGCTTCAGCCTGAAAGCCATAGCCCGAAAAAGCACTGGTGATCTGACTCAAACTGCTCTGTAAATAGGCATCCCAGATATTTGGGGTTCCAGCTAAACTCAACTGCAGGGTCTTATTGTCTCCCAATGCCAGTTCATTCTTAGCTTGCTCTAGTGTACTCACCATCACTTCGGCATAGGCAATCAAACGTTCCCCAGCACTCGTCAGCTTAATATTATTGCGATCCCGAATAAACAGTCTGGTATCGAAATAAGACTCAAGCTGCTTGATCCTTGCACTTGTGGCGGCTTGGGTAATATATAAATTCTCGGCAGCCCGCCCAAAATGGCGAGTTTGTGCCACCTCTAAAAAGGTCTTAAATACTTTAACATCCATCTTCTGCTCTCTTGTGTTCAGCTGGAGAATAGCAAGGATTGATTATGGTGACGACAAAAAACATTTGTTTCTCTTTTAGTCAAAAAACACCTAACTTTACAACTATCTAGTCTCTCCCATGTTCAATCAAATAGGTCTATTGAGGTTGTTATGTCTGAAGAATCTTTTCGCTTTGGTCAAAAGTCATTTATTGATGATGTAAACTTTCCTAGAGGTTTTAGAAAGTCCGGTGATTTCACCCTGCTAGAAGCAGAAACATTGGGTCTTTACGGTGATACTATGGCGGCACTAGAGACAGGTGCCTTAGAACCATTAACCCAGGAAGAAAATCACTTTGTGAAAATGCTCAAACATCCACACAGAGCAAAAACTAAGTTAGAATTAGTTTGGATAAAGTACATTAAATTGGTCCGAGAGCCCCGCCGTTTTCACAGCCTTCATAGTAGTAGCCATAAACACCATGTTGAAGATTTCCCACCAGTGATAACAATACCAGTAGAAACTCCACGGCTAACGCAAGCTTAATCAGGACGAATTAAACGACTTGCCCGGAGAGAATCAGTCTCTCTGGGTTAAGCTCAGATGCAATTAGCAGTATAAAAGAGTAAATTAGCAACCAATCACTTAACTAACTCCCCACTCTAACTAACGACATGAAAAATACTTCTAGCTTACAAGCGAGTCACTTAATCAGTCCGGTGATCGCCTATGGCTTTATGCTGGCTTTGATTATTATCAGTGTTAATTTCTGGGACCGTCCCATTGCGGATGCCATGCATGCCCATGGCTATTCAGGCACATTCCTTAAGTTGCTAAGCCAGATCCCGACGGTGCTCGAAGTCATCGCAGCAGTTTTCATTATGGGCGTCTTAATTAAGCGCAGCCGAGAACGTTTCAGTTCACTCATCATCAATCTCATCGCCACTATTGTCTTAGCCAGCTTAGTGAGAGTATCCGCCAAGATGGCTTTCGGTCGTACCTGGCCAGAGACCTGGGTCAATGACAACCCATCATGGATTAATGATGGCGTTGAGGCTTTTCATCCCTTTGCTCAGGGTGTCGCCTACAACTCATTCCCATCAGGCCATGCGCTATTTACCTTCTCTCTTGCCACAGTATTTTGGTATCACTTCCCGCGCCTTCGACCCGTTTGGTTAGCCTGTATGCTAGGTGTGTTCATAGGGCAGCTTGGGCAAAATTATCATTTTTTGGGTGACTTACTTGCCGGAGCCACACTGGGCACGCTTATCGCTCATATGGTTATCCTAGCGAGTAGCAAAGCCAACAGCATCAGCAAGCCCAATAAGGAATGATGTATTCATTAGCCCCACATAACTAAGACGGCAGCCAAGGCGATGAGTATCAGTGCCAACATATCTTTTATGTTAACTTTCTGCTTGAGCCAAAGCATGGCGATTAACAAGGTGAAGAAGACCTCAATCTGGCCTAACGTTTTCACGTAAGGTACGGATTGAAGTGACATAGCACTGAACCAACCGATAGAGCCCAGGCAACTCGTAATGCTGGTGAGTAAGGTGAGTCTGGGTCGCTCCATCAAGGCAGTTAATGTCTGCTTGTCTGTGATTAACAGATAGGCGAGCAAGACCAGAGTTTGAATGGTGATGACGAATAGTAAAACCCAGGCAGCTCTGTGGGGAAAAGGTAAATCCAATATTAAACTGGCCTGACGAACCCAGAGAGAAGTCAGCGCAAATAAAGTCCCACAGGCCAAACCTATCAAGGCCGTCTTAAATGAGATACCTCTGAACCCTTTGGCACTACTCATCATAAATACCGCTACGCCGCCTAGTAGCACACCGAGCCAGCCTAAACCGGTAAGCTGAGTACCAAAAAACAACACACCTAATACGGCAGCGACAAGCGCCTCACTCTTGGCAAGCCCGGCTCCAACAGCGAAATTTTTAAGTTTGAACAGCTGCACCAGTAAGACCGTTGCCAATATCTGCACAGCGGAAGCACCAAGTACATACAAGCTGAACTGAAGCGATATTTCAGGCATGCCCACCGGCTGCCAAAGATACAGGCAGCCGAGATAGAGTGCAGCGATGGGGCCAGCCCACAGGAAACGCGCCAAAGTGACACCGCCGACCTTAACCTCTTTGCTAAGTTGACTCTGAAATGCATTACGCCAGGCCTGCATAAAGGCGGCTAGGAAGGTAAAGAAGATCCACATAGGGTACGACGACTTCTTAGAAAGAATGGAAAAGGGTGGAAAGCATATCCCATAGATGAAGCACAGGCGATATCAGTGCTGGGAAAGTTAAATATACTCAACAAAATGAATTAAAAAAGCCCCGATCAGATGACCGAGGCTTAGCATGACAAAGAAACTGCTTACTTGCTGGTATCTATGGCATCGAATGACTTGACCAAATCGTCCACTGCTTTCATCTGAGTCAGGTAGTTTTCTAACTGACTCAATGGCAAGGCACATGGGCCATCGCATTTGGCATTGTCCGGATCCGGATGCGCTTCGATGAATAGACCAGCCAAACCTAAGGCCATGCCACTTCTTGCAAGCTCAGTTGCCTGAGCTCGGCGACCACCAGCACTGTCGGTTCGCCCACCAGGACGCTGAAGCGCATGAGTGACATCGAAAATAACAGGGTAGCCAGATTGCTTCATCTCGTCCATGCCGAGCATATCGACGACCAGGTTGTTATAGCCGAAACTAGAACCCCGTTCACACAGAATAATATTATCATTACCGGCTTCATTGAACTTAGTGATGATATGACGCATCTCATGAGGAGCTAAAAACTGCGGCTTCTTCACATTGATGATGGCGCCGGTTTTTGCCATGGCAACCACAAGATCAGTTTGACGAGCTAAAAAAGCGGGTAACTGAATAATATCGACCACTTCCGCCACCGGTGCACACTGGTGTATCTCATGCACATCTGTGATCAAAGGCAGATTAAAAGTTTGCTTAATCTCCTGAAAGATCTTCAGCCCCTCTTCCATACCCGGGCCACGATATGAATTTATCGACGAGCGATTAGCCTTATCGAATGAGGCTTTAAAAACATAAGGAATACCTAACTTCTGCGTCACTTCGGCATATGTTTCAGCGATCTTCATCGCTAAATCACGAGATTCGAGCACATTCATGCCACCGAATAACACAAAAGGTTTATCGTTTGCGATCTCGATATCACCCAGACCTATGACTTTATTACTCATCAATACTTCTCTCTAAAAGGCCAAGGCAATTGCCTAAGCGTTAACCAATAAAACATTTAGCAGCATGCTGTGTTTGAAGCTTATAGGCCTTGGGATGAAATTATCTGTAATAGCTGTCCACACATCCATGCCATATATGTACCCACAGCATAGCCTAATACCGCAAGTAGTACACCAACAGGCGCTAATGCGGGATGGAATGCTGCGGCGACCACAGGCGCAGAGGCCGCGCCGCCCACATTGGCCTGACTTCCCACCGCCATATAAAACAGCGGCGCCTTAATCAGCTTAGCCACAATGAGCATAAAGCTAGCATGAACTAACATCCAGATGATGCCGATGGCGAAATACCATAAGTTATCCGGATCTGCCAACTTGGATACATCCATATGCAAACCAATAGTTGCCACCAGAATATACAGGAACACCGAAGCAACTTTTGAAGCCCCGGCAGCTTCCAAATGGCGTACAGGACTGAATGACATGGCCAAGCCAATAGTCGTTACTGTGACTATCAACCAGAAGAATTTAGACGTCAGACTGTAATCTCGGGTCCAGGGGTAATTAGCCTCGAAGAAAGGTCCAAGGAAATCGGCAAACATGTGAGCTAAACCCGTGACACCAAAACCAACCGCCACGATCAACATCAGGTCGTTTAGGCTGGGAATACGGGAGTTTTCGGCGTGGTATTTTTCAACCTTGTCTTTCAACTCTTCGATTGCCCTGGTATCAGCTCCTGTCCAGGCATCGATCTGCTTGGCCTTAGAAGCCATAAAGAGCAATACGGCCATCCAGATATTGGCGACAATCACATCTACAGTCACCATGATGGAGAATATATCGCCACCGGCCTCATAGATCTCTTTCATCGCAGCCTGATTCGCGCCACCACCGATCCAGCTTCCGGCCAAGGTCGTCATGCCTCGCCAAACGGCTTCGGGCCCAGTGACGCCCAAAATTTCCGGATGTATGGCTGAAATGATAAGCAGGGCGATAGGTCCACCGATCACAATTCCCACCGTGCCAGTCAGGAACATGATAATGGCCTTGGGGCCTAGGGCGAAGATGGCTTTAAGATCGACGCTTAAGATCAATAGAACTAAACAAGCCGGAAGTAGGTATCTTGATGCCACGAAGTAAAGCTGCGAGGTGTTCCCATCGATGACGTTAAAAGTGTTAAGCAATGAGGGAAGGAAATAGCACATCAGCAGTGCGGGGATAAATTTGTAAAACTTAGTCCAGAAAGGATGTTTACTATTACTGGTATAAAAAACGAAACCTAAAACCGCTGCCAACAGGCCCAAGGCCGTGGCATCATTTGTCACTATGGCTGTGCTAGTCATGCTGTATTATCTCCCCTACGATAGCATTATTCTTATTATGTTTTTGTTATGGTTTAGCTTGGTATTTCTTGCTTTTTGATTAGTTTAACGGCTCGATACAGGCGAATAACGAGCAAAATGAGAGTGACCGGAATCCTTGCCTGCCACTCGGTATTTAATGAAAATCGCTTATCGATGCGTCCTCTGAACCGTAACAGCCAGCTCATTTAGACACATGTTAATGATAAACTTCTTGTTTACCCTTGAGCTCTTTGAGTTGCATCTTAACCAGTTCAATCACAGGATCGTGCGGGCTGTTATCGACAAAGTGTTTAAGGTCCGCAGCGGCCACACTGATACAACCTAACTGTTGCGCGATAAAGGCACGTTCACGATTAAGGTTAAGATCATCTGAATGCCATTGAAGCAGTAAATTACAACACTCCATCGCTGGCTCAAACTGATGTGAGACGATACTGCCGGCTTTAAGCTCGTGTATCATTCTGGAGATCAGGCGTTTCATGCTTACCGGCTTAAGATAACTCGATTTAAAGCCTGCGCCATTGCCCAGTTCTCCCCGCACTAACACGTGAAGTTCATGTCGTGTTAAGTCATCACCGGTTAACGGATCTATATAACGGATCTTGTCATCGATTCGGCTACATAGCACAGTAGTGCCAGGCAGTAGCAGAGGCTCTAATTCTAGATCGAGTTGCTTTGCGAGCAACATCAACACTGTGGCCAAAGTCGTACTATTTCCCTGACGAGTGGTGACACAAGCCCCTAAATCAGCAGCTTCAACGCTAAAATAGGATTCGCGGGCGCAAAAACCTAAATCTTGATAAAACCAATGTAAAAGACCCTCTAATCTCTCATGACGATCCACTACATAGTGACTCAAGACTGAGCCCGCAATCTCTAACCAAGCCCATTTGGCTGATTCGAGTTTTGAGAAGCCCAGATGCTGTGAAATTTCAAATGCCATTTCTGGCAATTGAATACTGTCTTTCAGAGTCAGAGTTGTCATTAGACCATTAGCACCGCTTGCTTAAAAATGGCTATCTTACCGGCATATACCACCCAAGCAATCGCACCGAAAGCGGCAAACACCTTGAATAGCTTTCCTTTGTTAGCCTTTAAAGAAATAGTAGCTAAAAGGATATATGCCATAACAGCGCCTAACTTCTCGGTGATCCAAGGGTCGATGAAGGGATATTGCTGAATGACGAAACACAAGGTCAAACCAGATAATAAGAGTAATGTATCGATGACATGGGGAGCGATTTTAAGCAGCTTCTTATCCATGATAGGTGACTGACGCATATGAAGCACGAAACGGACTAAAAAAAACAATACACTAGCGGCTACGAAGGTCAAATGAACGTGCTTAATAGCAGGATAAAAACTGGTTAGGGTTTCCATTTAAAACTCTTATTAGGCTGACAAAGGCGGTAGTGTACCCGATCCCCTTCTCCATCACCAATATCACGACTAACCTTGTGCTAATTTCCACATTTTCGATGAGTTTTTCTTGTCGGATAACAAGTTTCAAATCTCTTTTTGGGTTGGGTTCATTTGGCGGTTTGGTATTTGGTTATTGTCTGGTAAGCATGGCTTCATCGGTATCTATTGCTTGCAGCAGGCTTTCGTGCAAACACTTCTGTGACACGGCGCGCTACCTATTAAAGGAATGGGTCCCTATAGCCTCTGCGACATCAAACAACCTCCATGTTTAACGGCCAGTTCGGCATCCCAGCCTCTCGTTCGAAGAGTATCACTTCGTGATTCCTCACCTTGTCACGGAAGGTACAGCCGCGTTCACATCTGTTCTTGTTTCGAAAAAGTTGCCTCTCCGATTTGAGTTTTACTGGCTAGTAACACGTTTCTGGACAAAAGCTTGTTAGTGCATAGGCTCGACAGTTTTCACTTCGTATGAGTAAAAATATGGAGGTATCAGAATTAACAACGCCCGCATAAGCGGCAGAATAATAGTTTGCAAAAATAGTTAAGCGAAGCGAAACACAGCAAACTGTTATGTGTCCGTTCTTAATGCGCTTGTTGAACGAAGCCGATGTGCTTTATGGGGATACATCAAAATGGTTTAGGAAACAGCCGACCGACAAGCTTAACGATCACAGCCTAACGCCTATGTTTAAGCTGGAAGGATAAGGATAATGTATTAACTAAAGAGGAGGGATTTACACAGCAGGCTGATATTAAAGAAGTTAAATGATTGGTCATTAGATCAAGGCAGCGTGCTGACTAAAACAAAATATGCGTCCTATTATGGCCTCAAGCATAACGAACCCTCGCTCGGCTATTTGCTTAATAAAGAGTATGACTAAACCCCGACCTCGGGCTTGTTCAACACTTGGGATAAGGATGCGGCTGCGCGCGGCCTATCCTTATACGTTATGTCGCCTTTATACAAATGCATAGATTAGGAAAGACCCAAAGCATATCGCTAGAACACCACCAATACGACCAAATGGTTCCACTAACGAGAATGCCCTTGATATTAAATGTTTAAAATTATTGCGACCTATAATCGTAAAAACTATTGCTGCGAAAATTGCTATCCAGCCAATGACTTCCACTGTGACAGGAAACTTTGAAACACTAGCCTGATATATAAGTAATGCTCCGAGCAACAGCCTCACTACAACAGCACCTATATGCAACCAAAGCTTATCAGCATTTTCTCTCAGCACCCTGATTATAAATTCAGGATTAGTAATGAGCGACATTCCAGCTAAAAGCATTAACAGTCCAAAAACAATTATCAATATACTCATAATCTGAACCCTACTTTGGCAAAATAGACATAATGACTCCCCACGAGGTGCTAGCCTCCAAGTCCGTGGGTTAGTCCAAAATAGTTAAATTGTGCACCAGAGCCATACTGTATTTGTGACCATACAATATTATAAAGGAGGCTAACATGAGAAAACATAAGATAAAGGGGTCGTAGTGAATTAGGTAGGTCTCATTATTCAATAATTGTTTACAGGTAAGGTTAAATAAATAACCTTCTTTTGAATAACCAAGTGTAGATAATGGAATGGACCCATCCCCTTTTAATCGGCCTCACAATGGGCCACGATTAAGTTGCTACAACTCATCAGAAAGAGGACGGGTCCACCATGAAGATTACTAC
>JAKVHY010000045.1 GCA_023284085.1 Shewanella benthica
TGGCAATCAGAGAACTACTAAAAGTTAGATCCGTCAATTTCCCTTGGTAATTATTGAAAACGACAAAGTCGCTTGGTAGTTAAGGTACGACAAAGTCCCTTGGTGATCACAAAAGCAAAACGCTCTGGTGATCACGTCTTTGGACATAAACGCGTTAGAGCTAAAGTTCTATAGGTGACTTTCGGTATTAGGAAAAGTATGTCAATCAAATATGCGATAACGCCACCAACGCAAGGCTGTCCAAGGAGCACAGCGACTGATGTTGCTTGGCCTTGAGCCTAAGCCTGCCAAAACTCACCAGAAATAGTTTTGTGCTGGGAATTATTAGTATCTAGTGAATAGCCTTCATTGGAAGTTAAAAGAACTAGCTCAACAATAATAGGCTTTATTTTATTATAGTACTCTTCAGGATCACCCCACTTTAAATCAAAATCAGCAGGCTCGAACATTCTAGCTCCATCATCAGAATTGCACATTTCATAGTGGGCTATTAGTTTGTTTCTAGACCTTTTGATTTTTGTGAAAATATCTGAGTTTTTTAGCTCTTTGAACAATTTTTTTGACTTTTTGTGATGGCTTTTAAATCTTTCCTCTGATTCTTTTCTATCCCTTTCCTCGTGTTTTTCTTCCCAGAATTTCTTCGAGTCTTCATCAATATCACCAACCCAAGATATTGGCGAAGGTTTGCAATAATCTTTCTGTAATTCGTCTAATAACTCTGTGGATTGAAGCAGGTCCAATATATTAGATATTGAAGGTGCTTTACTTGAACGATCTAAGCTTATAGCTGACATCTCTCGTATTAGATCAAAATATAAAGTCATTCTTAATAACTCTAGTCCGTGTGCTCCATAGCTATCATTCCACTTGTCCGTCACATCACTGTCGGATAGTAATGGTCGTAACATTTCAATCTTTAAGTCGGTGGCTATCAAGCGCCTAATCATCGCTTTTGAGTAAGCCCTGATTTTCTTAATGCGATGTTCGATGATAACTCCTAGAGGCTAACGCCAAGCTAAGTGGACTAAAGTAGTGGGTTGTTGTGTGGAACGAGGTGTAGCGTAATTTACTGTTTTAGTTATGCTTAATCGCCTTGTTATGCGATTTTTAAATTACAGTTAAAGGATGTTATCTATAGCAATCTTTGCTTCAACTATTGCAGCATTACACGCATCTTCAATCGTACTATATTGACCTGATAGTGAACCTTGTAAAACAGCCTTGAACGAGTTATTCGTTTCAGGTAACCAAACACTATAACTACCAACATACTCTTTTGGCCCTGAAGCACTTGGAATTATTATGTGATCACGATACATTTCGTTATTCTTTTGCATATTGACTCCTAAAGTTAATAATATATTTTGTTACTGGGTAAAAGGTTTTGTTAAGTGACAGTCTTAAAACCGGTTGTTCTCAATTTATCCCAATAATGTTGATGTATTGAAATACTGGCTTGTCGAAGTTGTTCGACATGAGTGCCATCAATAAGGTTGATGTTAATAATGTTGTTACTTTCAGTAGCACTTCCTACTATGTCTAGATTGTTAAAATCCTCTACGAAAGCGGCAACGTGCATTGGAAAGTCTTCTTTCTTAGGCATAAATGGGCAATCAGCCTTAATATCAGATTCAGTGATTTCTCTAAGACCTAATCTATAATTCATTGTTAACCTCTTGTTCAATTAAGTGGATATTTTGATAGTGGAATAGCGCCTAACAGCTTAGTAAGAGAAAGTTTCCTTGATTAAACATGGATTTTATTCTCTTATCACGCCTTTGTTGCAGATAACACTAGCATATTTTATCAATTCAATCAGTTAGATAATGCACATGCTGTCAATAATGCCGACATAAAAGTAGGCAATCACTTGTAGAAAGAAGGAATTATTCCTCTTTTAACTCTTTCTAATAGTGAATGGTTCGAGCCTAGCTATTAGCCAATTCATTAGATTATCTATAGCAAAAATGGTCTGCTGAGGGTTGTTCTCTAATGATAGTTAGCACGTAAAGGGGCATAAATGGTTTAGAACTATGACACTAATTAGCTTTTGCCCATTTGTGAGCCAGCATAACTCAGTAGATGAGAAATGAGCGTTTTACTCAAGATCCCTGCAGAATATGTTGTTTTAGCAAATCCCAATACAACTGATAGGCGATTATCTGCTCATCATACCAATCATGTTTGTTGTAAATAGCCATGATCCCACCCAGCTCGTGGCCCAACATTTTTTCGGTTACATGCGGCATTATTTTTTGCTCACTTAATCGAGTTGATATTGTTCGCCTGAAATCATGCGGTACAAAGTGAGGATAATCGAGTTGCTCATTAAGACGTTGTACATAACGATTCAGCGCATGTGTAGAAAGCGCTTTATCCTGGCTTAAACCCTCAATCAAGAAATGCCGGTCTTGCCCATAAATAAAATCTAACGACTCAATGATACCGATGCTTTGGTTGCTTAACGGCCGCCGGATCATTTTTCCTGTCTTAGAACGTTCTTTAGGCAATATCCATATGGCTTTATCAAGATCAAACTCACAGCGTTCAGCGCCTCTTATCTCAGCGTTACGAGCACCTGTTAAAATAAGCAGCTTTACGCAAGCTTTGGTTTTAGGAGTTGCTCTACTCGCTTCAACTTGCCGCCATAACCCTGCAACTTCGCCCCACTCTAATACACGCTCTCTACGCGATTGGTGGGCCCCAATTGCTTTAATGGGTATATCTAAGCAGGCAGATGATTTAATTTCACCACGCGCTTTTGACCAACGTATCACCGTTTTTAAACGTTTGAGAATACTGCCGGCGTTTGCGGGTGTAGTATCATCTCTTACACCGTCGAGTAATTTAATCCATTCCGTATAACGGTACCGCTCAACATCGATATTGAAATTAGGCGCTATGTACTTAGAGATAAAGCTTTTATACAAAACAACTGTAGTTGGCGATAGTTGAGGGTAAGCGTATGCTTTCATAAAGTCATTGCAGATATCACCAAGCAGCCGGCCGGCCACTTTATTAACACCGTGACAACGAGGGTCCAAATTGTCAACTAACAGCTGTCTATACTCCAGCGCGGTTGCACGAGCCTTGGCAAGTTTGACATCCGGGTACCGACCAATTTTGATTCGCTGTTGCTTAGCTTGCCAACGAAAGCGATAATAAAAGGCAATGACAGCATTCTTTGTAATTCGTACACTTAAACCATCACGATCAGCAATCTCAATGGGGCCGTGATAAGGTGCTTTAATATTTCTTAATTTACTATCAGATAAAGCCATTTGACCAACCTTCGCGTGATGCACATTGTTAACAATCGTGATGCACTTTATGATGCACAATTTTATTTTAACACTGTCATCCAAGGTTGAACAGAAACGAACCCAATTTACTCTTAAATACTGATATTTAAATAATATATTCGTATTTTCGATACATAAGCGAACTATGAATAACACTAAGAAACAAGATACAATTTTTTGGCACGATTACGAGACTTTCGGTGCAAACCCATCAAAAGACAGGCCATCACAGTTTGCCGGGATCAGAACCGATATGGATCTCAATATCGTCTCTGAACCTGTGACCTTTTATTGCAATCTGGCTACCGATTACCTGCCCTCCCCTGAGGCCATATTGATCACGGGCATCACGCCACAGCTTGTCAATCTCAAAGGCATACCTGAAACGGAATTTATGGCTAAGGTCAATGAGCAGTTCAGTCAGCCCAATACCTGTGTGGCAGGATATAACTCGATACGCTTCGATGATGAAGTCACCCGCTATGGTTTCTATCGTAACTTCATCGATCCCTATGCGCGTGAGTGGCAAAAAGGAAATTCTCGCTGGGACATCATAGATCTGGTCAGAGCCTGCTACGCTTTCAGACCCGAAGGCATTGAATGGCCACTGAAAGAAGATGGTACGCCAAGTTTTAAGTTAGAGCATCTCACCAAAGCGAATGGCCTGAGCCATGAGAAAGCTCACGATGCCATGTCAGATGTGTATGCCACCATAGATATGGCAAAACTCATTAAGCAGAAGCAACCTAAGCTGTTTGACTATTATTTTCAGCTGAGACGTAAGCAGGAAGTCAGCAAACAGCTTGATGTCCTCAATATGCAGCCCTTGGTCCATGTGAGCTCTAAAATCAGTGCCGAACATGGCTGCACCACGCTTATCGCACCTGTGGCGCATCACTCCAGCAATAAGAATGCCATTATCTGTGTCAATCTGGCCATGGACATCTCGCCTCTTATCGAATTGGATGCAGAGCAGATCAGGGAACGCATGTATACCCGCAGGGACGATCTCGCCGCCGATGAACTGCCTATCAGCGTGAAACAGATACATATTAATAAATGTCCCTTCATCACATCACCTAAGATCCTCACAGATGAGCTTGCTCAGCGACTCAATATTGATAAAGCCTTCGCCAGAGAGCAATACAAGTTATTGAAACAACATCCGGAACTCAGAGAGAAGTTGGTCGCCGTCTTCGACGTGGAACATGACAATGGCAGCCAAGATCCCGATCTTCAGCTCTACAGCGGGGGCTTCTTCGGCTCGGCAGATAAAGAGAAAATGGAGATTATCCGTCATACCTTGCCACAAAATCTGGCGGCCCTTGAGCTCAATTTCGATGATCAGAGGCTCAAGGAGATGTTGTTTAGATACCGTGCCAGAAACTACCCGGCAACCTTAGATGAGTCAGAATCGATGAAGTGGAGAGACTTCTGTCAATCCAGGCTGAACGATCCAGAATATATGATGCGGTTAGAAAATCTGGTCAATGACACCGCAAACGATGAAGAGAAACAGAAGTTACTAACAGCTTTATGTCATTATCTTAGCAATTTATAAATTTGAGTCGGCTAAGTGCGACTTAGATCTCATTATCTTTGAAACGCACTTACTAATATGATCTTCATTAATTTAACAAAAGCAGGACATGGCAGATGCAAGATAGATTTATAAACTGTATTGCTCAGTTACCGAAACCGCTCTCAGATGCGCTCATTCCTTTATTACACGAGAATTTTGCCGGCCATATCGATGCCCAGCAATTAGCAGGCTTAGTTAAAGCCAGCGGCTTAACCGAAGAAAAATTACTACTGGTGCTATTACCCGTGGCGGCGACGCTTGCCAGACCCCCTATCAGTGATTTCCATGTCGGCGCCATTGCTAAAGGGAAAAGCGGTGATATCTACATGGGTGGCAATATGGAGTTGCCCGGTGAAGCTCTATTTCACTCGGTCCATGCCGAGCAGAGTGCGATAAGTCACGCCTGGCTCAGCGGAGAGACTCAGATAGTCGATATCGTGGTGAATTTTTCTCCCTGCGGTCATTGCCGTCAATTTATGAATGAGTTAGTCGAAGGTGCTCAGGTTAGAATCCACCTACCTGAGCAGAAAGCGCAACCACTCACACACTACTTGCCTTATGCGTTTGGCCCGTCGGATCTCAATGTCACAGCGCCACTGCTATCCAAACAACACCATGAGCTAAGTTTAGACAGTTCAGATCCCATGATCATCGAAGCCTTAGATCATGCAAGCCTGAGTTACGCTCCCTATACCAGTAGTTTTGCCGCTGTAGTGTTAGAAACGAAAGACGGCGCCACCTATTGCGGACGCTATGCCGAGAATGCGGCATTTAATCCCTCTATGTTACCCATGCAGATGGCACTATCGACCATGTCACGTCATAACAGACTCTTTAGCGAGATAACCCGGGCAGTATTGATTGAGTCCGCACAAGGCAAGATATCCCTAGTCGGTGCGACTATGGACGCGCTACATGCCGTCGCCGCAGTAGAGCTTGAACATATCGTGCTAGAGCCGGTGTAAACCTTTCTTTATTCCATTAAAAAGGACTGATATTTCAGTCCTTTTTGTTATACACAGATCAGCTAGTGCGCTATTTGCGATTTCTTTCCAGCTTAGCCAACAGGCTCGAGGTATCCCAGCGATTGCCACCGATGGCCTGAACTTCTGAATAAAATTGATCCACCAAGGCAGTCAAGGGTAAGTGAGAGCCATTTTTTCTCGCTTCATTCAGGGCAATATTGAGATCTTTTCTCATCCAGTCGACGGCAAAACCCAGATTGTACTCACCGTGCCACATGGTTTGATAACGGTTCTCCATTTGCCAAGATTGTGCCGCCCCCTTGCTGATCACCTCGATGACTTTCTCACCATCGAGACCTGCGCTGCGAGCAAAGTGCAAACCTTCTGCCAGACCTTGTACCACGCCTGCGATACATATTTGGTTGACCATTTTAGTCAACTGACCCGCACCCACTTCACCTAAACGTTCTACACAACGAGAATATGCGTTAATGACTGACACAGCCTGGTCAAAAACAGTTTCATCACCACCGACCATCACGGTCAAGACGCCATTTTCGGCGCCCGCCTGTCCGCCTGACACGGGGGCATCGAGGAAACCTATGCCGGCTTCGGCCGCAATGGCGCCAATCTCTCTGGCAATATCGGCGGATGCGGTTGTATGATCAACCAAGATTGTGCCCGAGTTCATGCCTGCAAGCACCCCGTCGTCGCCTAAGGTGACCTGTCTTAGGTCGTCATCATTGCCGACACAGATAAACACCATATCTTGTCCCTGGGCGGCGAGTTTAGGTGTTAGATGACACTTGCCGCCAAATTCAGCGACCCAATCTTGGGCTTTTGATTCTGTGCGGTTGTAGACGCTAACCTCATGGCCCGACTTAACCAAGTGACCCGCCATGGGATAACCCATCACACCTAATCCGATAAATGCTAGTTTCGCCATCTCACTTCCTAATTATTATTTTAAAGACAGGTATAAAAAAGGCACCCCAAGGTGCCTGTTTTAATCAAATATTCTATGTCGTCACATGCGCTTCCATCTCAGCGCCAATTTTCTTGCGCATCTCCATCAAACGAATGGCAGAGTCGCGTAACTTGATGTCATGCTCGCTCTCTGGCACCCATTCTGGGACTTCTGTCGGGCTGCCCGAATCATCCACTGCCACCATGATCACGATACAGTGTGTAGTCAAGTGGCGTTCGGGATACTTAGGATCGCCCGCTCTGACGTCTATGCCTAAATGCATGGATGAGCGCCCGGTGTAGATCACTTTCGCGCTGGTTTCTACAATATTGCCCACCTGGATAGGTTTCACGAAGCGAATTCCGCCAGCGTAGGCCGTGATGCAATATTTACCACTCCAACCGGCAGCACAAGCGTAAGCGGCCAGATCGATCCATTTCATTACCGCCCCACCATGGACTTTACCACCAAAGTTTACATCTGCAGGTTCTGCAAGAAACCTTAAGGTTATCTCTCTCTCTTTACCAGCCATAGCTTTCTCGAATCTGTTTTCTTTACAATAAGTGTACGTCAAAAAGTCTGCTTAGAATACTAGTAAAGTCCGTGATTTGCGCTTAAATCAAACAGAAAAAAATTATCCGAGTTTAGTGACTAATACACAAGCCGCGAGAATCAAAGGAATAGCCAGACGATAGGTCCAAAGCTGAACACCGGGACTGAACACCCGCGAACCTTTGAGCCATGAGTGTAAACCAAAACCTGCCAGGAATAGCATCAGCACTTCGACACCCGCAATCGTATCGGTATCTCCACCGGTAAAAATAGCCGTCACTAACAAGGCAAACCAGACCACAGTGAAGCCAGCAGCGGCTAAAGAAAAGGTCTTAATGCCAACATTTAGATTGGGTAAGAATGACTTATTCTCACCACGAATAAGTTCGCTGAGGTTAGCGGTTAATGCGCCAACGAGTGGCATCAGGGGTACGACGACAAGATTTAACATGGTATGTCCTACAAACAAATTTACAGGCAACAAGTATCTGCCCATTAGCCTTAGCTTCCAAGTGATGTTTACCATGATTAACTAAGCTTAATCCTGCGGAAATTTACGCTTCATCTCGGTCATTCTTATCCGTATTGAAAGCACATAAAAAAAGCGCCATCAGGCGCTTTTAAATAGTGATATCAATCCTATAGAGGATCAATTCATCTGACTGAATTAGCTTCTCTTGAACAGCAAAGAGCCGTTGGTACCGCCGAAGCCAAATGAATTACATAATGCGTACTCAAACTTCTGATCCCTCGCGGTGTGTGGTACGAAATCGAGATCGCAACCTTCATCTGGGTTATCTAAGTTCAATGTCGGCGGCACGACTTGGTCTCTCAACGCCAACAAGGTGATGATGGCTTCCACTGAACCCGCGGCGCCAAGCAGATGCCCGGTCATAGATTTAGTCGAGCTGACGGTGAGATCGTAAGCATGGGCACCAAATGCAGCCTTAACCGCTGCAGCCTCCGCTTTGTCCCCTATGGGTGTCGATGTGCCGTGAGCATTGATATAACCAACCAGCTCTTTGGCTATTTTGGCATCATTCATGGCATTAACCATGGCTGCTGCTGCGCCAGAACCGTCAGCTGGCGGTGATGTCATATGAAAAGCATCTCCACTCATGCCAAAACCAACCAGCTCACCATATATGGTCGCGCCGCGAGCCTTAGCGTGCTCATACTCTTCCATGACCATGATACCGGCACCGTCACCTATGACGAAGCCATCTCTGTCTTTATCCCAAGGACGGCTCGCCGCCTGAGGATCATCGTTACGTGTCGACAATGCCTTGGCAGAGGCGAAACCGCCAACCCCTAACGGACAAGTGACATCTTCGGCGCCGCCGGCAACCATGATATCTGCATCACCATAGGCGATAGTACGAGCCGCGAAACCTATGTTATGTACACCGGTCGTACAGGCCGTGGTCACGGCAAAGTTAGGCCCTTTCAAGCCATACTTGATCGATAGGTGACCCGCGATCATATTGATGATGGTGCTGGGAACGAAGAAAGGTGAGATCTTACGCGGTCCACCTTTAGTTAAGGCTGCGTGGCCTTGTTCTATGAGTCTCAGTCCGCCCATGCCGGCGCCGATAGCCGTACCGACGCGAGCAGGATCGAGTTTATCCATATCCAAACCAGCATCTTCAACGGCTTGAATACCCGCCGCCATACCGTACTGAATAAACAGGTCCATCTTGCGAGCATCTTTCTTCGACAAATATTGCTCAACATCAAAATCTTTGACTGAGCCACTGAAACGAGTCGTAAATTCACTCGCATCGAATTTAGTGATTGGGACTATTCCGCTTTGACCCGAAACTAATGCCTTCCAGGATGAATCTACGGTATTGCCTACAGGACTGACTAAACCAAGACCGGTTACGACTACACGACGTTTAGACACGTTGTCACCTTTTTTACTGAGTTAAATAGGAGTGAAGCATGGATACATGCATCTTATTTTAGTTCTGAACTGTTAGAAAATGAAAGAAGTAGTGATGGGAACACGCGATTTCCAATAGCCAGAAACAAAAACAGGCAGCATAAATGCTGCCTGTTTTCTAGAATTCAGGATTACTGATTCTTTGAAACGTAATCAATTGCTGATTGAACAGTAGTGATTTTTTCAGCTTCTTCATCAGGGATCTCGGTGTCAAACTCTTCTTCCAGAGCCATAACCAACTCAACCGTGTCCAGAGAATCTGCACCTAGGTCGTCAACGAAAGATGCTGCAGACTTAACGTCTTCTTCTTTAACACCTAGTTGCTCAATAATGATTTTCTTTACACGTTCTTCGATGTTGCTCATTAGTTTTCTTTCCTATTAAATTACGCACTTGCGCAAGATTGCGAGTAGTTTATTCAATTTGGCTAACAATGCAAGCTTAACTTCTGTGGTCTAACCACGAAAGTATGCATATCTTGATACCGATCATCAATAGTTAGCTGAAAAAACTGCCAATACCCTAAAAAATTTACACTATCACACAGTGACAATTAATGACTGAAACTCAGTGATCTTATATAAGACTCATTACAACGCACAAGATACTGTACATTTGAATGAGCCTCAACAGCCTTAGGCCATGTACATGCCACCATTCACATGGAGAGTCTCACCTGTGATATAAGCAGCAGAGTCAGATGCTAAGAAAAGCACGGCGTTCGCTATCTCTTGTGCTTGTCCGAGTCGCGCCATAGGCACCTGCGACATGATACCTTGTTGCTGCTCTTCAGTCAGCTCATCGGTCATATCAGTCTGGATAAATCCAGGAGCAATAGCATTCACTGTTATTTGACGAGATGCAACCTCCTTTGCAAGAGATTTTGTAAATCCAAGTAAACCGGCTTTCGCAGCGCAATAGTTAGTTTGACCTGGGTTGCCCATGGAGCCTACGACAGAGCCGATATTGATTATACGGCCATGACGTTTTTTCATCATAGAGCGCATCACAGCTTTAGACGTTCTGAATACCGAAGTCAGGTTAGTGTCTATGATGTCTCCCCACTCATCTTCCTTCATGCGCATCAGCAGATTGTCGCGAGTGATACCGGCATTATTGACCAGAATATTGACATCGCCAACCTTCTCTTTGATGCCAGAAAATAAATCAGCCACTGAATCTTTATCCGTGACATCGAGCACTAAACCGAAACCATTGTCACCCAGATACTCCTGAATTGCCGCAGCACCACGTTCGCTGGTCGCGGTACCGATAACGGTTGCACCTGCAGATACCAGCGTTTCAGCAACGGCGCGGCCAATACCACGACTCGCGCCAGTCACCAAGGCGACTTTTCCAGATAAATCTATTGTTACGCTCATTACAATCTCCTATTCGGTCAATGCTGCAAGGGATGCCACATCGTTAACCACTTTCGCAGTTAGCGAACGATCGATTCGTTTCGCTAAACCGGTTAATACTTTGCCGGGTCCCATTTCAAACAAATGTGTCACTCCTTGCTCCGAGATGGCTTTCACCGTCTCAGACCAGAGTACGGGACAATAGAGTTGACGGACCAAGGCATCCTTGATCTCTGCAGCAGACTCAGGGCTTGCTACATCAACATTATTAATGACGGTTATTTGTGGTGTTTTAAACTCTATGTTCTCAAGCGCGACAGCCAACTTTTCAGCAGCTGGACGCATCAATTCGCAATGTGACGGCACACTGACAGGCAGTGCAACCACCATCTTAGCCCCCGCCTCCTTACATAAGGCAGCGGCGCGTTCAACCGCGGCCTTGCTGCCGGCGATGACGACCTGACCCGGGCTGTTATAATTGACCGGACTGACGACTTCACCTTCGGCCCCATCTGCACACGCCTTAGCGATGGCATCATTATCCAGGCCGATGATGGCAAACATGGCACCGGTACCCGCTGGCACCGCTTGTTGCATAAGTTGTCCACGAAGTTCGACCAGCTTTACTGCATCGATAAAATCCATCACGCCGGCGCATACCAGGGCCGAATACTCACCTAAGCTGTGACCCGC
The DNA here is from genome assembly GCA_023284085.1 of Shewanella benthica. GTDB lineage: Bacteria > Pseudomonadota > Gammaproteobacteria > Enterobacterales > Shewanellaceae > Shewanella > Shewanella benthica. The sequence continues at coordinate 11,368 of JAKVHY010000045.1, forward strand.
CATGATCTTAGGCAGGGTCTTACCACTGGCTTGATAAACGCGCCAAATAGCCACACTTGCGGTCAACAGTGCAGGCTGGGTCTTATCCGTTTCATTAAGGGTTTCTACCGGGCCTTGCTGCACCAGATCCCATAGGTCATAGCCTAGAGCATCACTTGCCTGAGAAAAAGTTTGCGCGATGATATCGTGCTCGACAGCAAGTTCGGCCAACATGCCAATGGCCTGAGAGCCTTGACCAGGAAAAACGAAAGCAGAATTTTCCATAATATTTACCTATGACAATTCATAAAACATCTTAATGTTTAAAACAGGCTTTACCCACCTGCTTAAACAAGATTAAAAACGGACCAATGCACTGCCCCACGCAAAGCCAGCGCCAAATGCCTCGAGCAAAATAAGCTGACCGCGTTCAATTCGACCATCACGGACGGCTTCATCCAACGCGATAGGAACGGAGGCAGCAGACGTATTACCATGCTTGGCTAAGGTCAATACCACTTTATCCAAACTCATATCGAGCTTCTTCGCCGTGGCCTTGATGATCCTGAAGTTTGCCTGATGAGGAACCAACCAGTCAATTTCAGACTTATCAATCTGATTGATCCTTAAGGTTTCTGTCACCACATGAGCAAGCTGGGTCACTGCGACCTTGAAAACATCATTGCCTTTCATGGTCATATAACCCATGGCAGCAGATGATTCACCCGCACGAGGCGGGAAAGAGCATTTAAGGAGATCGCCTTGACGGCCATCGGCATAGATATGGGTAGAAATGATACCCGGCTCGTTCGAAGCACCAATCACGGCTGCCCCTGCACCATCACCAAATAAGATAATAGTACTGCGGTCATCGGGCTCACACAGACGTGATAGCACATCCGCGCCTATGACTAAAACGTTTTTAGCCGCACCGGTTTTAACAAATTGATCGGCAATAGAAAGCGCATAAACGAAGCCTGAGCATGCGGCGGCGATATCGAATGCGGGAATAGTATGAACACCCAACATAGCCTGGATTTCACAGGCGGCTGCGGGAAATGCGTTACTTGCACTCGTCGTACCACACACGATCATATCGAGCTCAGATGCGTCTAACCCAGCCATTTCCAAGGCTTTAAGTGCAGCTTGATAGCCCATAGTAGACACAGTCTCGTCTGGGGCGGCGATTCTACGCTCTGAAATACCTGTACGTTCAACAATCCACTGATCTGTGGTTTCAACCATTTTTTCCAGATCAGCATTGCTACGCACCTGTTCTGGTAGATAACTACCAGTTCCAAGAATTTTTGTATGCATAAAGGAGATATCAGCCATTAATGTCTAAAAGAATCGACTCTAGACGTTCTTCAATCATCTGAGGGAGTCGACGTTCTGCCTCGGTTACTGCCAGATTAATCGCTTGTAAATAAGCAGATTCATCAGCACTTCCATGACTTTTTACTACAATTCCGCGCAATCCTATCAAACTTGCACCATTGTAGTGGTCGGGGTTCATCTGATTCAGCACAGAATTGATACGAGGCGTGAGAAACTTGGCCATTAATCGAACAAAGAAGCCTTGTTTCAGGCCTTTTTCTAATTGGTCTACCAGTAATCTGGCAATACCTTCTGAAGTTTTTAGGGTGATATTTCCTACGAAACCATCGCAAACAATGACATCGACATTCCCCGAAAAGAGGTCATTACCTTCGATAAAGCCGACATAATTGAGCTGAGGACTCTGTTGCAAAAGTTGGCCGGCCTGCTGAACCTGATCATTACCTTTGATCTCTTCGATACCAACATTGAGTAAGGCCACCTTAGGTGAAGGATTCTTATCTACGGCTTCGCATAATACCGATCCCATTACAGCAAATTGAAACAAGGTTTCCGAGCAGCATGAGACATTGGCGCCGAGATCGAGTAAATAGACTGGGGTCTCATTCACGGCAGGAAGACAACTCACAAGTGCGGGTCTGTCGATTCCAGGTAGTGTCTTTAGCAGAACCTTAGATATTGCCATCAGAGCGCCGGTATTTCCCGCACTCAAACAGGCATCAGCCTTGCCATCACGAACCAGTTCTATGGCTAATCGCATCGAACTTTGTTTGCGATTTCTCAATGCATGAACGGGTCTGTCTGACATGCTCACGACTTCGGTCGTATGCAAGATCTCTATTCGCGATCGAACACTGTGCTCTGCATGGGAAAGATATGGCGTGATTTCGGCTTCATTACCCACGAGGATAATACGAAGAAAGGAAGATAAACGAAGCGCCTGCAGGGATGCAGGCACTGTGATGCGGGGGCCATGATCGCCCCCCATCGCATCTAACGCGAGCGTCAGATTAGTCATTTAGTTAGCAACAAATTACTTGTTGATAACCTTCTGACCACGGTAAAAACCATCCGCAGTCACGTTGTGACGTAGGTGTAATTCACCACTCGTTGAGTCAATTGATAATTGAGGAGTGCTCAATGAATCATGTGAACGGCGCATTCCGCGCTTTGAACGAGATTTTTTGTTCTTTTGTACAGCCATTTGACCTGTCTCCTAGGTTACTTGCTCTTCAGTTTTTCTAACACTGCAAACGGATTTGGACGCTCCTCTTGAGAAGGTTCAATCTCGCCTACTACTATATCTTGATCTCCCTGGCCGCAACTTTCGCTGACATGCATAGGGATTAAAGGCATAGCGACTATCAATTCATCTTCAATCAATTGATGCAGACGAACCTCGCCTATTTCGTTACTCTCAATAGGGTCATACGCATCCGGGAGCTCATCGATTTCGGTTTCATTCCCGCAGGGACTGAAACTGAAGTCGACCGTAACCTCTGTGGTAAATAGCGTCATGCAGCGTTGACATATCAGAGTGAGCTCCGTCACAGCCTTCCCTTTAAGGTAGACTATCCCCTGTAAATCTTCACCACATTGTAACGACACTGTCACATTGGAACAGTCGCCGGCACTTAACTCATTCAACCGTTTTAATTGCTTACCCGGGATCAGGCCTTCAAAGGAAAGCTGACTCGAGGCCGCACGTATTGGATCGATTGAAACCGGTATCTTTACTGTTTGCATAAGGCGCGCATACTATAGTTTGAAATCCTCAGAGTCAAAGGAAATTTCCAATCTTAATAAAGAAGAAGGAAATCATTGATTCGTTTTAACTCTGAAAACAAAAATTGATGGATTAGAAATTTTACCCAAGCTGCCTCATTTACTCAAGTGTTTCATGCTTAAAATAGCAACGGTCACACCCATTTTAGTGAAGAAACTTCCAAAGTGCGTGTAACCCGGACAATAACAGAGCTAAACTGCGGGGAATAATCGCTGAAACGAACTTATCGAACTCATTACTCGAACTTACACAATTTTATAATAACGGTTCAGTGAAATCATCTTCTGCCCCTCGAGGACATTCATATCATGTCGGCACCCATCATCTTAGCGTCAACCTCTCAATACAGAAAACAGATCTTAGCCAAGCTCGACTTGCCCTTCTCCTGTTGTGATCCACGAGTCGATGAAACCCACTTAGCCGATGAGTCGCCTGAAGAGCTGGTAGTAAGGTTAGCCGAAGCTAAGGCTAAGGCCGGTGCACTGCAATATCCTCAAGGCCTGGTCATTGGCTCAGATCAAGTCGCAGTCATCGATGGTAAGATCATAGGCAAGCCTTTAAATCACGAGACCGCAGTGAAACAGCTGACGGCTTCATCGGGTAAAGTCATCACCTTTTACACTGGTATTTCACTGCATAATATTACTTCGGGTCATAACGACAGTCGGTGTGAAACCTTTAAAGTGCACTTCAGGCACTTATCTCCACAGCAGATCGAACATTACCTATCGAGAGAGCAGCCATATTACTGTGCAGGTAGTTTCATGTGTGAAGGCCTGGGCATTGCCCTGTTTGAGCGCTTAGAGGGAAAAGATCCCAACACCTTAATTGGGCTGCCCTTGATCACGCTCACCGAGATGCTTGCCAAGCAAGGCTACGATGTTCTCGCTCAGAAATAAGCACTAAAGTATGATTTTATACACCTAGATTTAATCATTTAGCATTAGTCATCTTCTCTATGGTTAAGAAAAGCACGATAACTGACCAGAAACTGATATTAAAGTAGTAAACACTCGGCCAATCTTGCCCTGGAAGTATGAAATCCGGCCTGTTTACTCACGCTCAACCCGATAGCCACTACACTTACCCCCTATATAATAATGAGAATCAGTATCGAGTACCTTGATGCACTCGGACATTTACTTTGAGTCGACAAGGAGGTCTGACTTACTCGTTTGATTTTGTGGGAATCGCTAATGACTGATATTGAAGAAGCGCTCGCGCTACTAGCCGCGCCATGCACGGATGAACGTTTTTTCCAACGCGCCCTCAAGGCGCTGGCGCTCGTCACTCAATGTCGCTGGGCCGCATTTGGACGACCTTCACATAAAGACGGCATCATGGAGATCGTGGCTTTTTGCGATTTAAAACATAACCTCCCGGGATTTGAGTTTGATCTCAAAGGTTCTCCCTGTGAGTCCATCTACCAGCTCAAGCCCCCCAATTGCCACATACTTTACCCTTCAGAACTACAGAAGACATTCCCAAACTTCTCCTTAATAAAGAATCTCGGAGCCAACAGTTATCAAGCCGAATTAATCCTCAACGACGATGGCTCTCCGATTGGCCATATACTGGTTATGGATACGCTGTCACAAACAGAGACGATGAAATCCAGAGAGTTTTTCAGGTTACTCGCCCAGAGGATCGGCATCGAATATAAAAGGTTGCTCATTTCCCGCGAGCTGGATCTGCACAAACAGATGATTGCCCATACAGAACAGTTGATGTCATTCGTGGATCGAAACTATCAATATCGTGTCATTTCGAAAGGATATGAAAAAGTTTTTAACCAGACAGCCAAGTCTCTCATAGGCAAATCTGTTGCTGAGGTCCACGGAGAAGCGATATTTAACGATCATTTAAAGCCCTTGTTGGATAGGACACTTAAAGGAGAAACCATAACGGCACAGAGCTGGATCCATCCACCTCACCTCTCAGAGCCCATTTATCTCAATATTCACCACAATCCCTATTATAACGAGATAGGGGAAGTCGTCGGTGTTATCGTCTCGGCACATAACATCACAGATCTTCACCATGCCAATGAAAAGATAGCGCATTACGCCAATCACGATCCCTTAACCGGTTTACTGAATCGTAGAGCCCTGTTTGAGCAGATGAAACAGAAATTACTGGCGCAACAGGAAGGTCAGCTACAGCTGGCGGTGATCTATCTCGATCTGGATGGCTTCAGACAGATAAACGATACCTATGGTCACCATCTGGGTGATAGAATTCTTAATGACGTCGCTAAACGCATTAAACAGGCGGCAAGTACACAGGAGTTGGTCGCCAGAATTGGAGGTGATGAGTTTATTGTCCTGGCCAGCCTGGACTATGGCGCTAGCAAGGCTAAGAATAGGGACAAGTTAGAGTCACGTTGTAAACAGTTTTTGAATGATTTGAAAATGACGATAGAGATCGAGGGCCACAGCTTACCTATCTCGGCCAACGTAGGCCACTATGTGGTTGAAGAGTTCAATATGGACTTGTCCTCGATCATCTCTCAGGCCGATAAAGATATGTACGACAATAAGAAGATCCAATGACTCCGCAATTCATCTCATAAAATAGCGGAGCTGTCTGCTAACAGCCTTGTGGAGGCCCAGACTTAGATTAAAATCACTATGGGGCTAAGTGTTCGAGTAACTCCATCGGTGAACAGATCACCGCCTTAGGGTTCGCTTGGCTCAATTTAGCTTTGTCATGGGCACCATAATCTACGCCTATGGCATGGATACCGGCATTATTTGCCATATTAAGATCATGAATTGAATCGCCAATCATCACAGCCTTATCCGGTGAGACATCGAGTTCATTCAATAACTGCAAGATCATCTCGGGGCTAGGCTTACTTGCGGCTTCGCCTGCACATCGACTCGCCAAAAAATATCCACCAAGCTCAGTTGCGGTTAACACGCGGTTGAGTCCGGCCCGAGCCTTTCCTGTGGCCACGGCCAATTTATACCCTCTCCCATTGAGTGAAGTAAGTAAGTCTTCGACGCCGTCAAACAAGGGGCTCGGTGTCTGATTAAGGTGCAAATATTGTTGACGATAGACCTCTTTCATTTCGCCTTGTAACTCGGCGCTGGCATCGGGGTGAAGAATACTGAGTGCTTCATCCATAGATAAGCCGATAATATCGCGTACCGCTTGCTCCGTTGGCATAGTCATATTCAAGGTCAGAGCAGACTCCTGCATACAGGCCACAATCTTGCCAACTGAGTCCATCAGGGTGCCATCCCAGTCGAAAATCACCAGTTCATACTGCTTCATACTTTGACCAACTTATCTAACGTTTGAGTCAATACCGGATCGAGAGGCGCTTGGACTATCATGGTCTCCTCAGTGGCAGGATGAGTAAACCTGAGTTGGGCCGCATGTAGGAATAAACGATTCAAGCCGTGGACACGCATGGTGTCATCGAATCTTTGCTCACTGTATTTGTCATCACAGGCGATGGGATGTCCAGCATACTGACAATGCACGCGAATTTGATGGGTTCTCCCCGTTACCGGACTGGCTTGGACGAGTGTCGCCCCTTGATAACGTTGTAAGATTTTGAAACGCGTCTCACACTCCTTGCCTTCCTGATTCACCCGGACAATTCGCTCACCTGATTTCAGGGTTAACTTAAGTAACGGCGCTTTAATCACCTTGTCACGCGCTTGCCAGGTACCTTTGACTAAGGCCTGGTAGTCCTTTTGCATCTTTTTAAATCTGAGTTGATCATGCAGATGCCTTAAGGCACTACGTTTCTTGGCAATCAACAATACCCCAGATGTGTCTTTATCGAGACGATGCACCAATTCGAGAAACTTCTGAGTCGGTCTCAAAGCGCGCATGGCTTCTATAACACCAAAATCGACACCACTACCGCCATGGACCGCGATGCCGGAAGGTTTATTGAGCACTATGATAGATTTATCTTCGAATACGATCCGATCTTCGAGTTGCGACACCTTAGTTAATTTGGCAGAAGGTCCGGGGCGATCCGATTTATCAGACACTCTTACCGGTGGGATGCGCACGATATCACCGTCCTGTAACTTGTACTCCGGCTTGATGCGCTTCTTGTTTACCCTGACCTCCCCCTTTCGCACGATCCGATAGATCATACTCTTAGGGACACCTTTTAATTTCGTCATTAAATAATTATCAATTCTCTGCCCAAGATGATCTTCATCGATAGTGACTAATTGAACTTTTGGTTTAGGTGCTTCGGTATTCATGGTGGGCCTTATCTACATCTGGGAGCGCATTGTACATCAAGTAATAAGAATTTTATGCCTTTCCATTTGCTGAATTTATTGATTGTTGCTATATTTCATCGGCGGTTGGGGATAATCAGTGAATAAAGTGTTCATAAAACCCTCAACCCTTACGCAAGAAGCAGAGACTAAAATAATTTTCCATCTGTCGTAAATAGCTAATTTGCAAGTCGTTTTATTAATATAATACCGAAAATGTATGTTAACGACTAAACGGATAGGAAAACCCACATTACAAGGTGGTTTCTCTAAGAAATGCGTCCCAAATTCGAAGATTAATTTTAACTTATCATCAAACGATCTCAATTCGATTTTGGCATTACCGGAAAGAACCGAATAATTTATGGGGTTAGTTGTCGTTTAACAACGAATTCCTTGTTTTTGTAGATATTAAAAAATAAGCCATAAATGGATGCGACACGCAGAGATTGCGTCTAACAGAGATGCGCACCTTGCCTAGACACCAGCCGTGAGGCTCTAATTATGTGCTAGGCCCGTAATGCAACGAAAATAATCGTTTGATGACCTTATTTTAGAAGAAACACGTCATCATGAAACGGATGTTAATTAATGCGACTCAATCTGAAGAGTTGCGCGTAGCCCTAGTTGATGGGCAACAGTTATATGATCTAGATATCGAAAGTCCAGGTCACGAGCAAAAGAAAGCCAATATCTACAAGGGTAAAATCACCCGTGTAGAGCCCTCTCTCGAAGCGGCATTTGTCGATTATGGAGCAGACCGTCATGGATTCCTGCCCCTCAAAGAGATCGCCAGAGAATACTTCCCTAAAGGTTACTCTTTCCAAGGTCGCCCCAATATTAAAGAGGTGATAAAAGAGGGCCAAGAGGTCGTAGTTCAAATTGATAAAGAGGAGCGTGGCAATAAAGGCGCCGCACTCACGACCTTCGTCAGTTTAGCGGGTTCATACCTTGTCTTAATGCCAAACAACCCTCGCGCCGGTGGCATCTCTCGCCGTATCGAAGGTGATGAACGCACTGAGCTAAAGGCGGCCTTGTCTGAATTAGACATCCCTAATGGCATGGGACTCATTGTCCGTACAGCTGGTGTGGGCAAAGACTCTGCAGAACTTGCATGGGATCTAAAAGTACTGGAGCATCATTGGACAGCGATAAAAGAAGCGTCTATTGGTCGCCCCGCGCCTTTCCTCATTCACCAAGAAAGTAACGTCATCGTTCGTGCGATTCGTGACTACTTGCGTCGTGATGTGGGTGAAGTACTTATCGACCATCCACGCATCTTCGAAGAAGCGAAACAGCATGTAGCTCTGGTACGCCCAGATTTTGCAGACAGAATCAAACACTATGATGCTGAAGTGCCTCTGTTCACTCATTTCCAAATTGAGACACAGATCGAATCGGCATTCCAACGTGAAGTGCGCTTACCCTCTGGCGGATCGATTGTTATCGACCCCACTGAGGCATTAACGTCAATCGATATCAACTCAGCACGCGCCACTAAGGGCAGTGATATCGAAGAGACTGCGTTAAACACCAACCTAGAAGCTGCTGATGAAATTGCCCGTCAATTACGTCTTCGCGACTTGGGCGGGCTCGTGGTTATCGACTTTATCGATATGACTCCCGTACGTCATCAGCGTGAAGTTGAGAACAGAATGCGTGATGCCGTTCATTTAGATAGAGCCCGTGTTCAGTTGGGACGTATCTCTCGCTTCGGTCTGATGGAGATGTCACGACAACGCCTTAGACCTTCTCTGGAAGAGTCTGCTGCACATGTATGTCCTCGTTGTCACGGCCAAGGCACCATACGTGGCACTGAGTCATTAGCACTGTCAATTTTGCGTCTGATGGAAGAGGAAGCGATAAAAGAGAATACCTCTCAAATCGAAGCCGTTGTGCCAGTCGATGTCGCCGCTTTCCTACTCAATGAAAAACGAAAAGCCATTCGCATCACAGAGCAACGTCATGATGTAGAAGTCTATGTGATCCCTGATCCAAATATGTCTACGCCAGATTACCGAGTCTCACGTCATCGCAAAGACGATCAGATAAGCGAGGCCAGTTATAAACTGCTGGAACAGCCTGTATCCAATTTGTATGAGCCCCGTAAGCTTGAGCGTGCAACGGCTACTGAGCCAGCGATAAAAGGATTCACTGCGCCAGTCAAAGCACCTGAACCTAAAGCCAAGGCAGCAACAGCGCCTAAGACAACTGAAGAGCCTGGTCTAATCGCTAAGCTTTTCGCCGCGATTGCTGGACTGTTCAAAGCTGAACCTAAGCAAGAAGAGCCCAAGAAGCAAAGCGAATCAGGCAGCCAAAACCGTAACAATCGCCGACCTGCTCGCAAGAATGATTCACGCCGTAACGACAGTCGTCGTAGTCGTGATGATAAGGAGCTATCAAGCGATAAGAATGAGCGTAGTTCACGTCCAAGCCGTAATAAGCGTGCAGACTCGAATGAAGAGCGCTCAAGCAGAGATAAAGGCGATCAAGGCAAGCGTCAATCTCGTCATGACAGCAAGCCGACTCGAACTCGTCAGCAAGCAGATGTGGCGGATACTACTGTTGCTACGCTTACTACGCTTACTACTGATGCGACTGATACTACTGATACGACTCCTAAACAGGAAGTTGCCAGAGAGCGTCGTCAACGTAGAAATATGCGTAGGAAAGTGCGTATAGAAACTGAAAAGTCACAGAAGCTTGATGAGCAAGACACAGAAGTAGTTGCTGCTGAAGTGGTTGTAGAAACAGCGCCGATTTCGGTTAAAGAAGACAAACAGACTCGTCCTAAGCGTCAGCCTCGTAAGCCTAAGACTGATATTAAAGCTAAGGATGACGTTCAAGTTACTGAAGAGAACGATGCAGTCGAAGTAGAGACTCGTACGCCAGAGACTCAGCAAGACGCCAATTCTCAAGATAGCGTGACAGTGGCAACAAGCTCAGTCGAAGCCAGTGCTACTGAGACTAGTTCTGTTGATGCTACAGATGATAAGCCACGTGAAGGTCAGCGTCGCAGTCGTCGTAGCCCACGCCATCTTCGCGCAGCGGGTCAACGTCGTCGTCGTGAAGAAGATGACGGTGAGACTAATGCAGATGCAACTCCAGTCTTCGTCCCTAATGAAACAGAAGTTGAATTTCAAGCGAATCAAGTAGCAGCATCTACAGCCGCAACTGAAGCGCCTGTTACAGCACCGACTAAGCCTGCGGCTCCAGTTCAAGCTGAGGCTCCTGTCGAAGTTAAGGCTGAGGCTCAATCGGCACCGACTAAGCCTGTAGTGCCAGTTCAAGCTGAGGCTCCAGTCGAAGTTAAGGCTGAGGCTCAATCGGCACCGACTAAACCTGTAGCGCCAGTTCAAGCTGAGGCTCCTGTCGCAGTTAAAGCTGAAGCTCAATCGGTATCTGCAGCTCCGACTAAGCCTGCAGCTCCAGTGAAAGCTGAAGTTCCTGTACAAGCCGTGGCCAAGCCTGAAGTTAACACGGTAACCGCTGCAGCAGCCAAGCCTGCGACTCCGGTTAAAGTAGAAACTCAGGTCGCCGTCGAAGCAACAGCCGAGGTCAAAACAAAAGTGGAAACACCGGCGAAGACTCTAGCTAAGCCTAAAGGTGCTAGTCGCTTTGGCACTATGGTGAGCTCAGACATGATCGCACCAGTGGTAGAGACGAGAGACAACGTAGAGGTTCCTAAAGGGCGTCAATACGAAGCATCTGAATCTTCATCAGCCGATGCTAAGCCGAAAACGGCAAACTCAGCTAATTCGGACATGGCCAGACCATAAACGATAATTAGTCGATAACAGAAAAGCCATGCCTTCGAGCATGGCTTTTTTATTCTCTTAAGGCGGAATATTTGTTAGTATTCGCGACCGAAATTCAATCTAAAACAACACAATTACAACAGAGGCTAAATGTTCGATCTTATTCGTCACAAAACTGCCAGTCATAGGGCCGATCTATTGTCGGGCATAACTGTCGCACTCGCACTGGTCCCTGAAGCTGTCGCATTTGCTTTTGTCGCCGGTGTTGACCCTATGGTGGGCCTCTATGCCGCTTTCATCATGGGTCTGATCACCGCACTCATAGGTGGACGTCCGGGCATGATCTCAGGTGCTACCGGCGCTATGGCCGTCGTCATGGTCGCCTTGGTCGCCGATCACGGGGTAGCCTACCTCTTCGCCGCGGTGGTGTTAGCCGGTATGATCCAGGTCTCGTTCGGCCTGCTCAAGCTAGGTAAATTTATCCGCATCGTGCCCTATCCGGTGATGATAGGTTTCGTCAACGGCTTAGCCATTGTCATCTTCTTAGCCCAACTGGGCCAGTTTAAATCGCCGGATATTAATGGTGTGATGACTTGGTTACCCCAAGATCAACTGGCTCTGATGATTGGCCTGGTGGCGCTCACCATGGGCATAATACATTTCTTGCCTAAGCTGACAACAGCCATCCCCTCCTCTCTCGTTGCTATCATCACTGTCACCATGATGGTGGTTTTCTTAGAGCTCGATACCCGCACAGTGTTAGATTTCTTAAAATCCATGAGTGGTGATGAGAATGCAACCATAGCCGGAAGCTTACCTAGCTTCTCTATCCCAGCGGTGGCATTCAATTTAGAGACCCTGTATATCATACTGCCCTACTCTCTCATTCTTGCCGCCGTCGGCTTGATTGAGTCTCTGCTGACACTCACGGTGATCGATGAGATGACCAACACCCGCGGTAAAGGTAACAAGGAATGTATCGGCCAAGGCGTTGGTAACATCACCAGTGGCTTCTTCGGCGCTATGGGTGGTTGTGCCATGATTGGTCAGTCTATGATCAACATCAACTCGGGTGGACGCGGTCGCCTATCGGGTGTTACTGCAGCCCTGACGCTGCTTGGTTTCATCCTGTTCGGGTCGGCTATGATAGAGATGATCCCACTGGCGGCTCTAGTCGGTGTGATGTTTATGGTTGTGCTCGGTACCTTCGAATGGGCCAGCTTTAAGGTGATGGGCAAAGTCCCTAAACATGATGCCTTCGTCATCATCTTGGTGACTGTTGTCACTGTGTTTACCGACTTGGCATTTGCCGTGTTCGTCGGTGTCATAGTCTCAGCCCTGGTCTTTGCCTGGGAACACGCTAAGCATATCAATGTTGAGATAACTGAAGATGCTAATGGTTGGAAAGTTTATAAACTTAACGGTCCTTTGTTCTTCGGTTCTGTGGCTGATTTCTTAGAGCTATTCCACAACAATACCGATCCTGATGATGTGATAGTCGACTTCCAAAATTCACGCGTATGTGATCACTCGGCGCTGGATGCCATAGACACTCTGGCTGATAGATATGTGGCATCGGGTAAGAAATTACACCTGCGTCACTTGAGTAATGACTGTAAGCAATTACTGCATAAGGCGGGAGATCTTGTCGAAGTTAATCTTATCGAAGATCCTCACTACAAGATTGGCGACGATAAGCTAGATTAATTTTCGTCAGCTAAGTCTGAACTCCAGACATAAAAAAGGCGAGCTTAGCTCGCCTTTTTTATGTCTCAAATTACTTTAACTTATCAGCAAAAGCGGCCCTAAACTTCTCGACCTTAGGCCTCACAACAATCTGACAATAAGCTTGCTCACGGTTTTTCTCGAAATAGTCCTTATGATCATTCTCTGCACCATAGAAGGTATTAAAAGCGACAATCTCGGTGACTATCGGCTTAGACCAGACTTCAGCCTGAGTGAGCTCTGCAATCATCTGATTAGCCAGCCTGCTCTGCTCTTCATCATGGGCGAAGACAACGGAGCGATATTGTGGACCCACATCGTGACCTTGTTGATTCAAGGTGGTCGGATCATGCCCCTGCCAAAACACGCAGAGCAATTCCTTAAAGCTGATGACGCTTGGGTCAAACTCTATATGGACGACTTCTGCATGGGCGGTCATCCCCGAACAGACGGCGTTATAATGTGCGCTCGCCTCATCACCGCCACAATATCCTGATTGAACTGAGATAACCCCTCGAAGTTGAGTGAACATGGCTTCGAAGCACCAGAAACATCCCGCTCCAAGCGTCGCAAACTGATATTCGTTTGGCTCATCAGTTGCAGCATTAGCCTTGAACACCATAGAAACGGAATTAACACAGTGACGAGTATTTTTCTCGGTTAAATACTCCCCTTCAAACACATGACCCAGATGGGCATCACACTGAGCGCAGACAATTTCGACTCTATGACCATCGACATCGGTAATTCGTTTGACCGCCCCTTGGATTTCATCATCGAAGGCGGGCCAGCCACAATGGGCATTAAACTTATGCTCAGATAGATACAGGGGCGCTTCACAACGTTTGCACACATAACTCCCCAGGGCATCGTGCAGGTGGTACTCCCCGCTAAAAGGCCGCTCGGTGCCCTTTTCTTCAATCACATGTCGTTCAAAATCGGTGAGTTCGCGCATACTTGTTACTCTTAATTCGTTGTGTAGATTAGACCTGAGATCTTTATCTTCTCTTTCAAATATACACGACGCAAGACAAACCGTTACTTATTGTCTGTTCGACGAATTTTTGTGAAACTATTTTTATCTTAGCTGTTCTCGCATATGTCATTATTCTACAGTTGTTATTTCCGACAAGGTTCAGTGCTTATCCCCTTAAAAAACAATGATGGGGTGATATTCATCACACTTAATTGCCCCAGAGCCTTAGCCTAGATAAACTAACCTTGGGTTTATCTATTATAAAAAATAAGAAGACAGAGATGAAATTAGAAACAATCGATTATCAAGCAGCCGATAGTGCAAAAAAGTTCGTCCAATCATTGAGAGATACAGGTTTTGGCGTACTGGCTAATCATCCAATCGATAAGGCCTTAGTAGAAAAAATTTACATTGAGTGGCAAGCCTTCTTCAACAGTGAAGACAAGCATGACTTTCTGTTTAAACCTGAAACCCAAGATGGCTTCTTTCCTGCAGAAGTATCAGAAACGGCTAAGGGTCACACGGTTAAAGATATCAAGGAGTATTACCACGTCTATCCTTGGGGACGTATTCCTCAATCCTTGAAAGAGAATATCTTAGCTTACTATCAAGCTGCCAATGAGCTTGCCGAAGAGTTGCTGCAGTGGATAGAAGAGCATTCACCCGCAGATGTTGCGGTAAATTACTCCATAGCCTTACCCAAGATGATTGAAGGCAGTCACAAGACCTTGCTTCGCATATTACATTACCCGGGAATGACAGGTGAAGAAGAAGTCGGTGCTATCCGCGCCGCGGCTCATGAAGACATTAATCTGATCACCCTGTTACCCGCGGCAAATGAACCGGGTCTGCAGGTGAAAGGTCAAGACGGCGAATGGATTGACGTGCCTTGTGATTTCGGCAATTTGATCATCAATATCGGTGACATGTTGCAAGAAGCTTCCAGCGGCTACTTCCCATCGACCACCCACAGAGTGATCAATCCTGTGGGCACAGATATGTCTAAGCCTAGGGTATCCTTGCCGTTATTCTTGCATCCTAAGCCTGAAGTCGTACTCTCTAGCCGTTACACTGCAGACAGTTATTTGATGGAGCGATTGAGAGAATTAGGGGTGATCTAATCACTCATCCAGTGACTTCTCATAAAAAAGCGCCTGAAGGCGCTTTTTTAGTGAAATTTTCCCCTAACAAGGTAAAATCCCCACATCAAAACTAATACAGAGCAATAAAATGGCTATTCAGTGGTATCCCGGACATATGCATAAAGCACGTAAAGAGATCGAAGAGGTCATGCCTCAGGTCGATCTTGTGATCGAGGTGCTCGATGCGAGGATCCCATACAGCAGTGAGAATCCTGTTATTTCGACACTTCGTGGTGACAAGCCCTGTATTAAGCTACTGAACAAGTCAGACTTGGCCGATCCTGAAGTCACCCAAAGATGGATAGAGTATCTGGAGCGAGAGCAAGGCGTTAAAGCCATGGCTATCACCACTTTGCAAGCGGCTCAAGTGAAGAAAATCCCCGATCTCTGCCGTAAATTTGTCCCAAATCGGGATAAACTCGAAAAAGATATTCGTACCATGATCATGGGTATCCCCAATGTGGGTAAGTCCACCATCATCAATACTCTCGCAGGCCGTATGATTGCCAAGACAGGCAATGAACCCGCAGTGACTAAGGTGCAGCAGCGTATCAACTTAAGAAATGGCATCGTCTTGTCTGATACCCCCGGTATTCTCTGGCCTAAAGTCGACAATGAAAAGAGCAGTTATCGCCTGGCTATCACAGGTGCGATTAAAGATACCGCCATGGAATATGAAGATGTCGCCATGTTTGCTGCCGAGTACTTTTTAAAGGCCTACCCGGAAGCGATTGCCGAGCGTTATAAACTTACAGAGCTACCCGATACCGACATCGAGTTATTAGAAGCCATAGGCCGCAAGAGAGGGGCACTGCGCCCAGGTGGACGTATCGACTTGCACAAGGTATCAGAATTAGTCCTTCATGAATTCCGTTCAGGAAAAATGGGCCAACTTTCATTAGAAACCCCCGAAATGGCTGAAGAAGAAAAAGCAGAAGTCGCGGTGATCATGGCAGAAAAAGCCGCTAAAGATGAGAAAAGGAAAGAAAAAGAAAGACTCAAGCAGGCTGGGAAGCGCCATAGATAACCCCTAGCACTTTCTCTTGATTAAGAATGGGAGCACAGGCTCCCATTCTTAATTATATCTAACCACAAATACGACTCATAATGCATACATTGGCATCATGACTTAGCGCAAAGTATTCTCTGTACAAGGTTATCACAGCTTAGTTCTAACAAGTCTAAAACCAATTCGAAGCCATCGCCTGCACCATAATAAGGATCGGGTACTTCCAGCACTTCATTGTTATCATCAAAATCCAGTATCAAGGCTAGTTTAGCGAGATATTGCTCAGGGCAACACGCTCTAAGATCCGCCAAATTTTGTTTATCTGCAGCCAGTATCAGATCAAAATTGACAAAATCCGTCTCAGTCACCTGCCTTGCCTGCATATTACTAAAATCAAATCCTCTTTTCATGCCAGCAGCCACCGAACGTTTATCGGGAGCTTGCCCCTGATGATGGGCTATCGTCCCTGCCGAATCTATTCTTATATTCAGGCCACTCTGCTGTGCTTTAAATCTAAACACAGCTTCGGCACTGGGCGAGCGACATATGTTGCCCATGCAGACAAATAATACACTTTCAATGTTCATTTATAGTTGTTCTACCCTATTTATCATTAAGTTACGATAACAAAAATGTGAATGGCCTTTTAGTTATATTTATTCAATGGACCTCACCCTAAGAAATCGAGCAAACCTAGGCGTTCCTTTCTGGGTTAACCCTGAATACTGGTAGGTGACAGTCGAGCCAATCTCAGGTGGATTTCTCCTCTCTTTCATACTAAAGCCTGTACCGAGTTTGAATCTGACTCCCTGCTGATTTTCAACTAACAAGGCCCCCATAACACCTTGCAGCTTCCCCTTACCCGCCTGATAAGCAATGACTCTTGCTTCTTCATCATAATAAGGTTTAAGTTTAATCAGGTTCGGGTTTCGACCGGCGACATACAATGAACTAACCTTATGCAACATCAAGCCTTCGCCGCCATCGGCCACGACCTCACTGAACCAGATATCAAGCTGATGCTGATTATCTAGCCTCTTCTGCTCTATCAGCTCTAGATACTCAGTTCCAAAGTTCAAATCTTTGCTAGCCGTGGTATATCTTTCGACAAAAGATCCCGGATGAGATGGCAGATCGAACACCATAAACTTAACCTTTCGCCACTGTGCATCGATAGGCTCTTTTCTTCTTGCCAAAGATGACATCTGCTCGAAGGTTCCTCTTCCCATCCACAGCTCACCATCTAAAGGATAAGTTGGAAAGCCGCCAACAAACCAGTCAGGTATAGCAATTATTCTACCGGACCGAGAGCTCATCTGACGGCCATCCCAAAATCCTCTGACCCCATCGAGTTTTTCGCTGACCAGATAGCCTGATACTGGACCTTCCATATCTGTGTGTACAGCCTGTTGGATATTAGCAGGTATGGGCCTGGATAGGCTATTTGGTGGGGATATCACAGTGCCACAGAGGATATAAATCAGTACTGAATAGGTTAAAATTCGTCTATACATGGAACGCTCCTTCGTCTGCTTGGAATAGGTTAAATCCTTTAACCTGTGGGAACGACTTTATTTATACACATTGGTATTACAATAAATATCAGTGTAGAACATGAACCAATTTAATTGAAATAGGTCTCAAATATTCCAAGTGATATACTCTGCGCGAATTTAGCCAACATCTTTAGCAATCAGTTTATCAATTTGATAACAATACAGGTTTTACCTCTACAAGAGCGGGTAAAATCTTAGACGGAAAATTATGAAACCAGAAAACAATCATGGTATAAAGCGAGTTTTTAGGGCAACAGGCTTCTCAATGAAAGGGCTTAAGGCTGCCTGGGTTCACGAAGCAGCATTCAGGCAAGAGCTCATGTTAGCCATCGTCATGTTGCCAATCGCAGTATTAGTGGATATCACCACGATTGAGAAGCTATTGCTTATCTTTAGCCTCTTTATCGTGCTTATCGTTGAATTGTTAAATTCTGCCATCGAAGCGGTCGTCGATAGAATAGGCGATGAGATCCATACCTTAAGCGGACAAGCCAAAGATATCGCCTCTGCGGCGGTATTTATGAGCCTGGCTCTGTGTGGAATCACTTGGGCGGTGATATTGGCCAGCAGATACCTTTAATTATCAACTATCTCAGTAACAAGTTTCACTCCAACAGTTCTATTGCAGCATAGAGCCAGTTGGAGTGCAGATTTGCCTTTAATACCAGTCAAACACTGACAACCTAAGATAGTAATAGCACAAAGCATTACTCCTTTTCTTACACAAATAATAGCAATAACACTCAGCAATCTAACCATTAACAGACCCCCCCCCACCCACAAAAAACAAACAAAACACCCACTCTTTTTAGACATTTATTGATACAAATCATTCACAAATAGACACAATCTGCTACTATAGAATATCTAAAATCTTCGAATTTAATAAAATCAAGTACTTATAACTATAATAATGATTGATGGAGTCGCCTTTGCTCAAAATATTAGGCATCTCATTTTTATGTCTCTTGGCCGCTTGCCAAACATACGCAGCTGATAATGATCAAGCTTTGCAAGATTTATCATCTATAAATGATGTTGATAACCAAGTTGTGCTCAGGATCGGTGGGTTCTACTCCAACTCCAATTCAAGCATGAATGTCACTAATCCCACATTAGGTCAGGATTTTAAGATCGATTTCGAAGAAGATCTTAAGCTTGAGGAATCTCAATTTTTACCTTTCTTTGAAATGATTTACCACTTCAACGAGCGACACAGTCTGTATATCGACTGGAAGCAGTTACACCGAACAGCTGAAGTTGTGGGGATCACCACACCATTTCAGGTAAACTTCGAAGATAAGGTCTACGACATAAAAGTGGGCGCTAAGCTTAAAACCACCTTAAATATGGATATCGCCAGATTAGGCTACGGTTATAACTTCTACCAAGGTAATAACTACAGTCTAGGCCTGTCTGTTGGCTTACATACCATGTTTATCAAAACCGGATTTGAGGGTGATATTGGTGCCTGTATCGAACAAGACCTTGTACTCAAATGTGATCAACTGCCTCTCAACAAAGCCGTCGATGAGAGTGTCACCGCCCCCCTTCCCGATATTGGTCTTTATGGTGACTATGAATTTAGCCCAGGATTTAGATTCACTGCTCACGCGCAATATTTCTATATCAAGCTTGACGATCTCAAGGGTCGTCTAGTCGACATACGTGCTGGTGTAGAGGCTGAGATCACCGAAAATTGGCACATGACAGCGGCATTTAATTACTATGAAGTTGATGTCGATTACACCCAAAGGACAAATAGCGGTGATACTCATGTGGCCGATTACAACCTCTACTATAGTTTCATTGGTCCTATGCTCTCGGTAAGTTATCGTTTCTAAATAATGAGCCTGAGTGAATCGAGAAACGACTCACTCAGGCTCAGCCTCCCCTCGTCAGTTCTTAACCATAAAACTGATAACACACCAAAATAGCCGCGATGATCCCCGCCAAATCGGCCGTTAAGCCACAGAACAAGGCATGGCGTCCATTGCGTATGCCTACGGCACCAAAATACACGGCCAATACATAGAAGGTGGTTTCGGTACTGCCTTGAAATATTGCCGCCAAACGGCCGGCGAAGGAATCTGCGCCATGATGTTCCATGGTTTCTAACATCATGGCCCTTGCACCTGAGCCGCTAAAAGGCTTCATTATCGCGGTAGGCAAGGCATCGACAAAACGAGTGTCTCCGCCTACCACAGAGACGATGACGGAGATGAGGTGCAGCAGGTAATCCAAGGCTCCAGAGGCGCGAAGTAAGCCAATCGCCAATAACATGGCCAACAGATAAGGAATGAGTTTTATCGATTGAGCAAAGCCTTCTTTGGCGCCTTCGATAAATTCATCATAAACCGCGACCTTACGCATGCCTGCGACCAAGATGAAACTGAACACCAAGATCAATAAGATACCATTGCCCATGGCCGTGGATAAGATGCCTATCGCCGTTGTCGTCAAGGTGCCTAAATAGAACACCAGCGCCGTGATAGAGCCAAAAATCAAGGCGCCATAGCCCATGACGACGGCATTGAGTAAGGATAGGCGCTGAAACAGCGCCACCACGAGCACTCCGGCAATGGTGGAAGCAGATGTCGCCAGTAAGATTGGCAAGAAGATATCGGCTGGCGCCTCAGCCCCCTGCTGGGCCCGATAGAGAAACACGGTGACAGGCACTAAGGTCACTGACGAGGTATTCAATACCAGGAACAGGATCTGGGCATTTGTCGCCACCGTTTTATTCGGATTTAAGGTTTGTAAATCCTGCATGGCCTTCAAACCCAGGGGCGTTGCCGCATTATCTAACCCGAGTACATTAGCGGTGAGATTCATGGTCACACTGCCATAGGCCGGATGGCCCCTCGGCACGTCCGGCATCAACCGAGATAAGAGAGGTTCAAATATCCTGGAAAACACACTGACAACCCCGGCTTTCTCCCCCACACGCATCAACCCCATCCATAGAGAGAGCACGCCGATGAGACCAAGCGCAATTTCAGCCGCCAGTTTGGCGCTGTTAAATAATGCCGTCACCGACGCCGATAACACCTCAAGATTGCCATTGAATAACTGAACACAGATGGCAAACAGGGCGGTGACAAAAAAGAAATACCAAATTCGATTTAACACAGAACTTCCTTAACAGGGCGAAGGCAAAATAACCAAACACTTAGCAAAAATACTTAATAAACAATCGAGATTAATTAAATTATACCTCCACCAACCTTAAGCTTAACCCGGACTCAAGCTAGGCTGCTCTATGGTATAATCACGCAAATTTCAGCTCGTCACCATGCTTGTTATTAGCATATGGCTCAGTACATGGTTCAAAAAATGGCCCTTATAAATCAAGATTTTATCGATAGCATAACGCAAGATATACCTGCTCATCTCTCTATGGATGACTTTGTTCAATACAGCAGCCGTCCATTGAGAGCCTCGATCCGCGTCAACACGCTAAAAATATCATCGGCCAATTTTATCGAACTCATGCGGCCTAAGGGCTGGACACTCGACCCTATTCCATGGTGCTCGGATGGCTTCTGGATAACCCTCGACAGTGAAGTCCAATTAGGCAATACCATAGAACATCTTCAGGGTCTATTTTACATCCAAGAAGCCAGCTCAATGTTGCCACCAACGGCACTATTTTCCCAGCTAAATGAAACAGATAATGCCACAATTCTCGATATGGCTTCGGCCCCTGGGTCTAAGACTACACAGTTAGCGGCCTTAATGAACAACTCTGGCTTGCTGATCGCCAACGAATATTCTTCGAGCCGGGTAAAAGTGTTACATGCTAACGTGCAACGCATGGGAGTCAGTAATACCGCCCTCACCCATTTCGATGCTCGGGTCTTCGGTGAATATCTCTATGCCACATTTGATGCTATCTTGCTCGACGCCCCCTGTAGCGGTGAAGGCACCATACGCAAAGACCCTTCAGCGTTAAAAAATTGGAGCCTGGAATCGAGCCAGTCGATTGTTGCGACGCAGAAAGCCCTGATCGAATCTGCTTTTCTGGCGTTAAAAACCGGTGGAATTCTGGTTTATTCGACCTGTGCACTCAGTCGATTTGAAAACCAGGAAGTGTGTCAACATTTAAAGGCGATGTACCCCGATGCCGTCGAGTTTGAATCCCTCAGCGATCTGTTTATCGATGCTGATAAGGCCTGTACGGAAGAAGGTTTCTTGCATGTCTGGCCACAGATTTATGACAGTGAGGGTTTCTTCGTCGCCAAGATAAGAAAAACAGCAGACATTGACAGGCAAGTTGCCGAGCCGAGAAAACAGAAAAACTTCCCCTTCACTCGGGCATCCCATAAAACAGACTCTGAGTTAAGGGCATATTTTCAGGATACCTTCGCCATTGAGCTGCCAAGCAAGAGTCAGATAATGGTGAGGGAGCAAGAATTTTGGTTGTTTCCGCAAAAAATGCAGGGCTTGATTGGTCGGATGCGCTTTCAACGTATAGGCATGAAAATCGCCGACGCCCTTAAGCATGGTCTTAAGGCACAACACCAAGCAATACTGGCATTTGGTGCGAGGGCCAGCATGGTTGAGCTATCACAAGCTCAGGCAACCGAATATCTAATGGGACGGGATATTCCCTTAGAAGCAGGCCTGAAGCCACGCGGAGAAGTGATTGTTAGCTACCATAACAGTCCGTTAGGCCTGGCGAAACATCTTGGCAAGCGATTGAAGAACAACTTACCCAGAGAGCTTGTCAGGGACAAGATCGTCAATTCTGATGCAAGCAAAGCTCAATGAAACATTTACTTACAAACGTGCATGAATAATATTGCATATAAGCGCTGCAAGCCGGTTATGTCGACTACACTATTAGCCAGAGAGTTAATTCCTAATGAGGATCTCAACAGTAGCGCACGGCTCTTTAGTTAGAGCCATTCCCCTGGACCCAGAACAATCGGAATAGTTTTGGGTCTTTTTTTGCCCAAAATTTGAGCTTTTATCGACAGATATTAACGTCCGGCTAGCTTAGCCGCATCGGTAAACAAGCTGAAGAAATTATCCGTAGTGTATTGAGCCAGCTCTTCATAGGACTCCCCCCTTAACTCGGCGATAAATTCGGCGACGTCACGGACAAACGCAGGTTGATTTTCCTTGCCTCTATGGGGAACCGGAGCCAGATAAGGTGAGTCAGTTTCCACTAACAGCCTATCTTTTGGTACCTTTCTCATCACAGTGCGTAAATCCCCTGCATTCTTAAAGGTTGCAATGCCCGAGACTGAAATATAGAAACCCAGATCAATCGCCGCTTTTGCCATCTCCCAGTTTTCAGTGAAACAATGCAATACACCACCGACCTTGTCGGCATGACCATTTCTTAAGAAATTTAGCGTGTCTTCTCGGGCATCTCGGGTATGTATGATTAGCGGTTTATTGACTTGCACCGCGAGTTCGATCTGCTGCTCGAAACATTGCTGTTGCAGTGCTTTGGTTTCATTGGCATAGAAGTAATCCAGGCCAGTCTCTCCGATAGCGACAACCTTAGGCTCCTTGACAAACACATTGAGCTCAGTGGTATCGAGGCCCTCTTGCACATCCAAGGGATGTACGCCGGCAGAGAGGAACACTTGATCAAACTCCGCCATCCTATCTCGCATGGAAATAAAACCTTGTTGACGCACATTCACGCACAGGAAATAGTCTACATCCCTGGCTTTTGCATCACTGATGATCTGTTGCAGAGATTGGTGATCGGGCGCGGCTTTTAAACGGTCGAGATGGCAATGAGAATCAATGAGCACGTGAATTTCCAGCAGAGTGATAGATCTAAAAAAGGAGTCAAAGAATACAGAGCTATAGGGCAAGGGTCAAATAAAAGGCTTTAGGGAAGAAATACAGCAAAGTGAAGGAAGAGAACAAAATAGATCACATGGTGCAAGTCAAGTCTCCGGAGGAAAGTTCACGGGCTAAGAGGGTTTCTATATGCTGTTTATGTAATTCTGCATCGGACAAAATCTTGATGCCAATTCCCGCCGGGCGGCCTCCAGATGCACCAAGAGGATTAATCCAAACCACCATGCCCTGGAACTCATGTTTGTTGACCGCTCCGGGGAGTTGGTAAGCTATGGTTAACTCTTGGCCCAGATAGTGACTTTCACTGGTCGCAATGAATAGACCCGCCGGCTGAATAAACGGCATATATGCGCGATAAAGCTGATGTAAGGTATCAAAATTGACCACTAGGTCTATCATAAAACGGCTATCTCGTTAACTTATTATATTCTAAGATAAAGCCATTAAAAAGAGCTAGGTAGTTTACAGTCGGCATGACACTTAACTTATGGTAGGTATCCATGACCTTCATGCCAAATTCCGTTACTTTTACTCTCAACAATGCGTCTAAATCTACCTGTCTTATCAATTTCTGCCTCAATATTAAATACAAAACCTTAAGTGCATCAGATGCTTGCTTTTCATTAACATTAATTAAACTAGCACAGAGGTGACCGGAGGACAAACTTTGAACCCAGTCTTTCCTAAATTGTAGCAGTTGTGAGTATCGTTCGCTTTGTAGTGCGAGCGCCAAGTCCAACGGGCCTCCCATCACAGGCAGACACCAGGTCACATCAGTTGCAGACCCAGATTCTGTCGATAACCAGGTCTTGATCTCCTCCATGGAAGGTGCCTCGAAGTGGACCTGCTGACAACGGCTCTTAATCGTTGCCATGAGTCTGCTTGGGGTATCAGACTGCAACAGGAGTAAGGTATCTTTCCCTGGTTCTTCCAATGTTTTCAATAGTGCATTGGCCGATGCCTGATTCAGCTGCTCACTATGGTAGATCACTGCGACTCTACGTCCACCTTGCTGCGATGTCATCGTCAGCTTTTGACACAGCTCGCGTATCTGATCGACCTTAATCTGATTACCGTCGGCAGTGATTAGATAGAGATCCGGATGCGTGTTGGCATCGAGTAACTGACAGGCCTTGCAAAAACCACAGGCTCCCTGCTCACTTGGACTCTTACACAGGGCCGCTTTCGCGATTTCAAGTGTTAACTCCTCCCCGCCATAGCCTTTATGCACCCCGACTAAGTAGGCATGGCCCAACAATCCGCTCTTTATCTTTTGACTAAAATTATTTATCGGGGCCCCGAGCCAGGAGATATTTTTCATTACCAGTCCTGAGTCTGTAACAAGGCAATAATGTCTTTATGCACTTCGGCCATAGTCTGACCGGCATCGATGACGGCAATCGTGTCGTCTTCTGCGGCAAAAGATAAGAAGGTCGCCCGCGCTCGCTCGAAGAAATCCAGCGCCTGCTTCTCTATCCTATCTAGCTCACCCCGTTTAGCCGCACGTTGCAATCCTTGCGCCGGATCGATATCTAAATAGATGGTTAAATCTGGTTTAAAATCGCCTAATGTCGCCTTACTCACGACTTGGACTAAAGGCATGAGTCCACGGCCTCCACCTTGGTAGGCCAGCGATGACAGGTTGTGTCTGTCCCCTAACACCCAGGCACCACGGTGTAACGCTGGCTTTATCACATTAGCAACCAATTGCGCTCTGGCAGCATAAAGCAAGAGACACTCGGCTTCATCGCACAAGGGATCGGTTTCATCGGCAATCTTAATCAGATCTCTCATGCGCTCGGCCAGCGGTGTCCCACCAGGCTCACGGGTGCATACGGGCACTTGACCCGTGTGCTTCTCGATAAAATCACCAACAAGAGATATCGCGCTAGATTTACCCGCGCCTTCTAAGCCTTCGATAACAATAAATTTGCTGTTGTTTTCTCTGTTCATCGATTTCTCTGATATTTATTTACGGCACGATTGTGCTCGGATAAGGTTTTTGAAAACACATGACTGCCATCATTTTTAGACACAAAATAGAGGTAATTCACGTCGGCAGGCTGCGCCGCGGCAATAAGTGATGCCCCGCTAGGTGCGGCTATGGGAGTCGGCGTCAAACCGTTAATTCTGTAAGTGTTGAAAGGCGTATGCTCCCGTAGTGCTTTACGGGTGATATCTCCCTGATAGCTGTCCCCCATGCCATATATCACCGTAGGATCCGTTTGTAGCCGCATGCCCTTGTTGAGTCGATTGGCAAACACGGCGGAGATCCATGGGCGCTCACTGGCTTTACCCGTTTCTTTTTCTATGATTGACGCCATGATCAAGAGTTCATATGACGATTTAAGAGGCAAGTCTTCGGACCGCTGAGCCCAGGCTTTCTCAAGCTCCTGCTGCATTTTGTGATAACTTTGTCGCACAATTGAATTAATATTGTCACCGGCAACATAATGATAAGTATCGGGATAAAATTTCCCTTCGGGTAAACCTGATTCATCGCCGTTGTCACTCAAAACCTGAGTAAAAACACCTTCCTCATATTGGCTGTGGGGTAAGGCTTGCAGTATTTGGCTCCACTCCTTGATATTTTGCCCCTCTATCAAGGTAACACTAAACACTTTTTCGTCGCCTTCGACTAATTTGGTCAGCAATTCGTCCACCGACTCACCAGGGTGCAGCTCATAGAATCCGGAGCGGATCTTGGCTAGCTCAGGTTTTAATTTAACCAGCGCCTTTAATTTCCAACCTTCGGCAATGATCTCTCTTTGCTCTAATGTTGAGGCCAACAGTGAGAAAGAGGTCCCCCTTTTCAACACTAGTTCTTGTGGTGCAGTCATATTTAACGGGGAAAGACCAAAGTCCATGATCGTTTTATAGCCCCAAACACCCAAGCCGGCGGCGAGAGTGAGTAAGGCAAAACAGCTAACAGTCAGTGTAATTATTATTTTTTTCATAATGTAAGATGCAGTGTTTGTCTTATCTGGTGAGTAAAGTCGGCATGAGTGAAGTGAACGTCATCGACGTGATTGATATCAAGTATACCAACTAAACTATTAGTCATAAATACATGTTGATAATGGCACAAGTGTGAATAGGCGATAGGACGAGCTTCAACATCATATCCCGCCTCGAGCAGCGCATAGATGACTTGCTCACGCATCACGCCAGCAACACCGGAGCGTGATATAGAAGGGGTAACAATATGCTTACCCGTGACAAAAAACAGGTTCGCCATCGAAGACTCGACGATATTATCCTGAGCATCGATCACTAACCAATCTTGATAACCAGCAGGCAAGGTTTCCGACTTGATCAACACCTGCTCGAGACGATTGAGATGCTTTATTCCCGCGAGCCTAGGTTGTTGAGACAGTTTAATCGGTGAACAGGTTAAGGATATCCCGGTTTTCTGCCAGCTTGCATAGTGAGTGGGAATAGCATGGAGTGAAATAACCTCAGTTATCTCACATGTTGCGGGAGCCCCATAGCCTCTTCCTCCGGTGCCGCGGCTCAATAACAGCTTTAAGCAGCCTGTCACTTGAGTCTTGGCCAGGTGCTTAACGTGTGTCACTAGAGTCTGAGAAGGAGACCAAGAGAAGCCTAGACGTCTCGCACCTTGAGTGAGCCTGTCGAGGTGCGCCGATAAGAAAGCAATCTGACCTTGTACGATTCGCATCGTCGCGAAGAGTCCATCACCATAAGCCAAGCCGCGATCCAGTGGTTCTATATGACCATTAAGCTCACCATTAACCCAGACTTTTGTCACTTGCTCAGTCATCTTTTTTCATCTGTAAACTATCCAGCCCACTGCGGTTAATTATCTTGGCTGATACGGCTGGAAACGGCGGCCTGCTGATTCTTATATTTAGCATTCTTACGCGTATTATAAGGACGAGCAACAGGCTGATTTAGACGCTCGAAATTGAGCGCACCTATGATCATTTCAGGGCGTAAGGCCAGGGGCAATTTACCACTATTAAAAAATTCCAGCACTATCTTGCCCTGCCAACCAGGATCGATACGATGAGCCGTGGCATGGACCATCAAGCCCAGACGCGCGAGGGACGAACGACCATCGAGCCAACCCACGATATCAGCTGGCAAGGTGACATATTCATGAGTCACAGCCAGGGCAAGCTCCCCGGGGTGCAGGAAGAAGGCTTCCCCAGGAGGTATGACTATCATGTCACTCATGACGCGATCCAGAGATTCCTGTACGTCTGCCGTAGGACCACTGAGATCGATAAAGGGCGCGGTATGGCCCTTAAATACGCGGAACTGATCGCCAAGTTTAACATCGACACTCACGCCACTTATCGCATCTTCAGATGGGCGGGGTTCTATAATAATCGTGCCATCATCTAAACAAGCTTCAATCTCTGAATCGGTTAAACGCATGTCGCTCTTACTCCTGGCTATTGCCTGTTCTGCATGACCTCTGGCGCCTATATGTTTAAACTTATCAGAGGTAAACAAAATGTAGGGTCGCTCTTAAAACCAGTTATATGTTTAAAAGATGCTGAATTCTGGCCTTTAAGATATCGGTCGCGATACGGTTCTTACCGCCTCGAGGCACTATGATGTCGGCATATTGCTTCGATGGCTCGATAAACTGCAGAAACATGGGACGAACGGTTTCAGTATACTGAGACATCACAGATTCCATGGTGCGGCCACGCTCGGCAACATCACGCTTCAAACGACGCATAAAACAGATATCCAGTGGTGTATCCATAAACACGCTGGCATCCATCAAGTCGCGCAATTTAGGATCGGTCAGCAATAAGATCCCCTCTAAGATGATCACCTTCTTCGGTGTCATCTTAATCGTTTCGGCCATACGCGTATGCTCGCTATAGCTGTACTTAGGGATCTCAACCGCTTCACCGGACTTCAATGCTGTGAGGTGACGACATAAATGCTCATGATCTAACGCTTTGGGATGATCGTAATTGGTCTTTACCCGCTCATCCATGGATAAGTGGCTCTGATCGTTATAGTAAGCATCTTCGGCAATGACTCCAATCTGATCTGTACCTAGATCCCGGCACAGCTCCTCATAGATAGTTTTAGCGATTAAACTTTTACCCGAGGCCGAAGCCCCCGCGATAGCTATGATGACACACTGAGAATTCATGCTAAAACCTTATTCGTCTTCTGAAATACTGATTGATAAACTTGATGTAACTTTAGTTAGCGCCAGTTGCGCGCCTACTTTACGAGCAATTTCACGATAGATTGCCGACACCTCACAGTCGGGATCGGCAACGACCGTTGGCACGCCCTTATCAACATCTTCACGTATGTTGAGCTTAAGTGGCAATTCACCTAATAGCGGAACATGGTAACGCTCGGCCATCTTGCTGCCGCCATGGCTGCCAAATGGATGTTCTTTATGGCCACACTCACTGCAGACATGAAAGCTCATGTTCTCGACGATACCCAGTACAGGAATATTCACCTTCTGGAACATGTTGATGCCTTTCTTAGCATCGGCTAACGCAATATCCTGAGGAGTCGTGACTATCACGGCGCCAGTGACGGGCACCTTTTGTGACAGGGTGAGCTGTATATCGCCGGTTCCCGGTGGCATATCGATAATTAAGTAATCGAGTTCAGGCCACTGAGTTTCATTGAGAAGTTGAGCGAGTGCGCCAGCCGCCATTGGACCACGCCATACTGCGGCCTCTTCTTGACCAAGCATAAATCCAATCGATTGCGCCACAATGCCGTGTGCCTTTGCCGCTGTCATCATCTTGCCATCGGGTGACTCAGGTTTAAAATCGCTAACTCCCAACATCAAAGGAATAGAAGGGCCATAGATGTCGGCATCTAAAATGCCCACCTTGGCGCCTTCGGCGACTAGCGCTAAGGCTAAATTAACCGCTGTGGTCGATTTACCCACACCACCTTTACCCGACGCTACTGCAATCACTTGCTTCACATTAGCAAGAGGTTCGACGGCGCCGATGGCAGAGATAGCAGCCGGCTGAAAATCGATTTCGCATTCGACTTCATCGATAGCATCTAACACGGCCAACTTTTTGGTGATATCCATCACAGTGTCGCGGTATTGAGTCATACATGGGTAAGGGTAGACAAGCCCGAGAAGCAATCGTTTACCCTCGATATCGAGTTTGTTAACACATCCGGCACTGACTAAACCTTGTGCTAAATATGGATCTTGATAAGCGTCTAAGATGGCCAAAACAGGCCCGAGAAGATCGTCACTGAGACGATAGTGCTGAGAAGCTGAAGACAAAAGTGCTACCCCCTATAAATAATTTGTCCAAGTGTACCAGAAATCGGGGTAAATATTCGGGTAGTTTTAACCCACTTAAACTCGCTTTTGATGAAACTCTCAGAAGGATCGGTTAGTATCTATGCCATTCTTTATGGGCCCCTAACTGATTTTGAGACAAGATGGCAAATTCACAACGTAAAATCCTAGTCACCAGTGCACTTCCCTACGCCAATGGACCTATTCATTTAGGCCATATGCTCGAATATATCCAGACTGATATCTGGTCACGATTTCAAAAACTTCGTGGCCACGAATGTCACTATATCTGTGCAGATGATGCCCATGGCACACCTATCATGCTTAAGGCTCAGCAGCTAGGCATAGAGCCAGAAGAGATGATTGCTCAGGTTAATAAAGAGCATCAACAGGATTTTGCTGACTTCAATATTCAGTTCGACAACTTCCACAGTACCCACAGTGTTGAAAACCGTGAACTAGCCAGTGAGATATACCTCAAACTGCGCGATGCAGGTTACATTGAGACGCGCACCATCTCTCAGTTATTCGACCCTGAAAAGTCTATGTTCTTGCCAGACCGTTTCGTCAAGGGCACTTGCCCTAAGTGTAAGAGCGAAGATCAATACGGCGATAACTGCGACAACTGTGGCGCGACCTATAACCCGACAGATATGATTAATCCCAAGTCAGCCGTCTCGGGTGCTACCCCAATCATGAAAGATTCTGAGCACTTCTTCTTCGACCTGCCCGCTTTTGAAGGCATGCTCAAGGAGTGGACCCGTTCCGGCGCCTTGCAAGATGAAGTGGCCAACAAGCTCAACGAATGGTTCGAACAAGGCCTGAAACAGTGGGATATTAGCCGCGATGCACCTTATTTCGGTTTCGAAATCCCTGATGCGCCGGGTAAGTATTTTTACGTCTGGTTAGATGCGCCTATCGGTTATATGGGATCATTTAAGAATCTGTGTGATCGACGCGAAGACTTAAACTTCGATGATTTCTGGGCAAAAGACTCAACCGCCGAGGTTTATCACTTCATCGGTAAAGATATCATCAACTTCCACAGTCTATTCTGGCCTGCCATGCTTGAAGGCGCAGGCTACCGTAAGCCGACCCATGTTTATGCTCATGGCTACGTGACGGTCAATGGCGCTAAGATGTCAAAGTCGAAAGGCACCTTCATCAAGGCCCGTACTTATCTTGATAACTTAGATCCTGAGTATTTACGTTATTACTACGCCGCTAAGCTGAGCCACCGCATCGACGATCTCGATCTTAACCTCGAAGATTTCGCCCAGCGAGTCAACTCAGATCTCGTGGGTAAACTGGTCAACCTAGCTTCACGTACTGCTGGTTTTATCACTAAGCGCTTCGACGGCAAGCTTGCCAAAGTGGCCGACACCACACTAGAACAAGTGTTTCTAGGTAAACAAGACGTCATAGCCGAGCTTTATGAAGGCCGTGAATTCGGTAAGGCCATGCGTGAAATCATGGCACTGGCCGATATGGCTAATGCTTACGTTGCCGATGCAGCGCCTTGGCAGTTGATCAAGCAAGAAGATAAGCAAGAAGAAGCCCATCAGGTTTGTTCTAACGCACTTAACTTGTTCCGTATCCTAGTGACTTATCTGAAACCTGTACTGCCCAAATTGGCAGATGATGTTGAGGCCTTCCTGCAATTCCCTATCACTTGGGATAACTTAAGTGCCGACCTTGCAGGACATGAGATAGCCAAGTTTAAGGCCCTGATGCAAAGGGTAGAGATGAAAAGCATCGAAGCTATCATAGAGGCCTCGAAAGAGAACTTACTGGTGACAGCCGATACGCCGAAGAAAGCGGATAGTGCAGCGACAGTAAGTAAAGCAGAGTCTAATGATGCGCCAGCGAGTGGCAATCACTTAGCAGACGATCCTATCTCGACAGAGATAAGCTTCGAAGACTTCGCCAAAATCGACCTGCGTATCGCGCGTATCGCGAAAGCCGAGCACGTACCCGAGGCGAACAAGCTGCTTAAGCTTCAACTAGACCTTGGCGGCGAGACCAAACAAGTCTTTGCCGGGATAAAGTCGGCTTACTCTCCTGAAGAGCTCGAAGGCAAGCTCACCGTAATGGTGGCCAACCTTGCACCACGCAAGATGCGCTTTGGCATATCCGAAGGCATGGTAGTCGCGGCGGGTCCTGGTGGTAAAGACTTGTGGATCTTAGAGCCACATGAAGGCGCACAGCCGGGTATGCGCGTTAAGTAAACTTAACGCTATATCTCAAAAAAAGGGCCGCACTCAGTGCTAATGCCGGTAAGTTAAGCTTACTGGCATTTTTTATTTCTGGCATATTTCTGAGGTCTGCGCTTGACCGTCCTAGGGTAAGACCGAGTTCGCCGAGGTTCTAAAATCAG
>JAKVHY010000046.1 GCA_023284085.1 Shewanella benthica
TAAGATGACCGCAGCCGCTGGCTTTCCTACCATGAGACTAGTCAGAGTACGTATTGGCAATATCATGCTAGATAACATGCAGCCAGGAGAAGTCATTGAGCTTTCTGAAATCACCAGTGTTTTATAGCTAAAATCAGAGCACAAACTTCCGGATAATGGGTCTAGAGTCAGAGACCCCTGGCACGGGGCCATCAATAGACTTGGATCTCTATCACCATTAGTGAAGGCAAGAACCGTCAAATTCGTAAGATGACAGCCGCAGCAGGCTTCCCTACCATGAGGCTAGTCCGAGTACGTATTGGTAATATCATGCTAGATAACATGCAGCCAGGAGAAGTCATTGAGCTTTCTGAAATAACTAGTGTTTTATAGCTAAAGTCAGAACGAAAAGCTGTGCCAAAATCTGATTAAGAGATACTAGGAAGAACATTAATCGACAAAAATACTCAATACCTTGTCACTTAATACAGCAGCGAAATCCTGATGCTGCTGCGCCGTCCAATGCAATCCATCGGCATCGGTTGTTTCAACAACCTCACTAGCATCCATAAACAAGATTCCTAGTTCATCCGCGACCTTCTTATACTCTGTCGCTAATTGCAGAGACTTATCTCTGGCGCCAGAAAAAATCTGCACATCTTCGGCGGGAAGATTAGCCACATGGGGCGGTGTAATGAGCAGTAGTTGAGTATTAGTATTCTCAATATATTCGCCATTGAGCACCATCTCACAGAGTCCTTTTACACTTTGGGCAATAGCCGATGACGTAAGCTGAAATTGAGACTTGAGATCATTGGTACCTAGCATGATTACAACCAAATCCAATGGTCTATGGCACTCGAGTAACATAGGGAAATAACGAGCAGCATTTCTAAAGTCTCGCCCAGGTTCATCAAAGCCAGATGTTCGACCGTTTAACCCCTCCTCGATGACGCGATACTGGCTACCAAGCCTCTTTTGCAGCGCACCTGTCCACCTAACATCGTAGGAATAACGTGTACATACCACAGGTTCATAACCCCAAGTGTTTGAATCACCGAAACACAAAATATTTTTCATCTAGCTACTCGTAATAAATCAAAAATGAGGTAAATGTTATCTATCGCTAGTCTAGAAAGTCATTTAAGGCTTCAGGTAACATGGGTTTACTATAAAGATAACCTTGTGCTTCATCACATCCGTTATCTCTTAAAAATGCCGCTTGGGCTTCATTCTCGACCCCCTCGGCAATCACCTTGAGGTTTAACGCCTGTCCTAACGCGATCACAGCTTTCGCTATCGCGCTATTGTTATGATCCATAGGAAGATCTCTAACGAATGACTGATCTATTTTCAGTTTATGAATAGGCAATTTTTTTAAGTAGCTTAGCGATGAATAGCCAGTGCCAAAGTCATCAATAGAGAGTTCAATCCCCATTTCACCCAATCGTTGCAGGTCACGGATAACAACCTCAGGATCTGACATCATAAAGCTCTCAGTTACTTCAAGCTCTAATGCACTCGCTGGTAATCCAGTCTCTTCTAGCACCAATTTAACTTCATCAACAAAAGACGTTCGCTGTAATTGTTGGCCCGCGACATTAACCGCAATGCGTCCAAATTTTTTCCCTTGAGAAATCCATTTAACGCCTTGCTGACACGCCTGTTTCAATACCCATAAGCCGATATCATTAATTAAGCCAGTTTTCTCTGCGATTGGAATAAACTTAGCCGGAGAGACATTGCCGAGCACAGGATCACACCAACGTAATAATGCTTCAAACCCCGTCGTTTCCATGGTCACAAAATCAAGCTTAGGTTGATAAACAAGATGGAAATTTTGCTTGTCTAAAGCAGCATGTAAAGCACTCTGTAGCTTCAAATGCTCTCTAGACTCTTGGGTTAAAGACTCCGTATAAAAGGCGTAGCTATTACGGCCATCCAGTTTAGCTCTATGCTTTGCAGAGTCTGCATTTCTCAGCAAGGTATAACTGTCCTTGCCATCTTGGGGGAACACCGACACTCCCATGCTAGCAGTCAGTCTTATCGGCTCCTTGTCATCAATAAAAAATGGTTGTTCAAATGCCTTTCTGAGTTTGCTCAAGGCTAATGTCAGCTCTTCATTTCCTTCTACCTGTGGTAGTAGTACAACAAATTCATCGCCACCGATTCGCGCCAAGGTGTCTTCAGACCCTTTATGGCTAGTTAAACGGCCAGCTAACTCCACTAAAATCTTATCGCCAGCCAGATGACCAAAGCTATCATTGATATGTTTGAATAAATCTACATCGATAAATACCGTCGCCAGATGTCCCTGTTGAACTTCGGCGTGACGAATGTCCTGTTCAATCAGTGTGATCAACGCCATTCTATTGGGTAATTGAGTTAAAGGATCATGATAAGCCTGATGTGCAAGCTCAGCTTCACTTCTCTTTTGCAGGGTGATATCGGCAAAAACAGCGACAAAGTAACGCACTTCACCATCCTCACCAAACACCGAACTGACGGTGAGCATTTGCGGAAATACGGCGCCATTTTTACGCCTGTTCCATATCTCACCATGCCACTTGCCTTTATGGATTAATCCACTCCATAATTCGGTAAAGAAAGCTTTATCGTGGCGCCCCGAACTAAACATACGAGGGTTTTTTCCCACAACTTCATCTTTTGAGTAACCGGTTATTTCCGAGAAAGCCCCATAAGTCTCAAGAATTTCACCTTTTCTATCGGTGATCAACACACCTTCGACAGAGTTCTCAAATATCCTTCCTGTTATCTCTAACTCTTCTTGGA
Source organism: Shewanella benthica (assembly GCA_023284085.1). GTDB lineage: Bacteria > Pseudomonadota > Gammaproteobacteria > Enterobacterales > Shewanellaceae > Shewanella > Shewanella benthica. The sequence goes on from JAKVHY010000046.1 coordinate 2,773, forward strand.
CCGCTTTATGCTGAGAGATATTTCTGGAAACACCAACCACACCTAAAAGTTCACCATCTTCCGCCACCAGTGGTACTTTAGACGTTTCTAACCAATATTTATCAACGTCTTCATTCTGTCCTTTACATTCCCCGGTAGTGATCTGTATTCCTGTATCAACGGCATCATGATCAGCTTGAATAAACTGGTTGGCTAAATCGGCAACAAAAAGCTCTTCATCAGTTTTGTTGATAATTTCTTCGCGGGTTTTCCCCCATGCTCTCTCAACACTTTGGTTACACACCATGTAACGGCCAGAGGTATCTTTTATCCAAATATGCTCTTTTAAGCTGTCTATAAAAAGTTGCAAACTTACATCTTCTAATGACGCTATAGGTCCGCGTTCTAGTTTGTTTTTGTGTTGATGCTCACGATAAATCTCGCTTAATTCCAGCTCTATATTTTTAATACACAATGCGAGTAAAGGCTCGAGTTTGACCGGCACAATATCTCTATCTTCAGAATGATTGAGTGGGTTTACCTCTGTTTTTTCAGAGTCGAGACATAAAGATAAGTAACCAAATACAGCCCTTGATGGCCACTTTAGAATATGGGAATTGTTGGCTAAATCTGCAATGCAGCTTTCTTCTAAAACCTGATGATTGTTGAGGGAAGCAGAACTGAGTTTGGGACAGTATTGCCCCGAAGCGTTTACGACCCTTACTACGACAGCACATTGAGAAAAGCTCGAAAGTAGATCGACAGAATTTTGCCAATTTTGCCAATACTTCGATGAAATAGGAATATCTATCATAGTGCCATAAACTCAAACATTAGCTTACTCCGCCTATACATCTAACAAGGTTACCTTTATTCAGCATTTTACAACCTACCGCTTAAGCTATAAAAATCAGAGGGAAACTTCAATATATAATTAAAACTACATGAAAAATAGAACATCTGTCGAATTTAAATGTACCCGCTACAGAAACATCTTAATCATTGATTATATTATACTAATCAGTATGAATAAGTGGTCTACTCAGAGTGATTTTGACAGCCAAATTCAAGGTAAATGAGTAAGCTAGGTGCTTATTCAGCTTTAATCATAAAAAAAGCAGCGGAGTAAATAACCCTGCTGCCTTTATCATTTTTTGACTTTCTTGATGAAAGTTTAGCCTTGAGCTTGAGCTTGAGGGCGCATGGCTGGAAACAAGATCACATCACGGATCGTATGCGTGTTGGTAAACAACATCACCAAACGATCTATGCCTATGCCTTGACCGGCAGTAGGTGGCAAGCCGTGCTCGAGAGCCCTGATATAATCTGCATCATAGAACATGGCTTCGTCATCACCAGCATCTTTCGCGGCAACCTGGGCCTTGAAACGTTGGTCTTGATCTTCGGCATCGTTAAGCTCAGAGAAGCCGTTAGCGACTTCACGGCCGCCGATGAAGAATTCGAAACGGTCGGTGATGAAATGGTTTTCATCGTTACGACGTGCCAATGGCGAAATATCTGCAGGATAACCTGTGATGAAGGTAGGCTGCATCAAATGAGGCTCGGCTGTTTCACCGAAGATCTCTTCGAGTAGCTGACCACAGGTCCAGAACTTCTCGATTTTCATGCCAATGCTCTTAGCCAAGTTACGCATAAACTCGACGTCTTTAACCTCTTCATAGGTCATAGACTGAATAGTTTCATTGTCTGGGCAGTACTTCTTAATAGCATCCAACATGCTCAAACGCGCATATGGGCCGCCAAAATCTACCGTGTGCTCGCCGTATGGAAGCTTTGGAGAACCACAAAGCTCGGTGGCGATAGAGCTGAGCATCTCTTCGGTCAAGTCCATCAGATCTTTATAATCTGCATAGGCCATATAGAATTCCATCATAGTGAATTCTGGGTTATGGCGCGGAGATAGACCTTCGTTACGGAAGTTACGGTTGATCTCGAATACACGCTCGAAGCCACCGACAACCAAACGCTTAAGATAAAGCTCAGGTGCCACACGTAGATACATCTCGATATCCAGTGCGTTGTGGTGAGTGATAAACGGACGCGCCGTAGCACCACCTGGAATGGTGTGCATCATAGGGGTTTCAACTTCCATGAACTCTTTCTTGATCATGAAATTACGAATGGAAGCAACGACCTTTGAACGCATGATGAAGGCATTACGAGACTCTTCGTTCACGATCAAGTCAACATAACGCTGGCGATAGCGAGTCTCTTGATCCGTCAGACCGTGAAACTTCTCAGGAAGTGGACGCAGCGCCTTAGTCAGCAACTGATACTCTTCCATGTTCACATAGAGATCGCCCTTGCCAGACAAGTGCAGCTGACCGGTAACACCAATAATGTCTCCGATATCTAAGCCCTGGAATCTGGCCTTAAGATCTTTCTGAACGTCTTTACCCGCATATGCCTGGATGCGACCGCTGACGTCCTGGATAACCAGGAATGGACCGCGCTTAGCCATGACACGACCGGCTATGCTGCGTTGGATAGCCATGCCTTCAAGGTCTACCTTGGTGTATTGACCATATTCAGCCTGAATGTCTGCCGCTTTATGTTTACGATCGAAGTTGTTTGGGTGACCATTTGCTGGGCAGTTAGCGCGTATGTGCTCAAGCTTGGCACGACGCTCTGCAATTAACTTGTTTTCGTCTTGTACTTGTTCAGTCATCTTCTTCTCTCGTAAATGTTACAGATCATACGTTAAAATAAATTAGTTCAATCGGCTCAAGTCTACTGAGCCGTTACACATCAATTGGGTAAAAATTTGTAAGTGTTACAAACCAGATTTAAGACTGGCTTCGATAAACATGTCGAGACCGCCATCTAAGACGGTCTGGGTATTTCGGCTCTCAACCCCGGTGCGTAGATCTTTAATACGCGCATCATCGAGCACATAAGAGCGGATCTGGCTGCCCCAACCGATATCAGACTTGGCATCTTCCGCCGCCTGCTTCTCTTGATTTTGTTTGAGCATCTCGAGCTCAAACAACTTAGCCTTCAGCTGTTTCATGGCAGCATCACGGTTCTTATGCTGAGACCTGTCATTCTGACACTGCACCACGGTATTGGTCGGCAAATGGGTAATACGGATCGCAGACTCAGTCTTGTTGATATGCTGACCACCGGCGCCAGAGGCACGATAAGTATCGATACGCAGATCCGATGGATTAATATCGATCTCGATAGAATCATCTATTTCAGGATAGACAAATACCGAACAGAAAGAGGTATGGCGCTTACCCGATGAATCGAAAGGTGATTTACGTACCAGACGATGAACACCAGTTTCGGTTCTCAAGGAGCCAAATGCATACTCACCGTTAAACTTGATGGTTGCGCCCTTGATACCGGCAACATCGCCAGCGGTCACTTCGATAAGTTCAGGCTTATAATCGTGTGCATCGCCCCAACGCAGATACATACGTAGCACCATGTTGGCCCAATCCTGAGCCTCGGTGCCACCTGAGCCGGACTGAATATCCAGATAACTATTAGCGATATCATGGGGACCCGAGAACATGCGGCGAAACTCGAGGTCTTCGAGGCGTTTCTCTAAATCATCGAGCTCGGAACTGGCATCATTAAAGGTCTCTTCATCACCCTCTTCGATAGCGAGCTCAAGCAGGCCTTCGACATCTTCGAGACCCGTATCCATATCGTCGATGGTCTTAACGATTAATTCTAATGCTGCACGCTCTTTACCTAAGGCTTGAGCGTTATCCGGGTCATTCCAAATATCACTACTCTCTAGCTCTCGGCTAACTTCTTCCAGACGCTCTTTCTTAGCATCGTAGTCAAAGAAACCCCCGAAGGCTAAGGGTACGTTCTGCAAGATCTTTGATTTTAAATTTTACCGGATTTACTTCAAACATATCTCTTCTACTCAAAATAGTTAGGCAGTAACTGCGAACCCGTTATTTTAACTTAATCGGAAGAATACCACTAGGGGGTCGAGAAGATGAATTGTGCTTATTTCGAGCTTTATACGCTTAGGATTGAAGACTAGCTCTTTCAACAGTCTGCTAACACCCAGGAATTGAAAGCAGAATTGCAGCCGAATGGAAAACTCAGCTAAACTGATGACGTATCAAATATTTAATATCTGTGCTGCACACAAAGCAGAAATCTCCTGTCTATACTTTCATCATGACAGATAAAACCTCAATATGTTGCTACCACGAAGATGAAGGTTACTCCTGCTCAGAACCGGCCCAAGCTTCTGGATTGTGTTACTGGCATGACCCAAAGATCATCAAAGATAAGCCCGAAGACATCGCCAATTTAGAGCAATTTGCCCGTAATGGAGGCATGCTCAGAGGAATATGTCTCAAGCGTGCCAAGCTCCATGGAATCGATCTGGTTCGTCATCATCAGAAGACCGGCTTCGATATGACCAATGCCGAACTCTACCGTGCCGATCTGCAAGAGGCTCACTTGTTCAATCTAAACCTGCACAATGCCAGCCTGATGAAGGCCGATCTGAGGGAATCCAACGTCCACTGCGCCAATTTAGTCGGCACAAATTTGCTTGGCATCAAGTGGAATGGCGCCAAGATTGAGAACATCTCAATCGGCAAGAGAATAAAACAAGAAAAGCTCGCATTAGAAGCGGCCAAAGTTGGCGAAAAGGAGATTGCCATCGATTACTTTGAACAAGCCGAAGAGATCTATCGAGACCTGAGAAAAGCCGCCGAACGCGAAGGTTTATTTGCCATGTCGGGTGAGTATATCCGCAAAGAGCTCACCATGCGCCGTTATCAGATGCCTAAACATAGCTTCAAACGCTTCGTCTCTAAGACAATCGATATCTTCTGCGGCTACGGCGAGGCACCGATGCGCGTTATCGGTTTCTCTATGGGACTGATCTTAGTCTGCGCCATTCTATACCTTTTCACTGGCCTGAGTTACGACAGTCATATACATGTGTTCAATACGGAAAATGACTTCACCACCAACCTATTTCTATTTTTTAACTGTATCTATTATTCGGTGGTGACCTTTACTACCTTAGGTTATGGCGACTTTACCCCCATAGGTTTTTCAAGAGCCATTGCGGCAGTAGAAGCCTTCACAGGCAGTTTCACCATAGCCCTATTCGTGGTGGTTTTTGTGAAGAAGATGACGCGGTAGAATTGAAAAAGAGGCTCAAGACAGAGCCGATAAAGTTGCGGGTTTCGAGCGACCAGTTCGAGATTCAAGCGTTCAAGCCTGGAATCACCCACCGAGATCTGAATCTGATTCAGCCAGCCCCTGCGCCAAACCACACTATCGGGCGATTTGTGAACACCGCTGCAAAACCGCACATTAAATGCGCTGCAGAGACCTCTTGCTAAAAAGAGTCTGGGTATACTCGATGACAGCATATTATCCCTTTATAGATAGCACTTAGCCTCAGTCCCCTAATTTACATATATCGGCAGGCTCTCTATTGGAATTCATTTAGCTGACTCGAAAGGATCTCAGCTTAGCTCGAATATAGCCAAAGGCAGACACGATGAAAAACCTGATAATCGACGGCAAGCAAGTATCGGCTAGCCCGGATGCAAGCATATTGACCATAGCCACCGAGGCTGGCATCACCATCCCCAGCCTGTGTCAATCGCCACTTGTCAATATCTTAGCCACTGACCATGACTCCCAGGTGGAGCATAAAAGCCACTGCGATCTCTGTGTGGTTGAGGTCTGCCACTCGACGCCGCAGGCGGGGGCAAGCAAGTGGACGGTTAGAGCTTGTGAAACCAGACTCGCTAGCCTGATGGACTCGGCAGGTTCTCAGGTTACTATCATCACCCAATCGGCTCACCTGAGTCGGCTGCGCAAGTCGGCATTGACCGAGATATTAAGTGATCACTTTGCCGATTGTGAGGCGCCATGTCAGCAAGCCTGCCCCGCCGGCGTCGATGTGCAGTCCTACCTGTTTCATATTGCCCAAGGCAATCATAGAGAAGCGGTCAAGGTGATAAAGCAGACACTGCCGCTACCATTATCGATTGGTCGGGTCTGTCCGGCATTTTGTGAGACCGAGTGTCGGCGTGGCTTAGTCGATGAACCTGTGGCGATAAGGCAACTCAAGCGGCACGCGGCGGATCTAGATATCGAAGACAGCGACAGCTATGTGCCTGAGCGGGCGCCGGCGACCGGGAAAAAAGTGGCCATCATAGGCAGTGGCCCGGCTGGAATCACCGCCGGTTTTTACCTGTCAAACTCGGGTCACGATGTCACCATCTATGAGTCTATGCCCAAGGCCGGCGGCTGGTTGCGCTACGGTATTCCCGAATACCGCTTGCCAAAAGATATCCTAGATAAAGAGATTGCCTTGCTGTGCAAGAATGGCTTGAATATCGAGACCAATATCAGGCTGGGACAGGACATACATCTGCAGCAACTGGTCGAAGGTTTCGATGCCGTTTGTCTCGCCATCGGTGCCCAGAAAGCGGTACCGATGAATTATCCCGGCACAGATCTCGATGGTTGTTATCTGGGTGTCGATTACCTCAGAGACTACTGCACCGACAAACGCTATAAGACAGGAGAGAGAGTCGCCGTCATCGGCGGCGGCAATACCGCCATCGACTGTGCCCGTACCGCCCTTCGAGATGGCGCTAAGGTCACCCTTGTCTACCGTCGCACCCGCGATGAGATGCCTGCCGAAGACTATGAGATCGAGGAGGCCGAACATGAAGGGGTCGAATTTTACTTTCTGACCAATCCAATTAAGAATCACAGTGATGACCATGGCCGGGTTAACGCGATCACGTTCGAGAAGATGGCGCTCGGTGAGCCCGACGCATCCGGGAGACGCAGGCCGGTGGCAACGGGAGAGACCTTCACCGACGCCTTCGATACCGTGATCCCGGCCGTATCACAGATGCCAGACATGGAGTTTCTGCAACAACCACAGGATCAACTGGTAACCGGGGCGCTGGCCCTGAGCCGCTGGAATACCTTCGAAGGCTGCGACCATACCATGTCGGCGGGTCTATCTGCCGGTATCGACAAGCTGTTTGTATTGGGAGACTGCAGAACCGGTCCGGCGACGGCGGTGGCGGCGGTGGCCGATGGTCGCAAGGCGGCAATCGCCATCGAGAAGTTACTCACCCAGGGCCTGACATGTGACCTCATCCCCAAGCAATTTAATGCCACCAAGGCCGAGAAGACCGCCAGCCTGTCGGCGCGCCTCTATCCAGATATAGAGCGCCAACCTAAGGTCAAGATGCCCGAGCTCAGCCTCCAGCTGCGTAACTTCAATTTCAAGGAGATCGAGCTGGGTTTCAACGCGGATTTGGCCATGCAGGAGGCGGCGCGCTGCCTGGAATGCGCCTGCCAGGCCAATACGCGTTGTGACTTGCGCGATTATGCCTCACGTTATCGGGTAGATAACGCGGCACTGACTGCCGACAAACTGGAACATGCACCGAGACAATTTAGTGTCGATAGCAGCAGTCCGTTTATCACCTTCGATGCCAACCGCTGCATCAGCTGCGGCGCCTGCGTCGACATTTGTCAGCAGCAGGCCGGTCATCACGCCATCAGTTTCGCAGCCGATAACTATCAGGCGCTGCCAACCGAGGAGACAGGCCAACTGAGCCGGCGCGCACCGAGAGTCGGCTTTAGCGCCTCGATGAATGACAGTAATTGCGTCCAATGTGGTGGTTGCATTCAGGTCTGTCCGACGGGTGCACTCGTCGACGCGCGTGACAAGACCCAGGGGCTGACGGCTCCATTGAAGCAAGTATCAAGCATATGTACTTACTGCGGCGTAGGCTGCAGGATCGATATGCATGTCGATGTGGCCAGCAACACCATTAAGCGCATCAGCGGCAACACTCACTCTCCCGTCAACGAAGGCATGTTGTGTGTCAAGGGCCGCTTTGGCTTCGACTTCATCGCCAGCGAACAGCGCCTGACTCAGCCACTGCTACGCAAGGAGGGACAGCTGGTCGCCGTATCCTGGGATGAAGCCATCGACTTTATCGGGGCTAAATTGTCACAGATCATCGCAACCCATGGCAGTGATGCCGTCGCTGGACTGGCGTCGGCGAAGGCGACCAACGAAGATAACTACCTGTTCCAGAAGTTGTTCAGAAGCGTCATCGGCACCAATAACATCGACCACTGCGCCCGTCTCTGTCACGCTGCCACAGTCACCGCCCTGTATGACAGCCTAGGCAGTGGCGCCATGACCAATGATATTTCCGGGATCAAGGAGTCGGATCTGATCTTCATCTTGGGATCCGACACCAGTAACACCCATCCCATCATAGCCTCGAAGATCAAGGCGGCGATTCGGGATCACGGGGCCAGGTTGATGGTCGCCGATCCCAAACGGATCGACATCGCCGATCACGCCGAACTATATGTTAGCCAGAAGCCCGGCACCGATGTCATGCTACTCAATGCCATCATGCAACAGATCATCATCAACGACTGGCATGATCTCGACTATATTCATGCCCGGGTCGATGGCTTCGACGCGCTCTATGACGAGGTGATGAAGACCGAGTACAGCCTGGATAATGCCGAGATCATCACCCAAGTGAATGGCGCCGATATCATGACCATGGCACGTATGATAGGCACGGCAGAAAAAACTGCGGTCTATTACGCCATGGGAATTACCCAGCACACCTCAGGGCATGACAATGTCACCGCCATCGCCAACCTCCAGTTGCTGTGTGGCAACATAGGGGTAAAAGGGGCCGGCATCAATCCGCTTCGGGGCCAGAGCAATGTACAAGGGGCCTGTGACATGGGCGCGCTGCCAAATTACTTCAGCGGCTACCAGAGAGTAGACGATGCACGAGTGCAGCAGAAATTCAGCCAGGCCTGGGGCAAGGATGCTCTTCCCCGCCAGATTGGCATTACAGCCACCGAGATGATGCAGGCAATTCTCAAGGGAGATCTCAAGGCTCTGTTTGTTATGGGTGAAAATCCGGCCCTGAGCGATCCCGATCAGGCCCATGTTATTCAAGCCTTGAACGCGGCCGAGCTTCTGATAGTGCAGGATATCTTCCTGACTGAAACCGCGCAGCTCGCCGATGTGGTGCTGCCAGCACTGAGCTTCGCCGAGAAACAGGGGCACTTCACCAACACGGAACGCCGGGTACAGCAGTTGCAGGTGGCGGTGACACCGCCGGGAGATGCGCTGGAGGATTGGAAAATTCTGCAGCTGCTGGCCAATCGCTTGGGCGCCGACTGGCAATACCTGGACGAGCATCAGATCTGGCAGGAGATCACTGAAGTAACGCCCCAGTATCGCGCCATCAGCTGGCAGGCCATAGATATCGATGGCGCAAACGGCTATCAGGGACTGCAGTGGCCCTGCCCGAGCGAGAATCATCCCGGCACCCCTATTCTGCACACAGATGAATTTACCCGGGGCCGGGCAAGAATGCTCCCAGTGGGTTACAGATTGCCGGCGGAGGTGCCATGCAAAGAGTACCCGCTCATCCTGTCGACCGGACGTTTACTGGAGCAGTTCCATACCGGTACCTTAACCAGAAAGACCCCCGGACTGGATGAGCTGGGCTCACCTAAGGTGATGATATCAGTCTACGATGCCGACCAGTTGGCGATTGGCAATGGCGATATGCTCAGACTTACGACCCGCCGCGGTGAAATTGAGATAAAAGCATTCGTCACCAGACGTGCCCAGGCCGGGGTGCTGTTCCTGCCCTTCCACTTTGTCGAGGCTGCGGCCAACAAACTCACCATTAATGCGCTGGATCCTGTGGCCAAGATCCCCGAGTTTAAGGTCTGTGCCGTCAAGGTGGAGAAGCTGGAAACTGAGATGGTCTAGATAACAGCCCGCTAAAAGAATGGGAAGCGAGAGCTTCCCATTTTAGTGACTACAGCAAGGGCTTACAGCTTAAGCTGCTGGCCAATTTTCTCCTCGAAGGCTAATTAATGACCCCGCCGAGATACCCGGACTCGAGTTCATCGACTCAATTTCCGGATCACAATTATGCCAGTCGCTGAACAAGTACCACCATCCACATACAATATAGAAAAGTCATATATGACTCATATAAATGATACCAACAGTCCCACAGCTGAAAAACCGACGACCAAGAATAAGATATTAGGCTTAAACAACTTCAACCAGCCAAAGCCTAAGAGCACCAATGCCATGTCCAGAGGCACTTTCACCGCACTGGTAAACACCGGCATATAGAGCGCCGAAATCAGAAAGCCAACCACAACAGCATTGATACCGGCTAAGGCTCCGACAACCTTAGGACGAGCACTCAGGGCTGCCCAAGTCTTCAATGCCACTAACATCAATAGGAAGCCAGGAAGAAAGATCGCTAGGGTTGCCACTATGGCCCCAACTAAAGGCGATTGGCTCCACAGCTCGGCACCTAAGAAAGCAGCCAAAGCGAACATGGGGCCCGGGACCGCTTGGGCTAAGGCATAACCGGTAATGAATCTATCGCTGGTCATGGCATCGCCGACTATGGTCTCCAATAACGGCAACACCACATGACCGCCTCCAAATACCAGACTACCGGCCTGGAAAAACTGACCAAATACTTGCCCCAAATGAGCATCCATCTTTATTAACGCCAAGGAAGCGATAAACAAGAGGGCAAAAACGGCTAACCAGGCATAACCCAGAGTGATAGGTTTAGTTTCTACTAGTGTAAGCTCATCACTAGCGTCACAGGGAGAGAGATATTTAACCCCCACCAGAGCTGCCACCAACAAGACCAGCACCTGAGCCAACAGAGATCCATATAAAATCAACAACACACTAGAGGTTAACATCAGAATTTTGGCTAGATGTTTGCGACAAAACTGGTTAAACATGATCCACACAGCATCGGCAACCACGACCACGGCGAGTAATTTCAGACCATATATGACTCCCAGAAACCAGTCATTATCCAGCCATTGAGCACTGGTCACCGACAAAAGAAAGAGTAAACAAAATGAGGGCAGAGTGAAGCCGATAAAGGCGGCTATGCCACCGAGTAAACCACCTCTGTGATAGCCAATGGCGAAGCCGACCTGACTCGAACCCGGCCCAGGCATAAACTGGCTCAATGCAACCAGACTCGCGTAATGTTTATCGTCGAGCCATTTCAGATCACTGACAAAAGTCTGCCTGAAATAACCAATATGTGCGGCGGGACCACCGAAACTGACCAGTCCCAAAGAGAGAAAACGAACAAAGATATGCCACATAGAGTTATTGACTGGGTAATGAAATAATAATTATCGTGAATGATATGACACCAAGATTACACCAATATGACAGAAACGGTCACAAGATAGGTGTGATATCAACATCTGCGATGGAAATTCGTTTTCCTAACTTAGACGCCATCCAGCGGACCACCTCTTTAGAGGTCGTTCTGAAGGTTGTTAACTTGCCACCATAGAGCGTCATCAGTCTGGGGTGGGTAATACTGGTTTTGAGTAATATCTCTCTTGGGCGATCGAATGAACTGCCATTGAGCTTAGGCAGCACCCTTACTCCACAAAAAGTGTCTATGATTAAAGCCTCCAGCTGTTCAACGCTCCCCTGAGCTGGGAAGTAATGTTTATATATCCCAAGCAAGTAAGAAATCTCTTCTCGCGTCGACTCAGGTTTGCCATCTAACTTATCCAGAATCGTTTCTGTGGTTCCGAGTAAGGTTTTCCCCTTCCAGGGCATCACAAACACCACTCTGTTATCGAAGCAAGATTCCAGGTACAAGATCCCACTGGGTGCAGGAATGTCCAATAGGAGATGAGAGCCCTGTACTAAGTCGACATGCTCTTTAGCCATAGGGGGAACTAAGCTCTCTATCACATCATTGACCCAAGGACCGGCGGCATTGATGACACAAGATGCTCTTTGTACCACGAGGTCATCCTGATAAAGGTAGCTCACTTCACAGTAGTCTGGCGTGTGGACTATAGCGTCACACTCAGCATGGCTGAGAACTTGCGCCCCCAGGCCTTGGGCACTTCTCATCACAGCTTGGGTCAGCGCTTTATCATCGGTCTGAGCGTCCCAATACCTGAACACAGCTTTTAGTCCCTGCAGCTTTAATCCGGTAATTTTCGACCACTCCACCGCAGGCAAGCTGGTGAAACGCCCTAAAGGATCGAATTCGCTCAGTACTGAATATGCCGTTAATCCGGCACGTATCGCCCATTGGTTGCGCTGGCTCGTATCATAGACAGGGATATAGAAAGGCACGGCTTTCACTAGATGGGGCGCCAAACGAAGCAGGGCTCGGCGCTCAGATAAGGAGTTTCTGACTAGAGATATCTGTCCGGTCTCTAGGTAACGTAGACCACCATGAATGAGTTTGCTTGAATTTGCGGAGGTTTGCCCGCCGATAGCGCCTTTCTCGAGTAATAAGACGCTGTAACCTGCGGCCGACGCACATTGAGCAATGCCAGCCCCATTGATGCCACCTCCTATGATGACCACATCTATTATATCCATGGTTTTCTCTATTTACTCGAATAAAACCAAGATAGCACAATTATTTAACCAAAGTTCAGACCTAGCTTTCCTATGAATTATTCCTATAAATGAGACTCGCTCATTTGGCTGAACTGAGTAATAGGTAGGCTTGATCACATAGGCGTTTTAATTCAATAAATACTTGCGGATCTCCCCCAAGTTTACAGCGCATCTGATCGGGGATTTTTGCAGCTTCGGCCTCTAATTGCTTCCCGGATTGAGTAATATGCAGCACTCTGACTCTTTCATCTTGCTCACTGCGACCACGACTGACCAAACCTTTCACCTCCAAACGCTTAAGCAAAGGTGTCAAAGTGCCCGAATCCAGATGCAGTTTCTCTCCTAATGTTTTCACGCTGATACCTGGGTGCTGCCACAATACCAACATGGCTAAATACTGAGGATAGGTAAGGTCCAACTCATTCAATAACGGACGGTATGCTCTCACCATGGCATTGCTGGCACTGTACAGGGAAAAACAAACTTGGTTGTCGAGTGAGAGAGGATTGGTATTTTTTACGTTAGGCATGTTAGCAAAACCACAGTTGTTATATTGTGCACAATATACTTACATATAGGGCATAAATCGACTTTTTTAATAAAAGAGGCAAAAATATACAGTCAAGATTGTAAATTATCAAAATTTATTTACGCTGAGTATTATTGCCAACAGAAGTCAAAAATATGTCGACAAACCAGTAAACTAGAAGGTGGTAACGCTTTCGGCGCCTGTCTATATTATGACACTTCAGATCTGAGCTTGAAAAAACCTCTTCTAAAAAAAGCGTCAAAATTCAATGGATTGATTTTTATCCTGTATTGGCATAGATTTGCACCTAAATTATCTACCTAGACCATAAATCTTGTTGTCTCCAGAAGGTCTACTGGGCATTGCTTCGAAGGAGTTCTAAATGAAAGCAATTATATCCATCACCTGTTTACTGTTTGCTGGAAGCGCAATAGCAGAGTGTGCACCTAATATACACCTCACTGAAATCCCTTATGCTAAAAATAGCTCTTACTTCCCCAGTAAATATGCCAAGCAGTTGGATGAATTAATTGAAAGTACATCAAATAAACCGGGCTATTTGCTGCTCGAGTTTCAGATATTAAAGCTGCAAGCAAGCGATGATGCCCGCAAGTACAATATGTGGCTGGCAAATCGACGTATAGATAGAATAAAAGAATACCTGACCAATTCACATTACCCGGCACCGGTTATCAGCCGTATCTTAACCGCCAGTAACGAAGACCTCAGAGATGTCAGTGTAAGTTGGTGTAATGGTGTTCAATCGAGTTCAGCTGTAGCCCTAGCTGCAACTGATAAGCAACCCCCAGTTAATGATATCAGCTTACCCTCCATTAACTCAGAAGATGATGCTTCAATCAATAGTGATACTCATGCAAGCACTTTCTCAGGTTCTCGCTAGGAGTTGAGGTTTACTATCCAGTTACCTTGATGAACTGACTTCTGCAACAAATTTAGTGAATGGAATTAATGAAGCTAATTTAGCTGATACCAATGTGTAAGCAACCTATGGTCTCCCTGTGACCATAGGTTTAAACCTTATATCGTTAATCGGCCTCAGTTCCCATTTTCTTATAATTCGAGATTTCTGTTGCAAATTTTGCATGCAAATGTATCCCCCACAACGAAGATAAGTAAGATAATTATTGCGATAACATCTAGCGCATCCTATAGGAGGGTACATGGCTAAAGCATTATTCGTACTTATGATTTTCTGCCTCAGTTCATTCTCAACGTTAGCCAATACTTTGATAACACCACAAGAGAACAGTCAAGATTCGAGCTGGCATTACGTTAATCAAGATGGCGAGCTCAAAATTAAACTCTATTTCTTCTGGTCCAAGACATGTCCTCACTGCGCAGAAGCCCACCCTTTCATAGATTCACTGCCTGAACGTTATCCTTGGATCGATCTTGAAACCCATCTGGTGTCAGATCCTGACACCATGGATATCTGGCAAGGGATAGCTAAGAAGACTCAAGTTGAAGCTCGCTCCGTTCCCTATATCGCGGCTTGTGAACTGGCAACCGTTGGCTATAGCAGTGAAGCTGTCACAGGTAAGTATCTACTCGATAACTTGAAAGCTTGCTATCGCAGCTTAGGTGGCACAGTTATCGATAACGACCCGCTCCAAGCTACAGATGAGCAGGGGCATTCGTCTCTCTTTGGTACATGTAGCGATACCAGCGGAAACCCGGGGAATGAAGCAACTTGCGATTTAGCATCTACAGGTGAAATGGCTAAACAAAGCCAGGTTCAACCCATAGAGCTGCCTTTAATAGGAGTAGTAGCACCTGAAAAGCTATCACTCCCCCTACTGACCATAGTACTTGCGGGTGTCGACGCCTTTAATCCCTGTGCATTCTTTGTTTTACTCTTCTTGCTATCCATCATGGTAAACGCTAAGAGTAAAATGCGCATGCTGATAGTTGGCGGTATATTTGTCTTCTTCTCTGGCTTTATCTACTTCCTGTTTATGATAGCTTGGCTCAATATCTTTACCCTTCTTGGCGCAGGCAGTGATGGTAGTGTGATCATCTTAGGGGCGGGTATTCTAGCGCTCATTGCAGGAGTCATTAATATCAAGGATTACTTCTTCACCAAGGGGGAAGTGACACTGTCCATGTCGGCTAAAAACCGCACAGGCTTGATTAAACGTATGGGGAAATTGACCAATGCCAGCTCCATGGCTGCGATGATTGGCGGTACCGTGATCCTAGCGATTGTCGCTAACGCCTATGAGTTACTTTGTACCGCAGGCTTCCCGATGATCTATACCAGTGTACTTTCTATGCATGATCTATCTGACATAGAGCGCTATCTGTATCTCGTTTTCTATAACCTAGTCTATGTTATTCCTTTGGCCATTATTGTCATCGTCTTTAGTGCCACTATGGGGAAACGAAAACTCACAGAGAAAGAGGGTCAGACACTTAAGTTGATGTCAGGAATTATGATGATAGGCATGGGCACTATGCTGGCTATAGATCCCGTTTCGCTGCAGAGTCCCCTTGTTGCTATGATGCTGATTGCAGGCTCTATTTTATTGAGTTTCATCATAACTATGGTGCGCAAATCTTTAAAATAAACGAATTGGCCGTTATTCAACGGCCAATTCTCGCTCAACATACGATCCAAACTCAGTCAAAAATAATGCTCAATATTTTATTAGGTGGGCCGATAGTTCTTTATTGGTAATAAATCTAAAACACAAGGCGAGGCATATCGATGGCAATTTCTTTGGGTACGGCGAATCTCGAGCCACAGTTAAGTAGCGGCGGCATGATAGTAAAAGTAGCTCAACTCGCGAAGGAACAGCAAAAAGCTGAAGGAGAAATTGCACTTCAATTGATTGAGTCAGCTAATCCTGCTCCTGTAGGTAATAGCGGCCACAAGATCAATATTACGGTTTAACAAGCGCCAACAGCTAGCTCAGAATGCCCTCGATATCGATAAATATTGAGGGTCATTTATTTCCCTGCAACTTATAACGTCCATAGTCATACCAATTGCTATAAGCAACTTCTATCCCTTAGCGCCAAAAAAACGATCTCGACCCGTTAATTTTGCTTGATAAAGTAGCCGATCAGCCTCAGATATTAGCTCGTCTGGCTTCATCCCTTCTTGCCACTGACACACTCCCTGCGAAACGGTTATATATTCACTCACATCTGAATCTGGATGAAGAATTTTAACTTTGGCCAAGATAGATTTTAATTTATCTGCGATAAGATATGCACCATTTCTATCGGTATCCGGTAGCAAAAGAACAAACTCCTCACCACCATAGCGTGCCGCAAGATCTCTGGGTCTATTCGCTACTGAGCTGAGCAACTTAGCCAAGGTAATTAAACACTCATCTCCAACCTGATGCCCTAAACTATCATTCAACCTTTTAAAGAAATCGACATCTATCATGATCACACACAGTGGGTGGTTATTACGCTCAGATGCCCTGATCTCTTGAGATAAAATCTCATCAAAATGACGGCGATTACTGATGTTAGTCAGCCCATCTATTAATGCCATTCGCCTAAAATGTTTCAACAGGTGCTGCTTCTCCACATCACGCACTACGGCTTTCTTAAACCAAGTGTAAAGCACTCTCTGCCCTGAAACTATAATGGCAAAGAAACAGAGAAACTTAGTTAAAGGAAAAAAATAATTATCTGGGATCTCTGTTACCCGCAGAAAAAAGCTCAGTAACATTAACGGCAACACAGCCATTAGCATAATTTTCCTATCAACAAATAGTGCAATGGCAAAAGTTAACACCAGCACATCTACGATTGACTCGACACCTGCCAGAGCTGCATTGCCGCTAAAGATCGCTTCTGAGCTATCAAAAATCATCCAGATCAAAAATAACCAACTGAGCTCTAAAGAAAAGAGATAGGCTAATAATGCTTTATTGGATATTTCGTCGATTGCATAAACCCGCATCACAAGCGCTGCCAATATCATAGTAATAAAAACAGGCAGCATGTATAAGATGATATTTGATGCGAGCAATACTTTAGAAGTTTGTAAAACAATATTTACCAGCATGGCAAACAAAATAAAAGTAGACATTAATGCCGCCCACTTGCCACCTTTGATGAGGTATAAGTGACATTCTTTCTTCAATTGCACTTCGGATGAAGGCATATTTAAATCCATATCAAAACTTCGTCTTGTTTAAAATGAGGCTCAGATATGAGCTTACAGTCTTTATATAAAAGATTATAAGCGGTCAAAAAAAAACAGCCAGCGTTTTACCCTGACTGTTTTCATTAAAACTAAGTATAAGTTGAGCCGTTAAGCAGCATTAGCTTGCTCTGGTACGTTATGTCGGATTAAGTAATCGAATGCCCCTAATGAGGCTGTAGCGCCGCTGCCCATGGCTATAATGATCTGCTTATAGGGAGTATTAGTGACATCCCCCGCAGCAAAGATACCTGGAACAGATGTTTGACCACGCTCATCGACAATGATCTCGCCTCTCGGTGTCAGCTCTACCACACCTTTAAGCCATTCGGTGTTGGGCACTAGCCCAATCTGAACGAAGATACCGGCTAGCTCAACACTATGTTGCTCACCTGTGGCTCTATCTGTGTAGTTAAGCCCCTTGACTCGTGACCCATCACCAAGTACTTCGGTGGTCATGGCTTGAGTAATTATGCTGATATTATTCATAGATGCAGCCTTGCGTTGTAGCACATCGTCGGCTCTTAGCTGAGTATCGAACTCTAATACGGTCACATGCTCAACGATATTGGCCAAATCGATTGCCGCTTCTATGCCTGAATTACCACCGCCGATGACGGCAACGCGTTTACCTTTAAACAAGGGGCCATCACAATGTGGACAATATGCCACACCTTTACCACGATACTCTTGCTCACCGGGGACATTCATCTCACGCCAGCGCGCACCAGTGGCGAGTAACAAGGTTTGGCTTTTTAGTGTCGCACCATTTTCAAGGGTTAATTCGTGATAGGGGTTTGGCCCTTGGCGTGGGGTCAACTTAACGCCAAGTTGATTGTCCATCACATCAACATCGTACTCACGTACATGGGACTCAAGATTAGCAACTAGCTTGGGCCCTTCGGTCGCCTTGACTGAGATAAAATTCTCAATCGCCACAGTTTCAGCCACTTGGCCACCAAACTTATCGGCAACGACGCCAGTATTGAGGCCTTTTCTCGCCGAGTAGATCGCGGCAGCTGCACCTGCAGGCCCGCCGCCAACCACCAGCATGTCGAACACGTCTTTCTGAGCTAATTGCTCGGCCTGACGACTCGCCGCACCTGTGTCTAACTTATTTAAGATCTCAGCTAAACTGATGCGTCCCTGGGAGAAAAGCTTACCATTAAGGTACACGGAAGGAACCGCCAGAATGTCTCGATCAAACACTTCTGTCTGAAACAGGGCGCCGTCTATCATCACGTTGGTGATTTTAGGATTGACTGCAGCCATCATATTCAATGCCTGAACCACATCGGGACAATTTTGACAGCTTAGAGAAACATAAGTCTCGAAATGGTATTCGCCTGATAGCGCTTTGATCTGCGCAATAACGTCATCATCTAGCTTAAGTGGGTGTCCGCCAGTATGCAGTAATGCCAATACTAACGAGGTAAATTCATGACCCATGGGTAAACCTGCGAACGTAATGCTTGTATTCGTTTCTGCACTTGTCACCTGCATCGATGGCATACGCTCACCTTGAATTTCTGACACTGAGATTAATTCAGATAAACTATCGATATCTTGCGCCAGTGACTTAAGTTCCAGTGCCTTAGGGCTATCATCTGCAGACACGACAAGTTCAACTGGACGCTTGAGGTTTTGCAGATAGGTTTTCAGTTGATTTTTAAGATCCGTATCCAGCATGATGACTCCTAGAAAAATACAATTTGTTTTATAAATAATTGGTTTTATAAAAATTGAGAGTTTGCTAGCCCGAACCTGAAAGGGGGTGGCTCGAACCAGCAAAGAAGATAAAATTAGGCTTAAGCGAGCTTTCACTTAAGTCCCGCTAGCCTAGAGGAAAATCTAGACCAGCGGATTTAAGTCAGTTTAGATTTTACCGACTAGATCTAGAGATGGGGCAAGAGTATCGGCACCTGGCTGCCATGCAGCTGGACATACTTCACCGTCATGAGTCGCTACATACTGAGCGGCTTGAATCTTACGAACCAGCTCAGCAGCGCTACGGCCTATTCCCAGGTCATGAACTTCGCTAACCTTGATTTGACCTTCAGGGTTGATGACGAATGTGCCACGTAGTGCCAAGCCATCTTCTTCAATCATCACACCGAAGTTACGTGTGATAGCGCCAGTTGGGTCACCGATCATTGGGTACTGAATCTTCTTGATAGTATCGGAAGTATCGTGCCATGCTTTGTGGGTGAAGTGAGTATCGGTAGACACCGAGTAGACTTCAACGCCCATCTCTTGCAGCTTAGCGTAATGGTCTGCCATGTCACCAAGCTCTGTTGGACAGACGAAAGTGAAATCGGCTGGGTAGAAGAATACCACTGACCACTTGCCCAATAGGTCTTTCTCAGTAACGGGTACAAACTCGCCCTTATGGAAAGCGGTTGCAGAGAAAGGCTTGATTACAGTGTTGATGATAGATTGGTTCATGAATGCTCCGTAAATGCTAATAAAATCTTTGGCCTGACGCTCAATTGATTCGTCAGTTCGTTTTCGATGTGAAGATATTAACCAAGCAGACAAATTAAATATAACGGATAAAAACTATCATCCTAATCGGTTTTTCAGAATACGGGGGTCATGGGCAGATAATCAGAGCAAACCCTATTCCCACAGAGCGAATCGCGTCAGGGAACGCCCTAAAGTAAAATCGAGCTGTTGCGACAAAGAGTGGGCCTTGGACTTCAATCCGGCGCTAGTGATTTCTCGCTTTGTTTTTCCGGCAAACACCACCCAGTTACCGCCTCCAGTCAGGCAAGCCCTGACCTCGCTAAAATGTCGTTGCAGATGACTCAATAGCACTCGGTTTTGGCTATGTTCTTTCCAGCAATTTAATACCAGATAGCCATCGGTTTTAATCAAAGCAGCTGCATTGGCAATAAAGGTCTCAGATAACTGATTCTCATCGACACCATCTGCACCATAGATATCGGCAAAAATAACATCGGCTTTCTTATGATCGCCTTGCTCGAGAAACAAATTGGCATCTTGATGGATAATCGACAGTTTTTTACCTATGGGCAGTTGAAAGTAACGTCTAGCTAACTCAATGACTTGTGCTCTTAGCTCAACCGCTGTGACTTTAATGCCGGTATCGAATCTACGCAGGGCATGGATCAGCCCGCCACCACCTAAACCTAAGATGATGACCCGCTTTGGCTTGATAAAGAGCAGAACTAATAGCATGGCCTGGATATAAGTATGCTGAGGAATATGTGGCTCAGATTTGAGTAACTTACTCTGCTCATCATTATCGCCGAATGAAAGCACTCGCATATATTTATCATCTAAGACAATGAGTGGACCTAGCTCATCTTGGCTTTCGTGGAGAATCTGTTCGTCTTGCATCTATTTATGATTTGGAGGGGAATTGGCCGAGCATTATACGAATAGCGGGTCATGAAAGAAAGTCATCGAGCCGGCACTTCACCCATATACAGGAGATGAAGTGCCCGTTCACGCTGCTATTTAATGAACAAGAAGGTTTTACGTGGAATTACCTTAATAAACGGTGAAAGAAGTCGACTGCTTGACCATAGATCTGCATCGCAAGCGCCGGGTCGTGTCTATCTGCACCATCGCGCATGAAGGCGTGTTCGGCATTGACTTCTAACCAGGTGAAATTTCGCTCTGTCTCTTCCAGTTTAGCGTAGATCAACTTGCGCCCTTCGCCGGATACATGGGGGTCTTGCTTGCCCCACACCATAACCAGCTCACCTTTAATATCTTGGGTGCGGCTCAGGGAGTCATTCCCAAGCTTACAAGGAAGCGTGTTGGAGTGAATATCTGTAGCATAGAGGCAGAATGCGGCCGAGACATCAGGGTTAAGCGCGGCGCGGTAGGCCAGATGTCCGCCGATACAGACCCCCATACTTCCAACCTGACTGGTGCAGAACTCCTGGCTTCTGGCAAAGGTAACCAGGGCGTCGACATCAGAGTCATGGGACTCGAGCGGCTTAGCAAACTTGTCTTCATTACCTTTATCTTTACCTGCATCATCATAAGCCAGCACAGTACCGATAGGATTCAGCTCATGAAACACCTCTGGCACCAGCACCACGAAGCCATGACCGGCCATGATAGTCGCGGCTCTGGCAATGGGAGCCGTTTGTTGAAAAATTTCTGAATAAAAAATAATAGTAGCAAACACCCCTTCCGCTTTCGGGCGATAAAGGTAAGTCCGCATCAAACCTGTACTGGTTGGAATATCATGAACTTCTTGTTTTACCATCATGGTGTTAGTTTCCTTTTGCTATCATTTGCTCAATTAACCAGCCAATAAACATTGCTGTCATGTGCCATTAATACTATTGAAGCTTAAAATGGTTATCTCGACTTAAAATAGCTCGTTGGGACAATGTTTCCCATCGAGTAACTGACGCACATTGGTAAGACTGGTCAAGGCGATAGCGCCCAGAGCTTCGGCGGTTAGGAAAGCCTGATGCCCGGTGAAGATGACATTATGACAAGCCGATAATCTCCTGAAAATATCGTCCTGAATGATCTGATTCGATTTATCTTCAAAAAATAGCTCTTTCTCATTCTCATATACATCTAGACCTAACGCACCAAGTTGCCCGGTTTTCAATGCCTCCATAGCATCTAAGGCATCGAGCAAACCACCTCGACTTGTATTGATCACCATGACCCCCATTTTCATCTTATTGAAGCTAGATTTAGATAATAGATGATGGTTGTCATCCGTGAGAGGACAATGCAACGTGATGATGTCACAGACAGGGTACATCTCATCGAGGGACACATAGTCTACACCGAGCTCTAGCACTGACTGATTAGGATAGGGGTCATGAGCGATAACAGTACAGCCGAACCCCAGCAAGATTTTAATTGTCGCTAAACCTATCTTACCTGTGCCTATCACACCGACAGTGCGGCCATTCATATTGAAGCCAACCAAGCCCTCTAAGGAAAAATTGGCATCTCGGGTTCGTTGATAAGCCTTATGCACTTTACGGTTAAGCGTCAGCATCAATGCTATGGTGTGTTCGGCCACTGACTCGGGAGAATAAGCTGGCACATTAACGACTTTGAGTCCCAATCTTTCTGCCGCGACCAGGTCCACATTATTAAAGCCTGCACAACGCATGGCGATTATCTTAGTGCCATTCTTAGCAAGCTCGACTAGCACCTCCTCACAGAGGGAATCATTTACAAAAGCGCAGATTGCTTCGAAACCATAGGCCAACTTAACTGACTTCATGCACAGCCGATAATCAAAATACTCTATGGAAGCACCAAAAGCCTCGTTGGTCTTATCGAAGTGTTCCATGTCATAGTGCTTGGCACTAAAAAATCCTATCTTCATTCCATTTGCCTACAAATATTCAATCATCAAAGTTTACCTCTTGTTATCACATATAGGTACATCTGCTTTCATTAAGCTGTGTAAGTTATTTACTATGCCCCCACATACAGGCAGGAATTATTAAATTAGACCCATATTGCTTCACAGTCTGATATTTCCTGATAAGCTAATGGCTCTCCAACACCTAGCCAGTATCCGCTCTCATATGAAAAACACTAAGTTATCTGAAAGGCAATTTTGGTTGCAAAGACTTGGAAAAACAGCTCTTAGAGCGATACACATTTTGGGAATAACAGGAGCCGGTGGTGGTATTCTGTTGGGCGTGGCCCAAGAAGAGTGGCTCGTCTATTGGTGCATGGCCATGACGACAGGCTCACTGCTCATGTTATGGGAAATAGTCAGGGATTGGCGCTGGTTAATCCAATTGAAAGGCGTACTAACCTTAGTAAAACTAGGGCTATTAACCCTTTTCATTCCTTTCGCAAGCTACAAGCCTGAGCTGTTAATCACAGTGTTGCTCCTTTCTGTTGTCGTCTCGCATGGCCCGGCAGGTTTAAGGCATTTTTCCGTTATACATGGGAGAAGAATCGATGCAAGAAAAGAAGTTAAAGGCTGACGCGGCCTCTAGGCTAATCACCGAGAGCCAAGAGTTAAGCCTGTTAAATAAGAGTGAGGTGTTAGACCTCGCCTGTGGCAGTGGCCGTAATGGGCTCTGGTTTGCCGATAAGGGCCATAGAGTCACCTTTATTGACAAGTCACTGGCTAATCTCAGTGTACCTTCAGAGCCTCACACTGGTTCGATTCCAACAGGACACACCTATCTGGCATGGGACCTGGAAGATGGCTCGGCGCCGGAACTAGCGCAAAATAAGTATGACCTCGTCTTAGTGTTCAACTATTTACATAGGCCTCTTTTTCCACAGATTGCTGCCGCAGTAAAACCTGGCGGCTTGATCATTTATGAAACCTTCATAGATAAACAAGCAGAAATCGGGCGACCGAGAAACCCAAAATTTCTGTTGAAACCCAATGAACTCAAAAATGAATTTGAAAAATGGGCCCTTGTGCATTATTTTGAAGGAGAGGTCATGAATGGTTCAAACTTCAGCTACAAGGCACAATTGATCGCCCGTAAGCCTAATTGCTAAGCTAGAATGCAAATTGAGATGTTAGTTAAGTAAAAATTGAAGTTAACAGATTATTTAAGTTAGAATTGAAATTAAGCCATTAGATTAGGTATGGCTAAAAAAGAACAAGAAGAATAAACAGCCAGAAAAATGCAGGCTCAATATTACAAGGAAGATAGAATATGGTGCTAAATTCAGAGCAATCTCGGCATATCGCTCCGCCCATGCTTACGGGACTCATGGTCTTATGGGCTCTCTTGAGCCGACTCCTTTTCAGCGACACGCATTTTGCACTCAGTCACGCTGTCGGCTTCTACCCCGTCTTATTATTGTTTCCAGTGGTTGTGATACTTCATGGACACTTGATATGGCAGGCTCGAGGAATGGATCGTCTAGATCAAGCCGTCTACGCCTTGATTCACTCACTACTCTCATTCGTGGTTTGGACTTTTTCATTAATGCACGTTAACGGCAACAGCTTCTCTTGAAGGAAATGCCTTAAAGTTAACCTGTTTTGGTCGTTTTGACTCTTCGTACTTCTTGTAATTAGCCCCCTTATAAAAACGACAAAAAAAAGGTGTAATCAAAATGAAAACACCTATGTCTAAAAGGGGGAGATGGCTATATCCTAATTAATCACTCTTTAAATGCACACATACGTAGTGAATTACCAGTACCATGCGTATTGTTAGAGTCACTAATAAATAATATGACTTATCGCATCTTATCGACAAAACTTCACTTCAAAATATAAATATACTCTTGCCAAAAATTATTGTTCTTGTTGTTGGCAGAAAGGCATCGGAGTACATTGCCCCATAGGAACTATAATTACATCGTCATTACCTACATTCGAGTTAAGCTGCTGACCTGATGTCTCAACTGTAACTTCCTTTATCACAGAAAAGTCATCATCAATTTGGAGTTGCGCAGCATATACCGAGCCACAAACAACGCAAAGTAAAGCTGCATTAACTAAATTTGAAACCATGAATTTATTTCTCATTATTAATAATCTCTTATGACTGTAGAATATAAATATATAGCATTATTTTTTATGTTGTGGATAAATTCCGACTAATAATTAATAAAATCGAGAAGGTACTCATCAGTAAAACAACGAAAAAAACAAACCAAAAAATAAGTGGACAGGTTAACCTCAGTACATTTAGCTAACAAAAATAATCATCACAACCGAATCGTATATTATCAGTTATCTAGCCAAATTTTTAGAAACCCATGTATGGACCAGATACTCAGGTTAATGGCTAAACGCTACTAACAAACATTTTCCGATAGACTCTTATTAATGAAACCCAGGGTAAAGTTTAATCAAGAGACCTGCTAACTAAATAACTAGCTAAATGAAATTTTACTGGGCTAACCTGCCTGACAACAAAACTACTTCTTTTGATAGTATCAATACCATAATAATAAGATGACGAAAAAGTGATTACCATTAAAATCAACAAATTAAATGCAATTATTCATAGTCAACTTCAATAACATCAACGTTCTGAGGATCAGACACCAGCATAAAAACCGCTCCAGATTTATCAACAGATATGGAGTACCCGCTCAAATTTTCCAGGTGAATATCCATATCAAGTCTCTCGCCAGTTTCAATGTCACTACGAACTAATTTATACCCGCCCCCGATAGCGATTAAGTTATATATATAGTTATCAACAATTGTCCAAGACAAGTTACTCGTGATGGTAAAGTCTTTTAAGAATAAAAATTCTTCTCCGCCGATTAATGTCCACAATCCAATACCTGAACGTTTAGTAAAGAAAAACTGTCCCTTGCTAGAATACTTACCATATTCCCCACCTTCGGATAATGACTGAATAAGCTCGCCCGTATTAACGTCTATAAGCTCAAGTGAGGACAGACCTAATGTATCGATAGTCACCACAATCGAACTGCTACTTGGCCCCCAAGAAACGCTATATATATTACTATCAACCTTCACAACAATATATCTAATCATTTGATTATAAGTATCATAAACAAATGGACTGTCATTCATCCGGCCTAATATATACCTACCACTAGTAGAGAAACTAATATCTTTTATACTAGTAATCTCCTCAAAACTTGTTAACTTGACCTCTGTCCCACCTTCATCGCCACTCTTCAACCAAAGTTCAGGAACACCGGTTCGGTTTGAAACAAATGCGACTTTTGAACCATCTAAGTTAGTAGAAGCGGTATAATTCATACCATTTGAAAATATATATTTTTCCGCCGCGTTGCTTTTAATATCGAGTTCATTTTTATCCTTACCCACTTTATTTTTATTTTTTTCTTCAAACTCGCTTTCTAAACGCCATATTTCAGTCTTAAAAAACTCCCCTAACACGGCTACAATTTCACCATTTTGATTTGAAATAGGAGATACTATCGATTGCATTATATTAGTCAGCTGAGTATGTGAGCTCGTCTTTAGGTCATATTTAGCCAAGTGCCCTGTCATTGAGCGATAAATCAAAGAATTACTATCTCTAGCCCAAGCGACTGTATGTAAAAGAATATCGACAGTAAAAAGGTCCTGCCAGATACCGGTCTCCAGTGAAAGTAAAATCACCTGAGTCTGATACCAGCGCACATTTCTCACCATTGCTAAATATTTACCATCGGGAGAGAGACTTAGGGAGTAATCTCCCCTGCCAATTGAATATGGTTGGGTTATCTGTTGTTTATTGTTTCCATTTAAACTAATGGAAAAGACTTTCTTTTCTGTCAAATGATCATATTGATGGTCTTCATCTATATAAAAAAGACTTTTTCCTGATGGCTTCCAGGCGATACTCGTTGCCTGCATATGATTCTTGCAGGATGTAAGTGTACTTATCTGTCCAAATTCTCCCTTAGCTAAATCCACTATATTGATTTTACAGCGACCAGTCAGATCAAAAGAGAGGTAGGCTAACTTCATACCATCAGGGCTAAATGCTGGATAACCTTGATTATCCATGGGGTCTTCTAAATAAACGATCGCGCGGCTGTCAATCTCCATCATGCCTATTCGCCAGTTCTTTTCACCTAGTTCACGTTGTGAAAATGCCAAGTGTTTTCCATCTGGTGAAAGTACAGGACTGAACTCTTGTCCATCCAAAAAAGTTAAGCGCTTAAGTTCGGTACTATGCTGCAGAGGAGCCACAAAGGGATTGTTGCCAAAATACTGAAATGCTAGCCAAGAAGCTAATGATACTAGGCCTATAAAGAATAAAATAAACTTACTCGAGTGCTCATACAAAAAGGAGAAAAGTTTTCTTTTAGCTGATTTAGAACCACTAATATCTCTCTCATCTATATGACTGCCAGCTATCACGTCCTCTGTAAACTTTTCCTCTTTGGTAACTTCTTTAACTAATGTTATTTCGGCAATAAGTACATAACCGACCTTAGGAAGCGTCTTAATAAAGCTGGGAGACTTTGCATTATCTCCTAACTGATTGCGTAGTAACCCTATGATCCTGTTGATCGCATTGTCTGAAACTTCTCCTCCAGACCATACTTCCTCGAGTAGCATATCTCGGCTCACAGGTTCACCCGCATGCTTGATCAAGCACACCAGCACCTGCATGGCTCTAAGCTCAACTTTAAGCAATGAGCCATCTTTTATAATTGTACATTGGCTAGGATCTATTACTCTGTCAGCCAGGCGATATCGAGGTTGAGTTATCATTAAGTTCCAGTAAATTAATCAATGATTTAAGTAGGGTAGTTACATTAGACTTTAGTGAAATTAGAACAATATAAACAAGCTAAATCAATACTAATCAAACAATATCCGTAAGCTAGATTGAAAGAAATTCCTACAATTTGAACTTTTCACTTGTCTAGCCCATCTGCTAACAGTTATCTTTGCCTCGTTTTCTCACGTAGGCGCTTTCAATGTCAGACTTTATTTACTCTCCACCAACCGATCCTTGGCTCGAAATCATCTATCAAGATAAAGATATTTTGGTAGTAAATAAACCTTCAGGACTACTTTCTGTACCGGGTAGAGCACCTGAGCATCAAGATAGCGTGTATAGCCGTGTCTTAGCCGAGTATCCCAATGCCCAAGTAGTCCACAGATTAGATATGGCGACATCGGGTGTGATCGTTGTTGCGCTGAGGAGAAATGCTGAAAAAGAGTTAAAGAGACAGTTCAGAGATAGAGAAACTAAGAAGACATATTACGCGCGAGTTGCGGGACATATGAAGCAAAAAAAAGGCAGTGTAGATCTGCCCTTAATCTGTGACTGGCCCAACCGCCCTAAACAAAAAGTAGATCATGAAATCGGCAAGCAATCTTTAACTCATTTTGATGTGATCAGCTACGCAAAACGCTCTACACTTGTCAAACTGACCCCTATAACGGGTCGTTCTCATCAGTTGAGAGTACATATGATGGCCATAGGCCATCCTATACTCGGTGATAACTTCTATGCAGATCCCTTAGCTAAGCGCTTAGCAAGTCGATTACTACTTCATGCACAAGAGCTCACTATCAAACAGCCATATTCAGGTAAAGAGCTTACTTTTAACTGCGAAGTACCTTTTGTGGCTGCTGAAAATAACCAGTAGGGCCTAAGCTCATAAGATAGGGCCCTCCCCCCTATCTTGAGTTTCACATTACAGACTTCACTTACAGTGGCAAATGACAACCAGACTTACTATTCATCCATAGTAACTGGTTACCTACCTCTATATTTACTGATTTGATATCAATCACACCTTATTAATAGAATTTCATCATAATTAAAGGTAAGTTACTTATCATTAGTTATTACTTTAAGAATTTCATTATGGAAACATCATTTCAACGAGACCAACTCGATAATCAAATCTTATCTGCATTGATGAAAGAGGCTAGGACGCCATTTGCAGAGCTGGCTAAACGTTTTAACGTCAGCGCAGGTACCATTCACGTTCGCGTCGAAAAGATGAAACAAGCCGGGATCATCACAGGCGCACAGATAACTGTAAATCCTAAAGCTCTTGGCTACGATGTCTGCTGCTTTATTGGCATCAACTTAAAGAGTGCTGGTGATTACCCCGCTGCCATATCTAAGTTAAACGAACTAGAAGAGGTGGTAGAAGCCTATTACACCACAGGAAATTACAGCGTTTTTGTAAAGGTTATGTGCCAATCCATCGACGGATTACAGCATGTGCTCATTAATCGCATCCAATCTATAGATGAAATTCAATCTACCGAAACATTAATTAGCTTACAAAACCCCATTACAAGGGCTGTTAAACCATAGATTAAATATAAATAAGTTATTTCGCCTATTTAGTAGACTAAAAAATGTAAATTACAACTTTTCCCTCTGTTCCTGTTAATTATGTATGATTTTTGTGTTACAAAGTACACAGCTCTAACAAAAGAGCAACAAAAACAACAAAAGCATAATTATAAAAATTTGCACAGTACTCAAGTGTTGTGCCTTCAGTTGACAAGGAAGAAGTTGTGAAAACAAAACTATCGATAGCAATAACAGCAGCACTCGTATCTAGTGCAGCCATGGCAAGCGGTTCATATACTGCAAATCAGTTTTCTCCAGAATTAACTTCTGTAGATAATTATAAAAAATCTCAGGTATCTAATTCGGTGATTTCATCGCCACAACGGTTTATCGTTGAACTAGAATCACCAGCGATAGCTAAATATCAAGGTGGTATACAAAGTTTTGCAGCAACAGCACCAACTAAAAAAGGTCAACGAGTTGATACTCAGTCTGCACCAGCTATAAATTATGCGAGTCATCTACAAAATCAACAACAAGCCTTTAAATCCTCTCTGTCCCAAATAGCCCCAAATGCTAAAGTTGAACGTAACTTTAAAACTCTATTTAACGGTGTAACCCTTGTGGGACAAGGATTATCACTCGAGCAACTTGCAGCTATGCCAGGTGTAAAATCTGTTTACCCTGAGACCATGTATGAAACCAACATGGATGCATCACATGAGATCATCAATAGCGCAGCTATGTGGGAAGCTGTATCGGGTATGGAGAATGCGGGTAAAGGTATTCGTGTAGCTGTTATTGATACGGGTATTCGCCCTGAAAACCCTATGTTCTCCGGTGAAGGCTTCGCTAAACCTACAACAAATATGCCTGCAGACGATTACTGTTCTACGGTAGACACCAGCTTCTGTAACGATAAGCTTATCGTGGCCCGTTGGTCTCAACCAACCTTCGAAGTCTGTGCCGATGAGCACATGAGCCCGCTTGGCTATGGTGGCCATGGTTCACACGTCGCCGGTACCTCGGTCGGTAACAAGATCAGCATCACCTACAAAGAAGTCGACGTCGATATTTCTGGCGTAGCACCAGCAGCCTACCTTATGGTATATAAAGCATTGTTTACCAAGACCGACTGCTCCCGAGGCAGTGGTAGTAACATCATGCTGATGGAAGCAATGGAGCACGCCGTAAATGATGGCGCTGATGTCATCAACAACTCTTGGGGTGGCGGTGCGGGTGGCGACCCAGCTAACAGCCCATACAAAACCATGTATGAAGCTGCCGAAGCAGCTGGTGTCGTGGTTGTTACTGCCGCTGGTAATGACGGTAATGGCGCACAAACTATCGGGTGCCCAGCATGTATCGAGTCAGGCATAACTGTCGCTAACAGTACCACAGGCCGCTTCTTCGCCAACGGTTTTACAGCAGGTGGCGATGAGCTTCTTGCGATTGAAGGCAATAATGAATTACTAACTGAAGATATTACTCTGCCAGTTATCGCTGCAGTTAATATAGATGCAGAAAACTTTGAAGGCTGTACTGCATTCCCTGCGGATTCTTTTAAAGACGGTATTGCACTCATTTCCCGTGGTGCATGTGCATTCTCAGATAAAGCCGCTAATGCAGAAGCGGCAGGCGCTAAAGCCTTAGTTGTTTATAATAGCAAACCAGGTGCCCCTATCAGCATGTATATGCCTGATGCTACCTTACCTGGTGTGATGATTTCCAAGGACGATGGCGAGACGCTCATTGAAGGACTTGGTGATGAAACGACAGGTACCATAGGTGCTGAAGTGAAGCGCATTGCAAATAGTGCATTTGCCGATTTTATTAATTCATCTAGCTCTCGTGGTCCCAATGGCAACCAAAACATCCTTAAGCCTGATTTAGCGGCTCCAGGCACATCTATTCTATCTGCCACATCTCCTGATGAAGATGGAACTGACTTTACCACTATGTCTGGAACCAGTATGGCAAGCCCACATGTTGCTGGTGCTGCAGCTCTGATGAGCCAGCTGCATCCAGAGTGGAGTGCCAATGATATCAAGACAGCATTAACGTCTACTGCCCATATGGGTGGAGTTTTAGATGATGACGCCGAAACTCCTGCTTCACCTTTTGCAATGGGCGCAGGCCGTATGGATCTTGATGCTGCGGCTAAAGCGGTATTAACATTTGATAAGCCATCAGTTGCTTCAGACTCTTGTGTAGGTCCATGTACTTTCACACGTACCGTCTATAACAAAAGTGATGAAACAACATCTTGGTCTCTGTCTGCCTCTGCTGACAGTGCAGGTATCAGCGTATCACCCACTAGTCTTGAACTAGAAGCTGGCGCATCTGCTGAGTTCACCGTAACTGTTGACTCTACTTTTACCGAATATGGCTCTTGGATCTTCGGTAATGTCATGATTAAGAGCGATGAAGGTAAGCAAGATGCACATCTTCCATTAGCGATCATGGCTAAGGAGTCTAGTGATTCTTCGCTTATCTCCACAATCACGACCAAAGCAGACATTAAAGCAAGCGATGAATTCCCGATCAAAGCGATTGTGAATAACACCTTGTTTGAAAATACTGTAACAGTGACAGCACTGGCACCAGAAGGCACAAAGTTAACATCTGAGGATGATGTTGTCGTTTCAATGAATGGAGCAACACAACATGGCTTCGAAGTTGACGAAAAAAATGGCCGCATCACTTGGGTAGGTAAACTTGACCTTCCAGAAATTAGTTCGGTAAAAGGAACTGGGGCGAGCCCAAGTATTTTCGACTTAGGTATCGCATACGTTCCAGCATGTGACGAAGGGTGTGATGAAAAAGCTTTCACCTTTAGTACTCCTGAATATAAATACAATGGTGCGACTTATGACAGCATCACCATTTCTGATAATGGTATTGTCATTGTTGGCGGCGGAACAACTTCAGGAAGTTGGAACAATAAAGAGCTTCCAGCTTCGGCTAACCCCAATAATATCCTAGCGCCATTTTGGACTGACTATGATCTAACAGATGGTACACCAGGCGATACTGGTGGTGGTCAACTAGGTATTCAGTTTGCAGAAGCTGGAGACGATACCTGGATTGTAGTGGAATGGAATAAAGCTCAGGTTTATGCCGATACATCGGGTGATGCGTACACCTTCAGCGTGTGGATTAAAGCAGGTGAAGAAGAAGATATCTGGTTCAACTACCATGATATTCCAAACATGCCTGAAAAAGTAACCATAGGTGCCGAGAACATAGGTGGTTCAGTCGGTACAACTTATCATTACAATGGTGAAGGCGGAACAGTTGTAACCAATGACTTTGTTGAACTACAAAGTACAGCTTCCGGTAGTGTAAAAATAGACTACATGGTCAAAGCAACAAGCTTTAACCATGGTCAAATAGACTCAGTAGAAACAGAAGAAGAGAGCAGTGTTGAACTAAATGTTCTGGATAACGACACTGTGCAGGATCAAAAAGTAGCAAGAGTATCAGTCACTGGTGATGGTATGACAGCTAACGCTCAACGTCTTATTGATGTGGCACCAGCTGGAAAACTAGGCAAGGTTACCTTAGTTGAAAAACCATCTAATGGTGAAGTAACATTCACTGAAGACGGTACAGCGACATATTCGCCAAATAAGGACTTCTTCGGAAAAGATAGCTTTACTTATTCTTCTGAAGATGAAGATGGAAATGTTTCAGAACCGACGGCTGTAACCATCACTGTAAGCAACATCAATGATGCACCGACTGTATCACCATCAGCAGAAACTTCTATTGTTAATACTCCAATAACTATAGAGTCAAATGCTAAAGATGTTGATGGGGACGATCTCACATTTACTTGGACACAAACCTCAGGAGACACTATCTCTTTCAGTAGCACAGACCAGGACATTAAAGTGACCGCACCATCATCAGGCACTTACACGTTCGCAGTCGTTGCGAATGATGGAGCTGTTGATAGTAAAACTGGTGAAGTAACTTTAACTGTATCGAGTGCACCTGATAACTCTTCAGGTGGTTCTCTAGGTTGGTTAACTATGCTTCTGCTTCCATTTGCAGGCCTACGTCGTCGTAAGCGCTAAGCAATGGTTTAACAAGCTATAAATGATAAGGGAGCCCAATAGGCTCCCTTCTTTTTATCCGTTATTCCATGTTTTAAAAGAACGACTGTCTCAATCAGCTATATCTCAAACACCTATATCTCAAAAACATTGGTCATCACCTTATACAGCTCTGTGCCTTGATAAACAGATGCCGAAGCAAAATGCAGTATAGGTACACAGTCTTGGTTTAGACTAAGTGGGGTTAACGCACTCTCAGTTCCATACAAATCCAATCTCAAAATATTCGCCAAAGGATCACCAGCCTTTAATGGCTCACCGATTTCAGCCAGATACTCGACCATGCCACCGAGAGGCGAATGGTACTTCTTATAGTCCTTTAGGTAACAGGCATATCTTTTCATCTTAGCCGGAATAAGCTTCTGCTCGATCACGCCGCGATCGCTCAGGTAAGCCAAGATACCTTTAGCATCGACCAGAGCATCTTCGAGATTGATATTCTCTTGAGAACCAAGCTCTAAGGTAAAGACAGAAACTGGTACCTTCAAACCCCTTCCCGCTGATTTCATATGCTCGATGAGCTGCCACCAAGGGCAGAAGATCGATTCATCCATGGCGCCACCAAAATCGTTGGGAATGAGCAAGGTATAGGGAATGGAGAAGAAAGATGCCGCCTTAGCATCGTATTCAGGACAATATAGGTGTTTGCAAGACTTAGGCCCCGTATGGAGATCTATCACAATATCAGCTCGATGCGCCATCACTTGCAAATTGACCGCCTGCTGGTGCCCGGTAGTGATACCCCACTCGTTGTTTAAGCGCGTGTAGCACCCTTCAACCAACATAGCCCTGTATTGAGCGATCAAGTCTGCATCACTCAGAGAATCATGCGCCTGATACCAGGCTGCCACATCGATTCCATGATCTAAGTACTCCCGATTCCAGTTGACACCTGTGATAGGATCGAAGCGGCCTAGGGTGAACTCACCGCTTTTTTGATTAATCCCCAGCGGATTGGCCAGAGGCACCAGTGTGATGTTGCCACATACTGTGTATTGCTCCAGCAATTTCATCAGCTGATAAATGACTGCATTGCCCTGCACCTCGGCGCCATGTACATTCGCCTGAATATAGACGCTGGGAGCCGTGGCACTTTCGCACTCATAGTTAAATATGGGAACAGTGAGATCTTGGCCTGTGGCCAATTCACCTATCTTCAATAATGATTGGGTAAAACTCATATTCCATCCTTCACTTCCTATCCTCTCTGTCCTAAAACTGAGAATCCAGGATTTTTATCACTCAAACAAATTCTGGTGCAACGCTCTGACCACCTGCGCGGCTTCCGACTCGGCGACTAAAACACACAAGTTGTGCGGGCTAGCTCCCTGACAGATCATGCGCACGTTATGGGGTTCCAGCACTTCAAAAACGCGACGACAAACACCCGGGGTGGATGCGATCTTATTACCAACTATGGCAACCAGCGCCAGACCTTCTTCGACTCGTACTTGGCAATGCTGAGATAATTCCTGCAACAGAGACTCACTGAGTAGGCTATTTCCTGCAGAATCGGACCCAGTCTTATCTAAGGTCAGTGATACATTTACCTCAGAGGTTGTGATCAAGTCGACACTGATCTTATGCCTGGCTAAAGTTGCAAACGTTTCGGCTAGAAAACCTTGGGCATGGAGCATCTGCAGGCTATGCAGATTGAGTAATGTTTGCTCCCGGCGCACAGTAACCGCTCGATAAACCGGAGCATCTTCAACTTCATGACGGATCCAGGTGCCACCTCGCTCAGGCTCTCGGCTAGAACCGACAAAGACTTGAATTTTTTGTCTGACTGCGGGAAGAATGGTGGCAGGATGAAGCACCTTAGCGCCAAATGTTGCCATCTCGGCGGCTTCATTGAAACTAATCTCCGCAATAGGGCTGGCTTTAGGTGCGATGCGAGGGTCAGTGGTATAGATGCCGGCCACATCGGTCCAGATTTCAACGGCAGTCGCCTTCAGGGCCTCGGCTAACAAGGCGGCAGAGTAATCACTCCCCCCACGGCCCAGCGTCGTCGTAGCGCCAGCATCATTGGCGCCAATAAAGCCTTGAGTCACGATGCGCTGCGAGGATAACAGTGGCGCTAAATACTCAGCGGCTAACAGAGATATTGTCTCTATTTGTGGTTCGGCTCGACCAAAATGACTATCGGTGCGCATCACCTGACGCACATCGAATGCACTGGCCGCCTCCCCTTTCTCCCTTAGCACTGCGGCAAACAAAGCCGATGAACATTGCTCACCTTGAGCAAGCAACTCATCCATCCTTGCCTTATTTCTGTTTTTACTCAGTTCTTCACTCAAAACAGAGATACGACTCAAAACGGTATCGAGTCTTGCGGCAACCTCCTGTGGGCTACCAAGGGAATCTAAGATTTGATATTGAATATGGGCGATCTGTTTAATGAGCTGCATTCTTCGCTCTTCACCTATGTGCTCTTGGGTCAGCTCCACCAGCAAATTGGTGACACCACTCGAAGCACTCACCACCACAACACGGGTATTAGGATTAGCGAGAATAATATCGGCACAACGACTCATGGCGGCATAATCGGCCAATGAGGTACCGCCAAATTTAGCGACAATAAGCGACATTACACAGCCTCCGCAGAATGCAGACACAGATAAGATTCATTTGAAAATACATAAGGATATAAAACAAACATGATTACACTCCGAACTGACTTCGTTCGAAGAGCCTGGTGCAAAGATTACGCACCCCAGAGACGGGAAACAGCGATCACCACCAGAAGCTCTCCACCAATAAACAGGTGACAATCTAAGGGGTTCAGCCCTTTCGACCGACATAGAGTAATTCCAAATACTCGATATCTCGGCGTTAATCTCCCTCATAAGTCATCATCAGAGTTTGGGCTCTTTAGACTTACTACCTAGTTAACGCTCCTCTTCTGTACCTCGCACTCTGTCGTCATTGTTCAAAAAGAGAGCGAGGAAGGAGAAATTATCAAATTTTGGCTGACCAAGCAATGGGAATATCAACTATTGCTGAAATATTTAAGCTAATAATCAAAGTCCGGTAGATCACTCACCAAGTTAACTCGCTTAGAGAAGTCGCCGATGATGAGCTCTTCTTGATAGTCAGCTTGAGAAAACAAACAGGGTACTAAGGTTAACTGCTTATTATCGACAAAGTAGATCGCATTTTGCTTAAATTTCAACCCCAGATGTGCCGCGCTAAGCTTATCGATAGCGACTGCCCAGCTTTTTTCCATATGAGTTCGGTCACGGGATGCCCCCACCACGGCACGATAGGGTCGGTTAAATTTCTCTATCGCGAGCAGTAGTTGCCTATCTAAGAGTCGATTTTGACAAGAGGTGAGGATCTGGCCTTTGGGGTTGTGGGCCGTGATGATTGCAAAAGATAACTGAGAAGATAACGTTTGGGTAAACAGAAATTCGGTTTCTTGGTAGTACTGCCACAATCGCTTATTTGACTCTATCATCTTGACCATATCCCTCAATTTGATTGGAATTATTATAGTAAATTTAGTATACCTTCATATAGGCGTGATGTAGATCACTAAAAGTCATTTTGCAAGACCCTTTAATATCAATCGCTTAGCAAAAAAAGTGTGACACAGGTCAAATCCACAAGGAAATTTGTTAACATTTCATTTGTTAACAATTGCCTAAAACGAGTACAATAGACCAGTCGGTTGGTTCTGCATCATTTATTACTATGATGCATTTTGTTACAAGTGGAACTGACATCGAACTTACAGCCAACCAAATTTCTGTATAAAATGCGACCAGTGCTTAGTTTCGCATTTTAACTTCATAAATATTAATTAATATAGGGAACTAACCCTAATATTGTTACTCGAAGTGAATACAGTTCGCGCTCCCATTTATTGAGATACGCATACTTTACTAATCATGGAAGTGTGTTGCTGTTTCAGGCAGTTTGAAAGCACCTATCGTAGATCAGTAAGCGTCAGCATGACAAGATCGAGCGTATTTAGCACTGATAACACACGCTCATGGTTAGAATAGATTTGAACAAATTAGGTAAATTAATATGCAAAACCCGCACATTCTGATTGTTGAAGATGAAGCCGTTACCCGTAACACGCTAAGAAGTATTTTTGAAGCTGAAGGATATGTGGTAACTGAAGCCAATGATGGCGCAGAAATGCATAAAGCCATGCAGGAAAATAAGATCAACTTGGTTGTTATGGATATCAACCTTCCTGGCAAAAACGGTCTTCTGTTAGCACGTGAACTTCGTGAAATAAACAATATCGGTCTAATCTTCCTAACGGGCCGAGATAACGAAGTTGACAAAATTTTAGGGCTTGAAATTGGTGCAGATGATTATATCACTAAGCCATTCAACCCACGTGAACTGACTATTCGTGCTCGTAACCTATTGAATCGTGTCAATAGCACAGGTACGGAAGCTGAAGATAAGAACAGTGTTGAGTTCTACCGTTTCAACGGTTGGAGTCTTGAAATCAACAGCCGTTCTTTGGTTAGCCCTCAAGGTGAGCCATACAAGCTGCCACGTAGTGAATTCCGCGCTATGCTGCATTTTGTTGAGAACCCAGGCAAAATCCTTAGCCGTGCCGACCTTCTAATGAAGATGACAGGCCGTGAGCTTAAGCCACATGACCGTACCGTTGACGTAACGATTCGTCGTATCCGTAAGCACTTCGAAAGCTTGCCAGATACGCCAGAAATCATCGCCACGATTCACGGTGAAGGTTATCGTTTCTGCGGTAACTTAGAAGAAGCATAAAGCTAGCGCTTTATACTTGTTAAATAAAAACCAGCCCTTGGGCTAATGCCGGTAAGTTAAGCTTACTGGCATTTTTTATTTCTGGCATATTTCTGAGGTCTGCGCTTGACCGTCCTAGGGTAAGACCGAGTTCGTCGAGGTTCTAAAATCAGGCTCTCTGCCATGTCGTAGAAGTATTTAAGCTGACGAGGAATTGCACCTGGGGTTGAGTAGGGCAAACCCACTAACAGCCTCAAAACATGAGCC
>JAKVHY010000047.1 GCA_023284085.1 Shewanella benthica
GCAGCAAAGCTGCTGCGCGCTACGACAGTGCAATGTACTGCGTACATTAAGCACACTGTCTCCACCCCCATGTGAGGTAGGTCATTTCCAGGCGATAGTAGATCAATAATGTGCCTCGAAGCCGGGCCATTGGAAGGCGCCTCCGCTTTTTGTTCCATGACAGGCGCACTCCTGATTTTGCAGTGACTAAGCCACCTGAATAAGGTGGCTTTTTTGCGTTTGGGATTTAATAAAGTTTTGGCTGTTTTGCTCGAACTTATCAGTACAGATATCAGGTGACTTATCCACTTAGGAAGGCATGAAGGCCTACCCCTGATGTCGGTCGATAAATGCTCCTCGGTAACTGCTCCTGCGTTATTCTACTTACCGCCATCCTTGGCGGCATATCCGAAGCCGGGCCATTGGAAGGCGCCTTCGCTCTTTGTTCTACGTATATACGCTCCGCGAAGGGGCTACCCCCGATGTCGCCCCGCGCTGAGCGGCTTTCCAGCTATGAAGGCAGTTATCTCCTGCAAAAACTGCATTTCTGTCATCCTTGACGGTCACAGTTTCTCCGCGTTCCTTATACCAATCGGTATAATCATCAGACTCATCAGGTCAGATTTATCCATGAACGATTGCACCGATTCTTTATCGTATTAATGTCACGAATAAAGCTACTCCATGCTTGTGAGCATTGCTCGACAATATCTTCATAATTGGTAAAACACCTATTGGTTAAGTGACGCTGCCCCAAACTTGTTCAGCAGTGTTGAGTTAGGGAGTTTGATCATCGTCAGATTATCAAACTCATCATCTAGATCCTTGCTATGCCAAGATGCACCGTCCATGATCACGACAGCGTGACGATCAGGAGGAGTCGCTTGAGAGATAAGTTTTATGTGTCGTTGTATTTTGTTGGTCTACCCTAGCTTCATCCTGAAACCAGACATTGAATATCAGTCGTTTTAAGCTTTTAAATATGCAATCCTACTCTAGAATTCCCTAGCCATATTAGATCACATCCTTACACCGATTGGATTCACCTATACATTATTGTTGCACTTATGTTATTTAGATAGCGTTGTCATTCAATCTATTCAAGGATGTAATATGAAAAGTGTAAGCGTTAAATCGTTTTGTTCGGCGGGCTTAGTAGCATCGATTAGCTTTGCTTCCCAAGGGGGCTCTGTTAGTGATGAGTTTGTTGAAATGGAAATGTTTTTTGATGACTTTAGCTATTCGAACTTGAATGAGTTTTATGATAACGGCTGGAAAGTGAGAACTGAAACCGGTCATCCAGGGATTTCCGGAGCCAGTTGGTCTGCGGATGGCATAAGCTTTGTTACTGATGTTGATGGCTCAAAGGGCAACTTCATCAGGATGAGCTCGGTGACGGCAGCGCCATACTCAGTTCTGTCATGAGCGTAAGTATTTAAACGGTACTTATGCAGCAAGAGTGTTTTTCAGAGATGAACCAACTTATGAGCCGGATGGGGATGAAGTCATACAGACCTTCTATACCATCAGTCCATTAGCATCTCCAATGGACCCTCAATACAGTGAAGTGGATTTTGAGTATTTGCCCAATGGCGGATGGGGAAGTAACTCAGATCCTGCAATGTGGACCACTACCTGGGAGACTTTTCAGTTAACACCTTGGACTAAGGTCAATGAGTATACTCGTAAACCAGGCAGTAATGCCGGATGGAAAACTCTGTTGATGACAGTCGAAGCCAATCAAGTTAACTATTATGTCGATGGTCAACTTATCTCAACTCACAGTGATAAGGTGGCACCAGAGCAGCCTATGTCGATCAATTTTAA
Organism: Shewanella benthica; assembly: GCA_023284085.1. Classification (GTDB taxonomy): domain Bacteria; phylum Pseudomonadota; class Gammaproteobacteria; order Enterobacterales; family Shewanellaceae; genus Shewanella; species Shewanella benthica. Next base: position 1,807 of record JAKVHY010000047.1, read on the forward strand.
TTTATGGTTTATGCCAAAAGGAGCCGATGGCTCTATCGGTCCGGTTGATTCCGATGAGATGCGCGAATATCGACAAGATATCGATTGGGTATTCCATATTAAGGGGGCCTTACTTTCAACCGCCGAAGTGAAGGCTTATGTGACTCAATTCAGAGATAGAAACCTTAATCATTTTGACAGGGTACCTGAATTAACACCGGCTCTAGCTTCGCCTTGCGGCTTGTAGGTTAAAGCCTGAGTCGTTAGCAGTATTTTTTGGGATACTGGCATTGTAGATTTGATTTTCTGTTATTTAAGCTATGCCTTACGCGATAATGTTTAAAAATTGTTCTGATTATCATTCTTGCTTGAAAATGCCGCAGTTAAACGGTTTTGTCATAAAAAGTACTTTACCTTTCAGGGGAGTTTAAGCATAATGCGTCTCGTCAACAGGGGTATAGTTCCAATTGGTAGAACAGCGGTCTCCAAAACCGATGGTTGCGAGTTCGAGTCTTGCTACCCCTGCCACATTTAGAAAAAGCCGAGCATTAGCTCGGCTTTTTTGCATCTGGGATTTGGTGCTTTCATTCAGTGTTTTTAAGACTCTCTTCTGGCTACTTACTAAACTGCTAGCAGACTCCTTAACATCCATGCCGTTTTTTCATGGGTCTGGATTCTTTGGGTGAGCAGATCTGCCGTCGCCTCATCATTGGCTTGATTTATTAAAGGGTAGAGTGATCTGATATTACGTATTATCACTTCCTGGCCTTTCAACAGCTCTCTCAGCATCTCATTGGCGTCAGTGATGCCGTGATCTTCTTTGATGCCTGTGAGGGCCGCGTAAGCGCTGTATGAGCCCAATGCTCGAGCTCCTAATGCTCTAACTCTTTCGGCAATTAAATCAACAGCTGTGGCTAATTCAGTATATTGCTCTTCAAACAGCTGATGTAAGCTGGTGAACATAGGTCCTGTGACATTCCAGTGAAAGCTGTGTGTCTTGAGGTATAAACTATATGTGTCAGCTAAGACTTGGTTGAGGCCAGCTGTTATCTCTTTCCTATCTTGCTCTTTAATTCCTATATTGATCATGAGTTTTCTCCTTAGTTAATACAGGTATTTTATCTCCCCTAGTTAGTTCTTATAAAGTGGTAATAAGTGATTGTTCTAATCGGTTCTATGATTTTATTCAGCCTTGCTTTATAAGCTGGTATCCTATTAATCATCAAAGAATGAAAGGCATTAATCAGAGTGGAAAAAGCGGCATATTTAGATGCGATGGGGATCAAGAGGTGGGTACAAACTAGTAATGCAGCTAAGGCTTATATCATCTTAGTTGATAGTGTTGAGCCTGGTATTGAGCATCACCCTGTGATTAATTCAGTATTGTCACTGATGGGTTGTCCTATCACCAACTGCTCATTTACACAGAAGGCGAGTAAAGGAGCCGATGTCATTTGGGATATGCGACGCCTTAAGATGCCCAAGTCTCATCCTGTACTGAGTTCTGCACCTTTAGCTGAGCTTATAATAAAAGTAGAAGCTAAACGTGAGCTGTGGGATCTCATTGTTGCTTATAACCAAGACAAAGAATCTCAGATAGGATAATTATGAGTATGTCACACCAAGTATGCTCATTAAGCCTCACAGATGCTGTGAACATGGCTAAACTTGCAGCGCTTGCACATTCTCACCCGATGAGCCTAAGAACCATTGAGAGCTGTTTTGGCTCCTTGTACTCCACATTTGGACTTGAGGTTGAAGGGGATTTAGTGGGGTTTGCTATTCTTCATCAAATATTTGAAGATGCGACCTTGATGGATATCTGTGTCGACCCCTCAAAGCAGGGGAGAGGATATGGGCAAATGTTATTACAGGCTGTGATTGCTAATGCTGTTCAATCAAAAGCCGAGACATTATTTTTGGAAGTTAGATCGTCGAGCTTGGCTGCGAGACACTTGTATTCTAAATATGACTTCAAAGAGTCTGGTATTCGTCAGTCTTATTATAAGACTGAGAATGGTAATGAAGACGCTATCTTGATGGAACTGGCAATTAACTGATGAGGTCTAAAACCACGAAATTCAGGCAAAAAAATAGCGCCGGCTAACGGATCAGCGACGCTAGATGTCTGGCTAAGAGGACTATTTGACTTCTTTACCTTGAGCTTGCAGATCAGCATGGTAGCTAGAGCGCACCATAGGTCCACAGGCTGCATGAGTAAAGCCTATCTCTTCGGCAAAGACTTTCAGTTCATCAAATTCTGCAGGTGGCACATAACGTTCTACCGGCAAGTGGAATTTTGATGGCTGCAAGTATTGACCTAGTGTCAGCATCTCAACATTATGAGCGCGAAGATCGCGTAATACCTGAGCTATCTCTTCGTTGGTTTCACCTAAGCCCATCATCAGTCCTGACTTAGTCGGGATGTGTGGATGACGTGCTTTAAACTTTTTCAACAGATCGAGAGACCATTGATAGTTAGCACCGGGTCTAGCCTTACGGTAGTGCATAGGTGCAGTTTCAAGGTTGTGATTGAACACATCTGGTGGCTCTGTGGCCAAAATTTCCAAAGCTGCATCGATACGTCCACGGAAGTCAGGGACTAAGGTTTCGATCTTGATATCAGGGTTGAGTACGCGTATTTCACGGATACAATCCGCGAAATGTTGAGCACCACCGTCACGCAAATCGTCACGATCCACTGAGGTGATAACCACATATTTAAGCTTCATATCCCTGATGGTCTGAGCTAATTTTATTGGCTCTTCGGCATCAGGCTTTAGTGGACGTCCGTGGGCAACATCACAGAATGGGCAGCGACGGGTACAGATGGCGCCCAAAATCATAAAGGTGGCCGTACCATGGTTAAAGCACTCAGCTAGGTTGGGGCAAGATGCCTCTTCACATACAGAGTGAAGACCATTCTTGCGCAAAGCCTGCTTTATTTCAGTGATCCTTTGGTTCGATGCCGGCAGTTTTACTCGCAACCAATCGGGTTTACGTAGCATGGTTGCACGCTCTGAAGGAACGATTTTAATTGGAATTCTAGAGAGTTTAGCTTCATCTCTTAGTTTAACTCCAGGTTGTAATCTTTCTGGCCTACTCATGACTCTGACAATCCTTGATGATGAACTAGATTCTGATAGCCTAAGTTCTGGCTAAATGTTTTAACGAGTTGCTCTCCTGCCTCTTCGACAGTCTGCGGTCCGCCTAACGACTTGCATTGCACCATTTCTAAACCGACATAACCACATGGATTAATTCGTTGAAACGGGCTCATATCCATATCGACATTAAGAGCTAAACCGTGAAAAGAACAGCCCTTACGGATCCTTAAGCCTAGCGATGCGATTTTACGTTCATCGACATAAACGCCTGGAGCATCGGCTTTTGCATAGGCTTTAACTTGATATTTTTCAAGCATCTGCACTATGCTATTTTCTATATCGGTGACGAGCTGACGTACACCAATCTTGAGTCTTTTTATATTGATAAGAGGGTAAGCGACAAGCTGACCTGGTCCGTGATAAGTCACTTGACCACCTCGGTCGACCAGTATAACTGGTATATCACCCGGGTTGATAATGTGTTCACTCTTGCCTGCTTGACCTTGGGTAAACACTGGTGGATGCTCTACTATCCAAAGTTGATCTGGACTAGATTCATCCCGGCTGTCGGTATAGTCCTGCATCGCGTGCCATACCGATTCGTAATCTTGCTGACCAAGATATCTAACGTGTAACGTGCTCTGAGACAAGGGCAACCTCTCCCCTTAAACAATAATGGCGACATTATACCCCTCTAACCAATAAATGTAAGCTAGATCACATTTATTGGTGATGAGGAATATTGAAGGAATTGACAAGTGTCTGATTTTCAAGTGTCATTCGCTAATCATAATTCGAAAGACAAAATACAGCGACTATAAGACGCGCTTCACACCTTCAATGGCGGCAAGCTCTATATAGAGTGTCTCTACCTGTGCTTTATCTTGAACCGTAACACGAATGGTGATCGAATTATAAGTGCCTTTACTGGATACCTTAGTGCTTGGAACATAATCACCTGGAACGTGTTGTTGAACAACAGCAACGACTCTGTCGGCCAAGGTATCACTGGCATCTCCAATGATTTTAAACGGGAATGAGGCTGGAAATTCCATCACTTCATCAAATTTTGTATCTAACATATCTATAATCTCTTGCCGATGTAATAGGCTCTATATGGAGCTCATTATACGTTTTTCAAGGGAGACTTGAAACAAAGAAGCCACCCTAAGGTGGCTTCAAATTTTGCTTATAAAATAATCTCTAGCTAAACCAGCCTGCAAACATCTGCTTAAAGTAATCCATCAGCTTACTGAACCAGCTACCTTCATTGACTTCTTGCAGGGTGACAAGCGGGAATTGAGCGATATCTTTACCATTAAGCTGGAAGTAGATACGGCCTACGGTCTCACCCTTGGCTAATGGGGCCGTTAACTCTTTAGTCAGTTCGAAGTTGGCTTGTAAGTTTTTAGTCTGACCGCGGCTGATAGTGATTGGTGTATCTGTAATGACACCTAAATCAACGGATTCTTTGTCGCCAAACCAAATCTGTTGCGAAACAAAGCTGTCACCGGCCTTGTATGGAGTAATGGTTTCGAAGAAACGAAAACCATAGTTGAGAAGCTTTTTGCTTTCAGCCTTACGTGCAGTCTCACTCCTGGTGCCCATGACCACAGAAACTAAACGCATGCCATCTTTAGTCGCCGATGTGACTAGATTATATCCGGCACCAGATGTGTGACCGGTTTTGATACCATCGACATGCATGCTCTTGTCCCATAACAGGCCGTTACGGTTATATTGCTTGATACCGTTATAGGTAAATGACTTTTGTTTGTAGACTGCATATTCGTCTGGTACATCACGGATAAGAGCTGCCCCTAAGAGGGCCATATCATAGGCAGTCGACTTATGATTTTTAGCATCCAGACCGTGAGAGTTTTCAAAAAAACTGTCCTTCATGCCAAGCTGAATTGCCCAAGAATTCATCAGATCGACAAAACCATCTTCTGTGCCGGCAATGTGCTCTGCCATGGCAACACAAGCGTCGTTACCTGACTGGATGATGATACCGTGGTTTAAGTCATCGACCGTGACTTGCTTTCCTACCTCAATAAACATTTTCGATGAGTCAGGAAAGTTCTTTGACCAGGCTTTCTTACTGATCGTGACTTCATCTTCAGGTGAGATATTGCCTATCTTGATTTCATGGCCTATGACGTAGCTGGTCATCATCTTAGTTAGGCTTGCTGGGTTTAAGCTCTCGTAAGCATTTTCTTCCGCAATGATCTGTCCTGTATTGTAGTCCATCAAGACATAGGCTTTCGCAGCGACAGTCGGCGCATTAGGAGTAACAACTGGTGCTGCATAGGTGAATGAGCACGCGATTGAGGTCGCAAGAATAAGCGTTTTTAAAGGGCAATTTAAAAATTTCATATCAACAAGGCACGTCTTATTTGGTTAAAATCGGAAAGCGAAATTGGTCGCAGTATATCACTAGTCGACTCTCTAATTCAGTGAAGGTTCATTAATCTTTTGTAAATGGAAGTAATATTCAACTCTTACCTCTCTCTCAAATTTTAAAGACAAATACTATTGCGTCACCAGATAGCTTTGAGGGTAGCCATCGTTTTTTAATTGCTGGTTTAGCTTAGTCGCAAGCTGCTTCTGGCCTATGGGGCCAAGTTGCAACTTATATAGATTATTGATAGGCAGTATTCTTGTCTTAACTTGATATTTATTCTCTAGCTCTTTTGAGAGCGCATTTAGCTTAGCCTTGTCAGAGGATGCCAGAATCTGGATATAGTGAAGCTTGGTATTTTTTAGCTCCGCCAGAGCAATGGACTCAGGGCTTGCAATATATATCACTTCAATTTTGACATTCGCAGTCCCTGTTTTAAGCATATCTAGCCGATGTGCTGCCGCATAGGAAAGATCTATGATTCGATTCTCATGAAAAGGACCCCTGTCATTAACCCTAACAATCACCTGCTTGTTATTCTTGGTATTGGTCACCTTGACATAGCTTGGCAGGGGCAATGATTTGTGCGCCGCGGACATGGAATACATATCATAAGTTTCACCGTTGGATGTCAGGTGACCATGAAATTTTGAGCCGTACCAAGATGCAAGACCTGTTTGTTGAAAGTCTTTGCCTGAGTCCAATACCTGATAAGTTTTGCCAAGCACTGTGTAGTTGGTCTTATTCCCCCCCCGGCTATAGGCTTCATATTTGGGGTGGGCATCTTCCACCTTGGAGACATCTGGTGCGCTGCTTGGGGCTTTATCATTGGCGAGTTCATATCGACTGCTGTTGCTACTTTCTGAGCTAGAGCAGGCCGATAACGCTAATACAGCCAAAATGGCCAGTATTGGGGTGATTTTTATTTCAAATGTCATAAAGGTTTCAGTTTCCAACCCAAGTCATTAATTTTCATGGCTATTGGTGTTATTGATGGATCCGATAAACAAGTTAGCTTGCTTAAAAAGAGGCTGCATTTTTCAACTCTTGGCTAAATTGATAGACCGCCATAGCGTATAGAGGGCTGCGATTATAGCGTGTGATCACATAAAAGTTATTCAAGCCCATCCAATATTCAGTATTTTTTTCTTGCTCCAATTCAACAAGTAGTGCCGGTTGGGATACGTCGATATCGATGGCCTCTGCCAGGGCTACGCTTGGTGATAAAATGTCGGCCGCGGTATAGGTTAATTTCTCACCAGCCCAAACGTTCAGTTGAGCAGGTAGCTTATTATCGACCGATAAAGGCAGTACAACAGGGGCTCCTGGCTGCCAGCCATGTTGGTGGAAATAGTTTGCTACGCTGCCTATGGCATCAACTGGATTGTTAAGCAGATCCCTGCGTCCATCATGATCAAAGTCGACGGCATAATGGCGATAGCTCGAAGGAATAAACTGTCCGAAACCCATGGCACCGGCGTAGGAGCCCTTAAGGTTATTTATATCGAGCTGTTCATCTTTGATTAGCGTTTGAAGATTACTTAATTCTTTCCTGAAAAAAGTCGCTCTGGGTGGGTAATAGAAACCTAAAGTATAGAGGGCGTCAACGACCGGGTAGTTACCCATGTAACCGCCATATGAGGTTTCAATGCCTATGATGGCGATGATGATTTCAGGATCTACATCGAACTCTTTAGCCGCGCGACTCACAGTCGCCTTATGCTTCTCCCAGAAAGCAATGCCTGCCTCTAACCGTTTATCAGTGAGAAATATGGGGTAATACTGATGCCAAGGTTTGGCCTCCCAAGGCTTGGTCATTGCATCAATGACACCTTGATCGTATTTCGCCGTATCAAGAAACTGTTGAACTTCTTTTTCCGTAAAGCCTAAGGCTTTTTGGGTCTGCATAAATTCAGTTTTTAAGGGTGCCACACTGGCATCATCAAGCATGCTTGTACTTGCCGTGGCTGAGATGGAGAATGCTGCTATGAGTAGAGTCGCTACTAGTTTTGGTTTTATAATCACTGAAACCGTTCCCTGTATCTGGATAATGCTATGGGTTAATCTTGCTTAGACGTGCGAGTAACATACGTTAGTTTCTTTAACCCTGTCTTAATTCATTAAAACTGTTTCAGCCTACATGTTTGCAGCGAGAAAGCCTATAAGCTGTCTTACTAGTAATAACGCACTAGTGTAATGTCTTAGCCGTGTCGATTTACCTGTCGACAAATCGTCTATGGGTATGAATACTCATCAGAATGCCAAAGCCAGTCATCAGGGTGAGCATAGAGGTGCCGCCATAGCTGATTAGCGGTAGTGGAACACCGACTACAGGCAACAGGCCGGAAACCATACCAATATTAACGAAAATGTAGACGAAGAAGGTTAAGGTGATGCTCCCAGCCAGGAGGCGAGCAAAACTGGTCTGTGCCCGGGATGCAATCACCAGTCCTCTGCCTATGACATAGAGGTACATGACCAATAATAGCGCACTGCCTATCAGGCCAAACTCTTCTCCTATGACGGCAAAGATAAAGTCGGTGTGGCGCTCGGGTAAGAATTCTAGTTGGGATTGGGTTCCATCTAGCCAGCCTTTGCCCCAAGGGCCACCTGAGCCTATGGCAATCTTAGATTGTATGATGTGATAGCCGGCACCCAGAGGATCTTTCTCAGGATCGAGCAGGGTGAGAACGCGGGTTTTCTGATAGTCATGCATCAGGAAAAACCAGAGTACGGGTAGCATAGCTAATATACCGCCCACAAAGGTACCCACTATCGCCCAGCTCATGCCTGATAGAAACAGCACAAAAATGCCCGATGCGGCTACAAGAATTGAAGTCCCTAGATCTGGTTGTTTTGCGATTAACAAGGTCGGGATCAGCAAGAGAACTCCGGCCCCAGCCAAATATCTTTTCTTTGGCGGCAGTGGATACTTACTGATATACCAAGCCATAGTGATGGGGAAGGCTAATTTAATCAGCTCTGAGGGTTGAAACTCCATGAAACCAAGGTTGAGCCAACGTTGCGCCCCCTTATTTATCTCACCGAAGAAGTGGACCCCAAGCAATAAGGCTATTCCAGCCAGGTAAATTGGAAAGGCCCAACGCCTGAATACTTCGGGATTTATCTGTGCCACGATAAACATGATTACCAGAGATAAGCCCATTCTGACTAGCTGTCTTTCCATCAGAGCTAAATCTTCGCCACCGGCGGAATAGATGACGAATAGGCCGAACAGCATCAAGCTCAAAATACCGAGTAATAATGGCAGGTCTATGTGTAATCGTTGCCAAATATTAGGATTGTGGTTTTGCGAACTCATTGAAGGTGCTCCAAGGTATCTCTTAACATATATTCATCGAGTAAGGCTTTGGCTACCGGACCTGCGTTGGCGCCCCCCCAGCCCGCATTTTCTAATACCACGGCGACCACAATTCTAGGGTTCTCGAAGGGAGCATAGGCAATCGTCAAGGCGTTGTCACGAAAGTGCTCTGCGATTGCATCGGCATCATATCGAGTATCTTGGGCGACACTTATGACCTGGGCGGTACCAGTCTTCATTGCGGCTGTGTAGGGGGAATCTTTGAAACGTTTCTTATGGGCTGTGTCTCTCATGGCCTCATTGACTACGTCCCAGTTTTTGGGGTTATTTAGCTCGATTGGTGCCAGCTCATCGATTGGAGTGTCGATTTTAGAGGTACGGTCTTTAATCGATTTGAGTAGGTGTGGTGTGAAGCGCCGGCCCTTATTGGCCATAATTGCCGCTGCGTTGGCGAGCTGAAGAGGAGTCGTTGTCCAGTAACCTTGCCCTATACCCACAGAAATTGTATCGCCAATATACCAAGGCTGGTTGTAGCGAAGACGCTTCCAGTCTTTAGAGGGCATGATCCCGGCGGATTCCTCGAAGATATCTATCCCAGTGCGCTCACCGAAGCCGAAAGGCTCCATAAACTCGGCAATCTTATTGACGCCAGTTTTATACGCTAAATCATAGAAAAAGGTATCACATGAATGGATTAACGCGTCTCTTACATCTACCCAGCCATGACCCCACCGTTTCCAATCTCGATATTTTCTGGCAACGCCTGGGATCTGCCAAAACCCCGGATCCCAGATGCGAGTCTTAGTGGTGACGATTTTTTCATCTAAACCGAGTAGAGCAAGATGGGGCTTGACCGTGGATGCTGGCGCGTATTGACCCTGGGTTGCTCGATTGATCAATGGTCTGGATTTTGAGTTGAGCAGTTTGTTGTAGGCTTTGCTGCTGATGCCATGAACAAATAAATTTGGATCGTAGGTGGGGCTGGAGACTAAGGCCAAGATACCACCATCTCGTGGGTCTATGGCTACCACTGAGCCCCTTCTGCCGTTTAGCAGTTCCATAGCTTTTCGTTGTAAATCTAAGTCTAAGGTCAGGTAAATGTCCTGCCCAGGCTGTGGAGCTACAGATTTTAGCGTGCGTATGGTTCGCCCGCGATTATTGACTTCTTCTTCTAAATGCCCTGGCTTACCGTGAAGTAAACTTTCATAGAATTTTTCTATGCCCAGCTTACCTATATCTTTGGTTGCGGCGTAGTTTTTCCATTGTTCACTTCGACGTAGTCTCGCTTGATCTCGGTCATTGATGCGGCCTACATAGCCCAATGCATGAGTCATCAAACCATCATAGAGGTAATGTCGCTTGAGACCGGCAATCACAGAAATACCCGGGAATTTATGCTGGTTAACACTAAAGAGTGCAACTTGCTCCTCGGTTAAACGGTTCTTCAAGGTGAGTGGCTTGAAACGCCTGTGGTGTTTCAGCGATGCAATAAAATCTTGCTGCTCATCGGCCGTGATGGGGATGATCTGGCTTAGCTCTTTGAGTATCTCTGGGATATCTTTTACCTTTTCAGGGATAAGTTCCAAAGAGAAAAATGGCCGATTCTCAGCTAATAGTTTGCCATGGCGGTCATAGATCAAACCTCGACTCGGGGCTACGGGAACGACTCTGATTCGATTATCGTTCGAGCGAGTTGCGTAATCTTTGTATGAGAGGATTTGTAGGTGATATAAGTTTGCTAGCAGTATGCTTAATAGGATGACTACGCAAGTAAAAGTGAACAAGGCTCTTCGTTTAAAAAGCGATGCCTCAGCTGCGTGGTCATGCATCGTAACTCGCTTTCTTGGTGCCACTTACACTTTCTCCGGCTTAGCAATCGGCATAAAGCCTGGTCCTTAGCGAAAAAAGTCCGGTTATACCGAACTTTACTATTCCCTGTGATAAGGGTGGTTGTTATTCACGCTCCAAGCTCGGTACAGGCTCTCGGCTACCACAATTCTTACTAGAGGGTGTGGCAGAGTCAAAGCCGATAAGCACCAGCTTTGTGATGCCGCTTGCTTGCAAGCGGGAGAGAGACCCTCTGGACCGCCAATGAGCAAGCTTACATCTCTGCCATCGAGTTGCCAGCGACTGAGTTGAGAGGCCAGATCTGGTGTCTTCCAGGTTTTCCCTGGAAGATCTAAGCTGACTATGTGGTTGCTCTTGGGGACTGCAGCCAGCATCAGCTCGCCTTCCTTATGGAGAATGCGGGCGATATCGGCATTCTTGCCTCTCTTTCCAGCCGGGACCTCTACCAGTTCCAACGCCATGTCTCTGGGAAATCTACGTTGGTATTCCTGAAAGCCAGCGGTTACCCAATCTGGCATCCGTGTACCAACGGCGATTAACTGTAATTTCATTAAGCTGGCTTGGCTGACCAGAGCTTTTCAAGCTCATAGAGCTCGCGAGTCTTATCTTGCATGACGTGAAGAATCACATCACCCAGATCCACAAGAACCCACTCACTGCCTTCACGGCCTTCTACACCAATGATGGTTAAGCCTGCTCGCTTACATTCAAGGACCACATTTTCGGCAATCGCCTTAACGTGAGTCTTAGATGTACCTGAACAAACCACCATATAATCAGTCATATCAGACTGTTCGGCCACTGCTAAGGTGACTATATCTTTGGCTTTCAAATCTTCGATCTTGTCGATCACAAATTGCTTTAGCTCGGCGCTTTCCACGCGTAATTCCTTAATAAATTTTGACAGCGCAATAGTATAACAGGTTATCTCGGCATTGAGGACGCACTGGGGCAATTAACCTGGGGCAAGGGGAGAGCTTTGAGATTAAGCTGGTGTTTGGTACAGGTTTTTCTCGGCGATAAATTTGAGTACTTGGCTGGGGACGGCTTCTGTTGGGCTTAAACCTAGTGCCAGTTGCTGTCTAATGTGAGTGGAAGAGTATTCCTGTGGGGTAATATTGACTTGGAAAATGAGGCCGGATTTCTGCGACTTGTGCTGATCTAGGCTCGTTAATCTTTGTTCATATTCCTTAAATACCGGCATGTCTGAGGTGAGCTGCCAGCCGTTTCTAGCCGACACAACAAAATGGCACAGGTTAAATAGGGACTGCCACTGGTACCAACTGGGTAATGAGACTAAAGAGTCTGTGCCGATCAAGAAAAAAAACTCGTGCTGAGGATATCGCTTATGCAGCTCTTCTAAGGTTGTCAGCAGGTAAGAGGGGCCAGAACGGCGGGCCTCAATATCACACAATTCAAATTCGCTGTATTGTTGGCAGACCAATTCGACCATGGCCTGTCGTTGCTCTGTGCTCACTACTGTGGATGTTTTATGGGGGGGGATATGGTTAGGCATAAGCCAGACACTGTCGAGTTCAAGTTGCGACTTGATCTCGAGTGCGGGGCGTATATGCCCGAAATGAATAGGGTCAAATGTGCCCCCCAAGATACCAATTCGCATCGCGAGTTTAGCTCCAGTCATTCAATTGGATATGAGATAAGGCTGCATGGGCTTTAGGATCGAACAGTAAGCTCAAATGACTCACACCAGTCCAATCTTCTATACCTTGTTGTTTCAGTTTTAACTCTATATCAGAAGCGCTGGCGAGTAAGGCCTCTATCTGGAATAAGGAGAGTCTATTTAAGGCTGCAAGATATAAGGGCTTTCGTTTATCCCAAATACGTAATTTACCCCAGAGACCTTGCAAAGATTCTTGGGCCTCTTGGGCTGATTTTAATTGCAAAAGAATGGCCAGTTCCTTGAAAATACCCCACAAGATAATTGGCATGGCGACGCCTTCGGCTTTTAGCTGAGAGAGAATATGCTGCGCCTTGTCCTGACGGTTATTGAGCATGGCGTCTGTGAGTTGAAACACGCTAAAACGTGATTGGTCTTCAAAATAACGGCTCAGCTCCGGGCTATCTATCTGCTCATTTGGACTCAATAACTGCAGCAGCTGCAGTGATTGGTCGGCTGCGAGTAAATTGCCCTCATAGAGGCTGAACAGCATATCTTTAGCATCGCGAGTTAAGTTGAGCGCGAAGTGTTGGATCCGACCCTCTAACCAACGCTGAAATTGTGAACCTTCGGGGGTCATACAGGGAACATATATACCTTGGCTATCTAAGGTTTTGAACCATTTACTCTTTGTCTGTTCTGCTGCGAGCTTAGGTCCGGTGAGAATCAATAGCACATCGGGATTAGCCATCTGCATCAGGCTTTGAAATATCGCGCCGCCCTCGGCTCCTGGCTTGGCCTGAGGTAAAGTTAATTCGATCACTCTACGGCTGGAAAACAGGCTCATGGCTTGCCATTGATCGACTAATTCATTCCAGTTAAATCCACTTTCCTGGGTCAGTTGGATTTTCTCCTCGAAGCCTTGACTCTTGGCTTGATGATAAATCTGGCTGCGACTGGTTTGGCACAGCCAAGGATCATCACCGAAGATGAGATAACACTGTTTCAGGGGGGAGAGATTGCGTTGGAGTTGATCTGGATAGACCCGCATTAAAATACCTTTAGATGGGGCAAGAGAGATGCAGGAGATCGATACAGAAATGATGCTGAAATCAGCATCATTTTACCTCGAGGGAAGCAAGGATTTGAATCATCTGATCCGCAGCCTGATTACGCATCTCTTTTAGCAAGATTTCCATTTCACGGCTCTTGGCTAATGCGGTTCTGGGATCATCGAGATAATCGCGATGAATATCGACGTCGAACTCCTGCGCTTCACCTTGAGGTAAACGAACGGCAAAAGTCACATGGTAAGTTAGCTCATACTCGGCCACATTACCGGTTGGGTAGAGGGAGAGAGTCGTTCTGTCCAATGAGTCATGCAAAATGTGTAAGGTAGGGATGTCATCGCTTGCATCGACTAGAGTAATGCTGTGCAGACGTAGACGTTCGCGAACCAGACGAGTCAGCTCACTGTACTCATCTTGACTCGTTAGGTTTAGGGTCTGTAACTGCTCAGGTATCGAGTAGTTGCCCTGGAGTTTAAAGCCGCAACCGGCACTGAGCATGATACTCAGTGCCGCTATTGCGAAACATATGCGTTTAATAAGCATAGGCTAGGCAGTATTTCCTTTTGGTGGATGCTTAGTTAGCTACTATGTTGAGCAATCTGCCCGGGACATAGATGATTTTTCGAATGGTCTTACCTTCGGTGTGCTTGAGCACACCTTCTTCTGCAAGGCCTTGCTCTTCAACAACTTCTTTCGTTGCATCGGCTGGAACTGTTATCTTTGCACGAAGCTTACCGTTGACCTGTACTATGATCAACTTGCTGTCTTCGACAAGGGCTGATTCATCGGCTTTTGGCCACAATACATCTTCGATAGCCTCTGCATTACCTAACTCATTCCATAGGCTGAAACTTGTGTGGGGAATGATTGGGTATAGCAGACGCACTACGGCCGAGAGCGCTTCATTTAACAGAGCACGATCTTGCTCTGATTCCTGAGGCGCCTTCAGTAATCGGTTCATTAGCTCCATGATAGAGGCTATGGCCGTGTTGAACATCTGACGACGTTCGATATCGTCGGTAACCTTGACTATCGTCTTGTGCAATTCACGACGTAGCTCTTTCTGCTTAGCATCGAGAGACTTGATATCGAGAGTGGCAGTCGGCCCTTTAGCGATATGGTCATGAGCCAGTTTCCAAAGACGCTTGATGAAACGGTGTGCGCCTTCGACACTTGATTCATGCCACTCTAAGGTTAACTCAGGTGGCGCAGCAAACATCATGAACAAGCGAACGGTATCGGCACCATACTTGTTGACCATCTCTTGTGGGTCTATGCCGTTGTTCTTAGACTTAGACATCTTGCTCATGCCAGTATAGACGAGTTCGTTGCCATCTTTGTCTATGGCTTTAAGGATACGCCCCTTATCGTCAGTCTCCTGAACAGTAACATCGGCAGGTGCTATCCAGACGCGAGCGCCTCTCTCATTGTTATAGTAGAAGGCATCGGCCAACACCATGCCTTGAGTGAGCAGGCGTTTTGCTGGCTCGTCAGAGTCGACTAAGCCGATATCTCTGAGTAACTTGTGGAAGAAGCGGAAGTAGAGCAAGTGCATACACGCATGCTCGATGCCGCCGATATACTGATCAACTGGCAGCCAGTAGTTAGCTTTAGCCGGATCTAACATCTGATCTGCATGTGGGCTACAGTAGCGAGCATAGTACCAAGATGACTCCATAAAGGTGTCGAAGGTATCCGTCTCTTTGAAGGCTTCCTCACCTTTATATGTGGTCTTGGCCCATTCTTTATCGGCCTTGATTGGGCTTTGGATCCCATCCATTACCACATCTTCAGGCAAGATAACCGGTAGTTGATCTTCCGGTGTTGCTACCACAGTGCCATCGGCCAGTGTCATCATAGGGATAGGAGCACCCCAGTAGCGTTGACGGGATACGCCCCAGTCACGCAGACGGAAATTAACTTGACGTTTACCTTTGCCTTCAGCCATTAATCGAGCGTCGATGGCATCGAATGCGGCCTGGAAATCCAGTCCGTCAAGCTCGGGGAAAGCGTCTCCCGAATTAAACACTATGCCTTTGTCTGTGTAGGCAACTTCGCTGATATCGAGCTCGCTATCGCTTGGCTTAATGACGCCTTCTATGGCTAAGCCGTATTTAGTGGCAAACTCATAGTCACGTTGGTCATGAGCCGGTACCGACATGACTGCGCCAGTGCCGTAATTCATCAATACGAAGTTCGCCGCCCAGATTGGCACTTGCTTGCCTGTCAGAGGATGAGTGGCGTAAAGGCCTGTCGCAACACCTTTCTTTTCCATGGCAGCCATAGCGGCTTCCGTGGTATCGGCGTTCTTACATTCTTCGATAAACGCGGCAAGCTCGGTATTATTGGCTGCAGCCTGCTCGGCGAGAGGGTGGCCCGCCGCGATAGCAACATAGGTGACACCCATAACAGTATCGGGACGCGTGGTGTAGATATCGAAGCTCTCTTCGCTATCGACAACCTTGAAGGTCATCTCTATGCCTTCGCTGCGACCTATCCAGTTTCGCTGCATGGTCTTGACCTGTTCAGGCCACTCGTCGAGCTGGTCGAGATCGGTGAGTAGCTCATCGGCATATTCGGTGATCTTGATAAACCACTGCGGGATCTCTTTTTGCTCGACCACAGTGTCACAGCGCCAGCAACAGCCATCGATCACTTGCTCGTTAGCCAGAACCGTTTCATCGTTGGGACACCAGTTTACCGATGAGGTCTTCTTATAGACCAGGCCTTTTTCAAATAACTTAGTGAAGAACCACTGTTCCCAACGGTAGTACTCGGGGGTACAGGTTGCGATTTCACGGCTCCAGTCGTAACCGAATCCCAGCATCTTTAGCTGGTTCTTCATGTAGTCGATGTTTTCGTAAGTCCAAGGGGCTGGAGCCGTGTTATTCTTGATTGCTGCATTTTCAGCGGGCAGGCCAAATGAATCCCAACCGATAGGCTGTAATACATTTTTTCCCTGTAATCGCTGGTAACGGGCTATTACGTCACCTATTGTGTAGTTACGTACATGACCCATGTGCAGCCGGCCAGAAGGGTAAGGGAACATGGCGAGACAGTAAAACTTCTCTTTGTTCTCATCTTCGGTGACTTCAAATGTTTTCTCGTCTTGCCAGTGCTGCTGCACTTTAGCTTCAATTTCTGAAGGCTGATATTGCTCTTGCATCAATATTTCCCGGCCATGGGGCCCATTATTTGATCTTGCGCACTTTATACGCGAGTTAGATCTGCATAGAATAAACTAGAAGTGAGTCATTAAAAAGGTTCGGATGAGGAGTATTTAAGATGAGTAAGAGAAGTACTGAGCTACTATCGCTTTACGAGGTGCTTTTGACGCAAGTTAAATCTGATTATTCTGATGATAACTCTATAACTATAAAGGAGTTATTGCATGTGGTCACTAATAGTAAAGAGTTCCTGTCTATCAAAGACCGAGCTAAGGATAATGAGCTGGCATTAGTCGAACAATTTTTAAAACGTGACATAGCCAATTTTCTACATGATAAAAATGATTTAGATCTGAGTCACAGTCCGACTCTTATCACAGTAGAGAATACTCTTTGGCATTGGCTAAGCAGTATTACAGACAGAAGTCAGATCGAGTGGCATGAAGTCTTGCAGGATTTTAAGCATCAAGGCCATTATCACAGCGGTGAAATCGTCAATCAGGGCAATTTGGTGTGTACTCACTGCGGCCACGAGATGAGAATCGAATTCCCCGGGGTGATCCCTGACTGCCCTAAATGTGATAAGAGTGATTTTACCCGCGAGGCTTTAGCACCTTAAGTTAGGCTGGTTTTTAGTCTGGCTATAGGCTAATCGACGAGCAGATATTTTCTGCTCGCTTAAGCATGCTTAAGCTTTGAACCTTAGTTTCCTGGCATTGGATGACTCGGAGGTCTCTTTCTGGTTTAGTATCTTGCTTGGTCAGGCGTCGAATAAAAGCCTTACTCACAATTGTTCACATATTTTTATCCCTTCTCATGTGAAATACCTGTTAATTTTTCACAGATTATTCTACAAAGGTAATGGGCTGTGCAAATGAAGTTGTGATCATGGAACTTAACTTAAGGTCTTCATGTTATTCTAGCCAGAAATCAATTTATTTTCGAAACCATTTATAGTGGTACCTGTGAGGATGTATATGAAGTTTGTGCATAAAATAGTCATTGCTGCGAGTCTCATCTTGATGTTGTCACTGGCATGTTTATCCGGTTATCAATATTCTCAGGTGAAGCAACAAATTTACCAACAGGTAACCGTCAGTGTCGACGAGCTGGCCAGTTCCATGAGTAATAATATTGAAGCTGTCATGGCTGAAAAGAAGAGTATTACCGAATATGCAGCCTCTTTGTTGGGAACCGATCTATCCGATAAACATTTTCTTGAGGTTCTGGATCAGCCGATAATCAAACAGCACTTTACCTTATCGGGTATAGGGTTGGAGAACGGACATTTCGTCGGCAATGATCCTAGCTGGAATCCTGGGTCGAGTTATGATCCCAGGCAACGCACCTGGTACCAGGAGGTGAAGAAACAGGGGGGCTTCGTGTTTACGGCGCCCTATGCCGATGCTTCCAGTGGGGAGATATTAGTCTCAGCGGCTATGCCTTTATCTGAAAATGGTGAGTTTAAGGGGGCCTTATTCACAGATATCAGCCTCAAGAGCCTAGCCGACATCAGTAACCAAGCTAATCTCTTCGGTGCTGGGTATGCATTCATCGTCGGTAAGCAAGGTGAGTTTATCGCTTATCCGGATTCGAGCAAAAATGGTCGCCCAATGAGCCAAGTGTTCGGCAGCCAGCTTGATGTGTCAATCGCGAGTTCACAACTGGATATCGATGGCAAGATGCACTCGGTCATCTTCAGGCCATTATCAGGCCTAGATTGGAGCCTGGGAATTGTGCTGGATGAGAGTGTGATGTTTGCCGCAGCCGACGATCTTCGCCGTGATGCTGTTTTGTATTCACTGTTGGCATTGGTTTTGGCTATTCTTCTTATGAGTGGCATCATACGCCAATTGATGAAGCCTCTGGACACATTGAATGAGGCCATGAGAGATGTGTCTACCGGCGAAGGGGATCTGACTCGCAGGCTGAGCACTGATTCCGATGTTGAGTTCGCGACTCTGGCCGGTAACTTCAACAATTTTGTGATCAAGCTGCAAGATTTGATTCAACAGGTTAAGTCGATTGGTATCGAAGTTAGCCAAGGTACTCAAGCGACCGCCAGAGGAGCCAGTGAAGCCTTTGAAGCTATGGGGCAGCAGACCCAAGAAGTTGAGCAGCTTGCCACGGCTATGCATGAAATGTCGGTAACGGCTGCAGATGTCGCCAATAACGCACAGAGTGCGGCCTATGCAGTCCAGCAAGCCGATAATGCGGTAAGTGAAGGAGTGGCTGCCGTAGTGCAAACCACTGAGTCAATCGAGCTGTTATCTGCTCAGATAGATGATGCAGCCAATGCGGTAAAAGAGCTTGAAGCCGATACTGTGAGTATCGAGTCTATCTTAGGTGTGATTAACGCGATCGCTGGTCAAACTAATCTGTTAGCACTCAATGCGGCAATAGAAGCCGCAAGGGCGGGGGAGTCGGGTAGAGGCTTTGCTGTTGTTGCCGATGAGGTGCGAACTTTGGCTGCGCGAACTCAGCAGTCGACTTCAGAAATTAAAGAGAAAATAGAAAAGTTACAGGTCGGTGTGGCTACTGTCGTGAGTGTGATGGACGATAGTCGACAGACAACAGTGACTACTGTCGAGAAAGCACAGGTGGCGAATGAAACCTTAGTGAAGATCCGCAGTAGCATCGAAGAGATCACCGACATGAATCTGCAAATAGCCAGTGCTGCAGAAGAGCAGAGCCAAGTTGCCGAAGAGATGAATCGCAATACATCTAATATTCGGGATCTGTCGATGCAGGTCGCTAATAATTCGGAGCAAGCCAACGAGGCGATGAGCAAACAACTGGAACAAGTTAAGAGGCAGGAGCAGTTATTGAATCAATTTATCGTCTAGATATTGGTTAATAATAGGCTGGCTAGTACCCATAAAAACACCCGCATTTAGCGGGTTTTTTTATGGGTGGGATTATCAAGTTACATAGAGAAAGAGCCTCGTCCGA
Organism: Shewanella benthica; assembly: GCA_023284085.1. GTDB lineage: Bacteria > Pseudomonadota > Gammaproteobacteria > Enterobacterales > Shewanellaceae > Shewanella > Shewanella benthica. The sequence goes on from JAKVHY010000047.1 coordinate 21,271, forward strand.
CTTCATCCTAGATCAGCTAACTGAAAGCCAGCGTTGACGGATAATCGCCAGTCCCAGTAACAGAGCCGACAAGATTAATATCGGCGACTGGCCCCATTTAGAGAACCAGGTTTGACCCTTCACCAAAGGGATATCGGCGACCAGCACCCCAGTCTCGAATTGAGGTAACTTGTGCGTAATATTACCCAGCTCATCGACAACGGCGGTGACACCATTGTTGGTCGCTCTTACTAACGGCCTGCCAAGTTCGATTGAGCGCATCTGGGCTATTTCCATGTGTTGCAGCGGTCCGTTGGAACTGCCGAACCAGGCATCATTAGACACGGTCAGTAGAAGCTCTGTTCCCTCATTGACGTTGGCCCTTAACTGTTCAGGAAAGGCTATCTCGTAGCAGATTGCCGGCGCTATCTGATGACCCAGTGCATTGAGGTTTGGCTGTTGATACGCACCTCGACTAAACGAAGACATGGGTAAGTTAAAAAGTGGTGCCAGAGGCCTTAGCAGTGACTCTAAGGGGACGAATTCTCCAATCGGTAATAAGTGATGTTTCTTAAATTCGTTGCTGCCACCTTCTATATAGTCTGCTTGGCTCTGGTGTTTATCATTGTGGTTGCCGAGCACGATCAGCGAATTGTAGAAGCTGTCTTGCCGGTGGCTAATGATGCCGGTGATGATGGCACTGTTGTTGAGATTAGCGACCTTACTGGCATTATCGAGAAATTCTGACACCATATATTCCGGGGCGGGGATGGCGGCCTCGGGCCAAATGATGATATCAGCATCTAGCAGTGGACGAGAAAGATCCATGTACTTGCTCATGGTAGGCCAGAGCGTTTCGGGCTGCCATTTCATACTCTGGGGAATATTTCCTTGTACCAGAGCCACCTTGACTGTTTCGCCATCGGGTTCGACGCTAGATAGCATGGGAGACAGATAAGTCGCTAACCCCAGTAAGGGGAAAATAATAACAGCCGGGCGCCAACGTTTTTGCAAACACAGGGCCAATACGCCGGCAATTAATGCCAATACAAAGCTTAAGCCGAGTGCGCCTATGACGCTGGCGAGTTCTTTAATCGGTCCTTCGGTCTGGGAGTAGCCAGCCCAGAGCCAAGGGAAGCCAGTCAACACCCAGCCCCTTAGCCATTCGGTTAAGGTCCATAACGCAGGAAACAAGATGATATTTCTCATTATGGATGTAGTGGGTGATATTTTTTGCAGCAGATAACCCGTCAATGCCGGATAGAGGGCAAGATACAAGGCGAGCAGCGCCATCAAGGCCATGGAAGCGATCAGTGGGATACCGCCATAGGTGGACATGCTGACATGCACCCAACTAATGCCGACACAGAAACAGCCAAAGCCGAAGCTCAGCCAGTATGCTAATCCGGCTCGCGGTGATAAGCCGCTGCTCTGGTGTAGTGCGAAGACGGTAGCGATGAGATAGATTGGCCATAGGCCATAGGGGGCAAAAGCGAGTGCCGTGCTGGCACCGGCAAGATATGCCAGTACCAGACGTATTTTTTCATGATGGGCAAATGCCCGAAGTTTATTCAGCATTTAAGCCTCATCATATAAAACGACCGTGTGTTGAGCCGATAGCTCTGGTGTTAGGCTATCTTCTCTGCGGCATTAGGATCTGGGAGTTTGACTCTTAGCTGAAGTAATCTGCGTGTATCGGCACTGATGACCTTAAACTCTATGCCATCTATGACGACCTTCTCATTACGTTCCGGCAGATGGCCAAACGCATGTGAGACCATCCCGCCAACGGTATCAAATTCTTCGTCACTAAATCGAGTCTTAAATTCATCATTGAAGTCTTCAATCGGGGTTAAAGCCTTGATCATATAGACCTGCTTGCCCACCTTACGGATCTCGGTATCTTCGGCTGAGTCGTGGTCGAATTCATCTTCGATTTCACCCACAATCTCTTCGAGGATATCTTCGATGGTGACCAGACCCGATACTCCACCGTACTCATCGACCACTATGGCCATATGATAACGTTGGGAACGGAATTCTTTGAGGAGTACATCGACACGTTTACTTTCCGGTACAACGACAGCGGGGCGAATAACCTGGCCGAGGGTGAAAGGCTCATCGTTGTTTTTAAAGCCATATTTGAGTAGATCTTTTGCCAGCAAGATACCTTCGATATGATCTTTATCTTCATTTACGACTGGGAAACGTGAATGTGCAGAGCTGATAACCGTAGAGAGTAGCTCTTCTACCGTATCATCGATCTGCAGTGCGACTATTTGAGCTCTGGGTATCATGATGTCTCGAACTCTTAGATCTGAGACTTCTAATACACCTTTGATCATTTCGCGTGTGTCTTCAGAGATAACCTCACGTTGCTCAGCATCGTGAATTACATCAACAAGATCATTGCGATTCTGGGGCTCGCCCTGGAATAACTGACTTACTTTTTCAAACCAGCCCTTCTTTTGGGCGTTGGTACTCGGGGGGATATCGTCACTCATAGTGTTTTCCTAGCCTATCACCTATCAATATCGATGGGTAAATAGACCAATTACTGCTCCTTATACGGATTATTAAAACCTAAGTTTTCAACTAGTTGAGTCTCTAAAGACTCCATTTCTTCAGCTTCGGCATCTTGGATATGATCATACCCTAGCAGATGCAGACAACCATGTACAACCATGTGGGCCCAGTGGGCTTGTAAGCTTTTGTGTTGCTGTTTAGCCTCGAATTCTACCACCGGGGCACAGATTATGAGATCGCCTAAGAGAGGGATATCAATCTCGGGCGGTGCCTCGAAAGGAAAAGAGAGCACATTGGTCGGCTTGTCTTTTCCTCTATAATTGCTATTGAGCTCCTGACTCTCAGCTTCGTCGACTATTCTAATCGTTAACTCGGCTTGAGTCATGGTATCTCTGAGTGCAATGCGAACCCAAAGTTCAAAATCTTTTTTAGATGGCAAATTCTCATTATCTATTGCGATTTGTAGATCGAGATCTAACTCGAGTTTTTTATGGTTAAGACTCATTTAGCGTCGACTCCTGAAGCTTATATTGGCTGTCGCGTTTTGCTTTTTCTTGTTGAACTTTTTGCTCATGATCTTCGTAAGCTTCGACTATTCGTGCTACGACTGGGTGACGAACCACATCTTTGGCCTGGAAGAAGTTGAAACTAATTTCCTCAACCTTACTGAGGACTTCTATAGCATGGCGCAGACCCGACTTCTGACTCTTGGGTAGATCGATTTGAGTGATGTCGCCTGTGATAACCGCTCGTGAGTTGAATCCGATACGGGTTAAGAACATCTTCATCTGCTCTAAGGTGGTATTTTGACTCTCATCTAAGATGATGAAGGCATCATTCAGAGTGCGACCACGCATATAGGCGAGTGGAGCGACCTCGATAATATTTTTTTCTATCAGGCGTTCAACCTTTTCGAATCCCATCATCTCGAATAGCGCATCATAGAGAGGCCGTAAATAAGGATCGACCTTCTGGCTTAGATCTCCAGGTAAGAAGCCTAATTTTTCACCGGCCTCTACGGCGGGGCGGGTGAGTAGAATGCGACGAACTTCTTGACGCTCCAAGGCGTCCACAGCAGCAGCAACCGCCAGATAGGTTTTACCTGTACCAGCTGGACCGACACCGAAAGTGATATCGTGGCGCATTATGTTGGCGACATAGTCACTCTGATTCGGATTGCGGGGTTTAATCACGCCACGCTTAGTCTTGATATAGAACTCTTTATCATCTCGAGGTACTTCGGCCTCCAGAGCCACGGCTTCCTGTATCGCCAGATGCACAGTCTCGGGTTCAAGATCTGGCGTGTTGCCTCTTATGGGCTGAGTCTCGACATAGAGAGTCCTCAGCAGATTGCTGCTGGTTAAACAGTTTCTCGCTTGGCCAACAATCTGGAAGTGGTTGTTTCTATAAGTTATTTCAACACCGATTCGGCGTTCTAGTTGCTTGATATTGTCATCGAGAGGCCCACATATTGATGCCAATCTGTGGGTATCGGATGGCTCAAGATAGAGATTAAGCGTGGTTAACTTGTTAGACAAGAATGGCTCCAATTGGCAATAATTAGGCTGTCACTATAGTTTCATTTTACGAGCACAGAACAAGAAATGCTAATGGTATTTAAGCGGATAAAAAAGGCGGCAATAAAGCCGCCCTAGTGGTTTATCTTGTTATGCTTAAGGTATGTACTGTGTCACACCTAAGTCATCGTCTTTCTTATGTTTTAAAACAATATCGGAAGGTCTTAATGAGCGGCGTAGATCCATTTCGTCTTCACCGCGAATAAAGGTGCCGCGTAGTGAGTTTGCGTAGACATCGACGATTTCGACATCGACGAAGCTGCCTATATGTTTAGGATCGGCCTCGAAGTTAACTACACGACTGGTTTCGGTGCGGCCCCTAAGTTCCATTGGGTTCTTGACCGAAGGGCCTTCGACCAAGATGCGCTGAACTGTGCCCAACATTTGACGGCTGTAACGCATCGCCTGCTGAGTGATACGCTCTTGCAAGATGGCCAAGCGCTCTTTCTTCTCTGCCAGAGTGACATCGTCTGGTAGATCTGCTGCGGGTGTGCCTGGACGTGCACTATAGATAAAGCTAAAACTATGATCGAAAGCGACATCCTCAATCAACTTCATGGTGTCGGCGAAATCTTGCTTAGATTCACCCGGGAAACCAATAATAAAGTCTGAGCTGATCTGAATATCAGGACGTGCCTTACGCAGACGACGAATGATCGACTTGTATTCGATAGCCATATGACCACGTTTCATCTGGGTCAGAATATGATCTGAACCCGATTGTACCGGCAGATGCAGGAAGCTAACCAGCTCGGGTGTATCTTCATAGACATCGATAATGTCTTGAGAGAATTCGATTGGATGGCTGGTGGTAAATCTAAGTCTGTCGATACCGTCGATAGCGGCGATATAACGTAGCAGTTCGGCAAAGGTACAGATGTCATCATCATGGGTCGCACCGCGGAATGCATTAACATTCTGCCCCAGTAAATTGACTTCACGAACACCTTGTTCGGCAAGCTGAGCGACTTCCAGGATAACGTCATCCACGGGACGGCTCACCTCTTCACCACGTGTATATGGCACCACGCAGAAAGAGCAATATTTACTACAGCCTTCCATTATTGAAACGAAAGCCGTCGGACCATCGGCTCTAGGCTCTGGTAGTCGATCAAACTTCTCGATCTCAGGGAAGCTGATATCGATAACAGCCTTGCCGCCTTGTTTGACCTGATCAACCATCTCAGGCAGACGATGCAGGGTTTGTGGGCCAAAGATGATGTCGACGCATTGAGCACGCTCTTTGATCATCTTGCCTTCCTGAGAGGCAACGCAGCCACCGACACCTATTATGAGGTTCGGGTTTTTATCTTTTAACTTCTTCCAGCGTCCAAGTTGATGGAACACTTTTTCCTGAGCCTTCTCACGAATAGAGCAGGTGTTCAGTAACAGCACATCGGCTTCTGCAGCGTCGTCTGTCAAGGTGTAGCCCTTATATTCGTCCATCAGATCGGCCATCTTGGATGAGTCATACTCATTCATCTGACAGCCCCAGGTTTTGATATGAAGTTTCTTGCTCATCAGTTTATGTCACTCTTGGAACCACGGGAAAAACAGCGCGACATTTTACCTCTTGAACAAGTCACTGGCTAGCTTTTGGGCATTTTTATTCAAAAATGCTGCGGGCTGGAAGTTTTACTTTGCCAAGTATTGAGTATATTTGGCGCTTTCAAGGCGGACTTGTCTGCCTGAAGCTGTCTGTGTATTGACTGAGCCATTTGCATGGACCCTGCCCGAGCCTGGGTATAAATGTCTGCCTGTACCTCGAGTCTGAAATAGGCCAATAGTTCCGTCGTATATTGATATAGGGCATAATCTATGGGCGAGCGATAGGTTACTGTAATGACTTCCATGGCGGCGGAACTCATCGCCGTGTTCGATGGCGCTGCCAAAGCTGTGGTAGGTAACAGGCTGCTCATGACTAATGTAAAGGCTGTTATAAAGGCTGTGATAATTTTCATAGTATTCTCACTCATTCCATTGGTTTTATTTACAAGACTGAGTGTAAGACAGGAATTCGTGTGATAATTGTACGGATTGTAAGCAGGTGTGAGTAGTTTGGCTATAGCAACATTTGCATACTCATTTAAGAATTTTGAAATGATTGATGGGCTATCCAATGCACGTAAATTAGAATGAGTGATTGGGGAATGGTTATTTGATGTGTAGGAGTCTTGGTGAGTCAATCGCAAACTGAAATTACTAAAAGAGATGTGGTTATTCTTGGAGGGGGCATGATCGGTGCCGCAACGGCCATAGGTTTAGCTCAACTAGGCTTGAGTGTTACCGTGATTGAGGCGTTCAGACCAGAGGCATACAGTAGTGAGCAGGCCATAGATTTGAGAGTCTCAGCAATTAGCCTAGCTACAGAGACCTTGCTGGAGCGTCTAGGTGCGCTCGAAAGTTTGACTCAGATGCGACGAGCGCCATATTTAGGTCTGGAAACCTGGGAGTTAGAGGGATGTATCACTCGTTTTCATGCCGATGCCATCGGCGTGTCTCATCTGGGGCATATTGTCGAGAACCGTTTGATACAGTTGGCCTTGTGGGAGCAATTCGAGTCTCTCGATAACCTCGAGTTACTTTGCCCCAGAAGTCTTGATAGCTTTAGTCGCTCCGAGAACGGGGTTTGTGTGACCTTAGACGATGGTCAGCGACTCGATGCCAAGTTATTAGTCGGTGCAGATGGGGCCAACTCTCAGGTCAGAACTTGGGCCGGGATCGGCTTAACGGGTTGGGATTATGCCCAGTCGGCCATGTTGATTCATATCGAGACGGCCATAGAGCAACAAGATGTGACCTGGCAACAGTTTACCCCTAAAGGTCCCAGATCTCTGTTACCACTGCCGGGCAATAATGCTTCTCTGGTCTGGTACGATGACGCCAGTCGAATCGCTCTGCTATCGACATTGAGCAACGCAGCTCTGGCTCAGCAGATAAAGATACATTTTCCTGAGCGATTGGACAGGCAGTTTGAAGTATTGAATAAGGGCAGTTTTAAGTTGACCCGACGTCATGCCCAATCTTATTTTTCCGATAATCTGGTGATTTTAGGCGATGCGGCTCACACCATTAATCCCCTGGCTGGACAAGGGGTCAATATTGGCTTCAAAGATGTCGATGCATTGATCTCGGTGATTTCAGATAAACTGAGTCAGCAAGAGGCTTGGTGGAGTAATGCAGCATTGAGTGAATACCAATCTCGCCGTTACCGAGATAATCAACTCATGATGTCGGCTATGGATCTGTTTTATGCCGGGTTCAGCAATGATTTACTACCACTAAAAGTACTGCGCAATGCTGCGCTTAAGCTTGCGAATATCGACTCGCCGATTAAGAAGCAAGTGCTCAAATATGCCATGGGACTATAAGCTGGTTTGAAAGATTAGCGCCATTGAAACTCGGGCCTTAGGGCCGTTTGGCGTATTTTCGAGTTTCTCGAACCAACCAATTTTGCTTATAATTTGTTGCGCCGTGGATTGAGTGTTAAAATGCCGCGTTTTTATTTTACGCGTGACGTTTAGCCGGCATCATTGTACGGCGGGTGCGCGCCTCGTATTAAAGAATGGGCTAAATGAGTAACATAAAACTGATTGTAGGACTCGCTAATCCTGGTGAAAAGTATGCGCAGACCCGACATAACGCCGGGGCTTGGTATGTACAAGAGCTCGCCAGAATATGCGGTGCGACTCTGATTGCTGATAGCAAGTATTATGGCTTAACCGCTAGAGTGAACCTGCATGGTAAAGATGTTCGTTTACTGATCCCGAGTACATTTATGAATCTCAGTGGTAAGTCCGTCGGTGCGATGGCGAATTTCTTTCGTATCCAAGCCGATGAGATTTTAGTCGCTCATGATGAACTCGATATGCCTCCTGGAGTGGCTAAGTTTAAACTGGGTGGCGGACATGGTGGTCATAACGGCTTAAAAGACATCATTGCCAGTCTGGGCAATGATAAAGGTTTCCATCGCTTGCGAATCGGCATAGGTCATCCTGGTGATAGAAACCAAGTCAGTAATTATGTACTGGGTAAGGCTCCGGCAGTTGAGCAGACTCAGATTGAAACTGTGCTCGATGAGGCTGTACGCTCCACCGAGTTATTGTTTACTGAAGACATGGCTAAAGCCATGAACAGGTTGCACACCTTTAAAGCTTAGAGGTGTATTTATTTAAGTCTTAAACCACATAGGTTTATAGCAAAAAATTTGATTGAAGTGACACTTGGTGACTTCTTAAGAACTTAACTGGCAGTATAACTGTTAGTTTATTATTGATATTAAAGGTAAAGATATGGGTTTTAAATGTGGCATCGTAGGCCTGCCAAACGTAGGTAAATCAACGTTATTTAATGCGTTAACTAAAGCTGGCATCGAAGCGTCGAACTTTCCGTTTTGTACGATCGAACCCAATACTGGTGTCGTGCCTGTACCCGATGCTCGTCTCGATGCTTTGGCACAGATCGTTAATCCAGAGCGTGTAATGCCGACTACTATGGAGTTTGTCGATATTGCTGGTCTGGTTGCTGGTGCATCTAAAGGTGAAGGGCTAGGTAATAAGTTCCTAGCGAATATCCGTGAAACCGATGCCATCGGTCACGTTGTGCGTTGTTTCGAAGATGAGAATATAGTGCATGTCGCTAATAAAATCTCACCAGCCGAAGATATCGAAGTGATCAACACTGAACTTGCTTTGGCGGATTTGGATTCATGTGAGCGTGCTATTCATCGTCAGGCAAAGCGTGCTAAAGGTGGCGATCAAGAGGCTAAATTTGAAGTCTCTGTGCTGGAGAAGATGCTTACTCCTTTAAACGAAGGCACAATGTTACGTTCTTTAGACTTGTCGGTCGAAGAGAAAGCCGCTGTCGCTTATCTGAACTTCTTGACGCTAAAGCCTACCATGTATATCGCTAACGTAGCCGATGATGGTTTCGAAAATAATCCGCATCTAGATACTGTTCGTGAAATCGCAGCGAAAGAGAATGCGGTTGTCGTGGCTGTGTGTGCCTCGATTGAATCAGAGCTCGGAGAAATGGAACCTGAAGATCGCGATGAGTTCATGGCTGATCTTGGTCTGGAAGAGCCTGGTTTAGATCGTGTTATTCGTGCCGGTTACGATCTACTGACACTGCAAACATATTTTACTGCGGGCGTTAAAGAGGTTCGGGCCTGGACTGTAGCCATAGGTGCAACAGCACCACAAGCTGCCGGCGTGATCCATACAGATTTTGAACGTGGCTTCATTCGTGCTCAAGTCATGGCCTATGACGACTTCATTACCTATAAAGGTGAGGCTGGCGCTAAGGAAGCTGGTAAGCTCAAAGTTGAAGGCAAATCTTATATAGTGAAAGATGGAGATGTGATGCATTTCCTCTTTAACGTATAAAAGTATAAGGATTCTGACCCTTATTCGTGTACTAATATAAGGATGTGAAGCTGAATTTCATGACTTAAGTTGGTGACGTAATAAAGGCTCAATGGTATTCATTGAGCCTTTTTGCTTTTAGGGGAGCGCTCTTTCGCGTCGGTTCGCTATCTCTATGGCATTTAAGCGGCTATATTTGTGCATCTGCTGCTCAGTTTGGTGAAGTAATAGCCGAACGGTAGATTTAGTTTCAATTAGCGAAAAAAGCGGTTGACCTCAATACGCTGAATAAGCATAATACGCCCCGTTCCTCACCAAGAGGAACCGGTATACAGTGGCAATATAGCTCAGCTGGTTAGAGCACAGCATTCATAATGCTGGGGTCGCAGGTTCAAGTCCCGCTATTGCTACCATCTTTTCTCAGGATGTTAAACTGAGTCATCTTAATCAGGATGTAAACTTGATGTAGTGCGGAAGTGGTGGTGTTGAAGTTAGACACGCCAGATTTATCTTCCAGTCTGCCATCTATTCAAGATGATAAATTGAAATCAGTGCGGGTGTGGTGGAATTGGTAGACACGCCAGATTTAGGTTCTGGTGCCGTAAGGTGTGAGAGTTCAAGTCTCTCTTCCCGTACCATTTATATTGAATGATAGGTTATCTTATTGTTCGAAACGAGTTTTGATTGGGGTATCGCCAAGCGGTAAGGCACCGGGTTTTGATCTCGGCATTCCCAGGTTCGAATCCTGGTACCCCAGCCATTTTCTCACGTTTCAGTAATCTAAAAGATTATTGGGGTATCGCCAAGCGGTAAGGCACCGGGTTTTGATCTCGGCATCCCCAGGTTCGAATCCTGGTACCCCAGCCATTTTTATACGTGATAACGTATCGATTGGTTTATGTGGCAATATAGCTCAGCTGGTTAGAGCACAGCATTCATAATGCTGGGGTCGCAGGTTCAAGTCCCGCTATTGCTACCATCTTTCTCTGAGATGTAAAACAGAGTGCAGTGTTAAGTGAGGGCAAGTGCTTAGGTTCAAGTCTCATAATTCACTACCATCTATTCAGGATGTAAAATTGGAAATCAGTGCGGGTGTGGTGGTGTTGAGGTTAGACACGCCAGATTTATCTCTCGGACTATAATCTTAATCAGGATGTAAACTTGATGCAGTGCGGGTGTGGTGGAATTGGTAGACACGCCAGATTTAGGTTCTGGTGCCGTAAGGTGTGAGAGTTCAAGTCTCTCTTCCCGTACCATTATTAAAGGTTATAGGCTGCTAGTCTGGTCTGTAACTGAGTTAGAAATTTGTTGGGGTATCGCCAAGCGGTAAGGCACCGGGTTTTGATCTCGGCATCCCCAGGTTCGAATCCTGGTACCCCAGCCACTTTTTACATCTACTCGAGATGCAAAACTAGAGCGTGAATTTTACTCGTGCTATATTTATATATAGGCGGGAATTAATTCCAAACATCTTAATCAGGATGTAAACTTGATGCAGTGTGGGAGTGGTGGTGTTGATATTAGACACGCCAGATTTATCTCTCAGGCTATCATCTTAATCAGGATGTAAACTTGATGCAGTGCGGGAGTGGTGGTGTTGATATTAGACACGCCAGATTTATCTCTCAGGCTATCATCTTAATCAGGATGTAAACTTGATGCAGTGCGGGAGTGGTGGAATTGGTAGACACGCCAGATTTAGGTTCTGGTGCCGTAAGGTGTGAGAGTTCAAGTCTCTCTTCCCGTACCATTTTTAAAACAGATACGTTCTCTGTTTTCATCCTAATAAGATGTAAAACTAGAATCATCTATTCAAGATGTAAACTTGATGCAGTGCGGGTGTGGTGGAATTGGTAGACACGCCAGATTTAGGTTCTGGTGCCGTAAGGTGTGAGAGTTCAAGTCTCTCTTCCCGTACCATTTATTGAAACAGAAAAGCCTGTCTTTACGACGGGCTTTTTTGTGTCTGGAATTTACAGGTCAATCTCTGCAATTTTATCAGGATGTAAACTTGATGCTGTGCTGGAGTACTTTGGTTGAGAAAAAGCCTTTATTAGAACTAGGGCACTCTTTATCAGAGAAGGGCCGGATTTAGGTTCTGGTGCGTTATTATCAATAGATATTGGGTGTGAGAACTATCCTGACATAAGTGGGAGTCTCTCTTCCCGTACCACTTCTTATATAACGAAAAGCCTGTCTTTATGATGGGCTTTTTTGTGTCTGGAGTTTACCGTCTACTTTCCTGAAAAGCTGGCATCAACATTAAGATGCTGTGCGGTGTGCTTTGCAATAAAGGAGCCTCAGTGAGAGCCTGGTAGGCGCGTCATATTCTCTTTTTGGGTGAGAGGTGTGTCAGGAGAGTTTTATTCGCTGACAGCAGCTTGTTAGCTCCACAGAGTGTGAATGCATGTGCCTAGCGTTAATTGGGATTTGGATAACTAATTTGAGTAACTAACCTTGAAAAAAAACGATTGCTTACCTCCTCTCCTAGGCTATAGACAGTGGACTTGAGCCTTATCAGGGATATCTATTTTTATCTTCCACAAAGTTGAGGGCACAAAAAAGGCACTCAAAAGAGTGCCTCAGATCATTCAGCGCAAAATACTGACTAGTATTTAAACATCGCAGAGATAGACTCTTCGTTGCTAACACGACGAATAGCTTCGGCCAGAAGCGCAGACATAGACAATTGAGTGACTTTTTCTAGCGCCTCAATATCTTTGTTTAGCGGAATGGTGTCGGTAACGATAACTTCATCGATAACAGACTCGGCAATATTCTTAGCCGCATTACCCGAAAACACTGGGTGAGTCGCGTAAGCAAACACACGGTTTGCACCATGCTCTTTCAGGGCTTCGGCAGCCTTGCAAAGAGTGCCACCGGTATCGATCATATCATCGACGATGATACAGTCACGACCTTGAACGTCACCAATGATGTGCATTACCTGAGCAACGTTAGCCTGTGGACGACGTTTATCGATAATGGCGAGATCAGAGTCATCCAGCAGTTTAGCAATAGCGCGGGCGCGAACAACACCACCGATATCCGGAGAAACAACGACTGGGTTATCAAGATTCTTCGATAGCATATCTTCAAGTAACACAGGGCTACCAAAGACGTTATCGACAGGAACATCGAAGAAGCCCTGGATTTGTTCAGCATGCAGGTCACAAGTTAACACGCGGTCAACACCTACGCTTGATAGGAAGTCCGCGACAACTTTGGCTGTAATAGGGACTCGAGCGCTACGCACGCGACGGTCTTGACGAGCGTAACCGAAGTAAGGGATCACAGCGGTAATCCGTCCGGCTGATGCACGACGTAATGCGTCGACCATAACGATAAGCTCCATCAAGTTATCGTTGGTCGGTGCACATGTAGATTGAATGATAAAGACATCCGCACCACGTACATTTTCGTTTATCTGGACACTGATTTCCCCGTCGCTGAACACGCCTACTGCTGCGTCTCCGAGTTTGCAGAATAGACGATCGGCTATCTTCTTAGCGAGAGCAGGTGTTGCGTTACCAGCAAAAAGTTTAATGTCAGGCACTGTATGAACCTCAGGCGTATGCTTCATTTTTAGTGGCTGGAGTAAGATTAGGTCTACTCCAGAGTTTTAGCCTCTACAGTCGAGTAAATGCGACTCTAGGGGCGATATATTTGTCCCTTTAGCGACAAAGCCTCGCATGTCCTTCGGCAATTTAGCCAGGACCTCTAAGGCTTGATGCTGCAGTTCGAATTGACCGAAAATACAAGCTCCGGTTCCAGTCATTCTAGACGGCGCATATTCTATCAGCCAGCCCAAGGTGTTGGCAACTTGAGGGTAGCGTTTAACGACGAAATCTTGGCAATCATTTTTCCATGGGGCACTCATTAAGGAGTCTATGTCTAACTTAGGAGTGTCGCGGGTAAGTTGTGGGTCTTGGAACACAGCGGCAGTGGAAACATGTACATCGGGTATAAGGATTAAGTACCAATATTCTTTCGGTGAAACGGGGATTAGTTTTTCGCCGACACCTTCGGCAAATGCAGATAAACCATTAATAAAAACAGGTACATCGGCACCAAGTTCTAAGCCTAAGGCCATAAGTTGAGCCTTAGATAATTGAGTGCCCCAGAGTGCATTCAATGCCACTAAAGTGGTGGCAGCGTCGGATGAACCTCCACCTATTCCTCCCCCCATAGGCAAGCGTTTATCCAGCCAAATTTCAGCGCCCTTTTGGCAATTACAAAATTTTTGCAATGATTTTGCGGCTAAGAGAATTAAGTTATCGCAATCTGCGACAGCGTTACTCATGTTCGAATGTAACGTTAAATCTGATGATTGGGTGACTCTAATGTCTAAATAATCACAATAATCGACAAATTGAAACAGAGTCTGTAATTCATGGTAGCCATCATCACGTTGATTATTGATGTGTAAAAAGAGGTTCAGTTTTGCCGGGGCTGGCCAACCTAGTGATACATTTGTGTTCGTCATCTAGCGTGTGCTCGCATCAATTTCTACATTCTTGTTAATCTGGTTCATCGAGGGGACAAGATCACTATTGGCGAGTGCTTGCCATTCATTCACCTGTATTTTGAGTCGCAGACCTACTCTCTTTAATTGCAATAACCTGGGGATCTGAGTGCCACTTTGCTGCTGCCACTTAAGAAACTCTACATGCCATGGTGGGGTCTCTAATGGCGTAAATAAGCTTACTGGCCTATTCTTTTCATCAAATGAACTGACTTCATCATCTGGCGATACTTGGCCCGTTATCCATAAAGGTAAGGAGTTGATCGGGATTGACCAACCTGTGACATCGGTTAATAGCTGCTGAGCATCATGGTGCTCATATGTTTTTCCATCAACCTCTAAGCGTGCCATGCCATGTTCAGTGGTTAAGGACAGAAGAGTCGTGCCAAGCATAGTGGTGAGTTTGAGTTCATTTTTTGTTTGGGTGTGTAGCCAGTATAAGTTAGTGCTTAAATTATCCTCGAGAGTTTTGACGGCAAGCTTGCCTCGCATCTCCCAAGCGTTGGCCTGAGATACTTTATCGACCTGTATTGGGACCAAGTTTGTCGGAGTAGTGGTACATGCCGATAGCAAACTTAGGCTCAGGAGCACCCAAAGGAGAGGTGTTTTTGTGATATAGCTCAAATTATTCATCTATGGCTGATAGTGAGGCTCTCTATGATACGAAGGCTTGTTAAGAATACCAGCCCTAAATGCGAAATTCGCTGTATGTCTCGTCGCACTTAGGTATCAAACTAGGCCTATGATTATTCTGCGCAGTGAAAACAGGCAGTTTAAATAGGATAAATGGATAAGAACTGAGATTATTATTCGGTTTTGTTAAGCATATTCTGTTTTTAGTTCATTCAATTAAGTAGAATGTCCGACAATAAATGAGATGCCAAGAGATCAAAACGAGTCAGATGAGCCTTGTAGCAATCGGTATTAATCACAAAACAGCCACGGTTGACCTGCGTGAAAAGGTCGCGTTTTCACCAGATAAAATTCATGAAGCCATGAAGAGTCTGGCGAAGCATACCAAGACCGGTGAAGCTGTGATAATTTCAACCTGTAACCGTACTGAGCTGTATACCAATAACGCAGATGAAGCGGAGGTCGTGCGTTGGCTGGAAGAGTATCACCAACTTTCCCACGAGGAGGTTGAGTCGTGCCTGTACAAATACCATGGTCAAGCCGTGGTACAGCACTTGATGCGTGTCTCATCGGGATTAGATTCACTGATCCTTGGAGAGCCGCAAATCTTAGGCCAGGTAAAGCAATCTTTTGTGAAGGCAAGAGAAGCTGGAACTGTCGCTATCACTATGGACCGCATGTTTCAGAATACGTTCTCGGTAGCCAAGAGAGTCAGAACTGAAACCGAGATCGGTGCCGCAGCTGTGTCAGTGGCATTTGCAGCCGTTAGCATGGCAAAGCATATCTTCTCTGCATTGAGCGCGACAAAAGTCCTGCTAATCGGTGCCGGTGAAACCATTGAACTGGTTGCCAGGCACTTAAAAGATAACGGTGTTGATTCTATGGTGGTGGCAAACCGTACACTCTCACGTGCCGAAGGCATGTGTGAGGAGTTCGGTGCAACGGCTATCACACTCGAGCAGATCCCTGATTTTCTCGCTCAGGCCGATATCGTGATATCATCTACCGCGAGTCCATTACCGATACTCGGTAAAGGCATGGTAGAAAAAGCGCTGAAGCAGCGTCGTCATCAACCTATGTTATTGGTTGATATCGCAGTTCCTCGTGATATTGAAGCCGAGGTGGCCGACCTTGACGATGCTTTCCTCTACACAGTGGATGACCTGCAAAGCATCATAGAACAGAATATGGCCTCAAGAAGAGAGGCTGCCGAGCAAGCTGAGATAATTGCAGAAGAAGAGTCACATCTTTTCATGGAGTGGGTCCGCTCATTAGAGTCGGTAGACAGCATCCGTGAGTATCGCAGCCAAAGTATGGCGATAAAAGATGAGTTAGTTGAGCGAGCGATCAAAAAATTAGCCCAAGGTGGAGATAGCGAACAACTGCTACTCGAACTCGCCAATAAGTTAACCAATAAATTGATCCATGCACCAACTCAAGCCTTGACAGCTGCTAGCCGTCAAGGCGATCTTAATAGCATTGGCCAGCTCAGAACTGCGCTCGGATTAGATAAAAACTAAGGTTAACGTTTTAATGAAGGATAGTGTTATCCGCAAGCTTGAAGGCTTGCTTGAGCGTAATGAAGAAGTATTGGCTCTGTTGAGCGATCCCGGCATTATTGCAGATCAGACGCGCTTTCGTGCGCTCTCGAAAGAATATTCGCAGCTTGAAGATGTCGTTGCAGCTTTTAAAGCATTTCAACAGGCGAGTGAAGATCATGAAGGTGCCAAAGAGATGTTGGCAGAGAATGATCCCGAGCTCAAAGAGATGGCTCAAGAAGAGTTCAAAGAGACAAAAGCTGTTATTGAAAAGCTTGAAGATGAAATTCAAATCTTACTGCTTCCTAAAGATCCTAAAGACGATAACAATGCCTTTGTCGAGATCCGCGCCGGCGCGGGTGGCGATGAAGCCGCTATTTTTGCCGGTGATCTATACCGCATGTACAGTCGATATTTCGAATCCAATCGTTGGCAGACTGAAATCATGAATGCTAACGAGGGCGAGCATGGCGGCTTTAAAGAGATCATCATCAAAGTAAGTGGTGAAGGTGTATACGGTAAGTTGAAGTTCGAGTCCGGCGGACATCGAGTTCAGCGCGTACCAGAAACAGAGTCACAAGGCCGTGTTCATACCTCAGCATGTACCGTTGTTATTTTGCCTGAAGTTCCTGAAGCTGAAGCCATTGAAATAAATAAGGGCGATCTGAAAGTCGATACTTTCAGAGCATCGGGCGCCGGTGGACAGCACGTCAACAAAACAGATTCAGCAATCCGTCTTACTCACATACCATCGGGTATTGTGGTTGAATGCCAAGATCAACGTTCACAACATAAGAACCGTGCACAGGCCATGAGCGTGCTCACAGCCCGTATTCAAGCGGTTGAAGATGAGAAGCGTCGTAGCGTCGAAGAGAGCACCCGCCGTAACTTAGTCGGTAGTGGCGATCGATCCGAGCGTATTCGTACCTATAACTACCCCCAGGGACGTGTTAGCGATCATCGAATCAACCTCACTCTCTATCGTCTCAATGAGATAATGGAAGGTGAATTGGATGCGTTGATCGTTCCCTTGATGCAAGAAAATCAAGCCGATATGTTAGCGGCCTTGTCTGAGGGGTGATCCTTTAGATCTCCCTTCACTTAACGCGCTTGAATTAAGCATCAAAATAAGGAAATCCCTTGCACCTGACTCTAGCTGGAGCCCTAGATTGGGCTTCACCCCAATTGGTCGATGTCTCAGATACACCTAAGCTTGATGCAGAGGTGATGTTACTACACATCATTCATCAACAGCGTGGTTACTTGTATACCTGGCCCGATGAACGTCTAACATCGGATCAGGTTGTCGATTACACTAAGATGGTCCAACGCCGTGTGCTGGGTACTCCCATCGCGCATATCGTTGGTGAAAGAGAGTTTTGGTCTCTGCCTTTCATGGTTAATCCTACGACACTTATTCCGCGTCCGGACACAGAAATTCTGGTCGAAACTGCGTTAAATCTTCCATTAGCAGAAAATGCTCAGGTGTTGGATTTAGGCACCGGAACCGGCGCTATTGCACTTTCCTTGGCTTATGAGAAAAAAGAGTGGCGGATCACTGCTGTCGATAAGATCATTGAAGCGGTGGCACTGGCAAAAGCGAATCGAGAGCATCTCAAGCTGCAACAGGTTGAGATCATCCAGAGTGACTGGTTTGATTCGGTAACCTGTTATGACTTTAATCTCATCGTCTCTAATCCGCCTTACATCGATGAGACAGATGCACATCTGGATCAAGGTGATGTCAGGTTTGAGCCTCAGAGTGCGCTGACTGCGGGTGAAGCGGGCTTTGCCGATCTTTATCATATTGCATCGAGTGCTCGAGACTATTTAGCCCCTGGCGGCTATCTTCTACTGGAACATGGCTATCAGCAAGCCATTCCGCTCAGGAAAAAGATGATTGAGCTTGGCTACGAGAACGTCGCTACTGTTCGAGATTTTGGTAGTAATGACAGATGTACCTTAGGCCGATACCCAAGGTAATTCTTAGGGCTTCGAATGAAGCCTGATTACATTTATTGAGGGCACTTGGCTGCTTTGTACTTTAGTAGTAGTTTGAAAGTTGCGCCTTCATTGTAACTTAACGCCTGTCCGGCGAGGATTGTGCAGATGCTTCTGCGAACCGCCGCAAGCACTTCCCTGTGGGCTCTGCCAAACATCCTTGTTTTGGAAGCTCGTAGCCGCATATATGGACCTATCCCGTTTGCAAGACATTTGATATCAATTTTGAGAAGAGTTCATTGCACCCATATATTCGGCCTGTTTATGAGGTTAA
>JAKVHY010000048.1 GCA_023284085.1 Shewanella benthica
TTTATCTGAATATATCAGTGTAGAGATGATGCCATTTCTCCCCCTATTGCCGTATCTCCAGAACAGACAAGTTTATCGAAGGATTAAAGGCGCTGTGACGTTAAACAGATAAGCTATTTTGAGTTGGGAGTTAACTTTTATCTGAATATATCAGTATAGAGATGATGCCATTTCTCCCCCTATTGCCGTATCTCCAGAACAGACAAGTTTATCGAAGGATTAAAAGATTAAAGGATTTAAGCTGTAATGATATTTGGCCGGATTTAGCTATATTAGCTTAGGATTAGGCGTATTCACTTAGGGTATTATACTGTCACCAGCTTATCGGATGGCCTCGGCATCGAGATAATGACCTTATCTCTGCCCTGGTTTTTAGCCAGATACAAGTTAAGATCGGCTTGTTTAAACCAGGCATCTAACTCGGTACTGTATTTAGCATTGTTCACTAGGGCACCTATGCTGACCGTCATGGTTATCAGACGTTTATCATTAGGGTTTTCGATGGCTAACGCTTTAACTTTATTTCTAAACTCGTTGAGGTGTTCTTCAATCATTAGTACATTACAAAAGGGTAAGATGAGCAAAAACTCTTCACCACCATAACGTGCGATGACATCGGTATCGCGCTTAAAGTATTTTTTCATCTCTTTTGATAAAACCCGCAGGCATTCATCACCGCCCTGATGACCATAGGTATCATTGATTGATTTGAAATTATCGATATCTAAGATCCCCAGAGCCATCACTTCATCACTACGTTGACAAAAATCTTGTGTTGTTCTGAATTTCACTTCGGCATAGCGACGATTGTACAACGAAGTCAACTCATCTTTTTCGACTAATATCTGCAGTTTAGCATTGGCTTTTTGCAGTTCAAAAGTACGGATCGCGACCTTCTCTTCAAGTTCTAACTGGTAAGAAATTAGTTCTTGTTTACTCTTCTTAATACTCTGATATAAGTTGAGAAACTCAATAGGTGATTCTTCGTTGATATGATAATCGGCAGCTTTACTGTGTCCATATTCGGCAAACTTATTGGCAATGACGCCAAGTGGCTGAGTCAAGCGGATACTCAGGACTCGAGTCAATATCACAGTAATGATGATAGACAAGATAAGCACCGCGAAAGTAGTGATATATTGAGACTCAAACAATTTTAATAGCGGAGAAAAGGGTTTAACGACATAGAGTTTCCACTGGTTATCTAGCGTGTAGCTGTCATAGATAAATTCGGGATTCGGATTATCGATATCGCGCAGGTTGATCATAGGCAGACTGGTTTTATAGTCTTTGCCACTCTCAGCCCATATAAACTCGGACAAGGGCGTAAGACCTAACGCAGCGGATGAGTATATGACCCTGCCAGCTTCATCGATGAGGATCATTAATTGATCTTGGTAGACCTCATTAGTCTGCTCAATTTGAGCAAAGGTGGTTAAATCTAATGAACCTTCGATGATCCCCGTAGGCTGGTTGGGCTCATTGCTGTGGTAGAAGGGCGCGCTAATGGCGACGATGGGGTCAGTGCCGAATCCCCGTCCTAAAAATGCCGGTGAAATGTAGGTGATTTGATTGAAAAATGCTTCCTGAAAGTAGTGACGGTCTTCGACACTGAGCTCTTTGCTGAGTACCTTATCTACGCCTAATGCCGATAGTGGACTCGCCGCTATGATACGTGCATCGGCGTTGGTTACCAGCATGGTGGCAAATCCCGGATAACTCTGATGCAACTTGACCAGTTTGCTTTGCCAGCCAGATATATTCTCTGTGCCTGACAAACTCAGCCATCTAGATGCGTTATCTATCGCTCGCTCATGCGTCTCGAGGAACACCTCAGTTGCCAGTCCTAAATGGGTCACTGAATCATGTAAGTTTCGCTGCAAACTCTCCTGCTGCTTGGTAATCACTTGATGATTGAATATCAGTGCCGAGCCCAGCAGTGAGATGGTCAGTACTAAGGAGAAACTGTAAGTGAGTTGAGCATTGAAGCTGCGTCTTCTCTTGTCTTTCACCTTACCTTCGAGGTGCCATAACTCCGAGATGATTGTGACAGCCAGAGATCCCACTGCGGCGCAGATTAAACCATTAATCCCTTGTTTTAATGTGATAAATGAGAGGTGGCTTTCAGGCAATGTTGAGAAAATACTGGCGTAAAGTACAAATAATGGCATACCTAACAAGAGCCAATATCCGATATCTGCGTATAAAGAATAGATGTCCTTTCTGCGGGCGAAGCCTAACCAAATGGCTTCCAGACAGAAGATGATAAAGACATGGGGACTAGACCAGGAGATAAATAATCCGATTGAGCAGAGCAGGGCGGTGAACAGTGCGTACCAAGGGCCTAACAAGATGGCAACGATGACAAAAACACCGTTGCCTAAGATAAGCTGAACATTGCCAAACAGGGGAATGGGGTACAGGTTCGCTATGAGGCCAAATAAGCCTAGAAAGAGGGAAAACTTGAAATGCTGACGATTAATCTGGAACATTAAAGCCTTATATTTTTTATCTCGTGGCTATGTATAGATGCTAGCGCCTTATAGGTCGATTCTCAACATATATGTAACAAAAAAATCGCTGTTTGTTGAGTATTCATACGGAATGCTAAGTTCCGAGTTAATCAAATAAAAACAGATAGAAAAAGTGATCGGCTAAATGTATCAGGAGTTCGTGATTTTGGTCGTTTTTATGTGTGTGTTATGTGTCCAAGTAAGGTTGAGGTTGAATAAGTTTACTGTTAGTTGAATTATTTAAGTTTGTTGCACATGAGTATAGCTCCTGAGAGTCAGATTAAGTTTATCTTCATTGTCGTGCTGCATAATTTTTCGCTCAAAGCGATAAATCTTCACACTCATACCACGAGGTATTACATCAAATGGATCATGAAAATGGACAATATAATCAATCAGCATATCTTTAAAGTCGGCATAGGTTTGGCCATCTTATTATCATTTATTGTCTATGGGATCACCAAAGATTTGCGCCTACAAAAGCAGTTAGAAGTTGAGCGAAAGCAGAAGGCTGAAGCTGAAGAATCACGGAAGTAATGAATCAGTATTGCTGGTTTACGGGGGCTAGTGATTGCTGACTCAAGCTCAATAATTTCCTTGGATATTGAACCTAGTTGTGAAGCAAGAAGACCTATTATCTGGCTCCAAATAACAGGTCTTCTATGTATAGCAATCGGTATTACTTATTTAGCCCATTAAGCTTTAGAGTCAGAGCGGCTCATAAATTTCTGTTCGGCGGTGTTGATCTTTATCTTCTCACCATTGGCAATATATTCAGGGACTTGTACCGTCAGCCCGGTAGATAGAGTCGCTGGCTTAGTGCGGGCACTGGCCGAAGCTCCCTTGATTGAAGGGTCTGTTTCGACAATGACCAGATCGACATGGGAGGGCAGTTCGATGGCAACGGGTGACCCATCGACAGTAAGCACATGCAAGCCTTGAGTGTCTTCAGTGATATAGAGTAACTCATCGGCGATGGTGTCTTTGTTGAAATGGTAAGGCGTGTAATCTTCTACGTCCATGAAGACATACTCGTCACCATCGATATAAGAGAAGGTCACATCGTGGTGGTTCAGATCCGCAAGGCTTATCATATCATCGGCCTTGAAGGTATGATCTAGTTTAGACCCCGAGGCAACATCGTACATGCGCATGCGGTATAGGCTGCCTCCCGAACGTCCCTGTGGCACTGAACGTTCAATATCTCTGATGAGATAAACATTATTGTTGAATTCGATAGCAGTATTCTTTTTAACGTCGCTTGCCTTCGGCATGAGTAACATCTCGATAAGTAATTTTGTCAGTAAAATATCATGGTCTAGGGCTTATACCAATTCGTTATGCATAAAATTACGCTTTTATAGGACTTATGCCTCTGTGTTGCCGACACCAGTCACAATATTGCATTCTAAAAGTTGATCTGTTCGACAAGTATTCAGAATACTTGGCTAAATTAAGATTCGATTAAGGCTAATCTATAAAATTGATATCAAGAGATGCAAGATAGAAAATTGAGCCCTTTTATCTAAACAGTAAAAATAATTTTAGGCTTACCAAATACAAATAAATGAGGTATAGAGATGAAATATTTAGCTATTATTGCCGTGTTAGCCTTTGCTGGCTCTGCTATGGCTGTTGATTGTACCGATTGTCATGAGAAGATTGATGTGACTGTTCACACCGAGGCTGAAGCAAGTATAGCGACCTGTAATGATTGCCATGATTTTGAGGGCGCACATACTCTAGATATGGAGATGCATACGCCAGATCTGACTATCGCAGAATGTGCAGACTGTCACGAGTAACTCGAATCTTTGATGCGGTTATCGTATCGGCATTTTATCAAACGCCAGATAGCAAAAATCCAGACTCATTGCTGAGTCTGGATTTTTTAATGTGGTCGGGATAGCAGGATTTGAACCTGCGATCTCTTGTCCCCCAGACAAGCGCCTTACCGGACTAGGCCATATCCCGAGATTTTCTTAGAACCTAAACTGCGTCTAAGAACACCTAAACATCTTTTTCAAGGGGCTATTTAGGTGAGGCAGAACTTTAGCAAGTCACTTAAGGTTCTGCAAGCAATTAGTCACCACACTCGATCTAATTGCTTAGTTTGTAAGCTTTTTAGTCGGTAATCACTCAATTAGCACGAATTACTGGCTCAAAGAGATATCGATAAACAGTACGAGCTATTTATATTTTAATTGTTATACATTCTACGGCCTTCACGCATCACTTCGATTAGCTCTGGTGCACTCAACTTCTTGCGCAGGCGATGCTGATAATTTTCATCATAGATGCGGTATTTACCGTGTCTGTCGATCACCGTAATTTCAGATTTTTGATAGATACCAAATATACGATTATCACCGACATATACCCAAGACTCTGCATCGGGCTGCAATAGGCTTCGACCAGCACTGTAATCGGTCGCCGGATTCGTGCAGCTAAGTACTTGAGTCATTAAGGTGGGGGCGATGCCATAGTGGCTGGTACGATAATTTACGTCTTTTGCTGGCGATTGTGGCCAGTGGATCACTAAAGGAACCTGAACATTGGCAGGAGATAGGTTACTTCTAGCCTCATCCGGGTTACTGGTAAACAATTTACCGCTGACTCCAGTGATGATGACCAAGGTTTCTGTGGGCAAATCAGTGACGATTCTTTCAATCTGTTGATCGATAAAATTCAATGATTGACGATATTGATTAAACAAGACTCGCTGTGCCGGCGTTAATTTCTGCTCAGACTGGACAGTTTCAACACCTAAAAATCCAATGGGGGTATCGTAGCTGTCAGGGGCTCTGAGGTTGATTAGACCAAACCAAGGACTTTTCTGTGCCTGTTGCCAAGTTTGGAATCCAGCGACATTTTCAATATCTTGAGCCGCATCGCTACTGTTTGGTGGCGAAATTATCTGCTCAAAATCATCATAGATAGCCTGAGGCATCTGACTGGCATGCAGACCAGAGAATAAGCCCAACTGGTAGCCCTGTTGCTTCAATATTTGAGTCAGTAGTGGCGGTGTCTGTGACAATCCACCTGAGTTTATATAGCTGCCTTGAAGTCCATAAAGAATGGAGAACATGCCGCTGTTGAATTGGTTTCCGCCACTGATGTGATGAAGGAACTGCTGATTGTTATCACCATATTGACTGAAGAAGGGCATGGTCTTACTAGTGACCATATCTACCCTAAAACTATCTATGGTTAATAATAATATATTAGGCTGCACTTCATTGATTTTAGTGCATTGCAGTGGACGTTTGGGGTAATTCAAACTGCTTCTCAGGGACGAGCTTACTTTAGGCTGCGTGGAACTATCTATGCCATGGCTTTCCATAAATGAACGGGCCGTGGCGGGGTAGGAGAGCGGGTAAGCATCATCGAGACGAGTGATCTCTGTGATATCTGCAGCATCGGCCCAGATATGGATCAGATGACTGCTGATAAAGCATACACCCACGAAGGCGACGACCTTGTTACCACGACGTACCTTGTGGATTTTTTCGATTCGTTTCCAGAGGAAATTTGCCACAGTGAGCTCAATGGCTAAGATCCCTAAGGGGGTAATGATATAGGAGGTACCACGAAGCAGGGCATTAAGATCGGCCCATGCCAGATCGAACACAAATGGACTCAGGTGCAGGCCATAATCATCATAAATGATGGTGTCATAGAGTAAAATGCAGAGGCTTAAGGTGGCAACGCTTGCTGCATAGCCACGTAAAATCTTGGAATAGGGCAGCAGTAAGGTGACAGGGAAAACCAGCACTAAATAGACGATAAAGGCCAAGAAACTAAAGTGACCTATGGTACTGATGGCCAGATAACCCCAGCCAACCCAGCTCTCAGGATGACCTACCGTATCGAGATAGCGGTAGCCCACAATCATGGCAAGAAAGCCATTGAAGAAGGCGAACCAATGTCCCCAAGTTACCAAGCGTGATACACGATCACGCCCCATTTCCTTTTTACGCTCGACCATGTGGCTCCGCTTACCGTTTAAATGCTTATTACATTTGATACTAAAGTATCTTAAGTGTTTTTTTATGAGTTTAGCTAGTTTTCAATGCCCGAAGGCATGAATTAGCTTTTAACAGACTGAACTAGGGCTTTTGAAAACTGCTCGGCTACCTTGCCCCTGGCTTCCTGAGGTACTTTACGTGCCAGAAGATCTGTTACACAGTTACCCAATACCATGAGTCTTAAGTCCGTCGGAGCTTGATGCTTATCCATTACAGCACTGATTTCAGCAATAAGAGATTCAACTTGAGTGTTTGAATATTTTGATTGTATAGCCATATTAAAAAAGTGTTTCGGTTACCGAGATATTTGGCGCTTATGATAACCGAAATTCAGCTTAAGCACGATATCATTGCACTGCTTAGTCTGATTTTGATACCAATATTCACTTTTACTTGTGTAAATATGGCTAATGACTCTTTTGGGGAGGGTTAGCTTGTCAGTATTAGTCATCTTATTCTTGAAGCAGGATTTCAATTGGGGCAATATAGACTCATTAAAATTGACCCGAAAATGAGGTTCTGTTTAAGCGATCTGAGTCGCACGAACCGTGACCTTAATATTGGTGATATCACATCTTTAACCATTATCTTTATCGAGACCTATGAGCATAAACGTCGAACAAGCCATCATCCATGCCATTATTCAAGACAGTGACGGACAGCTAAGCTGTCGATTGCGTCCCCAACCTTTATTGAACGGCGAAGCCGTTGAAGCCATGTTGGATGAATTACATCAAACATACACCACAAAGGCGGGCAAAGGTTTTGGACATTTCGGTATCTCAGGTGAAGATGGTGAGGCTAATCCTAAGTTTATGGAGGCGTTAACCGAGTACCGAGATGGTCAACTTGGCTTCGTCGAATTTTCTGGTTTAGCGGGTAAGTTATTGCAAGAAGAGTTGTCCAAGTATGATTTCAGTCAAGGTGGTTACTTACTCTTGGCTTGTTATACCCATATGACCAGTGATTACCTGTATGTTTCTTTGCTGAATGCTAAGTCATCGATGACCGTACTCGATGATATGGAACTATCACAAAACACTCACTTAGATCTTAAAGATGTACAGCTAGCGGCGCGTATCGATCTGACCGAATGGCAAGCGGATGAAGGTTCTCGGAAATATATCTCATTTATTCGCGGACGTGCGGGCAGAAAAGTTGCCGACTTCTTCCTCGATTTTATGGGTTGTGTAGAAGGCGTTAACACTAAGGCGCAAAACAAGCAGTTGATGAATGCCGTCGAAGATTTCGTTTCCAGCAGCGAACTGACCAAAGATGAGCGTCAGCAGTGCCGTGAGAAGGTTTTCGATTATTGTACCGAGCGCTGTGATGTTGGTGCAGATATCGAAATTAAAGATCTTGCCGATGAGCTCGCCGATAGTGGCATGGAGTCTTTCTATGATTTCGCCAAGGGTGGCGAATATGAACTCGAAGATGAGTTCCCTGGTGATAAGCCGACCCTACGTCAACTGAAGAAGTTCTCTGGGACTGGCGGCGGCGTGACGCTTAGCTTCGATGGGGCACACCTTGGTGAGCGGGTCATGTATGATCCCATCTCAGATACCATATTGATAAAAGGCGTTCCGGCTAACCTTAAAGATCAACTCGATCGCCGTTTGAAAGGTGGTCAGTAATTTTAAATTTTAGCTGAACAATGGTGAATGTACGATTCAATATTCTCAGATACCATATTGATAAAAGGCGTTCCGGCTAACCTTAAAGATCAACTCGATCGCCGTTTGAAAGGTGGTCAGTAATTTTTAAATTTTAGCTGAACAATGGTGAATGTACGATTCAATATTCTCAGACACCATAATGATAAAAGGCGTTCCGGCTAACCTTAAAGATCAACTCGATCGCCGTTTGAAAGGCGGCCAGTAATCATTTAGCTTTAATCAGAAAGGCGCTATTAAGCGCCTTTTTTGTTGGCCGAATAAAATTACTGCTCCTACTTAACGGCAGCGACTTAAATTATCAGGCTTATACTGATGACAAATCAAGCATACACACCAAGTTTACAATTAGGCGCAATAAACGGGTCGAAAATTAGTGATATCACATGTAAACTTGCTTAAACCTCAAAGATAACGTCAATTTGTCTTGAGACACTATTTCAGTCCTTTGGCCATTGCCGAATGGGCGTACAAAAGGTGGACTGTTTTTCCATCTAGGAGCATAAATGCAACTTTTTGTTAGAGATTTAACCGTAATCGATTTTTCCTACTTGTGTCCTATTCGAGGCATGGTGGGGGAGAGCTGGATAGTCGATGTTCTGCTCGATGGCGGATTAGATGAGCAAAATATGGTGTTAGACTTTTCGAAAGTGAAACGCACCATCAAAAATACCATTGATGAAGTCGCCGATCACCGTTTACTCATTCCAACGGCTTGCAGTGATGTGCGCTGGCAACAGAAAGGCGATAAAGTCTGGATGGACTTTAGCAGCCTGCAGGGCGATATTCACCTCGCATGTCCGTCTCAGGCTTTTGCCTTGATCCCCAGTGAAATTATCGACTTTGATAGCGTTAATGCCTTCTTGCAGAAAGCATTAAGAGCCGTGTTGCCGGAGAATGTCGAAGGTATAGCGCTGACGCTGCGTAATGAGATGCATGAAGCACCATTTTATCACTACTCTCATGGCCTTAAAAAGCACGATGGTAACTGCCAACGCATTGCTCATGGTCATCGTAGCCCAATCAATATCTTCGAAAACGGTATTGCGGCACCTAAGTGGGATGAATATTGGGCTAAGCGTTGGAAAGACATCTATCTCGGTACCGAAGAAGATGTGGTTAATTTGAGCGAGTTAACCCTTTCTCCCCAGACAAAGGTGAGCGAAGATACTCACTACGGCTTCTGCTATCAGGCTCCTCAGGGCGAGTTTCAACTCGCTATGCCAAAGTCTCGATGTGAGATCATTCCACATGATACTACGGTAGAGCTGTTGGCAGAGTTTATTGCTAACACTTTGGTTGAGAAAGCGCCTCAGAGTGAATTTAAAGTGATCGCCTATGAAGGGGTTGGTAAAGGGGCAATCTCAGTAAAAGGCAACTTAAGTTAGACTGGATTGTGGCTCACGATAGTGCCAATTACCTATTGCTTCGATAGCTAATGTTTAAGCTAACTCATATCCAGCTAACAGTGTTCGGGTACTTATGTATCTGGTTAATGTCTGGATATTAATGATGACGACTAGTCGAGCCCAAATACATATAACTGGAAAATTAATGTCTCTATTATCTAAGATAGTCAGTCCATTGGCTGCGTTAACACTCTTATTTACCGTTAACGCATCGGCGCAAATTCAGCTGACCGGTAAGATGGAGCAGGGCGCCTTGATACGAGCTATGGTTGAGCCCGGTACACAAGTATATCTCAACGGTAAAGCTGTCAAGGTGACCCCAGAAGGTGCCTTTGCATTTGGCTTTTCCCGTGAGGCCGAGCTAAAGCAAGAGTTAAAACTTGTCTATCCTGATGGCTTGACTCAGATTAAGCCATTAAATATCAAGACCAAAAAATATAAGATAGACAGGGTGAACGGGATCAGCAAAAAGATCATGAAGCCAGATGCCAAAGCACTGGAGCGTTCGGCCAAAGATAGTAAGCAAGTCAGAGCCGCAAGAAGTCAGTTCTCTGAGATTGAGTCTTTCACTCAAGATTTCATCTGGCCACTGACAGGGCGTATTTCAGGTGTCTACGGTAGTCAGCGTGTTTATAATGGCAAGCCGGGAAATCCTCATTATGGCGTCGATGTCGCCGCGAAAAGCGGCACAGTAGTGGTAGCACCTGCCGATGGTGTCATCAGTCTATCTGTAGCGGATATGTTTTATTCCGGCGGCACCATAATTCTCGACCATGGCTATGGTGTCAGCTCGAGCTTTCTACATTTAAGTAAGTTGTATGTCAAAGATGGCGAAGTTATCAAGCAGGGCCAACCTATCGCCGAAGTCGGTGCCACAGGCAGGGTTACAGGCCCACACCTAGACTGGCGTGTAAACTGGTATCAGATGCGCCTCGATCCTGTGACGATAGTGCCGAGTATGGCTGAAGTGCTTAAACAATAGTTTTTTGTCTTATTTCTTAAAACGTTTTACCTATGGTTAAGTAAAATGTTTTATGGTGCAGATCATTCACACCAAATCCTAATACTGCCGGACCAAATTCTGACTCGACACCGACAAAAATACTGGCGGCATAAATGAGGTCGTCCAAGTCCCGCTCACTCTTATATTGCCAAACATTGCCAGCTTCGATAGATGAGCCTAAATAGATCGGCATGGCCATGCCACCAAAACCTTGCCAATCTATACGATATTGATACACCAATGAACCATAGACTAATTGGGATCCCACTAAGGCGTCTTTGTGTAAACCGGATAAATTGAGAAATCCACCGAGTTTATGGGTATGGATTAAACTCACTTGGTCACTATCTGTGCCACTGAGTTTAATTTTATTAATAAATGTATGCTGCTCAATACTTAACGCATGCTTAAATGAAAATTCGTAATTAAAGAGTGCATCATCACCAAATACGTCGCCAATAATAGGGAGGGTATATTGATCTAACTTATCTTTATTATAGCCACCCTTGAAGTAAATTCTGGTCCCTTTACTGGGAAAGCTATAGCTGTCTAAGGTGTCGTAACTGATAATGGCAAAACTGGAGTAGGTCTCGTAATCTATCTCTACATCGAGAATTGAAGGACCCGCGACCTTGCCAGTTTCAGCAGAAATCCCCAGTTCAATGATCATGTCATTTGTCACGTTTATGCCTAGAGATGTGCTTACATTGTGGGAGTTCGTCAGTGTTTTTAGACTACGTTGATTGTCCCAGAAATATAGTTGCTCCTCTTTCGAGTACTGATAGCGAGATTTCCAATAATAGTGATTCAAAGGGTCGAGAGGTAGTCGGTATTCAGTAGCGAGTTGTTTTTCTCTACCTGAAGAGAGTTCGAAGCGCAATTGGCCATCAGTCTCTGCAATGTTATGCATACTATAGAGCAGATCGAGTTTAAGATCAGAAATGTCGCTGAAATCCTCCTCCCATGAAAAACCTATATCAAAAAAGTTAGGCCCCCACCTTTTTTTTTGTGTTGTAACAAGTAACTCCTTCCCTTCATCAGTAGTACTCACTAGCTCAACATTCACTCGTTCGAAGGTGTTTAGCGCATAAACACGGTCAATAGCATCAACTAATGATCTAGCATTGATGCTATCACCTGCTTTGACAGCGAAGGTGTTTACAATCTTTTCAGTTTTAGTACTGGTATTATTGATGACAGAGACCTTGTCGACAGCTTGCTGCTGAAACGTAAACAGAGATTGCTTGTAGGCTAGACGCCCAGCTTGATATTGAGAAAAATGCTGGGTTGTACTCTTAAGCTTTAATAGTTCCTCTTTATGAGCCTTTGCAGCTAACTCACCTTCCTCAAAGCCAAGTGCCATACTGCTAAAGTCAGTGGTCCCCAATTGACTAATATCAGGGCGAATAAGAATATCTTGAGGTTGTAATCTGTCTATTTGAGCGACTGCATTCGCGCGAGTCATCATGGTGGATAATTGCCCTAGAATAGCGAAGCTATCTTGCAACTCCTCTTTAGGCGCAAGATCGGAACCGATATCGATCGCTATGACGATATCGGCCCCCATTTGCCGGACCGTATCAACTGGCATATTGCTTACCATGCCACCATCAGTCAAATATTGGCCATCAATCTCCACAGGCTGCAAGATACCTGGAACAGAGGCTGAAGCTTGCATTGCGCTCAGCAAATTACCTGAGTCCAGAATAACCATTTGACCAGTGGCAATATCAGTAGCAATGGCTTTAAATGGGATTGCGAGATCGTCAAATGAGCTTTGGTTTGGCACGACGCCTGCCGATAAAATGTAAAGGTTTCCCATCGTTTGGCCACGTAAAACACCCTGTGGTAGTAAGATGTCACCATCGATGGAACCGAACTCAAACGGCAGATTAAAACGATCGATATCCTGTTTATCATGGTGGTTTAATGCGCGACGTGGGACAGTGTCATTAAATCCGCTGGTCCAATCGAGGTTGAGCATGATGTGCTCAATATCGTCAGCGCTGTACCCAAGTGCATAGAGGCCGCCTACATATGCGCCAATACTGGTGCCGGCAATATAATCGATGGCAATATTGTTCGCCTCCAAATAGCGTAAGACGCCAACATGAGCAGCTCCTTTCGCCCCTCCACCGCTTAGCGCTAGACCCACTTTAAGATGAGGGTAGGTTTCAGCGCCTTTTGGTAATAGAGGGGAATAAGCCTCAACGGGGGTCGCTAGTACCTCAGGCACATAAAAGGCACACATAAAAGTGAGTAAAAAGCAGGTATTAGCAAAAAATTTGAAATGTTTCATATTGGCCCCGAAAGAATCTAACAGAACATTCTATGAGGTTACTGATTAGCTTGTTAAGCATTCAATATGAGTTTTATTGTCTTAATATTTGAGACAATTGTATTCAGAATAAAGATGGGATAGGCAATGTGAGGAGCCAGAGTGCATTTTTCGTGCGCCTGAGCGGGCTTATTTTCGAGATGGGCAATAGCCCCTCAACAAAACTTGCCTCTAATCAGTCCTAGGCTCCCTCTGTGTTGTTTATGCGTTGTCTTGTCATTAATATGTCATTAATTTGTTACAATTCATGCTTAATATCGCAGCATCTAACGTTGAAGGATTAATGCTAATACCGATGAATAATGACAAGCAGATGTTTTTGGAAAAGGAATTGAGCTGGCTTTCTTTTAATCATCGGGTGCTGCAAGAAGCGCAAGATACTAGCGTACCCTTGCTTGAACGATTCAGGTTTTTAGGGATTTACTCAAGTAATATGGATGAATTCTATCGTGTGAGGGTAGCAGATGTACGACGTAGGGTATTGCTCTCTGATAATAGAAAAAATAAAGATGAGGCGTTAGCGCTGTTTGATAATATTCAGGCTAAAGTGGTGGTGTTGCAGGCTGAATTTGATCAAACCTATAGTGAATTATTGACCGAGTTAAGTGATAATAATGTGCACTTAATTAATGAGAATCAATTGTCTTCGTTTCATAAGCAATGGTTAAATAAATATTATAAAGATAAACTTAGACGTCATATATTCCCATTGGTTTTTCATGATAAATTAAAACTTGCCGATCACATCAATGATGAAAATACTTATTTGATGGTGTCAATGCGACAGGGTAATAATAGTCAGTATGCGTTAATAGAAGTGCCCAGTAGTAACGTGCCACGGTTTGTCCAGCTTCCTGAAGAAAAGGGCAGCGATAATAAATATGTTATTTTATTGGATAATATAATTCGTCATTGTTTGACTCAAATATTTAGCAGTTTCTTTGATTTTGAGCATATAAGCGCTTTTTCAATGAAAATGACTCGTGATGCTGAATTGTCGTTAACCAATGAAATTAATCAAAGTCTCTATGAGCAACTATCTAGTGGTTTGAAAAAGCGGCTAAACGCGGTGCCTGTTCGATTGGTGTACGATCGTAAAATGCCCAAGGATATGTTAGATCTACTTAAGTCCAATTTGGGTATATCACGTAATAAGGGCTTAATCGCTGGAGGGCGTTATCATAGTTTTAAGGACTTTATAGAGTTCCCAAGTATTGGAAACAAGTCATTGGAATATGTGAAAATCCCTTCCTTGGATCAAAGCTATTTTTCAGATAGTTTTAACGCATTTCAAGCGATCAAGCGGCGTGATATCTTACTGTATTATCCATATCATAAATTTTCTCACTTTAGTGAATTCCTGCGTCAGGCTGCTTATGATCCTAAGGTGTCAAAGATCCAAATTTGTTTGTATCGGTTGGCGAAAAAGTCACATGTAATATCCGCGCTAATAGAAGCGGTTAAAAATGGTAAAGAAGTCGAGGTCAATATTGAGCTGCACGCCCGGTTTGACGAGCAAGCTAATATGATGTGGGCTGATACACTCTCGAATGCTGGTGCGGCGGTGAGTTTTGGTATCCCTAATTTAAAAGTACATGCAAAAATTTGTCTAATCACTCGTAACGAAACTCAGGGTCGCAAACGGTATGCCCATATTGGGACTGGAAATTTTAATGAAAAAAATGCCAAGATTTACACCGACTTTAGTTTGTTTACCTGTCATGAAGAAATCACCCAAGAAGTTGCTCAGGTGTTTGAATTTCTTAAATACCCCTATTTAAATTTTAAGTTTAAACATTTAATGGTGTCGCCAATCAATACCCGGGCTGAGCTTACCATGCTCATTGATGAGGAAATTAATGCCGCGAGACAAGGTGAACTTTGCGGTATTACACTGAAACTTAATAACTTAGTTGATCATCAATTGATCGAAAAGCTGTATCAAGCAAGTAATGCTGGGGTTAAAGTTAAACTAATTGTGCGAGGGGTTTGTGGTTTAGTAGTAGGAATTGTTGGGCAGAGTGAGAATATCACTGCCTTGAGTATCGTAGACCGATTTTTAGAACATCCACGAGTGGCCATTTTTAATAATAAGGGGGACCCAATGGTGTATATCTCGTCCGCTGACTGGATGACGCGAAATATTGATCAGCGGGTTGAAGTCGGTTGCCCTATTTATTGTCCGCAAGTGAAAAAAACAATTATTGATATTATCAATATTCAGTGCATGGATAATACGAAATCTCGCATCCTTGATACTGAGCAAAGCAATCCATATCAAGTCGCTGCCTCAGATAAACCTATTCGCTCGCAGATTGAGACCTATCGTTATTTGAAACATCAACAAATGGCTCAGTTAGCAACAATGTTAGATTGCGCAGAACAACCGACAGAATTATTTGTTACGCAGGAAATGTCGATATGAGTTCGCCCAAACACCTAGTTGCTGTCGATTTAGGTTCTAACAGTTTCCACCTGATTATTGCCCGAGAACAAGCCGGTTGTATCCAGATTATCCATAGCCAAAAACAACGAGTGAACTTGGCATTAGGACTGGATCAACAAAATATATTATCAGCAGAGGCAATCACTCGTGGCATCGATTGTTTAACTGAATTTAGCCAAACTTTTTCCCGTTTACCTTCAAGTTCAGTGCGTATTGTAGCAACGCATTCGCTGCGTCAAGCGGTTAATCGAGATGAGTTTATTAAGGCCGCCTTTAAAGTTTTCCGCTATCCAATTGAAGTGATTAGCGGTCAATGTGAAGCTGAACTAATTTATCACGGTGTTGCACATACCCAGCCGATCCGCGGGAAAACATTAGTGATAGATATTGGTGGCGGTAGCACTGAGCTGGTCATTGGCCAAGGGTTTAAGCCTAAGGTTGTCCAGAGTCTGGACATTGGCTCTAGCGGTTTTTGTCAGCAATTTTTTAGCGACGGACAAATTAGTCAGGCGCAGATGAACAAGGCTCAGGTCCATGCCGAGGCTATGTTGCAGCCAATTGCTGATCGCTACCGTGAGTTTGGTTGGAAGTCTGTGATCGGCACATCCGGAGCGATAAAATCGATTTCCGTAGCAATGACGGAGTTATATGGTGACGCTAAAATTACTAACAAACGCTTAAAAAGGTTTAAGAAACAATTGATCAATTGGGGG
This sequence comes from Shewanella benthica, assembly GCA_023284085.1. Classification (GTDB taxonomy): domain Bacteria; phylum Pseudomonadota; class Gammaproteobacteria; order Enterobacterales; family Shewanellaceae; genus Shewanella; species Shewanella benthica. The sequence continues at coordinate 16,124 of JAKVHY010000048.1, forward strand.
CATTGCAACAATATACCGTTACAATCAATAGACAGCAGGCGCTTATCTATGCTGGCTGGCGGAGTTGCCATTGTGAGTAGTTGTTTTAATATCCTAGATATTAAACAAATGACGTTTAGTGCGGGAGCGCTCAGGGAAGGGGTGCTATTTGGGTTAAGTGATTCGCGAGAAGATATTGATATCAGACAGCGTACGGTCAATAATTTGATTAAGCTACACCTAATTGACTCGGCATTTAGTCAACGTGTTATGTTGCAACTACAACAGTTCAATCAAGAGTTGCAAGCTGGTCAGCAGTTGTTATCGGAACATGAATTAATGTTGTTAAGGTGGGGAGCGCAACTGCACGAAATTGGCATTTCGATCAATTCTAAAAAACGACAACATCATGGGAAATATATTCTTGACTATAGCGAAATGCTTGGGTTTAGCGATGAAGAACAGCAGATTATATCATTTTTAGTGGGTAATCATCGCGGTAAAATATCTAAAAAAATACCTGATAGCGAAATTAATTTGTTGCGATTGGTACAATTATTGAGACTGGCTATAATATTTACTCGTGGTCGTATTGAGGTATTACCACATCAGCTTAAAATGCAATATCATCACGATGAATTGTTGATTCATCCTAATCACACCATGCGTCAACAATCAGAATTGATGGCCTTAATTGAGCAAGAGATAAAACTCACTGCGACATCTCGATCACTGGTGTTAATGGTTTAAATAGTCCTTCATCGCAAGGTCTTAGCATCTTTAATGGATAAATCAGGCCTAGATAAATCAGGCCGACGATAAATCAGGCCAGCCATTGTTAGGACGATAAATCAGGCCCGATAAATCAGGCCAGCCATTGTTAGTAGCACATTTTTCTTTTCCAGTTACTGGTTGATGTAGGAGGTTGTTATGCCCCGATAAATCAGGCCAGCCATTGTTAGTAGCACATTTTTCTTTTCCTACTAAGCTTTAGTTACTGGTTGATGTAGGAGGTTGTTATGCCCCGTCCAAGAAGCACTCAGATAAGTATTGAGGATACGCCGTTTTACCACACAACCTCAAGGTGTGTACGCAAAGCATGGTTAACGGGAGTCGATAAAGATACGGGTCACTCGTATGAACATCGACGAGAGTGGGTTGAATCTAGGCTCATTGAACTCGCAGGGGCATTTGCTATAGATATAGCGGCTTATGCGGTGATGAGTAATCATCTACATGTGGTATTGAGAATTGATATTGAGTCAGCAAACCGCTGGACAGATAGAGAGGTAGTGGAGCATTGGCATCAATTGTTCAAAGGTACAGAGTTAACTCAAAGCTTTGCTAAAGGTGAGTTAGTGGAGGATCAAAACCTCGCACAGCTAAAGTATACGATAGCCCAATATCGAAGTAGATTGTGCGATATATCTTGGTTTATGCGGTGCTTGAATGAACCTATAGCCAGAAAAGCTAATATCGAGGATAACTGCACTGGACATTTCTGGGAGGGCAGATTCAAAAGCCAGGCTTTGCTCGATGAAACTGCCGTGCTGGCCTGTATGGCTTATGTAGAGCTCAATCCAATACGCGCAAAAATGGCTAATACACCAGAAACTTCAGACTACACCAGCCTTAAATTGCGAGTAAAAGCAGCCCTTACAGGCGAGCAATCGACAAAGCTATTACCCTTTATCGGTAATGAGAAACTCAATCAAGCTAAAGGCATTAACTTCTCACTCAAAGATTATCTAGAACTTGTTGATGAAACCGGCAGAATTATCCGTGATGATAAGCGGGGGGTTATTTCTCCAAGTGCAACTAAGGTATTAACCAGACTCAACATTTCACCTGATAATTGGATAAAGCTCACCTCAGATTTTGGCAAGCTATTCCATGGCCCTGTAGGGACCTTACAAGAGCTCACCAGCTATTGTGAACACCTAGATAAACGACGAAGACATTTTTCATACTGCTGTAGTTACCTACAAGCAAGCTAATTATGTAGTATTACTCGAGATTCTAACAGGCCTAAATAAAAGGGCTGGATTTGGTCTATCTGAAATTCATGATTCGGCCTAAAATTAATCGTTTCCCTTCTTTTTAACCAATCAATATGCAGATATTTCTGGCTTTACGTCTTGATGATTTATCATGTATGGATCATCCACTCCTAGCTAGGTATGTTATTGATTATTAATGGCTGGCTTTGATTTTTATGATTTATCATGTATGGATCATCCACTCCTAGCTAGGTATGTTATTGATTATTAATGGCTGGCTTTGATTTTTGTTGGGCTTTGATTTTTATTATTGATTATTAATGGTTGGCTTTGATTTTTGTCATAAGCATTCGCACTCAAGGATATGATTGAGGAGGGTAAAATAGAATCAATCGTCAGTAAAGTCTATCCGATTGAGCAAGCTGTCGCAGCTCATAGAAGAGCTGAGACTGAATATGGTTGGGATCTGTTGTACCATTTGGGGAAAGTCATGAAATTTTAAAGTATTACTCATGGCTGTTGGCTTGTTTTACTTCGTTTCAGATGCTAACCAATAATTATTCGCTGCTTAAAACGACGTTAGGGCTCTATAAATTCGAGAAAACTTTCAGTATAGAGTATCCTATTGGTCATTAAATTTATTGTTGTTGTTTATGACCATTAGCGTAAAAAATTTACCCGTATCCGAAGTGAAATGTTCAAACTGCCAAGCATGCTGTTGCAGTTCAGAGGTTATTATTATTTCCGATACTGGTGTTCCTGATCAGCATATTTATGTTGATGTATATGGGAATGAATCTATGTTGCGATTAGATGATGGCTGGTGCTCAGCTTTAGACCGAGATACTTTACTGTGCTCTATCTATGAAAGTCGACCTTGGGTTTGTCGAGAGTTTGGAATGGGATCAGATGAATGTATAGATGAACGAATAGAGAAAATGTAGTGCTCTATTAATTTTAGGACTGTTAATTCCCCCCCTAACCAACATGAATAGGCCGCTCGCAGCCACGACCTATTCCAAGTGTATTCTTTATCATAGAGAGTAAGTTCAAACCAGCTGGTAGTGGTATATTTAATACAGACTGTAAATAACAGATCGAGAATTCGATCTGTTTGGTGTGATAGTTCGTGACTCTTTTTTCCTAGCAATAGTCCCTCTGAGCATCCTAGCCAATAGAACTATTTACATCATATCAGTGAGTTGTATTTAACCTTCCTCTGCCGTTGTTTTTTTAGATAGTTGTCATTCTCCTTATATTTTTAGCGCTAAGCTGTAGTTTTTTGCAACGTCCTCTCAGTACTCGACTCAAAGATTTTGATAAGGAAATCCAGTTAAAACTGATGACAGGAGTTTTGTGTGACCCCAATAATATGTTTAATCGCAGGTAGAGCTAAGTACAGAACATATTACCTTTGATTTTGTACATTGCTTAAGTGATGTTAATGCGTGAGTGTTAGTTGTTTCATTTCTCGTTGTTGTATTCAGGTTGGTTTTGCCGAAAACCATTGGCTTAACAACCCCGCTGGACTCGACTGAACACTTAAGGGGATCACCGAGTACCGTCCCTTTTTTTATCGGATCGCAAAAGTAGGAATATAACTTGCATGGTCTGCTTTCCGGGAGTACTATCGCAAAAAAATTAGACCCTCTGCTCGTTTTTCTGATGCGGAAATAGCTTAAATTGTCAATTTATACCACACCCATGAAGATCGACCTCCACAGCCTTCCTCTGTGTCAGGATTGTTGTCACCCCTTAAAATTATCCACTAAATCAATATAGGGGGCGGTAAATGAGCATGAGATGGCACGGTATCCACAAGAGCGTAAAGAAGCGGTCTTAAACAAATTATTACCTCCTCATAATATGACGGTCACTGCAGTTGCACGTAGTGAGGGGCTCTCGTATCAAACCTGTATCACTGGCGAGATAAAGTCAGAAAAGAAGGTCACCCAGTGCCAGATATAACATTAACAAGAGATGATTGGTCAGCCGAAGCTAAGCTTGCAATCATCATCGAAACCGCTTCTATGTCTTAAACTTAAGTTAGCCAGTTCAGCAGTGGAAACAGGAATGTTATTGGTGCTAAGAAAAAGTTCAATGCACTGTGGGAGGACGACAGCGAGGAGAGCTAACACCATTGACTACTGCACTCTGATAATGGTGCGCCCATGAAGTCGCTGACAAGGAAAGTCAAGCTTGAAGAGCTGGGCGTTACCGCTTCGTTGAGCTGGCCTAGCGTAAACAACGAAAATCCTTACTCAGAAGCATTACTCAGAAGCAATATTTAGAATATGAAAGTATCGGCCCCAATGGCATAAGAAACTGTGAAGCTACCGGCAAAGTGATGCCCAATCCAGATAAAGAGCTCGAAACTGACGTAAGAAATGTAGCTTAAAATTTAAGTAAAGAGTAGCAACTATCTTGAAAAACACCGACCTGAACTGGCCAATACCTCACTCAGACTAGTTAGATACCTCAGGTTTATAAGCCTCTATCGAAAATAGATCCTGCAAAACAGTATTGTTTTCATTACTAAACTGTCTTCAAAATAAAAACCATGATTGACGATTAACATTTTTTACTGCCGCTCCCTGCTCGCTTCTTCTCGTCGCTGAATTACCATCGACCGGAAACGAAGCGGGAGTTTTCATACATTCCAAACAATAGATAAGCTAAGCAACAATAGGATGACACACGCTAGATGAAAAAATATTTGTTATTCACGCCCGGCCCGGTCAATGTCGCTCCAAATTTAAGAGTCGCTATCAGTAAAGAAGATATCTGCCACCGTGAAGTGGAATTCGAGCGTTTACTGAACAGCATTGAACAAAAATTACTGCAGGTTTTAAAAGTTGAAAACCCGGGTAATTATCGTGCCGTCGTCATTACGGGTTCAGGCACCGCAGCTAATGAATCAATACTATCTTCGGTGGTGGGCAATAAACATATTCTTATTTTATCTAACGGTGAATTTGGTGACAGACTGCATCAGATATCTAAAATCCACAACCAAAACACACACTTGCTAGAGTTCCCCTGGGGTGAGAATTTCGACCTTGACCGCATAGATGCTTACCTGACACTGCATGCTATCGATGTGGTGGCTATGGTTCATCACGAGACCTGTGCGGGATTGCTAAACTCTTTAGAAGGCGTAGGCGCATTGACCAAGAAACACGGAGCCACATTTGTGGTTGACTGTGTCAGCAGTGCAGGTGCCGAGATCATCGAGATGGAAAAATGTAACATTGCTTTCATATCAAGCTCAAGCTCGAAGGCAATAGGTTCTTATGCCGGACTCTCTTTCGTGGTGGGCAAAACGGCTGAGTTCGAAAAGCTCAAAGATATTCCTGCTAAAACCATGTATCTCAATCTGTATAAGTTCTATGAATTTATTAGTACATGCTACCAAACACCTAATACGCCAGCGGTTCATCTCTTTTATGCCTTGGAGCAAGCGTTAGCAAACATTATTGATCTGGGTGTCGATCTGCACTACTCAGCCATGAAAGACAAAGCCAATATGCTGCGACAGGGCCTGCTTAACTTAGGCCTAGATTTTTTACTTAAGCAGCAAGATATGTGCTCCATTCTTACCACAGTTAACATGCCTCTAAACGTTAATGTCAGTGTATTACGTCAAAAATTGCGTGAAAATTCCATCATCATTTATGAAGGTAAAGGCTGCTTCAAGGGCAAGGTGTTTCAGGTAGGAAACATAGGCGAGATATCCATTCTCGATATTCAATACTTCTTGAATTGCTTGAAAGAGATTTTGAATGATTTTCCAGGGGCCCAAGCTAGGGAACAGCAGGCTAGACAGATGATGCAGGTCGATAGCACAGCATCCAATGAACCTTACATAGCTGAGATTGCATCATGAACCTGAAATTATCAAACTTGTGGGCAACCAAAACCAAAGATGATGAATGGTGGTCATCTTTTGTGACCTCGCCATTGGCCATTGCGTTCAACTATTTTGTTGTGGATATCAAATGGTTAACCCCCAATAAAATCACCTTAATCTCTTTTATTACCGCCGTTATCGCTGCGGTATTTATTGTGCTTGGCGGCGTTCATAATTTCATCATCGCGGCAATTCTGATCCATTTAAGCCATGTGTTTGATTGCATGGATGGCCAGATGGCGCGTTATCGTAAAACATCATCCATCTCAGGTTGCTATTACGACAAGATCACGGATCAAATTCAAGTCTTCATCTGGTTTAGTGCTATCGCTTACGCGGCATTCATGCAATCAGGCAGTGTGATCCCTGTCTTCTTGGCCCTTTTCGGTATTGCGTTTTACTCGCTACGCGGCTACTCCAAGTATGTCACTATTTACTTAGAAGCATCGCAAGTAAACGACTCAACTCAAGACGATACGCCAGAGGAAGTAATAGCTGAAACTGCGGGTATCGAATTCGGTTTGATGGCAAACCTAAGATGGTTTTTAAAAGAGCAGAAAAAAATCTTCTCTTTCGATGAAGGCGTGTTTATTTTTATGCTGTCATTAGCCTTGATCCTCAATATGTTAACCCCTATGTTGTGGATTTTTGCGCTTAGCCAAGTATTTTATGGACTGCTTCGCGCCTGGCAACGAGGTGTAAACTTAGATCAAAAACTAACAGTTTATATTGGGAAATAATTTATCATTCTTAACGATTATTGAATTGAATTTTAAATAATATTTTGTGTATATACAAACGCATGCGCTGGAATCAGCGCATGTTACAGAGACAAGGTTTACAGTAACAGATGAAAAAGACAAACAATATTAAAGCCATTATCTTAGCCGCGGGTGTTGGTTCAAGGATCCGTCCTTTAACAGATAATTGCCCGAAGAGTCTGTTGAAAATTGGCGATAAAACCATCTTAGAGATGATGGTCTCTCACATTCAAGCATGTGGGATAAATGAGATTGTTTTTGTTCTCGGTTATTTAGAAAATCACATTAAAGATTTCGTGGGCCAAAACTTCCCCGATCTACATGTGCACTTTATTACTAATGAACATTACGCCGACACCAATACCGGTTATTCTTTAATGCTTACAGAAGAAGCTGTTAAAGATTCAAGTTTTATTAAATTCGATGCCGATGTGGTCTTCGATATTGAGATTCTTAAAAACCTGATTGCATCTGAACATGACACTTGCTTATGTGTCGATAAGAACATCAATCTTGAAGCCGAAGAGATTAAAGTTATTATTGATGACAGTGGTCACGTCATCAAAGCAAGTAAAGAGGTCAAGCCTAACGATGCAGTGGGCGAGTCCATTGGTATCGAAAAAATTAGCAGTGACACCGCGCAGCTGTTATTCGCAGAGTTAAAAGAGATGATGAAAGATAACGCCAATCATCAGGATTATTACGAAAGCGGCTATGAGCGTCTGATAGCTAAGAATGTTATTTTCAACGTACTGGATATCACAGGGTTGAAATGGACCGAAATCGATACCGTAGAAGATTTTGCCACCGCAGAACGCATCTTTCTTCACAGCGTGACTAAAACGTTCGGATAAACTAGAAAGAATGTTTCATCCTGTCTCACCTGCTTTGTAATGTTTTTGGGTAACGTAATATGCCTTCTTGGAGGCTTGAGCCGTATGCAGTTAAAGCTGCATGTACGGTTCTAGGAGGGAGGCACCTAGCAACGGGTGTCGCCTATCCGACCGAAGTGAGCTAAGGCTTCTGTGATCTAGGATTTCGTTAAATGCCTCAGTTATACCTGCCGCATAGCTCGTTGTGGCAAGGCATTTAAGCCTCTGATACCACAACAAAGCCTCTTGAATCGTCATGATCCTTGATGGACATAGCCTCAAACAATGCACTCGAGTCAACCCAAACCCAGGTTTGAAAGGTATTTGATACATCCATAATAAGAAATGAATCTGAACCTTTATGGTAGGCCACTACAGGCGAGAAATGACCGCTACCAGCTTGGTTTAGTACTATCCGTGAATAGTTGACGATGGCATAAGTGTCTTGGCTCGTAAGTGCTTGGATTAGACTCGCTTTTTGCTCTGCATGTGTAACAGAGTCTTTCACAAAATAAGCATGGGCTCTGAGGCCATGGTTTTTAGCCAGATCCGCTAAATCAGCTAATCCGAGTCCGTAATCGCTGGCTTGTTTTCTCTCTGCTCCTTTTTCTTTTCTGGGCTTACCCATAATTTCGAGTCGGTTTTTAGGACTGAGTTCAACCACTGTATTTTGGGTATAGCGCTCGAACAACGGGCTCCAGTTATTTTGTGGGAAATAGCCTCTGTCTTGTGGCGCTATGATGGACTCGTCCGGCGTTATCACATGCTCACTTTTGCCGACACGCAGGGCATTTAAGATCACTGTCATAGAGGCAACGCCACAATAGACCTTATTCTGTTGCCCTTCGAAATGGGTGGCTAATGCAAAAAAATCACCTTTCACTGCTGATCTTTCGAGCCTGTCGATCCCTTCATTGTTGTTCCAGTGCACCAGTGGACTGGCGAAAGCCGGTGCATGAGTGAGTAAGTAAAAAATTGAAAAACATAGCAAGGTAATAAGACATCTACGTATGGTCGTGTTCATGGCCTGTGGTTTCATAAAATGTAGTTTCATAAAGTATTTATGGGAGCAGTGTATTTAAGCTGTTTTTGCTAAGCATTTGTAAGACACCTACAAAGGCTTAGTGATTTTTGCTTAGTTAGAATGATAAGTATTCCTATACAAACGGTTCCCTCATGTTCCCTAAAAATAAGTTATTCTTGGCTGTCATTGCAGCAGCCAGCCCTTTTTCTCTCTATGCACACCAAGATCATCAAGATATTGAAGTTATTAGCGTCATGGGAACAAAACAGCCTATTGCTACGAACAGCTCGGCCATGAAGATGGACATGAGCCAGCTCGAGACCCCGGCTCAATCTCTGTGTACAGTAAAGAGTTAATTGAGGCGCAGCGTGCCACAAGCTTAGGGCAAGTATTAAAAAACGATGCCAGTGTGTCCACTGGGAATGTTCGTCGTAATCGTGAGCGGTTTTATATGCGGGGCTTTATATTAGAGCCTGATCAAAGCTATCTGAGAGATGGGCAGTTCCATCTGTCACGTTATGCTCAACCCATAGAGTTATATGAACGTATCGAAGTCCTCAAAGGCCCCTCTGCCTTGTTATATGGTAAGTCGACTCCTGGTGGCATGATCAATATGGTGACAAAAAAGGCCCAAGAAGAGCTGCAATTTAGTTTTCAGCAGGAGTTTGGCTCGTTTGGATTCAATCAATCAATACTCGATGTGGGCGGAGCCCTGAATGAGTCAGGCAGTATACGTTCGAGAGCCATTTTGTCTAAATCTTCTGAAGATGGCTGGCGTAAATACAAGGATGGCAGCTATGCGGGCCAGGAACGATTTGTCGGCGCGCTGATGTTAGAGGCCGACTTGAGTGAAGACACGACCCTAAGCCTTAATTACGACCGCACTCGAGATGAAGGTGCAATAGAGATGGGACCCCAGCACCTTAAGAATAAACAAACGGGTAAGTATGAACTCGCTGGGAAACGAGATTATATTTGGGATATGCCCTGGTCCGCGCGCGAGTCCACCGTAGAGAACATGGGTTTCAGCTTAAACTCACACCTTGACGATGACTGGTCGATACAGATGGGCTATAACCAGCAGCGTCATGAAAGACAAACTCTGGAGAGTCTTTATGGCAAGGTTCAAGAAGTGGACTTGTCGAAAGGGGCTTATGCTCTGCGTGGTCGAGATACCTATGAGAAATTTGATGTGTCGACGGCGTTTTTCGATCTTAAAGGTGAATTTTATACCGGAAATGTTCACCATAGATTGTTGATGGGAACCAGCATGGTGGATTACGATCGCTCTGGTATGCAAAAGAAAATGAAGATAGCTGGTAAGGCCAATATGAATGATAAGCAGATCATTCATAGACCCGATGAATTGGATTATCGAAATGGTGATCCTTTGACCCATGTTCAGCGGCAAACCTATGGGGTTTATGTACAAGACATGATTGAGTTTAATGACCGCTGGCACCTGTTGGCGGGGATAAGATTTGATAGAGAGCAAGTTAATGGGACCTCTGGGACCACGGCTCAGAACAATGTCTTGCCTAAGCTGGGTTTGATTTATCATCCAAGTGAGAATACATCAATATATTCGACGTACAGTGAGAGCTTCGAGCCTAAAGACCCAATCTCTAATACTGACGATATAAATTACGGAAAAAAGCTGGATGCTGAGCGTGGTCAGTCTTTCGAGATTGGTGCCAAGGGTGAGTTTTTCGATGCGAGTTTATTTCTTTCTGCTGCGCTATTTTCAATAGAGAAGCGCAATAAGGTTGTTACTGACAAGAAGGGGAAAAAGCCAATCACTACCCAAAATGGTAAGGCCCATCACCAGGGGATAGAGTTTTCGGCCGAAGGTAAGCTGGCTGAACGACTGTCGGTACTCACTTCTATGATGTATCTCGATGCTAAGATTGTCGATGATCCTCTCTATACTGGTAAGCGAGCCAAAGATACCCCACAATTTAGTGCCAGTACCTGGTTTAACTTCGATGTGACCGAAAGCAGTCAATTTTCCATTGGTGCCGTTTATGTGGGCGAGCGTTATGGGGATACGCCTAATGAGTTCTTGAAACAAGCCTATGTAAAAGTCGATATGGGCTATAGCCATAGCTTTAGTTTTGCCAATGACCATGAAGCGATTTTGAGAGTGAATGTCGATAATCTGTTTGATACCGATTATCTCAGGGGCGGTTGTAGTAATAGTGCCATGTTCGAAGATGGACGTGCTATCAAGGCATCAGTGCAATACAAGTTCTAGCTGGAAGTGATATATTCAAGTGAGTGAAATAAGGAGGTGAGCCAATGGCTCACCTCTTATGCTTCGAAATGTCTAATGAGGCGCGAGGTGAAATTGATTAATGTTCAGACTCGATAACGGCCTTGATGCCGTGGGGATGTATCTTGATACAGATATCATCTTTCTTGAAGGCGATGGTAGGATTAGCCAGTCGCTCATGCTCTCCCTGAGGTGAACTCATCTTGACCTTTATCTCCGATTGTCCGGATAATACAGGTGCAAGTTGCGGCGCCATGTCTAATAACTGCTGTTTCAGTTCATCACACGTTGTGGCGGTGCAATCTAATATCAGTTCGATATGTTCCCAGCCTTCGATTGGGTATTGCTTGTTGCCTGGATAAGGAAGCTCCACACAATCAATCTCCATCTGACCCATGATAAGTGGTGCATTAAGCTCAAAAATTAAGATTGGCCGGCCATTGATCATGTTGTTGGAAATAATTTGTCCCTGGCGTTGGAAATACACACTCAGCGCCTCGGCGGCCTCAATTGAATTGACTCTTAAGGCTGTGTGGTCGCAGGTTAACTTGAGTTGCTCTAGCCCAAGCTCTTGCAGGAAAACAGTTATTCTGTCGCAGAAAATTGGCCAGGTATCGGTTAATACCCGCTCTGATATAGCGTTTGTCATGCTGAGTGTGATCCCAATAGCAATGTAGGTTAAGGCAAGATCTCGATGGGCGTACCTTCGTCTATGGCGCGCCACAACTCATCCATTTGCGGATTAGTGATGGCGATACAACCATCGGTCCAATTGTACTCTTGCGCTTCTTCGGCGCTAAGAGAAGATCTTGGATTCTGACCGTGGATCATTATCTGGCCGCCGGGTTGAATGCCTAAGGCACTGGCACGTAATTGATCTTCTTCGTTAGGGTAGGAGATGTGTATGGCTCGGTAGTAGGCACTGTCGGATTTCTTATAGTCTAAGGTATAACGCCCTTCAGGAGTCCTCTGATCTCCCTCTTGGAGCTTATGGCCTAGGGGCCTGTCTCCAAGAGCGATGTGGTAGCGCCTTAGTACTTTCCCGTCACGCATCAAGGCCATGGTCGAGGTTGATTTTGTCACTACGACCAGATCTATCTTGCCTATGTTCACAACCGTTGAGCTCGATAATGAGTTTTGCATCGAAGATACTGCCGAGACCGGCAAAGAGATGCTGGCAAAAAGTGTCAGTATCGCTACAGAAAAAAATAGGCGCATCGGAAAATAACAGCTCATCAATTATTCGAATATAGTGGGCTTATAATACCTTAATCTGCCAATAAGCACAGGACTTGAGGTATCTGTTTGGTATTGTGAAAAAGAAGTGGCAAAATACTCAGCTTGTTCAGAGTTAAGTATAATCGCGATTGAGGCAGAGAAAAGCTCGCCGTGATCATTACCTGCACGTCCCAACTAAACAGATCGAGGAAAGTTAGTTTACATGTATCAAGAGAAATCATCAGATAAAGGCAGTTCGATACGCCATCAACTTCGTCGGATCATATTCGGTACCGATACTAAACTTGGACGCTATTTTGATATCGCCTTAATGGTCTGCATCATTCTCAGTGTGGCCCTGGTATTTCTGGATACTGTTGCCAGCATTCATGAGCAGTATGGCGAGATCATTGGTATTCTGGAGTGGGGTTTTACCATTATCTTCACTCTCGAATATCTGTTGAGGCTCTATTGCTCCGCTCATCCGCTGCGCTATGCGCGAAGTTTCTACGGCGTGGTGGACTTGCTCTCTGTGATGCCTAGTTATCTGGCAATATTTTTCCCTGGGGCCAGTTTTACACTGGTTATCAGAATATTAAGACTGTTTAGAATATTCCGTGTACTTAAATTGTTACGATATCTTAGCGAAGGCAATGTTTTGCTCCGGGCTATGCTACAGTCTGGACGTAAAGTATTTATCTTCTTTTTCTCCGTTAGCCTGATAGTCATGGTGCTTAGTGCCGTGATGTATGTGGTCGAGGGGCCCGAGAATGGGTTTACTTCGATCCCTAAGTCTATCTACTGGACGATTGTGACCATTACCACAGTGGGCTATGGCGATATTACCCCAGGAACCAACTTAGGGCAGGCGATTGCAGCCCTGACCATGTTGCTCGGTTATTCCATCATTGCGATTCCTACCGGAATATTAACCGCCGAAATATCACAAGAGATAAGTCGCAGTAAAGATCTGCGCCGCTGCAGTAACTGCCTGAAGAATGGTCATGAGAATGACGCGCTATTTTGTGACCACTGCGGTGGTGAGCTAGAAAGGGAGCTGTAGTCTTAATGAGAATGACGAGTTCAATATTCTGTGATCTCAATGGTGGTGAATTAGAAAGAGAGCTTTAATAGCCTTATTTCTAACCATAAGAATGACGATGCTAATGATGTGATCACTGCGGTGGAGAGCTAGAAAGGGAGCTGTAGTCTTAATGAGAATGACGAGGCTAATGATGTGATCATTGCGGTGGAGAGTTAGAAAGAGAGCTTTAACGGTTTTATTTTTAGCCATGAGAATGACGAATTCAATGATGTGAACACTGCGGTGGTGAATTAGAAATAGAGCGTGCATAGGTATATTGAAAGATGCTAAATCCAGTTAATTTAATACCAGTAAGACAGAGTCAAGGATAGAAATGACCACAGCTAAATTTGTTCAGGGCCCAATCATGCGCCATATTCTGGTGATGAGTTCCACCGCGGCGGTGGGGATCTCAGCACTGTTTGTGGTCGACTTGATTGATATCTTCTTCTTAAGTCTGCTGGGTGAATTGGAACTCGCCGCCGCAGTGGGGTACGCCGGCACCATTTCATTCTTTACCACATCAATCGGCATAGGACTCTCTATCGCACTTGGGGCGTTAGTATCACGCTCCATAGGCGCGAAACAAATGGATGTCGCCAAGCGATTATTGCTTAATAGCGCCATCGTCACCCTGATAGTATCGTTGATCGTATCTGCCGTGGTGACCTTCTTCATTCCTGAACTTTTGGCTCTGGTTGGTGCCAAGGGCCATACTGCCGAGCTCGCAGCAGATTACTTGTATATCTTGGTGCCTTCAATGCCTTTTATCAGTTTGGCCATGGCACTGGGAGCGGCGCTAAGGGCTGTTGGAGACGCTAAGTTATCTATGATGTCTACCTTAGCCGGCGGTGGTGTCAATCTGGTGTTAGACCCTATTTTCATCTTCGCCCTGAGCATGGGGATTGAGGGCGCGGCTGTGGCATCTGTGCTGGCAAGGTTGGCGGTCATGTTGGTGGCAGCACGGGGCGTTATCGTCAAGCACAAACTCTTCGGTCAGTTTGAATTGGATAGTTTTATCGCCGATTTAAAGCCCATTTTTGCCATCGCCGGGCCAGCCATGATGACCAATGTCGCGACGCCTATAGGCAATGCCGTCGTCACTCGAGCCATTGCCGATTTCGGTGATGGTTATGTGGCGGGCTGGGCCGTATTAGGCCGTATAATTCCTGTGTCATTTGGGATGATATTTGCGCTGTCTGGTGCGGTTGGTCCTATTATCGGTCAGAATTTTGGTGCTCATGAATTTGAACGAGTGCGGGAGAGTCTTACCAAGGCACTGCAATTTTGCGTACTTTATGTGGTCAGTGTTTCCGTGGTACTCATGTTACTTCAAGACCAGATAATCTCAGTTTTCGGCATGCAGGGGGAAAGTGCAGAGCTTATTCGTTTCTTCTGTACTTATATTGCGGTATTTTTTGTGTTCTCCGGGGCTCTTTTTGTCGCTAACGCTTCGTTTAATAATCTGGGTAAGGCTAAATACTCAACCTTCTTAAACGTGGGCAAGGCCACGATAGGTACCATACCTTTCGTCTATTTTGGCGCTAAGTGGGGAGGGGTCGAAGGGGTATTGATAGGACAGGTTATTGGCAGTGTCATTTTCGGTATTTTGGGTGTGATCACCGCCTATGCCCTGGTTGATAAAGTCAAACAGGCTTGCCTCAATGATACCGGACTCGGCAGCGAAACATCAGTGAAGGGCATAGACCCGTTAGATGAAGAACTCCTCCCGAGTAGTCCCAATCCTCTGTCATCATCATGTGCTCAGATGGCACAGATTAATGAAGAGCAAGATTGTGAGGCGAGTAATCAAGTGACTGAGGCATTAAAAGTCTCAAATCATAAAGCAAGTTAGCCTGCGTAACTAAAGCTTAAGTCGGACTGACTTTAGGGCCTGCTACTTAGCCTGGTTAGACTTAGGCAGCTAAAATAGCCAGCTAATCTATAGATAAGCAAAAGGGAGCCATGGCTCCCTTTTTGATGAATGCATTAAATCTTTTTAGTGATACGGCTTATTGAGTTTGGGTTTCAGCACCGACATTTTGATCTGCGGTGGCTTTCAATGCGGCCTCGGCTTCCTCTTGGGCTAGCATCTTAGCTCGGTCAGACTTAGAGATATATTTCTTAATCGTAGGAGCTGTGTGCTTATTTTTACGAGCCTTGGTACGTTTTGCCGTTAGCTTGATCATCTTTTGTTTTTTATTCATGGCTCTCTACCGAACTGTTTGACTGATCTGTCACTCATATAGTGGCAGATATTAACCGGACGCGGATTTTAACTTAATCTACATCACCAATCCAGTCACAGCATCAATACTTATGTTATTTGTTTAGAAAAGACGGGTTTCTCGTCAATTAATCGTGCTTGACCCCATTTCACTTTATGATGCTAAAGCCTGACAGTTTAAACGAGGTGACTTGAAGCTAAGAGGAAAACTTGTCTCTATCTGCTTGGGTCGCACCTTCGTTACACTCGCCGCGAATTTCGCCGCGATCGACTTCGATAAGCCGACTTAATTCCATATAGCCCTCACGACAATAGCCGGTCATGTCTAATGTCTTAGATAAGCCGAGTTCTATCTGCTGGGTCCAATCAGTCAGATCGATTTCGTAGTGTCCAGAGCGAGAACGTTTACTCCGTTTGGCTTGCTCTACTCTTTGATGATGGGGCATTTGGTCGATAGAGTCACTTGAGGAGGCGAGCTTAGCTTTATATGTGAATAACTTGATACCGTTACTGCGTATATCTGTTTTCAATCTATCTTTGACCTTGCCTTCAAAGTCACTGGGCTCAGTTTTTTTACCTGCGCATCCGGCGATAACACTCAAGATAAACAAGCTAGACAAGGTTTTGATTAGGCATTTTCGCATCAGATTTATGAGTTCTTATTAGTATGATTTCTCGGCGGGAATATCTGATTTCTTAACCCATAAACAAGGTAGAGACTCAAGCCGCAGAGCAAGCGTTAAGGCAGGATAGCGTAATTATGCCGAGGGTGCAGCATGATATACACTTTTTTACTTTCGCTATATGAGTGAACGACAGTGAGGACAATGTTTGGGCTAATAACTTAAATGCTGAGAAATTTTGATAGGAATGTGGGCGAGAAAAACTAAGGCAGTAACTCAATCTGAAATAATGTTACTGCCTAAGATATGATGAAACCGATTGTTTATGCGAATCGGGTGTCCAGATAACTGATGATATCCGAAGATTCATACATCCAACGTGTCTCACCATTTTCTTCAATTCGTAAACAAGGCACCTTAGCCTTGCCACCTTGCTCTACTAGAATTTGCTGGTGGTTATCTTGCTTAGCATCAAGGGTGGCAATATTTAGGCCTTGGCGACGCATGGCGCGGCGAACTTTCACGCAAAATGGACAAGCCTTGTATTGATACAGGGTCAGCAACTCAGTTTCGCTATCAATTTTTGCCTGCTCATCCGAAGGACGCTTACGTTTCTTGGGAGTGAAGATAAAATTAAGAGTAAGAATGATACGGCCTAAAAGCCAACGAACAACAAACATGAGTTACCTCTGATAAAGTCTGAAAACGGCGAGAGTGTAACTCATGTTTGCTCAATATTAAATCTTTGTTTAATTGGCACCTAATGTAAGCAGGGCTTCCTGTGCCCCGTGGTTTATGTCGATTCGGCTGTTCAGGAGGAAAATACGTGACGGCGGGATCTTATTGACCTCGACCAGATGTATTTTTACCGCGCTGGCTCGCGCACTGGCTAGTGTTCCTAACATGTCATCATCGACAGCTTGTTTGTTTAGGCAGAAGTTATATAAGGCTATGTGCCATAGCGTCTGCAGTCTTTCTTGGTCAAGTTCTGCCTCTTCTGTGTGTTGCCTTTCAATACTGAGTTTTAGTTCACTGGCGCTGGAGGCCATCTCAGCTTCATATAGGTTAATCAGTGCATCAGAGAGTGAACCTTCTGTAGGGAAGTTACTGGCTGAGAGTTCACTTGGCAGAGACCCGACTTCAGTCTGACTTAAGTCCGCCAGTTTTTGGTGCAACAGCTGCTCTTTGAGGATCCGGGCATCACTCACGGCATCTATGGCACCTTCTATGCTCAGGGTTAATTTTGGTCGGTTGAGTAACGCCTTGCCCAGTGTGGCCAGCTTTTCTTGCTCATCGGCTGAGATCTGTGCCAGACCAGCTTCAAACGCTATTTTATCCAGCTGCTCGTCGTCGCCGAACAGACCCGCCAGTAAGCTGAAAGGAGCGGTGACGGCTTTAGTGATCACATTGGTAAATGCCGTCATGATGATGCTGCCAAAGCTAAAACTCGGCGAGTCCAGATCGCCAGAAATATCAAGACCCAAATCTATGACTCCGTGTCTGTCCTGCAGCAGGGCGATGGCTAAGGTGACCGGCAGGCTGGTAGCCAGACTGCTGTCGCTGGGCTTGCCCAGCTGCAGTTGGTCCACCACCAGGTGATTACTGCCTTTGAGCTTGTTGTTCTCCAGTTGATAGTTCAGTGATAGAGACATTTGCCCCTTATCAATATAGTAACCGGCATAGGTGCCGGAATAGGGGTTAACCGATGTCAGCTCAACACTGTTGAAATTGAGTGCAAGATCCAGATAGGGCATCTCCAGTAGAGGGTTGAGCTTCCCCTTAAGTGTGACCGGGGCATACTTATCTATCTTGCCCTTGATGTCCACCGAGGCAGGGCGCTTAGCGGTGGATGATAACTTATCTATGCTTCCCTCTAATTGCTCAATGCTGGCGGCGAAGTTAGGTGTCAATGAGTTATCGGCGAAGAAGGTCGAGCCTTGATTGAAACGTATCTGGCCTATGTCAATTTCGAGGGGGGCTTGCGGTTCAGCCGGTGCCTTTGCTGGCATCTTGGCTGCTTGTTCGGGGGAGGCTTTAACCAATAGGGCTTGGATATTGGTGCTCTTGTCTTCGGCAATGATGATTCGTCCGTAAGGCTTGGTAAAATTTATGCTCTCTATGGATAATTTATTCTTATGTTGGTCTAAAATGAGTCGATTGACCGACATGGATTGCCATTTTACTAAGGTCTTCTTATGCAGAGTGTCCTTTATTAGCAAGTTATCGACGCCAATATCACCGGAGAAATAGAGCGCTTTATCGGAGCCCGCTGTGAGGCTACCTTTGGTATTGAGCTCACCCTGTTTCAGATCGATATTTATGTATGGCACCAGGTAGGCCTGGATCTGATTGAGGTCAAATTTAGACAAGGTGATGTCGGCTGTCAGCGTCTCTTGTTTGGCATCCACCGAGCCCGAAGATTGGAATGTGCCTTTGTTGTTGATGGCTAGATCTAAGCGGTATTCTATGGGTGATTCAAGATCTGAGCGTATCTCGCCAGTGCTCAGGTTGAACGGGGATATTCGCCAAGGGGTATTGTCTGTGAGTCGATTCTCTACCAAGTTTAGATCGTAGTCTTTAACTGTCACACTAGTAATGATCGCAGACCAGGCTGAGTCGGCTGGTTTGTCCTCAGACTCTTGGCCTGTTTTCTCTCGTACGGAAGAGGCTATCTCTTGTTGTGCCGACTTAGGGGATTGCGCTTCGACTGAGGTGACAACAGGCATAAATAAGGAGACGATATCCAGCCCCTCTGTTGTCAGGCTAGCGTTAAGGGATAATTTCTCTGTCTCCACACTGGCAACCCTGACCTGCTTATCGGCCAAATTGAGACTGATGTCATGTAAACTCAATAGGGGAAGTGATAGCAATGGGTTTTGATCATTGACGAAGGAGATATTCTCCAAAGAGAATTGGCCATCTTGAGTGAGCAGCTGAAGGGCCTGTTCAGCTTGGGCTAAGATCTCGAAATGGGTGTTAAAACTAAACTGACCGCTCTCTAGTTTAGCTTGGACCTCATCGGCAATGAATGACCAAAATTGTGGTAGTTGAATCGCCGTGAGTTGCAGTTCGCCTATGATGTTTAATGGAGAGAGCTGCAGCTTACCCTGGGTGGCAATTTCTCCGCCATTTTTGCCCACAAAGCGTATTGAAAATTGGTTACTGCCGTTTCCATTACTATCGAAATTTTTCAGGGTATCGAACGATTTCAAATGAAGCGTCATGGCGGGATAGTGGAGGCGGCTATCGGTGACCTTATCGATGTAGACTAGCTCAGCATTTACTATGGATAGATCTTTTACCTTGATATGAGGCAGGCCGTTGGGTGTTTCAGGCTCATTATCAACCGTCTCATTGACTTCACGATTCACCAATTCATGGATGATGTCTGAAAAATTAAAGGTGTATGAATCGGGTTTGTTGAGGCGCTCCAGTAAGGCATAAGGTTTGTCCAGAGTCACATGGTCCACACTGAGGGCCAGATTGATAATAGACCGCCAGAAATCCAGCTCGAAGGTCAGTTTACCGAAGCCGATGAAGTTAGAGTTATCTTTCTCTTGTACACTAAAACCAGTCAGCGATACCTTGAGAGTGAATGGGTTGATGGAGACATCCTCAAGCATAACCGGGCGCTTGAGCATTGCCGATAATTCTTGGGGCAATTGTTTATGAGCAACATAGGGGACCAAGAGTCCGAGTAAAGCGGTGAAAATAAGGTAAATAGTCAACAAAATAGCCAGGTATCGTTGATACTTAGGGAGATGGCGAAATTTGACAGCCAATTGGGTGAATGGTTTTGACATTTGCGGCCTGTTTACTAAGTTGTACGAAGAATATTCCAGTTAATACGTATTTTAGCTAACTTGATGGCTTTGTTATATAAATGTTTTAAACTATTGATCTTTTATTAAGCCCGACAAGCCAAAATGGACATAGAGTGAACGGATGACAAGATTTTATTTCGATGGTCAAGGTTTTGATGCCCAATCTGATGAGACCGTTTTAGACACCTTGATCAGAGAAGGACATCAAGTTAATTACTCATGTAAGAAGGGGTCATGTAAAACGTGTCTGGTGAAGCATGTGGATGGCGAACTTTCCACAGGTTCACAGCGAGGATTAACCTTGTCCTTGAAACGGGAACATTATCTCTGTGCGTGTCAATGTAAGCCCACAGCCGGATTAAAACTCAAATCTGTCTTGGTGCAAGACCTGTTTATTTCGGCTCAAATCCACTCGAAACAATATTTATCAGACTCTGTGGTGAAACTTAAGTTGACGTTATCGGAGACGATCAATCATTGTGCCGGTCAATACATCAATTTACGCCGTTTCGATGGGTTAACCCGGAGTTATGCTATTACTAATGATTCCTCTGGGGAATTTATCGAGCTCCATGTTAAAAGGAAATATAACGGTCAGTTCAGCGATTGGTTATTTCATCATGCCAGTGTTGGAGAAGGGCTGTTGCTTCAGGGGCCTTGGGGACACTGCTGTTATTCTACTGCTTATATCGAAGATGACATCAGCTTGATTGCCTGTGGCACAGGCCTAGGCCCTATATATGGCATTGCACTCGATGCACTTAAAAGCGGCCATAGAGGCAAGATAAACTTGTATCATGGTGCCAGAAATCATGCCGACCTATATCAACATTCAAGCCTGTTACAACTCATGTTAGAGCATAGAAATTTTACTTATCATGGGTGTGTCGCCACAGCTCAGAAAAATGACTCCCAGCCCATGAGCCGGGTACAGCAGGGTGACCCTTTTGACATTGCTATGCTGCATTTTCCTGTGAAGGCACAGCCTGGTAACAAGAGTCGACATCGAGTGTATCTCTGTGGAGAACCTGACTTTGTTCTGAGAGGCCAAGCATCGGTATTTCTAAATGGCGTGCCCCTGGATAGAATCCATGTGCTTTCATTTGATTACAAAGACCTGAGAAGTGTGTGCAGAAGTTTATAACCTTGCCAAATAACGGGCTGCTTTTATAGGCCCGATTCTCACAGGTTATTGCGGCTATGATGGCGTTAGCAAGATCTTGTATCCAACCGAAAATATCCCCGTAGAAGCTCATTGAACCTTTGCAACGGTTTGATGCCAATTCATGCCAGCTTAAGGTAGCCAGAGTCGTAAATGGTGAACCCATTGGAATGTGCTTTGTTAAATATCTTCTTATTAAAGGCTAAGTTCTAAGTGTAGTTCAGCTTGTCCTATATAAATATTCCATGATATACAAAAATCGTCGATCACATTTACACTTATGTGTTAAGCTTATGTAACTGAAAGGGAAGTTAATGACATAAAAGATGTCGTTACTCGGTAGGTCATGTAAATAGACATTATTTCAAGGAATGAAAATGCACATTAGAATCGCCATAAATGAAGATTTACAGTCATTAACTCCGCTATTTGATGAGTACCGGAAAAGCTTAGGTCAGGACTCTCGATTAGCTGACTGTAAAGAATTTATCGAAAGCAGATTATTCGAAAACGATTCTGTGATATTTATTGCCTTTCTGATGGATACGCCCGTCGGATTTATTCAGCTCTATCCCTCATTTTCATCATTATTACTTAAACCACTCTGGTATTTTGACGATCTATTTGTGGCTGAACCTTATAGAAAAAGAGGCATAGCCACAGAGCTGGTTAAAAAAGCGAAAGAGCTCGCCGATGAGACTCAAGTGCTGGCGGTGCGCCGGGAAAAGATAGAAGGCGATGGGTTTGTGCCTATAGAGACTCTGGCTCTATGTGAGACTCAAGTATAAGGTCATTAAGTTTGTAGACTCTGTACGTCCGGTATTTGTGAAACCCAAGTATAAAGTCATTAAGTTTGTAGACTCTGTACGTCCGGTATTTGTGAAACCCAAGTATAAAGTC
>JAKVHY010000049.1 GCA_023284085.1 Shewanella benthica
TTGAGAAACTTGCATAAAAAATCCGAGACCTAGAGATAGGACTCGGATTCTGAAGCATCTAGAAGATCAGTCAACCGATCGATAAATCACTAAATGATCGGCATTACTGCTGATGCAGGCTTTTTTATATGCTTTTTAGAACCTAGAACCTAGAACCTAGAACCTAGTTAAACTTTATCGTGATAGGTTTCGGCGGCATATAAGGTGTTCTCTAGCAGGCTGGCTATGGTCATTGGACCGACACCACCGGGAACTGGGGTGATGAAAGCGGCATTTTGTGCCGCGACATCGTATTGAACATCACCCACTAGGCTGCCATCTTCCAGACGGTTAATCCCCACATCGATAACCAAGGCGCCGGGCTTGATCCAATCACCCGGAATAAAGCCAGGCTTGCCTACTGCAACCACAACCAGATCCGCTTGTCTGACTTTTTGTTCAAGATTGCGGGTGAACCTATGACAAGTGGTTGTTGTACAACCCGCGAGTAACAATTCCAGTGTCATAGGGCGACCCACTATGTTCGAGGCTCCCACTACGATAGCGTCTAAACCGAATGTATCGACACCAGTAGACTTAATCAGTGTCATGATCCCCATAGGTGTACATGAACGCAATACCGGAATGCGCTGAGCCAGACGGCCGACGTTATAGGGATGGAAACCATCGACATCCTTATCGGGTCTGATACGCTCGATGACCTTCGACTGTTCGATATGCTTAGGCAGAGGCAGTTGCACTAATATACCATCGATAGATGAATCGTTATTACACTCATCAATTAGCGCCAACAACTCCTCTTCAGACGTGCTGCTATCTAAGTCGTATGAGCGGGAAAGAAACCCAACCTCTTCGCAGGCGCGTCTCTTGCTGCCAACATAAACCTGAGACGCTGGATCTGCGCCGACTAAGATCACCGCTAAACCTGGAGCTCTCTGTCCTGCCTCTTTACGGGCGGTTACTTTCTCTTTTAGCTGTGTTCGAATGGATTGAGCGATCGCTTTGCCATCGATTCTTTGAGCTGTCATTGGGGTTGGATATCCTTTAATGGAGCGCGATAATGAAAACGGCGCCATTTTAACAGGACAAGGCTTGAGTGTCATTTATTAAGCTGTGCAACAATCAGTTCTAAAATACGGATAATTTGAGTGGTTTTAGACCCATTAGTTTGTAAAGTAACCAAGCTCACTTTCTTTATAAAAAAACCGTTGACGCATGTCAGGCTAGGGGCTAAGATGCGCTCCGTTCTCAACGAGAAGCTAGATTGTTCTCGAGGTTAGCAGAAGATTGAATGGTGCTCCCAATTTTAGTCATTCTTTAAAATCTTCAAATGTAAAAAGTTAGATTTTCGGTGATTAGCGCAGCCCGGTAGCGCATCTGGTTTGGGACCAGAGGGTCAGAGGTTCGAATCCTCTATCACCGACCAAATTTATTAAAGTAGGTTGCTAGTTTTCCTGCTTTAAGGTCGATAAGGACCAGGAGCTAAAAGCTTCGAATCCTCACTCTTTATAAGAGAAGCCGACAAGATTTATTAAAGTAGGTTGTTAACCTTCCTGCTTTAAGGTCGATAAGGACCAGGAGCTAAAAGCTTCGAATCCTCACTCTTTATGAAAGAGAGTGGCCGACCAATTATATATTTATCTGAAAACCAAGCAGATAAATCGAAAGATACGTCTTTCAACGCTTATTCAGGATGTGAGAATTCTCACTTTCGAAGCGCCCGTAGCTCAGTTGGATAGAGCACCCGCCTTCTAAGCGGGTGGCCGCAGGTTCGAATCCTGCCGGGCGCACCATATCAGTGGTGATTGTAGCTCAGTTGGTAGAGCCCCGGATTGTGATTCCGGTTGTCGTGGGTTCGAGCCCCATCAGTCACCCCATTTCTTTCAGAAGAAAGTAGAAAAGCGACCTTAGGTCGCTTTTTTTACGCCTGTAATTCGTGTTTTAAGGTCGACTCTGAGATAAAGCCTAGCTATAATGTCGCGTCTTGATAATTATCAACTATGAGTGATTAGAGCCGGAATTCAGTTGTGATGGGCTTTCTAGTCAAATTTTTAAGATCAAGAAACGAATACTTTAATAGTTGAACTTTCGACTATTACAAAGGATGTAAGACTTATTTCGAGGTAAAACAATGCAAGTTTCTGTTGAAACAACTCAAGGCCTAGAGCGTCGCCTAACTATTTCTGTTCCTGCTGAGCAGATTGAAAAGACCGTTAATGAAGCGTTAAAGAGCGAAGCAAAGCGTGCTCGTCTTCCTGGTTTCCGTCCAGGTAAAGTGCCAGTCAGTGTCATCAACAAGCGTTATGGCAAGGCTATCCGTCAAGATATCACCGGTGAAGTGATGCAGCGTAATTTCGTTGAAGCTATTGTTGCTGAGAAATTAAACCCAGCTGGCGCACCCACTTTCATACCTGGTGAGTCAGATACTGATAACTTCCAGTTTGTTGCGACTTTCGAGATCTACCCAGAAGTAGAACTAAAGGGTCTTGATGCAATTGTTGTTGAGCAACCAACTGCCGAAGTCACAGACACTGATGTTGACGCTATGATTGAAACATTGCGTAAGCAACACGCTACTTTTGAAGCTGTAGAGCGTGAAGCTGCCGATGGCGACAAGGCGATGATCAACTTCGTGGGTTCGGTTGATGGTGAAGATTTTGAAGGTGGCAAAGCCGAAAACTTCGAACTACAACTTGGTAGTGGCCGTATGATCCCAGGCTTCGAGTCTGGTGTTGAAGGTCATAAAGCGGGTGAAGAGTTCGATATTGAAGTGACTTTCCCTGAAGATTACCATGCTGAAAACTTGAAAGGTAAAGTTGCTAAGTTCGTTATCACATTGAACGAAGTTCAAGCGGCTAACCTTCCAGAAGTTAACGACGAGTTTGCTAAGCTATTCGGCGTGACCGAAGGTGGTCTAGAAGCACTTAAGGCTGAGATCAGCAAGAACATGGGTCGTGAACTTGAGCAAGCACTTAAAGCCAGTGTTAAAGAGCAAGTACTTAAAGGTCTACTTGAGCAGAATGAAATTGATCTGCCTAAGTCGCTTATCGATGGCGAAGTTGAAGTATTGCGTAAGCAAGCGATGCAGCGTTTCGGTGATCAAGCTGCTAACATGCCTGAGCTACCTGCAGACCTATTCACTGAGCAAGCAGAACGTCGCGTAAGAGTTGGCCTTCTACTTGGTGAAGTGATCAAGACTAACGAGCTAAAAGCTGAAGACGAACGTGTTCAGGCGCTTATTGCTTCTATGTCTTCGGCTTACGAAGATCCAAGTGAAGTTGTTGAATACTACAAGGCTAATCAAGAGATGATGCAGAACATGCGCAACGTCGCTCTTGAAGAGCAAGCGGTAGAAGCTTTGTTGAAAACTGCCAAAGTAACTGAAAAATCAGTCAACTTTGAAGAATTTATGAACAAGGCTACACAACAAGGCTAAGCTTAGCTTGACTTAAATGGTGATTAACCATTTATAATGGCTCGTATGAGGTTCCTCATGCGAGCCGTTTTTATTTAGGGATTATAAATAATGCAAAATGCACCAGAATCAGTATTAAATGCACTAGTGCCTATGGTAGTTGAACAAACTGCCAAGGGTGAACGCTCGTACGATATCTATTCTCGCCTATTAAAAGAGCGTATCATCTTCCTGGTTGGTCCGGTTGAAGAGCATATGGCTAACCTTGTCGTTGCACAATTACTGTTTTTGGAGTCTGAGAGCCCTGATAAGGATATTTTCCTGTATATTAACTCTCCTGGTGGCTCTGTTACTGCTGGAATGGCGATTTACGATACAATGCAATTCATCAAGCCGGATGTCAGCACAGTCTGTATTGGACAAGCCGCTAGCATGGGGGCGTTTCTTCTTGCCGGAGGTGCTGCAGGTAAGCGTCATTGTTTACCAAACTCCAGAGTGATGATCCATCAGCCATTGGGTGGCTTCCAGGGGCAAGCCTCCGATATCGCCATTCATGCTCAGGAGATATTGGGCATCAAGAATAAGTTAAACCAGATGCTGGCTGAGCACACGGGTCAATCACTGGAAGTGATTGAACGTGATACGGATCGTGATAACTTCATGAGTGCCACTCAAGCGGCAGAATATGGACTCGTCGATTCAGTGATGAGTAAACAGGGCTGATTTTTGTCTTTGGCTGAGCTATGCTGAGTAGTAAGGCGATAAGTAGATTTAAGTAGTGCAGACTGCGCAAGAGGTAGTGTAATGAGCGACAACAAAAGTACCGGTGATAGTGGGAAACTACTGTACTGCTCTTTTTGTGGAAAGAGTCAGCATGAGGTTCGTAAACTCATCGCTGGCCCTTCAGTATATGTTTGTGATGAGTGTGTTGAGCTCTGCAACGATATTATTAAGGAAGAGATCAAAGAGATTTCACCGAAGCAAGATCAGGACAAATTACCGACACCACATGAGTTAAGAGCTCATCTGGATGATTATGTCATTGGGCAAGATAAGGCGAAGAAAGTTCTGTCTGTCGCGGTATATAACCACTATAAGCGGTTAAAAAACTCGAGCCCTAAAGATGGTGTGGAATTGGGTAAGAGTAATATCTTGCTGATTGGCCCAACGGGTAGCGGTAAGACATTACTCGCCGAGACATTTGCGCGTTTCTTGGATGTGCCATTTACCATGGCCGATGCAACCACATTAACCGAGGCTGGTTATGTAGGTGAAGATGTCGAGAATATCATTCAGAAGCTGCTGCAAAAATGTGATTACGACGTCGAGAAGGCACAGCGCGGTATTGTCTACATCGATGAAATCGATAAAATCAGCCGTAAGTCTGACAACCCATCGATCACCCGCGATGTCTCCGGTGAAGGTGTGCAGCAAGCACTCCTTAAGTTGATAGAAGGCACCGTTGCTTCTGTGCCGCCTCAGGGAGGACGTAAGCATCCTCAGCAAGAATTCTTACAGGTCGACACCTCTAAGATTCTGTTCATTTGTGGTGGTGCTTTTTCTGGTCTCGAGAAAGTTATCGAGCAGCGTATGCATAAAGGCAGTGGTATTGGCTTTGGTGCTCAAATTAAGGGCGAAGAAGATAAAGCCACTATCTCAGAGACCCTGATGCAGGTTGAGCCGGAAGATCTGGTCAAATATGGTCTGATCCCTGAGTTTATTGGCCGTCTTCCTGTTCTGTCGACATTGGCAGAACTAGATGAAGAGGCCTTAGTACAAATATTGTCTGAACCTAAGAACGCCTTGACTAAACAGTTTGCAGCACTGTTTGAGATGGAAGGCGTAGAGCTTGAGTTCAGAGATGATGCACTCAAAGCTATCGCAGCGAAGGCGAAGACCCGTAAAACAGGTGCTCGTGGATTACGCTCGATCGTCGAAGGTATCTTACTCGATGTCATGTATGACCTGCCTTCGTCCGATGATGTTGCTAAAGTTGTGATAGATGAATCAGTCGTTAAAGGGGAATCAAGCCCTATACTCATCTATGAGAATAACGAGCCTAAGGCTGCAGGCGCAGAGTAAGTTTTTCATAAACGGACTCATTTGAATTGAAAGGGAGCCTATATGGCTCCTTTTTTATTCGCTCAGTTTATATATTTGTTGTTAGCCATTGAAACCAATCAATTCATCCCAATATAATCATTAGTATTATCATCAAACGGAATCGAGCTATGACACAAGAGAGTGAAGCGCGAATCGAACTACCCGTA
This sequence comes from Shewanella benthica, assembly GCA_023284085.1. Taxonomy (GTDB): domain Bacteria; phylum Pseudomonadota; class Gammaproteobacteria; order Enterobacterales; family Shewanellaceae; genus Shewanella; species Shewanella benthica. The sequence continues at coordinate 5,686 of JAKVHY010000049.1, forward strand.
CTGCCACTGAGAGATGTGGTGGTATATCCCCATATGGTAATTCCGTTATTCGTCGGACGGGAAAAATCTATTCGTTGCCTTGAATCGGCGATGGAGCAAGACAAACAAATTATTCTGGTTGCCCAGCGTGATGCTGAGCTCGATGATCCAAGCATTGATGACATTTTTGAAGTGGGTACAGTCGCTTCAATTTTACAGTTGTTAAAGTTACCCGATGGCACAGTAAAAGTACTGGTTGAAGGTGGTAAGCGCGCGCGCATCGAGAAGTATTCAGACGAGGAATCTTTCTTCGTCGCCACGGCACAATACCTGGAATCTGAGCCAATGGCTGAGAAAGAGGAAGAGGTGTTGGTTCGTTCTGCCGTTGGCCAGTTTGAGGGCTACATCAAGCTGAATAAGAAGATCCCTCCTGAGGTGTTAACCTCACTGTCGGGGATCGAAGAAGCCGCACGTCTTGCCGATACCATGGCGGCGCATATGCCACTTAAGCTCGAAGATAAGCAATCTGTGCTTGAGATGGTCAATGTCGCCGAACGCCTCGAATATCTGATGGCCATGATGGAGTCCGAAATCGACCTGCTACAGGTTGAGAAGCGGATCCGTTCTCGAGTCAAGAAACAGATGGAGAAGAGTCAGCGCGAGTATTATCTCAACGAGCAGATGAAGGCGATTCAAAAAGAGTTGGGAGACATCGATGAGTCTCATGATGAATTTGAAACCTTAGCCAAGAAGATTGAAGAGGCTAAGATGCCGGAGGAAGCCAAAGAGAAGGCGACTGCTGAGCTGAACAAACTTAAGATGATGTCGCCCATGTCGGCAGAAGCAACCGTCGTTCGTAGCTATGTCGATTGGATGATCTCTGTGCCTTGGCATAAACGCTCCAAGATCAAACGCGATCTAGCCAAGGCTCAAGACGTACTGGATACCGACCATTTTGGTTTAGAAAAAGTCAAAGAACGCATTTTAGAATACTTGGCGGTTCAAAGCCGAGTCAAGCAGCTTAAAGGTCCAATTCTTTGTTTAGTGGGACCTCCTGGTGTGGGTAAAACCTCATTAGGTCAGTCTATTGCTAGGGCAACCGGGCGCAAGTATATTCGCGTCGCCTTGGGTGGTGTACGTGATGAGGCCGAGATCCGTGGTCATCGTCGTACTTATATCGGTTCTATGCCGGGCAAAGTCATCCAAAAAATGTCTAAAGTTGGGGTTAAAAACCCGCTGTTTCTGCTCGATGAGATTGATAAGATGAGCAGCGATATGCGTGGCGATCCTGCGTCGGCTCTGTTAGAGGTGCTAGATCCTGAGCAGAACTCGACCTTTAGTGATCACTATTTAGAAGTGGATTACGATCTGTCTGATGTGATGTTCGTTGCCACCTCGAATTCGATGAATATCCCGGGTCCACTGCTTGACCGTATGGAAGTCATTCGTCTCTCGGGTTACACCGAAGATGAAAAACTTAATATCGCTAAGCAACACTTGTTGCCCAAGCAGATAGAACGTAACGGCCTTAAACACAAAGAAGTGACAGTTCATGATAGTGCCATTATAGGTATCATTCGTTATTACACTCGTGAAGCGGGTGTGAGATCACTTGAACGTGAGTTATCTAAGATTTGTCGTAAAGTGGTTAAGCGTATCTTGCTCGACAAAACGCTTAAGCATGTGGACGTGGATCAGGATAACCTTAAATCATTTTTGGGTGTACAGCGTTGTGACTATGGTAAAGCCGAGTCCAATAACCAGATTGGTCAAGTGACGGGGTTGGCATGGACGGAAGTGGGTGGTGACTTGCTCACTATTGAAGCCACTTCGGTACCGGGTAAAGGTAAGCTAAGTTACACAGGTTCACTCGGTGATGTCATGCAGGAGTCAATTCAGGCTGCGATGACAGTGGTCAGAGCTCGCGCCGAACAGTTAGGCATCAATCCTGATTTCTATGAGAAACGTGATATCCATGTTCATGTGCCAGAAGGGGCAACACCGAAAGATGGGCCTTCGGCTGGTGCGGCTATGTGTACCGCTTTGGTTTCTAGCCTAACGGGAAATCCGGTACGTGCCGATGTCGCCATGACAGGCGAAATCACCCTACGTGGTGAGGTATTACCTATCGGTGGATTGAAGGAAAAATTGCTTGCTGCTCATCGTGGTGGAACCAAAGTCGTGTTGATTCCAAAGGAAAATGAACGAGATTTGGAAGAGATCCCAGCCAACGTAGTTGCCGACTTGAAAATTTATCCGGTGCGCTGGATCGATGAAGTATTAAAGTTGGCGTTAGAGCGACCCATTGAAGGCTTCGAAGTCGTTAAAAACGCGGGCTAACGCAAGAAATTGCCCCTTTGTAGTAAAAAAATTGCAAAAAGGGGCTTTTTAAACTCGCTAGCTGTGGTAGCCTAGGTCCGTGGATAGCCCATTCTTCTCAAGCCCTTATGGCAACTGGTTTTGAGCTATTTCCAATTATATTTATCTTGCTTTTCCTACCGAGCTTGAGTTTGAGATTTAAGCTTGTTATAAAAGCCACCGCAGACCGATTTAGCAAAGGATTTGGTTGCGGTGCAAAAAAAATTACATTCAAGGGGATGACATGAACAAATCTGAACTAATCGAGAAAATCGCTACTGGTGCTGACATTTCTAAAGCGGCTGCTGGCCGTGCATTAGATTCTTTCATCGGCGCAGTCACTGACGGCCTTAAAGATGGCGATAAGATTTCTCTTGTTGGTTTTGGTACTTTTGAAGTGCGTCAACGTGCTGAGCGTACCGGTCGCAACCCACAGACGGGTGCAGAGATCAAGATTGCTGCAGCAAATATTCCTGCTTTCAAAGCAGGTAAAGCTTTAAAAGACGCTGTAAACTAAGATCAGTTTTACCACTCTTTTTTTTAAAGAGCTTCGTAATAGATAAGCACTGCTTTAGCGGTGCTTTTACGAATATTGAGTATGACAGGCATTAAGTAGCGTTGGTTACTAATGACCTCAAGTTTACGAAAAGGCGCATCTCAAACGTGATGCGCCTTTTTATTTTTTAATCGCAACGAGCGAGAGAACAGATGTTAGAGAAGATTCGCGAAGGCTCACAGGGCGTGATTGCAAAAAGCATTCTGGTTCTAGTAATACTTTCCTTTGCATTTACTGGAGTAAGTAGTTACTTAGGATCATCGACAGAGGCTGCCGCTGCCACCGTTAATGGTGAAGAGATCAGTGAGTCAGCCTTGGAACAAGCCTACCAAAGTGAACGTGCTCGATTAGAGCAACAGCTGGGTGAAATGTTCCAAGCGTTAGCCGCAGATGATACTTATCTGGCAAGTGTAAAGCAAAGCGTGTTAGAACGTTTGGTCGCAGAAAAGTTACTCGATCAAAGCGCCACTGAACTCGGTCTACGAGTGTCAGATCAGCAGATTAAGAATGCCATCATGACTGAGCCTGCATTTCAGACTGATGGTCAATTCGATAACGATCGTTATCTTGCCATCTTGCGTCAGTTAGGCTATCAGGCTAATTCGTTCAGAAATATGATGCGTACCGATATGACCCGTCGTCAACTGGTTGCTTCTCTGGTCGGTTCTGAATTCGTGCTTCCAGGTGAAACAAGTTACCTGGCAGGTATTCAGGGGCAGACCCGTGATATTCGTTACCATATAGTCGATGCAAGCCCATTTGTCGCTGATGCTAAAGTGACTGATGAACAGGCGCAATCATTTTACGATGCGAACCTTGCACAATTTATGAGTCCTGAGACTTTGAGTCTCGAATACATTGAGCTTAATGCTACTGATATGGCTAACGATGTGACAGTGACCGATGCAGAGGCTCAGGCTTATTATGATGAGAATAAGCAGCAGTACCTAAAGGCTGAGAAACGCCTCGCAGCGCACATCCTGATAAATCTAGGTGATGATGAGTCTGCATCTAAAGCTAAGGCCGAGGCTATCTATGCCAAGCTTCAAGCGGGTGAAGATTTTACACAGCTTGCCAAAACTGAGTCCGAAGACACTTTTAGTGGCGAGCAGGGTGGTCAATTAGATTGGTTTGAACAAGGCGTTATGGAGCCGGCCTTCGATGAAGTGCTTTATTCATTGTCAAAAGGTTCATATTCAACCGTGGTGAAGACAAGTTTTGGTTACCATATCATCAAGCTACTCGATGTCCAGCCAGGGACCGAAGCACCCTTTGCCGATGTTAAAGATAAGATTTTTGCTCAGCTGAAAGGTAAAGCTGCGGTCGACACTTATTATGGTTTGCAGCAGACACTTGCAGATGTGACCTATGAAGTGCCTGATACCTTGAGTGAAGCGGCGAACGAGCTTGGAGTCGAAGTCATGACTTCACCCGTGTTTACTCGCACTAATGCACCTGCACCGTTCGATAATCCTGAGGTGTTGAAGGCAGCTTTTTCTACCAACGTACTGCTCGATGGTATGAACAGTGATGTGATTGAGATAGACGCTAACCATGCCATGGTCATCCGCATCAAGTCGCATACTGCAGCGGGTACTGTCGATTTCACTAAGGTAAAAGCCGCTATTGTTGAGCGTTTGAAGCAGGAGCAAGCTAATGAAGTGGCTCGTGAAAAGGCTCAAACCTTAATGAGTGCTTTCGATGATGCCGAGTCGAGCACTGAGTTTGTCACTAAGACAAAACTTGGACGCTTCGAACAAGGAATCAATGCCGCTATCACAGCTAAGGCGTTCCAGATGGCTCAACCTGTAGGCTCTGCGGTTGTCGATACTGTGGCACTAGCCAATGGTTATGCCGTTATCGTGCTAGACAAGGTAAATGCTGCTGAAGGTATCGATGACAACTTACTGAGTGCTCTTGAACAACGTCTGAGTGCACAATACAGTGAAGGTGATTACCGAGCCCTGATTGCGACATTAAAAGCCAAAGGCGATGTGGTATACATTACTGCGCAGTAATGAATACATTGTGAGTTTACTCACTTAAATTAAAGGTCAGCAATAGCTGACCTTTTTTATGTCTGGAACATTTATACTGAGGTGCTAGGTGCTAGGTGCTAGGTGCTAGGTGCGAGGTTGATATGGATTATGAGGCGAAAACAAAAAGGGGCATATCGTTTGATATGCCCCTTTTAATGTTATATCAAATGATATTAGTCAACTGCAACCATCACGTTACTTGCCTTGATGATGGCATATGCATTGCCACCAACGACAAGACCAAGCTCATTACATGATGCCTTGGTTACAACAGATGTGATCTCAACACCAGGTGCAAGTTCAATAACTACTTCATTGTTCACTGAACCTACTACGATAGACTTGATTTTGCCATTAAGTAAATTACGAGCACTGATTTTCATATGATTTCTCAAAATTAAGTAATAATGTTAATACTATCAGAAGTTTAGTTTAAGACTCAATATTAGGAGAGCTTTATTTAAAAAAATGCACCACCTTATGAGGTGGTGCACATTTATTAAAAATACTTAATTAACAAAAGCTTAAAAATAAACCTTTTGTATTTTTAAAACCCAAATAGATGATGATTTGGTCTTATACTTATAATTAGTGTGATTAGATCGACTCTACATCAAAGTTAACTTCCGGGTTCACATCTAGTTCATAATCCACTGACTCTATGCCAAAACCAAATAGCTTGAGGAACTCTTGCTTGTACTCGCGGTAATCGGTAAGTTCCGTTAAGTTTTCAGTGGTGACTAATGGCCATTGATCGCGACAATGCTGCTGGATCTCTTCTCTTAGTTCCCAGTCATCGAGGCGCAAGCGATTAGCGTCATCAACTTGCGGCGCCTGACCATCTTCACGATACAGACGTTCAGCGAACATGCGGTTAATTTGCTCCATACAGCCTTCATGTAAGCCTTCTTCGCGCATCTTCTTAAATACCATGGCGATATAAAGAGGCATGACTGGGATTGCGGAGCTGGCTTGAGTGACAACGCTCTTAAGTACAGCGACATTTGCGCTACCACCAGTGGCAGATAATTTCTTATCTAGGGCTTTTGCTGCACGGTCAAGATCCATTTTGGCTTTACCTAGTGCGCCGAGCCAGTAGATAGGCCAGGTCAATTCTGTGCCGATATAACTATAGGCTACAGTCTTGCAGCCATCAGCCAGTACGCCAGCTTCAGATAAGGCTGCTAGCCACAGCTCCCAATCTTCACCGCCCATGACTGTCACTGTGTCTTGGATCTCTTGCTCGCTGGCGGGCTCTACTCTGGTTTCAATAATAAGATCTTTATTGGTGTCTACTGCGGTAGCGGTATAAGTCTCGCCAATAGGCTTGAGCGCTGAGCGAATAAGCTCTCCTGAATCGGGTAATTTACGCACCGGAGAGGCTAAAGAGTAGACCACCATATCGATTTGGCCCAAGTCAGCTTTAATAATATCGATGGCTTTCTGCTTAGCTTCATGACTGAATGCATCACCATTGAGGCTCTTAGAATACAAGCCTTCGGCTTTGGCAAACCTATCGAAGGCCGCAGAGTTATACCAGCCAGCCGTACCTGACTTTCTTTCAGTTCCTGGCTTTTCGAAGAATACCCCGAGAGTGGCAGCGCCACTGCCGAAGGCGGCAGCAATACGAGAAGATAGACCATATCCACTCGAAGAGCCGATAACTAAAACTTTCTTAGGGCCGTTTTTCAAGCTTCCCTTCGCCTTAGTGATATTGATCTGTTCGAGTACATTAGCTTCACAACCAACAGGATGAGTAGTGGTGCATATAAAGCCACGTGTTTTAGGTTTGATTATCATGTTTCATCTTCTCTTTAAAAAGTGACGATAGGATAATTAATCAAGAGCCAAATGGCACTGATTATTCCTGATTTTCTTTAAAAATGACCAGTGGTAAGAGCAGTTTACTGGATTGACATCGACTGACTCTTATCGTTTAAGACGTTTAATCTTCTTGCCCAAGCATGCCCAAGCATGCCCAAGCATGCCCAAGCATGCCCAAGCATAGTCAAGCATGGCTATAACCTATGGGTTAACCATGCTTTTTAATTGTCCTGTTATGTCGTTTCTGACTAAAGAGGCTTAGTTCCTGGACAAGACGTTGGGTATATTCATGTTTTGGTGCATTGAATAATTCTTCTGTTGTCGCTTTCTCAACCATCTCCCCATGGTGAAGCACCATCACCTTATCGCTAAAATGACGAATGATGTTGAGGTTATGCGACACGAAAATATAAGACAGTCCCATCTCTTTTTGAAGTTTTAACAGTAAGTTGAGAATTTGTGAGCGGACCGAAAGGTCGAGGGCGGTGAGCGCTTCATCCGCGATGATTATTTTTGGATCTAGCATGAGCGCACGTGCAACGGCAACACGTTGCTTCATCCCTTCTGAAATCATGTGAGGGTAGAAATCTGCGTGGTCGGGTAACAAACCGACCTTTCTGAGTTTATCGACGACCTGTTCCCTACGCTGTTTGGCATTGAGTTCGGTATTAAACTTCAGTGGTTCATCGAGCAGAGCCCCGATGGTTAATTTAGGATTGAGTGAGGTGTTTGGATCTTGAAAAATCATCCTAATTAACTTACATCTTTGTTTCAGGTTTCTCTTTTCCAGCGCTTCTCCCTCGAAATAGATCTCGCCACTACTGCGGGTTTCGGCGCCAACGAGTATCCTTGCCAGGGTGCTTTTTCCCGAACCGGCTTCGCCAACAATCGCTAAGGTTTCCCCTGTGTTGAGCTCAAAGGAGACCGGAGACAAAGCTTGATTATACTCACGTTTAAACCCTTTGTAGCCTGCATAGAAACGCTTACTTAGGTTGTTAACTTGAAGCAGTGGTGTCTTCATTACATGTTTCTTCTTGGTAAGGGAAATGACAGGCAAAATAGCGATTTTTTTTATGACTTAAATTAGGACGACTCACGCATTTCTTTTCGGCGCGTGGGCACCTTGGACCGAGTCGGCAACCTATGGGAAGATGTTGCAGTGCAGGTGCTGAGCCTGGCAGTGTACGCATGATCGATTTGTGAGCGATTTGTCCCGTGTGGTCCGGAATATTATTAAGCAGTGTTTTAGTGTATGGATGATAAGGATGGGCTAAGATTTCAGCCGTAGGGCCTGATTCCATGATTTGTCCACAATACATTACCGACAGTTGATCACACCAGATTGATAAGGTCTCGAGCTCATGACTGATCAGCAGAATGGATACATCCTGTAGCTGGTTTAATTTAGTCAGCAGGCGAAAGATCTGCGCCTGTGTGTCCATCTCCATGGAGTTGGTCGGCTCATCGGCTATTAGCAGCCTAGGTTGGTTAGCAATAGCCATGGCTATCATCACTTTTTGACACTCACCTTCCGATAGTTCCCAAGCATAGCTGGACATGACTTTTTGCGTGTCCTTGATGCCCACCTTATGCAACCATTTTTTTGCGGTCTTCTTCTTGTCTGCGCTGCGTCGCCAGAAAGGCAGTTTCTTATTTTCTGGCATGGCTTCAACTAGCTGGGTGCCGACACGAATAACAGGATCTAGGCTGCTGGAGGGGTCTTGAAATATCATGGCAATTTCGCTCCCCATCAGGTTGCGTCTTTGCTTTGAACTCATCTCTAACAGATTGTGTCCATCCCACAACATGCGGTCGGCCTTGATCGTCCAGTTATGGCCTGGGATCCCTAAGATAGCTCTAGCTAATAAGCTGCGGCCAGAACCGGACTCTCCAACTAAGCCGTGAATTTCAGCCGGGTTGATGGTTAAGCTGACTCTGTCCAGTGCCTTGACGCGCCCGTGAGGGGTGTCTAGTTCAATGGTGAGGTTACGAATATCGAGTAAGGGCATAATCAGGTATCAACATTAATTATTGATCGGCGACAAGGCAGATCGTAAGCCGTCGCCGACTAAGTTAATGGCTAAGACACAGCACAAGATGGCAATGCCGGGTATCGTCACAGTCCATGGGGCAGTTAACAGGTTATCCATGCCCTGGGATACCATGGCACCCCATTCAGGGCTCGGCGCTTGTGCGCCTAAGTTTAAGAAACCCAGCGCGGCGATATCCAGAATGGCCGCCGAGATCCCTAAGGTGGTTTGTATGATCAATGTGTCCCAAATATTTGGCATGATGACATACCAGAAAATTTGAAACTGATTCGCACCATCGAGTCTTGCCGCCGTGACATATTCTTTTTGCAATTCTTCATGAATGGCTTGATGAATAGCACGGACAAACTGAGGCGTAAGCGCAATGCCCACGGCCCAAAAAACGTTTTCTAATCCCGGCCCCATTATTGCGACCACTAATATCGCCATTAATAGGGAGGGAATTGACAACAAGGCATCAAGCAGGTGGCTGAGAATACTTGATTTTAGTCCTTTCATCATGCCTGAGATTGAACCGATAATAAAACCGAGAGCCAATGATGCTAGGACTATGCCTAAGGCCATACCGAAGGTTAAGTGAGCGCCATGGAGCAGGCGGCTGAAAATATCACGACCTAAATCGTCGGTACCAAGAAAGTGCTCTACTGTTCCGGCTGCATCCCATGATGGGGCCAACAAGAGGGCGTGTGGATCTTGCTGTTCCGGCGCATAGGGAGCGATAAGCGGACCGAATAGGGCCAGCAATAAGAAACAAATCACAGTCCATAATCCGGCAAAAGCGAACGGATTCTCTGAAAATGCATGCCAAAACCTGCGCATAGGAGAGGGTATCTCATCTTCCTGATAGATTTTAATTTGCGGCATAAAGCTCTTTCCTGCTTAGGGGGTTGATTGCCGTATGAAGGACTTCAATCATGATACTTAAAAAGATGATGATCAAGGCAACCGCCAACACACCGCCTTGGATCACTGTGTAATCCCTTTGATAGATGCCCGAGACTAACCAGGCTCCTACACCTGGCCATGAGAAGATGACTTCAACAACCATGGCGTAACTGGCGAACGTGCCTAACATGAGACCTAGATTTTTCAGCACAGGTATCAAGGCGTTGGGCAGGGCGTGACGTAACACTATGCGGCTGGTATGTAGGCCTCTGGCCTCAGCCGCCTTAATGTAGGTCTTATCCATGATGGATATGATCGCCGAGCGTGTGCTTCTCACCACCACAGTGAATGGGAGTACGGCCAGTGTGACAGCTGGCAATATGATGTGCTGCAGGGCATCGATAAAGGCCGAGTCTGCATAGGGTGAATCTGAAAGCAGGGTGTCAATCAGCACAAACCCTGTGGCAGGCTCAATTTCATAGAGCAAGTTTAGCTGACCGGAGATGGGCAGCCAGCCCAGTTGTACACCAAACCAGAGTGATAAGGTTAACCCTAGCCAAAAAACCGGAATAGAATATCCCGTTAAGGTGATGGTCATTATGGTGTGTTGGGTGATCTTGTTTTTACTCATCGACGCTAAAACACCGAGGGGGATACCGAAAAGCAGTGCTAATACTGCAGCGACAATAGCCAGTTCGAATGAGGCGGGTAATACTGCCGCTAGTTCATCGGTCACTGGCTGCTGTGATGTCGCCGAAATCCCCAAATTACCCGTTACCCTCTGCTCAAGGTATCCAATAAATTGGCCTAATTGGTTGCTCTCGAGTCGATAATCTTCATCGATTTGTGCGATCTGTTCGACTGTTGGGGCATGTATGCCGGTCAGCGCAAACCGTATTTCGACGGGGAAGTGGTGTGTGGCGATAAACAACACCGAGAGTAGCACCAAGGAGGTGGCCACAAACAGATTCATTCTACGTAACAGATACCGAGCCATTATCTTATCTCCTCAATATTCATCATATCCCTATCGTGATCGGCATTAAAGGATATTCCGCCAAATGGAGTGAGCTGACTACTATCGATCCCTTTTTTCTTCAAAATAAGTCGGGTCGCATGGGCGAAGGGCAGCATAGGCAGTTCTTGTGCAAACAGAGCCTCGGCTTCTTGATAGAGGGCTTTACGGTCTTTTTTTGAAGTGATTGATTTGGCTTTAAAGAGAATGTCATCGAATTTCGGGTTACACCAACGGGAACGATTACTGTTCGACAGTACGGATGCGCAGCTAAGGATAGGAGTAAAGAAGTTGTCTGGATCGCTGTTATCGGCATTCCAACCTATAAGCACAGAGTCGTAACTCCTCTTGCTTAATTTCTGGTTGAATACACTCCAATCATAGCTAACGATATTGACCTTAACGCCTATGTCTGCCAGATCTGCTTGAATGAGTTCGGCAGTCTTATGGGCATTAGGGTTGTATATACGTGCGACGGGCATGGCCCAGATATCGATAGTGAGGTTTTTTATGCCAGCTTCTCTTAACAGTTGTCTGGCTTTCTCGGGATTATAATCTACCAGGCTCTGATTTTTCGAATATGCCCAGGACATAGGCGGTAGCATGCCAGTAGATCCTACAGCCGTCTTCTGGTAAACCGCTCTGAGAATATTATCTCTGTCGACGGCGTGGGCTAAGGCTTTACGCACTCTGACATCATTAAAGGGGGCTTTTTGAGTGTTAAACGCCCAAAATGCGACATTAAAACCGGGCAGTGAATCTACTTCGAGTTCCTCATGTTGGAAAACAACCGCGAGTTCTCCAGCCTTTGGCAGGGCCGATACACTACAATCGCCTGTGATGAGTTTAGCCAGCCTAGTGGTACTCTTAGGAGTGATATCAAACACTAACAGTTCAGCTGTGGGCAAGTGTCGCCAATAACCCTCATTACGATGGTAGCGTATATAGTCGTTCTTGACATATTTGACTAGCTGAAAAGGTCCTGTGCCGACGGGATCTCGGTCAATTTTTTCTGGTTCACCTTTTTCAATCAAGCTAGCTGCATATTCCTCCGACAAGATAACGGCAAACCCGGAAGCTAAGTTAGCGAGGAAAGAGGCATCTTTATGCTTCAGATGGAAGGCGACTTCATAGTCAGACCGTTTTTCAATCGACTCGATCTGTTTATCGAAGCCTATGCTCTGAAAAAACGGGTATCCAGTTTTGGAGATATGATGAAAAGGGTGGGATGAATCGATTACCCTGTTGAATGAGAACATGACATCGTCTGCATTAAAATGACGTGTCGGTGTAAATTCTGCGGTGTGATGAAAATTAACTTCTTTTCGTAATTGAAAAGTGTAAGTTAATTCATCGTCACTGAGCTGCCAGTGCGTGGCTAAAGAGGGTTCTATCTGGCCGGATCTTATATCGTAATCCACTAGCCCATTGTAGATCTGCTGTGAAGTCGCATCTACAGTCGTTCCTGACGTGACCAGTTGAGGATTAAAAGACTCAGGGTTTCCCTCGGAGCAGTAGACAATCCCAGGTGGAACTAGCTTTGGTCCACAGCCTGCAAGTAAAACACAGATGCAGGATATGGCAGGGTATAAAGATAGACGCTTAAGCAGCACTCTCATCGACAGATCAATTTTCCAGGGCTTTGGTGGCCATTTTAGCAGTGCCGATCGCCGATGAGCAATGAACATATGTTATTAAGGCGTATTAAGTTTTGTCGAGTAAGTTGTATTTTTTTAAAATCCCGCGTAATTGGTGATAACTTAAGTTTAAAAGTTCGGCGGTTTTCTTTTGGTTAAATTGACCCGCCTCTAATGCCTGTTTTAGAAGTGTGACTTCCAAACCTTCACAATGTTCTTTAAAATCAATGGGGAAGTCGATTTTGTTATTACTGGGTTCAGGCGAACCCGATGGCGCCGTGTCGGGGCTCGCTAGCGGAGCCTGGTTGCTCGCCTGATGTTGTCTCTCGCGTGTTTTCACTCTTGTTGTCGGACGATAGGGGGAGGCAAAAGGGTCGACCACGATATTGGTAATGGGCGCTTCTCTGTCTGGATTACGATAGACGCTTCTCTCCACCACGTTTTTAAGTTCTCGTATGTTACCCGGCCAGCTATGATCCATCAGTTGTTGTATTGCTCTGGGGCTGAAGCCGGGAAATAGCTCATGTTTCAGTTGCCTGGCCATGCCTATGGCAAAGTATTCGGCCAAGGTCATGATATCTTCCTGCCTGTGACGCAGAGGAGGCAAGGTGATCACATCAAACGCCAATCTGTCGAGTAAATCGGCTCTAAACTCACCGGCTTCGGCTAAGGTGGGAAGATCTTCGTTAGCCGCGCAGATTAGCCTGACATCTGTTCGTACTGTTTTACTGCCACCAACGCGCTCAAATTCACCGTACTCTATTACGCGAAGCAATTTTTCCTGCACCAGTCCAGAAGTATTAGCCAGTTCATCGAGAAACAAGCTACCGCCATCGGCGCGCTCAAATCGACCCTGATGTTTTTTATTTGCGCCAGTAAAAGCACCGGCATCATGGCCAAAGAGCTCACTTTCGAGTAAGTTTTCACTTAGTGAAGAACAATTCAGCTTAATAAAGCTTTGATCCCAACGTTCGGACAGAAAATGCAGGCGTTCTGCAATTAGCTCCTTACCTGTACCACGTTCGCCAATGATAAGGACGGGCTTAGACAGAGGTGCGATCTGTGAAACATGCTCCAATACTTCGAGGAGCGCATTTGATTGACCGATAAGATTATCTTGCTGAAATTGATTTGCCACAGTAAGTTTTAGTCTTTAACGCTAATAGTTGGTGAAATAATAATAAGACCCTCTGTTATTAAAAGAAAGAAAAAGTTAATATATTGGTTAAGTTACTGTATTTTATGGAATATGAAAAGTTGGCACAGAAAGTGGATTAATATCTACGAAACCAACGTTAATTTAAGGACAGCATTATGGGAATTTTCTCTCGCTTCGCAGATATCATAAATTCAAATATCTCTTCATTACTGGATAAAGCCGAAGATCCAGAAAAAATGGTTCGCTTGATTATTCAAGAGATGGAAGACACCTTAGTAGAGGTTCGTTCGACATCGGCTAAAGTATTAGCAGAGAAGAAGGAGATAATCCGTCGTATCACTAAGGTGCAGGAGCAGGTACTCGACTGGGAAGGAAAAGCCGAGCTTGCATTGTCGAAAGACCGTGAAGACCTTGCTAAAGCCGCTCTGGTTGAAAAACAGAAAGCGAGTGAGCTTGCCGATACCTTGACTCATGAGCTTGTGATTGTTGAAGAGCAGATTTCTCGCTTAAAAGAGGAGGTTAACTTGCTGCAGCAGAAGCTAGCCGATGCCAAGGCTCGTCAAAAGACCATCATCATGCGTAAGCAAACAGCATCTTCACGCTTAGAAGTTAAGAAGCAACTTGATTCTAGCAAGATAGATAACGCTATGAGTAAGTTTGAGCAGTATGAGCGCCGTGTAGAGGGACTCGAGTCACAAGTCGATGCCTATGATCTGGGCAACAAGAAAAGTTTAAGTGATGAGTTTGCCGCACTGGAAGCCGAAGATTCTGTCAATGCCGAGCTTGAGGCATTAAAAGCCAAAATCAAGAGCAGCAAGGCAAAGACTAAAGCCAAATAATTACAATTCAGAGGTGAGTTATGAACATGGATATTTTAATGGCCCCAATTATTATTTTTCTGATAATCGTGGCTCCCATTTGGCTGATACTTCACTACCGCAGCAAGCGTCAGGTGAGCCAGGGACTTACTGAAGAAGAGTATTCACAACTTAATGAACTGATCGGCAGAGCCGATAAGATGGCTCAACGTATCGATACATTGGAAGCGATTTTAGACAGTGAATCACCACAATGGAGGGGGCGCAATGAGTAGCAGTGACATCAGACTTTGGGCGGTTTCAACCGGCGGGGCAGACTCTTTAAAACGAGGAGTCGCAATGAGCAAAAGTTGCATCAGACTTAGGGTGGTTTCAACCGGCGAGGCAGACTTTTTTAAACGGAGGAATTGAAATGAGTGACACTAAAGCACGTACCTTATATCGCATTCCTCAATCAGGTAAAATAGCTGGGGTTTGTGCTGGAATCGCAGACTATTTCGGCTTTGAAACCTGGCTAGTAAGAGTCGTCGCCGCGTCAATATTTCTTTTAGGTGGCTCGGGAATTGTGTTGATCATCTATGTCTTACTCTGGATGATTTTAGATATTAAACCCGGTACCGACAAAAATAAAAAAGCGCATAAGGATATAGAAATAAAGAAGAAGGTTTGGCAATCGGGTGAGCCTGCGAAGATGGCTCTGCGTGATGTAAATGCTCAATTTAGAAGTTTAGAAATCAGGCTTCAAAAATTGGAACGTCATGTTACCTCGGACAGTTTCGACTTGAAACAAGAGATCAATAACCTTTAATCCTTCCAATGGGCGGCCCAGTCGCCCACATAACTTTAAGTGCAGGCTATGGGTCGTATCAACCGCTCTTTATCTAAGCTAGGCAAAACAGTCAGTAATAAAACCCAATCATTCGCCCATAGGGCTTCAGATCGAAATATCAGATTAGCCGTCACTGGACTCTCGGGTTCAGGGAAAACGGCCTTCATCACAGGCCTTGTCAATCAACTTCTTAACGCGGGTCTCTCAGGAAAGAGTAATAACCTTCCTTTATGGCAAGTCACCAGAGATGAGCGTTTGTATGGCGTAAAGCGTGCGCTTCAGCCAGACTTGACCGTGGCAAGTTTCGACTATGAGCTAGGCATGAATGCCTTAAAGCAAGCCGTTCCGCAATGGCCAGCATCGACACGTAATATTAGTGAAATCAGGTTAACTCTCAAATATCAACCTAGCCAAGGAATATTGGCTAAATTCACTGACAGCGCCAGTCTGTATCTGGATATTATTGACTACCCCGGTGAGTGGCTACTCGATCTGCCTATGCTCAAACAAAACTATGAGCACTGGTCCATGGCGCAGGAGCTGCGTAAGCCGATATTGGCTAAGTCGCAATATTATCCTGATTTAGTCGGGGCCTTAGACTCGCTGGAGTTAGGGGCTGATGCCGACGAAGCAGAGTTAAAACGCATAGCCGAGTTATACCGGCAGGTATTGGTAGATTGCGTGCATAAACATGGTTTTTATTATGCTCAGCCGGGTCGATTACTCCTTCCCGGTGAGTTTGCCGGCTCCCCGGTGTTGGCTTTTTTTCCTTTGCTAAATACATCCGAAGATGCGCGGGCAAGCCTTGAAAATACCCATGCTAACTCGGCCTATCAAGTGCTGAAAACCCGCTACAAAGAGTATCAGGACAAGGTGATAAGGCCCTTCTATAAAGACTATTTTTCTACCTTTGACCGTCAGTTGCTACTGGTCGATTGTTTTACGCCGCTAAACAGAGGCAAGGAGCAGTTCGATGATATGACACAAGCGCTTAATGGCATCATGGAGAGTTTTAAATTTGGACAGTCTAACCTATTAAAACGCCTGTTTTCACCCAGGATCGACAAACTGCTCTTCGCGGCGAGTAAGGTCGATCATATCACCCGGGATCAACAAGGTAATGTGTTGTCATTACTGACCCAACTGGTTAAACAGAGTCAGCGACAGGCGAAGTTTGAAGGGTGTGAGGTCGAGACCATGGCAATCAGTGCCATCAAAGCTACCCAGCACGGCATGATCAGATCGGGTAAGGGCGAAATCGAAGTCGTCAAAGGTGTCAGTTTGAATGACAGAGAGCCAATCACCCTGTTTCCGGGGGAAGTGCCAAAATCATTGCCTGGGGCTAATTTTTGGGAGTCTCAGGGCTTTGAGTTTACCAGCTTCGCGCCACCTAATTATGCTCCTCAATCCGATGAAGCCGATTTTGAACATATACGACTAGACCATTTGCTGCAATTTTTGCTCGGTGACAAGCTCAAATAGTTGGCAGTGTTGAGAGAATCATATGAAAGATAGAGACGTTGCCCCTTCGCAAGAAGAGATGCAAGGCGCTAAAAATGAGGCCGAAAATAGCATCAAACAGAAACAGGTATTTGAATCCAGAGTGGATGAAGCTGCGCCAACCTTTCGGGAAGCTCAGCGATTCGAACAGCAAGCTGAATTTATTGAGACTCCTCATGATAATGAGGGAGAGGCCTTGACCGACGAGGTCATAGACAATGAGGTCGCTTCTAGCTTATCTGAACGTTCGGGACTGTTTGAAAAAAGCATCAGTCGCACAACAAAACCTCACCGTTCTCTGCTTGCCAAGCTTATCATCATGGGACTCATTGGCCTGGCTATCACAGAGACGACTCTGGGGTTGAGGGACGCTTGGCTAGAGAGCCCTTGGTTATTTGGTTTGTACTCCAGTGTGACTCTGTTGATCTCGTTATGGGCGGGGAAACTCATATTTCGTGAATGGCGTCATTTACTTAGGCTAAAGTCGGTGGAAGAGGCGCAACAAACCGGGGATAGACTCGCTCAAAGTATGCAGCAGGGCGAAGCCGATAAATTTATCGGTAACATCATCACTAATCTACCAGCAGGAATAGATTTTACTCAGTATCATGACGCTAGTCGAGATGGGCATAACGATGCTGAGAAACTGATTTTATTCGATGAGATTATATTGAGTGATAGAGATAAAGTGGCAAAGAAAATTGTTCGCCGCTTCGCTCAAGAATCGGCGCTGTTATTAGCGGCGAGCCCTCTGGCGGTGCTCGATATGGCCATTATTCTCTGGCGAAATCAACGTATGATAGTCAAGATTGCCCACTGCTATGGTATTGAATTGGGTTACTGGAGCCGTATCAAGTTGATAAGAGGGGTTATCACTAACATCATCTATGCTGGTACCAGTGAAATAGCGACAGATCTTGGTACTCAATTACTTTCAGTTGAGATGTCCGGTAAGTTGTCTGCTCGTCTTGGACAAGGACTCGGTGGCGGTCTATTGACGGCTCGTCTAGGTTATCAAGCGATGGCGCTGTGTAGGCCTCTCTCCTTTAAAGAGTCTTCCAGGCCCAGACTTTCAGGAATACATAAAGAGTTATTGTTAGATCTTAAGGAGTTATCTTCTTCGATATTTAATGGCAAGGTCAAAGAAAAAGTCAAATGTAATAAAGACTTTACATCTGGAACTTGATTATTTCTCCTCCACGGTTTACTCCGGATAGTGTCTGGGTACATTGTTAAATCACCATCGGTATTTACGTATAATAATATTAACCGCCGGTGGATACTCAAGTGCAGACCTCGGAGAATTTTATGCAAGCAAAGTGGAAGCTGGCCACGCAAGTCATACACGCAGGACATATCAAAGACAGTTCAGGGGCACTCGTGACTCCCTTGTGTCAGAGTGCGACTTTCGTATTCGATAATGCACAGCAGGGAGGTGCCAGATTTGCCGGCGATGAAGCTGGTTATATCTATACCCGACTGGGTAACCCGACCACAGCTGAGTTAGAGCGGAAGATGGCTGAGCTTGAAGGTGCAGCAGCTGCAGCCGCAACGGCATCAGGCATGGCGGCGGTTTCTTCGGCGCTGCTGGCTAATCTTTCACAAGGCGATCACCTGGTCGCTTCCAAGGCCGTATACGGCTGTACTTTCTCACTGATGACTACTCAGTTTATCAAGTTTGGGATTGAGGTGTCCTTGGTTGATTTTAAGGATCTCGATGCAATTTCTGCAGCGATAACCGAGAAGACCAAAGTGCTTTTCTGTGAGACACCTGTTAATCCTCACCTCGATGTTTTTGACTTAGATGCACTGGTTTCAATTGCAAAAAAGCATGGTTTGATCAGCATCATAGACAATACTTTTATGACTCCCTTATTGCAGCAACCCCTGGCTCATGGAGTCGATTTGGTTGTTCACAGTGCGACTAAGTATCTCAACGGACACGGTGATGTCATTGCCGGAATCATCTGTGGCAGTGATGAGCAGATAGAGAAGATTAAATTCGAAACCATGAAAGATTTAGGTGGAGTCTTGTCTCCCCATGATGCCTGGTTGATCCTGCGGGGGCTAAAAACCTTAGATGTGAGAATGGAACGGCATTGTGATAATGCCGAGAAAGTGGTCGAATATCTGTTATCTCACCCGAAAGTAGTTAAGGTGTATTACCCGGGAATCGAGGGGAGTTATGGTCAGTATCTTCTTGGCAAGCAGATGCGCAGGGGCGGTGGAGTGATTGCCTTCGAGCTCGATGCTGACTTAGACCTGTCCATCGAGTTTATCAATAGTCTGCAACTATTTTCTATCGCGGTGAGTTTAGGTGATGCCGAATCTCTCATACAACATCCAGCTTCTATGACCCATGCTACTTATGATAAAAATCAGCGGGAAGCCGCTGGCATAGGAGAGAATTTATTGCGTATCTCTGTGGGGCTAGAGTCAGTAGAAGATCTAATTGTCGATCTGGAACAAGGCTTAGCTAGAATATAACGCTTATATAAAAAGCCGCATCATGTCCTTTATGAAGCGGCTTTTCGTATAGGGTGTATGCCTAGAAACTCCAGAAAGTATGAGCCACTACGTATAGAACTAACATGCTGATAAAGTTGATTATCACACCCGCCCGCATCATCTCAGATTGTTTGATAAAACCTGATCCGTAAACAATGGCGTTGGGAGGCGTCGCCACTGGCAACATAAAGGCGCAAGAAGCTGCAATACCAATAAGCACTGATATCATGATAGGGGATAACCCCAGTGGCTCGGCAATTGCTGCAAATACAGGAACCAATAATGCGGCACTGGCAGTATTACTTGCAAACTCGGTGAGCATCACCACAAAGAAGATAACCGCTAGCGTGAATAGTGCCATGTGGGTGTTACCGAAAATATCAGTAACCCAGTGTGCCAGAAATACACTAGTACCAGTGGCTTTTAAAATTGCACTTAATGTTAAACCACCACCAAACAAGATCAACACGCCCCAGTCTGTGGTTCGCTCAATCTTCTTCCATTCAACCAGACCAAGACCCGCTAACGTGACGACTGCGCCGAGTGCAACCACAGTATCAAATTGGGCAATGCCTCCAAGTGCCTGAGCGATTGGCTTACTAAATATCCAACAGCATACTGTGGTAATGAAAACTAGAAGCGTTAATTTGCCCTGGAAATTCAGCTTAGTATCACTAGTCGGTATTTTACAGACCACAGAAAGATCGGGCTTAAGAAACAGATATAAAGCAATAAGCATGCTTGGCAGCATCAAGGCGACGGTGATCAAGCCAAATTCAAGCCAATCACTGAAACTTAAACCGACTTGTGCTGCGGCAATGGCATTAGGTGGACTGCCGACTAGAGTGCCTATACCGCCGATATTGGCCGAGTAGGCAATACCAAGAAGCATAAACAGATAAGTGCTCTTATGCTCTTTGAAATCAAGTTGCTGTAGAATCCCCAAAGCCAGGGGCAGCATCATGGCTGCGGTTGCAGTATTACTTATCCACATAGAGAGTAAAGCCGTTATGCCAAAAAGTAACATACAAGCAATACTAAGTTTCCCCTTCGAGGCGGTTAACACTTTTTGTGCTATGAGCTTATCTATTCCTTGATGGTTCAGGGCTGCAGCTAGCACGAACCCACCGAAGAAAAGGTATATGATTGGGTTAGCAAAGTTACTCATCGCCACTTTGGTTTCAAAGACGCCGAGAACAACAGCAAGAATAGGAATCATTATTGCGGTAATACTGATATGAATCGCTTCAGTTAGCCACAAAATGGCGGCGAAGATCAGAATTGATAAACCGGTATTAACGCCTTCATCGAAGGGAAGAAAGTTAAACAGCATGATAAAAAGGACGATATCGGCGAATAATATGACCAGTTTTTTTTGTGGGGCATTAAAGCCAGATTGTGAGTCGCCGGCGTTTTTTTTGATTTTTTCCATCTCAGTTCGACCTTCTTTCTCATTATTATATTTAGCACACACTAACTTAGAGGAGGACTTCGGCATAATCATTTGAGGTGTATCTTTGTTACATTCAAGGAGACATAACTGAGTGACTGGTATGGTGTTTTATCCATTTGTGTGACAAGGCTTACGCCGATATGATCGAAAAAATATGTGATTGAATTTCAAATTTGCACTCCTCTCCTTAAAATCTTGCAAAAATGAAAATTTCTAAAACTTAAAACTGCGATGCTTGTCACGTTTTAGTTCTGATGGGTTGCTGCTCGATAGAAAAATGGCAGGAAGTGGGAGCTTGATCTACATTTAATGAGTGGCCATGGACCAAAGGATTAACGGCTACATATTAAAGGATTAATACTCAACATGGAGTTACTATGAAAAGCACACTCGTATCTGCGACACTTATGGCTGCAATCTTTTCACTCAGCGTCTACGCCGGTGAGGTTTCTAGCCAATCGAAAACGGCCCATCAAAAAGAAAACTCACATCAAGTTCAACAACTGAATGTCAATATTAATACCTCTTCAATAGAGCAATTGGTTTTACTTAAGGGAATAGGTGAATCAAAAGCGAAAGCGATTGTCGAATATAGAGAGACTAACGGCAAGTTTAAGGTGATAGGCGATCTTTCAAATGTGAAGGGGATCGGGCCTAAGCTTGTTGAGATAAATAAGAGTTTTCTAAGCTTATAGCTCAGATCTATAGACTATCTGTTTATAGAAGCAGCAGTCAGCAGTCAACAAGACGATAGTTACTGTTTAGGACTTGATTGCTCGGCGGGCTTAGTAGATAATGCTCGCCGTTCTCTGAGGTATTTTACTCAAAGAAAGCAATGGTGACCTTAGGGTCCCCTCGCAATGATAACTCGTGAATTCGGCCAGGCCTGGAAGGGAGCAACCGCAGCAAGTGACTCATGTGCCGGGGTGTGGCTCTAGGGGAACCTCCAATCTCTTAGTACATCAATTGTTTAGCTCATACTTAGATAAGAATGACCTCAGGTGGTACACTTGGTGGTACATTTCGTGAGCAAAACTCAATCTGATTCATCCCCTTATTTGTTCCAATCTCGTCATGGCATCTGCTATGCGCGTATAGTCGTAACTGAAATTCTGCGTTCTCTCCTTGGCAACTGTATCCCTCCCGTAATGATAACGGGTGAATTGGCTTGGCTAGAAAAGGAGCAACCGCAGCAAGTGATTCATGTGGCTTATGTACTCAAGTGTGGCTCTAGGGGAACCTCCAATCTCCTAGTACATCAATTTCTCAGCTTTATCTCTTCTAGTGCTACATCCTACTAGAAAAAATGCAATCTGATTCATCCCCTTATTTGTTCCAATCTCGTCATGGTATCTGCTATGCGCGTATTGTCGTACCTGAAATTTTGAGCCCTATCCTAGGCAAGGGTATCCCTCCCATAATGATAACGGGTGAATTGGCCTGGCCCGGAAGGGAGCAACCGCAGCAAGTGACTCATGTGGCTAATGTACACAAGTATGGCTAGTGTATTTTCAGCCCTAAATGACTTATTTCAGCAACTGGTTATCATCAAGTACCTTTGCCAGATGTGATATTTACGCGGCTTAGCCGCGAGTCCATCCTTCCTCTGGAACAACATTATATAGGCATGTTTTACCGCTTAATACTAATAGGTGAACCCATGAAGAGTAAGGAATACTCGACACTTCATTTAGTTCACCATCGCACCATTTTCTAAGTACTTTGGTCTTATCTTTGCTCGCTGTTTTGAGGCCAAGCATTCTTGCAATATCAGTCTTGCAATGACCAATAAAGATCATGGTTTCTATTACTTCTGAAACTTCGGCATTGGTCGGATCACGATAACTCGGATCGTCGATGTTTCTATATGAGTCAAGTCTGGTTGGGTTCATGAAATAGACTATTCCTACATGTCGTTTCATCTTTCTGAAACAGTCCATGACTTCGCGCTCATCTATATCACCAATATCACTTACGTTATCCAAGGCCTTTCTCCTAACTGTAGATTCCCGACAAGACTACACATGTAAAGGAGGGAATTCAATATGATCCCCTCCTTATTGTTTAGCCATCAAAAGTATGATTGAGATTTCGTTTTGGAGGGTTCTTTTATTTATAATGGTTGCACTGGAGGCTTTTTCTATTGATACCCTCCATATTGTGGTGTAGTGTACGCGTCGTAGATACATGTGTGTCACCTGATTAGTAAAATGAGAACCAATATCGAAACATTTTGGCGGGTACTTAACTACATTTCCGCTCTTGCTGTTCTCAACTTGGGCTGAAGTGAAACGGAATACAAGTGTGTGCAACCAAGTTCAATTTAAAAGCATTAACGTTGAGAGTAGAGATGTTTGATAAAAAAGTAACTAGCCAAATAACCTGTTCTATATGCAAGGTTGTGGCAACAAGTAGTGAAGTTAAAGAGCTTACAGTTTGTTGTTCATGCCAGTCTGTGACTGAGTTTCTAGGCAATAAGTGGGTTGTAGTTGGTCACTACGGGGATGAAGACTCTTATATAGAAATTGTTACTGCAGAAAGTGAGTCTGTAGCAAGAGAAAGATTCTCAGAATTTATGGATAGTCAGTCTGAAGGGAGTGAACACTGGATCACTGTAGCTTCACAGTTTGAGCAAGCTATTGAACGAAGGTTGGGTGAGTAATGGCTGAAGTATGTATTTTACTTGGCCTTATTGGACTCGCTTTTCTGAAGTTTAATCGGTTTGAACTGTGATCCTGTTAATTATAGCTGGCGCTATGACAATATTTTATATAACCATGATTAACCTAGGAATTAGAAAGTTGAAAATATTACTACCACTTATTTTTCTGACGTCATTCGGGGCACATGCAGGTTTTGATGAAAAGGTTGCTGCTTCATTTGCCGCTAAGTACCACGTATGTGCTAAGCGATTAGACAATAACGGCATGCCACTAAGATCACTAAAACTTAGGGCAAAATCAAAAGAGATCACTCGAGAGAAGATTGGCGATGGATACTTGATTCATTTCGATAAAGAGAAGAAGAAAGCTTGGAAACTATCACTCAATAAATGCAAGAAGTTAGCCGATAAACTTTAGCTTGTCTTGATCACCGTTTCCGTGAAGAAGCTATTTGTGACGGATTTGATCTTAAGGAATATGACTGTAACCAAGCCAAGCAACAAAGAACAATAAATGAAATGACACATGGGAACTAGACTAACTAGGGTCCAAGACGGCGTGGTTTGTGTGGCTAATGTACTGAATATGACGCTAGGGGAACCTCCGATTCCCCTTAATGTTCTCTTCTCTAATCCAAGTGCGTCTTCTCTTTAAATTTATTTATTTCAATGGCTCAGAGCTATTTTGTTCGCTTTTTTCTTTGTGCAGGTTAGCCTTGATAAATGCTCTCGATTTTTCTAATGCGGTTTGGATTTCAGATCTCATCTGAGACAGCTCGTTGTAATCTTCAAAGAAATAGGTATCGACTAGATGCCGTATATAGCGAACCGGAAGCTGATTTAGGGTGACACAACAAAGATCTGCCAGATAGTCTTCCGGCAATTCATCGAGTAACCCTTCATCGGACAAGAGTTCCATCAGAAGGACTTCGTAATAGTTTCGAATTTCTAATTGCATACAGATGCTCCGTGACCGTTAATGTCTATTGCTGTTATAGCGAACAAGAAAAGATAGTTCAGTTTGCAACCATATTTAACTAGCAGCAATAGCAAAGTGCAATATCTGCAAAGATAATTTTAGCGCTTGTTAGGAATTAATACCTATAGCTAAGCTCATCTCTACTAAATCTGGATACAAAAACGCCAGCAAATTATGCTGGCGTTTGGCGTTTAAGCGAGATGGACGCTGTATTTATAGCTGCTGAATGGCCCAACCCATAAACTCTTTTCGGGTCTTATCATCGGCATGAAGCCACCAGTACTGCAACATCTGTTGGGCATGCTCGCCTTTATCAACTTCATTAGCCGAAGCCGGAACCATTGGCATAGCATCAATGGGGGCCGGGATACTGACTGGAGCCGTCGGTGTCGAACTTACCGAGGATGCAATCACAGCTCCACCAGTTGCTGCAGTCGTTATCGCTGCAATGTCTTGTCTATTTCCGCCACCAAATAGGCTAGTCACGAAGGAGTCTTCGGTGAAGTCAGTTTGAAGGACCTTATAGTTTACCGTCCCCTTGTCACTGCGGGTGATCACCACCTGCGGAGATTCAGCGAAAGACTTAGGGCGTTTGACGATATCGCCATCGGCGGGCTTCAATGTGTACTCATAGTCACCATCAACTGCTAAGGTAACAATAAAAGGGGAAGACTTGATAAAGCTTTCACTGTCACTGAAGTCATCTTGAACCATATCGTGATAACGGATCGCAATCTTGTGGCTGCCTTGGCTTAATTCCAGATCTGCCTTATGGTTGAATAAGCTGCTTTCGACTTTCTTACCGTCGATGGCCAGATATTCAAATGACATCGGGATATTCAAATTAGCTGCTAGGGCCGAAGATGAACCCAGCAGAGCCAAGATTGCGGTGATAGACATGAGTGACTTCATTGTTTCTCCTTAACGATTAAAAGGCTTATAGGTTTGAGAGAATGGTCGCTCAAACGCTTGAATACGATCTTCTATGTAGCTAATGGCTTGCCGACACTTACCGAGTCGTCGATGAACCAACAGGATCTCATTTTGCATCTGGATTTTGTCAGCACTATGACAGTTATCCAGTTTTGATTGCAAAATCAGGATTTTTTGTTCAAATTTACTCACCCAATTGAGATGTTTGTTGAGCTCTGCATACAGTTGGTGGCTATTATGCATGACTCCGGCGGCGATCCAATTGAAGCCGCTCTCATCATGGGACTTATTTCTACGCCTCTTCGCTTGGGCGACTCGAAAAGCTCTTTGCTGCGATGCCGAGTTGGCCCCTAATGAGGTGGTATTTAGCGCTCTTCTGACGGCGGTAAACTTGTCTTGAATACGTTCACAGCTCAAGGCTATGGTTTGGGTGGATATGTTACCTTTTATCAGCTGACCTAGCTGCTTAATACTCTTGTTTATCTGTTCTATACAGGGCGCAAGCTTAGCGCCGGATTGAATAAACAGTTGATCGTTAAATCTGTCGGTATCCCGAAGCAGTTTCTGCTCTCTTTTGGGTAAATTAGCATCGTGTTGAAGCACGTCCTGCTCTAGCTGCTTCAATTGGACTGATAACTGCCTTAGGAGTTCATTTGTATTCATCGTTAGACCCATGCATCCCAAGCTAACTTTGCCGCGATCAACAATACCAGAGTGATAAATGCGGGTCTGATAAACTGGACGCCGAATTTTATCGCCGTTTTTGCGCCGATAAAGGAACCTAGCATCATACATAGACCCATTGAAAGACCGATAAGGACATTCACTTGTCCAAGTGTGAGAAAGATCACTAAAGAGGTGAGATTACTGGTGAATGTCATTGCCCTGGCTAAGCCACAGCTGTGAAGAAGAGGCAGCTTATGGTAAGTGGTACCGGTTATGGTCCAGAATGCACCGGTACCCGGTCCGGCGAAGCCATCATAGAATCCCAGTGGAAAGCCTTGGAGCCATTGCTTCATTTTAGACGCTGGTTGCTTAAGTGGTGTGAATGTATTGCAGCCCATGGCATTGGGCTTGAGTAGCGTGTAAATAGCAATAATGATGATCATCAGAGGTAGCAGTTTTTCCAACCAACGACTATCGATAAGAGAGACGACGAAGGTGCCAGCTACCGCGCCGAAAAAAGTGGCTATAAAGGTGTAGTACCACAAGTACGGCGTGAATAGGTTTTGTTTATAATAGGTATACGCAGCCGTAGATGACCCAAAGCAAGCGGCTAACTTATTGGTGCCCAGTGCCGTATGAGGATTAATACCCAATGTGAGAAGGGCTGGAATAGAGAGTAAGCCTCCACCTCCCGCGATGGCGTCGATAAAACCTGCGAGTAAACCGATCCCGGCTAGAATGGCCCAAGTGCTGGGTTCAAACAGTAAATCCAAAAAAAAATCCTACTCAATTACGCGTCTGAAAGGGGGGAGTGCATCGAGCAGTGATTTTCCATACCGTTTAGTGACTAAACGTCGATCTAAAATCGTGATGCGTCCATAGTCTTGCTCGTTGCGTAGTAATCTACCACAACTCTGTATCAATTTGCGCGAAGCATCGGGGATCGTCAGCTGCATGAAGGGATTTCCACCCTTTATCTTGATATATTCCGCATGAGCCTGCTCGACGGGAGAGGTAGGCACCGCAAAAGGCAGTTTTGTGATGATCAAGTTAGTCAGGTAATCGCCCGGTAGATCTAAGCCTTCAGAGAAGCTACCCGTGCCGAATATGATGCTAGGTTCATCGTTATCGCAGCGTTTCTTATGGGCCGATAAAATTTCTTGTCTGGAAATAGTGCCTTGGATCAGTAAGCCAGTTTTTATCTTACTCTCGACCATATCGACGACCTTCTCCATCTGCCAATAAGAGGCGAATAACACTAAGGTGGCCATTTCACCCTCTATGAGGGCTAAGATCTGCAGGGCGAGTTCTTCGGTGAATTTTTCATCCGTGGGCTCATAATTCATTTTGGGCAGAAACAAGGTCGCATTCTGTTCAAAGTCGAAGGGCGAGTCCATGGCCAGAAAGCGGCTACCGTCGTTGAGTGATAGGCCAACTTGATGGGTGAAATGATTAAAATTATTTAAGGCTCGTAATGTCGCGCTGCAAAGCACCACCCCGGCGGCCTTGTCCCAAAGTAGCTTCTCTAACATGAAGCCGACTTCTATGGGGGACGCACTGAACAGGTAATCGGTCTGTTTACCGGTTAATATTTCAATCCAACGTGCCATAGGAGCACCTTTGGGGTGATCTTCCTTCGCCATCATCTTCCACAGTTTCTGGAGGTTTTCCAGCTTCTGTAACATGAAGCCCGTTTCTGTGAGCAGCTGTTCGGCCTGATGTTTTGGAATATCGCCATCTTTTATGGCTTCACTGAGCAAGGCTAACATCTTATTGAACTGCTTGAGGGCCGTAGTCGATACCGTGGCTAAGTTCTCAGCCTGGATAAGCAGCGCCTCGGGTAATTTGCCATGCTCGAAGCGTAAACGATTCTCAGGATTGTCGAACCTGTGTGTTTGGCTATCACAAAAATGAGCTATCTGGGTGAGTTGACCGGTAAGATCGCTAATATGGTCCTGCATCGCCTGCGCCGGGCCTATGATGTGATTACTCTTTATTTGGTTTTGTAATTTGCTACAGGTCTTCTCTATTTTTTCTAGCCAGTCGACTGCGCCCCTGAGTGTGGTTTGTGCGCTGGAGAAGTCTCTGGCAACCATAGGCAGATGGTGGGCTTCATCTATGATGTAATATACATCTTCAGGATCGGGCAGAATGACTCCACCGCCTAATTCCAGATCGGCAAACAAGAGACTGTGGTTAGCGATCAACACATCCCAGCTATCGATATCTTCACGTGCTTTATGGAAAGGACAATTCCTGTGGCTGGCGAGTTGTCTGTGACAGCTGTGTTTATCACAAGCTATCTGCTGCCATAGGTGGTCGGGGAGCTGTTTGACTAAGGTGTCACGCTCGCCGTTCCATTTACCTTCATGATACTGCTTCAATAATATCTGTAGCAGCTTGATCTGGCTGTTGTCGGGCTTGGTCTGCCACATCGCCATCTGAGTGCCGTTATCGGATCCGATTAACATCTCTAATTTAGACAGACAGACATAGCGCTGTCTGCCTTTGACTAAACCAAAGGTAAAGTTCAGCTCAGATTGCTGTAAAAAGAAGGGCAGATCCTTGTGCAGCAGCTGCTCTTGCAGGGCAACGGTCGCAGTGGCGATACAGACTTTTTTCTTACTGGCCAGTGCTAACGGAATAGAGCCTAGTATATAGGCTAAGGATTTACCTATACCTGTGCCGGCTTCGATCACGATAATGCGCCTGTGTTTATCGTATTCACCGGCTAAGGTCTTAGATATTTCGGCGACTATGTAGTTTTGCTCACGCCTCGGACGAAAGTCAGGCAAGGAGTTTGCAATACCTCTATATATGGAGCGGATCTGTGTTTTTACGTCGGCCGATAGCATAGGTATATAAGCAAGAGAAATAGAGCTGTACATAATAACAGTGATTGCATAGCCTTAACTACTCTAATTTTATATTATTGAGTTAAATGTGATGCCATTTTCATCGAGTCCTTGTTTTGGATAGACAAATCATGCCAGTAAAGCCCTCTTCAGAGTCCTGTGGAACCTCATCAATTAAGGGGCGGATTCTTTCTCGCCATACGGTGCAGCATTCGGGTATGGCTTGGCTGCATTATTATATTAAAACCGCCGATGGCCCCGTATTAGTTACAGTGCCTCATGCTGAATATGTGTGTTTCTGTGCCACATCTGATCTGCCCAGGCTGCAAGCATTGCCGCAGTCAGCAAAACTAAGAAAGGTGGATCTG
The DNA here is from genome assembly GCA_023284085.1 of Shewanella benthica. Lineage (GTDB taxonomy): Bacteria > Pseudomonadota > Gammaproteobacteria > Enterobacterales > Shewanellaceae > Shewanella > Shewanella benthica. The sequence continues at coordinate 34,760 of JAKVHY010000049.1, forward strand.
CCGCTTAAAAACTTCAATAGCGACCCGGTCACGGCCATTTATGCAAGCTCATCACAGCTATTCAGACATGTGATCAGAGGCGCTGTCGATCTCGGCATTCCTCTGTTTGAAACTGATATTCG
>JAKVHY010000050.1 GCA_023284085.1 Shewanella benthica
TGAAACCCAAGTATAAAGTCATTAAGTTTGTAGACTCTGTACGTCCGGTATTTGTGAAACCCAAGTATAAAGTCATTAAGTTTGTAGACTCTGTACGTCCGGTATTTGTGAGACTCAAGTATAGAGTTGTTACTTCTTTCTACTCAGTACGTCCGGTATTAGTCCTGTTATCTGTTGCCCTGCCGGAAACAATGTGCCGTCATAATTACTGAAAGCTCAGCTAGCTATGATATTATGAGGCGTTTTGTAGCTGTTTTAATTTTTGGAGCAACAGATTGAATAAGAGTGTGATCACAAATCTAATCGCGGCCCTCTTGCTGGCATTAGGTTATTATTTTTCATCGGCTATCGTCTTGAGCATAGGATTATTTGCGCTGTCCGGCGCACTGACAAACTGGCTAGCCATTCATATGCTATTTGAAAAAGTCCCAGGCTTGTATGGCTCTGGCGTCATTCCGTCTCGTTTCGAAGAGTTCAAAGCCGGCATTTCCCATCTGATGATGAAGCAGTTTTTCACCGATGAAAATATCGATCGCTTCTTGTCGGATCAAGGTGGCAGCGAATCTCCTATTAATTTGCAACCGGTTATCGAGAAGGTCGATATGACACCGGCATTTGATGCCCTAGTGACCACAGTTGAGCAGTCATCTTTTGGTGGTATGTTGACCATGTTTGGTGGTACAGACGCCATTGCTCCGTTAAAAGAGCCATTTATCGAGAAGATGAAGTCCTCCTTAGTCGAGATCACTCAGAGTGAAGAGTTTTATACCTTGCTTAAGAATGAACTCGAGCAGCCCGATGTGTTGGCCGACATGAAGACCAAAATCAATGAGATCGTCAGTCAGAGATTAAACGAGTTGACCCCTGAGTTGGTGAAGGACATCATTCAAGAGATGATCAGAGAACACTTAGGTTGGCTGGTGGTGTGGGGCGGCGTTTTTGGTGGTGTTATCGGCTTGATTGCCGCTCTTGTGCAAGCGTAATTCTCAACATTTAATTTTAGGTAGAGGGGAGCTAATAGGCTCCCTTTATTTTGCCTGTAGACAAGCGTTAAGGGAATTTGCTAAGTTGGAAATTTCTGCACTCAGATCAGGATATCACCATGAATACCCATAATGCGATTAACTATTTAGAGATGCCCGTGGCTGATATCTTTGCCACTAAACAGTTTTTTGGTCAGGTATTTGGCTGGGAGTTTGTCGATTATGGTCCTGAATATACCTGTTTCACTAATGCCGGCATCGCCGGTGGTTTCTTCTTGTCTGAGCAGGTTTTCGACCTGGCTAAGGGAACGCCATTAGTGGTGTTGTACTCTTCTCAGCTTGAGGCTTCAATGGCAAGAGTGGAAGGTGCTGGTGGAGAGGTGTCTAAAGCCATATTTTCATTCCCCGGCGGAAGACGTTTTCATTTTAAAGATCCAAGTGGCAATGAATTTGCCGTCTGGTCCGAATAACCTATATTTGTCCCTTGTTATCTTATAAATAGAGGTTTCCTTGTATGCCCCACTGCATCATAGAATATGCTTCCCCCCTTGCCGAGTTGATTGATATTTCCGAGCTGGTTAAGGCTACGCATAAAGGCGCGATAGCTTCCGGCTTATTTGAATCAAAGGCGATTAAAACTCGAGCTCATAGCTGTGATCATTTTTTCGTTGGAGAAGATATCTCCAATCTGTTTGTACACATCACCATTTCGATAATGCCGGGACGAAGCGACCAGCAGAAAAGTGGTTTACTGACCTGTGTTGCAGAACATTTAGCGCCATTGACGACAAAAGTACCAAGCCTGACGATTGAGTTGAGGGATATTAATCAACAGCACTATTTTAAGAAGCTCGTTTAAGCAATTACTCGAAAGCTAAGCGATATTAGCACAATAAAAAAGCAGCTCTCGGGCTGCTTTTTTTCCTTCTACTCATTGGTATTAATAGGCGCTGGCGTGAACCGATTGTACTGCTCGGCCCGATGGGTCAATGACATCCCGAAGACTCTTATCCCAAGCAAGCGCTTCCGGAGTAGAGCAAGCCACCGACTTACCGCCTGGAACGGTTTTCGCGGCACTATCGAGAGGAAATAGCTCTTCAAAGAAACAGCGGTAGTAGTAACCTTCTTTGGTGTCTGGTGTGTTATAGGGGAATCTAAACTTGGCATTAGCCAGTTGAAGATCATCCACTTTCTCGGCTGTCAGCTCCTTTAGACCATCGATCCATGAGTAGCCTACGCCATCACTGAACTGTTCCTTCTGACGCCATGTCACTTCTTTGGGTAATTTGTGCTCGAAAGCCTGACGCAGAATATGCTTCTCGATACGACCATCTTTAGACATCTTGGCTTCCGGATTGATGCGCATCGCCACATCCATAAATTCTTTATCCAGGAAGGGCACGCGTGCCTCGAGTCCCCATGCTGCCATCGACTTGTTGGCACGAAGACAATCGAACATGAACAGCTTGTCCAGTTTACGCACTAACTCTTCATGGAAGGCCTGTGCATTAGGGGCCTTATGGAAGTATAAGTAGCCACCGAATAGTTCATCTGCACCTTCGCCCGATAGCACCATCTTAATGCCCATGGCTTTAATTTTTCTTGCCATAAGGTACATAGGCGTAGCGGCACGAATGGTGGTGACATCATAGGTTTCCAGATGATAAATCACATCTTTAATTGCATCGATACCATCCTGGAAGGTAAAGATGATCTCATGGTGGATTGTGCCTATGGCATCGGCGACTTTTTTTGCCGCAATCAAATCAGGGGCACCTTCAAGACCAACGGCAAAAGAGTGAAGCTGTGGCCACCATGCATCGCTCTCGCCATCATCTTCGATACGGCGTTTAGCAAAAGTTTGCGTGATAGCCGAGATAACCGATGAATCGAGTCCGCCCGATAGCAGTACACCATAAGGTACATCAGACATAAGCTGACGTTTAACCGCGGCTTCGAGTGCTTCTCTTATTTCATCGATACTGGCTGGGTTATCTTTCACGGCCGCAAAATCACGCCATTCACGTTGATAATATTGCACATAACCGTCGTCAGTGGCGCTCGTCTGGTTACACAAATAGTGACCCGGCTTAAATACATCGACGGTCTTACACACAGGCATCAAGGCTTTCATTTCTGAGGCGATGTAGAAGTTACCTTCAGCGTCTAGGCCTGTGTATAGAGGAATGATACCCATGTGATCTCGGCCAATCAGATACAGGTCTTTAGTCTTATCGTAGAGCACGAAGGCAAATATGCCGTTCAGCTTATCGAGGAAGTCGACACCATACTCTTGATAGAGGGATAGGATCACTTCACAGTCTGAGTTAGTCTGATAAGCGTATTTATCGCCGAGCTCGGCCTTGAGCTCTTTGTGGTTATAGATCTCACCGTTGACCGCAAGAATAATGTTGCCATCGCTACTAAGCAGAGGCTGGGCACCGTTATCGATATCGACGATGGCAAGACGTTCATGAGCGAGTACGGCTTTGTCGCAGCTGTAGATCCCTGACCAATCCGGTCCACGGTGACGCATCAACTTCGACATTTCTAGCGCGACCTGTCGCAGCTGTGTTGCGTCTGACTTAATATCTAAAATGGCAAAAATTGAACACATATTCTAGCTCCTACAAATCGCTTTAACTCTCAATGGGTATTACTGTGCCAGTAATTAACGCTTTTGCCAAATTCAAAATTGATTAAACGTCAGGTAAATCGCGGTTATCTGGCTTGTTAACTCATATATTTTGCCAATAAAATGAGATTCATTTAATAAATATCGATTTTCATTGAGGATAGTTGATTTTTACTGTGTGCTGGGTGGCTGAAATTGATTTTTTATCAGTGGAAATTGCTTAATGTCATTTTACTCTGTATCTGAGTTAACTGTTGTTTTTTTCCTCGTTAAAACAGGCATAGAGACACGTAATAAAATGGCCCCCTGAAAGCGGGAGCCATTCTTAAAGCATCATGAATAAAAAAATCATGAAATAGAGAGACTAAGTGAAGTATTAACTTGGCGGCTAATTACTGTTGCAAGGCCTTAGTGCTTGCTCCTCGAAGAGAGTGAAACTCAGTTCCGACAAAGTATCCAGGCCAATCTTGGCTGTTGGCCAAGGTTTCTGCTGCACTGTAATAGATGGCCAGATCTTGTAAGGCACCGCTAAGATCCCAATCTTCCCGGTATTCATCACAGGTGTTGTGGTAACAGCCCTTCATTTTTTCCTTCATCATTACCTTGTACTGGGCCGTGGCCTCATCGATGGGCTCATTGCCACCGCCAGCGAATACCGCCGGAATGCCGAGCTTAGCGAAACTGAAATGGTCTGAGCGGAAGAAACCGCCAGATTCTGGTCGACTCTCGCCTTTAGCCACACGGTTTTGTGATTTCAATGCGTCTACAAGGTAATTTTCTAATTCAGACTTTCCTTTGCCGACGATAGTGTAATCCGAGGTGCGTCCGTATATGTTGGTACTGTCTAAGTTGAATACGGCCACGGATTTATCGATGGGGTAAATTGGATTGGCTGCATAGAAACGTGATCCCAGCAGACCTTGCTCCTCGCCTGTGGTGGCGATGAAGGTAACGGAGCGAGAAAGTGACTGACCCAAGTTGGCTTGATTGGCAAACTGGCGCGCTATTTCGAGTATACCCGCGGTGCCCGAGGCGTTATCGAGGGCACCGTTGTAAATTTGATCGCCATCTTTACTCTCATCTTTGCCAATATGATCCCAATGTGCGGTAAATAATACCTGCTCATCTGGTCGATCTTTTCCCACAAGGGTGGCGACTACATTATAACTGTTGGCATAGCTGGCAGTGTTGGCAAATTGAATCTTAGCCGTTTGTTTCAGAGGGAGGTTCATTGGGCCGCTGGCCGCCCTTTGCATAAGATCTGCTAAGCTCAAGCCTGATTTCTCAAAGACCTTGGTTGCCACATCTAGGGTGATCCAGCCTTCAACTTCTACATGCTTATCTTGCTCAGCTTTGTCGACCACCAGATCTTGCTGAGGACCTGTCCAGCTGTTCTCTACCACGGACCAGGGGTAAGATGCCGGGGCGGTATCGTGAATAATGATGGCAGCTAAAGCCCCCTGCTTACTTGCCTCACTGAACTTATAGTCCCAGCGGCCATAGTAGGTCATCGCCTTACCGTTAAACTTACCTGAGTCGGGTAAAGCAAATCCGGGATCATTGACTAAAATAACCGCAACCTTGCCATGCATATCTATGTTTTGGTAGTCATTCCAGTCGTATTCAGGCGCATTGATGCCATAGCCGACGAAGACCAGAGGCGCGTTAGCAATATCGACGCCGCCATTGTCATGACGGCTACCCAGGACGATATCTTTTCTGTGTTCCAGTGCCAAAGCACCAAAGCTGATAGTTTGTTGCTCTGAGGCCGTATAGGTCACCATCGGCACGGCTTGCAGGTAATCGCCATGATTAGCACCAACCAGTCCCATCTCCTTAAAGGCTTGAGTCAGGAAGTTTAAGGTGAGTGTTTCACCTTTGGTGGTAGGGGCCCGGCCTTCAAACTCATCGGAAGAAAGAGTTTTGATATCTTGTCTGAATCTAGCTTCATCGAACTTAACAGGGGTATTGATTAAGCCACTAGCGGCAGTTTTAACTTCAGCTGCTACAGTGGTTTGAGTAGCTGTTGGCTGTTGGCTACAAGCGCTAAGCAGCGCAAGGGCACATACCGGAGGCAGTAATCGCATAGATTGTCCTATTTATAGTTATTGTTATAGACGAATTTTGTGTGACACATCATGAATGAAAAAAGCCCACTTTGACAAGTGGGCTTTTGTTTTAATTCTGAGAAAGTTGTTTCTTAATATTTATCATAATATTAAGAACACCAGCTCGAGCCTAACTGATGTCTTGAAGGCAATATACTAAAGGCACTCAATCACAAGCCTTAAACTATCGGCTTCAGACGATATCGATATCACCTGCACAGGCGAAGACGTGATTAGGACGGAAGGGCTCCCTCTCCACATCGCTGAGCTTACTCACACCACTGGTGACCAGAATGGTTTCCAGTCCTGCCTGAAAACCTGCCAGGATATCGGTTTTCATGTTATCGCCGATAATGACGGTGTTATCCGAGTGGCCATCAATATGGTTAAGTGCCGAGCGTATGATCCATGAACTAGGTTTGCCGACATAGAAAGGCATACGGCCACTGATCCGCTCTATTGGGGCACATAAGGCACCACAAGCCGGACTATAAGCTGGGCCATGGGTATCAGGATTGGTGGCGATAAAGCGGGCGCCTTCGACGACGAAACGGGCCGCTTTATGGATCATCTCCCAGTTATAAGCACGGGTCTCACCGACAATAACAAAATCCGGGTTGATATCTGTGATGGTAAAACCCGCTTTGTAGAGCTCGTGGGTGAGGGCGCCTTCGCCTATCACATAGGCCTTGTTGCCTTTTTGATGCTTGAGGAAATCAGCTGTCGCCATGGCTGATGTATAAAAGCACTCTTCAGGGACATTTATCCCCGCCGCGCCGAGTCTGTTTTGCAAATCTTTGCCGGTTTGAACCGGATAGTTGGTTAGGATAACCAAGGGGTTACCTTGTTCCAACACCCGATGAATAAAGGTATCGCTGCCGGGGATCAGCTCATTGTTGTGCAGTAGAACACCGTCGATGTCGCAAATAATATTTTTCATTTATCAATCTCGGTATACAAAGGAATTTTAGCTAACGTCATACAAACCATATAAAGCCAAATTCACTGTGATTACAATGATTTTTACTCAATGTGGTTAGGAGCGTCGCCTTGGCTAGTGGATTAACGTTGAAGACAGCATAGTGTGGTTGAGAGGAGGCATACTGGTGGTTTTTTAGATTCAACATATTATGGATCCCTGTTTAAATCTAATGATCACGCGAGAGCTCAAGAGTGCAAATAGGACATGGACAGGTCGCTTAAATGATCATACTCAGCACGGTGACTATGATAAAGGTAATCGTGCCCAAGAATGTTTCCATCACAGTCCAGGTTTTCAAGGTGGTTTTCTCATCCATCTCCAACAGCCTTAATACCAGCCAGAATCCAGAGTCATTGAAATGTGACAATACGGTCGCACCGCCTGCGATAGCGATAACGATGAAACACAGATCCAGCTCAGACAGACCTAAGGTAGCCGCAACGACGGGGGCTATCAACGCCGCTGTTGTGGTCAGAGCTACCGTGGCAGAGCCTTGAGCGACACTAAGTAGAAATGTTGGCTCTGCAGTTTGAGCCATCAGGTTTATAATGATATCTATCCCATGTAGGGGGAAATTTTTTTGTGGTTGCGGGAAAAGCACAGTGTGAAGTCAACTTGCCCTGATGATAGGCGCAAAGTTTATCGATGGTGACAATCTGCATCCCAAGGCAAATATCATCAAGATGGCAATCAAAATGTGTACTTTGTGCATTTATACGGTGAAATGGCGTTGATCTTAGATCGAATGCGTCAGCGAAAGGGGCATTTTATGAAAGAGAGCATGGTCATCAGTCGTGCTATGGCTGCATTACATACAAGGAGCCTATTACTTTAGCTTAAGTGCTTACTTGAGGAGCTCCTATAATCAAACAATCGGTTCGTAAATTGTGCATGACTTTTTCTGCAGTATTGCCCAATAAAAAACCGCTCACGCCTTCGCGGCCAACAGTCCCCATTACAACTAAATCAGAGTGTAGTTCATTCGCGAGATGTGGAATGGTTCTAACGGGGGGACCAGCTATAATATGACTAGTCACGGACTTCAGATTAAACTGATCTAATAAGCTGTTCATTTTTTGTTGAGCAGCACAAGCATCGTCTTGTTTGACAGTATACTTATCTACGATACCAAGCTCTAACAATGAGTTAGCAACAGGGATACTGTACATAACATGTAGCTCTGTATGGGTGACTCGTGACCAAACTTTGCCCCAATTCAGTGTTAGGCTATTAAGTTCTTGGTGCATTATTTTGTTTTCAGACAAATCTACAGTTAGCAAGATGTTGGCTTTACTTTTCCATTTCACATGAGAAGCAATGAGTATTGGGCAAGGTAGGTGTCGAATTAACTGCCAGTCACAAGGAGTATGAAACAATGACTCACTTCGGTGTCCTGTTTTGATCACAAGGTCGACAGCAGTCTGCTGACAACGAGTGACAACCCAGTCGGCAATGTTATCACTATAAATGACTTCGCTAGTGATTTCTGAAGTATCATCAAAAACCTTATTCACCGTAGCACTGAGTGAGTCTTTAAGCTGTTCTATAGAGGTATCTAATTGGTCTTTGCTGTGAAGAAACTTAATGACCTCCACCGAAGCATCAAAGGGGTGAATAATATCTCGAGCTTTCTCTAGGGGAAGTAAATCATCACTTTTGATATTTGTTATCACCAAAACGTGCTTTTTCATGATTCAAACTCCTCTTTTACCCATATTCTTTGATTGCTATTAAAAAGCTAAGTCATAAAACGCAAGTGGCAGTTTATACGTTAAGTTAGGAAATTCCTTAAACGACAGAGCGTTTAGTCATAAATATAAGTTTGAAAATCAGAGAGCCATCCAGATTATCAGCTAGTATTAATGTAATTAAAGAACATGGCTCCGGGGTTGTCAATTGCATCTAAATGTCCCTCAATATGATTTATGTGAGAGTAGCAGGACTTCTACAAGCTATTGTAAACGACTTTACTGGCGCTAATTAGCGTAGAAAGGTGACATTCATAAGTTTTAGTACAGGCTGTTCTTATGAGACATACACTCAGTTTATTTCTGACGTTAACCGCTTTTTGGGGCTTAATGTCGGGTCACAATTCTATTTTAATGCTGCTTCTTGGAGCTGTGTCTATTACTTGTGTTCTATATATAGCACACAGAATGGATGTGGTTGATCATGAGTCTCAGCCAATACACCTTTCACTTAAGATCTTCGGCTATTTTTTGTGGCTCTTCAAAGAGTTGGTTATAGCTAATATGGCTGTAGTCAAAAGTATCTGGTTAGGGAACGCTTCAATTTCACCGGTTTTAGTAACAATTAAATCGAGCCAAGTCACTGATGTTGGAAAAGTGATTTATGCTAACTCCATAACCATGACTCCAGGAACAGTGACAGTAGATTTAGTTGGCGATCGTCTTACTGTTCATGCTTTATTTCAACACAATGTGGAAGTGTTAAACACCGGTGAAATGGATCGAAGAGTTTGCCATTTGGAAAGCAAATGTTGATTGCGGCTACACTTGCCATTCTTGTCGTTATGATTTTAGCGATCATTCGAGCGATTTTAGGGCCAACACTTTATGACCGAATTCTGGCTGTTAATATGTTTGGTACCAAAACGGTACTCTTGCTGTCTTTACTTGGATTTGTAATGGGGCGTCCAGAATTTCTCGATATTGCAATAGTGTATGTACTGATTAATTTTATCAGCGTAATAGCAATATTGCGTTATTCAGATAGCTTTAAGTTGCAAGGTTCAGACATCAAGCCTTCAGACCAAGGAGGCAAAAATGACGTTTGATACGATAACTATCTTTAGCTTTATCAGTGCTATTTTTTTATTGATTGGGAGCTTTTTATGCATATCTGGGGGCGTTGGCATTCTAAGGTTCCCTGACTTTTATACTCGAATGCATGCGGTTGGAGTCACAGATACGCTTGCAGCCGCTATGATTTTAATAGGCTTAATACTACAGAGTCCTAACAGTTTAGTTTTAATAAAACTCCTGATTATTCTTGTAGTGACGTTATTTATAAACCCGACAGCAAGCCATGCTTTAGCCAAAACCGCTATTCATAATGGCCTAATGCCTATGGTTATTAAACATGATCACGACAAGATGATAATTGCTAAAAAGGAGGGTAAGTCATCGAATCGGTCATAAACTTCGTTTTATTGGCATTACTTGTTGTTATTGCAATCGAGATAGCGCGGCTGAAAGATCTGTTTGCTGTAGTCATGTTAATAGGTATATATGGTCTAGTTTCTGCGAGTTTTTTTGTCGTGATGGATGCTGTCGATGTGGCATTTACAGAAGCATCTGTCGGCGCTGGTATCTCCACATTATTGATGTTAGTGGTAATTAGTTTAACCCAGCGCTCTGAGCATCCCGTTCGCCATAGACCATTTGGGGCACTACTTGTGGTTATGCTCACTGGCGGCATGTTGATTTACGGTACTTTAGATATGCCTTATGTTGGGGCAGGAGATGCCCCCATCCATATTCACATCGCGCCAAGATATCTTAACGATTCGATGCAGGAAGTCGGTGTTGCTAATGTGGTCACAGCTGTGCTCGCGAGTTATAGAGCTTTTGATACTTTTGGCGAATTGGTTGTCATTTTTACTGCCGGTGTGGGGGTATCAGCTCTATTGATGACTGTAGGTCGTCGAGGTGATAAAAAACCAGCGGTGGCAATAAATGACTCTATGCATAAACAACAACTCATTTTACGCATTGTAAGCAAAATGATGCTCCCATTTATCATGTTATTTGCGTTTTATGTACAGTTTCATGGTGATTATGGTCCTGGAGGGGGATTTCAGGCCGGGGTGATTTTCGCTGCGGCTATTATTTTATATACCTTGCTATTCGGTTTAACAAGTGCACGTCGTGTGATAAATCAAACCGTGAGCCAGTTAGTTGCTGCTTTTGGGGTTCTATTATATGGCAGTGTTGGACTTGTATCTTTATTAAATGGAGGGAACTTCCTTGATTACAATGTGTTAGCTTCCAATCCAATTGGTGGTCAACATTTGGGTATTTTATTGATTGAGCTGGGAGTTGGCATTACTGTTGCGTCGGTCATGATCACCATCTTTTTCAACTTTGCAGGCAGAAAAGAACTTCAGAAAAGTACTTCTGAAAATAAGGGTACTTAAGCTTCAAACTGGGTAAGAGGGGCAGTGCTATGTTGATGGGTCTATTTAATTATTGGATTGTTGTCGTCTTGATGATGATAGGGCTCTATATCGTCATTGCTCACGGCAACTTAATCAAAAAAATTGTCGGTTTAACTATTTTCCAAACCTCAGTTTTTATCTTTTATATTAGTATGGCCAAGGTGGACGGAGGTACCGCCCCGATCTTAATGGCTAATGTTAGCCAATACGCTAACCCGCTTCCTCATGTTTTAATTCTTACAGCTATTGTGGTTGGCATTGCCACTACGGCTCTAGCGCTCGCTTTGACGATCCGTATCAAAGAAGCTTATAACAGCATCGAAGAAGAAAGTATTCAACAACAGAATAAAAAGCAAGCGTCAGTTCGAGATGAACTTGACCCTAGAAATGACCCATACTGATGTTAGCACATTTGCCTATTTTGCAAGTGATAGTACCGCTCATAGGAGCGCCTGTGTGCGTGTTATTGAGTCGTGCTCGTTTAGTATGGTTATTTGCGTTAATAGTGAGCGGTTTATCTTTTATTGTCAGCGCCTTACTTTTACAGCAAGTGCTGATGTCAGGTACCGTTATCTATGAGCTGGGAGGCTGGGATGCCCCGTGGGGGATAGAATATCGTATTGACAAGCTAAATGGTTTTTTATTGTTGATTATTTCAGCTATGAGTACGCTAGTTTTATTCGCGGCTCAAACCAGCATTAACAAAGAAATTCCAGCAGAAAAACATACCCACTTCTATATCTTGTACTTATTATCTCTGACTGGCATGTTGGGCGTTGTTGTCACTGGTGATGCGTTTAACGTATTTGTTTTTCTCGAGATATCCTCACTGTCTTCCTATGCATTGATTGCCCTTGGCAAGGATCGACGCGCACTTTGGGCTGCCTATCAATATTTAATCCTGGGGACTATTGGCGCCACATTTATCCTGATTGGTATCGGTCTTATGTACCAAATGACAGGGACATTAAATATGGCGGACCTCGCTGCTCGCTTGCCTGAAGTCGCTCAAACTAAAACGGTATTCACTGCTTTTGCTTTTGTTATTACCGGCATTTGTTTGAAATTGGCTTTATTTCCATTACATCTTTGGCTACCCAACGCTTATACCTATGCGCCGTCGATAGTGACGGCTTTCTTAGCCGCTACGGCTACAAAAGTTGCGTTCTATTTATTGATCCGTTTCACCTATTCGGTGTTTGGCGGCTCTTTCTCTTTTACAACTTTACCGCTGCAATTTCTATTTATGACACTGGGGCTATTGGGGATTTTTGTAGGCTCAATTGCCGCTATTTATCAGACGAATGTTAAACAAATCTTTGCTTATTCGAGTATTGCTCAAATTGGTTATATGGTAATCGGCTTCAGTATCAGTAGCGTTACAGGTTTAACTGCCGCTTTATTGCATATATTTAATCACGCATTAATGAAAGGTGCGCTTTTTTTAGCCTTAGGCGCAGTGATGTATCGTATCGGTAGTGTGCAAATCAACCAGTTTCAAGGGCTAGGGCAGCAAATGCCACTCACTATGGCTGCAATACTTGTTGCTGGTTTAAGTTTAATAGGTATGCCGTTGACGGTTGGATTTGTGAGTAAATGGTATTTACTTAGTGCGTTAATAGAAAAAGGTTGGTGGCCAGTTGCTCTGCTTATTTTGATCGGATCATTGTTGACGCTTGTTTATGTATGGAAAATAGTTGAAATAGCATATTTTAAGCCATCTCTTTCTACAAATAGTACAGTGATCGAAGCTCCTTTGGCTTTTCTGATCCCTATCTGGCTGTTAGTCATAGCGAATATCTATTTCGGTGTCGATACACGTTTAAGCGTCGAGGTTGCACATGCCGCCTCTGAAAGTTTACTTCAAGCTCAGGGGCAGGTGAGACCATGAGTCTGTCCTTGGAGGTGATGCTGCAGATGTGCATCGTATTACCCCTGCTTGCCACAATACCAATAGCCCTAACTGGCCATAAGCCTAACCTCCGTGAGGCAGTTTCTATTGGTATGGGTTTAGTTGTTCTTTATTGCGTCATTAAGTTATATCACGGCATTTCTCAGGGCGAGAACATCAACGTTTTTTGGTGGGAGTTGATGCCTGGTCTAAAAATCAGTTTCTCAATAGAACCACTGGGGATCTTATTTGCACTGCTCACCAGCTTCCTGTGGATAATTACAACCATTTATTCCATTGGCTATATGCGGTGTCACCATGAGAAAAATCAAACCCGATTTTATAGTTATTTTTCTGTCGCTATTGGGACGGTAATGGGAGTTGCTTTTGCAGCCAATTTATTCACTCTGTTTATTTTCTATGAACTGTTAACGTTATCAACTTATCCATTAGTGTCACATTCGGGGACTGAGAATGCGAAAAAAGCAGGACGGATCTACTTGGGGCTTTTGTTAAGCACCTCAATCGTCTTTTTTTTATTAGCAATTATCTGTACCTGGCTGGTGGCTGGTACGCTCGACTTCACTGTTGGTGGGGTCTTTGATCCTAGTGTCAATAAGCTGCTAGCGGGTGGAGTGTTAGTGCTATTTATATTTGGAATAGGCAAAGCGGCAATCATGCCTTTTCATCTATGGCTACCTGCAGCTATGGTTGCACCAACACCTGTGAGTGCATTACTTCATGCTGTTGCTGTCGTCAAAGCCGGTGTATTTGCAGTATTGAAAGTCTGTGTGCTCATTTTTGGCTTGGACTTGTTAGCTATTTTGCCTTCAACTCAGTTTCTACTTTACATTGTGGGTCTTACCGTTTTTATCGCCTCTATCATCGCGATGCGTCAAGATAACTTAAAAGCTAGGTTGGCATATTCAACGATCAGTCAATTGGGCTATGTCACTATTGGGGCGCTGATAGCGACATCATCTGGGGTGATTGGTAGTGCCATGCATATTGTTATGCATGCCTTTGGGAAAATCACACTATTTTTCTGTGCAGGCGCAATTCTGGTTACCACACAAAAATCAAATGTCAGCGAAATGCACGGTCTGGGTAAACAGATGCCGCTTACTATGGCCGCTTTTTTTATTGCCAGTCTTAGTATCATTGGGGTACCACCTACAGGCGGTAGTTGGAGCAAGTGGTACTTGCTGCTGGGAACGGTGGAGTCTGAGCAGTTTATTTTAATGATTGTGTTGTTGTTTAGCTCTTTGATGAATATCGCCTATCTACTGCCTATACCTTTTAACGCTTTCTTCTCTCACTCTTTATCTCATCAGCAGCTTGATTCAAGAAACACATTAAGTACTTTTCAATTTAAAGAAGCGCCGCCAGCTGTACTTATCGCTATAGGTATCACTACAGTCAGTTGTTTGTTGTTGTTTATTTATCCGCAACCTATATTCGACTTGGCAAGGTCCATTTTGGAACCCTAAGGAGTTGCAGGTGGAAAGTAAAAAAAAGCACATTTTTGATGAGGTTAAAAACGTCAAGCGACTGTTAAATTGCCTTTATGTTTGTTGTGCGATGTTGCTTATTTCAGATTTTGTTATTCATCGTCATGTGAGTCATCACTGGGAGCGTCTATGGGCTTTTTATCCTATTTATGGTTTCGTGGGGTGCGTAGTTCTGGTATTGGTAGCCACCTGGATGCGTCGTTTGTTAATGCGTGGGCAAGATTATTATAATGATGAAGGTATTGATTATAATTCAAAAAACAAAGGGGGGAGACAAGACTTAAGCCACAATAGGGCAAAAGAGGAGGGGCATGATGTGGATGCTTGAGATACCTCCATTTGTCCCATTTTTTATTAGTGCATTAATCGCATTAGTAACGCGAGGTTTTTTGCGTGCTGTGATAATGATCATTATCCCCGTCATTAGTATGCTGCACCTATGGATGGTACCTGAAGGTATCCACCTTCAATTTAGCTTTCTGAGCTTTGAGTTGCTCCCTTACCGAGTGGATAAATTGAGCCTGATGTTTGGTTATATTTTTCATATCGCAGCCTTTATCGCCATTATATATTCCCTGCATGTACGAGATACTAGCCAACAAGTCGCCGCTATGATGTATGCAGGTAGCGGTTTAGGCGCTGTCTTTGCTGGTGACTTGATCACCTTGTTTGTTTTTTGGGAATTGCTAGCCTTTACTTCGGTGTTTCTTATTTTGGCACGTAGAACGCAGCGAGCTTATGCAGCCGCCATGCGTTATTTAATCATTCAGGTTTTGTCCGGTGTACTTCTGTTAATTGGTGCCGTTTTTTATCTGGCTGATAATGCAACGCTAGAGTTTGCTTATCTTGGCTTGGATGGTATTGCTGGCTGGCTAATATTTATCGCCTTTGGGATTAAATGTGCTTTTCCTTTGGCACACAATTGGCTTACCGATGCCTATCCTGAAGCAACAGTGACAGGCACCGTTTTTCTTAGCGCTTTTACCACAAAAGTAGCGGTGTACGCATTGGCTAGAGGCTACCCAGGGACTGAGTTATTAGTCTATATCGGTGCGGTTATGACCTGTTTTCCTATTTTCTTTGCTGTGATTGAAAATGACTTACGCCGAGTTTTAGCCTATAGCTTGATTAACCAGTTAGGTTTTATGGTCGTCGGAATCGGGATTGGTACGGCGTTGGCTATCAACGGCGCAGTCTCACATGCATTCAATGACGTTATTTTTAAAGGGCTTTTATTTATGTCTATGGGAGCGGTATTGCATATGACTGGTCGCATTAATGGCTCAGATCTAGGTGGGCTTTATAAATCTATGCCTAAAACCACAGTATTATGTATTGTCGGTGCTGCATCTATCTCGGCATTTCCACTTTTTAACGGTTTTGTGAGTAAGTCAATGGTGATGTCAGCAGCCTTAGAAAACGGCTATGATTGGATATGGTTAATACTCTTGTTTGCCTCTGCAGGTGTATTTCATCATGCAGGTATTAAAATCCCCTACTTTGCTTTTTTTTCTCATGACTCTGGCATTCGTGCAAGCGACCCTTCCAATAATATGATATTGGCGATGCTGATTGCTGCGGGCTTGTGTATCGCTATCGGTATTTACCCTGCAGCTCTGTATTCACTATTACCTTACGACACAGGCTATAACCCCTACGATGCCACCCATGTATTGGCACAAACTCAATTATTATTTTTCTCCGCCTTAGCTTTTGTTTGGCTGAACCTGAGAGGAATGTACCCCCCAGAACGACCCTCTACTAATTTGGATTTTGATTGGGTTTATCGACGGTTGTTCCCGACGATATTGAGATCAATATTTACAGCTATTTGGAAGATGGACAAAAAATTACGTCAGCGTGTTATCAATAAAATAGAGAGTAATTTTGTTTTTATGTCAAAAAAGTATAGCCAGTTAACTGATTTACTATCAAGGGGCTATCCGCTGGGGAGTATGGTGTTGTGGTTGGTTATCGTACTAAGTTGCTATGTATTTCTGAGTGTTATTTACTAATAAATGAAATTTATCTAGATTAATTTCTACTCGAGAAAAACCTTTGGCGGTCATCTGGGCATAGACTTTTTCTTTGTTGGTACCCTAAAAGTTATCTAACTTGTTTAGCAGTCTAGATGTAGCCATAGCAAAGGCATTTTTTAAGTAACCTTTTTCTATTAGTTTGGCTAGTACGTGCCTTTCTGGTGAGTTATCCAGTGTCGATGAGGCTGCAAACTTCCAAAGCTCCACCAATAACAAACAGCCAAATGAACCAAATAAAAATGTCATTAAGCTTCATCTGAAGCTTGCTCTACATCTGGGTAAGACGCTGATGATACCTGTAGCATTTAGATGGAGTATTACAGGCTTGAGCCTGCAGAAATGCTATAGCCTAAGTTGAATACCTTCTGCTCACAACTGTCACCAGTTAAAGCATTGATAATCAGCTCGGCACTTTTTTTGCCAATCTCATAGCGAGGGGAGTCGATGCTGGTCAGCGCTGGGCTCATCATAGTCCCTATGTCTAAGGCATTATTGCCTACTAGGCTTAACTGCTTTGGCACCTCGATACCTTTTTGTTGCGCGGCCATCATAATGCCGACGGCAATATCATCATTGGTACAAAAGGCCCCGTCGAGGTTTGTGTATTGCTTGAGCGCTTGTTCGAGCAGACTTGCGCCAATTGAAAAGCTTGAGTGCTCCTCTGTCAGTACATAAATAGGTTTATGTCCCTGAGCTTCTACGGCTTGAGTGTAACCTTGCATTCTGAGTTTGGTGCGGCTGTCCAGACGTGCACCGAAGTAGGCTATCTGCTTTTTACCAGAGTTGAGCATCTGGGTGATTACTTTATACGCAGCCCCCAGATGGTCTAAACCGACAGCCATATCAATCGGTGCTAGAGGTAACTCCATGGCTTCAACCACAGGTATGCCTGCTGTACGTATCATCTGTAAGGTGCGTTTTGTGTGTGAGGTTTCCGTGAGTATGAGTCCATCGACTTGATAAGAGAGCAGGGAGGCGACCTTAGTCTCTTTTTCTATTTCACTGTAATCAAAGTGGGCGATGAGGGTTTCAAAGCCATGGGCTCTAGTGATCTCTTCTATGCCCTGGGTAAAGCGCGTGAAAACTTGATTAGATAATGAAGGCAGTAAGATGCCTATGGCCTTACTCGACGACTTTGACAACATGGCGGGAGCGCGATTTTGGATATAACTTGTGGCTTCTATCTCCTTGGCAATTTTATCCCGAGTGCTTGCCGCAACTGAACTAGGATCTCGCAGGTAGCGTGAAACCTTCATTTTAGTGATGCCAATTCTGTCGGCAACATCCTGAAGGGGGGGCTGGATGTTTGTGCTGCACTCATACATATTTTCACACTAATGTTACAGGTAACATTAACATTAACATCAACATCAATATATGCATGGATCTATTGGTAATGATGGGGGGACTGAAGGCTAGAGGCTAAATTATGCAGCTAAGTTGATCATTTGGTTTTCCTCAAAAAATTCAACTAAATGCTAAGTGGCATAAGTCTGGACAAGACATGCCCAATAAAAAGGGCGCCGAATGAAATTCAACGCCCTTATATTATCGATTTGTCTGTGAAAGCTTATTAGTCCGCAGCGTAGCCCATGTCTTCGAGTGCTTTACCATCGAGAAACGCCTGACCATCTTTCATCTCGAGTCGATTCTGGCTAAACCATTTAACGACCATAGGATAGATGGCATGCTCCTGTTGATGAACTTTCTCGGCCAAGGTATCGGCGGTATCTTCATCATAGACGGGCACTTTAGCCTGCAGTATGACAGGACCCGAGTCTAGCTCAGGCGTCACGAAGTGAACGCTGGCGCCATGTACGGTGTCTTTGGCATCGATAGCACGCTGATGGGTATTAAGTCCTGTGTACTTAGGGAGGAGAGAAGGGTGAATGTTGATCATTCGGCCTTCGAACCCTTGTACAAATTCATCACTTAATATCCGCATAAAGCCGGCTAAGACAATCAGATCTGGCTGATATCTGTCTATGGCAAGCTTTAAACGAGCATCATATGCAGATCTTGCTTCATCCTTTCGAACAATCACACAGCTAGTGTCAATCTCGCTTTGGTGAGCACGGATAAGACCGTAAGCATCGGGCTTGTTACTGATCACACCGATGATTTCAGCTTCGAGGTGATCATCACAATCATCGATGATCGCCTGCAAGTTGCTTCCATTGCCTGAGATTAATACTAAAACGCGACAGTTTGAGGACATTACAGGATCTCCACTTGCTCTTCGTCGCCATTGCGCTTAGCAATGTCACCGATTAACCAAGCTTTCTCGCCTTCGGCGTTAAGCAGCTCCAGTGCAGCATCTACTTTATCAGACGGTAGCGCGACAACCATGCCTACGCCACAGTTGAATGTACGGTACATCTCAAATTCGGCGATGTTACCGTTTTTCATCAACCAGTTGAAGATGCTTGGCCACTGCCATGAATCACCTTTAACAACGGCTTTACAGTCATCAGGAAGGACGCGTGGGATGTTTTCCCAGAATCCGCCACCAGTGATGTGAGCCATAGCATGAACTTCAGTTTGTTCGAGTAACTTAAGCAGCGACTTCACATAGATTTTTGTCGGCTCAAGCAGGTGGTCAATCAGTGGCTTGCCTTCGAAATCATCTTCAGGGTTAACCTTGCTGACTTCGAGCACCTTACGGATCAATGAGAATCCGTTTGAGTGAGGACCGCTTGACGCGAGTGCGATAAGCGAATCACCAACAGCGACTTTAGTGCCGTCGATGATGTCAGCTTTCTCTACCACACCGACACAGAAGCCGGCTAGATCATAATCATCGCCTTCATACATGCCTGGCATCTCGGCGGTTTCACCACCGATAAGTGCACAGCCTGACTGTACACAGCCTTCGGCAATACCTTTAACGACTGCAGTTGCGGCATCAACATCAAGTTTGCCTGTCGCATAGTAATCGAGGAAAAAGAGTGGCTCGGCGCCTGAAACGATTAAATCGTTAGAGCACATGGCGACCAGGTCGATACCGACTGTGTCGTGCTTCTTATAGTCGATGGCCAATCTTAACTTGGTGCCAACACCATCGGTACCAGAAACCAGCACAGGGTGTTTGTACTTAGTCGGCAGCTCACAAAGAGCGCCAAATCCACCTAAGTTGCCCATAACTTCTGGACGGTGGGTACGTTTCACGGCAGATTTAATATTATCAACTAGTGCATTTCCGGCGTCGATATCGACACCTGCATCTTTATAGCTAAGCTGTGTAGGAGTGCTCACGAAGATCCTCTCGGGTACAGAATGATTATTGGATTTTATGCGGCGCCATTCTACCAGTTTGTGACAGGCCTCGAAAGCGAAGATTTGGCTATTTATAGCGGACATAGCTCACGATTTATCGTGTTTTTAAAACTTTATGTTTTCCATTGCGAACAAATAAACTAAAATCTCGCTAATTTGCTTGTACCAATGCTAAAAATCAGGAGAGAAAAATGAAAGTTGTCGAGGTTCAACACCCATTAGTTCGTCATAAAATAGGCTTAATGCGTGAAGCTGATATTAGTACTAAACGTTTCCGTGAGTTAGCAGCGGAAGTGGGTAGCCTACTGACCTACGAAGCGACTGCTGATTTTGATACCGAAACTGTCACTATCGAAGGTTGGAATGGTCCAGTTGAAGTGGAACAGATCAAAGGCAAGAAGGTCACGGTTGTGCCAATTCTTCGTGCCGGTCTTGGGATGATGGATGGTGTTCTGGAGAATATCCCGAGTGCGCGTATTTCAGTTGTCGGTATATACCGCGATGAAGAGACACTAAAACCTGTCCCTTATTTTGAAAAGCTCGCCAGTGATATGCCTTCACGCATCGCCTTGGTCGTCGACCCTATGCTTGCGACGGGTGGCTCAATGATCTCAACTATCGATCTACTTAAAGACCGTGGTTGTACCGCGATTAAAGCCTTAGTTTTAGTTGCAGCACCTGAAGGGGTTGCTGCATTAGCGAAGGCTCATCCAGATGTTGAACTATATACTGCTGCAATCGATGATTGTCTGAACGAGCAGGGATACATTCTTCCTGGTCTTGGTGATGCGGGTGATAAGATCTTCGGTACTAAGTAGTCATAAGCACTGCTGTATAAACTAATTGCTAGTTTATACAGCCTGTTTATGAGAAAAGAAAAGGAGCCAATTGGCTCCTTTTTTGTTTTTCAATTTTCAATTTTAATTTCGAATAAGTGCTCGAAGCTCAAACCTCGAACCTCGAACCAGTTCTTATAGCACCATGGCCGCTATCCAGCCAAACACCAGCAATGGGATGTTGTAGTGAATAAATGTCGGGATCACACTGTCTTTGATGTGGTCGTGCTGTCCATCGGCATTTAAGCCAGCCGTTGGACCTAAGGTCGAGTCCGAGGCCGGTGAACCGGCATCTCCTAGGGCTGCCGCAGTGCCTACAAGTGCAATGGTGGCGGTGATTGAGAAGCCAAAGCTCATGGCCAATGGCACATAGATGGTGGCAATGATCGGAATAGTTGAGAAAGATGAGCCTATACCCATGGTAATGAGTAAGCCCACGAGTAACATCAAGAAGGCGGCTAACGCTTTATTGTCGCCTATGATGTTGCTCAGTGAGTCGACTAAGCTGCTGACATCGCCGGTCGCTTTCACTACTGCGGCAAATCCTGCTGCAGATATCATGATAAAGCCAATGTTGGCCATCATGCGTACGCCTTGGTTAAACACATCTTGATCGGCGACATGCTTGAGTGCGCCAGAGAAACTGAAGATAATAAAACCAATCAAGGCACCGAAAATCATCGACCCCGTGATTAACTGAACGACGAGCGTCGAGGCGATAGCAATGGCTGCGATAACAATATTACGACCGCTCACCGTCTCTTCAGGCTCGGCGGCTAAGATCTGCTCTTCTTTATATTCACGGGGCTTTCTGTAGCTGATAAATACTGCCACAAGCAAACCCGTTATCATGCCCATTGCTGGGATCATCATGGCGGTGGGGATCTGCTCACGTACGGCGTTGAGGTTATTGCTATTTAGGTTGGCGAGTAATATATCATTTAAGAAGATGCCGCCGAAGCCAATGGGCAAGATCATATAGGTAGTCACTAAACCAAAGGTGAGTACACAAGCCACCAAACGTCTGTCCAGCTTTAGCTTAGACATCACATGTAGTAGTGGTGGAATAAGAATGGGGATAAACGCAATGTGGATTGGCAGCAGATTCTGAGAAGAAACCGCCATGGCAAGGATAGCCAGTAACAGGGTCCAACGAACGCGATTCATATTAGCGCCGTTCTGTTCTTTTCCTAGTAACGAAATGACCTTTCTGGAAATAAGTGTGGTTAAGCCTGAATGTGACAGAGCCACGGCAAATGCGCCTAGGAGTGCGTAGCTTAACGCAATCTGTGCGCCTCCACCTAAGCCGGTGTTAAATGCATCTACAGATTGTTGAAGACTCATTCCCCCAACCAGACCTGCGACCAGTGCACTTACCGTGAGTGCGATTACAACATTTACCCGAGCTAAACTTAGGCCTAGCATGAGGCAAACAGCGATGACGACAGCGTTCATATCAATAAATTCTTTCTTATCTTCAGTTGGGCAGACATTCTTGCCTAGCTAGGCTTGCATTGTCCAGTAGACTGAGGATATATCTGTTAAAACTGAGGGTTTGTTAACTCGGTGTGGACATAAATAGTTTATTTTTGTAAATAACCCCAGTATCGCTAAGTTTATTACGATGCCTTAATATACGAAGGGATGAAGATTCAATTAATAAAGGTGATATTCATTGCAAAAAGCTTGTATGCGGGAAAACACTGCCTATAATGCCATAAGATTTAAAACGAAAAGCGTTTTTCAATCCATAGATGGAGATATAAAATGAGCGTATTAGTAGGCCGTAAGGCACCTGATTTTACTGCTGCAGCTGTACTTGGTAACGGCGAAATCGTCGATAGCTTCAACCTAACTGAAGCCATCAAAGGCAAGCCAACGGTAGTTTTTTTCTACCCACTTGATTTCACTTTCGTCTGCCCATCTGAGCTGATCGCTTTCGATCACCGCATTGAAGAGTTCAAGAAGCGTGGCGTGGAAGTGATTGGTGTTTCTATCGATTCACAATTCACTCACAACGCATGGCGTAACACTCCAGTTGCAGAAGGCGGCATTGGCCCAGTTCAGTACACTCTTGTTGCTGACGTTAAGCATGAGATCTGTAAGGCATACGACGTTGAGCATCCAGAAGCTGGTGTTGCTTTCCGTGGTTCTTTCCTAATCGACAAAGAAGGCATGGTTCGTCACCAAGTCGTTAACGATCTTCCACTAGGTCGTAATGTCGACGAAATGCTGCGTATGATCGATGCACTTCAGTTCCACGAAGAGCACGGTGACGTTTGTCCTGCTGGTTGGGAAAAAGGCGACAAAGGTATGGACGCAAGCCCAGAAGGCGTTGCTTCTTACCTAAGTGATAATGCAGATTCTCTATAATCTTAACCGATTATCGTTAGTCTAAAGCATTAAGAAAAGCCGCGATTATCGCGGTTTTTTTGTGTCTGCTTTATTCTTTACTATTTATAGCTATCGGTTTTTATCCAATAAAAAACGGCCATGGAGGCCGTTTCTTGATACTAGATTGGGTCTAGTTAAATTAGCATTAATCTGTGCTTGCTTCACTCGCCGTTTCAACAGGTGCATCAGTGTCGTGATTAACCGCTAATGGCCAGCCGCCGAGGGCTTTCCACTTGTTGACTATGTGACAGAATAGCTCTGCGGTACGCTCGGTATCGTAAAGCGCCGAATGGGCTTCGCTGTTATCGAAGTCGATGCCGGCAATTGAACAGGCCTTGGCGAGCACGGTATGACCCAGTGCTAAACCTGAAAGTGCGGCGGTATCGAAAGTGGCAAAAGGATGGAAAGGCGTACGTTTAAGTGCGCAACGTTCGATGGCCTTGGAGACAAAACCATGATCGAAGGCGGCGTTGTGGGCAACTATGATACTTCTGTGACAGCCGACGGCTTTCTGCGCCTTCTTGACCTCTTTGAAGATCTCGAGGAAGGCTTCTTTCTCGCTAACGGCACCACGAAGTGGGTTTGTTGGATCTATGCCGTTGAAGGCGAGGGCATCAGGTTCTAAATTAGCCCCTTCGAACGGTTCTATGTGGTAATGCAGGGTCTTGTCTAAACTGAGTATACCTTCATCATCCATTTTCAGCATGGTGACGGCGATTTCAAGCAACGCATCGGTTTGGGAATTGAAGCCGGCAGTCTCGACATCGATGACCACAGGGAAATAGCCCCTAAAACGGTGATTTAATTTGTTGGCGTCGCAAATTTCGCTCATTGAAAGTGTCCAAATAGTTATTAGGCCGCTATTATGAGGCAAGCACTTAATGCTGTCATGTCTGAATGGCTGTTTTTTAAGCTAAAGGTCTGTAAAAGTGTGCCGATAGCATTAAGTAATAGAATTAATATGAGTATCTGGTATGTGGCTTAGAGTATTGATAGCGTCGACATTATGTATGCCCTTTTTTGCGACAGCAGAATTGCGTCATTATGTTGCCTCTCTCGATCAGTCACAGTGGAAGCTGAGTGGCAATACGCCGATCATATGCCGTCTCGAACATGATATTCCCGCCTATGGCAAAGCGGTGTTTACCAGCATTGCGGGTAAAAACAATAATTTGAATTTCAGTTTAGATATGTGGGTTAAACCCGATCAAGTCACTCAAGCAACCCTGATGAGTATGGCACCAGCTTGGAGACCGGGCATCCTCTCTAAAGAGATCACTGAGCTGACCTATCAGAAGTACTTCAGCGGTGAAGTGCCGCGTAATGCTGCCTGGTCCATGTTGGCCGAGCTTGAACGCGGCATGGAGCCTACCTTTTACTACGCCGATTGGTATAACCAATCAAATAAAATCGCCGTTGGCCTGTCTGCGGTTAATTTCAATCGTAATTACAGAGACTTTAAGGCCTGTCTTGCCGGATTGTTGCCTTATAGTTTCGATGATATCGCGTTTACTGTACTAACCTATGAGTCAGGCGGCTCGGAGTTAACTCGCTTCTCCAAATCGCAGATTGCCAAAATACAAGAGTATCTTGCCTATGACTCGGAAGTTGAGCTGGTATTGATTGATGCTTATACGGATAGCTATGGTGGTCGCTCAATCAACCAGAAAGTATCAGAGCAGCGCGCAGATTCGGTGAAGAACTTCTTCTTATCGGCGGGGATCAATCAAGATCGTATCTATACGGTTGGGCATGGGGAACGTCGTCACGTTGCCTCGAATGCAAGCATAGATGAACGAGGTAGAAACAGACGGGTTGTCATTAGGATTAGTAAACCTATGTGATGGATGGAAGCAAAAGATAAGACTTACGGCTAATATGTTAGCGATCAGGCCCGGCTTTGAAGCTGGGCTTTTTATTGCTGACAATTTGGTAAGTGGAGAGCTAAAGACTTTCAGGCAAAAAAAAGCCCGCTTAATAACTTAAGCGGGCCGCAAATAATATATTGCAATCAACAAATTGAAGGAAGGAAGTCAAGCATAAGAACCAGGGATAAAATTCACGTGTCAGACACGGGAATTAAGAGTTCTTGTTTTCATATCTGTGAAACAGATACTTCCTGAAAACGAGATCAGTATAGGCTTAGGCACCTAAACTGACAAACTAGAAAAAATACCATTTATCATTAGAATATCTAATATGGCTAAGTGTGATCTATCTCCGTAAATGCACTAAATTAGCTGGTTTTCGCTTGATTAAGCAAATTAACTGCATAATTCGACATTAACTTAATTAATCCATGTTACAGGATTATTAATATGGCTATCGATGCAATCATTCGGCATCAAATATTCTTTGATTGCCTCGAAAATAATTACTTGTATAGTGGCTTGCAATGCTGAGCCTAGGCTCAGGGGAAAGATAATAAGAGATACCATCAATATCAGCAGCAGGACAGCAAACATGATATTTAAAAGCAAATTGAGAAAGCAGCACCTATTAATAGCGAGTTTAGCCCTTGCGCTTATGGGGTGTCAGGCCGCGCAGCAAGAATCAGAGCAAAAATCTTCTTCGGTCGCAGTGGATACAGGTACGATTGAAACCATCCATGGAGTGCAAGTTGCAGACCCTTATCGTTTTCTTGAACAAGACACAGAGCAAACCCAAGCTTGGGTGAAGATGCAGCAAGCAGAGGGAAAGGCATACCTCTCTGGCATAAAAAACAAACAAGCCGTGGTCGATCGAATCACCGAATTGTGGAATTACCAGAAAGTATCGGCACCTTTTGAGCATGGTAAAAACACCTTCTTCTATAGAAATAACGGTTTGCAGGCTCAATCGGTACTTTATGTTAAAGCTGCCAATGGGGATGAGAAAGTCGTATTGGATCCAAACACGCTATCGAGTGATGGTACCGTCGCTTTATCGGGTGTTTCGGTCAGTGGTGATGGCAAGACTCTAGCTTATGGTGTGTCTAAGTCGGGTTCAGATTGGCAACAGTGGCAATTTGTTGATGTCAAAACCGGAGTTAAGCTCGATGACGATCTTAAATGGATTAAATTCTCCGAAGCCGTGTGGAACAAAGATAATAGCGGTGTGTATTACGCTCGATATGATGCGCCCGCTGGTGGCAATTTACTGGCGGATGTTAATTTCAATCAGAAGGTTTATTTTCATCGGATAGGGACAGAGCAGGTGAGCGATAAGCTCGTCTATGAGCGTCCGCAGAATAAAGACTGGGGTTTCGGTATTGAAGTCTCGGAAGCGGGTGACTATCTGTTGCTTTCTATCTCCCAAGGTACAGACACGCGTAATCGCTTCTTCTATCAGTCGCTGGAGAAGCCAGCTGAAGTGGTGGAGTTGATCACAGACCTGGAAGCCGAATACACTTTCTTAGGCAACGATAAGTCGGTGTTTTATTTTAAGACAGATCTCGATGCACCGAACGGTAAAGTGATAGCAATCGATGTCAATCACAGTGATAAGGCAAATTGGCAAACTCTCATTGCCGAGTCGAGTGATCCAATCAGCAATATTGCAATTATTAACGATCACTTGGTGGTGAGTTATCTGCATGATGTGCTCGGGAAACTATCAATTTTCAGCATGAATGGGGTAAAGCGCCAAGACGTTTCGCTTCCTGGCAAAGGTAAGGTCGCCGGTCCTTATGGTAAACGCAGTAAAGACTATTTTTATTATGTCTATAATAGCTACGTGCAACCTAAGACAACGTACAGGTTTGATTTCAAGACGGGTGAATCATCAATTTACGCTGAGCCGAAGGTGTCATTCCAGCCTGAGGATTACACTTCGGAGCAAGTTTTCTATACCAGTAAAGATGGTACTCGCGTACCTATGATGATCTTATACAAGAAAGGCATGCAGAAGAATGGCGAAAACCCGACTCTGTTATACGCCTACGGCGGCTTCGCTATCTCGCTGACGCCAAGATTCAGTCCGGCCAACATTGCCTGGATGGACATGGGTGGGATCTATGCGGTACCTAACTTAAGAGGCGGCGCCGAGTACGGCGAGAGCTGGCATCAGGCTGGCATGTTAGATAAGAAGCAGAACGTATTCGATGACTATTATGCGGCGGCAGAATATTTAATCGAGGAGAACTACACCAATAAAACTAAGCTGGGGGCCTATGGCCGCAGTAATGGCGGTCTATTGATGGGCGCGACATTGACTCAGCGTCCAGAGTTGTTTGCCGCCGTGTTACCGGCAGTTGGTGTGCTCGATATGCTCAGGTTCCACAAGTTCACCATAGGCTGGGCCTGGACCAGTGAATATGGCAGCGCCGATGTTGCCGAGCAGTTTCCGGCCTTGTTGGCTTATTCCCCATATCATAACGTGACCAAGCGTAGCTATCCGGCGACTATGGTGATGACAGCCGATCATGACGATAGAGTGGTGCCGCTGCATAGCTTTAAGTTTGGTGCCATGATGCAGGCGAAGCAGCAGGGTGATGCGCCAATCATCATGCGCATCGAGTCGAAAGCGGGTCATGGTGCGGGTAAGCCGACATCGATGAAGATCGATGAATTTGCCGATATCTACAGCTTTCTTTTTGAAAGTTTCGGTTTGAAAATACCGGCAAAAGTTAATTGATAATCATGTAATCGTGAAATGATGAGAAAAGAGGAGCCTGGCTCCTCTTTTTTATTAACAATTTTTTATGAATATCACCCGCTTCTAAGCAGGGCAAGCATTCACAATTGCATTGGGTCTAGGTATAGTAGGCCTCTATTTTCTCTCATGATTGGCGCTTATAATTCATGTTTCGTTGGCCTATTTCTGTCTATTACGAAGATACCGATGCAAGTGGCGTTGTTTATCATTCAAATTATCTTAACTTTTTTGAGCGAGCTCGTACCGAGTGGCTTAAGGCTATGGGGGTTAAGCAGGCTGCTCTGTTGGCCGATGATATTGCCTTTGTGGTTAAAAGGGCCGAATTAAATTTTTGTCGTGCAGCAAGGTTTGAGCAGAACCTTATCGTCGAAACAGTTGTCATAGATTTGAAGAAAGCATCTTTGATGTTTGAACAGAAGTTAATTGACGAGCAGGGTGTAATATATTGTGAGGCTAAAGTCTTAGTCGCTTGTATTTCTTTATCGCGTATGCGACCTCGTGCCATCCCCAAAAATATAGTTCAGGAGTTTAAAGGTGGAAGCTGATATTTCAATTATAGGGTTATTTTTACAAGCCAGTATATTGGTTAAATTTGTAATGCTTACCTTGCTGGGGCTATCTGTGATGTCCTGGGCCGTTATCATTCAACGTCACCGTTTAATAAGCGCTGCCAAGAAAAATGCCCTCAAGTTTGAGGATAAGTTTTGGTCTGGAGTGGATCTCAACAAACTTTATAAAGAGCTATCGGTCAGACAAGATAGTAATAGCGGATTAGAAACCCTGTTCCATGCAGGTTTTAAAGAATATGCGAGATTAAGTAAGCTCAATAGCAAGGTTCCTGGGGCTGTGATGGACGGCAGTTATCGCGCCATGCGTGTCTCTCTGTCTCGCGAGATGGAAAAGCTTGAAACTCACTTACCTCTGTTAGCCACCATTGGATCGACCAGTCCTTATATTGGTTTATTTGGTACAGTTTGGGGGATCATGAACTCCTTTATCGCCATCGGTGCGGTGCAAAATGCCACCCTAGCCATGGTCGCTCCGGGTATAGCCGAAGCCTTGATTGCCACGGCTATGGGTCTGTTTGCGGCTATTCCGGCTGTGATCGCCTATAACCGTTTCACGACTCTGGTGGACAGCGTTGAGATGTCCTATGCGAACTTCATGGAGGAGTTTTCCAGTATCTTGCATCGTCAAGCATACAGTGACAAGGATGAAAGCTAATGCAGCAGGGTTATCAGCGAAAACGCAGGCGCCTCGTTGCCGAGATTAATGTGGTGCCTTATATCGACGTGATGTTGGTATTGTTGATCATCTTCATGGTGACGGCGCCGATTGTCACTCAAGGCGTGAAAGTGGATCTTCCTCAAGCAACATCTGAGATGCTTCCGGCTGATAGTAAGCCACCGATCGTGGCCTCAATCGATGCCGACGGGGATTACTTTTTGGATGTGGGCAGCTCAAGTTCGAAGGAACCCTTAGATCTTGAAGAGGTCGCGATTCGTGTGGGCGCCATCATTCAATTGGAACCCGAGCGCCCTGTAGTGGTAAAAGCCGATAGAAGTATCGCCTATGATAAAGTGATCCAATTAATGGTGAGCTTACAAGGTGCGGGCGTTCCTTCGGTTGGTTTGATGACAGATTCACCTGGAGACTAGTCGGTGGCAGCTAAATCAGATTTTACTTTACCTATAGTCATTTCAGCTGGTATTCATATTGGCGTGTTAGTGATCCTCCTCATGGGCGTGGATTTTTCCGATAAGCCCAAACCTCAGCCTCAGGTGAGCGCGCCAGCGATGAAGGCCGTGGTGGTCGATCAGAAATTAGTGGCTCTGCATGTTGAGAGGTTAAAGGCCGAGAAAAGAGAGGTTGCTCGTAAAGAGAAGGCGCGCCAAGATGATTTGGAACGCCAAGCGACAGAGGCTCGTCAACAAAGAGAGCGTGAGCAGGCTCAAATTAAAAAGCTGGAAATTGAGCGCAAGCAGAAAGAGATTGAAACTAAGAATGCATTGGCTGCGGCAAAAGCGGCTCAGCTGAAGCAGAAACAGGAAACAGAGAAGGCGCAGCAGGCCGAAGAGTTCCGTAAACAGAAAGAGAAAGAGCGTCAGGCTTCTGAAGAGGCGGCTAAGAAAGCCGAGGCTAAACGTAAGCAGGAAGAGGCCGATGCTAAAAAAGCTGCCGACGAGCGTAAACGTAAAGCAGAGGCTGAGCGAAAGCGTAAAGAGGACGCCGAGCGTAAACGTAAGGCCGAGGAAAGAGAACGTCAACTGCAAGAGCAGATGATGCAAGATGCCTTGGCGGAGGAGCTGACCGCACTGTCGCAGACCCGTAACAGGCAGGTGATGAGTGAAGTTCAGAAATACACAAGCATGATCAATGCAACAATTGCTCGATATGTTCAGAAAGAAGATTCAATGCGCGGCAAGAGTTGTAAGGTTTTTGTCAGACTGGCTAAAGATGGGTTCGTTACAACAAGTAGAATAGTGGAGGGGGATCCTGTTTTATGTCGTGCAACACAGGCTGCAATACAAAGGGTTCAACGTTTACCTGTTTCAACAGAACCTGATGTTTATGAAAAATTGAAAGAATTAAACATTATTTATAGACCGGAATTCAATTAAGAGGAGTCCTATGAAGACTTTGGGGAAGTGGCTCTTTTTAAGCCTGATTATTTTAAGTTCACCAGTAAGAGCCGCGTTAGATATCATTATAACCGAAGGAGTGGATGCCGCGCGTCCTATTGCCGTGATCCCGTTTGTTTGGCAAGGGGCTGGGACCGCACCTGAGCAGATCTCAGATGTTGTTATGTCGGATCTTATTCGTAGTGGTACCTTTAAGCCGCTCGATGAGCTAGGCCTACCTCAACGTAATATCAGTAGTGTGTCTCAGTTTGTCGCTAAAGACTGGTCAAGCATAGGCGCCGAAGCTGTTGTGATGGGCGCTGTGAAACCTTATGGTAATGATCAATATCTGGTGACTTTCGACTTGGTCGACCTGGTTAAGGCCCAAATGCAACAAGGAACGGGTCCGCAGTCTAATAGTGAATATCTTATCGATAGTCGCGAGACGGTTATCTCAGCCGCACAATTTAGGCAGTATGGTCACAGGATCAGCGATCTGGTCTACGAGAAACTGACTGGTATTCGTGGTGCATTCTTAACTCGTCTCGCCTATGTGGTCGTCAAGCATGGTGAGAAGTCTCCCTACCAGTTAATGATCTCTGATTATGATGGTTATAACGAGCAGATGTTATTGCGCTCCCCCGAGCCATTGATGTCACCGTCTTGGTCTCCGGATGGTCGTAAGCTGGCTTATGTCAGCTTCGAAAATAAAAAAGCCGAAATATTTATTCAGGACATCTATACTCAGTCTCGTAATAAGGTCTCAAGTTTCAATGGCATTAATGGTGCTCCGGTATTTTCCCCTGATGGAAAGAAGTTAGCATTGACCTTATCTAAAGATGGCCAGCCTGAAATTTATGTGATCGATATCGCGACCAAAGCACTCAAACGAGTCACAAACCATTATGCTATTGATACTGAAGCTTCATGGTTTCCCGATGGTAAGTCTTTAATATTCACGTCTGAACGTGGCGGGCGCCCTCAAATCTATAAGGTGACATTAGCCTCGGGTAAAGTGCAGCGCTTGACCTTTGAAGGGGAGTGGAACTTAGGTGGTTCTATTGCACCGGACGGTCGCAGTATAATATTCGTAAACCGTACTAACGGTAAGTTTAATATCGCAAGAATGGATCTTGAGACGCGATTTATGCAAGTACTTACGTCAACGCGTCTCGATGAGTCACCGAGTGTAGCGCCGAATGGCACTATGGTGATATATGGAACAACCCATCAAGGTAAGCAGGTTTTAGGGGCAGTCTCTACGGACGGACGATTCAAAGCAAGATTGCCTGCGGGTCAGGGGGAGGTTAAGTCTCCTTCATGGTCACCTTTTCTCTAACAATTTTAACTATAAAAAATATTAAGGATTTTAAAATGGATCTCAATAAGCTGTTTAAAGCTATGTTGGTTGTACTTCCGATTATGGCCCTCAGTGCTTGTAGCTCTACTTCTGAGTCTGAAACTGATGCGACTAGCTCAACTTCAGGTTCCGATAGTGAATTAGCTACTGGTGGTGTAGAAACCGGAGGCGTAGCTCCAATTTTGACTCCTGAAGAGCAACAACGTCTGAAATATCAAGAGTTGCGTAAAGAGCACATCATCTATTTTGATTTCGACCGCAGTTCGGTATCGGCTCAGTTTGCCGAAGTCCTTCAAGCCCATGGTAACTATTTAGTCGAGCATCCAAATGTTCGCTTGATGATCGAAGGTCACGCCGATGAGCGTGGCACTCCGGAGTACAATATCGCGTTGGGTGAGAGGCGTGCGAAGGCCGTTGCTAAATACCTACAAGGAATGGGCGTACTGCCTAGCCAAATGAGTGTTGTCAGCTATGGTGAAGAGAAGCCATTAGATATGTCTCGTACAGATGATGGTTTCGCGATTAATCGCCGAGCTGTTTTAGTTTACTAATCGTTTGGTAGGTTTATCTATGAAAAGAGCCGTATTAACAACGGCAATTCTTCTTAGTATAGGTGTAGCGTCTGCTGCACCTGCACCGGTGGCTGATGTTACCGGTAGTTCTACTGAAGAAAGAGTTGCACGTTTAGAAAGGATCCTTCAAGCAAAGCAACAGTCAGAATTCCAGACTCAGCAACGCTTGGATACGCTACAGCAGGAAGTGCTCGACCTACGTGGTTTAAATGAGCAGCAAGGTTATCAAATAGACCAGATGCTCCAGCGTCAGCGTCAACTCTACGAAGAGATCGCAAATCTATCTGTTAAGTCCGCTCAAGCGCCTATTGTGGCAACGTCACAAACTAGCTTAACTTCCTCATCTTCTACTTTAGGCGAAACAGCCAGTTATGAGCATGCCGTTAATTTGGTGCTCAAGCAGAGGAAGTATGAGGAGGCGATTCCTGCTTTCAGGGGATTCATCAAACAGTACCCAGATTCTACCTACGCAGCTAACGCTAACTATTGGCTGGGACAGCTCTTATATAACAAGAGTGAGTTTGAACCTGCTCAGCAAGCGTTCGATACTGTAGTTAATCGCTTTAAAGATTCAAATAAGCGTGCTGATAGTTTAGTTAAGCTTGGGATGATAGCTGAGAAGGTTGGAAAGGTGTCTTCTGCGAAAGCTTACTACCAACAAGTTATCAAAGAGTACGCAAATAGCGCAGCAGCTCGCCTGGCACAACAGCAATTGTCTGCTCTTTAATCCTTATTTATTCAAAAAACAGGCTCTTAGTCTGTTTTTCATGCAAACAGCAAAAAATGTAAAAAATGCACTTGCAAGAGAATATGAAAAAGGTATTATAGGCGCCCTCAGAGCGGCAGAGTCGCTTGAGGGTCTTGAGTTAAGCAGTTTTCGAATAGTTTAACCAGAGATTTTGCTACTAAGAGAGCCGTTAGCTCAGTTTCTTGTAGAAACAGAATGTTGGCTTTAACCTGGTGATAATCGGTTATTAACTCTTAACTATCAGCAATACCAGAAAGGGCCGTTAGCTTAGTTTCTTGTAGAAACAGACAGTTGGCTTTTAACTAATGATAGTTAGTTATTAATTTCGATATATAAGCAATACCAGAAAGGGCCGTTAGCTCAGTTGGTAGAGCAGTTGGCTTTTAACCAATTGGTCGAAGGTTCGAATCCTTCACGGCCCACCACTCTCTAGGTGGCTAAATATGAGAGAAGGTTGGAAGGAGCATAGCGCAATTGGCTTTACTCTTAACTACCACATTGGTCGAAGGTCTAACCCCTTCAAGGACCACCACTTCTTGAAAGTGTACAAATCAAGTGAATGCTTGAACTGTAAAATTCAAAACCACTCTAACTGAAAGTGGACTTGTTCATTGCGATGAAGAAGCAAATTCAGAGTGCAATACCAGAAAGGGCCGTTAGCTCAGTTGGTAGAGCAGTTGGCTTTTAACCAATTGGTCGAAGGTTCGAATCCTTCACGGCCCACCACTTCTGAGGTGGATTTGCTTCAAGGCAAATGAATTCAGGAAAGCAATACCAGAAAGGGCCGTTAGCTCAGTTGGTAGAGCAGTTGGCTTTTAACCAATTGGTCGAAGGTTCGAATCCTTCACGGCCCACCACTTCTTGAAAGTGTACAAATCAAGTGAATACTTGAATTGTGAAATTCAAAACCACTCTAACTGAAAGTGGACTTGTTCATTGCGATGAAGAAGCAAATTCAGAAGTTTAAGCAATACCAGAAAGGGCCGTTAGCTCAGTTGGTAGAGCAGTTGGCTTTTAACCAATTGGTCGAAGGTTCGAATCCTTCACGGCCCACCACTTCTGAGGTGGATTTGC
>JAKVHY010000051.1 GCA_023284085.1 Shewanella benthica
TCTTATTGCTCTTATTGCTCTTATTGCTCTTATTGCTCTTATTGCTCTTATTGCTCTTATTGCTCTTATTGCTCTTATTGCTCTTATTGCTCTTATTGCTCTTATTGCTCTCGCATCAGCATGTCTTGATAACGTCACGCAGTGACATGCATAGAGATGCGAAGCAGATCTATTGGCAGACGTTAACTGAGTTTTTAATGGGATGCAATGCAACAAAGAAGAAGCAGGGTCGAGATTCAACATCTAGTACTACAAGGGAACATTTATGGCCATGTACAACGTCAATTTCTTTCCATCCATGGGAAAGTGACATAAGCGTTCCAGACGCAAATCCCCTCCTAGTACTTGACCTACAGGATGTAGGGAATGCTATGAAATGTCAGGAACATTTCAAGTACCTGTACTCCGCGGATAAATACATCTGACTTCCACGGATGGAAGGAATGCCAATAAATGAATGGAACATTTATGGCCATGTACAACGTCAATTTCTTTCCATCCATGGGAAAATGACATAAGCGTTCCAGACGCAAATCCCCTCCTAGTACATCCTGTACTCCACGGATAAATACATCCATGTACAAAAAAGGATGCCGAAGCATCCTTTTTTATCCTAAAACCTAGTTTACCTAGGGTTGCTATTTGCCTAACTTATTTACCATACATAGCGCTGATCTCGCGCGCATACTTATGATAAATCACCTTACGGCGTAACTTCATGGTCGGGGTGATTAGACCCGCTTCCATAGAGAAGGCTTCCGGCAATAGAGTAAACTTCTTAATTTTCTCGAAACCAGCCAGATCAATCTGCAATGTCTTGAGACGTTGCTCGAAATGCTCGATGACATGGCTGTGACGTAACAGCTCCATGGGCGACTCATAATGCAGCCCCTTCTCTTTCGCCCATGTTTCGAGTGTTTCAAAAGCTGGGACAATCAAGGCTGAGACATAGTTTTTAGCATCGGCAACAATGGCAACTTGCTCGATGAAAGGACAACATCCTACCTTACCCTCGACGCGTTGAGGGGCGATATACTTACCGTTAGAGGTCTTCATCAGCTCTTTGATACGGTCGGTGATAAACAGGTTACCTTGTTCATCGATACGACCCGCATCGCCAGTCTTCAACCAGCCATCTTCGAAGGTATCGGCGGTTTCTTGTGGACGGTTATAGTAACCGCGCATCACGGTATCACCACGAACAAGAATCTCGTTATCTTTACCTAATTTGATCTCGACTTCGGGTATGGCATTGCCATTAGAGCCGGGAACGCGATTAGCCAGAGTATTACAGGTGGCTGTGGCAGTCGTTTCTGTCATGCCGTAGCCACACAACACAGGTACGTCGATACTTTGGAAGAAGGTACTCACGGTAGGATCCAGCGCAGCACCACCAACAGGCATAAACTTGAGTCGTCCGCCCAGTACCTGCTTAAGCTTGCTAAACACCAGTTTATCGGCCAATTTCCATTGCAGGTTCAAAGCCAGTGATGCCTTCTCACGGCCCTGACCCACCTCAGATTGACGATGACCCACATTCATGGCCCAGGAGAACAACTTCTGACGGCTACACGGTGCCTTTGAGACTTTATCCTGTACCGCGCTATACACCTTCTCTAAAAATCTTGGTACCACACAAAGCGTATGTGGACGTACCTGGACTATGGCTTCTTTGACCGCCATAGGGTTTTGCAAATAGACGTTATGGCCGCCACGACTGAGCACGTAGAAACTCCAGCCACGTTCAAACACATGACTCAGAGGCAGGAAGGCCAGAGACACGTCACCTGGAGTAAATGGCAGGAAGCTATCGTGCTGACGCACCATAGAGGCAAAATTACGGTGATCCAACATCACGCCTTTTGGCTCACCTGTGGTACCTGAGGTGTAAATCAGGGTCAGCAAGTCATCCAAGTTTGCCGCTTCGAGTCGTTTGTCCAACTCGATGAGTGTCTTTGGCGGATAGCTGTCGGCGATAAGGTCGTCGAAGTAATGATGATTGGCATTGTCTTGCAGGGTGACGTTCTTATCGAACACCACCACCTGTATCAAGCTGCTACATACGTCAGTCAGTTTACAGGCCATCTCGTAATGAGCTTGATCGCCGGCGAAGATAAGTTTCGCCTCAGCATCATCGATAATATAACTCGCCTGTTCGAAGGTGCTGGTCGGATAGATAGGCACGACAACGGCGCGAGTCTTGAGACAACCAATATCGGCACAAGTCCACTGAGGGCTGTTCTGTGCAAGGATGGCCACGCGATCTTGAACCTCGAAGCCAAAATGAATCAAGGCTTGAGCGACCTGAGTGCTGATGCTACCGAAATCGCTCCAACTCACCTGATGCCATGGGGCCGCCATTTCGTATCCTTCGAGCGCGATAGCATCGCCGAGTTGCAGGCTCTGCTTCTTGATTAATCGTGTTAAGTGATACTGCTCGAGTGACATATGTTTGGGACCTTTTTAAGCGTACAGGTGTTCCTGTTTCCGGACATTTTACGCCAATGGCCCAAGAAAAATAAGAGCAATTGCTCAATTTTTGTTAGTTCTGCCACAGATTTATCAAATTTGTGGCCTTAAACCAGATCGTCTTTCCACAGCTTTTTACTTCCCCACCATATAGTTAGTATGGATATACCCACTAGAGCTAGATCTCCCGCAAACCATAGCCAAATGTCGGATTCTTCGGCAAACACACGTAAACTTCCTGAAATCCAGGCCGAATGCGCAATAATTATCAGCATAGTTGTGGACAGCTGTAGTGCCGTTTTACACGCACTCCCAACCCCCAAGAGAAAACCACAACCGAAGAAGGTACTCAAAACTAGGTGGGACCAGATGGCAAAAGTGATGGCTGGATTGAATAATGCCACCAGAGCCGCGGTAGCCGCCATGATCAGGGTAAACAAGATTAACAAGTTAATTTGAGAGCGATTAAACGCATCTATCATGCCCTGCTTGCCACTAAATCCTGGCAGCATAAACAAGGTTTCTACCGCTCGCCAACGTTGAATACGGCTCCAATGCACCATAGTGCAAGCCACGCAGCTAAACTGCACCAACATAAACAGAGCCGGGATCTGCACTCCTACCAGCTGAGCGAACGCCGCAACTATGAGTGTGATTATCGGCATGGCTATGATTAACAGGGCCAGTAGGGGACCCATGAAAAAATTAACCGGATGAAGATGCTTTTCAAGCTTGCTGATTAAGGGGTAAGACTTAGCATTGGGTAACCAAATTCCTCCCATCTCCAGCGCGTTGAGATAGATAGTCCTGGCATCCGGATGCCAACCACTTACCGAGGCTCTTTTCCATATAGCCCAGACTAAAGTCAGGTTAGCGAGCACCAGTGCCGCCATCATCACCGGAGAGAGATATTCGGCAATCGAGTCAATGAAGAGTAGAGACAGATAGAGCAGGATAGACAGATAATAGACAGCCATCTTTATCTGGCATAGATAAACAAAAATCAGTCCTAAACCCGTCGCTAACAGCAGTTGGGTAAATGCCACCTCAAATCCTACCAGTAAGCAGACTAGAGTACCTATAGTAAATGAGCTCAGCAACATGAAGCCACACTGAAAGAATATGTTGTGTCTATATTCAGGGATCAGTATCGACCACTCTGTCGCCGCTAACCGATTCAGCTGCCAGGCCACCGCCGCCGATACCGAGACCTGCACCATGCCTAACATAAGGGGAAGTATCTCGAGTTTATCGAACCCAATAATCGGCACCAGCATCAATAAACCCAGTAGTGCGACTCCCATAAAGCTGGCACTACCCAGATCGTAGAACCAGAAGCGGATCACGCCAGCGAATCGACGCTGCAAGGATTTCAGCCAAAGCCCATTATCACTTCTGGCCTGAATCAGCTCTGGGTTAGTGCGACTCATCTGTGCAGCTCCATAAACAGCTGTTCAAGATTCAGTGACTGGGCCGATATATCTGGATACTTCACAGCGCAGAAATTATCCACCAGCACCTTGTTGCTATGCCGGTTGAGCACGTTTAACTCTTCCGGGATCTCTTCACCATTTGCGAACATAAGCAGCTTGACCTCTTCGCGCACACAGTCCATCTCTTTGAACAACACCAGCTCGCCGGCCCTCATGAGTGCCAGATGACTGGCGACACGTTCCAGATCTGAGGTAATGTGGGATGAAAACAGTACTGCAGAGCCAGATTCAAGCGCCAGCTCGAACAGATCAGACATAAATTTACGTCTGGCGATGGGATCCAGGCTAGCAACAGGCTCATCCAGAATAAGTAGCTTAGGTCGGTAGGCCATAGCCATGATCAAGGCCAGAGACTGACGCTGACCCACTGACATGCGTTGAACTTGTTGCTTAGAATCGAGATCGAAACGCTCAAGCCAGGTATTCTCAAGCTGCCTATCCCACGCGGGATAGAAGCCTCTATGTAATTCCAATGCCCTGGAGACACTGAAGCCTTCATAGCCGAAAGGTTGTTGTGGCACATACCCTATCTGCGCCTTAGCCTCTGAACTAAGCTGACTAATCGGCTCACCTAAGGTGGTGATCTCACCCGAACTAGGCTCTATAATTCCAAGCGCACAGCGCATCAGGGTCGACTTTCCCGCGCCGTTTTGCCCCAAAAGGCCCACCACCATACCGGGGAACAGTTTTATTGAGAGGCTATTAATCGCAATCTTATCGGCCTCGTCTTTAGCAGAAAAACGTTTGCTGACCTTGTTAAACTCAAGAATCGGCGCTTGGTTCATATCCATCAGTTCAATCCTTTGTTCTTATTTTGTTTATTCTTTTACCGCTTTACCAACAAGTATCGATGAGTTCCATTAACTCATCACGACTTATGCCTAATTGTTTAGCCTGAGACACGAGCTCATCAACCTCGGGCTTAAGTAACTGGGCACTCGAAGTTGTCTCGCTATGTTCACGTTTAGCCACTCTGGTAGCTTGGCCACGGCGTCTCTCCAGCCATCCCTGCTCGACCAGCTGCTGCACCGCCCTAGAAACTGTCATGGGGTTTACCGACAGGTGCTCGGCCATCTTCCGCACCGAAGGCAGCACTTGTTCTGTTTCTAGTTGACCACCTACAATTAAACGCACAATCTGTTCGCTCAACTGTCGATATATGGGTTCACCACTACTGGGGTTGACATTTATTAGTTCTAACATTAGCCTTTAGACACTGTATTAATACATTGATACACCGATACGTAATCTAGCATAGATTGAGTAATTTTCAAGAAAGGAATAGCCAGTATGTTTCATGGAAAGCGAGACAGGTCTGAGACAAGAAAGGCCATAAATAGTGTAAAGGGCAAGCCATTAATGACGCTGATCGGCACACTCGTTATCAGCAGCATTATTCTAAGCCTTCCCGCCTTTGCCTCTACAGATGCTGATAACAGCGAGAATAACACCAGGGTTCCAGCTGGCCAGAATGAGCAAACCTGCTATCTGGACGGCCTATCTGAGCAAGTTAGCTGCGGCTTTATCACGGTGCCGGAGAATCCAGCTAAGCCAGATGGAAAGCAGATAGAGATCCACTATGCTGTGCTAGCCGCGATAAAAAGCGATAATCATTCCCAAGCCTTTCTTGCCATCGCCGGCGGCCCAGGTCAATCGGCCATAGATAACGCCGCAGGCTTCAGCCGTATGTTCAGAAAGATACGTCAGAGCCGGGATATCTTACTCATAGATCAGCGCGGCACCGGACGCTCCAACATCCTGAATTGCGCAGGAGACGGCTTCGAAGATCCATTGGCCATTAACGAAGCAGATTTCGATGTGGCCACAGAGACCCAAGCCTGCCTGGATGAACTCGACGCCGATGTCACTCAATACGGCAGCCTGAATGCACTGGATGATTTCGAAGCCGTGCGCAAGCATCTCGGCTATAAGAAGCTGCATGTATATGGCATATCCTACGGCACTCGCATGGCACAGCTGTATCTACGTCACTACCCGGAAGTACTATCGACAGTCACCATAGACGGCGTAGTCCCGATGCAACAGAGTGTACTGGCCATCGGCAATGCCATCAGCCGCGCCTTCGATTTGTTAATCAAGGATTGCAACACTAACAAGCTCTGCGGCGCTCAGTTTCCCAACCTCAAAGCTGACTTAGCCAGTGTAGATGCCAAGCTAGCCATAGCGCCAATGGTCAGCCAGGTACGAGACCCGTTAACTGGTGAGGCAACTCAGCTCACCATGACGCGGGCCAAATTTATGGGAGCCATCAGAATGGCCCTGTATATGCCTAATGTCCGCGCGCTTATCCCACATGCAATCAGTGAGGCCGCTAAAGATAATTTCCAACCTATCTTAGGTCTGTATTCTCTCACCATCGATAGCACAGGTATCGCCATGGGCATGCATGCCTCGGTTATTTGTGGCGAAGATTGGCAACGCCTCACCGCTGCCGAGCGAGACGCCGCCAACCAGACCTATTTTGGCAGGGAGATGGTGACCACATTCGAACAATCCTGCGCCATCTGGAATATGCCAGCCGTGGATGCCGACTTTTCTGCGCCCATTAGCAGCGACATTCCCACCTTAGTGTTATCGGGAGAGCTAGACCCGGCCACACCGCCGAGCTGGGGTGAGTTAGCCATGGAAAAGCTCACCAATGCCAAACACTTTATCGCCCCTTACGCTACCCACGGAGTCGCCCATCAATCTTGTGCTAACGACCTAATCGCAGAGTTCGTCGACACCGGCAGCGTGCAGGAGTTAGACGGTGAATGCCTGAACAAGGATGTGAGTCGTAATTTTTACCTCAATGCCAGTACAGTCGAGGCAATCCCCACCCCAGAACATAAACAAGAGCCCGTACAAAAGCCAAAGCAAGCCATAGTCCAAGGAGCGAGCCATGATTAAAGTATCTAATCTATCTAAGCGTATCGGCGAGGTTCAGGCACTGGATGATCTGAGTTTCGAGGCCCAAAATGGCCAAATAACCGGACTACTTGGCCCTAACGGTGCGGGCAAGACGACCTGCCTGAGAACCATTTTCGGTCTGCTCCAGGCAGATAAAGGTATCGCCGAGATAGATGGCATCGACGTGTCTAAATCTCCTATCGAAGCCAAACAGCAGTTGGGGCTGTTCCCGGATCCTTTCGGACTGTATGAAAGACTGACACCGAGAGAGTATGTGAGTTATTTTGCCGAGCTTAATGGCTTGTCGAGAGTAGAAGCCAAGGCTGCCACCGCTAAGGTACTCAGCCAACTACATATGGATGATATTGCCGACCGTCGTTGTAAAGGCTTCTCCCAGGGCCAACGCATGAAGACGGCACTGGCCCAGGCCATAGTCCACCAGCCTACCAACATCATACTCGACGAGCCAACCCGAGGCTTAGATGTGATGAGCACCCGAGTGCTGAGAGATCTATTGAGAGGGCTAAAGGAACAAGGGCACTGTGTCTTGTTCTCTAGTCATGTGATGCAGGAAGTTGCCGCGCTCTGTGATCAGGTGATCGTGATGGCAGACGGTAAAGTCGTTGCCATAGGCAGCCCGGATGACCTGTGTCGCCAGACAGGTAAGGATTCTCTGGAGGATGCGTTTATCCAGCTTATTGGAACAGATGAGGGAATAGCAGCATGATGATCTTGATAACACACACTCAGCAGGATGCGCGTTTTCAAAGCCAACTTATCGGCACAGACGAGGGAATCGCAGCATGATGAACAAGATTATGACCATGGTTCGCAAGGAACTTATCGATGCCGCCAGAGACAAGCGCTCTGTCATGGCCGGACTCTATTACGCTATCGGTACCCCCCTGTTGATGTGTGGCATGTTTATGCTACTCATCGGCCAGATGTCGAGTCCGAAAGACCTTAACATCAAGATAGAGAATGCCGATAACGCCCCGGATCTCATCAAGTACCTATCCAGCCAAGGGATCACCCATGGTGATAGTCGCAGTACTGATGACGAAGGTGAGCCGCTGGATGTGAAAGATATCCGCCTGGTGATCAGCGAAGATTATGCCGCTCAGATGGCCAAAGGCCTCAGAGCCGAAATCATACTTATCGCCGATAACTCTAACGAGAAGCTGCAAAATTCTATTCGTCGTCTCGAGCGCGATCTGCAGACCTATAGCGCCGAGATGGGCAGCTTACGCTTAATCGCCAGAGGCATAGATCCACGTGTGGTTCAGCCTATTAAGTTGAAGATAGAAGATCAAGCCACGCCAGACTCCAAGGGCGGGGTTATCTTAGGCGTCGCCACCATGACCATGATCTATGCGGTATTTATCTCGGGTATGAACTTGGCCATAGATACCAGTGCCGGTGAACGAGAGCGAAATTCATTAGCCTTGTTACTCAGTCATCCGGTATCGACCCGTAGCATAGTGCTGGCCAAGGTGTTTGCCGTTACTGTGTTCGCCATGTTGGGCCTACTGTTAACCCTGATCATCTCCAAAATATCCTATGCCTATGTCCCCTGGCATGAGCTTGGATTTACGGTCAACATAAGCACAGACTTCATCTTGCTTATGTTATTGATTGGCTTACCCATCGCCATGATGGCCGCAAGCCTGCAACTCTTTGTCTCCTTTATGGCCAAGAGCTTTAAAGAGGCTCAATCCTATCTGACCTTAGTGCTCATAGTGCCCATGATGCTGTCGATGGCTGCCAGCTACAACATAGCCCCGGATACCTTGCAGTGGCTCCCCGTCTCAGGGCAGCAACAGGCACTGATCGCCTTCATCAAGGGACGCGAAATCCCCATGCTGCAGCTAGTACTGTCCTCGGTCGTGACCTTAGTTATCACCCTAGCCCTGACTTTCCGCATGGAAAGATCGCTCAAGAGCGAGAAGATAGTCTTCGGTTTGTAATACCAATCTGTATAAGAAAGTGCTCAACTCAGAGTTATTTTTGGCTGCATAATTCAAGGCGGATGAGTGAGGGAATGGTGATCCCTTTCGAACTCATTCAACACAGATAGAAGCCCAGAGTGACTCGCACTCAGGGCTTACATAATAAGGAGAGAGAGATGGAATTTATAGAGAAGATTTTAGCCCAAGAAAACTACGCTTTTATGGTGTTATTAGCCATTGGAGTGCTCATCATCTGGTTTCTTCCAGCAATGCTGGCACTCATATTTAACCGCAAGCATTTTAAACTGATTTTGCTGGCTTGCATTCCGGCAGGTCTTTCATTTATTGCTTGGGGCGGTGTCATGGTGTGGGCGACAACAGGCAAGGTTGTCGATAAGTATTCAAACAAAGCTAAAACATAAAATAGATAAGGAGTTTAAGATGGAAAAAGAACTGATTATCATGGTTGTTATGATCGTATTTATCGCCAGCGTGACGCTTACCGAAGGCCTTAAGCAGTACTTAAGACTTCGCAAGGTGAGCAGGTCAGATATCAATCAAGATGAGCTTGAGCTGCTACGCAAACAGAACCGTCACCTCGAAGCGCGAGTACAAACCTTAGAGAGGATAGTGACGGATAGCAGCTACGATCTAAAACAGGAGATAAATTCCCTCTAACCAAGCTGGCACCCAAAGCAAACTAACAGCAAGCATGGGTATTAAACTTCTGCCGATAGGCGCGGGGCGATAGGCTAGTCAGCTGAATAAACAGCTTTCTAAATGAACTCACATCTTCGTAGCCAACCCTATCTACTATCTGCTCCAGGGCAAGTTCGGTGGTTTCGAGTAATCGCTTAGCCTCATCGACACGCAAACGCTGCATATAACTGGCAGGCGTCTCATTGAGCGCCTTCTTGAAACGCCTGATCATGGTGCGTTTACCCACTGCAAACTTATCGGCGATATCATCGAGCAGGAAACTCTGCTCTATGTGTGTCTGCATCCAATTTTGGATCTTAGTCACCAACTCATCTTTGTGATTATTAACCCCAACGGATAGGTCCATGGACATGAATGGTTGCTGCGAGGTTCGATTGGGGTCGATTAACAATATCTTGGCCATCTGATTGGCGATCTGCTCACCGGCAAGAATTCCTATCAGGTGAAGTGCCAGACTCAGATTCGAGGTTGTCGCTCCGGCGGTATGAATGTGCTCATCGGAGATGACCAGTTTATCCATACACAGATTCACATCCGGAAAGTTTCGCTCGAACATCTCCTTTAACCACCAAACCGTCGTGGCCGTACGACCATTTAGCACGCCAGAGGCGGCTAACATCAAGGTGCCAGAGCAATAAGCTGCCACGGGTTTTCCGCTGGCAGCGAAGACCCTCAGAGGCTCGAACAGAGGTTCAAACTCATTGAGATAGGCTTGGAACTCCTCTCTGCTCGTCACAAAGGCGGACGCAAGAATAACCGCATCGGCTTGCAGAATATCTTCGGGTTTATCCAGACCTATGGCGGGGATTTGAATATTCTGATTGGTATTCACCGGCTGGCCGTCATATGAAACCACGTGACAATGAAACAGATCTTCTTTTGCATCTGGATTCATGCGTCGCCAGTAAGCATTACAGAAGCTAAACACGTCGAGAAAACTGACAATGCCACCGGCAACCACATTCCCTGCAGCCAATATTGTTATCTGCTTCATCTCTGTCTCTCCTCAAGTTCAATCATCACCAAGCTATGACCACAAGACTATAATCTAAAGACTATGACCAACATACAAATTGTCACTTTTAACCCTTATTTTGTCAATAATGACACTTTATAAGTTTTTGTCTAGTTTTTATACTGAGATCACACTGGAAACTTCAATGAAAGCTGCAGTTGAAGCCCAGAAAGTTTTGCTGGTTCTTAA
Organism: Shewanella benthica; assembly: GCA_023284085.1. Lineage (GTDB taxonomy): Bacteria > Pseudomonadota > Gammaproteobacteria > Enterobacterales > Shewanellaceae > Shewanella > Shewanella benthica. The sequence continues at coordinate 10,746 of JAKVHY010000051.1, forward strand.
ATGAACACTAGTAATGAATAGAAGTGATGAATAGGAGTAGATGATGTCAAAATCGAATAAGCATCTGGTGATGAGCCTGAGTTATCTTGGAATAAGTTGGGCATTACTATTTTGGCTACATTTTAGCACCGAGCCCAACATCTTTACCCACTTCGTGGCGATACCCAGCTTACTCATGTTTACCGGATATAGCGCCTATCAGATAATCAACAAGAGAGTCTAGAATAAGAGAGCACGGCACAAGCTAGGCGCATTAATCTTGAGCGACATACGCAGGGATCCCCAGCTGCTTACGTTTACGAAATACAGCTGGAGCGGTATTTCCCAAGAGTTTGGCCAAATCGGGATCTGACATGGTGCCCAACTTGGCTATAGCCTCAGGATCGGCCCAGGTGCCTTTATGAGGGCTTTTCCAAATAGGAATATTGAGCTGAACACGTTTTTTAGATACTACACTCGGCGTCACGGTTAATTGATAAGCCAAGCGCTCATCGGCCATGGTACCTAGTAAGGCTAGGCGCCTCTTAGTCCAAATAAACTTCTTGTGACTTATTAGCGGCTTGATATTCATCTTATTACGCTTGTTACGCACCGCAGTAGCGCTAATCCCAAGCTTTTTAGCCGTTTGAGGATCCGATAATCTCCCCAACAGCGCTATCTCACTCTCTAGCCAGACCCTTGCCTCGAGATGCTCAGACAAGCCAAGCTCCTCACGCTTATCTCTGACCAGATTTACATCACACTGCCAAACCTGACTCAAGATCTGATCTTTGCTTCTGCCTAACTCAGATATCATCTGCTGGTCCCAAATGAGTAGGCTGCTACGCATTGCAGGCTCAATACCAAGCTTTCTTCTGCGGTATTGCACCACTTTACCGCTGATGCCCAGATCTTTTCCCACCTCTTTATCAGATTTAAGCCCTAACAAGGCATCCATATCTGTGGTCCATGAGAATTGCAGTTCATTTGGCACCCGACCTAATGGAGCAATGCCACGGATTAAACGATTTACCCTGATGTTTAGACGATTTACAGAGAACTCCTCGGCAAGTTCTACATCATATTTTTTCCCTAGAAACTTAACAGCCGCTCTTGGAATATTGGGAGGTGATGGGAAATCGAGGGTATTAAAAGTAGGGATAGAAAGTAAGATTCGCTTTATATACACAGACATTTTACAGATCTCAAAGTACTCAGCAAAGTCTCCATCGGATATCTCCCCTAGATTATCTAGCATCTGCTGAGTCCACTGAATGCGGGTACCACGCCGATAGGGGTCGATTCCCAAACGGTTCCGCCGGTAGGTAACCTGATCTTTATTAATTCCTAGCAGCTCAGCAATAACAGTATCGAAATCGGTGCCTAATAATTCCTCCTCCGCTATGGTCCAGTCATGGGGGTTTTGTAAGACCAAAGTGGAAATTTCAACAAGGGGTCGCTCAAAAGCAGCAATACTAAGAGCCGCTCGACGACCATTCACAATTGCACTGCTGGTAGCTAACCTTTTTGCCAATACTGTGTCTGGCATAGACCCCAGCAATCGCTCCGCTTCAGGCGTCCACTGAAAATGATGAACATCAACAGAGGATGCTACCGCCGGGATCCCCTCCTTCTCACGCAAAAACTTTACCTGGAAAGGTCGCACACCAAATGTAGCAGCGACCTTAAAATCACTCATAGCCCCTAAGGCGGCTAACAGTTTTTTAGATGGATTAACTATATGACGTTTCATATTGACTTAGACTCGCTGCTTCATCCCTTTAACAAAGCTAGTCTAAATTACTCGGCGTGCCAATATTTACTCAAATAAATCAAAGGCTAATAACTACTTGGTTTTAGATCTGAATGGTTTGATGACTGACTCGTCACACTCAAGAAAAGGTCCGTTCATTAAGTCTATGTAATAAGGAATTGCTGGGAAAGATAGAGAGCGCATCGAGACGCTCTTAACTTTCAAGATATGCTACTTGGCCTTTGGACGGAATGGTTTGATAACTGATTCATCACACTCGAGGAATGGGCCGTTCATTAGGTCTATGCAATAAGGAATTGCCGGGGAAGATAGAGAGCGCATCGAGACGCTCTTAACTTTCAAGATATGCTTACTTAGCCTTTGGACGGAATGGTTTGATAACCGACTCGTCACACTCGAGGAATGGGCCGTTCATTAGATCGATACAATAAGGAATTTCCGGGCATAACGAGTGCATCGAGACACTCGCTATACAAGCTAAATTCAACCTCTAATTCAAAAAGCAGAGCTTACTTAGCCTTTGGACGGAATGGTTTGATAACCGACTCGTCACACTCGAGGAATGGGCCGTTCATTAAGTCTATGCAATAAGGAATTGCCGGGAACACGGCATCGAGACACTCACGAATCGACTTGGGCTTACCTGGCAAGTTAACGATCAAGGTATCACCGCGCAGACCGGCAGTTTGACGTGACAGGATAGCGGTAGGCACAAACTTGAGTGACTCGGCGCGCATGAGCTCACCGAAACCTGGCATCATACGGTCACAAACGGCTTCCGTCGCCTCAGGGGTAACATCACGTTTAGATGGACCAGTACCGCCGGTAGTAACGATGAGGCTACAGTTCTGCTCATCAGCCATCTTGATAAGCGTCGCGGAAATCACATCTTGCTCATCTGGGATAACCTCATAGACAGGCTCCCACTCGGAAGTCAGATACTCGTTTAATACTTCGATAATCGCCTTACCAGAGAGATCTTCATACACGCCTGCACTGGCTCTATCACTGACAGTTACGATACCGATTTTAGCTTTAGTCATCTTAAGTCCTACTGGTGGTGTTATCTTCGGAAAGCCCTATCGATGGCACCGAAGCTGGAGATATTAGTTGCATCTAAACTAGCATGATTCGCGGCCATTATATCTGGCTTATCGACAAAAATGAGAGCTGATACCTTGTATATTAACAATCAAAGGCTAGCTAAGTATTTGATCCTGAACAACAGGGCATGAACGATAGGGTTTGAACTAGCAGACCGACAAAAAAATCAGAGCTACAAGCTTCTGGACAGCCAATACTTACGCTGCCAATAGCTATTATTTAAGGTGGATATCATCACACCTTGGCTCGTCGATGCATGCAAAAACTTCGAGTCACTCAGGTAGATACCCACATGACGCGTCGACCAACCGGTTTTGAAAAATACCAGATCACCAGTTTTCAGGTCACGCTTAGACACCTTATGTCCAAGGTTTTTCTGCTCCGCCGTGGTTCTGGGTAACTTCCTGCCTAAAATATCTTTGTAGGCCAGATAGACGAAAGCGGAGCAGTCCACGCCCCGCTTACTCATGCCACCATAACGGTAAGGCGTACCTTTCCACTCGCGATGAAATGCCATCAGCTTCTGCTCGAATACCTGTTGCTTGGTCAGGCCTGTTGTTTTAGCCTGATTCGCAGCAACATTGGTTGAAGTGTCTGTTTCAATCTGCTCCGGCAACCGACTCGAACACCCGGACATAAACAGTAGAAGCACGATAACTAAGATGGAAATGGGTTTTAACACATCTGCGCCTCAAAGAAAGTATCAAAAGATAAACAGGAAAGAGTAACTTAACGCTATGTTAACACTGCAGACATTAACAGAAGGTGAACTCAGTATGATTCCTTCAGGTTTCCAACCAAGCTTGTAGAATAAATAATGATGATAATGTAAATAAGCAGAACGAAAGTTGGGGAGGACACCTATCTCTCCCCCACATATTTATCCTGCTACTAAGGCATTCTATAGACCTAAAGTCTGACTGATCATACTCCAAGGCACCCATTTAAAATTTTGATTTTCATCTGGCATACGATTACGACCATCTTGCACCACCATCATGCCTTGTGCCCAAACTCCGATGCCAACGGCGCTCGAAGTCACATCTAGACCATCGGTTTCGGCACTGCCGTCATGGCCTTTATCGGCATTCACCCCAATTCTAAAACGATCGACATAAGCAAATGGAGGCTCGCTGTCATACAGCAGATAACTATCATTACCTTGGCTAGATACCACCAAATAGCCCTTTTCCGAGTTAGGCTTATACAAGGAGATCCCTTCGATATCAGCGACCAGGTGACCACCCGCCTTAATGATCATTTTCGCAGACTCTTGCGGCTTCGCCGCAGTTAAGTCAAACAACCATATCCCTTCATTTTCTTCACCCACAAACAGCCTTTGTTGCTCGTCATCGGCCACACACCCCTCAGGCTGACTTGGCACACTAAACTTGGCCACTTCAGTCGCCTTTAAATACTTACCTTGCCACTGCAACGCTATTTGCGCGATCACCCCGGATTTTTCATTCACGAAAACATACAGCTCATCTTCTTCAGGTTGATACATACACAAGCCATATATATCCCTCAACGTGGTGGCTTGCTCGGTAAGTTGAGTCAGCTTACCTTGGTCATTTATGTCGAAGATACTCAGGCTGTTACGATCCCGGTTGCTGGCGATAGCGATATCACGGCTCTTACCCGCTAAACGAACACCTTGCCTTAGATCGATATTATTGAGTCGTCCCGCCCCTAGCCTCTGAACTTGCTGACCTTGCATATTAAAGCTCAACAAGCCCCAACGTTTATTCGTGCCTAATACACGACTCTTTTCCGGTGCACTGGGATGTACCCAAATAGCAGGGTCATCCATGGTATCGCCGGCCCTATCGGCAATATCACTCTCAATAAATGTCGGCACTTCAACAATCAGGCTATTTTCAGGATCAGATTGAGCATCAATCGCTTGCCACTGTCCTTGATAGAAGCGGTCATCATCGTCTGAATAGGCCCAAATGCTATGACCATCTATATACAAACTTTCAAGGGAACCACCGTCTTTAAAGGGAACTGATATCAACTGGCCTTGATGATTAAAAATCTGACCGCTTTCATCTAACATGACCACTTGATTAGCGTGTAAGGCTAAGCCTGATAATTGATTATCCGGCATATGCGCCACTAGCTCAGACTCGGCTGGATGATGAGGAGCGGCTGGATAACGCCAAAGCCCTTGGTGGTTGTCGATAACATATAGGCTCTCATTGTCATCGACAGCACACTTTAACGCCCCCATAGTGACCGACAAGCCGCGGACCAATTGAGGTTGCCATTGGTCATCGGACATTAATAGCCACTGCTCTGCCCGTCCCTCATCATCACCTATCCAGGCATAGAGGTTCTGATCTGCTTTACGAGGCTGCAAGCAGAGCCATTCAACCTGAAATGACCGTTTGGGCAGTAAAGACAAGCGATGAGCATCATGCAGGCTAAGCTTGATCCCTTGAACTTGATCGATTTGGCTATCATAAGTTAGCGCAATATCGCCGTTAATACTTAAGTACTCAAATTTACCAGGCATTAAGACTCTAAGCTTTTTCTTATCTTCAAATAGCAAACCTTGTTGCTCACTGGCAAATACTAAGCGATCTTGCCATTTTGCCACTTCGCTACCCGCTTTTGGCCCTAGGGTGATTGCTCTTTCAGACGCCAAGCCAGAACTTTCCACCACTAAACTTGAAACCAACAGAACACACAGAATCCCTAAGCTATTATTTATCTTGTTACTCGTTTTCATTTATCTGTGACCTAGATGTTGATGAACTGAATACCTAACTGAAAAGTACGCCCATATTCTTCATACTGGGCGTTGTAACGGCTTTGGCCAGTGTAAGCATAGAAAGGCTCATCGGTAAGGTTAATGCCTTTGAAATAGACGGTAATATCTTCGGTGATATAACTTTTCGCAACAAAGTCCCATTGAGTATGAGCATCTTGATAGATATCAAAATTAGCATCATCGAGCTCGGTCACTTCGATTAGATACTCCGACTTATATGCTGCCGATAACCTGACGCTGACAAAGCTGTTTTCGTAGCCGAAAGACGCATTCACCGTCATCTCCGATTGACTCGGTAGCGGGATTTCTCGCGTCTGCTCACCTGAATCTTGCCAGCTGATATTGGCATTAGAGTCACTTAGAGTCAGGTTGGTAATGAAGATAAGTCCACGCCAGGCTTCCGGCATAAAGCCAAACTCCTGCACATAGGCAAGCTCGAGCCCCAAGATGTCGGCTTCATCACCATTGGTGAATGTCTCAGCTTTATCGAAGCCTTGGTACTTACCGTATCCCCCTAAATCAGCCTCATAGATAAAATTACTGATATCTTTGTAGAAACCACTGGCTGAAACTACGCCTAAGCCGCCCATATAGTGCTCGATACTAAGATCCCAGTTCACAGCCTCGAGTGCTTCAAGATCTGGATTTCCGAAGCTGGCTTCGAGCTCGTCATCGTCCTGCTCTATCAAGAAACCAGGTGCCAATTGACCAAAAGTAGGCCTTACTATAGTGTTGCTCCATGATGCTCGAATAACAGTCTTATCACTCAGCTTATAGTTGAGATGTACTCCAGGAAGCCAATGCTGGTAATCTCTGTCAGTTTCACTCGCGAAAAAATCATCCTGACTCTCATCAAAGCCGGTCCCTTTGGCTTGCATAGCCGTATGCTCAAAACGGATCCCGGCTAACACTCTAAGCTTATCTATGTCTATATGGCCCATCAGGTAAGCCGAGGTAATATCTTCATCAATATCAAAGTCATTGATTTGCGACTCTATGTCATCTTTGGCGCGATCGATATCCATACCATCAACCAGCGCCCACACTGATGCAGCCTCTATCGATGGACCGAAACGCCCCAAGTTATACTCCGGCTCCCCACCAGCAAAGGCGCTCATTAGCAGTTGAGCATCACCGAACCCTTGCTCGTCAAAATCTTCATAGATCCAAATATCTTCGCGGTTTTCTTTTTCTCGTACCGTGTACTTAGCTCCAAATTTAATTTCCACAGGCATCTCATCGATAAACAAGGTTTTACTGAGATCAAATTTAGCCGAAACTATAGTGTCGACCGCACTCGATTCAGCTATTTCCACCTTATCGAGTTGATATTCTTCTGCACTGTAGAATGCACCTGGTGCCGAAATACGGGGCACACTAGAGTCTTGATAGGCCACATCATCAAACTCGCCCTCAAAATCGGCACCACCTATGTATCTGGGTTTATCCGCAGTCGCCCTACTCCAACTCGCCAGGTAATCTAGTGTCCACTCATCGAATCTTGATTGACCACCAAATACATAAGATGCAATAACTTGTTCTTCATCGCGGGATTTAAGTGAGCGGGTCGCTTCGGCTGTCCCTTGACTACCGGGTAAGGTCGCTTCTTGCCACTTTATCTCATTGGCATTACGGGTTTCGGTATCGACAAAGCTGCTATAGAGACTTCTGAGATAAAGGTCATTATTATCATTAGGCCGAAAATCCAGATTCACACCTAGGCCGAATCGCTCACGATTAATCTGATAATCTCTTTGCTCTACTTCTTCGAGTAGCGCAGGCTCGTCAAAGTCCCACTTGCCTCCGGTCTCGACATTATCTGAGCCAAAATCACGTTTATACCAACTTGCCGCAACCGCTACGCCGAAGGTCTCACCGAAGACATCACTGTAGCTGGCCGCAAGCTTAGGGTTCACGCTATCAGTCATCTCATCATAGGAACCTTCAGCACTGACTTTCATATAGGTATCATCACGATCGAAGGCCGATAAACTCTTAACTTCAATGGCACCGCCGAGTGAGTCGGCATCCATGTCTGGTGTCAACGTCTTAGATACCTCTACCGACTGCAGTAAATCAGCTGGCACCACATCGAGTGCTACGGCACGGCGATCACTGTCTGGTGACGGTAATCGGGTGCCATTCATAGATACGGCATTGTAATCCGGTGCCATCCCCCGAATACGCACGAAACGGCCTTCTCCTTGATCTCGCTCGACAGAAATCCCCGGCACCCGCTGCAAGGCCTCACTAATATTGGTATCTGGAAAATTACCCAATGCATCGGCACTTAATACGCTAACTAAGTTGTCGGCAGATCTCTGACGATTAAGAGATTTACTCAATGCACCTCGCTGCCCAACTATCTGTATATGCTCTAAGCCATGGCCTTGAAGCTGAATTTGAGTATTCGTCACCCCAGTTTCACCAACAGTTACTCGCTCTGTGTAGGTTTGACCTCCCAGGTATTTCACAACTAAAGTGTATTCACCCGCCTCTATACTAGGAAAGAAAAAACGGCCATCGCGGTTAGACTCAAGTTTAAGGTTAAGTTCTTCGATGCTAATGAGTGCACCTTGCAATGGAAGTTGAGTTGCGCCGTCTTTAATTGCCCCCTCAATACGTCCCGCCCATGCCGACGATGGCATACATAAGCTAGTCGCTAATAGTGCAACGTAAAGTGGTGAAAGCGAGCCAAGCTGCTTCATTGGTTTTAGTCCTTGATTGATTGCCTTAATTGCAGGCAAACCTAAGGCAGATAGATGACAGTTCCATGACGTCAACTCTGAATATTGATCGATATGGGCCCTTTAGCCCTGATATTCAGCCTCTCTGAGCTTCAATGACTGGCAACAATGACATTATTGACTCTATACTGCTGTAATCAATCAACAGTCAAACCCATACTTACTAGTTGATTTCATTGTTAATAATCAAAAATTAATTTATGCCAACTCAAAAAAAGATAATAACCTGAAACTATTTCGATGACTCAATGCTTTCTACTGAGCTAATTTGACTGCCCCTAAGATCACTAAGCCGTCATAAAAGCCCATTAATATATTCATCTTATTGAAATAGAAACTGATTGATAAACAGTATGAAAAGATCACTTGCAGCAAAAATCTTATTGGCTTCCATTTTAGTGTGTACGGCTTTAATCAGCCTTTGCTTACTTCAAGCACAAACCAAAACCCTAGCCGATATAGATTGGCTTGATATTTCAACCGAAGGTGCACTTCTCCTGCTAGGAATAAGCTGGCTCACATTAGTGATACAGGCGCGTCCGGGTGGCAGGGTGACTCAAGTCTTATTAATCGGCCTATTGGGTTATTGCTTAGGCTGTTATATGGATCTGTTAGATGAGTTTTTTATCAATACCAGTCTGCCGCTGTGGTTTAATTTACTGGAGAAAATTCCCACTCCTATAGGTTTAATCACTCTTACTTATGGGTTATGCTTGTGGCGCGAGGAACAAGTCACTATTAACCAACAACTTAGAACAAGAGAGCAGTTCTATCGCCAACATAAACTCGTCGATCAAGTCACTCAAATATACACTGCCAGTGCCATGCGCCATCAACTGGCTCTCAGCATAAAACAGGTCAATTGCCTGGCATTAGTCATGATAGATCTCGATAATTTTACTGAAGTGAATCGAAGATATGGCTTTATTCAAGGCGACCAAATTCTTACCAATGTCGCCCAACTGATCGCGACTCAATTACGCTCTCAAGATCTGGTTTGCCGCTATGCCGGTGACAGGTTTATCGTCATGATGCCCATGTGCTCGGCTAACTTAGCTACAACAATAGCAGCTGAGCTCAAATCTAAAATTGCTTCACTCGGATACCACGCCAGCAGCGCATATCTTTATTGGGAGCGGCCCAATGACTCAGATGCGGATAGCCTGATAGCAGAAATAAATCAGCAAATGGAAAACGTAAAGCAGACTCGCCACTGGCCAAAGGCAGTATAGTAATGCAGGCCATCGCCTATGCCAGTGATAAATGCATCGACAGCCAACTTTTGGTATCGAACTTAATCGCTTTATTTGAGCAAAGACGACTTAATCTGAATCGCTTATTATCTGGCACTGGAATTTTCACTCAGGATCTCAATGAGCAACATAAGATTAGCCCTATACAGCTGTCAAAGTTGATAGATAACGCTCAAAAAATATGGCAGGGAGGAGACTTAGCATTTTTACTAGGTCAACACTGGTTACCCAATCAGAGTGGTTTGATGACAAATGGCCTATTGTGCAGCCGCGATCTGGCACAGCTTCAAGCACACTGGCTGAAACACCATTGGTTGAGTCAACCTTGGCTGCAAGGATGGCGCTGGCAAACAGAGTCCAAACAACACCTATTGTTAGCTTTGGATATTGGCGCTCACAAGCAAGATCGTTTCTTTCTCGAATTAACTCTTTCCAGTCTGGTATCCACCTATAAGCGACTCAGACATGAATCTTGGCAGGGTGAATTTTCTTTACCATATCCAGAGCCAAAAAATATCGAGCAGTATCATAAGTACTTAGGCTTTCAGCTCACCTTTAAGCAACCACTTTGTGTCATCAGTTATGAACTCGCCATGACTAAGAAAAACTTCGATATGGCTAATCCACATGGATATAAGCTCGCCTCCAGGCAGGCTTTAAGAGGTCTTATGGCTGCTGAATATAAAGTGGGATTACCTGGTGCGATACGGTCACACCTGATAAGACATGATAGCCAACAGCTTTCATTACCCGATATTTCTGAACGATTAGGTATTAGCTCTGCGACACTGAAGCGGCGATTGAAAGAATATCATACAAGCTTCCAGCAGCTACAAGACGAAGCTAAGCTTCACAGAGCACTATATATGTTGGCGATAAATGGCGAGAGCAACTTAGCCGTTGCTCAACAACTAAAATTTGCCGACAGTAATAACTTTAGACGTTCTTTCAAGCGCTGGACTGGACAATTACCCAGCCAGTTTAGAGATTGGTTATCACAGGTTCACAGTTAAACCGCTTGTCCTGCCGCTACACCGGATGACCATGCCCACTGGAAGTTGAATCCCCCTAACCAACCACTGACATCCATCACCTCACCAATAAAGAAAATTCCAGGTACTGATTTGGCTTCCATAGTTTTCGACGACAGCTCATCGGTATCGATACCACCTAGTGTGACTTCGGCGGTGCGGTAGCCTTCGGTGCCATTCATCAGGATTTCCCAGGACTCGAGATCCACAGCAAGCTGTTCCAGCTCTTTATGGATCAACTGATTCAGCGCCTTGTTAAGCAGAGCTTCATCGAACAGGGCCTCGACCAGACGTTTAGGTAACCAATGGCTCAGGGTATTTCTCAGGTTCTGCTTCGGATGGTTCGCCAGCACTAAGTCGATGGCGGCTCTGGCATCGATACCGGGAAGCAAGTTAATGCTGATGGTTTCGCCTGGCTTCCAAAAGTTTGATATCTGAAGAATTGCAGGGCCTGATAGGCCGCGGTGAGTGAAGAGTAAGGCTTCACTGAACTGGGTCCCGTCTTTTGCCGTTATGGTACTGGGTACAGCAATGCCTGACAGTGGTTCAAACTTCAGTTTCTGCTCGGGTTGCCAGGTAAAAGGCACCAGACCAGCATAGGTAGGCAGCACCTTTAAACCAAACTGCTCGGCAAGTTGATAGCCCAATGGGCTGGCACCTAGCTTAGGCATAGAGAGACCGCCTGTGGCTACCACTAACGAATCACAGCTATAGACCTCTTTGTCGGTCACTATTTCAAATTTTCCAGAATCTGTTTGAGTGATCTTGCCAATCTCGGTGCGGAGTTTTACCTTAGCACCGGCCCACTCACACTCGGTCAGCAGCATGGTGACTATCTCTTTGGCCGAGTCATTACAGAACAGTTGACCGTGATCCCGCTCGTGGTACTCGATACCATGACGCTCGACCAACTCGATAAAGTCGCTACTAGGATATCTTGCCAGGGCAGACTTTACAAAATGCCCATTGCCACAGATGAAGTTATTTGGCTCAACTTTCTGGTTAGTGAAGTTACATCGTCCACCACCGCTGATGAGGATCTTCTTCCCCGCCTGCTTAGCTGCATCCAGCACTAACACATCACGCCCACGGTAACCCGCTGTAGCGGCGCACATCAGGCCTGCGGCGCCCGCACCGATAATTATGACGTCATGATGTTTCACTTTATTGCCTCAAATTTAAATACAAATACTGAACCAGGAATAATTTTGGCCAGACACAAAAAGGGTGCTATTTTAGCACCCTTTTTTATCTTTAACATGCCCAGAAGCATCAACCTAAGGTTTGATTACTCGCTATCTTGGGTCTCAGATTTTATCTCTCTGGCTAACAAGGTTACGGCAGCCTCTCGGGGCGTACCGCCCTCATAGAGCACCCGATAAACTTGCTCGGTGATCGGCATCTCTACACCAAGTCGCTTAGCTAGGGCATAAACTTCTTTGGTATTACGGTAGCCTTCAACCACCTGACCTATCTCTTTCTGAGCCTCCTCGACACCTTGCCCCCGGCCTAAAGCCAGTCCGAAGCGACGATTACGAGATTGGTTATCTGTACAGGTAAGTACCAGATCGCCTAAGCCTGCCATGCCCATAAAAGTACTGGTTTGGGCCCCCATAGCCTCACCTAAACGAGACAGTTCAACTAGGCCTCGGGTGATCAATGCGGTTCTGGCATTGGCACCGAAGCCGATACCATCCGACATACCGGCGCTGATGGCGATGACATTTTTAACCGCGCCGCCGAGTTGCAGGCCGATAAAATCATCGTTGGCATAAACACGTAGCCGCTTGGGGCTGTGTAATAGCTCGACCAGATCTTGGGTAAATGCAGCATCGGTCCCGGCAACAGAGATAGCCGTCGGCATTCCCGCCGCTAGTTCTTTAGCAAAAGTAGGTCCGGAAAGTACGGCTAAAGGATATTTATCACCTAACACATCTCCGGCAACTTCTTGTAATAGACGTCCGGTCTCAGGCTCCAGCCCTTTTGTCGCCCAGACTATGCGTGAATCTTCACGTAGCAGAGGCTTAGCTTGACTCAGCACCATGCCAAAGACATGGCTGGGAACCACGACTAGGATGTTATTCGATGCGGCTAGCGCCGTCGCCAAGTCGGCTTCAGGAATAAGTAGGTCGGGAAGTGTTATCCCTGGGAGAAATGCCTCGTTAGCACGGTCACGCTTGAGGTTCTCGATATGCTCAGGGTCATGACCCCATAGCAGAGTTCGATGGCCATTACTGGCTAAAGAAATAGCAAGGGCGGTGCCATAAGACCCCGCCCCTAATACCGTAATATCGGCAGTGTTTTTCATATAACGACTCACTTAATGCCAATTCATTCGAGTCTAATGCTCGAATGAATTGGCCACTATCTGAGCAGCGACTGAAAAATGCTGAACAGATACGTTCAGTTTTTAATTATGCGCTTGCTTCTTCAATCTTAGCAGCTTCAGTCTTAGCAGCTTCTTCAGCACCGGTTTGACGCTGATTAACGTACTGAGCGAAAAGCGCATCGAAGTTAACTGGTGCTAGGTTTAGCTGTGGGAAAGTACCACGAGAAACCAGGCTACCCACTGCTTCACGAGCATATGGGAATAGGATGTTAGGACAGTATGCGCCTAGTGAATGAGCTAGTTGCTGCTCAGTCAGACCATTGATTGCGAAGATACCAGCTTGCTGAACTTCACAAAGGAATGCAGTTTCGTCACCGTTTTTAGCAGTAACAGTCAGAGACAGGACAACTTCAAAAACATTGTCAGCTAGCTTAGTGCTACGAGTATCAAGATCTAGCTTAACTTCAGGGTTCCACTCTTTCTGGAAAACAGCCGGGCTGTTTGGAGTTTCGAAAGAGATATCCTTGGTGTATACACGTTGGATATTGAATTGAGGATCTTGTTGTTCGTTATTTGCTACTTCAGCCATAATATTTACCTATCCAATTTATTAGGCTTCAAAATTGAAGCCAATTTAAGGGCTTTTGTTACTTGAGACCTGTAACTCGCTCTCAAACACCATCCCGGGTTATTGTTATTTCTTACTTTTCGTTACTGGCAGATTACTTGACTGCCACTCACCCATACCGCCTTTGAGATTATGTACAGATTCGAAACCTGCTTTAACCATCAACTGCGAGGCTTGTGATGACACCATACCTGCGTTGCATACCATTATAATGGGACTTGCTTTAAACTTTTCAAGGGCTGAAAGTTGATTATTTTTAATTTCAGACAAAGGCACATTCAAAGCATCGACGATATGACCCTTCTTAAACTCCCCTTTTTCCCTTACGTCTATCACTTTAGCGTTTTGCTTATTGATAAGCAGCGTAGCCTGTTGGTGATCGACTGTGGTGACCTTAGAGATGCTGGATTTGAAAACGCTGACGATAAGACCAACCAAAAGACCTATCCAGGCTAAGCTGAGCATAGGGTTAGCTTTCAAAAATTCGATATATTCTTGCATGGTGAACTGCCTACTTCTTAGGGCTGAAAATACAATTAGGGCACAGAGTATACCACCGCAATAGGAGATTGCAGCATCTTGTTGAAGGACGAAAAACCTGTGAATGAAGCGTCTTGGTAAGATAGATGCAAACTCGATTATCTCAATCTAGGTAAATTCCTTTTTCAACCCGGCCTTCCGTAGTAATATTTATCCAATTTCTATTTTCAACTTTATCTTTCAAACTTAAAAAGGTACTACCATGACGACACGTAAACGCCCTTTGGCATTACTGATCCTCGATGGCTGGGGTTACCGCGAAAACACGCAAAAAAATGCCGTTTTCCATGCAAAGACCCCAGTTTTGGATCGACTCAATGCCCAATACCCTAACAATCTAATCTCAGCTTCAGGCATGGATGTGGGACTACCCGATGGTCAAATGGGTAATTCCGAAGTTGGTCATATCAACATCGGCTCAGGACGCATTGTTTATCAAGAGCTTACCAGAATTGGCAAGGCAATTGATGACGGTGAGTTTCAGCAAAACCCGGCACTACTCGACGCCATAGATCAGGCTATCGCCAAAGAGGGTGCTGTACACATAATGGGGCTACTGTCTCCAGGTGGTGTACATAGCCATGAGAATCATATCGAGGCCATGTGCCGCCTAGCAGTCGAACGTGGTGCTAAGCAGGTATATCTGCACGCTTTCCTCGATGGTCGCGACACTCCACCACGCAGTGCAAAATCTAGCTTGGCTCATTTTGATGATCTGTTTACTACATTAGGCACAGGCCGCATCGCTTCAGTGATAGGCCGCTATTACGCAATGGACCGTGATAATCGCTGGGATCGTGTGACCCTAGCCTATGATTTGATCACCCAAGGCGAGTCTCTGCATCAATATTCCAATGCTGTAGACGCCCTGGAAGCGGCTTATGAACGTAACGAAAACGATGAGTTTGTCGCAAGCTCGGCGATCATCGACAACCAAGGTAATGTCGCTAAGCTCACCGATAGTGATTCACTCATCTTCATGAATTTCCGCGCCGACCGTGCACGTCAGATCACCCGCAGCTTCGTCGACCCGGATTTCGATGGGTTCGAGCGTAAGGTGACGACAAAAGCACATTTCTTGATGCTGACTCAGTACGCCGCGAATATACCTGCAGCGATAGCCTATCCGGCGACAGAGCTCGTCAACACCTTAGGTGAAGTTTTGCAGAGTCGGGATAAGACACAACTGCGTATCTCAGAGACGGAGAAATATGCCCATGTGACTTTCTTCTTCAACGGCGGTAAAGAGGAAGCATTTAAGGGAGAGGACAGAATTCTGATCCAATCACCTAAGGTGGCAACCTATGATCTACAGCCTGAGATGAGTTCTGCAGAACTGACAGATAAGTTAGTCGCAGCCATAGAGTCTACTGACTATGATGTCATCATCTGTAACTATCCAAACGGAGATATGGTGGGTCATACGGGTAGCTTCGAGGCAGCGGTTAAAGCCTGTGAGGCAGTCGATACCAGTATCGGCCGCGTCGTGGAGGCTCTGGCTAAAGTGGGAGGAGAGTGTTTAATCACAGCCGATCACGGTAATGCTGAACAGATGACTGATGAGAAAACCGGCCAGGCACACACGGCTCACACTTGCGAACCTGTGCCATTGATCTACGTTGGACGTGATGCGATTATCGAAGATGGCGGTCGTCTGAGCGATCTTGCTCCAACCATGTTAACCTTGATGGGAGAAACGGTGCCATCAGAGATGACCGGGCGTTCCATCATCAAAATCAAAGAGTAACCACTGACACGTGAATATTCGATTTTTCAGTAAAGCCAGCATTTTTGCTGGCTTTATCATGCTTTCAACGCCACTGCTGGCCTCAGACCTACAGCAGCGTCAATCCGATCTTAAAGTACTGCAATCACAGATAAGCAAACAAGCATCGGATCTAAAAAACACCACTAAGCAGCGAGAAAAGTTAATCTCATTGCTGAAGAAAGATGAAAAAGCTATCGCCTCCGCGGCTAGAAAAGTCAATGAAACCCAAAATTCACTTTCTAAAACAGATAAAAAACTCGTTGAATTAGATAAGCGCCAAAACAAGTTAGATACACTGAAGAAAACTCAGCAGCAAACATTAGCCAATCAGTTGGCCAGCGCCTATTTAGCGGGTAATCACGACTATAGTAAGATGCTACTCAACCAGCAGAGCCCCGCTAGCATCGAACGTCTACTCGCCTACTATCAATATTTGAATAATGCCCGCATGGCATCGATCAATGAGTTGAAACAGACCATTGAAGAACTCAATGACATCCAAATTGAACAGATAACCCAGAAGACTCAGCTGAATAAGCTCATTCTAAACCAGCAACAACAGGCGAAACAGCTCAACCTGGAACAGAGCCAGAGACAAAAAACCCTGACACAACTACAGAGAACACTCAATACTAGTGGCGCCAGACTGGAGCAGTTGCAGATAGAAGAAGCCAGTCTCAAACATGTCGTCGAGCAAGCCATACTGGCCATGAGAAGTAACCCTAAAATGGAAGGGTTATCCAGTAGCAGAAAGCTAAAATGGCCGACCAAGGGCCGTATCAAGTCGGGCTTCGGCAGCCGTAGATCGGGTCAAGTAAAATGGAAAGGGGTCACACTCTCGGCTCCAGAAGGTCAAACAATAGTGGCTATCGCTGCGGGAAAGGTCATCTATGCAGACTGGTTACGCGGCTTCGGTATGGTGCTAGTTGTCGATCATGGAAAGGGCTATATGAGCCTGTATGGTCATGCTCAAACCCTATTAAAAAACCCAGGAGACTCTGTAAATAAAGGAGAATCCATCGCATTAGTCGGTCGGTCGGGTGGACAGACTGAGCCTGGCCTATACTTTGAGGTAAGGCATAAAGGGCAAGCGGTCGATCCGGCGAGATACTGTAAACGCTAGGAGATATCTAGCCCTTAAATATAGGGGCTGCCATGTCAAAATATATTCGCTACCTTTGTAGTATTCTCGTTGGTGTCGGACTAGGGATATCCGTTACCCTATCAGGACAAGAAAACGCCGAGCAATATCACCACAATCTTAACTATCCGCTCTTGCTCGACGTCATCGACACTGTAGAAACCTACTACGTAACAGAAATGAGCCAAGATGAGCTGATTGCTGCAGCAATCGAAGGTATTTTTGCTAAGTTAGACCCTTATTCCAACTTTCTCGATAAACAAGAATTCTCAAATATCAGAAATGCCAATAAGGGCGAATATTTTGGTTTTGGCATAGAGATAGCGGCCGAAGATGGCAAGATAACCATAATCACCCCCTTTGCCGGTTCTCCGGCCGAGCGTGCAGGCATAAAAGCAGGCGATCGAATAGTTAAACTCAATAATAATAAGGTTGATTACAGCAAGTTAGACGACCTGCTTAAAGAAATAAAAAAGCATAGCCAGAATAACCAATCGATTGTGCTCGCACTCACTCACTCTAATATGGATACCGTCTATGAAGTCACCCTAGTACCGAGCCTCATCTCGGTGCAGTCGGTCACGGCCGAATTGCTGGATGGTAATATTGGCTTTATCAAACTTGCCAGCTTTCAGGACAATTCAACCGAGGAGATGGTTAAGCAATTAGCCCTGTGGCAGCCACTAAAATTACAGGGACTCATCTTAGATCTGAGGAATAATCCGGGAGGCTTACTCGATCAAGCCATAAAAATTGCCGACATATTTCTCGAAAAAGGTAGAATAGTCTCAACCGAGGGACGATTCTTCGACGCAAATTCAGACTATTATGCCTCACCTCAGACCATGCTTCACGACGTCCCTATGCTGGTGTTAATCAACAAGGGATCTGCATCTGCTTCGGAGGTGCTTGCCGCCGCCCTACAGGATAATAAAAGAGCTAAGCTGATAGGTGAGACCAGCTTCGGTAAGGGAACCGTACAGAGTCTAATTCCAACATTAATGGAAGGGAACGCAATAAAACTTACTATCGCCAAATACACCACCCCCAATGGCCGTGACATTAATAGTAAGGGGATTGAGCCAGATATAAAACTTCAATTAGATACTGTCACAAATGAGCAAACTGTGCCTATAATCGACGAGACCAATGTCCATGATAAGATTGAAGATAATAATGTTGAAACCGATCTGATATTGGATTCAGCAATTTCATGGATAAAAACTCATTCTTAACGCCTTTTACTCTTAGTGTAAAAGGTATGGAAAATACCTAACACTGTGCGCTTTTTAATATTTTGTTTTACTTTAATTTTTCCTGGTAGTTACGTAAATGCCGCTCAAGTTGCGATCATCATTGACGATATTGGATATCGTCAATCCGATGAAGCCGTACTGACCTTACCCGATAACATTACCCTGTCAGTACTTCCTCACACACCTCTGGGCAGTTCAGTTGCTCATATTGCACACGAAAGAGGCTACGAAGTAATGCTACACCTGCCTATGCAGGCACTCAATGGCAAGAAGCTTGGCCCTGGTGGCATAACCAATGACATGAGTGAGACAGATGTTAAGCTGGCCATAAACAAGGCTTTCGAGAGTATTCCCTTCGCTAAAGGCGCCAACAACCATATGGGAAGTTTATTGACCCAACTGGATGAGCCAATGCTGTGGGTGATGGAAAGTTTAAAACAGAAGCAAGTCTACTTCGTCGATAGCATGACCACACGTTACACCAAGGCGGGCAGTACAGCTGACAAACTAGGTATACCTCAGTTAAAGCGACAGATATTCTTGGATAATGACGTCTCACAAGCCGGTTTGAACCTACAATTTGAACGCCTTATCGCCTTGGCACATAGGCAAGGCCAAGTCGTTGCCATAGCTCACCCACATCCTGAAACCATAGAATATTTAAAACTAAACCTACCGAGATTACAGCAAGCAGGTATCAGCCTGGTTAAAACCTCGGAGCTTTTACCTTATAGGATCGCAGTAAGTAAAAAACAGCAGAAGACTGGAAAAGACGCTAGCATCAGGCTGAAGTAGTGATTGATATTACACTAGGGGTGCCCCCTAGGAGCTGAGTTCAAGTACAGGAATAGACAATTCAGGAAGCAGCTTTACCAACTCATGATTATTGCTAACGATATCCGCCAGAGAATACTGGTCTAACACTGTTAAATAAGCGGTAACAGCCTCGGCTAATACCCCCCTTAACTGGCAAGAAGGGGTCAGACGACAATAGGGTTTACTACAATCGATAGGTGCCAGAGAGTTTTCTAGCACTCTCACCAGTTGACCGATATTGATCTCTTTCGGTGACTTACCTAAACGAAAACCACCACTCTTACCTCGAATGGTTTTTAAGTAACCGAGCTTACCCAGGTGATGCACTATCTTAGAGACATGGTTAGGCGACAAGTCAAAGACCTGAGTGATCTCCGAAATTCGGAATAGCGTCTCTCTGTCAGGCTGAATAGCCAAATACATTAAGGTACGAATACCAAAGTCTGTATAACGAGTTAACTGCATTAGGCACCTTACAAAGTTAGTCTAGCTAGTTTGAGCCTCTAAAAAAGAGATCAAACGAATAGCTTCAGAATTAGTACTACCACAAACATCAATAGTTGCAGAGAAGGAGCTGCAAACTTCCGGGCGTTCTTTCATCCCAAAAATCATGCATAAATTGTCATTGGATAGTTGAATACACCGCTCACCCGCTGGTTTACCTTCAGGCATCCCAGGAATGGGGCTAGTGATCGAAGGAGCAATACAGCAAGCTCCACATCCAAGCCGACAATTCATAAGATCATTCCTTTCAATATATCATACCTATTATTGAGTAGCATAATAACCGTTATGATCACAGCACCTTCTAATAAAGCGAATTCATTTAGACTAGTTTACCTTTTTGTCTCCTCCCCGTCTTTGATTCACAACAAAGCAGCTCATAGGTAGAAAAAATAAATTTAAAACCAATCTTTAGCAAAGTGTAAACAAACTGAGATCAAGGCTAGCGAAGTGGACTATCTCTTATTAAAAGATGAACCCACGACACATGTTAAGTATCAAAAAACAGCACAAAAAAGCCCTAACACTCCTTATTTATAAGACGTGTTAGGGATTATCGTAGCCTCATACATCCATAAGAGGGCGTCAGGCACATGCATTCGAGCGCGTAGCTTTAGCGAAGCAGGGGCGGACTATCTCTTTTATATAAGTCCTCGACGCCAAAACGAAAAAAGCCTCTACCCTCTATTATTGAGAAGTGTAGAGGCTTTCGTCTTTGTGTTGGCGGGTGAATATCACGCAGTGATGTGCTCATGAACGAGAGGTTTGGTAAGCATGGCATCATGCCATAAGCTTGCGAACGAGAGACATGGACTGTCGAACTGGCTTCTGTACACGGATGTATTTAGCCGAACTGGGCTTTGATGCATGGATGCTGTTGGACTATCTCTTATTAAAAGATGAACCCGCGACACATATAAGTACCAAAAACCAGACACGAAAAAGCCCTAATATTGCTGTTAGGGCTTATCGTAATGTTTGTGGGCGAGCGTGGCGTCAGGCACAAGCTTTCGAGCGCGAAGCTTTAGCGAAGCAGGGGCGGACTATCTCTTTTTAAAAGATGAACCCGCGACTCCCGGCGTGACAGGCCGCTTTCCGTTTAATAAAGAGGCTAACCAACTGAACTACCGCTCTGCTTTTATCTTTGTTCTACTCAAAAATCAGACACGAAAAAGCCCTAACATTGCTGTTAGGGCTTATCGTAATGTTGGCGGAGCGGACGGGACTCGAACCCGCGACCCCCGGCGTGACAGGCCGGTATTCTAACCAACTGAACTACCGCTCCTTTAGCAAATTGCCGAAGCATTCTGCTAAATTCTTTTATAGTCGCTGATATGTCACTATCAGTAGACTTTGTCACCACTCTTTCGAGCTTAGACTAAATAGGCGCCTGGAAATGACCTACTCTCACATGGGGAGACCCCACACTACCATCGGCGCGATTGCGTTTCACTTCTGAGTTCGAGATGGGATCAGGTGGGGCCACAATGCTAT
>JAKVHY010000052.1 GCA_023284085.1 Shewanella benthica
TAATCTTCATGGTGGACCCGTCCTCTTTCTGATGAGTTGTAGCAACTTAATCGTGGCCCATTGTGAGGCCGATTAAAAGGGGATGGGTCCATTCCATTATCTACACTGGATATTATAATCTCTTCGATTGCACTTTTTAGATTGTGGACATCGTTCATCAGTCATTTCTGCGGTGTGAGTTGGCAACCAATGACTCAGCTAAATGAGTTAATCTTTGCTTTATTGATATGTGTTGGCGCGGCTGTGAATTTTAATGATACGGCCGATCTATGACATCCATGTCACCACAACATTCGTGGTTCCCATTCACATCAGATGTTATCGCAGAGTCTATAGGGTTCACTTCTTTAATAAAGAGTTGTAGCGTCTCACCGCAGGTGATAGCTCAAGTTGAAGCTTAGGTTTTTCAGAACACCTTCAAATAACGGTTCACCTTAAATTTAAGAGATAATAGACTCACTTGATGAGTCAGCATCAACCCTTACTTCATCATTGAATATCGACTCTATCGACATAGAAAACAATCTGGCGAGCTTAAACGCCAGAGGTAAACTAGGGTCAAACTTGCCTTTTTCTATGGCATTGATGGTTTGCCGGGAAACTTCCAGCTTGTCGGCCAAGTCGGCCTGGGTCCAATCTCGTTCAGCCCTTAGCACCTTTAAACGGTTCTTCATTTGAATCTCACTCTTCTGCTAATAAACGGTTCTTTACTTGATAGCGGTTGTTTATCTTTATCTGTATCTGATTCGGCCAGCTATGATGCCGACAATATAGGTGAGGGCCATGAGGGCAATCAGATAGGCTGAGTTTAATTCCGGCAGGATGCCATTTTTATCTAAGATAGAATAGCTTGAGAAGCTAATTATGGTGATGCCAACAGACAGTGCCAGTGCGTCGAGCTGAATTTTTCTCTCCATCTCGTCGAGTTCGGTTAAGAAACGTTTATAAGCGAATACCATAGCTATGCCTATGCTGGTATGTATGATGAAAAGAATACTGACCGCCAGAGTAGGTAGGGAAAGGTATTGAGATAGTAGGCTGCTGGCCATTAGTGATAGGACCCAAAGCACCGCGAGCAGGTTGACTCGATTGGCATTGTTAATATCTCTTGCGGGTAGCCCCTTTGAACAGATAGCGTTTAAAATATTTCTCATGATGTCAGTTCCCTTTTCATATTTAAGATGGGTGTCCTACATAAACTTACTCGCTAAAGTAGCATGTAAAGCAAGCTTGACTTACAGGTTAGTTTAACTATTTACTCGAGTCAAGTTGGCTTTACTTAATGGCGTGAAGATTTGACTTTTTGCGAATGAGTTTTGTCAGGGCAGACTTCGTGGGTACTATGCTAACTGGGGGGGGGCTTGTCTCGAGTGTCAGGCTAAATTAACAAGTGTTTAGTTTCCTTCCAATCTATTGATATAACGTGTACTCGTGCTATAGGTATTAGCAAGAACCTCTGTATAGAAGGCTGCATGATGCAACAAGATCAAGATGAGAACTTTAAGCGGCTTACACGTATTGCCAAGTTTCTGGTGCCTACATTTATCTTACTCGGGATAATCGTATTCAGCTGGTTTGAGCTCAGCAATCAGGTTATCAATATTACAGTTGAGAATAAAAACCTAGAGTGGAGCCAAGGTTGTTCTGCTGGTAACTGCTCGGGCGTGCCAACCTTCTATATTATTACCCCAGAGGAGAGCTTTATCACCACGGAAGCTATCTATGACCGAATTGAAATGGGGGGGGGGGGTTATGATGTTGAAACAGAAGGCTTTACCGATTCGCTTGTTCATAGAAGAATCGATTTTTTGTTTTAAACTCTCATTTAAATGGTCATTTTAATTTCAAGGAACGAAGATGATAGCCAAATATATTCGATGTGAAGTACCTGCTGCTAACAGGGAAAATTTTTCCAAGGGCCAGAGTCTCTGGCAAGCAACGGCGCACTGCCAGGGGTTTATCTCTCAACTCGGTGGCTGGGACCTCTCTAAGGGTAAGTCGACAAGCGGTAAGGCGATGATTCTGGCTCGGTGGAGTGATATGGAGAGTGTGAAAAATTTTATGAGGGTGACTCATGCTCCTATCGCAGAGGAAACTAATCAGGATGGAACTTATAGCACTATATCTGTCTCCTATTTACAGCTGGTGATGAGTATTCCAGCTTTAAATCAACATCAGAATCATCACTGTAATAGTCAAGTCGGTTGTGGTTTTATTCGCATCGAAGATTGCTATATCGACCCAGAAAAAGCCAATGAGTTTATGAAAGAGCAGGCAAGGCTGTGGAATCCTGGCATGCAGCGAGTCGAGGGAATGTTAGGCGGACAGGTATGGCTGTTTAATGATAAACCTCAGCGTTACCTGGTGACGACCTATTGGGAAAATGAAGCGGCTCATCGTCACTACGCCAGCCATTACTTCCCAGCCCTAAAGCAACAAGCTGCCACCGACATAATCCAATCCATCTCAGGCTACCACATCCAAACAGAACCAAGCTGGCAAATAACGCCTTAACTTCTCCATTTGTTTTTAGCCTGTCATATATATCCCTTAAATTCGAAGAGAGCATCTCTGTTTTTAAAATCCAGTGTAGGCGCGGCTGTGAGCTTAGATTTCATGGTGAGGTATCGCAAAGTGATACTCTTCGAACGAGAGGCAGGGATGCTGATGGGAGGTTATTGGAAACCGCAGAGCGCCCAGGGAAGGGTTTACAGCGTCTCACAGAAGTGTCTGCACATACCCCGCTGGGAAGCGATAGATAACAATGAAGTTATGGTCCATAAACCACCTATCAAATAACACTCAATACTACATGTCAAATATCAAACAACAGGCATAAAAAATCCCAGTTCAGCTAACAGCCAAACTAGGATTAACTAAGACAATCAAACTAACCAAGAAAAGACCTTAATTAAGCATTCGGTCCGGCATGCTTAATCGAGTCCGATACCTGATACTTCTCGAAGTTAGCCGTGAAGCTCTCTGCTAATTTCTGTGCATATTCGGCATATAGAGCCTTATCTTCCCAGGTATTTACTGGGTTGAGTAGCTTAGTCTCGACGCCTGGAATGGCGACAGGAATTTTCAGGTTTAGCTTTTCTAAGTACACAGTCTCTATATCTTTGAGCCCACCACTGACAATCGCATCTACAATAGCGCGAGTCGTTGGAATGTCGAAACGGCTACCGACACCATGTGGACCGCCAGTCCAACCTGTGTTGACCAGATATACTTGGCTGCCGAATGATTCGATTCGCTTCATCAGTAGCTCGGCATAGACACTTGCAGGACGCGGGAAGAAAGGTGCGCCGAAACAGGTGGAGAAGGTCGACTGAATCGCGGCGCTAGAGCCCATCTCGGTCGAGCCAACCTTAGCGGTATACCCCGAAAGAAAGTGATAAGCGGCTTGCTCTTTGGTCAGTAGTGATACTGGTGGCAGCACGCCTGATACATCACAGGTTAAGAAGACTACAGCATGTGGCTCGGCGCCGCAGTTTTCCTCTTTTCTGAGTTCGATATGTTCAAGCGGATAAGCCGCACGGCTATTTTCCGTGAGTGTCGAGTTGGAGAAGTCCGGAACACGGTTCTCATCCATTACCACGTTTTCCAGTACGGTACCGAAGCGGATAGCGTCCCAGATCACCGGCTCATTCTTCTGGCTCAGATCGATACACTTTGCGTAACAACCACCTTCGATATTAAATACACCGCCTGGTGCCCAACCGTGCTCGTCATCACCGATCAAGAAACGCTTAGGATCGGCCGATAGCGTAGTCTTACCTGTGCCAGACAGGCCGAAAAATAGTGTGGTGTCGCCATCTCTGCCTACGTTAGCCGAGCAATGCATTGGCAATACGCCTTTGGCTGGGAGTAGGAAATTTTGCACCGAGAACATAGACTTCTTCATCTCACCGGCATACTTAAGGCCAGCAAGAAGCACTTTACGTTCGGCAAAGTTCAAGATAACGGTCGCATCTGAATATGTGCCATCTCTTTCGGGATCGCAGACGAAACCTGGTGCATTGATGATCTGCCAAACTGGCTTATCTGCGGCATTGAACTCTTCAGGGACAATAAACAGGTTGCGGGCAAATAGCTGGTGCCATGCCGTTTCTGTGGTGACTTGTATTGGCTGGTAATGCTCAGGGTCTGCACCGACTTCTAGTTCAGAAATAAAGAGCTCTTTATCGGCTAGATAGGCCTCTACTTTCTGCCATAGGGCGGTAAATTTAGCCTGTTCGAAAGGTTTGTTCACTGGGCCCCAATCGATATCGGCTGCTGAACTTGGCTCTTTGACGATAAAGCGATCATTAGGTGAACGGCCTGTGCGTTCCCCTGTTTTTACGACTAACGCGCCATTAGCTGTGAGTTCACCTTCGCCGCGGGCAAGGGCTAGCTCGATGAGTTGTGCGGTCGTAGGGTTATGGTGAGTTAGTTTTGATCCATCCGCCATAGTAAGGTCTCCATGTTTTGAGGTCGGAATTTCGGTGCCGTTCTTTGTCGGCTTTTTATTTTACTTTAAATAATTCTTGTACAAATATGCGTCTTAATGCGCTGCAACTCGATTGTAACTTAAGCAGAAATAAATGTGTGAGGAAGATCGCTTTTTTGGCAAAAAAAAGAGGACGCTCACAGGCGTCCTCTTTTCATTTAAACTGTATTACTGCTTAGCTGCGGGAGCCTGTGCATTGCTGAAGATAGCTTGGATATCGATGGAGTCGAAGCTGTAGTTGGTATTGCAATACTCACAGCCCATGTCAACTTTACCTAGCTCGGCAATGATGGCATCAATTTCTGCTTTAGCGACTGTGCGAATAGCCTGAGCACTGCGCTCTTTCGAGCAGGTACAGGAGAAAGTGACTTGGATCGGGTCAAAAAGGCGTACTTCTTCTTGATGGTAGAGACGATGAAGTACCTCTTCAGCTTCAAGATCAAAAAGTTCTTCTGCCTTTACCGTGGCAGTCAGTTGCTCTAAATGCTCAAACTCGACGTTATGATCACCTTCGCTCGGTAGTACTTGCAACAACATGCCAGCCGCTTGTTGACCATTGGCAAATAGATTGATCGAAGTTGGCAATTGCTCAGATTGAGCAAAGTATTCTTCGAGGCAGGCGGCTAAGCTGCTCTTATCTAGTGCTACGACACCTTGATAACGCTCACCATCGGTAGGCGTAAGGGTGATAACCATATGGCCTTTATCGCCGAATAGTTGCTGCAGATCGGCGTCTTGTTTCAAGTCACCATTCCAGCGAGCCACACCACGTAGCTGTTGTAGGTTGTTACCATTGATAACGGCAAGTGAGACCGCACCGTCACCCTGAAGCTGTACACCGATATCACCATCGAATTTCAGTGTCGCGGTAAGTAGAGATGTTGCCGCCATAAGCTCACCTAAAAGATGCTGGAGCCGTACTGGATATTTGTGGGCAGACAAAATCTCTTGATAACTCTTCTCGAGTTGTACTAATTCGCCACGAACGTCTGCATTTTCAAATAGGTAGCGGTGTAAATTATCTTTACTCATCTCAATCTCACAATTACATTGCTTCTGAAGCCGAACTATCGGCGTCAATTAAATAGGTATATGGTGCCTGGAGGCCATTTTTTCAACGTTTAGGTCGATTTAAAGTGTATTAGCCTGCTTTAAAGCGAATGAGCTGGCGTCGCTGCTTCTTGTCAGGTTTATGATCCGGTGCGGGATTGTTGAGTACATTCAACCGCCTTGCTTCGGCATATGTCTCTCGCTTAGCTATACTATCAAGGGTTTCCTGGTATAAAGTTTGCGCAAAAATGGCTTTTTGTCGCTGTTCAGACAGTTTTTTGATGACTATTTCTTTGTCGTCATACCCCTGTCTTAATTTTATTACAGCATCTAACTCCGCCATTTTACTCGACTTGGTTCGTTGGCCGTTATAATGAACTTTACCGCCATTGATCATCTCTTTAGCGATGGCACGTGTCTTATAAAAGCGGGCGGCCCAAAGCCACTTATCCAGTCGGACCGAGCTTGTGGGGTCGAGGGACTTGGTCATTGAGTCTCCGTGGCGTAACACTAGTTGCTATTTAAAGGTGGATGAGGTCACATGCTGGGTAATAAAATGTTTTTAAAACTCGCGAATCACCTAAGATCGCGATCGGCTTCACACCGTTTTAAGGCGCTTAAAGTTAACATAATTAGCCGATTGTAGCCAATTATGCCGCTGTTATAAGCTTGTTGCGCTTGTTGCGCTCTACAGTGTAGGTTAGCATGAGTCAGGATTTGCTAAATTATTATAATCAGAACAGAGACCTGTATAGAGGGTCCACATAAATATGGATTTATTAGATAAAGTTATTGCCAAGGCCGCAGGTATACCACATAAGCCTTTGAGTTCAGCTACTTTTTGGCTTGTTCTCGTGCTTGTTATTTACCTATTAGCTCAAATCACCTGGAAACTCATCCCAGTATCGGATGGATCTCAAACCTGGCGCCCAACGCCTGTCAGCAGTAGTTCCAGAAGCAATGTGAATATCGGCGAATTACAACAATTAGCGCTGTTTGGTAGGTTGGATTCCAATGCCTCTAAGCCTAAGGTTGAGACGGTAGTCGAGATGATCACTGATGCACCAAAAACCTCCCTATCCATTCAGTTAACGGGCGTGGTCGCCTCGACCATACAGCAGAAAGGCTTAGCGGTTATAGCCTCAAGCGGCTCCCAGAATACCTATGGTTTAGGGGATAAAATTAAAGGAACATCTGCATCGCTTAAAGAGGTCTATGCCGATCGCATCATCATTACCAATTCAGGTCGTTATGAGACGTTAATGCTCGATGGTCTAAAATATGAAACTAACGGTCAGGCTAATAAGCAACTTCAACGAGCCAAGTCGGTGAGGAAGATAGATCAGCGTAAAAATAAGCAGGTGGCTGAAGAGATAAATCGTTCTCGTGAGGAGCTATTGGCCGATCCGAGTAAAATTACCGATTTCTTATCCATATCTCCCGTTCGCCGTAACGGTGAGTTGAGTGGTTACCGTTTGAATCCGGGTAAGAACAGGGAACTGTTTAAGCGGGCAGGATTTAAAGCCAATGATCTTGCTAAGTCTATGAACGGTTATGATCTCACTTCAATGAGTCAGTCGATGGAAGTGATGGCCCAATTACCTGAATTAACTGAAATATCTCTTATGGTCGAAAGAGACGGTCAGCTAATTGAGATCATGTTCAGTTTGCCGGAATAATTAAAAATTAGAGGGTGAGACTAATTCCTGGTCCTCACACCTCATCAGTATTTGTTTGAGCCTTATGGGCGAACTAATGGGTTTATGGGAAGTAACATAATGAATAAGAAGAATTTTCGCAGAAAGTTAATTGCAGGTCTTGTTATGGGAGCCTCACTTTTAGCTCCTCAACTTGCTTGGTCTGAGCAGTATGCGGCTAATTTTAAAGGGACTGATATTCAGGAGTTTATCAATATCGTTGGTAAAAATCTGAATCGTACCATTATCGTCGACCCCACGGTTCGCGGTAAGATCAATGTCCGCAGCTATGATCTTCTCGATGATGAACAATATTATCAATTCTTCCTCAATGTGCTTCAGGTCTATGGTTATGCCGTCGTGGAGATGGATAACAACATCATCAAGGTGATCAAAGATAAGGATGCTAAAACAGCCTCTATTCGTGTCGCCGATGACGATGCTCCCGGTGTTGGCGATGAGATGGTGACTCGTATCGTCGCCCTATACAACACCGAAGCGAAACAACTCGCTCCCCTGCTGCGTCAGCTCAATGATAATGCCGGTGGCGGTAACGTAGTTAATTATGACCCATCGAATGTCTTGATGATTTCTGGCCGCGCAGCCGTAGTGAATAAGTTGGTAGAGATCGTTCGCCGCGTCGATAAGCAAGGTGATACCAAAG
Organism: Shewanella benthica; assembly: GCA_023284085.1. Classification (GTDB taxonomy): domain Bacteria; phylum Pseudomonadota; class Gammaproteobacteria; order Enterobacterales; family Shewanellaceae; genus Shewanella; species Shewanella benthica. The sequence goes on from JAKVHY010000052.1 coordinate 7,904, forward strand.
TGCAGGTGGTGCCACTGAAATTTGCATCGGCGGGTGAGATCGTGCGTATTATCGAGACCTTAAATCGTGTCACAGGTAACAAGTCTCAGTCGGGCCAGGTTCCTAAGGTGGTTGCCGATGAGCGTATGAATGCCGTGATTGTCAGCGGTGACGATAAGGGTCGTCAACGTGTGGTCGAATTGATCAATAAGTTAGATGCGGAGCAGGCCAGCACAGGTAATACTAAGGTTCGCTATCTGAGATATGCCAATGCAGAAGATCTTGTTGAAGTATTGATGGGTTTTGCCGATCATTTGTCCAGCGATCAAGATGGTGGTAAGTCGGGTGGCAGCAAGCGCCGTAAAGATATCAATATCATGGCCCATGTCGAGACGAACGCTCTGGTGATCACGGCGCAGCCAGATCAGATGCGTACCATAGATAGCGTGATCAACCAGCTGGATATTCGCCGTGCTCAGGTATTGGTCGAGGCGATTATCGTCGAAGTGGCCGAGGGTGACGATGTTGGCTTCGGTATCCAGTGGGCGACATCGGCTGGCGGTGGAACCCAGTTTAATAACTTAGGCCCGACCATAGGTGAGGTTGGTGCCGGTGTCTGGTTAGCGCAAGATCAGAAAGCGTCACAGACTTGTTCTGGCTCTGGAGATAATCAGACTTGTACGGATAATCCAGATACTCCAGGTGATATTACCGTTCTGGCCCAAGCATTAGGCAAGGTTAACGGTATGGCCTGGGGTTTAGCCATGGGAGACTTCGGTGCCTTGATTCAGGCAATATCCAGTGATACTAAGTCTAACGTATTGGCGACACCTTCCATCACTACCTTAGATAACCAGGAAGCCTCATTCATCGTCGGTGACGAGGTGCCTATCTTAACCGGTAGTCAGAGTTCGAGTAACGGCAATAGCAACCCTTTTACAACCGTCGAGCGTAAAGAGGTGGGGGTCAAGTTGAAAGTGATCCCGCAGATTAACGAAGGCACCTCAGTTAAGTTGACGATTGAGCAGGAAGTCTCGGGTATCAACGGTAAGACTGCCGTCGATGTCACCTTCGCGACTCGCCGTTTGACTACCACAGTGATGGCGGACTCGGGACAGATCGTCGTCTTGGGTGGTCTTATCAACGAGGAGGTACAGGAGAGTGTGCAGAAGGTACCTTTCCTCGGTGATCTGCCGATCATCGGCCATCTGTTTAGGTCTTCATCGAGCAGCAAGAAGAAGAAGAACCTGATGATATTCATCAAGGCAACCATTATTCGTGATGGCATCATCATGGAAGGCATAGCGGGTCGTAAGTACAACTACTTCCGTGCGTTGCAGTTAGAGCAGCAACAGCGAGGCATTAACCTGATGCCGAATACCGATGTACCTATGCTCGAGGAGTGGAATCAGTCCGAATACCTGCCAGATGATGTTAGGGAAATTCTGGAACGTTATAAAGAGGGTAAAGGCCTGGAGACTAGAATGCGCGAGACAGACCCAGCCCTTAAGAGCATCTCCGAGAGCAAAGAAAAAGACAAGTCTCTGGATACGGAAGATAATGCCGATGAGTAATACTCAACCCCCTCAGAGTGATGAGTTGGCTTTAGTTTCTGACGAGGTTAGGCAAGACGTTGAAAATGACAGTGACGAGGAGTTTTGTTCCGATAGTAGAGAGCGCTTACCCTTCGCTTTCTCCCATCGTTTCGATGTGGTGATCGATAGCGGGGTCGATGACACTCTTACCTTGTATCATACCGCCGCAACTCCCCTGGCTGCTCTGCTCGAAGTCAGACGCTATACGGGACGTGAACTGCCCTTAGTGCAGCTGCTTCCTACTGAGTTTGAGGCTAGATTGACTCAGGCTTATCAGGCTAACTCTTCCGAGGCACAGCAGCTGATGGAAGATATTGGCAATGAGATGGACTTGTACACATTAGCCGAAGAGTTACCTCAAACAGAGGACTTACTCGAAGGCGATGACGATGCGCCTATTATCAAGTTGATCAACGCCTTGTTATCGGAAGCGATCAAAGAGGAAGCCTCAGATATTCATATCGAGACCTATGAGAAGCAGCTGGTTGTTCGTTTTCGCGTCGACGGTATGTTGAAAGAGGTGCTCAAGCCCAATCGTAAACTTTCATCTTTATTGGTTTCCCGTATCAAGGTGATGGCGCGTCTGGATATCGCCGAGAAGCGTGTTCCTCAAGATGGCCGGATCTCACTGCGAATTGGTGGCCGCGCCGTCGATGTGCGAGTGTCGACTATGCCGTCGAGTCACGGCGAGCGTGTGGTATTGCGTCTGCTGGATAAAAATACCGGCAACTTAGACCTCATTCAACTTGGTATGACAGAACAGATCCGTATTCTATTCGATGAACTGATCCGCAAACCTCATGGCATTATCTTAGTGACTGGGCCTACGGGGTCGGGTAAGAGTACAACGCTATATGCGGGCCTGAGCGAGCTAAACTCTAAAGAAACAAATATTCTTACGGTTGAAGACCCTATCGAATATGAACTCGAAGGGGTAGGTCAAACTCAGGTAAATACTAAGGTCGATATGACCTTTGCTCGTGGTCTGCGCGCGATTCTGCGACAAGATCCCGATGTTGTGATGATAGGAGAGATCCGCGACTTAGAAACGGCGCAGATTGCCGTTCAGGCGTCATTAACGGGCCATATGGTGTTATCGACGCTGCACACTAATACCGCATCGGGTTCTATCACTCGATTACAGGATATGGGCGTGGAGCCTTTCCTTGTCTCATCGAGTCTGTTGGGCGTGCTGGCCCAACGTCTAATCCGCACCTTATGCTCCGAGTGTAAATCTGAACATGTGCCGGATCAGAGTGAACGTAAATTACTCGGTATGAGTGAAGACGATCAAAGAGTCATTTATCGCGCCGAAGGCTGTAAGTCTTGTGGCAATAATGGCTATCGCGGTAGAACGGGTATCCATGAACTGCTCATCGTCACCGACGAAGTCCGTGAACTCATCCATACCGGACGTGGTGAATTGGCCATCGAAAAGCTTATTCGTCAAACCACACCGAGTATTCGTCATGATGGCATGAGTAAGGTGCTGGCCGGAAAAACTACCCTCGAAGAGGTGTTACGCGTTACTCGCGAGGAATAATTCATGCCTGTATTTGAGCGTTTGTTTTTAAATAAATTAGATAGGCCGCTATGCAAAGGTGTGGAGGTTTTCTGTGCCTGCATTTGAATATAAGGCTTTAAATAAACAAGGAAAACAGCAGAAAGGTGTGATCGAGGCGGATACCGCTCGTCATGCCCGTAGCCAGCTAAGAGATCAACGCTTGATGCCGTTAGAAATCAAGCCAGTTCTCGAGAAAGAAGCTAAGGCTAAATCCGCAGGCAAGAGTCTGTTTCAGCGCGGTATATCCGTGGCAGAACTTGCGCTTCTCACGCGTCAAATCGCCACTCTGATTGCGGCGGGCTTACCGGTAGAGGAAGTATTGCAAGCGGTCGGACAGCAGTGCGAGAAAGATCGTCTGGCCAGCATGATAATGGCGGTGCGTTCTCGTGTGGTCGAAGGTTATAGCCTAGCCGATTCAATGGCCGAATTTCCTCATATTTTCGATGATCTCTATCGTGCCATGGTGGCATCGGGAGAGAAGTCTGGTCATCTCGAGGTGGTGCTTAACCGCTTGGCCGATTACACCGAGCGTAGGCAGCAACTGAAAAGCAAGATGACCCAGGCGATGATCTATCCCGTAGTATTAACCGTTGTTGCCATAGGCGTTATTGCGATTCTATTGGCGGCGGTAGTACCCCAGGTCGTTGGTCAATTCGAACATATGGGCCAGCAGCTGCCCTGGACGACTCAATTACTGATCGTTTTATCAGACTTTGTCAGAGACTATGGGCTGCTTGTCTTAGGTTTGATGGTCGGCGGATTTGTGCTGTTTAAACGTCTACTGACTAAACCTGAATACCGCATGAAATTTGATTCCTTACTCCTTAAATTACCCGTTATTAGCAGGATCAGTAAGGGGCTCAACACGGCACGTTTTGCCAGAACCTTGAGTATCTTAGCGGCGAGTTCAGTGCCACTACTAGATGCGATGCGGATTGCCAGTGAGGTGTTGATTAATGTCAAGGTCAGGGCTGCGGTAGAAGAAGCAACGGCGCGAGTACGTGAAGGCACAAGTTTAGGTGCTGCATTGACGAATACGAAACTTTTTCCGCCTATGATGCTCTATATGATCACCTCGGGTGAGAAGAGTGGCCAGCTAGAGCAGATGCTTGAACGAGCTGCGGATAATCAGGACAGAGAATTCGAGTCGAATGTCACCATAGCACTGGGGATATTTGAGCCTATGCTGGTCGTTAGCATGGCTACCGTAGTGTTATTTATCGTTTTGGCTATTCTGCAACCAATCTTAGAGCTAAATAATATGGTTAGTGGTTAAGTTTAGGATTAATCGTACAATCGTGTTATCAGTAAAATAAGCGTTTCGTTATTCATTTTCTCTGAGCCTAACTAGAGGTTCAGAGCGTTTTAAAGAGGATGTTGTTCATGCAAACAAGAAATAAGCAGAAAGGTTTCACCCTACTCGAAGTGATGGTAGTTATCGTGATTTTAGGGATTCTAGCTTCTATGGTTGTTCCCAACTTAATGGGAAACAAGGATAAGGCCGATCAACAGAAAGCGGTTTCAGATATCGTCGCCTTAGAGAATGCCTTAGACATGTATCGTTTGGACAATAGCATCTATCCAACGACCGAACAGGGTCTGGATGCCTTAGTACAAAAACCAAACAGTTCACCTGAGCCGCGTAACTATCGTGAAGATGGCTATGTGAAGCGTTTACCACAAGATCCATGGAGAAATGATTACTTGCTACTGAGCCCAGGTGAAAATGGCAAGCTTGATATCTTCAGCACGGGTCCAGATGGCCAAGCGGGCACAGATGATGATATCGGTAACTGGAATCTACAGAACTTCCAGTAAGCACTGAAGTTACTGGTCATTTGAATCAAGAATCTGAATCGATAATCATATGAAATCTTTGAGTCCATCATGGATATGCCAGCATATTCCAGCTTTATCTCTCTATGGGGTTAGCCGATGAAGCAATTACGCCAGCAAGGGTTCACCTTAATGGAAGTGCTCTTAGTGGTGCTCTTAATGGGTTTGGCTGCTTCGGCGGTGACCATGACTATGGGCGGCGCCGATGGCAAGAAAGAACTCGAGAGGACTGCCCTGCAGTTTATGACTGCTACCGAGATGGTACTCGATGAGACTGTGCTCAGTGGTCACTTCATCGGTATCGTGATCGAAAAGACCAGTTATAAATATGTCTTCTACGATGAGGGTAAATGGAAGTCATTAGATAGAGATCGTATTCTGGCCGAGCGGCAGATGAAAGATGGGGTTGAGATAAGTCTGGTCCTGGATGGTCTACCTCTGGTGCAGGAAGATGAAGAGCAAGATTCCTGGTTCGACGAGCCCTTCATAGACGAGAAGACCGAAGCGGAAAAAAAGAAGTTTCCTGAGCCGCAGATCTTGTTATTTCCAAGTGGCGAGATGAGTGCTTTCGAGATGACCTTTTTTAGTGAAGATGAGCAAGGTAACGAAATTGAAGCATTAGTGGTTGGTGATTCGCTCGGACGCTTATCTCTGGGGAGAGACGATGAGTTCGATGGCGGTGACTATGGGCACTAATAGCATTAAAATGATCAAAGCCAAAGGCATGACCTTGTTGGAGGTCATAGTGGCTCTGGCGGTGTTTTCCATTGCGGCAGTATCTATTACTAAGAGCCTGGGGGATCAGATCGCCAACATGCCCATCTTAGAAGAGCGTACCTATGCCCAATGGGTGGCTGACAACGTGATGGTCGATGCCAGGTTGGAAGCTAAGTTTCCCGATATCGGCAAGAAAGATGGCGAAATGGAGCTTGCCGGCCTTGATTGGTATTGGCGTAAAGAGATAGTAAAAACGTCAGATGACAAATTCCGCATGATACGTGTCAGTGTCAGCAATGATGCTCGTTATAAACGTATTGTTGCCCAGGTGAGCAGTTATGTACTCAATCCGGAATAGATCTAATGGGGGCTTCACCTTACTCGAGATGTTGATCGCTATCGCTATCTTCGCCATGATCGGCTTGGCGGCAAATGCGGTATTGAGTACGGTGATTAAAAACGATGAAGTCACCAAAGAGTTTTCTACTAAGTTAAAGGCGATGCAGCAAGGCTTTGGTGCATTAGAGCGTGACTTAGGCCAGATGGTGGCTAGAACGCCAAGATTACTGGAAGGTGGTCGCGGTAGCACAGTATTTCAAACTGGCTCAGATATTTTGGATTCCGAATCTGAGGCTTTGGTCTTCTTCCGCTTAGGCTGGCTCAACCCGGATGGGATTTTACCCCGTGGCAGCATACAGTCGGTGGCGTACGTGGTCAGAGACGGTGCCCTCGAGCGTTGGTATTACCCATATCCTGAGCCAGAATTCGGCGCGGATCCGATTAAAACCATAGTGATGCGAGGGGTGATATCGGTGCAGTACTCCTTCTTTATGGAAGATAAGTGGGAAAGAAAGGTCGATGGCTCTAAGTTGCCCAAAGCGATAGCCATGGAGATCGAATTAGAAGGCCTAGGCAAGATCCAACGTAAATTCTTACTGCCCTTAGGCGCACCACAGGCTTCAAATAACGACGGCGGTGGCAATAGTGGCAATAACACCGGCGGTGGCAATAATACCGGCGGTGGCAATAATACCGGCGGTGGCAATAATACCGGCGGTGGCGGCTAATGGTTGAAAATTTAATGCTTAAGACTCAACTAGCCCATGGTGAGGTGGACGAGTCATTACCCGGGGCGATAAGCTTGTGAATCAGTTTCCAGCTAAACAGCGAGGCGTCGCGCTTATCGTGGTGCTGTTGATCGTCGCCATGGTGGCGATTATCGCCACCAACATTAATAGCCGTAACCAGCTAATGGTGCGTCGTACCCTGAATTTGGCCGAGTATGATCAGGCATTCTGGTACGCCATCTCCGCCGAAGAGTTAGCTAAAAAAGTACTCAAGCAAGATTTCGAAGACGCGGATGATACGGTACACCTACAGCAGTATTGGGCTCAGGCCGATGTGGTATTCCCCGCAGAAAATGGTGAGATTGGCGGCACAATTTCAGATCTACAGTCTTGCTTTAACCTCAATGCCTTGTCGGTCGAGAGTAAAAAGGGAGCCGGAAATAATGGCCAACCTAAATTACCACTGGCGGCGGTGCAATATAAAGGTTTACTGGTTGCATTGGGCATGGATGATTTCGGCGCCGAGCGGCTAACCCATACCCTAAAGGATTATGTCGATGAGGATGCTACGGCTAGCCCATTTGGCGCCGAAGATGCGGACTATGAGTCCCGTAACGTACCATATCGTGCGGCTAATACCTTGATGAGTCATCGTAGTGAATTAAGGGCCGTGTTGGGATATACACAAGATATCTACCTTAAGTTATTGCCCTATATTTGTGTGATACCTGGTAGTAATAGACAGGTATTGAATGTGAATACCATTAAGGTCGAACAGGCAGCGCTGCTTGCCGGCATGTTTGATAATAAGATTTCTGTGAGTGAGGCTGAAAGCATCATCAATCAGCGTCCCGGGGGCGGATTTGAGAAGACTGAGGATTTTACTGAGCTTTCTTCTATTGCCAGCCTGATTACTGCGGACGAGGCGTTAAAATCCAGCTTTGCCGTCACTACGGAATATTTCAAGTTGGAGGCGGGGGCTAAAGTAGAGAATGCCACCTTCCGGCTAGAGAGTGTGCTGAAAATGAATGGGTCTAATATAGATGTCTTGACGCGCCAATTTGGCGGGCAGAAATAATCTGGTCAGCACAAGGTATCGTCAGTGAGTATAATAAAAATAACATAACCTTGTCTGAACCCGTTCGGGTGAGGGATGAAGTTAGTGGAGAAGAGATTTGAGTGAAAGACTATTAATCCGCTTAGGGACCAGCCAAGAGCAAACTTGCTCATGGCTGGTTTGGTCTGAGCTGGAGCAGGAAATTATAGGTTCTGGTGAGCTTAAAGATGCCCAGGCATTGGCTAGCCTGACGGAGCGAGCCGGTAATCGCCCCGTCGACGTCCTGGTTCCTTCATCGGCGATAACTTTGACCCAAGTGGAATTGCCCGAGAAGGGACAACGTCAAGCGATCCAAGCATTACCTTTCATGCTGGAAGAGAACCTGGCAGAAAATGTTGATGATCTGCATTTTGTCACGGGTCCTCGCGAGGGCGAGCACCTCAGCGTGGCTGTGGTTGCCCATGAGCAGATGCAAACCTGGTTAACCTGGCTCAGTGATGCGGGTCTGAAGCCGAAGCGTATCGTACCCGATTGTTTGGCATTACCTCTGCAGCAGTGCCAGTGGGCGGCAATTAAATTTAATCAGGAATATTTACTCAGAACCGGTGCCGGAGTCGGAGTGAGTCTGAGTGAAGACTGGCTAAATATGGCTTTACCAAGGCTACTTCCTGTGGATAGCGAGACTATGGTCACCGTCGCTGGCTACAGCGAGTTGAATTTAGCCGGTACTCAGGTACAGGCACAAGAACTCGAACTGCCTATGTTAGTGCTGGCTAAAGGGATCTTATCGGCCCCGATTAACCTACTATCCGGCAGCTATACTCCTAAACGTGAATATGGCAAACATATACAGATTTGGCGAAATGCTGCGATTGTCATCGTGGTTGCCTTGGTGCTATCCCTGGTGAATAAAGGGCTCAACATTCACCAAATGAATACAGAGCAGGCGCGTCTGCAGCAGGAGAGCGAGGCTATTTTTAAGCAAGCCGTACCGGGAACCTCACGCATAGTAAATCTTAGATCTCAAATGGACAGACATCTCAGGAGCATGCAGGGCAGCGGGGGGGGGAGTGAATTCTTCTCTATGCTTGAAGGCTTAGAGGAGGCATTTACTCAGGTGCCTCAGTTAAAGCCAACTACGCTACGTTTCGATAGTGCCCGCAATGAGCTGCGTATGCAGGTGACGGCCAAGAGCTATGCCCAAGTGGAGCAGTTTAAGGAGATTGTTTCTCGCTCATATAGGTTGGATTCAGGTGCGATGAACAGCGGTGAAGATTCAGTTACCAGCACATTGACCTTGAGGAGTAAGTAACATGGAAAATGTGAAAGTATGGTGGAACGGTCTCATCTTACGTGAGAAGCAGCTCGTCAGCGTTTGTGGAGTATTTCTCATTATTGGTTTTCTCTATTGGGGGATCTGGACACCGATATCGAATGCGGAAATTGAGGCCGAAAGAGGCCTACAGGCACAAAAGAGTACCCTTAACTTTGTTAAGCAGACGGCAAATAAGATAGCCGGTCTCAAAGAGAGTGGTAATAAAGCCAGTTTCAGGGGGAGTCTCAGTGCCGTAGTGAATCAGAGTGCGGGGGCGTATGGCTTGGAGATCACTCGTATGCAACCTCAGGGGAAGAAAATTCAAATCTGGATGGATGATGTCCCTTTCGATGCCCTACTCGGCTACCTCAACGAACTGGTACAAGAGAAGGGACTATCCTTAGAAAGCATAGATTTGGCAGAGTCTGATACGCTAGGTTTAGTGCGTGTTCGTCGTATTCAATTGTCGCAGTAATGATTGTTTTTTATTAAGGTGTAGTAGTGAATTTAACTAAAAAAATTATTATCGGCGTGTGCATCTATCTGGTGTTTTTGCTGGCCTTGTTACCTGCAAGTGTGGTGATTAAGCTGGCGCCTCTGCCTAATAATATCAACTTCAGTGGTGTTTCTGGTTCAATATGGTCGGGAAGTATCGAGTCGGTAACAATACAAAATAGGCAATTAGAGCAGGTTCAGTGGCAGTTGAGTCCCTGGGCTTTGTTGCTGGGTCAGGCCAAGCTAGATCTGGTCATTGGTAATCGAGGCTCGGCGGTTAACGGTAAGGGATTAGTTATTTTTTCCATGAGTGGTATCGATGCCGAAGGCCTGAGATTCGAGGCGCCGACTAGCTTCCTGTTAGGCAATAATCGCTTACCTTTCCGCACTAAAGTCGGTGGCGATATCAGCTTGTTTATCGACCGTCTCGAACAAGGGACTCCTTGGTGTGAGCAGTTAAATGGTAAGCTATTTATCAATAGTGCCGGCGTAAAAAACCAGTTCGGCAACTATCCTCTAGGAGATATAGAGCTAGGCCTGAGCTGTGTCGATGGCAATGTGAAAGTGAAATCAGATGAGACCATGAATCAGTTAGGTTTCAGCGGAACTCTGGTGCTGCAGGCCGAAAAAGTGGTACAGCTCAGCGCTAAGATAAAAGAGACAGCTTCACAACCCGAAGATCTGAAGAAGGCATTGGCTTTCCTGGGTAAGAAAGACAGCCAAGGTTATTATCCGATCAGTTATCAAGGTAGAGTTCCCGGGCTCTAACTAATACCAATCCCAATAAGAGTTATAGATTGCGGGCTTTATCTCTTACATGATAAAGCCAAAGGCACCAACAGGTGCCTTTTTCATGTCTGCGGTTAAGCTAATCGGCTAGAAGATCATCCAGTAACAGATGATAATCACCTATTGCAGGAAAATCGCTAAACACTTTATTGGGTTTCTGACTGTCTGGGTTGGTTATACCCAGCTGATAACCAACACCGGCATCTTTTGCTGCCTGTAATATATCTTCATTGTCATCGATAAACAGGCAGCGGCGAGGATCTAACTGGAACTGCAAGAAGAGGTGTTGCCAGAAGTGAGGATGCTCTTTCGGGTAACCAGTCTCATGGCTGGAGAGCATATGGTCTAGCCCCGCAGCCAGCTCAGTATGTTCTAGTTTCAGGGCCAAGCTCTTGGGGTGGGCATTGGTGACCAGGATGCGAGATTTTTTTTGCGCACCGAGGGCGGACAGAAATGGCATACTGTCTTGTCTTAACTGAATCCTATCGACTAAGGTCTTGTGCAGCCCTATGATATCGAGCCCTAATTCACTCTCCCAATAATCTAGGCAATACCAGTCTAAAGTGCCGAAGACTTTATCGTAAGACGATTCAACTAATGCTTGTGCGGCTTGGCTATTCAAGCCTCTTTGCCGGCTTAATTCCGCTGGGACTAAGCTTAACCAGAAGTGATTATCAAAATGTAGATCCAGTAGGGTGCCATCCATATCGAGTAACACGGTATCTATCTCATTCCATGGAAACATCATTTATCCATTTTTTTCTTTGTTGTTTGAAGTGTAGGGGGGGCGCTTAAATATTTCAAGTCACTATTTATACTCAATAGTATCAATTCGATAGTACGCAGTATCTAGCTCACTCCATGGAAACATTATTATTCCATTTTAGTTGTTTGAAGGCTTGGTATTATGAGAGTACAAGTGATTCAACTCTCTATAGGCTTAATACTAATCTATCTTATTCCATGGAAACCATTAATCAATGAAGTTTCTGGTTGTAGATTAAAAGCAGGATAGTAAGATTGTACTGTTAAGCACTTATCATTTGGCTCAGGGACTCCTATGAAGCACAAAAAACCGGAAATTCTAGGTTCAGAGATTGTTGCTCAAAGCCGCTTGTTTAAAATAGAGCAGGTAAACCTCAAATTCTCTAATCAGGTCGAGCGACAGTATGAGCGAATGAAGGGGAATAATCGTGGTGCTGTGATGGTGGTACCTGTGCTCAATGGGGATACTCTATTACTGGGGCGCGAATATGCCGCTGGTACTCATACGTACGAGCTCGGTTTTGTGAAAGGTTTAATCGATCCCGGTGAGGAGGCACTTGAAGCGGCTAATCGTGAGCTGCAGGAAGAGATAGGTTTTGGGGCAAGAAAGCTGACCCATCTGATGGAGTTGAGTCTGGCCCCTGGTTATTTTGCCAGCAAGATGCAGGTTTTTATTGCCGAAGATCTTTATGAGAGCGTTCTGGAAGGAGATGAGCCTGAGCCTATCGAGATGGTTCCCTGGCCGCTTGATAATTGGCAATCTTTGCTTGAACAGGAAGATTTTTCTGAGTCCAGGAGCGTAAGCGCCTTGTTTTTAGCTCAAAAATATCTAAAACTATAAGTGTTTAAAACATAATTATAAGAACCCTTTTTCTTGTAATTGTATGTGTGAGTCGGCTGTTGGAGCAGTTATGAAGCCAGAAGAGTACATAGAGCAAGCAATTGATATTGCTGTTGAAGCGGGAATAAAGATACGTGATATCTATCTTAAAGGGACTTTCGAGAAAGAGATGAAGTCTGATAACACACCCGTGACTTCGGCAGATATTGCTGCCCATAATATTATCACCGCCGCGTTACAAGCCTTGACTCCCGATATCCCGGTGCTTTCCGAGGAAGATGCGGATATTCCTTTCTCTGCGCGCAAGGACTGGCAACGCTATTGGTTGGTAGACCCCTTAGATGGCACCGGTGAGTTTATTGCGGGCAGTGGTGATTTCTCTGTGATTATCGCTCTGGTAGAGCATAATCGACCTATCATGGGGATAGTGTATGTGCCTATGACTGAGGTATGTTACTACGCCATTGCTGGACTGGGAGCCTATAAGCGTGATGGCCAATCTGAGGTCAGGATCATGAGCCGGCAGTTGCCTGCCGATCGGGATCCGCCGCTAAAGTTAGCCGTTAGCCGACGCCAAGACCCGCAGTCGGTACTTAAGTTATTTAGCAATACAAAACATTGCGAATTGATTGTACTCGGTGGAGCCGCTTTAAAAAGCTGTCTGGTGGCAGAAGGAAAAGCCGATTGTTATGTTCGTATAGGACCAACGGGTGAGTGGGACACCGGAGCCGCTCAGATCATTGTTGAAGAGGCTGGCGGGCAGATCATGGATATTGAGCTTCAGCCCTTGAGTTATAATGAGCGAGAATCTTTAGAAAACCCCAACTTTATTGTGGTTGGTTCTCCCCACTTAGCCTGGGACGTTCTGCTAACTGCTGAGAGCTAAACTAATATAGTTAAACAGGCCATCAATCAATGATGGCCTTTTCTTTATTTGTGGTTCGTTATCTGCTCAGGATGATAGATTAGAGGATTATGATGATTTTGACTCGACGTTTCCTGCCCTATTTTATTACTCAGTGTCTCGGGGCGTTGAACGACAATGTCTATAAAAATATCTTGTTACTCTTGGTCACCTATTCTCAACTTGCTAGTCTGCCTATCGATGTAAATCTATTTGTTAATCTCGCCGCCGGTTTGTTTATTCTTCCCTTCTTTCTTTTTTCTGCTCACGCAGGTCTGATCGCCGACAATATCGATAAAGCGATATTAATTCGACGCCTCAAGTTGTTAGAGGTGATTATCATGTGCTGTGGTGCGGCGGCAATCGTTAGCCAAAGCTACTTGATCATGCTGGTATTGCTCTTTCTGATGGGGACACAATCGGCTTTCTTTGGTCCGGTAAAATATTCACTTCTGCCTATGGTGTTGAAGGATAATGAGTTGGTTAGGGGCAATGCTTGGGTAGAGATGGGTACCTTCATCTCAATTTTGACTGGCACCATAGTCGCTGGTCTGATCGTTGCCAGTGATTATACCAACACGTTAGCCGCGATAACCGTCGTTTTTTTAGCATCTGTTGGCTATATCTCGAGTCGCTTTATCCCATCGATCCCCCTAAGCTTTAAACCTAAAAAATTAAGGTTCACTCCCTTTTCCGGTTCGATAGCCAGCCTTAAGAAAGTCAGGCGAACGCCTTCGATATGGATGGCCGTCCTTGCCATTAGTTGGTTTTGGTTTCTTGGTGCTACGTATCTTACTCAGTTTCCCAATTTTGCTAAGTTACACTTGCATGCAGGAGCCACAGTGGTCTCCTTGTTGTTAGCCTTGTTTTCTGTCGGTATAGCGGCGGGATCATTTTTATGTGATCGCATGTCATTTAAGCAAGTCGAGCTAGGCCTTTTGCCCTTCGGTTTGCTAGGTTTGACCATTTTCGGTATCGACCTCTATTGGGCTGTACCAGACTTAACTCCTGCCGATGTTTATACTGCCAGCAGCTTCATTGGCGAGTCTCAACATTACCGGCTCATGTTTGACCTATTCATGGTTGGGGCCAGTGGTGGTCTATTTATCGTGCCCTTGTATGCATTTATTCAGGCGAGGACCAAGGAGGGGGAGTGTGCTCAGGCCATTGCGGCAAATAACATAATGAATGCACTGTTTATGGTGATGTCAGCGATCTTCGCCATCATCTTCTTGGGCCCTCTGGGTGGGAGTATATTGCACTTGTTCTTGGTGCTTGCCCTCGCAAATTTAGTGGTTGGAGCCCTGCTGTTTATCAGGCTAGCTGAGCTGAGATTGAGGCTGGTAACTTATCTCTTGGCTAGGTTCATACACCCACTCTCTGTGGCTCAAGGTGATACTTTACCTAAACGTGGAGGAGCGGTATTAACTGGGTCATCAAGTTCAGCGAAAGATCTGTTTCTGATACAGAGCCTTTCTATACGACCAATATGTTTTATATTGAGACAGCCTCTAGGCACAGGATTTCTGGACAAGCTGCTAAGAACATCCGGAAATGTGTTTGAGTCGGGATTAAGCAAACATGGAAAAGCCGATGAGGGCAGTCAAGAGTATATCGAGCACCTAGCTAAGGCATTAGCTAATGACGAGCTGGTTTATCTGTGCATAAATGATCATCTGGATGTTAGCGATAAACTCGTGGAATTGCTTGGGTCAGTACCTAGGCTGAGCATCTCATTGAAGCCTTTGCATCCCAGGGGAGAGAAAAGTGTAGATAAGATGGCATCGAGTAGAAGAATCGGCGTGGTGTTAAGCCAAAGAGTAAACATACCTCTAGAAAACGACTAGAGGTATGTGACAACTAGGCTTGAGCATTAAGCTGATGTGCGAGCCGAATACTCGTCTAACCATTCATGCATTGCCTGATGCGAGCCCTTAAATAACACTCGATCTTGTTTTTTGTCCAGTTGATACTGATACATAGGGTCGTAATATTTGTCGAGTAGCATAGATATCCACTCGAGGTGAGCCTCTGTACTGCTCGTTTGTTGTTGAATTTTCAGTGCGTTGGTAATGATGGACTGAAACTCATCATGTAACTGGCCACCGAGTCGCTTCTTAATACCTGTGATACTTAGGCTCAAGTACTCTGAGAACGCGACCCAGCCAGCCTCTTCACCTAGGCGCTCTATGTAGCCTGAATGCATCTTATGGACGTATTCATCCAATAATCTGGCATGTCTATTTTCATTGGATTCCTCTAACACTAACATCTGCGCGGTTTGCATGGCGCTGTAAAATGTTTTGGGTATCGCAGAACGACCGATGAGAAAGCTTTCATCCTCTAAGACTAAACAGCGCTCTTCTCTTTGCTGATGTCTTAATAGTTCCACTGCCAAACGATTTTCAAAATTGATCTGGGTCGGTTGTGGCTCATGGTAACGCCCGAAACTCGATCCCCTGTGATGGGCTATGCCTTCTAGATCGACGGACTCGGAACGCTTGACTAAGAAGTCAGTCTTACCGCTGCCAGTGATACCACTGAGAATCAATACCGGTTGCTGCTGAGGGGCTTCATCGATGACATCGATAAGATACTGGCGCATGGCCTTATAACCACCCTCTACATAGGGGATCTCCAAGCCTGCCTCTTTAAGCCATTGTTGAGTAAGTTGGGATCTTAGGCCACCTCGAAAGCAATACAGGTATGCATGTGGATTTTTCTCAAAATAATCCAGCCAGGCATCTAGTCTCTGCTGCTTTATTTTACCTTTAATCAGGGAGTGCCCGAGTTTGATGGCCGCTTCCTGACCATTTTTCTTGTAGCAAGTACCTACCTTCTGTCGTTCGCTATCTTGCATTAACGGCAGGTTAGTACTGCTTAGGAACGCGCCCTTGTTAAATTCGAGCGGTGCCCTGACATCCATCATAGGATGACCCGATAACATGATCTCTCTGTAAGCGCTCTTAGGGACTAGATGTTTGCTCATTAGATGAGTTCCACGAGCTGAGCTTGTGACGCATTGGTCATAGTACCAATACATTTAGTCGGCACATTATTCTTGGCTAGCAAGCTAATCAGCTCTTGCTCGGCATCAGCCGCTACCGAGATGAGTAAACCGCCGCTGGTCTGAGGATCACAGATAATGCCTTTCTGCTCATCTGTGAGTGTTGGCAGATGTTCGCTGTAGCTCTCGTAGTTTCTGTGTGTGCCACCCGGTATACAACCCATATCAAGATAGGTTTTCGCCTTAGTTAATAGTGGTAAGGCCGAAACTTGGATTTGTGCATTGAGTTTTGCTCCCAGACACATCTCGATCAGATGCCCGGCAAGTCCAAATCCTGTGACATCTGTCATGGCGTTAACCCCGGAGATTTTTGCGATTGCCGGGCCTAATAAATTCAGTTCGCACATGGCATCGACGGCAATGTTGATATCTTCAGGCGCAATTTTCTTCTGCTTCTGGGCCGTAGTTAAGATGCCTATGCCTAAGGGCTTAGTCAGATAAAGCTTGTCGCCGGCTTGCGCCGTATCGTTTTGCTTAAGTTCGGCTAGCGGGATCTGCCCGGTTACTGCGAGCCCAAATATGGGCTCCGGAGAGTCGATACTGTGACCACCGGCCAACATGATGCCGGCGTCTGCACAGGCTTGGCGCCCGCCATCGACAACTTGCTGAGCCACTTCTGCCGGTAAGGTATTCACTGGCCAACCTAAAATTGCGATGGCCATCATAGGTGTGCCGCCCATGGCATAGATATCGCTGATAGCATTAGTTGCGGCGATTCGGCCGAAGGTGAAGGGATCATCGACAATGGGCATGAAGAAATCTGTGGTGCTGATGATGCCGGTTTCTTCGTTGAGTTTATAAACGGCTGCATCATCACGGGTCTGGTTACCCACTAACAACTTGGGGTCTTCGAACACCGGAAGCTGAGAGGCTAATATAGTACCTAGGACTTTTGGTGAGATTTTACATCCGCATCCTGCGCCATGGCTGTACTCGGTAAGTTTGATTGTAGATTCTGACATGAACTCAAAAGTCCCTTTAGAAGGTAATTAGGCGCTCATGATAGACCTATCGGTAGGCTACTTCAATTAGCAGTGCTCTAGAATTAAGGCTGTGAGGGCTACTTGGATGAATAGGAGAAATTGATAAGCAAGCTGACGGATAGCACTCAGGTAAAAAGCGGCTCGGTAATCTTAATGCCGAGCCGTTTATAACGGAACTAAGCGTAAGTCGCTGTGAGTAGCTTCCAGTTCTTATGTTGTAGAATGAAACGCTGTTTCATCTCATCGACTTGCTGCACTAATTGCTTGCTGGCTAACTGTTTGCGCTTGGCTTCGAGCAGCTCCTTTTTAGCTTGATAATAATCAGCTAGGTGAGATTTTAATATCTCGTATTCTGCCTGCAGCTTGTCTAACACTTCATCACAGTTACTGAGAGCAGATACGCGATCTTGGGTTCGCTGCAGTTGCATCTTGAGTTTGGCACTCTCTATTCTCTCCTGAGGAGTGACCCGTAGATCTTTAGCTAGACCACACCAATTTAAGGAGTTGATTAGCCACTTTGTTGGATCGTAATGCCACCAATGTATGCCGTTACGATAATCGTTTTCGAAGATGTGATGGAAGTTATGATAGCCTTCACCATAGGTAAGCAGAGCAATAAAGCCATTATCTCGTGCTGTGTTCTTATCCGTATATGGCTGACTTCCCCACACATGGGCCAGTGAGTTGATAAAGAAGGTACAGTGTTGCACAACAACCAGTCTTAACAGACCTGCCATAAGCAGCATTGCCAGTATATCGCCATTGAGCCAGCCCAAGAACGCCGGTAAACCTATGTTCATCAAAATAACCAAAGCTAGATAGTATTTGTGTTGCCACATCACTATCTTGTCATTCTGAAGATCTCGAACATTCTTATAATCGTGATAACGTTGAGACTGATATTCTCTAAGCATCCAACCTATGTGGCTGTACCAGAATCCCATCTTAGCCGAGTAAGGATCTTTATCGTTATTATCGACATGCTTATGATGCACTCGGTGATCCGAAGACCAGTGAAGCGCGCTGTTTTGTAGTGCCAGAGCACCGCCCAGTGCAAACAGGAAGCGTACCGGAGCCTTAGCTTTATAGGTCCTGTGTGACCAAAGACGGTGATAACCTGCGGTGATCGACAAGCCACTGGCAAAAGCGAAACCGATGAAAGCAAACCATTCAGTTAAGCCATAGCCCTGTGTCATGCCATACCAGGGAACGAGTATGGCGGCCCCAAGGAAGGTGATTAAAAAGAAGGCTACATTAGTCCAAATTAGCGGGGGTTTGTTCATTATTCTTATCCAGTTCAACTTTGAGCGTACATCTGTACGCTAATTTAGCCTGCAAAACGGTTTTGGTCAAGTCGGAAACACTCGTTAGGGGCTGTGTTTTAGTGTCAAAAAATGTATTATCACGGGATAATACTTAAGTTTCGGATCCACCATGACGGGTGTAAGAGCACAGCAGAAAGAGAAGACGCGCAGGGCGTTAGTCGATGCCGCATTTAATCAACTCAATGCTGAGCGTAGTTTTTCGAGTCTAAGTTTGCGGGAAGTCGCTCGCGAGGCAAAAATAGCGCCAACCTCTTTCTATCGACATTTTAAAGATATGAATGAGCTAGGCTTGACCATGGTCGATGAAGGTGGCTTAACACTCAGGCAGATGATGCGTAAGGGACGGCAGCGAGCCGAAGCTGGCGGTAGTGTTATTCGTATCTCAGTCGATACCTTTATGGAAGTGCTAGAGTCTAATCCGAATGTGTTTAGAATTTTATTGCATGAGCGTTCCGGCACATCGGCTCCCTTTAGAGCGGCGGTAGCTCGTGAGATAGAGCATTTTATCTCTGAGTTGACTCATTATACCGAGGCCACGGCAAATCGAAGTCCAGAGCTTGCCAGAGCTCAAGCCGAAGCCTTAGTGACGTTAGTCTTTAATGCCGGAGCGGCTGCATTGGATATGAAGCGAGTCGATAGAAAAGTACTTGCCGATAGATTAGTTATTCAGTTACGCATGGTGGCCAAGGGCTCGGAAGCTTTACAGCAGAAGTTGGATAGAAGATAGCTGTGAACTAGCTTAAAAATAAAGGGCCTGTTCAGGCCCTTTACGTTAACCGAAATTTTCTTAGTTTACTTCTTCTCTAAGAAGACACCTGATTCCATATGGTCTGTATATGGGAACTGATCGAATAGAGCGAAGCGAGTAATATTGTGTGTTTTGGTCAGCTCGGCTAAGTTTTCAGTCAAGGTGTTAGGATTGCAAGATATGTATACGATGCGCTCATAACCTTGAACTAGCTTGACGGTATTTGAATCTAATCCTGCTCGTGGTGGGTCAACAAAGATGGTATTACAATTATAACTGTCTAGATCTATCCCTTCCAAGCGTCTAAAGCTTCTCTTCTTAGCCATTGCATCGGTGAAGTCTTCTGCAGACATACGTATGATCTGCAAGTTATCGATATTGTTGATTTCGATATTGTATTGCGCCGACTGAACCGAAGGTTTCGCCAGCTCAGTGGCGAGAACCCGATCGAAGTTTTGCGCTAAAGCGATAGAAAAATTGCCATTACCACAATATAGCTCTAACAGATCACCCGTGCTGTTTTTAGTGACATCTATTGCCCATTCGAGCATTTTTACCGAGACCTTGCCATTAGGCTGAGTGAAGCTATTTTCAATTTGATGATAGTGAAGCTGTGCACCGTTCACGTTTAGGCTTTCAACCACGAAATCTTTATCGAAAATGAGTTTCTGTTTTCGGGCTCTACCGATCAAGTTCACCTTGAATCTAGATGCTAGTTTCTCTTTAAGGACCTTAGCCTCTGCTTCCCACTGCTGATCTAATTGCTTATGGTAAAGTAAGGAAACTAAGATCTCGCCACTGAGAGTAGAGAGAAAGTCGATTTGAAATAATCTATGTCTTAGTATGGTGTTAGGTTTCAACTCTTCGATTAACGCGGGCATCATCTCGTTAATCAAGCTGCTCGCTGGAAGAAATTGGTCACAACGAACCTTACTGTCTAGCGCTTTATCGAACATGTAGTAATACATGTCGTCACCGTCATGCCAGATGCGGAATTCACAGCGCATACGATAATGGGCTGTTTCAGAGCCAAAGACTTCTAACCTTGGCGTATCAAAGTCTGTGAATATCTGTTCCAGCTTGATGCGTTTTTTTTCGAGTTGCGCATCATAGGTCTTAGGATCCATTGCTGCTAAATTCATTTATTGATCACCTTGGTCTAATTTGGGGCGGAATTATTATACTAGATGAGTGATATGTCCAGTTTCTGGCTTTCGATTTATAGAATCTTGTGTAAAAATTGCATTTTCCCCCTCTAAAAGCATCTTGTAGTAGCAATATAGAATGTAAGGGCTATTGCCAGTAAGGTCACGTAAGTTAATGGAGAAGTGTCTTGTCTAAACCTATACTCGTTTTTGATTCAGGAATTGGTGGTTTAACTATTCTTGATGAAATTAGACAAGCACTGCCTAATGAGAGCTATATATACTTGTTCGACAATGCTCGCTTACCTTACGGTGAGTTAGGTGAACAGGAACTGATTTCAGGCTGCGTCGCGCTCATTACGGCTTTCGTCCAAAAACAGTCAGTATCCATGGTGGTCATAGCCTGCAACACTGCCAGCACGCTCATATTGCCATCACTGAGGGCTGTACTCAATATTCCCGTTGTTGGCGTGGTTCCGGCAATCAAGCCTGCTGCTCTCTTATCTCGAAACAAACACATAGGCCTGCTTGCAACTCCTGGTACGATAAAGCGTGCTTATACTCATGAGTTAATCGATCAATTTGCCGGTGGGTGCTCGGTCGAATTGTATGCCTCATCGGAACTGGTAATGCTAGCGGAACAGAAGGCCTCTGGTAATCCAGTGACTCAGCAAGAGTTGGCACAAATTCTAAGTCCGATCCTTGAAAGTGAGCTGGATACTTTAGTTTTGGGTTGTACCCACTTCCCTATACTTAAACAGGAGATGCAAGAATACCTAGGGGATAGGGTATTACTGCTAGATTCTGGTAAGGCGGTTGCGGCACGCGTATTAACCTTGAAACTTAAGACTCAGCAGGAACTGTTACGGGGAGTACAGGGTAAGCAAGATAATGAGTGCAGAGATGTGATCAGGGAAAGGTTGCAACAAGAAAGTAAAAATACGCTTTATGAAACCGGGCTAGCCTATTATACCTCTGAAGGAATAGGGCAAGGTCTGAAAAAGACATTAGCCAAGTTTGGTTTATCTAAAACCTCTAGAGTGAGTCACTCAGAATAGAATTTAGAATACAAACTGGCTAATATCCTGCCGCCTAAGCTTTAGGCGTTTTCGTTACGTTCGCTCTTATCTGAATCTTGAGATTTAGCCTCTCTGACTTTTAAGGTACGTTCCTGGAAGTCAAACTCGTTTAACTTGGACATGGCTTTCTGCGCGCCAGCTTCCGACATCTCGATGAAACCGAAGCCTTTACGACGTCCAGTCTTGCGATCACGTACCAATCTGACTGAGTTTACAGGGCCGTACTTACCAAATAACTCTTTTACTTCGCCTTCATGAACACGGTAAGGAAGATTACCTACATAAAGAGTCATTGTTGGACCTGTGTATTGTTCAACACTTGCGGCATTATCACCGGCTTCTGTTGATTGGCCTTTTAGGGAAAAGATAACGCTCGCAATAATGGCACCAGTAAAGAAAGCGACTGCAGCGTTTAGCTCGGGAGCGACAAAATGAATCGCTACTGCGCCAAGGATGGCGATAATCAAAACAATAAGAAATGGCTTTTGCATAAATATGATCTCTGAAGAATTGATAAATAACTGTTAATAGCAGGTATATGGTAATGAATTATTTAGCATTACACTAGCCCGTTGCCGAAAAAATGAACTTAATGGTGAAGTAATTTTAATAAAAGGTTAATAAAACGACGTGTGCAGGGTGAAAAACAGGCTTAAATTAGCGGGGTGTTTAAAACTTCAGCGGATGATTCGATAACGAAGAAAAAGGGCTTGCGCGCTGGTAGAATCTCCCTATAATGCGCAACCACTGACACGGCAAACCAGTCTTCTTAACGAAAGCTGAAACCAGTCAGGGCAACGAGTGAGCTAAAGGTTTAATCATTTTTAATGATTGAAATTCTTTTTAAAAAAAGCCCTTGACGCCAACAACGGGGAGTGTAGAATACGCCTCCTCAAGCCAACGACCTAGCGTCACGGCGGCATATGAAAGATGATGCAACGCTCTTTAACAATTTATCAAGTAATCTGTGTGGGCACTCACAGGTGTTGAGTTATTCGAAATTGCTTCACTCTTTCTAGTAAAGGATGAGCAATCAAAAATTTAACTCGACGAATCTCTTTTAGAAGAGAAGCTGAGTGACCATA
>JAKVHY010000053.1 GCA_023284085.1 Shewanella benthica
TAACACAACTTAAAAACTAAGCTAACTCGTTGCCCTGACTCGACTGTGTCTTACTTAACTTAATGTTTAGTAGGACTGGTTTGCCGTGTCAGTGGATGCGCATTATAGGGAGTTTCGATGTGAGCACAAGGGCTTATTTTAAAAAAACAAACAAGCGAGCACTTATCAATCAAAGAGTCCATAAAACCCACATAATTCCTATCAGAAGGGAGTTTTTTACTCTAAAGCTCCTAACTGGGAGACTAAGTCTGGCACACTTTTAAGAGTCTGCATGAACTTTTAGCTTTCATGGCATGTTTTTATAAGTATTCCCCTCAGTACTGTTATTGGAGGCTTTGAATTAGTCACAATCTATACTTGCTGTATTTCATATGATTAAAAAATCAGGTTTTAGTCCTTTGTTCTATCATCCTTAACCTGCTTGATGTTTTGACTGTCCCTTTCAACGGCAGGGTCTTCTTTATGTATACTGGCATTGGGCGATATTTTCAATTTTCGTATGCCATAGATCGTCATCACAGGACCCGATAGCGCATAAAGGTAAAAAATGAAACAGAGTATTAGTGCAGGCTCTAAGGACACAAAAACAAATATACCGACGAGGGATAAGATGACAAGGAAGTTAACTCGACTGCGCCAGTCGATATCTTTAAAGGATAAATATCTGAAGTTACTCACCATGAGTAAGCCCAACATGATGGTAATCAGAGCCACAAGCCAACTAACATTATGACCATCGATTGCATTTTGACTTCCCAGCCAAATGCTTGCAGCGATCACAGCTGCTGCTGCGGGGCTAGCTAATCCTTGAAAATAACGTTTATCGGCAACCCCGACTTGTGTGTTAAAGCGAGCTAAACGCAGTGCTGCACCAGCACAATAGATAAAGGATGCAAGCCAACCTAACTTTCCAAGTTCAGCCAACCCCCAATTATAGGCGATTAAAGCAGGAGCTACACCGAATGACACCATGTCAGCCAAGCTATCGTATTCGGCTCCGAATTGACTCTGGGTATTGGTCATTCTTGCTACGCGACCATCGAGCCCATCAAATAACATGGCAACAAACACAGCTATTGCAGCAGACTCATATAAGCCATTCATAGATGCGATAACCGCATAAAAGCCAGAAAACAGCCCTGCTGTCGTAAACAGGTTTGGTAATAGGTAGATACCTTTACGCTTTACCGAATCTTTATCAAAATTTTGCATATCATTCAAAGATAAGTATCTTGTATGAAAAATATACCATACTTTGACTATTCTACACTTTTCCTTTATCAGTTATTCACTTAAGCTCATGATACGCTGTGAACAAGTTCATCTTAGTTTTGATTGGAAGTCATTATGCACCCAAGATTTTTAGCTCTCGTTCTACCTTTACTATTTATGACATCTGTTTCGGCCACCGTAATATATAAGTGGGTAGATGAAAATGGAGTGACTCACTACAGCCAGCAGATCCCAGAAAATGCCAACGATCAGTCTAAATCCACAAAACTAAATAGTGAGGATATTGAGCCAAAAGCCATAGGAACTGTTGCTCCAACGGCTCGTAAAAAAGAAAAAGAGTTAAGCCAAGCCCAACAAGATGCAGCAGCTATTAATGAACATGATAAAGAACAAGCTAAAGAAATCTGTAACAACGCGAAATACAATCTTGATATTCTGATGACCCACACCAAGCTAAACAGTAAGGATCAACAAACAGGTGAAGTTGTAGCTGTTACAGAGGAGCAGCGTCAAGAAAAGATCAAGATGCAGAAACAGAGAATCAAGCTATTCTGTAAATAACTATCTGCATGCTAATTAGCACTATATATAAAGTAATCTTGCGAGTATTTAGCTAGAAAGACGGGGAATTAGCTCCATAAAAAATAGACTCGATTGAGTCTATTTTTTATGGAGAGATGTAGAATATTGTCTTTAAGGTTTTGTGACCGTATACATGGAGCGGCTCATCCCATCTTGGCAGGCCTGAGTACCGGCATTCCAGCCTTTATCAAATGAGTCTAAACCATCTAATGTCATATCTTTCAATGCAGCTAGTGATCCACCATCGACTTTAACTGTTATTGCACTCTTACAGCCTTGATCATAACCAAAATGATATTGGCTATCATAAGCGACATTGCCTACACCAATATATGCTTCAATGCCTTGAGTTGGTTTAGGCTCTGGAGTCGTCGAACTACAACCTATTACCGATAATGACACCAATCCGATGAGTGCTAATTTTGATTTCATGATTCATACTCCTTGTTAGGCTAGAAGCGGCAAACATATGGAAAAACCATTCCAGGTCAGTTTTGCTGACCTATATCTAAGTCAATTCCATATAGTTATATCTAAACAACTGACTATATTGGATAAAGCTAATCTATACTAGTTGAGCCAAAAACAAAAGCACTAGAGAATCAGGCTGACAAATATACAAACCAGCCTGAGTCCCTATATGACCCATTATTGCAGGAAGACCAACTCTCCTCCCGAACACTCAAGTTTAATGGGTTTACCCGGCACTAAGCTACCGCTTAAGATGCGTTGGGCCAGTGGATTCTCTACTTCCTGCTGCAATGCCCTTTTCAATGGCCTTGCTCCATAGGCAGGGTCGAACCCAGCCTTAGCAATAAAGGCTAACGCATCTTTACTAATTATGAGCTCATAATCTTTTTCAGCAAGCCTCTGCTGTAACAATTTAATTTGAATATGGGCTATATATTCAATGTGCTTCTCATCTAAAGGATGAAAGACCACTGTCTCATCGATTCTATTTAAAAATTCGGGTCTAAAACTATGAACCACAACATTCATCACCTCGGCCTTCATCTCACTATATGACAGAGAGCCACATCTGTCTTGAATGATGTCAGAGCCTAGATTTGACGTCATGATGATAACCGTATTTCTAAAGTCGACAGTACGGCCTTGACCATCGGTCAACCTGCCATCGTCTAGTACCTGCAACAGAATGTTAAACACATCTGGATGGGCTTTTTCAACTTCGTCGAGGAGGATAACTGAATATGGCTTTCTTCTTATCGCTTCCGTGAGATAACCGCCCTCTTCATAACCCACATAACCAGGAGGAGCACCGAGTAAACGTGCAACCGAGTGTTTCTCCATAAACTCCGACATATCGATACGCACCATCGCCGCTTCAGTATCGAATAAAAACTTAGCTAGTGACTTACACAGCTCGGTCTTACCTACACCCGTTGGTCCCAAAAACAGAAATGATCCAATAGGGCGTTCGGGATCGGCAAGGCCAGCTCTGCTACGTCGTATTGCGTTTGACACCGCATCTACCGCTTCATTCTGGCCTATCACCCTTTCGTGTAGGGCCTTTTCCATTTGCAGCAGTTTCTCTTTCTCCCCTTCCAACATCTTAGCGACTGGGATCCCCGTTGCCCTCGATAGCACCTCAGCAATCTCAACATCGGTTACCTTGTGCCTCAATAAGGTCATGTCTTGCATCTCAGCTTGCGCCGCTAGATCCAGTTGCTTTTCTAGCGCCGGAATGCGGCCATATTGCAACTCAGACATACGGGTCAAATCACTGGCACGTCGTGCTACATCGAGATTCAGCCTCGCCTGCTCTAAATCTGCCTTTATATGTTGAGTACCTGCCAGTGCTGCTTTCTCTGTATGCCATATTTCGTTAAGCTCTGCCGCTTTAGCATCGACATCTTTCAACTCTTTTCGCAGTGAATATAAACGGCGAATACTCGCCTCATCAGTTTCTTTCGCGAGTGCTTGCTCCTCAATCTTAAGCTGAATGCTTCTGCGCTCTAACTTATCCAGCACTTCTGGTTTAGAGTCGATCTGAATCCTAATGCTCGATGCGGCTTCATCGATAAGATCGATGGCTTTATCAGGTAACTTACGATCTGAGACATATCGATTGGACATGCTTGCTGCGGCGACAATTGCTGGATCGGTGATCTCAACATGGTGATGTAACTCGTAGCGTTCCTTGAGTCCACGTAAGATGGCTATCGTGTCTTCTACACTAGGCTCTTCAACCAACACCTTCTGAAAACGTCGCTCTAAAGCGCCATCTTTTTCTATGTATTTGCGGTACTCATCTAGAGTCGTCGCCCCGACACAATGGAGTTCTCCCCTTGCTAGGGCAGGTTTGAGCATATTTCCCGCATCCATGGCGCCATCACCTTTACCGGCACCGACCATGGTATGCAATTCATCGATGAAGAGGATGACTTGACCCTCTTCTTGAGAGAGTTCATTGAGAACGGCTTTTAGACGTTCTTCGAATTCGCCACGATACTTAGCCCCGGCCACTAATGACCCCATATCTAATGAGAGCACGCGCTTATTTTTGATACCCTCAGGCACTTCGCCGTTAACGATTCTTTGCGCCAGTCCCTCGACAATCGCGGTTTTTCCCACGCCAGGTTCACCTATCAAGACTGGGTTATTTTTACTGCGACGCTGCAATACCTGAATCGTACGACGGATCTCATCATCTCGACCGATCACAGGGTCAAGTTTGCCTTGCTCGGCACGCTCAGTCAGATCGATAGTAAACTTCTTAAGCGCTTGACGTTGATCTTCGGCATTCGGATCGTCGACGGCTTTCCCCGCTCTGATCTGTATAATGGTCTGCTCCATCAAGTCTTTAGTGGCACCTGCCTTCTTCAGACTCTGGGCGAGAGGGTCATGACCTTCCAACGCTGCCAGAATAAATAACTCACTGGAGATAAACTTATCTTTACGCTTCTGGGAGAGTTTGTCGCAAAAATTGAGCAGACGTATTAGTGCCTGTGATAACTGAATATCACCGCCAGTTCCCTCAACCTGAGGCAAACGCTCTAACTCTTGGCTTATCATAGAACGCAGTGAGCTAATCTGAATACCGGCCTGAGTAAGCAAGGGATGAATTGAACCATTATCTTGATTAAGAAGGGCCATCATCAGATGAATTGGTTCTATAAACTGATGATCGCGTCCCAATGCCAATGATTGAGCATTGGAAATTGCTGTTTGGAATTTATTGGTCATACGATCGAGTCGCATACAGCCTCCAAAATAATAACTAACGACTAAGATTTACTTTATAGATAAAAGATGGGGTTTTTTTAGTTTTTTCAAGGTTTAAACTCTAAGACTGGGCACCCTATCGTTAATTAACCAGCTTAAGTCAGCCAGATGAATGACGCCATGCGCCCAGTGATACCATCTCGGCGATAGGAGAAGTAATCGGCTTCATTTTTATAAGTACAAGCATGACTCAGGTATACCTGACTCACCCCAGCCAACTGGAGTCGATATTTTGCCAGCCCCTGAAGATCGGCTAAATACTTTCCATCGGACTCAGTTGAATTAAAAAAGGCAGAAGTTTCAGGGTGTAATAACATAAACGCCTGTCTCACTTCCTCTCCGACCTCAAATGCCTCCGGGCCAATAGCGGGCCCCAAATAAGCAATAAGATCTGAATGCCCTACGGCAAACGTCTTCAACGCGGCCTCGATGATCCCGTCACACAGCCCACGCCAACCAGCATGAATCGCGGCAACTTGCTTGCCTTGTCGATCACAAATAAGCACAGGAAGGCAATCAGCAGTCATTACGACACAGACTTGTTGTCTATGCCTAGTGTAGCTGGCGTCTGCACAGACTCGCCTCTGGTTATCGGCCTCGACAACTTTAGTGCTATGAACTTGGTCCAGCCAAGCTGGGGGAGAAGGTAATATCAAGCGTTCACTGATGAGCGCTCGATTTGCCAGCACATCTTCCAGTGCGTCACCCACGTGTAGTCCTAAATTCAGACTTCTATAGGGAGCTTTACTCACCCCACCATGGCGGGATGAGAAAGCAATATTGACGCCTTGTGGAATATGCCAACTTGTGGTCACCTACAAAGCCCGTCTACTTATAAGATTGAAGACGGATTGTCTTCAGTATCTTTTCTTAACGCTTTGGTTAAGATCACCATATCCTCAGGAACCGGAGCCTGCCAGCTCATGATTTCACAGGTATATGGATGAGCGAGTTCGAGCCTGATCGCATGTAGCGCCTGACGCTTAAAGCCCATAAAAATTTCGAAAAACTCAGGGGTCACAGCTTTAGGTGGCCTTGGACGTCCACCGTAAACAGGGTCACCCACCAAGGTATGGCCAAGATGAGCCATATGCACACGGATCTGGTGAGTCCTTCCAGATTCCAAACGCAATCTTAAACGCGTATGGGCTCTGAACTTCTCTGCGACACGAAAGTGAGTCATCGCAGGCTTGCCCGAAAGCACCACAGCCATATGGGTACGTTTAGTCGGATGACGATCGATAGGTTCATCGACTGTGCCACCAGAAATAAGTGATCCCATCACTATAGCTTCATATTCTCGAGTGATCTCGCGAGCCTGCAACGCTGTGACAAGGTGTGTCTGTGCCTCGACTGTCTTAGCTACAACCATGAGCCCAGTTGTATCCTTATCCAAACGATGCACAATGCCGGCACGAGGGACTAGCTCGATACCTGGACAATGATAAAGTAGCGCATTCAGAAGCGTGCCATCACTGTTGCCAGCACCGGGGTGAACCACAAGGCCAGCCTGCTTGTTGATGACTAAGATATGATCATCTTCATAAACAATATTTAAATCGATTTTTTGGGCTTTAGCTGTCGTTTCTTCAACTAAGGTCGCGCCAACTTCAATTAACTGGCCTTCGAGCACTTTCTCTCTCGGTTTATTTGAAACATTGCCATCAATAGTCACTGAACCATCTAAGATCCACTCTTTGATGCGCGTACGTGAGTAATCAGGGAACAAGTCAGCCAAAGTTTGATCTAATCTTTGACCGGTTTGTGTTGCTGTTATCTCGCTTTTTAGATTAATCTCTTGTGTCATAGGAACCGTACCCGCTTTTCGGGGTCCAAAAAATGTGAGCGATCTGTTACAATCGAATTGTTTCTATTTTATAACGAAATGGAAAAAATCTTAACTACAACTTTAAAAGAATCGAAATTAAGTATGCATAAATTCGCTAAAGGTGCTGTATTAGCCCTATTTTCACTAGCCATTACGGCTTGTAGTAGTAGCCCGGATGAAGAACTTAAGGCCAACAAGAGATCACCTGATGTACTGTACTCCCAAGCTAGAACCTCTATGGAGCTTGGTAATTTCAGTAAAGCAGTCCGTTCTCTTGAAGCATTAGACTCTCGCTACCCATTTGGGCCGCATAAGACCCAAGTGCAATTAGATCTCATTTACGCCTATTATAAACTAGATGACCCCGCTTCGGGAATCGCAAATATAGATCGTTTTATCAGACTCAACCCCACACATAAAGATATAGACTATGTCTATTATATGCGTGGACTGGTTAATATGCAGTCCGATAGCTATATGTTCCACGATATGCTCGATATAGATAGAACCGATCGAGACCCAAAAGTTGCTCAAGATGCATTTAAAGATTTCGATCGCCTGATCAAATCTTACCCAAACAGTAAATATGCTTACGATGCAGTACAACGCATGCAATTTCTTAAAAATAGACTGGCTAAATACTCAATTAATGTTGCCGAGTATTACATGAAAATGAACGCCTGGAGTGCTGCGGCTATCAGAGCCCAGTCTGTGATGGAAACCTATCCTGGCACCCCATCAACAGAACACGCATTAGAGATCATGGCCGATGCTTACGGTGAGCTCGGGCAAGACAAGCTAAAAGAGAACACGCTAACAGTGATGAAAGCAAATTACCCAGGCAATAAGAAACTGACCGATAAATAGCTTCGAAGGCGTCAGTAAGATTCAGATATCTGAGTATTAAGGCTCCCACTTACTAAGGTAAGTCGGGAGTTTTTTGTATCTGGCACCTTGTATCTAGCACAAAGGAATTTCAAGGAAGAAGGATAAAGCCAATAAAGGTAACAGCCTAGCCAAGCTCTAGCCCATAAACAGTCATCGCCGTGATATAGCGCAAAATACACCCAAACAATCCATTAAAACCAATAAAATAGCGAAAGTAGTTGACTCAAATCCTCAAAAGCATTCTAATGACGCCCGTTGCCCGAATAGCTCAGTCGGTAGAGCAGAGGATTGAAAATCCTCGTGTCCCTGGTTCGATTCCGGGTTCGGGCACCATATTTCATTTAGGCGCTCATGGCGACTAAAACAAAAAAACCTCGCTTAGCGAGGTTTTTTTGTATCTATAACTTACGATTTCTACACTTAGGTTTCTGGGCTAAAAGTCCTCAATGTCCTACCAGCCCCACTCAAGTACAGCGATAACATTAGGCTACCGCTTCAAGGCACTAAATCTTAAACAGACTCACCGCTTGTTGCAGTGATTCCGCCCGCGACTTAACTTCATCAGAAGCTCGGGCATTCTCATCGGCTGCTGTCGCCGAATCTTGGGCAATATCCCTGATGATCACCACATTTTTATTCACTTCAGCAGCAACCATACTCTGTTCCTCAATTGCGGCGGCAATCTGAGTACTCATATCCATGATATTAGTGACATCTAAGTTTATCTGTTGCAAAAGCGTTCCAGCAGAGGCTGCCTGTTCGGCACTCTCTCCACCTTGCTTCTGAGTCGCTTCCATCAACTGCACAATTGAGCGGGTTCTGGCCTGCAGTGTTTGAATGATACTGGCAATCTCCTCTGTAGACTCCTGAGTCCTCATCGCCAGACTTCTCACTTCATCGGCCACCACGGCGAATCCACGTCCTTGTTCCCCGGCTCTGGCAGCCTCAATGGCGGCATTAAGTGCCAACAAGTTAGTCTGATCGGCAATGCCTCTAATAACATCGAGCACGCTGCCTATGGTCTCACTGTCTTTCTCCAGATCTGAAACCACCTGAGCAGAACTATTTAACTGTTCGGCTAATGACTGAATTTTCTCGATGGTTTGCTCTACACCCAATTGTCCCTTCTGAGCATTATCATGGGTATTACTGGCCTTATCGGCGGCTAGTTCGGTATTTTTAGCTATCTCATCGATAGTCGCCCCCATCTCTGTGATAGCCGTTGCCACCATGTCTGTCTCATTGAGTTGCTGGCTGACTCCTTCGGATGCCTTCGCCGCATTCGTAGACAGTTCGCCGCAAGAATGATTCATGATCTGTACCGAGTCATTCACCTCTTCAATCAAGCACTGGAAACTCTCAACCATACTATTGAAGTGTTTAGCAATCTGACCTAACTCATCTTCCGCCGTAGCATCACAGCGTATCGTCAAATCCTTATTCTTCTCTATGTTCGAAATAGCCTTGGTGATCCTATCAACCGGATCCATGATGCTGCGAATAATAAAGAAGGTAAAACTACATAAGATGATGGCAATCAGGATAAATATGGTGATACCTAGCGTGAATGCCGATTCTTCGGCGTCATGAATAGCCACTAGAGCCTGCTTTTTCAGGGTATTTGAGTCGGCTTCGGCTGCTGTAATAGCATCACGCAGCGCCGCCATTTGTCCATCATCCTTGGTTAAGCCCAAGGATTGCTCTTTACTGACTAAGGTCGCGAAGTCTTTCTGATAACTGGACATGAGAGACGAGATCTGTTTTTTGGCACTAGAGTCTAATGAAGATACTGATAAAAACTGTTGAAACTTATTAATATTACCGTCAAACTTCTCGATATAGCTCATTTCACGACGCAGCATAAAATCTTTTTCATTACGTCTGAGCTGTAACATCACCACCATCAAGTTTGGTTGATCATACCTTTGTACTAAGGCTTCAACATCATGGACTGCCAGGCGTAAAGCACCATATAAGCCAGTTTTAGGTGTTAGACCAATCTCCTGCTGCAGCTGTACCACAGTTTCGAAAGACTGCTTATAGTGCTGAATACTTTTATCGAAGCTATCCAAGCCATCGGTAGGAATATCATACATCACGAATTGCTGCCTAAGGGTATGCATCACAGCGTTCATATCACTCGAGTTCGCCTTATGCTTCTCTAAATACCCCATCTCTAAGCGAGCAAAAAAATCCTTTTCATCCTTCCTCAAGCTGAGAACCTCATTTTCTAACTCGATGACGCTTTGAGCTGCAACAGAGAGATCGGCCTGAATTGAACTGGAATAACGCTGTAAACCAAACATAGCCACCAATGAAAGGATTGAAACGGCAGCACTTAGTAACAATTTATGACGAATGAGCATATTGGAGTTCCCTAAAAAATCACTCTTTTAAAAATAGTCGTAAATCTATATAAAGGTAAATATAAATCAGTCAGTAACAAAAGCATCACGATAGATTTCGCTAAGTTATCCACACTCGAAGATATATCAACTAACCTTTTGGGTAAAATCGATACAAACCATTGACGTGCAGCAGTTGCCAATAGGAACATCAAATAGAAATTACAATAGACTCTTTATCTCAGCCCCACCTAGATATACAATATCCAAAAAAAAACACAAAGGAGCGAGTATGCAGGTAATCGACGCTGACACAGTTCATCAAACATTAAACTTTCCAACACTTATTTCAGAGCTTAGAGAGACCTTCTCCAAACCTGCAGGCATGCCCCAACGACAGGTATTCAGTCTGGATGAGGGCTCATCCCATAGCGATGCATTCGCGGTTCTGCCCTCATGGAACGACAAGACCATAGCAGTTAAGGCTTTCACCTACTTTCCTGACAACCCAGCTAAGAGTAGTGAACTGGAAAGCCTGTATTCCAAGATCATGATATTCGATCGTAAAACCGGGGTTCCCCAGGCACTAGTGGACGGAACCAGTGTTACCTACTGGCGCACAGCCGCCATTTCGGCTTTGGGCGCAGACTTCTTAGCAAGAAGAGATGCCAGTAAACTGCTGGTTTTTGGAACTGGACGTCTCGCCTCATTTATGGCCCTCGCCCATGCGAGTATCCGCCCTATCAGTGAAATATCTATCTGGGGCAGAGATCCAAACAAGGCACAAAGCATAGTCGAAGCCGTCAGTTTGGCCAGACCCGATATTAAGGTAACCGTCTGTGAGGATGTCGAAAAGTCTGTAAAAGCGGCCGATATCATCAGCTGTGCAACAGGCTCACCCACGCCACTATTTAACGGTGACTGGGTGCAAGCTGGCACTCATACCGATTTCGTGGGTAATCATAATCATGATAAGCGCGAGTGCGACACCGGGCTCATCTTGAAGTCATCGGTATATGTAGATTCAAAAATTAATGTTTTTGCGGAAGCCGGTGAACTGCTTATCCCGGTCGCTGAAGGTGTTTATAGTATTGATTCTGTCGTGGGTGAGCTCGCACAACTCTGTAAAAATCAGGTGTCAGGTAGAAAAAACGAGCAAGAAATCACACTATTTAAGACCGTTGGCACAGCACTGGCCGATCTGGTCGGTGCTCAACTGGTCTATTCCCAGTTACAGTCGGATCACTAGCTTATACAGCAAGTATCATGTCATTGATGCAGGGAAGGCTCTCTTCCCTCTTCCCTGACTCTTTATCTTTCTCAAGTCCCATCGGGCTGCTATTCATCTTGCTCAATGACTATTTTTCTCAAGTTGAATCGAGTGCGTCCGTCTTCACTAAAACCGCTAAGTGTTATACCTTTGTATAAATTTTTAACGCCAATTCAAACCTTTTTCTGACTTGCCTGTGTCTAACTAGGTATCAATAAACTTTCATCATTGTATAGCACAGGGAATATTCAGTGAGTGTACAGATACAATTAATCGAAGAGAGAGTGCCCTCAGAGGTTGAGCTGATTGAAAGAGCCAAGCAAGGTGATAAGTCGGCATTCAAACAAATTTATCTATTACATCATAAACGTGTCTATGGACTCTGTTTTAGACTATCGGGTCAAATTGAGCTCGCAGAAGAAGCCACCCAAGATACTTTTGTACGTTTATGGCAAAAGTTGCCCCAATTCAAGGGAGACAGTCAATTTAGCACTTGGCTACATAGGCTGACGGTAAATCAGGCATTGACTAGCATCAAGAAGCATAAGAGTTTTTGGGCCAGATTCTTACCCTTATCGGATGTAACAGAACTGGGCCAAGCCCCCCTGGAATATGAATTATTAGATAAGCTACTGCTAAAACTGCCGGAGCGAGCCAGAATCGTATTTGTGTTATTCGAAGCCGAAGGTTACAAGCATGACGAGATTGCAAACCTGTTAGGGATAGCCAACGGAACCAGTAAGGCCCAGCTTCATCGAGCCAAAAAACTTCTGCAGGAGATGTTGTGATGACCCCAAGTGAAAATAAACTCGCTAGTTTGCTTGCTAACCTGCCTCGAGAGATTTCTCCACCAGAGGACCTTTGGGACAGGATTGAAGGCCGACTGAATGCCCCCCTGATGGAAACCGATCAGAAATGGCTGCACAAGCAATGGCCCCTCTTAGCCTTCGCGGGTGTCATGATACTCGCCGTATTAATAGGGACACGACTTTCTGCGCCCACACTAACGGCACCGGAAGCAAATCTCACCCTGCTAAACACCTTAGCCAGTATTCAACTCGAACATGAAAAACAGTTCGCTCAGCTCGAGCAAGTAAATCGACTCGTGAATTGGCAAAACAGCCCATATAGCTCACCGGTAGAAACAGGGATCGAACAGCTAAGGCAGGCGGCGAAGCAGATTTACCAAAGCCTGAGACAAAACCCAAGGGATAAACAGCTTTGGCAACTTTGGCTTTGGACACAACACAGGCAGATTGAACTACTAAAGCAGGGACAGAAGCTCCCTGTATCACTGAATTCACCAGGAGAGATCATATGATCAAGGCAAGATTCACTCACTACTTACTCATGCCCTTATTGCTTATGAGTAATTTAGCGCTGGCCGCACAGAGTATCGATAAGCAGATTAAAGTAACCGATGACCTCAGACTGAATGTCAAAGTGTTGCGAGGCGAAGTAAAAATCAGAAGTTGGGATAAGCAAGAGATCAGTATCCAAGGCACCTTAGATGAGCTCAGCGAAGGGTTTGTTGTCGAACAGCAAGGTAATTTCGTCACATTGGAAGATAAGATGCCACGGCAATTTAGTGGCAAAAATAACAGTGGCTCATCATTAATTATCACAGTGCCAAAAAACCTAAGCCTATACGCCGAGGGAATTTCATCTAGCTATAACTTATCCAACCTAGTGGGCGATATCAGCATTAACACAGTCAGTGGTGATATCAAGGCCGTCAAGCTCACCGATGAGGTGCTGATCCACACCATTTCCGGCGATATCGTCTCCGATGGATTGAAGGGAAATATCAAACTAGATACAGTGTCAGGTGCAATTAAAGATCAAAATAGTACTGGTGAAGTCAGTTATAAATCTGTCAGTGGAAAACTTAACGCCAACTCTCGGGCGACTAAGGTGTCGATCGAGCAAGTGTCCGGTGACGGAAAAGTCATGCTACAGAAAGTCGACAAGCTTCAGGTTCGCAGTGTGAGTGGTGATATTGTGCTGTCTTTGTCGGCACTGGAATCTGTCGCTAATTTAGAGAGTGTCAGCGGAGACATTAAACTCGAGTTACCTCTGCTCATCAATGCCAGATTTAGCCTCAATGGTGGTCCTGGAGGCAAGATTTACAACCGGTATAGCGATGACAAACCGACCAAAGAAAAGTATTCACCCACTTCATATCTCAAATTCCAAACGGGCAGTCCAACATCGGATATCAAGATCAATACCATAAGCGGAGACATAGAACTGACTAAAAGAATGTAATAGCTTATGGTACTTGGGCTAGCAGCAAAGGGACGCCTCTACTAGCCCCAAGTCTTTGGTCTTCATTATGAAGGCCTTGTATCCCCCCGCTTAACAACTCATTTTCACAGCGAATAACCAAAAATTTAATAAACAACTCTGCCATAGCAGAAAGACGACGATTCTTTAAATAGACAACACTAAAACTTGCACTCACTTCTGGCATATTCTTTATGGGTAAAGCGACTAAGCTGCCTTCGGCCAACTCCTTTTTAACCGAGACTTCGGGAGTAATAACTAGCATGTCACAATTTAATAGGGATGCCTTAATAGGCTGAAATTGGTCGAAACGGATCAAGCCTGAAAAATCATGTCGATCATCATCAAACAGGTCCTCAAATTTCTGCGAAACACTATCGGGCATGGCCTGAGGAACAGCTAAAGGGTAATCTCTTAAGCTAGGTAGATAGACATTGTTCTCTCGCATTAAAGGGTGCTCAGGACGGCAGCAAAATATTGCGGCTGACTTGGGAAGAGGAATCGTTTCATGTTCATCACTTTCATCGAGCAAGGTCGCCTGAGTTTCGGCAATGAACAAGGTAAGACCGCCTTTTAATAAGGCTTCATTTAGCTTCTTCCAACTCTCAACTTTTAGCTCAACACTGATTCTCGGGTGATCACGAATAAAACACCCAACAGTTGGACCAATCAAGCTATTAGAAGGAATAGGACTAGCACCGATAATGAGTTTACCGGCTTCAATACCACGCATAAGATGTATTTCATCTTTAAGATAATCCACATGGCCCAAGATGTTTTCACCATGTTTATAGACCAGTTTTCCGTACTGAGTCAATTCAAACGTTTTAGCGGTTCGCTCAAGCAATTTTATTCCTAACAACTCCTCCATCTTCTGAATACTTCTGGATAAAGAAGGTTGAGCGATATTCAATTTCATCGCAGCTTGACTGAAATTTTTCAGATTTGCCAGCATCATGAAATGCTTAAGATGTTTAAGTTCCATATTTCCCTGCCCTCTTTTTTAATGAATAGTGTTAACAATTCACAAATTAAGCAAAGATACCTCTCACTGCCCCCAATGACCGATGCATAAATGTAATGGATGATGCCCAAAAGCTAACTCTAAGACATCGTTATATACGCTATCGTGTTCTAAAAAGAACATCAACCGCTGTAAAATGAACCAAATTGATAAGATCCCTTAGCTGAAAATTTACTTAGTCACAAATAAACACCTACCTCCACAATAGCTTACCCAGCTAACAAATTTTTAAGTTTCACTTTTCCCTCCTAAAAACACCCGTTACAAAATGTTAACAATTTGTATCATTTTAACGCCATTTAATACACGTTTCACATACTAGTACCCGAAACATTTGCCCGCCAACCAACAAAGGCGCAAAGCATAACTCTACAAAACCAACCCAATGCAGATGCAATAGCTAAACCAACCTCAAAAACAACAATAACATTCGATTTCGCAAATCCTAACCTTGCAACATCTAATGCCTTTTTATACATAATCAACATATGCCCATACATAAGATGCATTGGCGAAGACAAGCCTTCCTGTTCAAAGATTGTTAAGTAAAAAAAGGTTCCTCAACAATAAAAACTGCCTACACATAAACGGGAATATGCATGAAACTGAAAAAAATAAGTCTAATGACAATAGCGGCTATCTATGCTGCTGGAGCAGGTGCATCAGCGCCGACTTCAGATCCAAGTCATGGCATTCGCTCGATTGAAATCACCGATGCAATCATCAAATACAACGAAGAACTCAAAAATGGCAAGCTCAGAAATGGAACACAGTCATTAAGCAGAAGCAGCAATGGTAAAAACGTTCACCGCGGGGTAGCACTCACTCGTGACGGTAAGGTGCCTTTCAAGTATCAAAAGGGGCTCACTGGCGAACAAACCTATATTATTGAGCTAAGTGATAAGCCAGTGTCACTCTATAGAGGGGGAACAGAGCAGTTTCAAGCGACCTCGCCGACGGTTAACGCTGTGCCAGCCATGCTCAATCCTAGGGGCTACAACAAACTTGATATCAATAGCAATGCAGTGAAGAGCTACAGCCAATACCTTACTCAAAAGCAAGACAATATCTTGTCGCAGATATCAGCAACGGTAGGCGGCAACCTTGATATAAAGAACCGCTATACCCTAGCGTTTAACGGCATGGCAATACGCATGACCCAAGAGCAAGCTGCGCGTACTGCCGAGCTTCCTGGTATTCGCAATGTCAGCGTAGAGAAAATGTATGAACTTCATACCGACAATGGCCCTAGGCATATTGGTGCCGATGGGCTTTGGACTGGCAGTGCCGCCGATAACAGATACAAGGGTGAAGGCATAGTTGTTGGTGTGCTAGATACAGGGATCAATTCGGATCACCCCTCTTTCGCCGCAGTTGCCGGTGACGGCTACGTCCACACCATACCGGCTCGATACGATGGCTACTTAGGTGACTGTGAAAAAACCGAATTTGCCAGCATGTGTAACGATAAGCTTATCGGTGTTCGCTCCTACGAGAGCATCACCGACAGCTATATGGACGCAGCCTTCCAACCAGAAATGCCATGGTGGGATATTACCAATCCTAAACGGCCGCAAAACGGTGAAGACTACAACGGTCATGGTTCTCACACAGCATCTACCGCAGCGGGTAATGAGCTATTCGATGTCGACTATGTGGTCGCGACTCCCGGTGAAGCAGGCGACGGGATCCCAACTGGCCTCAAATTTGCAAAAGTCTCTGGAGTCGCCCCCCGCGCCAACATCATCATGTATCAAGTCTGCTTCCCCGGTGATGGCAGCTATGGTGATGGCTACGGTGGTTGCCCAGGTTCTGTATTACTCGCAGGCATTGAAGATGCGGTCGCAGATGGCGTAGACGTTATCAACTACTCGATCGGTGCAACCTTCGGTACTTTTCCCTGGAACGACCCAATGGAACTTGGGTTTCTTGCCGCGCGAGAAGCGGGCATTTCAGTTTCAGCCTCTGCGGGTAACGCATACGATCCTAATTATGCAACGCAAGCCCGTGGAGCAATTGACCACTTCTCACCTTGGTTGACCTCGGTTGCCGCCACCACCCATAGCCGCGAAATAACCGTTGAAGGCAAAATGCTGACAGCCGCCTCTGGCGGAGACCAGCCTCTTGCAGATCTGATTGGTGCAGGTATCACCGGTGAGTACACAGGTCCAGTTGTTGAAGCGAAAACTTATGGTAGCGAATATGAGAAGTGTAATGAGGCGTTCCCAGCGGATTTCTTCGCTGTTAACCCCGACGGTGTTCCATATGCAACGGCGCCCATTGTCGTCTGTAAGCGTGGTGATATCGCCCGTGTTGCCAAGGCGACCAATGTAGAAGCCGGTGGCGCCGGTGGATTTATTCTCTGGAACGCGAGTTCTTCCGAGCCTATTCATAATGACCCCTATTCAATCCCAGGCATTAACATCGACACTGGTAGCTACTACGGCGATAACAGTAACGACTATTATGGCCTCCGAGACTGGTTAGCATCAGGCTCAGATCATACGCTAACCATTTCCGCTGCAGAGGTTGTCTCCAGAGAGCGTACGGCCGATTATGTTGCAGACTTCTCATCACGCGGACCAAACCTTGAAGCGCCAGATGTGATGTCACCCAACCTTGCCGCGCCTGGAGTAGATATTTACGCCGCTTGGGCCGATGAAATGCCATTTAGCATGTTTGGCATGCCAGCCGACTACGCCGCGATTAGCGGAACCTCAATGGCTGCACCACATGTAGCTGGTGCGATGGCTTTGTTATCACAAGCACACCCTGATTGGAGTCCGGCGCAGATACAATCGGCCTTGATGACCACGGCATCATTAGAGGGAGTGACACGTTCACGTGATGGCCACCCGTTTGATCCAGTTGCGGCAGGTACTGCTGATGCGGGGAGTGGCGTGATCAACGTGGCTCGTGCTAATAACGCCGGTCTTTTACTCGATGAAACCACTGAGAACTATCGTGCAGCGAATCCCAATAATGGCGGTTATGTTCATAACTTGAATCTACCTTATTTTTTCCACGATAGCTGTGCCAGTACTTGTACGCTAATGCGCATAGTCACCGCGACTCAAGATGGGACCTATAGCGTTGAAGTTACAGCAGATATGATCGATGGTGCGCCTATGCTTGAACTTGAAGTTGCTCCGCAAACTTTCACGTTGAAAGCCGGTGAATCACAAGCGATCAGCTTAACGGCTAAAGTTCTTGAAGTTGAGGCGATTGGCGCTGACTCTTCAGGAATACAGCTAAGCGGTAATGTGGTACTAACACCGAAAGATAGCAGTGTACCTACGCAGCATATGCCTGTCGGCATACGCTATAGCGGTGACAATTTACCGTCAGAAGTCTCCGGTATCATTCACCGTGA
Source organism: Shewanella benthica (assembly GCA_023284085.1). Lineage (GTDB taxonomy): Bacteria > Pseudomonadota > Gammaproteobacteria > Enterobacterales > Shewanellaceae > Shewanella > Shewanella benthica. The sequence goes on from JAKVHY010000053.1 coordinate 18,076, forward strand.
ACAGGGCCATACCTTGACGCCTATGCTAAATACAGCGGAGATACAGTCACTAAACTCTAAGGTGTTTGGTTTGACCAAAGGCCAGCGCTTTGAATTCCAGCTCCAGAGCGCAGATGCCCGCGTATATTCTGACGGACTAACAGTGGCAGAAATCGAGGCCGATGGCGGCGCTAAAGTCACCTTCTTCGATGTACCAGAAGGCACAAAACGTGTTATTTGGGAAGTCATCTCCGCGCCAAAGCATGCCTATACTTCAATCGATATCGGTATGGATATCAATGAAGACAATGAGATCCAATGGTTAGATGAAGCTATCTGCTATTCATACACGGATAATGGCGATTTTTGTGCCATCAACGATCCCGTACCGGGTCGCTACTGGGCGATTGCCGCTAACTGGAAATGGGATTTTGAAGATCCAAAGAACCTAGCCGATGAGTTTGTCGTTAGCCTAGGTATCGTAGGGAACGAAAACAGCGGAAACTTAACCGTTGAAGGTCCAGCCTCGACAGATGGTCTAACACCATATCAATTAAAGCTTAACTATAACTTACCAGGGGCTGCTGAAGGTGATGTCTACTACGGTGTGGTCGGCTTAGGTAGCGATGCATACAACGAAACCAACCTAGGTGACTTTGCCGTAAAACTGCAACACTTTGGTTCAGACACCAGCATTGACGCTTCGCAAACTGCCGCTAAAGTGGGTGACATAATAGACTTTACCGTTGAACTAGCGCCTAATCTATTGGGTGCAGAACGTGAGTTCACCGTTAACACCACACTTACCCAAGGTATGCAGCTAATTGAGGAATCCATCGTCGTTGGCGGCATAGGTAACTATGCAGAAGGAATGACACTCGATGGCAACACTATCAGTATCAGTGCGGCGCAAGCCTCATCGAGCGATATGCCACGTCACTATGTGTATACGACTAACCTAACCGATGCGACATGTAAGGTGCCTTACGGTGAAGATGAGACCTTCTATGATCTGCCTTCTCAAGGTTTTAGCCATATGGGGATCAGTGGTAATTCAAATCAAACTATTCATATTCCGTTAGCGGCGAGTGGATTACCCCATGTACCGCTTTATGGTAACCCGGAGGTCTTTGGTCAAGATGTGTTAGCTATCTCACCCTTTGGTTATGTGCAGTTTGATCCTATGCCAGAGTTTTGGAATATAAACCTGCCATTTGATGAATACTTCCAAAACTTCCCAGACACCATGGTGGCGCCACTTTGGCGTGGTGATGTCAGAATGCCTGAACCCACAATGAATTGGGATACTTTCTTCTGGCAAAACGTGGTTTATGGTGCTATTACCAACAAGCATTACATCTTCCAGTGGAATGGCGGTGAAGAGTGGGCCTCATTCTTAAGCGGTAACTCAAATCCAGACCCCGATGCAAAGTTCAATATTCAGACCATTATTGCGACAGATATTAGCTTCGATAGTGGAAGCCCCGAAGTGATCTTCGCTTACAAAACCCTAAGCACGAGAAACGATCAGTTTGGTTCCATCGGTCTACACGGGTATTGGGGAGAACGTGCACCTTTCGGTCCTGCTTCAGGCTGGTTAAATGATGGTTTTGCCTACGGTGATGTCGATGAAAAAGTCAGCGAAGGCATGGTTATCTGTGCCGACTATCGCGGTCCAGAACAAACAGCCATGTCACTGAAATTCTCGGCTCGAGTCTCTGCCAGTGCTATTGGTGCAGACAGCATGGTAACGGTTGAGTCTCAATATGCCGATTCAGAGATGGTCACTGTCACCTACAGCGTGTCGACAGCGAGTAACATCAGCGTTGCGCCGATGTCAGATATGGTGATGGAAGAAAACTCGACACTCGAAGGCTTAACCGTGGTGTATAACGATGTTAAAGGGACAACTAACGGTGTTGTAGTTACGGGGGAAAACATTAATGCGACAGTCGATGGCGTCAACTTCAGCATCACACCCGATACGGGTTGGCATGGCGTTACAGAAGTCACAGTGACTGTACATGACATGGCTTATCCCAGTGATGCGGCGAGCACGACCTTTACGTTAACAGTTAACTCAGATGGTGTAGAGCCAACGCCACCAAGCCCTGAGCCAGAGCCTGAAGCACCTAAGTCAGATAGCGGTGGTAGCTTAGGCTTCCTTGGACTGCTAGCACTTGGTTTACTAGCAGGTTCAAGACGTAAGCTAGACTAAAGCAATAAAAACGATTAAATAGTTCCTTGTCATTGGCCCTCATCCGAGGGCCTTTTTTATGTCGGGAACATTTATGCAGATTTCCCAGGGTGGAGTAAATCTGCTTTATGTCGGGAACATTTATGCAGATTTCCCAGGGATGGGAGTAAATCTGCTTTATGTCTGGAACATTTATGCAGATTTCCCAGGGATGGGAGTAAATCTGCTTTATGTCTGGAACATTTATGCAGATTTCCCAGGGATGGGAGTAAATCTGCCTTGTGTCAGAAACACTGCGCTTAATTAACCAGCTAGCTTTATAAACTAGACCGAGGCAACTTCTTCATCGGTCAGGTAACGCCACTCGCCGGGTGCCAAGTCATCGTCTAACACTATCTTACCGACGCTTTCTCTATGCAGACCCACAACCTTGTTGCCTACGGCAGCAAACATACGCTTCACCTGATGATACTTACCTTCGGTAATCGTTAGGCGCGCCGTGTGTGCGTCGATAATCTCCAGCACAGCAGGTTTGGTCAGTCCGTCTTCATTATTCAGCTGAACACCCTGAGCGAATGTCTCCACTAATGAGGCATCGAGTTCATCGGTTAATGTGACTAGATAACACTTGCCGCAATCTTTCTTTGGCGAGGTGATCTTATGAGACCATTGACCATCGGTTGTGATAAGCACTAGCCCTGTGGTATCGATATCTAATCTACCGGCGATATGCAGAGTATCTGCTTTCTCAATATCGAGCAGGTCGATGACCGTTGGGTGCACAATATCGAATGTGGCACAGATGGTATCCGCGGGTTTATTCAGCATCAAAAACCTTGGACCCACAACTGAGATAACTTTCCCATCTAAACAGATAGTCTGTCCAGCTTTCACTTTAAAACCTGAATTTTTAACTACTTCACCATCACAAGTCACATCACCACGGTGTAACGCCTTCTTTGCAAATGAGCGAGTGAGCTCAGTCGATTCACAAATAAATTTATCTAAACGCACAATATATCTCAGCTTTGAGTACAGAATTGGCGACATTATGAGGCCCAAGCTCACAAAGGGCAAAGTTTTGCTTGGCATCCATGTCGACTTCACACTAACTTGTCTGAGTCAGCATGAGCAGGAACACTTATGAACCAAAAACTTAGCAACTATCAAAGAATGATTTCCGGCCAGGAATATAACTACTTAGATGCAGAGATCATGGAGCTGAGAAAGCAGCAGCAGCTGCTCAATCGACAGGCCAACCTCTCATTCGATTATCAGCATGATGCAAACCTGCTACCGCACAAGTCACCGGATGCCAATATAGTCCTACCGTTTTACATCGGCTACGGTCTGCACATTCACCTTGGCAGTAAGGTATACATCAATAGCAATGTCACCCTACAAGACAATGCTCCAATCCATATCGGAGCGCACACTATGGTTGGACCCAACGTCCAATTTTATACCGCCAATCACCCTCTAGAAGCCAAGAAGCGCAGCCAAGGTTATGAGATAGCCAAAGCCATATCCATAGGCAAGCACGTCTGGATTGGCGGTGGTGCAATCATCCTTCCCGGCATTACTGTCGGGGATGAAGCCATTATCGGTGCCGGCTCAGTCGTAACCAAAGATGTTCAGGCCAAGACGCTGGTGGCAGGAAATCCTGCAAGAATAATCAAGAAGTTATAGCCTGACACCACCAAAATTCATGGCAGAGGAAACCTTTATTTACATAACTAAATGAGTAGAAATACACATAAGAGTCCTTCAACGCTTGTCTACACCTACGTCATAGCCTTAACATAAGTAGCATAATGTAAGGATTGCATATACTTACTTATCAAAAATCCAGTGGCCGAGTCATTAAAGCAGAGGCATTGGACATAAGAACAATGACCCAAAGATGGGCAACCAGCAGATAAAGGAAGCAGAATGAAGAAAGTACTCATTGGAGGCCTATGTGCCTCACTGATTGTAGGCCTGGCGGCATGCAATAATAAGGAAGCAGAAGTTAAAGCCCCTGAAACCAGCAAGACAGCCACAGCTACAGCCGTAGAGAAAGCGTTAACATCAGGAATCGACTTCGCTAACTTCGATAAGTCTATTCGTCCTCAAGATGACTTCTACGGTTACGTTAACGGTACTTGGCTCAAAACTACCGAAATCCCCAGTGATAGAACCAGCACAGGTGCTTTTTATGATCTTCGTGAAAAGTCTCGTGACGATGTTAAAGCCATCATCGAAGAAGTCGCCGCAACGCCTAATCTTGTAGCCGGAAGCGATGAGCAAAAAGTTGCCGACCTATATCGCTCATTTATGGACACGGACACAATAAACCAACTAGGCACAACACCAATTCAAGCCGAGCTGGATAAAATTGACGCCCTTAAGACTAAGTCCGATCTCGTCAGCTACTTCGCCCACAGTCAGATCATAGGTGGTGGTACACCACTGGCTTTCTATATCGATGTCGATGCCAAAGACTCGAGCCGCTACGCCACACACATTTGGCAATATGGTCTCAGCCTGCCAGAGAAAGATTACTACTTCAACGATGGCGAACGCTTCGTCAATATTCGTAAAGCCTTCGTCGAGCACATAGAAAAGATGTTCACCATTGCAGGCTTTAAAGCACCTAAAGCCAGTGCAGAGCATGTGTTAGCACTGGAAACCGCCATAGCTAACAGACACTGGGACGTTGTCGAGACCCGTGACAGCACTAAGACCTATAACCTTTACCAGGTTAAAGACCTAGCTAAACTCGCCCCCGATATCGATTGGACGGCTTACCTCACCACGTTAGGCGTCCAAGATCAAAAAGATATCATCATCAATCAGCCAAGCTTCATCGAAGGTTTCAATGATGTCCTTAAAGCCAATGAGCTGTCGACCTGGCAAACCTACATGAAGTGGCAATTACTGACTCATTTCGCCGGTGAAATGACAGGTAAGCTGGATCATGAAAACTTCGAGTTCTTCTCTAAGACACTCAATGGCCAGGCAGAGCCGCAGCCTCGCTGGAAGCGTGGTGTGAGCACAGTCAACAATGTATTAGGTGAAGTTGTAGGTAAAGTTTACGTTAAGCGTCACTTTACTCCTGCCGCGAAAGAGCGCATGCAAGTTCTGGTTGAGAATCTACGTGGCGCCTATGGCACCAGTATCGACAATTTAGAATGGATGAGTGCCGGTACTAAGGTCGAAGCCAAGGACAAGCTGGCAAAATTTGATCCTAAAATTGGTTACCCGGACAGATGGGAAGATTATTCTAAGCTGACTATCAAGGCCGACGACCTTATCGGTAACAACATTCGCGCCAATGAACTCAATCACGAAAAAGAGCTTGAAAAACTTGCCGGTCCTATCCGCAAGTGGGAATGGCACATGACACCACAGACGGTGAATGCCTACTACAACCCGACCATGAACGAGATTGTATTCCCTGCTGCTATCCTGCAACCGCCTTTCTTCAACATGCAAGCCGATGACGCGGTTAACTATGGTGGCATCGGTGCGGTTATCGGCCACGAGATGGGTCATGGCTTTGATGACCAAGGCGCTAAATTTGATGGCGAAGGCAACATGCGTGACTGGTGGACAGAACAAGATCTCTCAGAGTTCGCCACTCGCGGTAAAGCACTTGTCGCACAATATGATGGCTACGCAGTGTTTGACGATCTTAATGTCAACGGTGAGCTCACTCTAGGTGAGAACATCGGCGATCTTTCCGGTGTGACTATCGCCTATAGGGCGTACAAGAAGTCACTCAAGGGTAAAGAGGCACCTGTTATCGATGGCCTAACGGGTGATGAGCGTTTCTTCATCGGTTTCACTCAGATCTGGCGTGCTAAGATCAAAGAAGAGTCTATGCGTAACCGCGTCGCCACCGATCCTCATTCACCAGCTAAGTTCCGTTCGCTGGGCGCCTTGTCTAATATGCCTCAGTTCTACACCACTTTCGACGTGAAAGAAGGCGATGCTATGTATATAGCGCCAGAAAAACGTGTGAAAATCTGGTAATAGCCTGAAATAATTTATCCATTTAAAAGAGTGCCTTAGGCACTCTTTTTTTATGCCTTTTGAAAAATTCATCAAACATGAATGAAAATTAATTCTTCGTTCAGCCTAGATTAAGCTGACTAGGCATAAATTGAATGCATCGTTTAGTTTTACTTCGTATTTTTTTCAAGTAATGAGGCTAATTTGATGTTGATAAATAGTATGAATCGCTTGTTCCGCACCTTCTTTATTTTCCTACTCCTGCTGTCCACCCGGACAGGATTTGCTGCCACAAACGAATTTCAGTCCAATATTAAAGAGAAGAGTGATAGCTATGCCGTCAGGCAAGCCATCAGTAAAGATCTCTCAGGACTCACATCGATATCAAGCCTCGAATACCATCCGCCCAGACAAACCAGTACAGATCTCGACGCCCTCTACTCTCAGGCGCAAACGGCTCAGGATGAATTGGCGCAAATTTTAATGCAGATATCAACGGGTACTCAGATTGAAACACAAGTTCCTGGAATTAAGAGCTATTCCAGAGCCAGCGACAAGGTCAGTAGTAAACTTAATGGTGATGCGAGTCTACTCACCGACCTTGCCCGAGCCAGCATAGTAACCAATAATATCCATGACTTGGTCGCTGCCTATGAGGCCTTAACCGGTCAGACTCAAGTCATCAAGGTCAAGAACCGCTTCGCCTCACCTAAAGACTCAGGATACCGGGATCTCAATGTGCTCATCAGACTACCTAAGTCTCAGATGATAGCCGAAGTTCAACTGCACTTAAGTGAGATAGCTAACATCAAAAATGGTGCCGAACATCAGGTTTATGAACGAGTACAAGCCATAGAAACTACAGCCATGAGTGAAGGCCGGGGGTTAAACGATATTGAACAGGCTCAGATAACACGCCTTCGCCAAGTGTCCCACAAGCAATATCACAAAGCTTGGCTACAATATAAACGCATCGATGCGGCAAACTTAATCACCGCATCTGTCGCCTAAATCACGGCGTTAACGAGCTTAAACGTAGAATAATGCAGGAGCTATTATCGAGAGTAACGCATGGATCCGTTACCGAGGATCAATTAATGACTTTGCCTTGGCAGCGCTAAATTCTCGCTCAGTGACCACAGCTTTATCTCGATTGGTATAACAATACACACTCAGACAAGATATACTTGAGCCCATAAATTTATAATCAGCGAAGAGACAATGCACGAGATCATAGAGCAACTTCAGGAATTGAGTGAAACCGTTCCTACTCCTTTAGAACTGGCTACATTTGAACAAATTGTAGTGGTCGAAGAGGAAATTTTAATGCCTCTTCCTGCCGAGCTAAAGGAGTATCTACTCTATGCCAGCGATGTTATCTACGGAAGTCTGGAGCCGGTAACCGCCAGCGACCCATATTCCCACACCTACCTTGCCGAAGTGACCGCCTATGCCTGGTCAATCGGCATGTCACGTGAATACGTAGCCATATGTCAGCAGGGCAATAGCTTCTATTGTATCGATCAAGAAGGTCAGGTCATGCTCTGGAGCGAAGATGAGCTCGAAAGTGAAACTTGGGATTCATTTTGGCAATGGGCCGAACATGTCTGGTTGCAGAGTTAAGTCTCAGTTCCTAGGTTCTAAATCTTAAGTTATAACTCAGTATATTTATCTATCCGAGCACGAGTATTTCGAGCACTAATACTGTGAATAAGGCTTGGTATAGACACTCAATATTTATGGAAAGATAATGTCAAACAATGCCGGCTTGAATGCCATCGAAATTAAGATTTTACGTCTGTCTCTGGGTCTGACACAGGCTCAAGTAGGCGAACTCAGCAAAGCCAGTGAAGCGGATGTCATCGCCTGGGAAGCAGGTGAAAGTCCCGTATCGAGACTTGCACAGAAGAAGCTGTTAGAGATCGATGAGATCATCGAGATGCAGGTGCTCAACACCTGTGATGGCATCGAAGAACTATTCAAGCAAGAGCCTAAGCGTCGCCTTAGTTTTGTCGTCTATCCGACTCAAGCCATCTACGCTCAGTATAACTCTGAGTTCTTAGGCTCACTGCCGCTGACCGAACTTTATAGCATATCAGCTTGGCGCATCAAGAAAGAGTGTAAGCTAGTGCTTGAAGTGGACGTGACTCTGGTGGCTCTCGACGTCGAAGCCTACAAGGCTTACCGCGAGAAAGAAGACTTAAAAGAGAGCCGTGAGATCCGAGCGAAATGGGCGGCGACACAGATATAGTTGCAAGGTTCGAGGTTCGAGGTTCGAGGTTCGAGGTTCGAAAAGCGTAAATAAAAAAGCATCTGCATAGATTAATGCCGGTAAGTTAAGCTTACTGGCATTTTTTATTTCTGGCATATTTCTGAGGTCTGCGCTTGACCGTCCTAGGGTAAGACCGAGTTCGCCGAGGTTCTAAAATCAGGC
>JAKVHY010000054.1 GCA_023284085.1 Shewanella benthica
GCTTGCAGCAAAGCTGCTGCGCGCTACGACAGTGCAATGTACTGCGTACATTAAGCACACTGTCTCCACCCCCATGTGAGGTAGGTCATTTCCAGGCGATAGTAGATCAATAATGCGCCTCGAAGCCGGGCCATTGGAAGGCGCCTCCGCTTTTTGTTCCAAACTACTCATGCTGCGCATCCACAGCGCTACTTCTCCGCCCCCATGTGTTCGGCCTTCGGCAAGTATCATGACTATTCCAAGCCGGACCATTGGTAGGCGCCTCCGCTTTTTACGTCTGTGTGTTTTTAAAATATAGATTTTATTTCCCATATCCAACGTCGATGTCGACCCGCCGCTGAGCGGGGTCTCCCGCTACGAAACGTAGTTTCTCCGCGTTCAATTAGGGCTGAATACTGCGTATTCAAAGCGCCGTAATTTCACCCCCATGTGTCCACTTCGGGGACTACGAGAGGTCACTGATATGCTCCTCGGTAACTGCTCCATGCGTTACTCTCGATAATTGCTCCTGCATTATTCTACCTTCGTCCATCCTTGGTCTCGTACCTCCTGAATCCTTTCAGTCGTGCATAAGTGAAACTTTCCACGCCCATGTGGGTCGTAGGTCATTTCCAGCCGCCTCCGTTCAAACTTGTTTAGTAATCGTTAATGTTAATTGGGTTTTTCTATATAGGTGATTTAAATAATCAATTATACAAGTTAGCGTCGGATCTATAGATTTGATTGGGTTCCGTAGGGGAATTAACTTCAGGTCTTTTTATGCCGTTATCCATTGCAGCCAATTCAGATACAGATCCATATATAGCGAGTGTGCTTGCCGATGATCCATCCCTAAACAAAGGTAATGATCAGCGCTATAACATGCCCGAGCCTATTGCTCGTATGGCTTTGGTGGCAGAAGGTGGAGGCCAAAGGGGTATATTCACCGCTGGTGTACTCGATAGTTGGCTAGAGAACGACTATAACCCATTTGAATTGCTGATAGGCACATCAGCTGGGGCACAGAACCTGTCAAGCTATCTGACCGGGCAAGCTGGATTTGCTCAGACTTCGATTGCTCAACTCTCTAAGCAACCTGAGTTCTTCAATATTAAAAGAGGGCTGAAAGGATCCAATACAGTCGATCTTGACTGGTATTTCGAACAGGGCAGTGATGCACAATTTCGTTTAAATACTGAGTACGGTTTGACTAAGCTTCAAAGTCGTAGCTTACTTATCTCGACAACGAACAGCTCCAGTTATCAGGCTTTATTTTCTTCGCCAAATGCTAAAAATTGGTTAACCTTGCTTAAGGCATCGAGCGCTCTGCCTTATCTTTATCGTAAGGGAGTGCAGATTAACGGGGACTATCATGTCGATGGTGGTTTATCGGCTCCCTTGCCTGTGGAGGAAGCTTATAAACGGGGGGCGAGGAAGATAGTGGTGATCCGCACTATGCCGAAGGAATACACAGCCCATACACCTTGGGTCAATCGGCTTAAGTCCTGGATTTGTTCGTCGAACCGATGCCCTAAGGCACTCGATTATTTCGTTCATCATGAAGCAGCTTATAAGCATTCTCTGCAGTTTATTGCCTCACCACCGGACGACGTTGAGGTGATACAAATATTCCCCGAGTCCAGGCTCACTAGCCATATTTTGGGTAGTGCAGATGTTCAGCTTGAACATGATTATCTGATGGGGAAGCGCGCCGGTTTACTGTTTATTGAGGACAATCCCGTATCATTGTTAGCGAGAGGGAATTTTGTTCAGTTGCAAGCGAGAACAGAGGAAGCCAGCGCAAGGGTTAAGCGGGTTCATTACTGTTAGTCCAGCCAAGCCAGCGAGATAAGTCTACTGGCTTTTATAAGCAAGTTGCTGATTTATACCGATTGGGATTAGTCCTGGTTTATGCGAGCCTTGAAGGCCTTGCGAGTCTCTTCATCGGCTTGGTTATACCAAAAATCCAACATTTGACCGACATTTATCTGGTCTTTACTGGTATTAGGCGTCTGTTCTGAGGGCTGACTATTATGAGTAACCACGACAGTCGTTGCTGGTAATACTATCGGTGTTGATTTCTGTATTTGTGGCACAAGGTTTGGGAGGGCCGCAGGCGCTGAACTCTTGTTATAGACTGCTATCTCTTTGTCATAATCCCGGCCTAGTTGCATTCCCGCTTTGAGAAGTAGATCACTGGTGTATTCAACCTCTACACCCGCATCATCGATAAGGGTCAACTCTGCAAACTTATTAAACTTGTCTGCATCACTGTCTGATCTCAGTCTTGGTAACGACAGCTTATACGCTGAATCTTGGCCATTAAAAGTCAGGATCACCGCTTCTGACGAGAACCGTCTTTGTTCACCTTGTTGCCTGAAACTGGTGTTATATTTAAACACAATCTGATTATTGCCATCATGGAGCACTAGTGAGGTTTCATCCTCCATCACTACACCATTCACCACTAAGAGCTGCGCAGACTTAGGTAAGGTCAGGGTGAGTTTGGCATACGCTGGCAGTGAACAGGCTGCAGTAAAAATAACTGCGAGGACTAAAGTGTGCTTCATAGAATTCTCTAGGTTAGATCTGAGGAGTGATTTATACCACTTTTAAACGTATTAATGTAATCGGTATCGCAGAAGGTGCGCTTGTTCGCTGAGCCTCAGATTTTTTCTTATGTGTGATTAGACATTTGTATCAGTTTAAGCAGTGAAAAGACGTTATAATCGCGGGTTATTATTACCTTTGGAGTTCGCCGTGTTCACGAAAATACTGATCACTCTCTTAGTCATTGTCGGCGCCTTTTTCTATTTACGTAAACCTGCTCGAATATCTGCTCAAACCAGCACCGTCGATGTCGGGAAACGAATCATGCTGCGCTATATTTTTATGGGCTTAATAGCGGTTTCTATGCTTGGAAGCACAGGTTATTGGTATTGGAACTGGCAAGACGGCAACCAAGTGGTCAGAGTGACCATAGTATCACCGTTAATAGACAGTACCAGTGTGTATCAGGTGAGAAAGAAAGACATATTGAACAATCAGATCACAACTCTTGATGGCATTAACATTCGCTTATCGAATCAAGAACGTGTCATTATCGCAAATTCTAACTAATGGACATTTTGACTAGATTATTGTTTATAGAGCTTTTTAATCTTGCCGATTAAGGTAGAATAGCCTCGTTTTTACCCTGCGCTATGACACAAAAATTCGTCATAGTGTTTTTTCAGGAGGTACCATGATAACTGCTTATGTCTATAACAATCGTGAACTAACGATTACTGAACTGAACATACAGGATGTTTTACCTCCGGAAACGCTCTGGTTAGATCTTTTCAAACCCAGTGACGAAGAACGTGAATGGCTGAGCAAATACTCTGTTGAAGAGGTGCCAGAGGAAGAAGATATCAATGAAATTGAAGCTTCCGCACGTTTCTATCAAAATAACGATGGCCTGCATATTAACTCCTTGTTTCCGCAGCGAATAGGCCAGGATGTCAAAGGCGTAAACGTCTCATTTAATTTACGTAAAGATTTTCTGCTAACGATTAGAGAGGATGATGTTGGTCTCATTCGCTTACTTAGAAACTATCTAAGGTTAGGACGTATCAAAGTCACCACACCTCAAGGGCTTTTTCTTGAGTTGTTCAATCTGAAAGTTGATTATTTATCAGATCTTATCGAAGATATTTATTCGGTTGTCGATGGTGTCAGTGAGCAGGTTTTTGAAAACAATGAACTAGATGAAGTGTTTAAACTTATTACCTTGCAGGAAGACTCAAATGGTAAAATTCGTTTAAGTCTGTTGGATACTCAACGCTCATTACGTTACATGCAAAGATATTATCGTGGTCAACTCACCGATGATAACTTTAAAGATTTGCGTGAGATGCTGTTAGATATCGAATCTCTGATGCCCCACAGCCAATTTATCTTCGATAAATTAAACTTTCTGCTGGATGCCGCTATGGGCTTCAGTGGATTACAACAGAATAAGATCATTAAAATCTTCTCGGTCGCAGCAGTCATCTTCCTACCGCCGACTGTGATAGCCAGTGCTTATGGGATGAATTTTACCACTATGCCTGAGCTCGAATGGCAGTTTGGTTATCCTATGGCCATCTTGATGATGCTGGCCAGTGCCGGTGGTACCTACGCATTCTTCAAGAGGAAAGGTTGGCTCTAGTCAGTTAGTCGACAGTTTTTTTTGCAGGAAGTAGCAATATTTTGGCTTTTTGTTGTCGAAATTTCTGAGGGTTATTCATTATGGTGTTTAAGGCAATAAACTTGTCATACATGATGCTGCTGGCCAAATAACATCTGTGATAGGGATTGCTACAGCGTGATAGCTGTTGTTCCAAGTGAAACAGCATCGAAATTAGCTGTTTTTTGCTCGATTCCGGGCAGCTGTCTATCGCTTCTTTGCAGAGTGTTTTTTGAAGTGCTTCGAGTTTATCAGGATCATTTTCTGCCAGCCATCTCAATTTATCGAAGTTAGGTAATTCAGTCATGGCCTCTTCCCCCCAGAAGATAGCGTTACTTTCAAATTAGCTAATAGTTTGCTATTCGGCAAGAACACTTGAGAATAACGGGGAGAATGTGCGGGGTTTTAGTTATAAGAATTGCAGTGTTATTCGAGAAGGAACGGGTATGAATCACCTTTATCGATTAATTTCAATACTTTCTTTTCCCTGCCTTTCCTTTCCTGTTTACTTTTCGACATTGTCATCGGAAAATAGTTTAGCTATTTGAACCTATGTAGTAACTGACACGCTCTCTAGGATTTAAATATTTAAAGATTTTCTCGGGTAACGCCATAGGTTGTAAACAGCGCACTATGCTAAGACCTTCGACTTCAAGATCTACAATCGGAGCCTGCTCTTTGGGAACCATGGCATCGTAGACTAGTATTCTGGGGAACAAAATCTTGTCTAAGTTGACCGACATGACCATGGCAAACTGTCCTGAGGATAACTCTACAATACTGCCGGGGGGATAGATGCCTAACATCCTGATCATCTTGCCCGTGACTTGCTGATTTAGCTGTGTCTTGAAGTTTTTATAGATATGACCGAGGGCAGCATAGGGAGTACGCGCCTTTGTTTGTGCGTCTGGGTGACAAAGAGAGTCATATAAGTTAACCACGGTGACGAGTTGACATAACTTGTCGAGTTTATTCTCTTTTAGTCCTCTGGGGTAGCCGGTGCCGTCTAAGTATTCATGATGATTGAGTACAATAGGCATGGCAGCGGAAGGAAAGTTTTCAGCGCGTTTCAATAAGTCTGCACCCATGATCGGATGTTGCTTCATAAAGTTAACTTCAGGCGGTGTTAATGGTGTTTTCTTTCTGAGTAATTGTGGAGGAATTTTCAATTTACCCGTATCGTGAAACAGTGAACCCATGCCGACTAATTCTATGTCGGCCTTATCCCAGCCCAGCTCTTTTGCCATTAACATTGAGAGCACGGCGACATTGAGAGAGTGATAATAAATTGATTCATCGTCTTTGGCTTCGCCCATAAGGTGTAGGACTAAGTTATCTGAACTCAGTAATTTCTCACTCATATCATTTATTAATTCTTTGGCATCATCTATGGCATTTAGCGGACGATTGCGTAATTTAGATACCAAGTTACGCATTTTTGCGATGGAGCGGTCAAAGTCTTGCTCGGTTTTCTGAAGGTCTCTGCGCATCCGTTTGAGTTTTTCAATACGCTCACTCTTGTTTTTTTTCATTTCGATAGTGAGGGCATCTAGATCTTCTTTCTGTGGCGGCACCACTTTAGTCTTGGCTACCTCTTCGGTGAGAGGGGGGGTATCACTGCGCTCGAGATCGACAAACACAAAGTCGATGGCTAACTTTTTAATGAGCTCAATTTGTGTCTGTTGCTTGAGTCTGAAGCTACTGAATAGGAAGGGGTGATCTTTCCAGGAAACGGGTAAGCGGATGAAATTACCGACTTGTAATTGATTGACTGCAACTTTACGGCTTTTCTTCATATTCTTCTTAGTCAGTATCCCTATCTCTGTAGGGCAATTATTCCAGAACTTGCTTGATTGTTATAGCGATATTTTAACTTAACTCAATGACTTTACAATCACTTAACCATTATGTCAGCATAGACTGAACACAGAATAGACAAAGTGAACAAAATGGACTTCATTGAAGCATACCCTAATGCTATCCCAGATGACTTGTGTGAGCGTTTAATCGCCTGCTTCGAACAACATAAAGGCGTGACCGATGGCCGAACCGGCCAAGGGGTGGATTTAGAAAAGAAAATCAGTCGCGATCTCACCTTAGACAGTTTCGCGGATCTGCAGGGTATCAGGAATGAATTACTCACTTATACATTGAAATTTTCTACCGAGTATTTCAATCAGTATTCGATGGCATTGATGGGGGCAGTGTCGGTGCAAGTCGCTGATGAAAAAGGCCAAGGTGTCACGCTGACGCCCGATAACTATCAGAGCTTAGGAGAACCAAGATCCGCTGCGTTAGTTAAATATCTCTATCGCAGTGGCACCATCAATGTCCAGAAATATCAGCAGGGGCTAGGAGGATACCCTCACTGGCATTCGGAGCAGTTCCCTCAGGCGGGGCATAATGAGGCCTTGCATCGCGTGGTGCTCTATATGTTTTATCTTAATGATGTCGAGGAGGGGGGGGAGACGGAATTTTTTTATCAAAACAGAAAAATCAAACCCAAGAAGGGCACCATGGTCATAGCACCAGCGGGCTTTACTCACTCACATCGAGGCAATAGACCTATCAGTAACGATAAATATATTGCCACCTCTTGGGTCATGTTTAATCGCGCCGAGCAATTGTATGCTCCGATAAGCTAGCGTATGAAAGCGAGGGCCTTGTGACCAAGACCCTTGTATCTAGTTGCATGACTTAGTTCTGGGCTTAAATTGGAATCGTTATTCTAAACTTAGCGCCTTCAAGCTCTGAGGTTTCTATGCTCAAGTTACCACTGTAGCTGATGACTATCTCATTACACACGGCGAGTCCTATTCCCTGTCCCGCTTTTTGTGTGTCGGCCCTGACACCACGCTCGATGATTCTTTGGCGCAGACTATCTTCGACGCCTGGCCCATCATCTTCGACAATCAGTTCAAACTCTCCGGCATCGCTATAACGGGCAGTGACTCTCACCTGACTGATACACAATTTGAATGCATTCTCCATTAAGTTACCGCAGAGCTCCATCAAGTCGCCTTTATCTCCTGGAAAGACATGTTCCTGAGGGATATAGGCGGTGAATTGAACCTGCTTGTCACGGTAGACCTTAAAAAGCATCTGAGAAAGCTGATTCACCAGGGGCGCGACTAAGGTTTGTTCATGCTTGAGTCCTTTACGACCTAGCATGGCACGCTTGAGTTGGTATTTAACCAGCAAGTCCATCTGGCTGACCTGCTCCATGATGCGCTCGCTTGCCCCTTGTTTATCTAATGAGGCATCGTCAGTGATAGCGTGGACGGCTGCAAGGCGTGTCTTGAGGCTATGTGCAAGATCATTCATCGCATTTTGATATCTCTGCTGTTGGGCACTGGATTGAGATAACAGCTGGTTGAGCGCTTGGGTGACCCCTTCGAGCTCAATGGGATAATCTTGTGATAGTGCCTTAGTCTTACCACAGCTGACACTCTCTAATTCGTTCCTCATTCGAGTTAAAGGCCGCATTCCCCAGTAACCAGCACTGATTAACAGCACCAGGGCCAGCGCCAGCACCATGGCGAGCCTGAAATAAGTGCGTCGACTGAATTTATCTAACTCTTTTTCGAGATTTTCGGCATCTTTCATCACCAACAGGTTGTATTGACTGCCAGACATTTCTAGTGACAGCAAATAGATGAAGTAGCCCTTATCGTCGGCAAGGTTGAGGTAATAAGGAGGGGAGTCGTGGCGAATGTCGTTGAAGCGTTCACAGGTGTCGAAAAGCCCTTTGTCGACGGCCAGAGATGAGGTCCAAATTTGTCTATAATCTGCATTACAGCTGGCGATGATATAACTTTCGGGCGCATTGTTTTCCTCGAGCCAGTCGTCACTGCTGGCGGGGATTAGATCATGTACCCTCAGTTCGGCGGCAACTTTAGGGATCTCTGCGATGAGCTGAGCCGTCTCTTCATTGTAGTTATCTTGTGCATGAAGAATGTTGACCAGCCAGGCTAAGCCGAATCCTACTAAGGCTATAATTGACAGTGAGGTAAGAAACATCCGCGTTAGCAGACGTTTCTTAAATTTAAACCTTAACTGCATGGCAGATTAAACTTGTAACCTTGGCCGCGAATCGTGGCAATAGGATTCTCCAGTCCCTCTTTGGTGAGTTTCTTTCTGAGTCTGGACACCATGACTTCTATGGTGTTTGGATCTCCCTCTTTATCGCCATAGATCACATCCAACAGACGTTGCTTAGCGACGACTTCATGACAATGGCGCATCAGATACTCGAGTATGAGATATTCGAAGGCGGTGATCTCCATGGGGACACCTTTCATCGAGAGCTGCTTAGCGGCGAGATCCAGTTCCAGATCACCACTGGTGATCTGGGGCCTAACAAATCCAGCACTGCGTCTAACTAAGGCGTCTAATCGTGCGACTAATTCCTCTTTTTGGAAGGGTTTAACCAGATAATCATCGGCACCGGCATTGAGACCTTCAACCTTATCTTGCCAATTGACCCTAGCGGTCAAGATTAGGATTGGGGCTTTTAGTCCCGCATCGCGTAGATTTTCAATTAAGCTCATGCCATCTTGATCTGGTAAACCTAAGTCGATGATAGCAACATCTATGGGGTAATTGGTTGCCTGATAAAATCCCTCTTTGGCGGTCAATGCGACTTGAACCTGATTTCCTAGTTCACTCAGTTGCACCTGTAAATGGTGAGACAAGATAGGATCGTCTTCCACAACCAAAATTCTCATAATTTTATGCCTTTATAATTTTTTACACTAGTTTACTCAGATAGAAGGCATATTGCCAATATCTGTATTTGCCAATATTTTACTTGAGCGTAACTTAATACCAGCTGACTTGATTTGTAAATAAACGGCCGTAAATAGTGATCGAGTCTTATATTTGCAATAAATCACTTTGTTTCTGGGGTTATTCTCGTTAAAATCCTGCACAATTTTTACTGACAGGAAACATTTCATGAGGCTAATAAACATAGTCGCTCTACTTCTCTTAAGCACGCTTTCTTCCGGTGCATTTGCGACTGTATTTACTTTCACCGCCATTCCCGATGAAGATGAGAGTCAGCTTCGTACACGTTTCGACAAGGTGGCTGAATATCTTCAGAGCCAATTAGGCGTCGAGGTCAGATATATTCCGGTTAAATCCTACTCCGCAGCGGTAACCGCATTCAGGAATAACCAAGTTCAACTGGCTTGGTTTGGTGGTTTATCTGGCGTGCAGGCTCGTCGTTTGGTCCCTGGCTCCGAAGCGATAGCTCAGGGCTATGAAGATCAGTTTTTTAAGAGTTATTTTATTGCGCATCATTCGGCTGACATTCTGCCATCTGAGAATTTTCCTAATTTAAATGGTTACACCTTTACCTATGGTTCAAAAGGTTCAACATCGGGTCGGCTTATGCCACAGTTTTTTATCGAGCGAAACCTGGGTAAGAAGGCTGAAAACGTGTTCACCCGTATTGGTTTCTCGGGAGACCATAGCCGCACCATAGCCCAGGTTCAAGCTGGGGCGTATCAGATTGGCGCGGTTAACTACAAAGTGTGGGAAAGGGCGTTGGCTAAAGGCATTGTGGATCTGGATAAGGTCAATGTGATCTGGCAGAGCCCGGCGTACCCGGATTATCAGTGGACGGTCAGGAAAGGAGTGAATGAGACATTTGGCGCCGACTTTAAGACTAAGCTGACCAAAGCCCTGCTCGACATGAAAGATCCTGAACTTCTCGCTAGTTTTCCAAGAAAGTCTTTCGTAGAAGCTGAAAATTCAGATTATCAACCTATTGAAAATATAGCTAAAACTATAGGGCTTATCGACTAGTATTTATTCGCTATGATAACATTTGAAAACTTGACCCTTAAATATGCTGACAAGCTGGCTATCGATAGTCTCTCTCTGACGATAGAGGCCGGAGAGAAGGTGGCGATAATTGGTACCTCAGGTGCGGGTAAGTCGACGCTGTTGGCTCACCTCTACCTGTTGCTAAAAGACAATGCCGCTTATTGCTCACAAAAACAGGGGCTGGTTGATAGCTTAAGCACTTATCATAATGTTTATATGGGGGCATTAGCCAAGCATCACTGGGTTTATAACCTAGCTAATTTGATCGCTCCATTCAAAAAGCCGTTAAGTGAAGTCAATGATCTATGTCGGGAGCTCGAACTCGATTTTCATGTCAGTAAGAAGCTCTCAACACTTTCAGGGGGTCAACGACAACGTGTCGCATTGGCCAGAGCCTTATATCAAGAGCAATCTATCTTTATTGGTGATGAACCCTTTTCGGCGTTAGACCCGATTATGGCTAAACGTCTATTGGACCTGGTGTTTGCCCGCCATGAAACCGTGATCATGGTGCTGCATGATAAGTCAGCCGCGTTAGCTCATTTCGACCGTGTTATAGGCTTGAGCCAGGGCCAACTCAAGCTGGATATTTCTCACGGCGAGATAACCGCGAATCATATCGATGAGCTTTACTCTGGTTCGGTCACTGGCTCTGTTTCCGAAATTGTGCCAGAAACACTAAACCATGCCTAAACTTCAGCCCGAGTCCATGGCTGCGGATGTGACCAAGCATTACCCATTTTTTAGTTATTGGCAGAAAATCACCTTGCTGTTATGGCTTATTGCTGCCGTGTGTTTTTCCCTGTCCGATACCGAAATCATCTCTCTCGAGCCTTGGAGTGAGCTACTGAGAATGGCTGAGGGGTTTATGACCCCAGATTTTTTTGCCACTGAGTATTTACTGGAATCTCTGTGGCAAACCGTCTCTTTTGCACTACTCGGTGTAGTTGGTGGCTTGCTCTTCGGGGTTCCCTTATCTTTTCTGTATTCCAATCGCTTGGTGGCAGCCTTTTGTGCGGTCACACGTTCCATTCATGAAATCTTTTGGGCGCTGATGTTTTTGCAGGTGTTCGGCCTGTCGCCTATAACGGGGATATTGGCGATAGCCTTACCCTATGGGGCTACTTTTGCCAGAGTATTTAACGATATATTGATACAAGCACCTCATACAACGACTCAAACTTTGCCGGCTAATACCGATAGAATCAGTCGATATTTTTATGGTCGAATCAGTCACGTATTGCCCTCAATTTTAGCTTATGTACGTTACCGGTTCGAATGCGCCCTGAGAAGCAGTGCGGTGCTGGGGTTTATCGGTATGCCGACGATAGGTTTTTATCTGGAGACGGCTTTCAGGCAGGGCAATTATCATGAAGGTGCGGCTCTGTTAATCTTGTTTATTGCCTTGATTGGTACCATAAGGTATTGGTGTCGACCTAAGCTTATTTTGTTTTATATTTTGGCAGGTTTATATACTCTGCCTACTATCCCCAGTGTCGATGGCATGCTGTTATGGCGTTTCATCACAGTAGACATCTTACCTCCCGTCTTACAGCACGTTGAGCATTGGCATCAGATCGACTTAAATCTTGTCAATCAGCTGCTGAGCTGGGCGCAGAAGTTATTCTTCACTCAAGCCTTGCCGGGTTTAGCTATTACCTTATTGCTGGCATTATCCGCGCTGGCCATGGCCCACATCATTGCCTTGTTTAGCTCCGCCTTTTCATCCAGGAAATTAGCCGGGCCTGTGCTCTCTAGCGGCGTTAAATTTGGCTTGCTAGTGTTACGCTCTGTTCCTGAATATATTTTCGCCTTTATTTTTATGATGCTATTGGGCCCATCTATGCTACCGGCAATGCTGGCGCTGGCGCTTCACAACGGTGCTCTGATTGCTTATCTAACCGTGAGGCAGTCTGATACCCTCGAGGTCTCGGCAGATTATAATGGCAGGCTCGATGGATATTGTTATGAGGTGTTGCCTCAGATATACCCTAATCTTATGGGGCTGGTGTTTTATCGTTTCGAAGTTATCTTACGTGAGACAGCCATTTTGGGCATGTTAGGTGTTGCGACTTTAGGTTTTTATATCGACAGCGGTTTTGCTGAGATCCGTTATAGCTCTGCATTATTCTTGTTGGTGTGTACCGCCATGCTCAACATAGTGGTCGATATGATAAGCCGACGTTTATTAACTGCTAACTTTAATCAGCAGATGACCTGCAGCGGTAATCACCAGGTGAGTACTAAAACGTTAGACAGCGCATTTTAACTAGTGATCTTTGAAGGCGATGACTAAGCAAGTTAGCGCTAGTATAAATTGACTGTCTATATGAGTCAGCAGATGACCTGCAGCGGTAATCACCAGGCGAGTACTAAAACGTTAGGCAGCGCATGCTAATGAATGATTTGTGAAGGCATTAGAATAAGGTTTTGGCCCTCAAACGTTTAGCGATTATACCATTGCAACACGCTGCTGCTATCAGGGTGAAAGTGGCTACTGCAGATATAATCATGCCTAATCGAAGCCAAGGTTGCTCAAGTACCAAACGCATCTGTACTAATTCGTACCCGCTCACTCCCCATACCAGTAAGGTACTCACTAGCAGGGTAGCTTGTAACAGGCGAGTGGCTAATTTATGTTTGATGAAAAGCAGTAGCGGAGCCAATGCAAATAGTGAGCAGGCAAGAATGTAGCCATAACGCATGAAGTGAGCGCCGATCAATAAAAAAGCCAGAGAGATGATAAGAATACGCCACCACATGTTGAGGCTCCGAGGATCAAAAATTGGATACTCAGAGACTACTCTATTTATGGATGGTCATACCTTGGCGGTGTTCACATTTTTACTCGAAGATACTATTTGATTTAGTCTAATGCATCTCTTATGGCCTGTTTCTGCGCTTCAGTAAGCCCGCTTTGCTTAATTGACTCAATTAAGTGGCGGGTAACATCAGATTTATCATCACTTTGGAAGATAAATACATGTTGACCATCATCATTACGTTCATGAATTTCTATCTCAATATCGGTGAAATGTGAGACAATTTCAGAGACTTCATCGGCAAGCTCGTCCATGACGATGTCGAACTCTTCTCCATGTTGCTCGAAATAGGCTTCGAGTTCCATGGCTTTAGCTTCCATCTTGTGGGCATGGGATTCCATTTGTGCCATATGCACTTCAAATTCTCTCGCCTTAGCCTCCATCTCATGCCCTTTGGCTTCCATTAAACGGCCCATTTTTTCAATTTTCAACATTGTTTTAGGATCGAGTTCATTTTCAACTCTGAGCTCAAAACCTAAGTGCTGCCTGTTTGCAATTCTGTTCAGTAAATGAGCGATCTTTGTCGCAGAGGCTTGAGGCAGGCTACTTAGTTTATCTTTAATCACTTGTGGGTCTATTAGTTCAGCTTGCGTGAAGGTAAATTCCTGCTTATCTCCACCGACTCTGACTTCTACCTGAGTTAGTTCATTCTCATCACTCTCGATTTTGGCAAAGGTGGTCTTATCTTCAAACTCAAGTTGATGTATTTGGGTTGGCGCTGCAGCGACATTTAAAGCTAGCAGGCCGCTACAGGCTAATGCGATCACGATATTTTTAAGTTTCATATTCAGTCCTTGTTCTACCCATAGGGTAATGATTTATTGAAGTTTGTGGCTGATTTTGTGACTTTTCCTATTCAGCGACATCGACCTCGATTATTGAGTGCCTGGCTTAGATATAGCCAAGTTCGTGCCAATAGTTTAATTTCAATTAAAAACAATTAGATGAATGGTATTCGCTTGGTGGGGATAGAGAATGAGCAGAAGAAAAGCCTTAAGGCTACCCGATATGAGTATGTGACTTCCTTATATGAGGAGTTATGTTGTGATTATGCTAACGTTTGTTTGCAAACGACTGTTAGCACTTGTATTTCAAGCTTGGTACTCTTCTTGTATAGCAATATATTAAGGCAAAGTTTAACGATGAATATGATGGAGCGATTATGTCGATAAAGCGTTATGTGTTTCTCCTTTTTGGGACCTTGATTATATTGCTTGGGGTCAGCCAACTGTTGATCTCTCAGTATTACAAGGGGGAGCTACAGAGTGAGTTGAGTCAAAGTTCACGCACGCTCTCGAAAAATTTAGTTAAGGTGCTGATAGATAATGTCGGCAGTGAGCAGGAATTTGTTGTCGAGTTCTCGAAGGAAGAGTTACAGGAAACTATCCTAGATATTGAAGAGGCAAGAAGTGATTTTCAATTTGATATCGAAGAGATAAGCCGAGACATCGGGCTGTTAACGGAAGAGATTATTTTAATCGAGACCAAGAAAAATCATGCCTTTTCACGGCAAGAGAGCAGAGATATTCAAGCGGCGATGCAGGCGAAGCAGCGTGAATTAAAGGCGCATTTAAGAGAGATGGCAGTTCATGAGCGTGAATTAGAGAAAATGCAAAGAGCCAATATTGTCGAAGCTCGTCGTGAAGCGGCTATTTCATATCGTGAGAGGCTACACGAGGCCGTGAGTCAAATTCAGATCGATACCAATACTTGGCTAGAAGATGGCAATGTTGCCATTATCGAGGCACCTAGAGTAAACCGTGATGGTGAGTTTGCTTTCAATTTTATTCATGATTTATCGATCCCGAGTCAAAATACCAATAATCAATTAGAGCGCTTCAGCGAGTCTATGTTAGCCCTGATATTATTAACCTCAATTGCAGCGTTAATATTGGCTTATATGCTGAGTCATTATATCAGTTCGCCATTGACTAAGCTGGCAAAGGGACATGAGAAATTAGGCGATGGGGAGCTAGGTTTTCAAGTTGAAGAGAAAGGAGTGAAGGAGCTGAAAGCAATCTTGACTGGCTTTAATAAGATGAGTCGCAAACTTGCCCAATTGAGCGAAAAAGAGCAGTTGATGACTCAGCAGCAACAGTTAGCCGAATTAGGCGAGGTCACACGGGGCATTGCTCATAGTCTACGAAATCCATTACACACGGTAGGCTTATTATCCGAAGGCGCATTGCAGGCCAAAAGCAAGGAGGAGGGAGCCGAATTACTACAAAAAATTCAGCAGAAGATTGCCATGATGGATAAGAGTATTCAATCTCTGTTGACCCTGTCGAGTAATGAAGTTAATCGTAGCCACAGTGTGCCTATCAAGGCAATCGTCCAGGATATCTTGCTAGAGTTGTCTATTAATGGCTCTAAGCCTAAGATCACATTCGACTCTACAGGTGGTTTAGCTGCCATTAATGGCGCCGAATCGGAAATAAGAAGCATATTGCATGCGGTATTAATCAATGCCGTAGAGGCTACTCCCGATGATGGCCGTGTTGAGGTATCAATAAACAGGCGCAGTGAGAGTTATCAGGTGATTGTAAAAGATAGTGGTAAGGGCATATTACCTGAGGTCAGAGATCGCTTGTGCCAGCCCCATGTGACCACAAAAACAGAGGGGACAGGCATGGGGATCTATATCGCCGAACGATTGATTAAGGGGCATTATGGCGGTGATATACAATTTGAAGACAACCCCATAGGCGGTACACTGGTGACATTAACATTTTCTAAATCGGCTAATGCAGGCACAGAGGCAGCACAATGAAAGTTGAGACATTAAAGATATTAGTTGTTGAAGATGAGCCCGATCAACGTAGCCTTATTTCTCAGATGCTTGAAGCGAATAACTATCAGATCACCAGTGCCGACAGCGTCGAAGCCGCCATAGTGTCATTGAAGCAGCATGTGCCTGATCTGGTCTTTTCAGATTGGAAGTTAGGCCAGCTCAGTGGCATGGATTTACTCACCTATGTCAGGCGTGAGCATCCAGATATGGGATTTATCATCGCGACGGCATACGGCACGATCACACATGCCGTCGATGCTATGCAGGCTGGGGCGGATGATTATCTGGCCAAGCCATACCAGCGTCAGTCCCTTTTACTGGCTATCGAGAAAGTCGCCAAGTCCCTGGTGTTAAAAAAGCAAAATAGGCGACTCACATCAGAGCTATCCCAGCAACAAGAGCTGGTGGGTATCGTAGGTAAAGCGCCCTGCATGCAGAAGGTTTACTCCCGGGTTCAGCGAGTGAGTGCGACCGACGCCACAGTATTGATAGGGGGTGAGAGCGGTACGGGTAAGGAGCTTGCTGCACGCGCCCTGTATCAACTGTCCCAAAGGAAGCATAAACCTTTTATCGCGATCAATTGTGGCTCTATTCCCGAGTCATTGGCTGAGTCTGAATTATTTGGCGCCGAGAAAGGGGCATTTACCGGCGCTACGGCATTAAAAATTGGTAAGTTAGAAGCGGCTAATGGGGGGACTATTTTTCTCGATGAGATAGGTGAATTACCTTTGTTACAGCAAACTAACTTACTCAGATTTCTCCAGGAGGGGATCATCAGTCGTTTAGGGCAAAATGGTGAAATTAAGCTCGATGTGAGGGTGATTGCTGCCACCCACAGAGATCTTAAATTTGAGGTTGCAGAGGGACGATTCAGAGAAGACCTTTATTATCGACTCAATGTAGTGCCAATTCATATGCCGCCGCTAAGAGAGCGTCAGGAGGATATTGGTAGATTAGTCGAGCACTTTTTGAAGTTGCACAGCGGCCAATATAAGATGGAACAAGCTAAATTATCGGCAAATACCTTAAAGCAGCTACTGGATTACGCGTGGCCAGGGAACGTCAGAGAACTGTCGAATCGTATAGAGCGCTTCGTGTTACTGGGAGATGAAGAGGAGATGCTCGATGAGTTATCGAGTCAACCCAAGCCATTAAATACCAGTCAGTTCTCTTTGCCTGATGAGGGAATCGAGTGGGAAGTGTTTGAGAAAGACTGCTTGGAGCAGGCCATGAACAAGCATCAAGGCAACCGCACTAAGGCAGCTAAATTTTTAGGGTTAAGTTATAAGGCTTTTTTGTATCGATTAGAAAAGTATCAACTGGTGTAAGCTATTTAAACTTAACTTCGGGGGGGGGGGATCTAGTGATTAGTGTCAAAACTGGTACTAGTCACTTAAGTTATTGATAAGAAATTAACCAGAGTACTTTATGTGTATTTAGGCTGTGCATCATTAAGTCAGTGTACTCTGGCTGTTTAATTGGTAAAGGTAAAGATTATCAACTTCTGTTTTCTTTGTTTTAAGGTTTAATTAATAATTTCAGTTTTAATTATTTTTAAAATGAATTATACGGTTATCTGTGCGGTTTAATTTGTATTCGGATGCCATTTTTAAATAGTTATGGCATGACAATAAATAACGTCTCAATTTATTGTCTATTACTTGGTTTACCCTTGACATGATTTTAAATAATATTATAATCCAGCTAAAATTTACTTGATAAGGCCGCTATATGGATACCGACAGTTTAAAGGGAACTCGCATTAGCGCTTGGAGGATTCGATTCTGGTAAAATAACCACCTTAGGTTTCATTCAGATCTATCCCTTCCTTTTCGTTGTTTGTTTTCCCCACCTTAGGCTCAAAAATCACCCTTAGCTGATGATGACTCGTGTTCACCGCGATATACGCTACATTCTATTGCTCTGCTGTGTACTCTAGGCTTGTGCTCAAGTCAGTGTGCGATATAGTCAAATTTGTCGCGTGCTTGGTGATTTAGTCATGTTTCAAATATATAACATTCATGTGTGGATAAATTAATAAATATCCCCTTATGTGATGTTTATTATTTCACTACTTTCATATTTATTTAGTTTTTAGGAGTTAGAATGGAAATCGAC
Organism: Shewanella benthica; assembly: GCA_023284085.1. Taxonomy (GTDB): domain Bacteria; phylum Pseudomonadota; class Gammaproteobacteria; order Enterobacterales; family Shewanellaceae; genus Shewanella; species Shewanella benthica. Next base: position 17,753 of record JAKVHY010000054.1, read on the forward strand.
ATCCCTCCGAGTAGAGAAAACGGCGTGATTGGGTATTTATGGTGATATTAACGTTAAATTAATAAATCTGTATATGTAATGAAATCCCACCTCGCTGTCTCCTCAATATTTTATCTATCGATATCAATCGAGCCATAAGTAAACTCAAATGAGTTTACAATCCTATGCTATGGGAGGACGACACATGTCCAATGTTTCTGCTGCAATTAAAAGTGACCTTAATATTAACTTAATTCAATATTTAAATTTAGACTTTTTGAATGATAATTCTATTCTGATAGAGAATGATGATGTCAGTCATAAACTGATTGTTTTTATGCAAGAACAAGCTAGTGGTGTTATTCAAGCTTGGCTTGAACATAAGTCTCTGCTGCAGTGTTTCTATATTCATCAACTCTTACCTGAGGCAGAGAGTAATACCTTCTTTCGCTTGATGCCTGCTTGGCTTGTGAGCGATATGGAGAAAATTGAGACTGAGATGCATCCGGTTATTTCTGCGGTTTCAACGGCTCCCCATCTTTTTTTTACTCATGATATGTGTGTGGGTGATGCCATAGCCAAAATACATGAGACGAAAGAAACCTTTAATAATCAAGTGGCTTTCATTGTTGATGATCAAGGCTGTTATCGCGCTGTGCTGCAGATACATCAATTACTTAAGCATAGTGAGGCAAGATTATTAGTCGACATTGCTGAGTCTGTTGACTCATGTCACGTCAGCACAGATAGAGAAAAAGCCGTTGCCATGCTGCAACATAGTGATTTGGATTATTTACCCATTGTCGATCTCAGCGGTAAACCCGTAGCCACACTGAGTGCTAAAAAAGCGATGGAGGTGATGCAGCTGGAGCAAACTCAAGATGTAGAGATGTTGATGGGCATACAGGCAGACGATAATGGTACGCCATATATGCAAACATCAGTTTTAGAGCATGTCAGGAAGCGTATCTTCTGGATTGTGGGCTTAGCTGGCGTGGGTATCTTGTCAGGTATGGTGATTCAAAGTTATGAAGATGCGATCACCGCTCTGACCATATTGGCGCTTTATATGCCGATGGTGGCCGACACGGGTGGTAATGCGGGCAGTCAGGCATCTACTGTCATAGTGAGATCTATGGCTTTGGGAGAACTCAAGCTCAAGAATTGGTGTGAGGTCTTATGGAAAGAGCTTAGGATCTCACTCTTTATTGGTCTAGGTTTGGCGTGCATTTCATTTATCAAGGTGTACTTCTTGTCCCATGGTGTTTCATTGCCCAATGGACTGACCTTGTCTATGTTAGGCAGTGCAATAGCCTTAGCCCTGTTCTTTCAGGTTGTTACGGCGACAGTCATAGGCGCCGCTTTACCCTTGTTAGCCAAAGTGTCCGGTCAGGACCCTGCCGTTGTTGCTAGCCCGGCCATCACCACTATCGTGGATGTCACTGGGCTCTTGATCTATTTCTATGTCACCTCATTGATCTTGCTTAGTTAACTGGGTCTTAAACGATTCGTTAATATCAAGCTGGCAGGCATTATTTACTCAATTAATCACACAACTAATTAGCCAAGATTAGTCATCCACGTCTAGAGGGGCTAGCCCTCTCTAGACGCTATTTTTTACATTTATATTTATATCCTAATTTAATGGGAGGACGTTCTATGTCCTATCAAGCTGTAAAACGGACGGAGTCTATTAAGACCAAATCTGTATTGTTATCTAAGGTGCTGATCATCCTGGTATGTGTATCTAGCTCTGGAGGCCTACAGGCGTCAACTGAAATCCTAAACAACAGAGGAGCAGAAAAAGAAAGTTTATTGGTGGGGGAAAATCATCTCAGTGTTCAAGTTGAATTTGGCGGCGAGACACAATATATCGCCGAGGGACGTGATCAGCTCGATGATGGTGGGATCATTTGGGGTGAAATGGTCATGGAGTATGCAAGTCTTCATCTCTACTCGAGATTAGGACAAGCTAGCCGGCAAAACTACAAGGAATGGCAGCTGGGGATAGCCTATGCTGTATTCGAAACAGAAACCTTCGAGGGGATAATCGGCCTGCAATTCGTCGAAATATATGCAGACGAGCGTGAAAGTGACGGTGAGTTTGTTAGCGCTTGGGCTTATAGGGGGATTGATTGGGTCACAGCATCGATTGAGCACACTTACTCGCTGCAATCTAATGGACATTTTATCGAGTTGAGCCTTCACGTTAAGAGTGTCGAATTTTCGGGTAAAGGACTCGTTACACCCTATGTGAGCCAGGCGTTTGATTTTCAGTTTGCCAATGAAACATATAATGGGGCCAATCATGTGCAGTTTGGCTTCGAAGCTCAATATCCACTGAGTCAAGAGTTGAGCCTATTCGGGCATATGAGCCATGTCATTCCCCAAGGGGGAATTAAACGTGATGTTAGCTTCGAGGCCAAACAGCAGACCTTCGCTGGAGTGAATATCAGTCTGCAGTTTTAGCCTTATTCTCATTTTTATTCTTGGTTTCAGTGTTGATCTCGTCATCTCTCTGCCGCTGCCTGATTTCCCGAGTCATCGACAGAAAGTGATGATTCGAGTTCAGGCTACTTCTGTGCTAACTCAGCGGTATTGAATCAAGAAGAAAGCTTAAACGACGCCAGAGACTATGATGACAGCAATAGAGATAAACAGTATGCCTGTGACTAGATTAATGACAGGGCTGGCTCTTTTTACTTTCAGCTGAATAAGGGGTTTAGATAAGACTAAGGCAATAAATATAAACCAGATTAACGATAAGATAAGCATGATGAATACGGCGCTGGCCTTAGTGATAAAGTTGATATCAGGCGTGATCATGGCGGAAAACAAGGTGATAAAGAATACCATAGCTTTTGGATTTAGCAGGTTAGTGTACAGTCCCTGTAAAAAACCTTGTTTGATAGACAATCCTAGGTGACTGGTGTTATCTACATCCTGTGAACTCGCTTTGTTGCACCACTGGGAGATAGTGCCTCGAATAGCACCTATGCCCATCCAGCCAAGATAACTCGCTCCTATTAACTGTACGGCGACAAAGAGTAGATCTGAGCTCTTGATGAGTAAACTCACCCCGGTGACACTGAGTAAACTGTGTAACAAGATGGCCACGGATATTCCCACCGCTGAGGCGATAGCCGTAGATCGACTTTCTTGGCTGGCCATCTTTACCACTAAGGCGAAGTCGGGTCCTGGGCTCGCCAAAGCGACAGAGTGAATAATGGCAAGAGAGATAAGAAGTTGCAGTTCCATATTGAGATCCGATTTTATAACTTGTCCCAATAATGGGGGATTAAGAACGAGAGGTATTGTAAATTATTGCAGGCGTGTAGAGAATAGGGCGAGACTCAGATAACGCGCCTCTGGAAATGAGAGGGCGTAACCAGAAAGGCTTGCTTAAAGGCTTTGTTGAGATGGCTTTGATCGAAAAAGCCGACCCGCAGGGCGATATCTATCACAGCTTCACCTTTTGCCAGGGCTTTCTTGGCGTATTCCAATCGTACGCGTTTCAAATAGGCGTGTGGTGTCATGCCTGTGGCGGCTTTAAATTGACGCAAAAACTGAAATTTACTCAAGCCCACGGAAGCGGCTAAATCTTCGAGCTGAAATGCATAGTGCATCTCGTCATGAAATTGAGTTTTAATATCTGTGACTTGTTGAAATGAAAGTGAATGCTGCTGATGACTAGTTGGTTTTACTGAGCCGTAACGCTCGAAAAGCTCCGTGGTGAAAGCCATCAAGCTGGTTTCTATCTGTAACCGGGCTTGTTTAGCATGGGGGCTGGTTAGATTTTTATGCAGATGTAAAAAGGCCTGATGGAGATCCGGAGCCCAGGAGAGAGGAGATGCAAAAAACTGTTCTTTGATATTAAGCTCAGTGGTGATTTGATTGACATAAGAGATGGGAATGGACATTACATTGGCTTGGTAACCTCGGGCCTCAACGCTTTGGCCATTATGAGCCTCATCGGGGTTTAGGGTCGAGATGCATCCCTTGCCTAGATAGTAACTTTCGCCCTTGTGCTGATATTTTTGACCGCCATGAGTCACGACCCCTATGTGGTAATCGAGATGAACATGTTGAGCAAACTCAAACTGCCGGAAGCTGGCGGTACTCAGCTCCATCTCAGGCACTATGGGATTACGCCAATATTCGATTTTCTCTTCAGTCACTTCTCTTCGCCACTCTTTTTTAGCCATTGTTCATCAATAAACGGCCGCTTCTCGCTGCTTTTATACTATATTAGCTGCTGGTCATTCATCTAGGCTAGTAAAAAATTGCATGAACCAAACATGTTGCGATATAACACTGTATTAATCAGTATTTTGGCTCATAATATCAAACTCATCTGTTATACATTTATTCGATTGGAGCTCAGATTGTGAAGGGACAGATTTTACGTGAAATGAAGGTTCAAGCTGCAATAGAGCCAGAATATGAAGTACAAAGGCGCGTTGCTTTCATCAAATTGAAACTCAAAGAATCTCACTGTCAGAGCTTAGTGCTTGGGATCAGTGGTGGTGTCGACTCATCACTCGCGGGTCGTTTATGTCAGCTTGCTGTCGATGAGTTAAACCATGAAGCAGAAAAGAGTGTTTATCAGTTTATTGCCGTGCGTCTTCCTTACAATGTTCAGCAAGATGAAGATGAGGCTCAATTGGCCTGTCAGTTCATCTCTCCTTCTAAACAAGTTACCGTCAACATAGATGAAGGTGTCGTCGGCATTCACACTAATACGTTAGCCGGCCTTGAAGCTGCAGGGATAGAGCTTAGTGATGAGAGCAAGGTCGATTTTGTAAAAGGCAATGTAAAGGCGAGAATGCGTATGGTCGCACAGTATGAAATTGCCGGCTTAACGGGTGGACTGGTGGTCGGTACCGATCATAGCGCTGAGAATATCACCGGCTTTTACACTAAGTGGGGCGATGGAGCTTGCGATTTAGCGCCGCTATTTGGCCTGAATAAGCGTCAGGTACGTAAGCTCGCCGCTTTCTTAGGTGCACCTGAAATATTAGTCAGTAAAGCGCCAACGGCAGATCTTGAAGATGATAAGCCACAACTCGAGGATGAAGTTGCACTGGGATTGAGCTACGATCAGATAGATGATTTTCTGGAAGGCAAGTCAGTCGATAGGGTTGTGGACGATAGACTGGTTGGGATCTATAAGGCGACGCAGCATAAGCGCAAGCCTATTCCGACTATCTATGACTAAATGAAATCGTCTGCAGGGCTCAATTCAATGTTATAGGCGCGAATGCGCCTTTTTCATGGGCATTTTTTATATTTATCTATTAGCCACTTTATCTTCTCAGATAAGGCTTTAACTGTTCAATCAGGCTATTGGGGAATTGGCGATAGTCCAGATAAGGCGAGATGAACACCCCCAAGCCATTTGCATGGAGTCTGTTTTTCTCATCCAGGCTGTTAAATAACGTGTTAGCGCAATTGATGTTTAATTTAGCAGCCGATACGGCGCCGACTATGATATGTCGCTCAGCGGTTGATGACAGGTTTGATGCCCCTATCAATATTTGCTCGTCATGTTTGAGTAACTGAGTATCCCGATAGTTTTTCCAATCGGTATCCGGGGTAGACAATTTGGCCATGATGGTTAATATTTTGCGCCAATGATTGCCATTAAGCACGATGAGTGCGGTCAAGGCGTCTTCTTGGCGATAACTCCACCCTTGAGGAAAAATAGGGGCGTTTGGAAGGTAATAGCAGGTCTTAGCTTCGGCATTGCCGATAAGCAGAGTCGACACGGGTTTGGACATTATCTGTTTAGCCATATTTTCGGGTGTGAGTATAGGTGGATTTTACCTAGTTAATGCGTGTAAGTTAACCTAGTTAAATGAAATTTCAATTTAGACAGTAATTTTTATCTCTATTGATGAGGGTTGTTTGTGTCGAGGCATGTTGGAACAGAGATGAAAACGATCGTTATAGGCTCCACCAAACACCTGATCATGGCGGTTTTTTATGCTTCGCTGGGGATTTTTGTTGCCTTGCTGGTGGCTGGAGTCTGGTTTCTTAACGCGAGACCCGATCTCGATATCTGGCACACATTAGCATTAGAGTCCGAATTTAAACGCACCAAAGGCGTAGAGAGCTTCGCTGACTATATCGCGCTTGAAAAGACGCTTTTCGAAGAGGTCGAACAGAAGATTTACGATCAAACTCTGGCACCGCATCCGTCGATTTTGAATCGTTATGTACGCGGAAGTTTAGCCGATCCACAAAAGTGGCGTCATAACTGGAACCGCAGTTATGAGTGGCCAAAAAAAGATGCAGATTTCGGTGTATTGCTGCTTCACGGTATGTCAGATTCCCCTTACGCCTTATCTCATGTAGCCATGCATTTTAAGGACAGGGCACATGTCTTAGGCTTGAGATTACCCGGTCATGGCACCATTCCCTCCGGTCTGGTTAACATCCAATGGCAAGACATGGCTGCGGCAGTGACTTTAGCCACCGAGCATCTTAAACGGGTGCTCAATGACAGGCCTCTATATGTGATAGGCTTTTCAACTGGGGCTGCTCTGGCATTAAATCATGAGTTAGAGCTAGTGGCCCAGAACAAGGCGGGCGAATATTCCGGTATGGTATTTTTATCTCCGGCGATAGGCTTACCACCTGTGGCGGCTGGCGCGCAGTGGCAGGCGAAATTAGGCGCCTTATTGGGATTGGAGAAGCTGAGCTGGAACAGTATTCAGACAGAGTATGATCCTTTTAAATACAACTCTTTTGCGGTAAACGCCGGCGATGTTGTCTATCAACTCGCTGAGCGTAATCAACTACTGTTAGATCAAACGTCAACGTTGCAGCTTAAGTCTCTGTCATCTGTGCTGGCATTTCAATCGCTGACTGATGATACCGTGTCGACACAGGCGGTGTTCTCTGGTTTATTTCAAAAGCTGCCTCAGGATAATCATCAACTGGTTATCTTCGATATCAATCGTACAGAGGTCAATATGGGGCTCATTCCGCAAGATCCTATATTGCATTTCGACGGCATATTTAATACCAAACACCTTAAATACGACCTGACCTTAGTCCACAATAATGTCAAGACACTAGATCTGCCCAGAGATGTGGTGGCAGAGACTCATTTTTCTCAAGGCGAACCTGAAATCCAAGTCCTGAATTTGAGCTGGCCAAGAAATGTCTATTCTCTGTCACATGTTGCCTTGCCATTTCCCATCGAAGATAGCTTGTATGGTCCGGAAGGAGTGCATTATGTGAAGCGAATTCAGATAGGCGCAACATCTACTCGTGGGGAGCGTGGTGTACTCGGCGTGTCGGCCGATGAGATATTAAGGCAGAAATGGAATCCATTTTTCCCATATCTTATTTCCAGAACAGACAAGTTTATCGAAGGATTAAAGGCGCTGTGACGTTAAACAGATAGGCTATTTTGTGTTGGGAGTTATGGGTTAACTTTTATCTGAATATATCAGTGTAGAGATGATGCCATTTCTCCCCCTATTGCCGTATCTCCAGAACAGACAAGTTTATCGAAGGATTAAAGGCGCTGTGACGTTAAACAGATAGGCTATTTTGTGTTGGGAGTTATGGGTTAACTTTTATCTGAATATATCAGTGTAGA
>JAKVHY010000055.1 GCA_023284085.1 Shewanella benthica
TGTAGTAATCTTCATGGTGGACCCGTCCTCTTTCTGATGAGTTGTAGCAACTTAATCGTGGCCCATTGTGAGGCCGATTAAAAGGGGATGGGTCCATTCCATTATCTACACCTGGCTGTTCTACAAGAATGGAGTCTCTTCGATTTAGCTTTATTACTAAGCTTCATAACTAACTTCTGCCTCAAAGCTTGCTAGCCTTCGGATGAAGTTTTAATGCATTTTTTTGGGGGGGGGGCATTTGGCTATTTCGTTCTTGAGTAGTAGCTTGAAGGTCGCCCCTTCATTGTAACCTAACGCCTGTCCGGCGAGGATTGTGCTGATACTTCAGCGAGACGCCGCAAGCACATTCATGTGGGCTCTGCGATGGCATCCATGCCATCGAAGCTCGCAACCGCATCTACACTTGGGGATTTACAAGAAAGTTTGACCTTATTCGCTCCGACCCCTTTGTTGTTGTGCTACCTCTAATCAGGACTTTAAGGCAATTGAGCATAAAAGATAGACAGAACATGACTCAAGCTTTTATCGCCATTACGCTGCTAGCATGTGTATCTAGTTTCATCCAACAAGTTTTTCCAAAAGTTAACGAGTACAAATACACAGTTACTGTCAGTCGAATATAAATTTTCCATATAAAGCTTCTTAAAGCATCAAGTTATATGTAACTATTGTTATGCACTCGTTGTTATTCAATGCGTTGTCGTTAGAGCAGGTGGTTGGATAAACATTGATTGGCAAAAAGTAAGATGGATTTTATTGAAACCAATTAAGGTGTCGAATGAAGATTAATCGCTGTTATTTTGTTCTATTAAGTTTGATGATTTCTCTTTCAGCTGAAGCTGTAGATTTTTCAAAATCTTGGTTTAAGCCTGAGCTAATCGTGAGCAATGCTCCTATTTGTGAAGATCTTCTTCTTCAAACTAAACAGATGTGGAGCGGAAGTATTTTTCAAATATACCCCTCATCAAACATGCAGACTCAACAAACCGACAAAGTTCAAATAAATGGTAAAACAGTCCATTTATATTATTACACTCACAGTGGTTGTGGTGGAGCATGCGAGCGATATCAACTGTTAGCTTCTAATGAACCATTTCCTGATAGAAGAGAAAATTACGAATATTACCGCTCCTTATTAGATGAGTCCCCTTCTGCAGGGAACTTCCACTTTCTATCTTCTGATAGTGGAAGCTACTATCTATTCTTATCAGGTAAGGACTTAAATCAACTGTATAAACTGACAGAGAATGCTAGCTGGCGCCATGAATGCTCGGTCAGTAAAGTACCTTCTCCAGAGCAAATACTGAAGGTTAAGCGTGACTATAGTGAGGTGCAGGCCTCACTTTCAGTGCTACGTGGACTGGTTGGCGGCTTGCGAAGGGGAGCAGGAAGTAGTTGCGGCTCAATGAAGACTCACAGGCGTTGGTCAAGTAAAATTGATGATGAATTTGCAAAGCTACTATATGCACCTAAGCAAAAACCTAAGACAGAAAAGCGTTATGACGATTCTACTTATGAAATTGATCTTAAGAATTTAGAGCTTTGGTCACTGCAAGGGCTAAGTGAGTTTGATGCTTTAAATCAATATAAAAATAAGCTTGTAACGGCAACAAATCATCTCAGCAACTTCTATCAAAAACACTTTCAATGGAATGAGGAAGAATCTGAAGAGGCTGCTGATTACGCTATTAAAAATGCTATTAGCTCTGGGATTAGGTTCTATAGTTATAGACCTTTTAAAACTTCGGAGGAAGCAGATTTAAGAAGGGCAATTTTACAGAAAAGACCACTTGCGGAGATTCGAAAAATTGACTTATCAGGTATCAATAAGTCTTTTGAAGAAAAAGGGTGGTTCAAGGTAAATGAAAGTATTCTAAATGTGGCCGTAAGGCACCCTAAAGCTATGTCATATTTGTTGGAATCAGGCTTCGGTCCAAACAGTCAAAACATCTTTGATAAAACACCGTTAATGTATGCTGCTCAATATGATGGTTTTGACTCTGCAAGGTTACTTATTGAAGCGGGAGCTGAGGTAAATACAGGTACGATCATACCAAACGATAACTGTGGCTATACCTTGAGAACCTCTAATATGTCACCGCTTCATTATGCTGTTAGGTATTCTAATAAAGAGTTAATTCAGTTGCTTATTGATAATGGGGCCTCTAAGTTTTTTGACGTCAGAAATGGGCATAATCGCCCGAGTACTATTGAATACCCGATAGATTGGCTTACACGGTTTGATAATGAAAAATTAACCGATGATGACAAAGCTGAAATTCATCAATCTTTAAAGCTACCAGGAAAAAGTGAACTTGCTAAGCTCACTGCCGAGCTAAACCTGCAAGGTGAGAAGCTCTATGCTGAGGGTAAGTTCAAAGCAGCTAATGACAAGTTCAAAGAGGCAATACAAGTTGATAGTGACAATATAAGAGCTATTAATAACTTTGCTCTAACTTCTTTGAAATTAAAGGATAAGCAGAGATCTATTCAGGCTTCAACTAGGGTTATAGAGTCAAAAGAGGCCTCTAAAAAACAGAAAGCTTCAGCGTATTTCAATATTGGTCTCGCTTGTGAGGGGGCTGGTCGCTATGGATTAAAGTTTGATGGAAGGTGGTACTGTCGTCAAAACTCTTTAGAGTACTTTGTTAAGTCCTACCAAACATACCCCACAACATCTCGGTCTAACGCTATTGTTGGACGATTTAATAAACGTGATAAAGCTGAATTTTCGTGTAAGTCAAATAGCACTGATTTTGAAGCTGTGTATAAAAGGGGTAAAGAATTCCATTTTTTACATAAGAAGCCTATGGAGCAAGTTATCTCAGATGTAGAAAGGTTATTTTCTACAAATGAATCCTTTGATATTGAAAGGAAAAAGTTCACTCTGACGCTTAAAGAGTTAACCGAGCTAGAAGATGGTTACTTCATATCTACATATAAAAGTAATATCTCAATAGGTGAAGCCTTCGCCTTTGAAGAAAAGGTTTGTAGCTCTCTTAGTTCTAAGTTACTACCAGAAAGAGATAAGCTAGTTTACATTCAAGCGTCAAATAACAAAACAGAAATTGATATAGAGTTTGACTTGGATGAGTCTTATACGATCATATTATCTGGAAATGTAATGTGGAAAGTGTCGCAAGTAGGTACTAATAAAAGTCACTTTATTGTCAATAATGGAGCCGTTTCCGACAGTAGCAAGATTGATTTTACTGCTCTTACGAAAATTCACCGGGAATGGTATCCAAAGGCTTACGATAATCGATATATATCTTCAAACATTAGAAGCCTAATTGGTAAATCAATCTATACAAAATTTAAGATTGTTTCAAATTCGGTGGTCACAATAAGTGATGAGGATATAAATCGACCTAAGCTAATTGTTAACTCTTTCCCTACATTGGATTTCTATGGTTATGGCGATTATAAGGTTGCATTTACAGAACCCAATACTTCTTTTAACAATTTCATGAATCTTGAAAATATACAGTTGATATCGAGTGATCCAGCTCAATCAGGGCGTGATGATCAATTGTATGTACCTAATATCAATAAGTATGTCGATGAAAGTGAAGGCTTATACTTTAAAGTTGAAAAATGGAGAACAGGAATCGGGACTTACTTTGGTGATGGATATTTTAAGAAATGATTACCTCTAAGTTATTTCAAGTAAAGTTGCTGAGGTTGAACAACCGGACACTAGGTTGAACTTGCTAGCAGGGCACCGGCCTTGAAAGGCTTTGGGGTCAGGTCTTGTATTTTTCTGGATAGCAAAGGACGCAGCATATTAGGCGCTTCAAATAAACTAAGATACTTTTCTAATCAATGTAGGGCTTACTAGAGCGGTTGAACTAACCCATTTCTGTCCAAAAGTGAGCTACATCAATTATTGTTCGGTAAGAACTCTCTTACTTTATAGGTGCCATATATGGCACCTATAAAGCATGTCTTATTGATGCTGACCGTTGTAGGTATACCCACTATGTGAAGTTGGGTATATACGGGTTTATGACGCCACTTTTTCCAATTGGCGTTGCTTCCAAATCGAAGCGCCAATACCGATTGCCAGCGAAGTTAGAATCACCCCTAGAGACACTGACGTTGCGATAGCAAACGGGGTGTCAATGAGCAGCATTTTGGTACCGATAAAGCACAGCATAAATGCCAACGTATGATGCAAGTAAGCAAATTTGGTCAGCATGCCGCCGAGCACAAAGTACAAGGATCGTAGACCCAATAAGGCAAAGACGTTTGCAGCAAGAACTAAGTAAGGTTCTTGTGTTACAGCAAAGATCGCAGGGATCGAATCCAAGGCGAACATCACATCCGTCATAGCAATGACCATGACAACCACCAACATTGGCGTTGCTAATATCCCAATGGCATCGCGAGTAAAGAGCTTGTTTCCATGATAATCAGGGCTGACACGCAGGAACTTTTTCACCAAACGGACGGCGAAACTGTCTGAAAACGATGTGCTCTCTTGACCATGCTGACGCCACATTTGGACGCCTGTCCAAATCAAGAAGAAACCAAACAGGTAAAGTACCATATGGAATTCTGCAATCAGCGGTGCGCCAACGGAAATCATGATGCCGCGCAATATTAACGCACCTACAATACCTAGAGTCTATGTGGACAGGCATAGTAAATTGAGTGAGTGAATTCTGCCCTCCTACTAATGTTTAGCTATAGGCAGAAAGTAGGAGTTAACTATGCCTTAGCCCAGAAGAACTCAAATCAGTCTTGAAGACACGCCATATTACCATTCATGTAGTAGAACCGTCAGATGCGCATTTTTAGCGGGAGTATATGAGTAACCATTTACATCTGGTGTTGAGGATTGATATTGACTCGGCCAACAACTGGAGTGATAGAGAGGTTGTGTAAGGTAGCGAATCTAAATGGATAACGGTGCCTGTCACAACGAAGGGGCACCGTTAAATGGAGCTGGGATTGCTAAACAAGCCCCTGTTACTTACCCCATGGATTGTTAGGATCTTGGGATGGCTGGGACCTATTCCCACCGGAGCGGGTGTTCTGCGCATAGGAATCTTGGGCTCTTGGCTTATCTTTGCTAAACCTTGCCCGGTCCTTGTTCTGCTTCATCGCCTCGTAACCGGCGCTCGACTTGGCGCGCATCTCTTCGATAAGCTCAATAGTCAAAGCTTGGGGCTTACGCGGCACTATGCCATTGGCAAAGCCACGTTCTCTGGGCTTGAGCTCAAAATGCGCCGTATCGCCTTTAGGCATGCGTTTGAAGCGATACAGATAAAAGTTCTCTACTCGCTCCCTGGCCCACTCAATATTCTTTAGAAACTTAAGGCATGCCAACATATTAGGGTTTGTCTTGAAACACGCCAGACGCAGCGAGGCATACAGTATCTCCCAATCGTAAAAATCCACGAGCTCGGTGAGCATAGTCTCTAACTTTAAGCCGTGTAATGGGCTGTTCTCTTGCTGTTCAATCATGGGGAATATCCAACTAACGCTATTTAAGTGTCTATAAAATGTGAGTATCAGGCTCAGCCTGTACGATGGAGCCATAATACCAAAAAATGCCTCGACTCACCTCCCCCTATTCCTATAGAAACTAATATGGACAGGCATAGTTGATGGCTCTGTCGATAAAAGAGTGGTACCACATGATCAGCAACGCCACGATCGCCGATGTGTTATTAGATCGCTTAATCCACAACTACCACCGAATAGAGCTGGGTGGTGAATCGATGAGAAAACGGATAAAGGGGTCAGAGGCATTAGAAAAAACACCTTAGTGAAAGTGATATTAATGGACTAATATCGATAGTGTAAAACGACAAAGTCCCACGGTAATTAATCCGTCAGTCTCCCTCGGTAATCACAAACCAATAGAGCTGAAATCGAAGAGATAAACACTTAGGTGTGAACGCGGCTGTGACCTTCGACAGCAAGGACGCTGTCGCAGAGGCTATAGGGACATACTTGCGCCGTGTCATAGCAGTGTTTGCACATTTGGCGAGCCGCAGGCTATAGATTAAATTGAAGCTTACTTATCCAAAAATCATCCAAAAATATAATCAGCCCAATGAACCCACAATAGATATTTCAGAAACTTGTTATCCGACAAGTAAACACGCTTTTGTCCAGAAACGAGCTAGAGCCAATAAAGCTCAAATCGAAGAGATGGATAATCTGGTGTGAACGCGGCTGTGACCTTCGACATCAGGGCGAGGTTTCACATAGTGAAGCTCATCGAGCGAGAGGCTGGGTGAATATGGCATAGCCATGAGCTCATGAACGAGAAGCATGGATGCTGAACTGGCCTTTGTATATGGACATATTTTATCGAACTGGCTTTTAAACATGGAAGTTGTTTGAAACGGCAGAGCCCACAGGGCCAATTTTGTTCCATACAAAATTTGGCATTTCCTCCATCCATGGAGGTCAGAAGTGCTCGCGGCGTGTCGCAGAAGTGTTGCACTTAAGGTCGTTCTTAGGCATCCGTGCCTTCACGACATTCGTATATCCTTATACAGCACCCACGGCAGGTGATAGATAAAACTGAAGTAAAATGATTCAGTAAGCTAACCAAATACCAAACAAGCCCAATGAACCCAATCTAAAAAGCTATTTGAAACTTGCTAGCTGGCAAGCACCACATTAGCCAAATGAAACCAATCAAAAAATGTAATCAAGCTTCATTCGAAGTCTTGCCTACAGCTGTTCTTCACGGAGGAATACCGGTGCGTCAGCTGACGATTCGGCTTCACAGTAATGATATCCCGCACTGTCAAACTTGATCAGCTCAGCAAGGGTACTCACCTTGTTATCGAGGATATAGCGCACCATCATGCCGCGGGCTTTCTTGGCGAAGAAACTGATCACCTTATACTGACCATTTTTACGATCTTTGAACACTGGTGTAATGATACTGCCCTTCACGAGCTTGGGCTTAACCGCCTTGAAGTATTCGTTTGAGGCCAGGTTGACAAGGATGTCGTCTCCCTGCTCTTCCAGCGCTAGATTCACCTCATCGGTAATGGTATTGCCCCAGAACTGATACAGGTTAGTACCTTGCTTATTCGCTAAGCGAGTGCCCATCTCTAAACGATATGCCTGCATCAAGTCCAAGGGACGCAAGAGACCGTATAAGCCTGAGAGTATTCTAAGATGCTTCTGTGCACGTGCGATGCCTTCAGCGGGCAAAGAGTCGGCATCTAAGCCGGTATAGACATCACCGCGAAATGCATACAAGGCTTGTTTGGCATTTTCGGTAGTGAAGATCGGGCTCCAGGTCCCGAAACGTGCCGAATTCAAACCAGCAATTTTATCGCTCACCTTCATCAATGAAGCGATTTCTGCAGGCGTCAATTTACGACACTCTTCGATTAACTGAGCACTGTAGTCGACAAGCTTAGGCAAGGTATATTCAGCCGTCCCTGCGGGGTTCTCATAGTCTAATGTTTTTGCTGGTGAAACTAAAACTAACATAGCCGATCCTTACACATCTTTGATGTTGACCATCATACTGATGCACACATAAAAAAACCACGCTAAAAAGCGTGGTTTTTTAGATTGTGCTAATTCAGTCTATCGAATCAATGAGCTCAAACAATTTATGTTTCTGACACGGCCGCTTTCTTACCGCTCCACTCACCAGTCTCTATGCCATTAATCTCAGGGAATTTACTGGCATCGAATGTCGGTGTTTGGCCAGCTTTAAGCTGACGCTCATAATCTTTAATCACCGCAAAGGCGACTTTAGATAACATGACAATGGCTGCGATGTTAACCAGTGCCATCAAGCCCATAGAAACATCGGCAAAGTTCCACACTAACTGTAATGAAGCAACGGAACCCGCCATCACCATAGCTAACACGGCACCGCGGAAAATAAACAAGACCTTCTTGCTCTTAGTTAAGAACATGATGTTGCTTTCCGCATAACTGTAGTTCGCAATGATCGATGAGAAGCAGAACAGCAGAATGGCAAAAGAGATGAAATACGCAGACCAGCCACCTAATTCATTAGACAGAGCCAACTGTAACAGCCCAATCCCTTTCTGTTCCCCTGGGTTATCTAACACTCCAGATAGCAAGATAATCGCAGCCGATGCGGTACAGATAACAATCGTATCGACAAAAACGCCTATCATCTGCACAAAGCCTTGAGAAGCTGGATGGTTTGGATTCGGTGTAGCTGAAGCCGCAATATTAGCCGCGCTACCCATGCCCGCTTCGTTAGAAAACAGACCACGAGCGATACCTGCCATCATAGCGCCCATCGCGCCACCAGCAGCCTCTTCCCAACCAAATGCACTCTTAACGATTAAGCTCAGTGCTGCAGGCACTTGCTCAATATTCAATACTAGAACAAGCATGGCAATCGCTAGGTAAGCCACAGCCATCACAGGCACTATCAGCTCGGAAGCACGAGCGACCTTTTTAAGACCACCACAAATGATATAGGCAGAGGCGAGTACAATGGCGATACCGACAATAGTCTTATCGAAACCGAAAGCATTATTGAGGGCGTCAGTAATGGTATTGGCTTGAGCCGCATTGAAAGCGAAGCCAAACGCTATGATAAGCAAAATGGAGAACAGGGTGCCCATCCAACGTTTACCTAAGCCTTTTTCCATGTAGTAGGCTGGGCCACCACGAAACTGGCCTTCGCTGTCTCTAACTTTATAGACCTGGGCTAAGGTTGACTCAATGAATGCTGTCGCCATGCCTAATAATGCGATTAACCACATCCAAAAAATAGCACCCGCACCACCTACTGTAATCGCGACGGCAACACCGGCCATATTTCCAGTACCGACACGAGCAGCCATCGAGGTACAAAAGACCTGGAATGACGAAATCCCATCGACCTTTTCACGACCTTGAATGACCAGCTTGGCACCATGGCCAAATAAACGAAACTGAATAAAACTCAGACGAAGTGTAAAAAATACACCCGCAGCGACCAGTACGTATATAAGCACGCTGCCCCATAACATGCCATTAATGGCATTTACTACAGATTCAATAGCGCTAATTAATGATTCAAACATATTTCTTATTCTATCCCCATGATAATCACGGCAGCTTATGCAATCAGCTCCGAGACTAACGTGTTTTAGTTTTCTTCAATCTATTCGATAAAAATTGGCAATTTTCTTTTAGAATTTTGCTTTCGTGAATTTATTACATCACGCCCACCAATTTTCGCTGCGGCAAAATAGCATACCATCAAAAGTATCTCGCGTGACCCACGTCACAATTAATCATTTACATAACACTACTATCACACGTAAAAACCAATTTAAGTTAGGCTAGCAACTGATTACACAAGTTTTTCACCTGAACATCGCAACAAAATTGAAATGTTATGACTTTACAAAAACAAGATGTAGGACACATTCTTGTAATAAAATTACAAATATAGTGGCTTACATAAGCTTTGTTTCAATTTTTGCTTACTATAAATGGGGTTATTTATGTCACAACAGCAAGAGATCGGCGCATTAAAGAAATTTGTGAGAGCGACAAACTTTTTAGCGACATCGCAAATTTATCTTAAGAAGAACGTACTGCATAAGCGTGCACTCGAACACACAGATATCAAGCCTAGACTATTAGGTCACTGGGGAACTTGCCCGGGGATCAACTTTGTTTACGCTAACATCAACCGTCTTATCGTTAAAAACAACCGCTCATTCGTCTACCTTGTAGGCCCTGGTCACGGTTTCCCTGCAGTACAAGCTAACCTATTCATGGAAGGTTCTCTTAGTCATTATTACCCTGAAACCATTCCATACAATGAAGAAGGTATCACAGATATCTGTCAGAAGTTCTCAGCAGCTTATGGTTACCCTTCACACGCTAACCCTGAAGCTCCTGGACAAATCCTTGAAGGTGGCGAACTAGGTTATTCACTTTCAGTTGCTTGGGGTGCAGTACTAGATAACCCAGATCTGATTGCGGCATGTCTAATTGGCGATGGCGAGTCAGAAACCGGTCCTCTTGCTGCTTCTTGGTATGCCAACCGTTTAGTAGACCCTGCCACTAACGGTGCGGTACTACCCATAGTTCATATCAACGGTTACAAGATCTCTGGTCCGACTCGTATGGGCCGCATGAGCCACGAAGAATTAGATCTTGAATTCCGTGGCCTAGGTTACCAGCCAATCATAGTTGACGATGAGCTCGAAGAAGACGTCTATGTGCAGATGATTAACGCCATGGATAAGTCATATGAGATGATCACCGACATTCAGAAACGCGCGCGCAGCGGTGAAGATGTTGTTAAGCCACGCTGGCCTGTCATCTTGATGCGTACCGCTAAAGGTTGGACTGGTACTGCGCAGTACAACGGCAAGAAGCTTGAAGGTAACTGCGAATCTCATCAGGTAATCGTCAATAAGTGTGCTACCGATAAGGGTCACCTAGACGCACTAAACACTTGGTTAGCCAGTTATAAGTTCAATGAACT
Source organism: Shewanella benthica (assembly GCA_023284085.1). Taxonomy (GTDB): domain Bacteria; phylum Pseudomonadota; class Gammaproteobacteria; order Enterobacterales; family Shewanellaceae; genus Shewanella; species Shewanella benthica. Next base: position 10,463 of record JAKVHY010000055.1, read on the forward strand.
TTATTCGATTAACGATAAAGGCGAGCTCATCTTCGATGAAGAGATCCGCAGCCTACTTCCACCTAAGCAGTTAACTTGTGGTCAGCAGCATCTAAGCTATGGTGGTGAAGTGGTTCGTGCACTTACCAATCCGGATCTATCTAAACTGGCTTACGGTCCAGAAACACCTCGTGGTACCCGTGGCGTATCTATGTACAAGATGGGTGAGTGGATGCGCGATGCGATGAAACTCAACCGCGATCAACGCAACCTGCGTATCTTCAGCCCTGATGAAACTTACTCGAACCAACTTCAAGCCGTATTCGAAGAGACTAACAGATCATGGCAGTGGCCCATCGAAGAGTGGGATCAAGACATGGCCCGCGATGGTCGCGTCATCGAGCTATTATCCGAGAACTTGCTCTTCGGTATGATGCATGGCTACACAGTGACGGGTCGTCACGCCATGTTCCCTACTTATGAGGCATTCTCACAAGTCGTCTCCTCGATGGCTGACCAATACTGTAAGTATGTCTATGCCAGCCAAGGCGTTCACTTCCGCAAGCCAGTGCCGGCCTGTAACGTGGTACTGTCTTCGCTGCTAGAGCGCCAAGATCACAACGGTTACTCGCATCAGAACCCATCATTCTTGGGCGCCATGCTTGAGAAGCACCCGAAGATCATCTCTGCCTATCTGCCTGCAGATGGTAACACCACATTGGTTTACACTGAGCGTGCCTATGCGGATCGCGATAAGCTAAACATCATAGTTGCCGGTAAGAAAGACTTGCCACAATGGCTATCACTCGATGAAGCACGTGCACAGGCTAAAGATGGAGTCATGGTTTGGGACTTCGCTTCCGATGAAAACCCAGATGTGGTTCTGGTTGGTTGTGGTGATTACGTGACTCAGGAAGCGATGGCAGCTCTGGTATTGATCAGAGAGATACTCCCTCGCGTTCGTATCCGTTTCGTCAGTGTTACCGAACTCACCAGCAGCGGTCTTGGTAGCTTAGACTTCCAGAGCAAGCCTTGGTTGATGGATGAAGTCTTCACTGCCGATAAGGGCGTTATCTTTAACTACCATGGCTACCCGAACACCATCAAGAAACTGGTATTCGATTACAAAGGTAATGACAGATTCAGAATCAAGGGCTATGAAGAAGAAGGTTCGACTACTACGCCATTCGATATGGGTGTCAGAAACGGAACCTCGCGTTACCATCTCGTTATCGACATGGCCTACAAGTTGTTCCAGCAAGGTGTTATCGATGAGACACAACATGTCACCATCACCACAGATATGCTGCAGCGCCTTGTCGAACATAGAAACTACATCAAGGCAAACGGTGTCGATCCTATCAGCCTAGACAACTGGGTCTGGACTCGATAGTAAGGATCATTAAACAAACAAGGTAAAAACACCTTGATAACATAACTAAGTGCATTCTTTAGAATGCACTTTTTTTATGCTTAAAAACTATAAATACAATGATTTAAATCACATTTACATTGGAAATTGATCATAAAGCCGTAGATAATAGCGTCAGCTAGCGATTAAACCAAAGGAATCCCCTCTCAAAGTGCTGGCGGTGTTTCACCAACGAGTGAAGCAGCATTGGGGAAAGATAAATAACAAAGGATTTGAAATGATGAACAATACATTGAAAGCTATTCTGCTGACTTCAATGCTCCCTTTCGCTGCTAACGCGGCTCAAGAACTCACTCCCTGGTATGTCGGTGGCGGTCTTGGCGTAAATAATTACGAGCCAAACTGCGACATGAAGACCATGAAGAGCTGTGGCAAAGATGATCCTTACGCATGGGATGTGTTTGGTGGTTACCTTTTCAACGACTATTTCGGTGTTGAACTTGGCTATCGCGATCTTGGTCGTGCCGAGTGGGTAGATTACGCTAACAAGATGAATGATGTTGGCGCTAAAGGCTTGAGCTTGGGAGTCGTAGGTTTCTGGCCAATCGCTAACCGCTGGAGCCTATCGGCTGAAGCTGGTGCGATGAACTACCTACTGTCGAACAATAAAGAATATGGCAGTGAGTATTACAGTGACAGCGGTATTGCCCCTTACATTGGCGCAGGTATTGGTTATAACATCACCGAAAACTTGAAACTTCAGGCCAAGTATCGTCGTTACGAAAACTTAGATGAAGACAAGTGGAACACACTTGCTATGGAAAGCAACTACTGGGGCCTAGAGCTTAGCTACCGTTTCGGAACTCCTGCTGCTGTTGCACCAATTGTAGCCGCTGTTGTTGTCGATTCTGATAACGATGGCGTCACCGATGATATAGATCAGTGTCCAGACACAGCTGCCAATCATAAGGTTGATGCGAAAGGTTGTACTATCTACACAGAAACTACCGAGCAACGCGATCTGGGTTCTATCCAGTTTGCTAATAACTCTTCAGTGGTAAAGTCTGAGTCTTTCGAGCGCATTGAGAAGCTGGCTACTTACATGAACAAGAATCCTGAATCGACAGTATTGATCTCGGGTCACGCTTCAGATGTAGGTAAAGCCGACTACAACATGGCCTTATCAGACAAGCGTGCGAAAGCCGTTGCTATGATTCTTGTCGAGAAATATGGCATTAGCCAAGATCGCGTAGAAGCTAAAGGTTTCGGTATCACACAAGCTGTTATCCAAGGTAACAGCGCCGAAGCAAACAAGGCTAACCGTCGTATCGAAGCTCATGTCACTGGCGTGAAAAGAGAAGCACTGATCAAGTAATCACTCTCTCTTGTCGATACATAAAAATCGCTGCCTGGTGCAGCGATTTTTTTATGATGCTAGAACAGCCTAAATGCAATTGATACCTATCTGTAAAAATCCGAATGTTTCACTCATATTTCTCCAAAGTTTAATCGTGCTGTAATACTAAAGCTGGATTTTATCTATACTCAAAATCATCTGGCACGCTATACTCTCAGCTACCTATTTTTGACTAATATTTAGCGTGAATGGGCGAGTAAAAAGCGCTTTTACTGATATTTTACAACTTTCCTGTAATTTTTTTTCATTTACGGTTGGAAATATCATCAAAATCGCTTCTAATACTCTCAAACAATCACAAACCTTAAGCTGCTTCTTAAGAAGGATGTTATTTTTATGGCTAATACACTCGAGCAATTGAAATCTTTTACCACCATAGTCGCCGATACCGGTGACATTGAGGCCATCAAGCGTTACCAACCACAAGATGCGACGACTAACCCGTCTCTCATATTAAAAGCAGCCCAGATCCCAGATTATGGCCATCTAATCGACAACGCGATCACTTGGGCTAAATCACAAAGTGATGTAATTGAGCAACAGCTCGAAGATGCGGGTGACAAGCTTGCGGTCAATATTGGCGTAGAGATCTTAAAGATCGTTCCTGGTCGTATCTCCACTGAAGTTGACGCAAGACTCTCTTTCGACCAAGCCGGTTCGATCGAAAAAGCCCATAAGCTGATTAAACTGTATCAAGAAGCTGGCATAGATAAGTCACGTATTCTGATCAAGCTAGCTTCCACGTGGGAAGGCATCTGCGCCGCTAAGCAGCTAGAGCAAGAAGGCATTAACTGTAACCTAACTCTACTGTTCTGCTTTGCTCAGGCCCGTGCTTGTGCTGAAGCCGGTGTTTACCTTATCTCTCCGTTTGTCGGCAGAATCTTAGACTGGTATAAGAAAGACACAGGTCTGGACTACAGTGCTAGTGAAGACCCAGGTGTTGTTTCGGTTACCGAAATCTACAACTATTACAAAAGCCATGGTTTCAACACCGTCGTCATGGGCGCCAGCTTCCGTAACACAGGTGAAATCCTCGAACTTGCGGGCTGTGATCGTCTAACAATAGGCCCTGCATTGCTCGAAGATATGGCTAATTCACAGGTTCAGGTTGTGCGTAAACTTGTTCCTGTTGAGCCATCAGTTACACCAGGTGAGCCATTAACAGAAGCACAATTCCGCTGGGCGTTTAACGAAGATCCTATGGCAGTTCAAAAACTTGCCGAAGGCATTAGAAACTTCGCCATCGACCAAGGTAAACTCGAAGTTATGCTGAAAGAGAAACTGGCCTCTTAAGGAGTAAGACAGGATGACTGAGCTAACCCAGAGTCAGACTTGGAATGAGCTAAAGGCTCATACCAAGAACTTGCCTCATATGAGAGTGCTTTTTGCAGAAGATAAACTCAGGTTCGACACTATGTCGACATCGGCTTGTGGCCTGTTTTTGGATTATTCCAAAAACAGGGCGAATAATGAGACCTTATCTCTACTATTCAAGCTTGCAGACGAGACTAAGCTAGCGGCTAAAATCAAGGCTATGTTTGACGGTGACGTGATCAACACCACCGAAAAACGTGCGGTGCTACATACCGCACTGCGCGCAAAGCCTGAACAAAAGATAATTCTAGACGGTACAAATATCGTCGAAGAAGTGCAGCAGACTCAAGCTCAAATGGCGACATTTGTCACTGCAATCACTTCCGGAAACTGGAAAGGCTACACTGGCAAGTCGATCACAGATATCGTCAGTATCGGTATCGGCGGTTCCTTCTTAGGCCCTAAGATAGTGTCTCAAGCGCTCAGACCTTATTGGAATAAAGCGCTTAATTGCCACTTCGTTGGTAATGTCGATGGCACGTCCATCACCGAGAAGCTTAAGCCTCTCGATGCAGAAACGACTTTGTTTATCATGTCATCTAAGTCTTTCGCTACCCAAGAAACCTTGACTAACACCTTGAGTGCTAAAGAGTGGTTTATGAGCAATGGGGCGAGTCAGGAAGATATCGCTCAGCATTTTGTTGCTGTCACCTCCAATGTAGCAAAAGCGACAGAGTTCGGTATCGATGCCGATAATATCTTCCCTATGTGGGATTGGGTTGGCGGTCGTTATTCACTCTGGTCAGCCATAGGCTTGCCCATAGCATTGATGATAGGCATGGATAACTTCCGTGAACTGCTTGATGGTGCTCATGAGATGGATAAGCATTTTGCCAACACGCCGCTATCAGAAAATATGCCTGTAATTATGGGACTATTTTCACTACTGTACGGTAACTTCCATAATGCTCAGTCCCATGTGGTATTGACCTATGATCATTATCTGAGAGGACTTCCAGCCTATTTCCAGCAGCTAGACATGGAGAGTAATGGTAAGTCTGTCACCTTAGATGGCACTCACGTCGATTTCAGCACTGGGCCGGTTATCTGGGGCGGCGAAGGCACTAACGGTCAACACGCCTATCATCAGTTATTGCATCAAGGTACGGCGCTCATTCCTGCCGACTTTATTATGCCTCTCAAGAGCCATAATCCCTTAGGAGAGCATCATATCCAACTCGCATCAAACTGTTTTGGTCAAACCCAAGCACTGATGCAAGGGCGCTCTTATGAAGAAGCCTTAGCCGAACTTGAAGCCAGTACGCTGTCGAATGATGAAAAGAGTACCCTAGCCAAGCATAAAGAGATGCAAGGTAACAAGCCAAGCAATACCATATTAATGGACAAGCTGACACCCGGAACTCTAGGTTCTCTAATCGCACTCTATGAACACAGAACCTTCGTTCAGGGTGCAATTTGGAACATCAACTCATTCGATCAATGGGGCGTCGAGCTAGGTAAGATATTAGGTAATGATGTTTTAGCCAGACTCGGAGCAGAGCAAGATGCAAGTGAGCTGGACAGCTCAAGTAATGGTCTGATCAATATGTTCAGGCAAGAGTCTATCTAGTTCACTCTGAAAATCCTCTGATGAAAAAAAAAGCCAGTTTACACTGGCTTTTTTTCATTCCGTAGTTCATACCTCTAAATATTGCAAATATTCTTTGTAGTTAACGCAAAATAATCACCTTTCACGCCATAAAACCTTCATCAGCAGTTAACATAAATGAAACATTTATCTTGCACACTATTAAAAAAGTGTGGTATTTATTTGATTGAACAGAAATACAACAACAGGAGGTCACCATGAATCGACTCGATTATGGTAGTGCGCTAGATACAGTGATAGAAAGACCAAGCCGCTCGAGAAGCTCCAACAAGAAACGCAAATGGCGTGAAATTGAGGCACTGCAAGAGAAGCACCGTTTACTCAAAGAACTGCAAGATATAGATAGCAACTTCGATGGTGAATTAGACAACCTCCTGATGTAAAACAATCACATAAGAAGAGCGCTAACGCGCTCTTTTTATCCTAGGACCTAGAACCTAGGAACTTAAAGCTTAGAGCTTATAGCTTATAACTAAGCGCTATTTCTACTCATCCCTGGTGATGTAATCTCTTAACTCCTCAAATACTGCATTGTCATTATCACTAAAGAGCGGATCGTCGATAAGTTTCAGTGAGCATAGGGCTTGTATCTCCTGCCAATCAGTTTGATCTATCACCTCCGCCCATTGAGGAAATATGTCTCTTTCTTCAAACAACATATGATCTTCTTGCAAGATAACATACGCCTTAAGATCCAATACAAGCTGCTCTCTAGACACCACGACATCACTTAATATGAGATTTAATGATGCCATTAAAGAAGCCGAGGCATCAACCAAGCCCTGATGTTGCTCAGCCAACTTTTTAGTCCCCGTCTGAGCTGTTTTCTTTAGATAGTAACTATAAATAATATCTTCTAAAGGGTGATGGCTATGCTCGGCATAACTCTGCATATACTCAACAACATCCCTGATAAGATTAAAGTTAACTGCTTCCCCTTGAGCTAACCTCTTGTGCTTCACCTTCAGAATATTGAGTAATATCGCGATATGCTTATGATCATGATTAAGCCTTGCAAGCATAGTTGTCTCCATAATCCGAATACCTTATATATACAATACTAGTAAATAGATGAAATAATACCCAATATATCAAAGGTGATTATTAAGGCGTTCTGATTAAGATCAATGAAACAGGAACTATTTAAATTAATTAAATCAAAGGTTCATTATTATTTACCTATGAGGCGACACTGGATTCAACAAAATTCTTCACCGTATTTAATGAGCCCTGTAATCGATAGAAGGCATCTCCAGCCGAATTGGCTTCCTTTAAGTTTCGCTCCAGCAAGGAGGCAAAATAATGCTCCTGCTCCTCAGTCATATCAAGTACATGGAAACTACTACGGATCTCTGTGGTCATTCCTGTTAATGCTAAACTGAACTTCTCATCATGCTCTAAGATTGCGCCGTTAATCTTACCAAGCAAGGCTTGTATCTCCACAAATACATGCTGAAGTGTCTGTTGACGACCGATATCCATCACTCTGGCCTCAAGCCCCTCGACAATAACGGCAATGATGTCCCTGAGCCGTCCATAGAGGACTTCATCATCCACTGGCATATTCTTTATCAAGAAGGAGACATGCTTATCATTACAGATTGTGCGGCTGCCAAAATCATATAAACGTCCGTGCTTATCCAGTAACTCGAGAATATTCGCTTCTATCGGACTAATATCAGCATGCTGAGGGGCAAAGTAATGCACCTCATCATCTCTTATCTCTAGACAGGTATTAAGATTGAGTTGTTGCATCAAGTCAAAGAAGGCATCGGCCAGACTCTGAAAATCTTGGCATAAGAAACATTGCCTAAAAAACTGTAACACGGCTCCATATTGAGACGATTCGGTCATAGACTGAAACGCCATATTCCTCGACATAGATTCAGCCTGAACAAGTGAGCGCCTCTTTGACTGATAGGAAGCCACAGCCTGAACTTTTGCCAGTAGTTCTTTTATCTCAAAAGGCTTGGCAATAAAATCCACAGCGCTAACGTCATAGGCTCTCAGCCTCTCCTCTAAGGTGTTCATTCCAGAGACAAAAATCACCGCACTGTCTTTGCCTGACTCTGTGAGTTCCTGACAGAGTTCGATACCACTCACATCAGGCAAATTGATGTCCATCAACACCAGGTCTGGTGTGGTATCTGTTAAAGCTGAACGATATGTACTCGCCTCATGGAACACTGCGATCTGATAATGATCGTTAAGCACTTCCTGAATCAGCTCACAATAATCTTCATCATCATCAACGATCCATACTAATATCTCTTCCATCACAAAATCCCTCTCGAATAGCAGCCAATGTACGTTGAAATGACGTCAAAACTATTATCACTAACTTGACTCATACCTATGACATCCTAGTGTTAGATCTAAATGGACTAAATGCCCCCAGCATCATGTATCGAACTCAGTCTATCTCTACTGTGAAAAGTGAATACCAACCTGCTGCAGTGCCCCCACCAAACCATCGATAGCAAACGGTTTATGCAACACCTGATAGGGCATCTCCTCGTTACTGGTTAACCCTATATCACCAATAAACCCAGAAATAAGCAGTACCGAAATATCTTCCTTAGCACAGAGTTCCTTGGCCAACTCATAACCATTAATTCCGCCAGGCATGAGTACATCGGTGATCAATAAATCAATGCCCTTGAGTCCCGCCTTATATTTTTCCCTTACCACTAAAGGGTCGGAATATGCTTCAACTTCCATACCCAAGATCTCACAATATTCTTGCAAGACATTCAACAAGTCCACTTCATCATCGACAATCAGAACGCTAACTCTCTGAGACACCTTAGGGGCCTCGGGCCTCTCAACCACACTTAGCACTTGCCGCCCCTTCTGTGTGGCCACGGGGAACCAGAGCCTAAATTCAGTGCCAAAACTATCCGACTTAATGACGCTCATATAGCCATTAGATCGCTTCACAAAACCATAAACCATAGAGAGGCCGAGTCCGGTACCATCGCTCTTGTCTTTGGTGGTGAAGAAAGGTTCGAAGATTTTATCTAATAGATGGGGAGCAATGCCTGAGCCCGAATCTAATACAGACACTGTGATGTATTGGCCAGTTTCCACCATAGGTCGACCACATAAGCCTGGCAGAAATCCCGCCAGGAACTCTATACCGCTACGTATGATTATCTTCCCTTCACCTCCCATGGCATCTCTTGCATTTAAGACAAGATTTAATAACGCATCCTCCAGGTCGCCACGATCGACAAGAATTTCATCCAGTTCTTGCCCGGGCTCTAATATAAGACTGACCTGCGTAGTTAAGGATTTACCTATCAGCTCCTCTATACCTTCAATAACATCATTGACCTGATACAGGTTGGCACTGAATTGCTCCTGCCTGGAAAACTGCAGTAGACGCCTGGTCAGGTCAGTCCCTCTTTGGCATGCTTTGAAAGCTGTGGCAAGATAACGGGCTATTTTCTCCTCACTGGTTTTAAGCTCCATTAATTCCAGATTGCCCTTCAATACTCCGAGAATATTATTAAAATCATGAGCAATACCACCGACTAACTGTCCCATGGCCTGCATTTTTTGGGTTCGTGCCATGATCTGCTGAAGTTGCTTATGCTCGGTAATATCTCTGCCAACCAGCGCAAACAAGCTGCCATGTTCACTGTGCTCCTGCAATGCGACCAGATGCATATGCAGCACAGCAGTCTCGTTATCGGCCTTACTGCAGATGAGCTCTCCATCAAACTCTCGTCGCGAATTAATCGCTTGTAGCAGCTCACTCTCTCGGCCACCAGCCGCGGATTGATTTAGCTCCTCTTGAAATAACAGTGTGATGGGTTTGCCTATAAGTTGGCTGCGTGGGTAGTGACTGATACAGGTCGCTGCGGCGTTAGCGTACATGATACTCGGTACCCCAAATGGGGAGCGGCTAGCGACTAAAATCAGGTCTTCACTATTACTGACTATAGATTGGAACATCTCACTATCTACAGAATGAACGCCTCTGTCTCTCACTCTGCCTTGCCACTCGAGAGTCTGTTGTACCAACATTCCCATGATAATATCTGACAAGAGCTCGCTTGAACTTAATAGAAATGACAACCATTGTTCGCTGGATGAATGAAAAAATATCTGTATATTGACTCGCTTTGCTGGCCAGATAACGAAAGACTGCCAACGATGAACTATAGGTTCCTGATTGGAAAATGGCCAAGCCTTCGCTTCTTTCCATAGAGTTAAATAGCGAACGGGATCTCGACACCAACATGTGGCAGAAGCGGGCATATCGTCGCTGTTCAGTGTGTCTTTAGGAATAATCATTACCGCTTGAGATTGGCTGACTTCCGCTAATATGCGGCACAGGGGCAGGAGTACGTCTGCGCCATTGATAAAATTTGCTTGTAGTTTTCCTAGCTCGGCCAAGAGTCTCGGCCAAAAGGGATTAATATCGGTTTGAGAGAATTCTTTAAACACTGTAGAGTCCGTTCCCTATCATCCGTGAAGTTATCGCCGCTTCAATATTATGAATATAATTCAAATAGCAGAATTGAATAAAGCATAGTAAAACTTGGATAATTCGCGACAATATTAGTGACAAAGCTTGTAACTAATTCTTTCTGCTCAATGAAAAGGCCCGAGTTAATGACAGAGTTAAGATGGATTGGTGCTCATGTGAGTGCCGCAGGTGGCATACAAAATGCGCCTATCAATGCAAAGAAAATTGGTGCAAACGCGTTTGCACTATTCACCAAGAATCAACGACGATGGCAAGCGGCGCCATTAACTCAAGATCAGATAGAAAGCTTCAAACGCAATTGTTTAGCAGCCAATATATCCAGTGACGGGATACTCCCCCACGACAGTTACTTAATCAACCTCGGGCATCCTGATGCAGAGCAACTAGAGAAGTCCAGGCTGGCATTCTTTGAAGAGATGCAAAGATGTGAACAGATGGGGCTGACGCTACTGAACTTCCATCCCGGCAGCCATCTCAGAAAAATCGAGATAGATGAATGCTTATCTCGTATCAGCGACTCTATCAATATGGCACTGGAGAGAAGTAGCAAGGTCACAGCCGTGATTGAAAATACCGCGGGACAAGGGTCAAATTTAGGCCACAGTTTTGAGCAGTTAGCGCAAATTATACAAGGTGTCGAAGACAAAACACGGGTGGGGATCTGTCTCGATACCTGTCACATGTTTGCCGCTGGCTATGATCTGACCACAGAAGAGGCCTGCCAACACAGTTTTAAACTGTTCGATGATATTGTAGGCGATAAATACTTAAAGGCTATGCACTTAAATGACAGTAAGACGCCGCTGAACAGCAGAGTCGACAGACATGAATCGCTGGGATTAGGTCATATTGGCCCAGCCGCCTTTGGCTTTATCATGAATCACCCCGCGACGAAGAGAATCCCTATGGTGTTAGAGACGATTAACGCCGATATTTGGCCTCAGGAGATAAACTGGCTACGCAGTTTAAGCCAAGATTAGCTACAGCAGACATTTATAGATAACTGCAACCACCTCGGTCTCCTCTCCTTCATCGACCTGTAGCCAGACAATATGGGTACCGCCAATCTCCTCGCCATAACTCATCGCCTGCATTTTTGCATCTTTTAATGCAAACTCGCCTCTTCCCTTGCCTCTGGCCATGGCGAAACTATCGCAATGTGTGACTTCGAAATCGTAAGCTTCATTAATTCGGTAGTAAAACTCTTGTTGATCATCTGAAGTGGCGCAACCTATGAGGAGGCTGCTGGCAAGCAAAGCAGTTATAAATTTTAACACCGTATAAAACCTTTTGGATAAACTGTGGCGCAAGATATAAAAATTCACCCACCAAAATTGTGATCCAGATCACACTAGAAATCAACAGTGCGATACATGGTGATACACAGGTAACTACTAAAGAACCCCGAGTGTATAAATGGATCACTTGCACGTGCTAAAGCACTAAAAAACCACAAAGAACACATGAGATACACACTTGTAGTTCATAAAAAAAGAGGGCTAATGCCCTCTTTTAGTTTATGTTTCAGCGAGTCAGGTTTATAACACCTTAAACAGATGGGCCTTCAGATCGGCAAAATTGTCATCTAAGGTGACTGACAAGATCTCTTTATCGGCGACTGCCGCCAACTCGGGGGGCAGAGGCAAGTTCATACCGAGTTCACGATCGACAACATCTTTAAATTTAGCCGGGTGAGCGGTACCTAAAAAGATCCCTTTCTCACCTTCTGTCATTGTCATATTCAATGCCTGAGCGGCAATAGCTGCGTGGGGCTCCGACAGGTAACCGGCATCATTTAACTGTTGCAGTGCTGTGGAAGTATCAGCTTCTGACAATGCCACACCAGAGATATCTGCCAGTGACCAGTTCATCTTTTCTATGATGGCTTCGACTCTGGGCCAGTTACTCGGCTCGGCAACATCCATGGCGTTGGACATAGTCCCGACCGTCGCATGAGGTAACCAAACCCCCTTATCTAAATAACGTGGCACAGTATCATTGCTGTTAGTGGCGGCGATAAAACGTTTAACGGGTAAGCCCATGGCTTGAGCAAACAAACCAGCCGTCAAGTTACCAAAGTTACCGCTAGGCACAGAGATAACAGGATCTTGCTCATGTTGGCGCTTAAACTGAGCCACGGCTTCGAAGTAGTAACAAATTTGAGCCAGAAGACGACTGATATTGATCGAATTAGCCGAGTTAAGATGTAAGCCATCACGGATATCGCTATCTTCGAATGCGAGCTTTACCAACGCCTGACAGGCATCGAAATCTGACTCCACTGAGACAGTATGTATGTTGTCACCTAAGGTGGTGAACATCTTCTCCTGCAGCAGACTTATTTTTCCCTTGGGATAGAGTACAACAACCTTTATCTTGTCCAAGCCAAAGAAGGCATCGGCAACCGCCGCGCCAGTATCACCGGAAGTGGCGGTCAGAATATTAATTTTATCGTCTGAAGCTAGCTCATTTAAGCATTGGGCCATAAACCTGGCACCAAAGTCTTTGAAGGCTAGAGTAGGGCCATGGAATAACTCTAAACAGTGTCTATTTTCGTCGATTTTTGCTAACGAGAGGTCGAAATTAAATGCGTTTTCAACCAGACTATCTACGGTATCTTGTCCAAGCTCAGAGGCTAGCCAGGCACCCAATATTTTTTTACTCCTAGCCACAAACGGCAATGCCAGTAGCGAGTCAACATCGTCCAATACCGGGATAGCGCTTGGGAAGAATAGCCCTCTGTCTCTGCCTAGACCTAACTTAAGTGCCTGAGTAAAGCTCACCACCTGAGAAGGATGCTTTAAATTGTACAGTTCCATAATAGATAACCTTAATCCTGAATCTTAAAATTGTTTAACGAGTCAGTTCTGCGAGTCCCTTGGGCATCAATTTTACAGATATGCGAGAAGCCCCCCTGCTTAACATAGTTTTTATCAAGCCAAGCTTGCGCTTTTTGTGCCGTCTGCAAGTTATCGGTAATAGAGAAAAGAGTCGGGCCACTGCCTGAAATCCCGCTAGTCAGCATGCCTATCTCTGCCAGGGCTGCTCTGGACTCTTCATAGCCAGGAATCGCCGCGGCGCGGTAAGGCTCAGCCAAAACATCTTTAAGTACCGAGATAGCCAAGTTAGGGTCTTTCTTATAGGAAGCATGCACGAAAGCACTTAAATATCGACCGAAATTGATCGCCACGGCTTTATCGTATTGCTTTGGCAAGAGATCACGCATCTTAGCCGTTGAGAGTGAGATCCCCGGATAGGCAACAAGCCAATACCAGTCATCGAATGTCGGAATAGCGTCGCACAGCCTAGATGGAGTATCCAGCATCAACTGCATGCCGCCTAAATAACAGGGCGCAACATTATCATAATGAATCGAACCGCTGATCTTCCCCTCGAACTCCCCCATCAAACGTAACAAGGCTTGCTCATCATAGGGTTTATCGAAATATTCATTGAGCGCATAAAGCGCCGCAACCACTGAGCTGGCACTGGAACCTAAACCACTACCCACAGGCAGGTTCTTCTCTAACACCAGAGCCAGTCCATCCTTTCTATCTAGCTGCTTTAGAAAGAAGTCGGCACATTGATAGACGATATTTTCTTGCGGGTCTTGGGGCAATTTATCGGCCCAATGACCCGCAAGAGACAGATGTATACCAGTATCTGCCGCACTGACACAGACTCTGTCCCCCAGCAAACTGCCGTCTATTGGCGCTAAAGCAGCGCCGAGTAGGTCAAATCCAACACCCACGTTCCCCATAGAAGCCGGTGCATATACAGTTAAACTCATGACATCACCTCAACGCCAACATGATTATCCATAGAAGCCGGTGCACTATAAAAATTTAAACTCATGACATCACCTCAAGCACTTCAACCTGGTCAAATCCA
>JAKVHY010000056.1 GCA_023284085.1 Shewanella benthica
GGCAGCCTCTTTTTCTGCTAGAGCTTCGGCTTCTTTTACAGCAAGAGCTTCAGCTTCCTGTCTCGCTTTCTCGGCAAGAGCCTGTGCAGCAAGACGTTCTTGTTCAGCCACATCTCTCTCTGCAAGCGCTGCGGCCTCACTCTGTGCTAGAGCAAGAGCTTCTGCCTCTCTTAAAGCTAGAGCCTCGGCTTCTTTAACAACAAGAGCTTCAGCTTCTTTTGCAGCAATAGCCTCAGCTTCCAGCTTCGCCTGAGCCTCTTTTAAAATAAGAGCCTCCGCCGCTTCTTTTATCGCTAGCTCTGCAGCGTTATCCGCAACCTCTACCTCTGGTGTCTCGACTTCATCTTTTGACTTATCTTTGCGAAACCAGGAAAAAAAACCTTTCTTTGCCATGTGTAATACCAGTGCTCAACTAACGGACTTAACTTTTAAACTGGATGGTCTGCCGACTCTATCGATGTGAAATCTCAGCGAAACCATCCAATCATGTATTTGTTTAACTAAATTTTTATCTTATGTTTATCTACTTCTTACCTATTGCGCACCAATAAATAATCATTCGAATAATTATTTTAGCAACGCCATACAGACAAACTGATTTTGGGCCATATTATAACCACAAGAAAGGGGTAAATATGCAGAGAAACAAGCCTTTTCCAGCAATAACCTCAGGTTTTCACCATTTCTACTAGCATTGGGGTAAAATAACCGCCTTTCATTGGGCGAAACAGTCTATCACTTTCTCCCTTAAGACCAAAAACCAGCTAAACAAATGGGTAAAGAGATGGCAAAAAATAGACCTTCCAGTGGCCAAATTAGAATCATCGCGGGCCAGTGGCGTTCGAGGCGTCTACCTATTCACGATTTAGAAGGCTTAAGGCCCACAACCGATAGAGTCAGAGAGACATTGTTCAACTGGCTTGCAGGTGATTTGACTGGCGCTCGAATACTCGATTGCTTCGGCGGCAGTGGCGCACTCTGTTTCGAGTCTCTCTCTCGCTACGCAAGCTATGCCAAGGTTTTCGAGCTCCAAGCCAGTGCGGCAGAGCAACTCAAACTGAACCTAAAAACCCTCAAGTGTGACCCATCTATGGCCGATGTCATCAAAGGCGATACCCTTAAGTTATTAGCTATTGAGCCTCAGGAAGGCTTCGACATCGTCTATATCGACCCCCCATTTAGAAAGGATCTCGCCGAGAAAAGTATTCAGTTAATCGCGGAACATAACTGGCTCAAGGAAAATGCTCAGATCTATGTGGAGACCGAAAGTGAGCTGGACCAGCTAAGCGTCCCGTCTAACTGGGTGCAGTTAAAAGAGAAGAAGGCGGGTCAAGTCATCTACCGCCTGTATCAATATCAGCCTTAAAGCTCTTAGCTATAAGAACAAATGCAGAAAGATAAATAGATGAAGTTTATGAACTTTTTTATAATATCAGGTAAGGCTATTACCCTCTTTGCCTGGTTGATAATGGCCTACAACTTAGTTCAGCCCTTCGAAGGTAACATAGCCGTTATCCTGAATATCTTATTTGCCGTGACCCTATTTATGCACGGCTTTCAGATCGTCATCTTTCATACTCGATTCAAATCTCGGCTAACTCTGCACAAAAGCGATTACCTAAAGGTGCTCGCCTTCGGCATATTCAGCCTATTAAGCTATAGGCGCAAGATGATGCACAATATAGAGAAGAGCAGTTGCACTAAGAAACAGGCTAAGTTCCTAGGTTCTACAACCTAGGAAGATTTTTAGTCACCCCTCTAAGCCATCCTCCGCCCTTGGATTAGCAAGACAATAAAGTACAACCCACCTACTATCGCAACTAAAGTACCTGCCGCTATCTGAGATGGGTATACCAGATTCTGGCCGAGCCAGTCTGAAAACACCATCAGGCTGGCACCGAGTAAAGCCGCTGTCGGGATCTGTAACTCAGCCTTCTTTGCGCCTAAAATCACCGCCATATGCGGTGCGAGTAGGCCGACGAAGGCCACCGGCCCCATGGTGGCAGTGACTATGGCGCACAGGAGTGCCACACAAGAGAGTAACGAGATAAATGCTCTAGGTACGTTCAGCCCTCTGGCCTTGGCAAACTCACGCCCCGCCGAGATCAGCGTCAACCAGCGCGACGTAAGTAAAGCAAAGCCAATGAGTAGCACCACGGCAGAAGTGAGCACCAGTGCCGATACAGGCGTGACTCTATAGGTTGAGCCAGCGAGCCAGCTTAAGATGGTATAAGAGGTCTCATCGCCTCGAGCCAAGGCAAACTGCACCATGGCCTCGATAAGTGCGGTCAACGCTATACCAGTTAGCACCAACATGGAGGGCGCATATTGATGACGTTTACCCAAAATCAGTAGCAAACCCAAGACAGACATGCTGCCGATAAACGCAATGGCCGGAGTACCGTCGAAGATATTCAATCCCAGGAAGATAGTCCCACCCACTAAGGCCAGTGTTGCCCCAGCTGAGATCCCCAATATGTCCGGACTCGCTAACGGGTTGTAGATCAATCTCTGTAGCAAGACGCCCGCAACCGCAAGGCCTGCACCCGATGCAATTGAGGTCAGCAATCTCGGCCAACGTATTTGCCAGCCAAAAGCATCAGGAAATGAGAACAGCCAGACAATCTCCTGCTCCACGGTTGCCTTAGAGATAAACAAAGAGATGACCGAAAAGGCCAATAAGCATAATGCCATCAAGGGCAGAGCCTTGGGGGTCATCTGATAACGACTCTTAGGCAAGGTAAGAGACAGTTGATCTTGCGCTCCCATCTTGCGCCGGGTGAACCAAATAAGTGCCGGCGCACCAATCAGAGCTGCGGCCGTCCCCGACGGCACAAGATCGAAAGTATAGGTACTCAGCAACATGGCCAGGGCATCGGTAGCCACCAGCACCAGAGCGCCGAGCAACATGCTGAAAAACAATTCGTCTTTCGGAGTTCTGGCCCCGAGTTGCCTGGCGATATTTGGCGCAAGCAGGCCGATAAAACTGATCACCCCTACGGCTGTGATAGATGAAGCCACCAGCCACAAACCTAGGGTAAAGAGCCCAAGAAAAGCAGGGACAATATTAAGGCCCCTGGCTGCGGCTCCGGTTTGCCCCATACGCAGTAATGATAAGATCCGTGGTGCAAAGATAAAAATAAGCACAGCAACAGAGAGCTTTGGCGCTAGCCACTGAACTTGCTGCCAACCATTTTGCGCCAGATCCCCGGCCCCCCAGATAAACAAGTTTTTTGCATATTGATCATTGAGCAAGATGATCGCCGTCGCTATGGCCCCGAGTAAGATATTGACCGCCATGCCGGCAAGTACCACGGGCAGTCCTGACATGTTGCGAATACCTGTGATCAAGATAACCAGACCCAAGGTCAAGATGGCGCCGAGCATGGCCGCCAGTGAAGCGTATTCCCCGACAAAACCGGGAAACCATACATTGAGTACCACCAAGGCTAACCAGGCTCCCGAAGCGGTACCTAAGGTGAGAGGAGAAACCAGGGGGTTTTGGGTTAACTGCTGCATCAAGCTACCCACTAAGCCTAAAGTGGCTCCCACCATGATGGCCATCACGATACGTGGCAATTGAGACTCGACAAACATGATCTCATCGAAGCTATTCGCCAATAGGTGACGCTGGGAAAAATCCACCAGCAGATGCCATTGGCTCGATAGCGAGATTTGAGTATCGACCTGGGCGGACATAGCAGTCATAAGCAGTAAAAATAGCAGAGTCGTGCTATAGCGGAAAATTTGATATTTGTGCATTACTGGTTTAACTCACCCTGTTGTGTTGATACTGATACTTGGGTCAATTCCGGTTTAACAGGTGCAATCTCTAGTAGGCTATCGGTCAGCGCCTGAGCCATATATTCGATAGAGATGGCGCCACCATAGTTCCAGGCCGACTCGACACTGTTCATCTTCTTAGCCCGAACGAAAGGCATGGCGTGCCACATAACGCTAGATTCCAGCTGAGATTCTTGAGCGAAGGGGCGGAAATATAAGGCGATACCTTCATCTACATGGCGCAAGTCTTTCAAGCGCTTCTGTCTCGCACCCCATTGAGTTCGCCCCTGAGCAATCGCGGGCTCGATACCCAGTAAAGAGAGGGCATATTGCGAGGTAGAGTTATCACCATATTGGTAGATGGAGGTCATGCTGGCGAAACGAAAAGTGGTTACTTTAGGTAACTTGTCTGGATAGGCCGCCTCTAATCTGGCCTTCATCTGCTCTATATTAGCGTACATTTTCGCTAACCTCGCAGAAGCCAGCTCCTCTCGCCCTAGCGCCTTGGCGATCTGTTTGAAGTTGTCGAGCGCTGCCTTAGCATTATTGTGATGTTCACTGTAGGTCTGAAAAAACAGCACAGGCGCTATCAACTCAAGCTTAGGCAAGAGGTCGAGCTGAGGTGACGCTATGATGATCACATCGGGCTTCAAGGTAGCCAAACGCTGAAAATTAGGCTCGACTCGTGTGCCGATATCCAGCACGGACTCGGGGACTTGCGGTTTCATCACCCACTGACGATAACCGGCGATGTCTGGCATGGCGATAGGCGTGATGCCCAGCTCTAACACTTGCTCGGCCACATCCCAATTCAATACGGCGACACGGCTTGGCACCTGAACTAACGTCTGTAATCCTCGGCTATCCTCGACTTGAACAGGCGCTTGACTCTCGGCCTGACTGCCCCAAGACACCAGTATCATTGCGGTAATCAACACAGCTCTGGCCAATATTACGCTTAACTGAGCCGCTAGCATACGACCGCGACCTTATGATTTAGCTCCGGATGATCGATGAGCCTGACGGGGGTCGAGTAGAGATCCGATAGCAGCTGCTCATCGAGCAAGACATCCACCTCCCCCTTAAAAGCTATCTTGCCTTCTTTAAGCGCCACGATATGAGTCGCGAAGCGCAAGGCTAGATTGAGATCGTGCAGGATGACGATCACCCCCTTGCCTGTTTTCTTGTTTAACTTGCTCAATAGATCCATCAATTGATATTGATGATGAATATCTAGGGCCGAAGTTGGTTCGTCCAGTATCAACAAATCAGCCTGCTGTGCCAGCAACATGGCGACCCAAGTTCGTTGACGCTCACCGCCGGAAAGTTTATCGGCTAAGGTATCTTTAAACGCCTCCACTCCGGTTTCCGCCATGGACTGAGCAATTATCTCATCATCCTCTTTACGCCAGCGCCCTAGGGCTCCGCGCCAGGGGAAACGTCCCAAGCGAACTAATTCCGCCACGTTCAACCCAGCCACTTCAGGCAATTTTTGCGGCAAGTAAGCCACGATTTGTGCTAAGCGCTTAGGGCTATAACTGATGAGGGGTTTGCCAGCTAATTTTACCTCGCCCTCTTCCGGGGAAAACAGGTTAGCGAGCAGATTGACCAGGGTAGACTTGCCGGAACCATTGTGGCCCAGCACCACTGTGAGGGCATGGGGATCTATCTGTAAGGCATCTATATCCAAAATGGTACGTTCACCACGTATCACTTTGACATCGGTTAGTTCATACATCTTTGCTTCTTCTTAAACGAGGGCAATTGTCACACAGGACACCCGATTTAGTCTTATATACCGAGCAACAGCTGGTGCGGCTTAATCTGAGTTTATTATCTAATTTAGACAGATACAAAGATGCCAGGTGCTTGTCTGAGATATTAAACGCCGCTAGCCAAAGTTTTGCATGGTGCAAGATAAAGCTATCGGTCATCTCCCTATGCCGCCGCTGTACTTGGATTAGCTTAGCCAGCAAGGCATCGGCTAGCAGATGCTGCACAAATCCAGGACGACAGCGTATCCATAAATCGAGTTCGCT
Source organism: Shewanella benthica (assembly GCA_023284085.1). Lineage (GTDB taxonomy): Bacteria > Pseudomonadota > Gammaproteobacteria > Enterobacterales > Shewanellaceae > Shewanella > Shewanella benthica. The sequence continues at coordinate 5,823 of JAKVHY010000056.1, forward strand.
GCGGTAGTGCTCAAACATCTGCGACAATTGTTGACCCGCTCGGCTTATCAGCCCCTCATAATCACCTTGAATGCACTCATCTGTGTTATCGAACCTGAATCCGGCGATGAGATCGCCTCTATGGTACTGGGCCATATTACCCAGGTTTGGCAGGGACTTCATATTATAGATGGCGACAAATGCCAGATAGAGAGGCTGCCAGGTCAACAGATCCCAGCTGCGTGTCAGCCAATATACCTTTTCGGCCTCGGGAGTACTGATTTGTAGTTCGCGATAGAGAGACTTAATCTGCGGCAGGTTTGAGCCATGCAGGGAAATCATCCCCTTAAGCGAACGACCAAGCTCCCCCTTCAGATAAGGCGTCACTTGCTTACATTGCTCAAAGAGCTGTTCAAAATCCGCTTGGCTCACATCTTTCTCCAAAAATAAGTTTGGCGGAGCTCCCTTTCTCCGCCAGCCTGGATAGCAGGTTAAAAGTTATATTTAACGTTCAACTCGACGGTGCGCTCTGCACCATACCAACAGTTCATCGAGTCGTAGCAGGTATAATATTCCTCATTGAATAGGTTATTAGCAATAAGCGTCATGCTGGCGCCGGCTAAGTTGCTACTCAATGTACTCAAGTCATAGCCAAGGGAGAGATCTACTAAAGTATAAGATTCAACAATATCGGTGTTCATTGCATCCATCTGCATCTCGCCAACATAACGCACACCACCACCGATACGCGTGCCGCTGAGGACGCCAGAATCTATGTAATAATTAGTCCATAGTGTCGCCGTATGCTCAGGCACATAGATGGGCGTCTTCCCCTGAAGATCGTTACCACTGTCTTTAGTGATCTCCATATCTATATAGGTGTAGCTGGCTAAAATATCGAAACTGTCCGTCAGGTACCACTGCCCCTCGAGCTCGACTCCTTGGGATTGCACCTCACCGACCTGGAGCTTATCTCCCCAGGGATCGCTCGGATCCGCCATCAGGGCGTCGCTCTTCACTATGTTGAAATAGGAGATGCTAGCTGTCATATCCTGAGCTGGCGAGATGTACTTGATCCCTGCCTCAAACTGCTCACCGAGTTCAGGCTTATACGTGCTGCCATCGGACTTAGTGCCGGCCGCAGGCTCGAAACTCGTGGCATAGCTCATAAACGGAGATACGCCATTATCGAACTCATACATGGCACCGACACGGTAGGAGAACTGATTATGATTGGCTTCTGTCTTGGTATCGCTATAGCTATCGGCGTACTGACTCGACGCGCTAAAGTCATCGAAACGACCACCGGCGATCAGGATAAGCTTGTCTATACGTAGCTGGTCCTGGAAGTAGAAGCCTAACTGCTCAAGCTTCACATTGTCTCTGGCCTCATAGGTAGAAGTCAGTTTGCTCGGATCTATCATGTCATTATTTGGATTAAAGATATTGAAGTCGCCAAACTGGCTAGTGGTACCAAACTCAGAGTATGCAGACGTTCCACTCATCCTCTGGTAATCGACCCCAATCAACACATTGTGCTCTACATTACCGGTATAGAAGTTACCCGATAACTGGTTATCGACCGTATAACCGCTAGAGTCTTCATCGGTACTGTAGATATTTCTGTCTAAGTTCCCCGTGACCGGGTCGAAGTTACCCGCCAGGTGATAGGTATTTTCCTGATACAGCTGAGCATCCAGATAACGGAAACTCTGTAGGAAAGACCAATTATCGTTGAAGTCATGATTTAGCTTATAACCCGCCATCCAGAACTCACGCTCGAAGCTAGTCCAATTCTTATCACCGGCGAAGGTGGACGGGCTGGTACTGCCTGCTGGATTATCATAGATCATCCCAGAAGATGGTAATGAAGAGTTCATCCCCATGGCCGGGTCGTTCTGATAATAGAGATTAAAGTTGATATAAGTGCTATCTGAGATATTCCAGTCCAAGGAAGGCGCAAAAACGTAGCGCTCCTCTTCGGTATGATCCACCTGGCCATCTTTCTTACGCGCTAACGCAACGATGCGATATGAGAAGTTACTGTCTCCAATCTGGCCCGTGGTATCGATCGAAGCTTCCATCAGGTTATCTGAGCCTGTGGCAGCCGTGATCTCGGTGCTAGGCGTAGTTTGTGGCGTCTTAGCTATCATGTTGACCATGCCACCCGGCGGCATAGAACCATACAGCACAGAGGTCGGCCCCTTAAATATCTCTACCTGCTCGATAGCGATAGGATCGATCTGAGGTTGCAGGTTCCAGCCCGTCAGCGACTGTAGCACCAGACCGTCATAGTAGCTCTGCTTAACATCGAAACCACGAATATTAAAGGTGTCATACATGGTCACCGCGCCACCTTTTTGCTCGGTAGTCACGCCAGGAACATATCTTAGGGCCTGATTTAAAGATTTAACGCCACGCTGTTTCAACAGCTCACTGTCGATAACTGTGATCCCCTGGGGGGTGTCCTCCGGGCGTAGTGAAGTCTTAGTCGCCGTATTTCGATATGCTTGACCGAGTACGGTAATGGTCTCCATCTGAGGAATTTCAACCACAGATTCATCCAACTCCTCCGCGTTGACGAACTGGGTGAATGACAGTGAAGCCATAATTGCCGTGGCCAGAACGGTGCGATGAAATATCAGGTTACGCTTACTTGAGACCATGAAGCCCTCTACTAAATTCAGGTGAAATTCCTCAACAGCACACCAAGTTGCTGATGAGAATATAAATGAGAATGATTATCAGAGCTGGATAATATCGTCTTTAGCGGAGATAAAATTAACAATTTGGTGCATGGGAATGTAAATATTAAACTTGTTGGTCATTTCGGGAGGAAAATCACAATATCCATGGGGACAGGGGTAAGCAGTCGATCCAGCTAAGCTTTAGTGACACTGTGTTAAAGTTTTACTGTTGAGGCAAAGCAGGCTTAGACTTTTTTATCGACAGGAAGCCAGTATTCCATCTCGGTACAGGCCTCATTGCCACGACCTTCTATGGCACCATAGGTCTCGAGCTCGAACCCTTCGACTCCCGAGTATCCAGACTCGGGTAGCCAGGTACAGATCAACCACTCAACCACATGAGAAAAACCACTGATTGCACCGGTATAGGAGACAACCGCATACTCTTGGGCCGGTATCTCTAACAGACCCAATGTCTGGTGATTTTTTTGGCCACCAAGTTTGATAACCTGCCTTTCAACTCCGGCCCAATAGCTAATAAGCGCTTCACCGACCATACGGGTATCGACGACACCTATTAGCCCGCTGGCAGGAATAGAGCGAGCATGCAGAACACTATGCAACTTGCACCAAGTTTCCGGGACTATAGTAGAGAAATCCGGAGAATCTGAGAGCACCCCCTTGATGGGCGAAGATACCCCAAGGATGCTGAATGCGGGTCTGTATTCGATACGGGTCTGCAGAAATGCGCTGTCCACCACGCTGGTAGATGCCAAGTTCGTTAGCTTGGTCAGTGGGTTTCTCAAGCCCACTCTCAAGCCTCTGAGCTTATATTCCCGCGGGCTAGCACCGAAAAACTGTTTAAAGGCACGACTAAAACTCACCTCTGAGTTAAATCCTAACTCATAGGCGATATCTAGCATACGTTCGCCGCCGGTGAGCATGCGCTCAGCCGCCAGGCTCAGCTTCAACTCACGAACATATTGAGCAACGCTCAACCCGGTTTGGCTCTGAAAAACCCTCTGTAGCTGCCATCTGGACCAGCAACTCTGCTCGGCTAACTCCTCTAACGACAGGCTCTTATGCAAATTATCGTGAATATACGCCAATACTCCCTCGATACGAGTGAGAGGTGAACGCTTTGACATAGGCCTCTCCTGTAGAAGTATGCAGAATGATTAAATATGAGGTTTTAAAGCTATCGCTTTAACTGAGCTAAGCAGGAAAATACGGGATGAAGATACCCTCTAAGTATATTAACTCATAATGATACAAGCGGGTACAGACTCATAGGCACCTAATAAAATTAGCTTGTTTAGATTTATAGATAAACAGGCAAAAAAAAACCCCAGAGCACTAGCTATGGGGTTTTCAAGTTTATTCTGTAAAGAGCTTTAAGGCTTATCCTTTAGGATAAACGTGTGCAACACCCTTGTGACAATCTACACAAGTCTTGCGCTTATCGGCTTCTTTCTTGAAGTTACGCTCATGCATTCTCTTCGCCATCTTCTTCATACTTTCAGGCTGATTCTCGTAGATACGAGTGTGACAATGCTGACAGTTTGCTGAATCAGTACTCTTAAAATATTTAAGCGCATGATCGGCTTGCTCTTTGCGGTTTTCATCTAACCACTCTTGAGTGTTGAAGCCATCGATAGTCAGGAATCCATATAGATCTTTAGATACGATGATCTTCTTAATCATGTACTTAATAGGATTGTGAGGCAGTGACAATCTTGACACTGAACAGTCACACCCGCACGACCTCCGCCATGTGCAGAAGCCAACACTTCATCTTTCAGAGAATGATTGCTGTGACAAGACATACAGAACTCATCTGAACTTGTCGCATGTAAAGTTTGTTGTGTAGCAAAGTAGCCAACAACACCGACTACAACACCGACCACTAGTAGGGCTAGTATTGAGTATTTCGCACTTGGTTTAAATAGGGCACGCCAGTTCATCACTCATCTCCGTAAAATATGATTTTTATTTAGTACTTAATACTTATGTTTAGTACTTATTGTTACTTCATCTCTATTACAAAAATTATAAACCAGATCTTACCGCCTGATCTGAGAGAAATAGTGCAAATGAGATCTAGCTCTAACTCTATATTGCGAAATAGCTAAATTTGTACTTAGCTCAATTTATATTCACTCTAGCTAAAGTTAAACCAAGCCCATGCATTTAGCAAGGAGATAGGCGTAATCAACTGATAGTTCTGAAATTTTATTTCTAATCACATATCAAATTTTTTTATTACCTCCTTTATTGACCTCGATCAAAAAAAATATTTTCAAAGTTTGAAACTTTTTATATAATTGCTGGGTCTATTAGGACGATACTGTTTTCAATTAACGAGTTAAGAGCGAGAAATGTTGAAGCAAATTACACATCTTGTATTAATCATCTCTTTGGTGGGGCAATTTATGCTTACGCCTGTGATGGCTATGCCAAGATTTTTGCACGCGTTTACTCATGCTCATATGTCAGAGATGGACAACTCGAATACATCAATGAAAATGTCCATGGGCCAAGCTCCACAGAGCTCAACATTCAACTCACAAGTTACATACTCCTCAGATGCAAGCTCTACTCAAAAACACGAGATGACTATGAAGCATGGGGAGAAAGAATGTGACATGGTGATCGCGAATATGACGGCCAGTGATGGCAATCTCCTTATCGACTGTGATGCCCTATGCGAGATGATGGGGGCAGGTGAATGTATCTCTCACTGTGCCAACGCCAGCGGTATCTTAATTCAAGCTCCATTGTCACCGTCATCGCCAGAATCCAGCGATAAAGTGCATACTCTTTCATGGTCAACACAAACTGCAGAGCCAGCCACGTTTAATCCCCCTCCGATTTGGACAAGCTTAACTTAACCGTTATTAGTTTGGCGCCTAGGCATATAGCTAACGGCGCGCCCAAAACATATTATTTTTTACCTCAAGACAGAGCCTAATGCCTGTGTCTATGAAGAGGCTCTTCTCTCATTATCTGAAGAGCCCCATAGTCAGCGCGTTACAAATATTACTTCTGTCTCGGTATGTTCCAATTGGAGTCTATTATGAAAACATTTATCACAATCGCAGCCCTGACCCTTGCTAGTCTAGTTAGCTTTTCATCTTCAGCCGCTAGTGTCTCTTTCCCCGATTCACTCTCAGTTACCGGCATTAATGGAGACACCAAGTTTGACACCCACGAGATTCAGCTTGCCGAGGGTAAGAATCTCATCGAGCTTAAGTATCACGACATTTTCGAAGTCAATGCCGATGATTCAGGCGCCTGGGTAAAATCTGCGCCTCTCTACCTCATCATGAGTTCGAATGAGCAGGCACAGTATCAGGCCATGACACCTGTGATCTATACCGCAGAAGAAGCCTATGATTTTATCGATAACCCGGTGATCACCCTAAAAGATGCTCAAGGAGAGAGTAGAGATATCACCTTGCTTAATCACCATCAGCTGATGGCTAAGCTTCTGCTAACTAGGAAATAACTCTTGATAAAATCTAAGCCAGTTCAATAGCAAGCCCTATTGAATTGGCTAAATAGTCTTTTTAGATACAGTTAATGAAGCAAAATTGAATGAGTAATATTGATAAGCAGATATATCGAATAGTGCAACTAGCCAAAGTCGATAAATGTGAATTCTGTCAATATACTATTACTTACTCATGTTAGACTAACCATAACTCATTATTGGAAGCTTTATGTTTACGTTTTTTCGTCGTCACACATTGATAGCCTTTACCCTGCTCGCTATGCTGAGCCAAGGACTGTTATCTAATGGGTCTATGATGATAGGAAAAGCACAAGCACATGAAGCCATGATGTCTGGTTCACACCATTCACAAATGATGAGTATGAAAGATGGAGCTGCTTGCCACTCGGAACAGACAGATAACATCCCCCATTGCTGCGACTCAGAGCTACTCGACGATGTGCTTCCCGACGAAGCTCAGAGCTGCTGTGACGGCAAAGGATATTGCCAGGGTGATTGTAATCATTGTCTCGTTATCTCGGTGACAGGCACTCTTTTCGATACTAAATCTTGGCCAGGATTTAGTCCCTCTGAGTTAGCATTGGCCACTCAAATGCCTCATTTCCATTCAATCTCAATCTCTAAAGATATCCGACCTCCCATAGCTTAAAAATAGGACTTAAGATGCTTTCATCTTAAATCCAGTAGTCCTTCGACTACGTGCAAAGCTATATCTTTAAAACAATTATTCGTATCGATCCGATTAATAATTAAATTCTTAACAGCACGATTTGCTCTGTCTGTCAGACTATCGACTTATTGTGCTTAATTAAGACTGTTATTCATTGTGATTAGTTTTATATTAGCCGTTACTTGTTTTCGATCTATTAGATCAAATCCAGACGGCCGCCTATATGATGGAATTTATAAATGAAAATCCTTATTAGCCTTATTTTATCAGCCTTTATCTTGATTTCAGTTGTGCCAGCCGTCTCTGCACACGATCATTCTCAGCAGCAAGAACAAGCTCAACAACATGAAATGAAGGCCGATCATGCTTGCCCTATGCACCCGGAAGTAACGGGTCAAAAAGGTGATACTTGTCCTAAATGCGGTATGAACTTAACTGCAGTAACAAGCGCCTCTAATGGTCAGAGTTGTAATAATTGCCCGCACCATAAGGCATCGGCTCATGAACACGGTATGTCAGCTGATACTCACGCCTGCCCTATGAACGCAGAGATAACAGGTAAAGAGGGCGACACGTGCCCGAAATGTGGTATGAACCTAGAGCCTATGCAAGCGAAGGCTGACACTAAACCAGCAGTTCACCACAAACACTAATTTTGAGTGGAGATGAGGCATCATGAGTCAATTTGAAATGAACAATACACGTAAAAAACTAGCCTACCTGCTCAGCCTATTTATGGTTGTGACCCCCCAGCTAGCCCATTCTCAGTCACTGATTACCCAGAGTGCGGCGACAGAGCACGCAGAGCATAGCCAGACACAAGGGCATGAAACGGTAACCTATTCGTGTCCTATGCATCCCGAGGTGACGAGTCACGAACCCGGCAGCCGTTGCTCTATCTGTAACATGTTCCTCGTGGAAGAGGAGGAGGAAGAGAAAGGAGAAATGGATCACTCGGCCCATAATATGAGCGAATCAATCCCAGAAGACCACTCCGGGCACGAGCATAAGGCTCAGACGGCACTCACTCCTGCTGACACAGTATTTAACAGTGCTAAGCCTGCTTCACTCGATGAAGGTGCCACGATCAAGTTTGTCTGTCCGATGCACGCACACATTATCAGTGACGTTCCGGGTACCTGTCCAATCTGTGGCATGAACCTAGAGAAGGTCGAGGTAGGTGGCAGCGGTACAGAGATCCAGATAAATGTTTCTGGTGGCATGCAGCAAGCCTTGGCCCTAAAGGTTGCTAAAGTAGAAAAAGATACCCTATGGAAATTTGTTCAAACCGTAGGTCAGATAGATTATGACGAGAGTAAAATCAATCATATCCACGCCAGAGTTACTGGCTGGATCGAGAAACTGACTATAAAGTCTGTCGGCGACAAGATCACTAAAGGCCAACTCTTGTATGAAATCTATTCACCCGATCTAATCAATGCACAGGATGACTTCCTGCTCGCCCAAGATACCTTGAGACGTACGGGTAAGAATGCCAGTTATGAAGATTTAGTCAGAAAAGCAGGCTTAAGATTAGAATTACTAGGCTTTAATCAGAGCCAAATAAAGAGATTGGCAAAGTCGAAGCAGACTCAATATCGAGTCTCCTTCTACGCCAAGAGTGACGGCATAGTGAAAGAGCTCACCGTCAGAGATGGTATGTATATTCAGCCCTCTACCGAGGTGATGTCCATAGTCGACCTCTCTAAAGTCTGGGTGATCGCCGATGTATTTGAAAACGAACAAAGCTGGCTCGAAGTAGGCCAAACAGCCGAGGTCTCTGTACCTGCCATGGGGATCAAGGGTATCGAAGGTAAGATAGATTATATCTACCCGGAACTGGATCCTGTGACCCGCAGCTTACGAGTCAGAATTGTGGTTCAAAATCACGATCTAAAGCTAAGACCAAACACCTTAGCCAAGATAGACATCTTCGGTGGCCCCAACGAAAATGTTCTGGTGATCCCTCAAGAGGCTTTGATTCAAACAGGCAAAGAGAACCGCGTCATCGTAAAGCTTGAAAATAACAGCTTTACCGCACGTCAGGTCACTGTGGGCATGCTAAGCCAAGGCAAGGCCGAGATTCTCGATGGTTTGGCCGAAGGCGAACTCGTGATCACCTCGGGTCAGTTCCTACTCGATTCAGAAGCCAGTCTCAAGGGCAGCTTAATGCGTCTGAGTAGCGGTCATCAGCACTAGGAGGATTTGAACATGCTTAAGAAACATATAGACGAAGCCTCTATTGGCAGGACTATCCCTAACTCCGATTTATTGATCATGCTTAAAAATATTAATGACGAAGCCTCTATTAGTAACAGAACTATCCCTAACTACGACTTGATACTGGGAGGCTCTACTCATGCTTAAGAAAATCATCGAAGCCTCAATCAGACAAAGATTAATGGTATTGATTGTCACCATAATGATCACCGTCTGGGGTGTGCAGGAGCTAAGAAATACACCCTTGGATGCCTTACCGGATCTCTCGGATGTACAGGTTATTATCAAGACACCTTTCCCGGGTCAGGCACCAAAATTGGTCGAGGATCAGATCACCTATCCGCTCTCTACGGCCATGTTGGCTGTTCCGGGAGCCAAGACGGTTCGCGGTTACTCCTTCTTCGGCGACTCATATGTGTATGTCATCTTCGAAGATGGCACAGATATCTACTGGGCTCGCTCTCGAGTGTTGGAGTATCTGAATCAAGTGGGTAGTAGCCTCCCCCAAGGGGTGCAACCATCGCTGGGGCCAGATGCTTCCGGAGTCGGTTGGATCTACGAATATGCTCTGGTGGACAGAACGGGGAATTTAGATCTTTCTCAGCTAAAGAGTTTACAGGATTGGTATCTGAAACTTGAACTTCAGAGCGTTCCCGGTGTTTCAGAAGTCGCCACAGTTGGCGGCATGGAACTTAGCTATCAGATAGTCATAGAACCCGATAAGTTGGCCATCTATAAGCTAGATATCGCTGCGATAAAAGATGCAATCTCTAAGTCTAATTCCGAAGCCGGCGGCTCGGTTATCGAGATGGCCGAAGCCGAATACATGGTACGCGCCAAAGGTTATCGTCAAACTTTGGATGACTTTAGGGAGATCCCTCTCGGAATAACCAGTCCTTCGGGAACCCCCTTGTTGCTCAAGGATGTGGCCACCGTACGTAAAGGACCCTCATCACGGCGTGGTATCGCCGAGCTAGATGGTGAAGGTGAAGTCGTCGGTGGCATCATAGTCATGCGTTACGGCGAAAATGCCTTAGCCACCATAGAAGCGGTTAAAGAGAAGCTAGAACAACTCAAAGCTGGCCTGCCCGAAGGCGTAGAGATCATCCCTACCTATGACAGATCTCAATTGATCGAAAGCTCGGTGGAAAACCTGTTCCACAAGGTGCTCGAAGAGATGTTTGTCGTTGGCTTGGTCTGCATGTTGTTCCTTATGCACGCACGTTCGACCTTAGTCGCCGTGATCACTCTGCCCTTGGCAATACTCATTGCATTCATAATCATGAATAAGATGGGCGTCAACGCGAACATCATGAGCTTAGGAGGTATCGCCATTGCCATCGGCGCAGTGGTCGATGGCGCGATCGTCATGATCGAAAATATGCATAAGCACTTGGAACATTTCGAACAGGAAAACAATCGCCGACCGGATATGAAGGAGCACTGGAAACTGGTCACAGAAGCCTCGGTCGAAGTCGGTCCAGCGCTTTTCTTCTCCTTGCTTATCATTACCCTGAGTTTCATGCCGGTTTTTGCCTTGGAAGCGCAGGAGGGCAGACTATTTAGCCCTCTGGCTTACACAAAGACCTTCGCTATGGCTGCGGCTGCGGTGCTGTCCATTACCCTAGTGCCTGTGCTTATGGGCTTCTTTATCCGAGGAAAAATCCCTAAAGAAACCAGCAACCCGATCAGCAGATTCCTGATCGCCCTGTACAAGCCTTCTTTGACTCTGGTACTTAAGTTTCCAAAGATGACACTGGTAGTCGCATTAATCACCCTGATGAGTGCCTGGTATCCAATGAGCCAGTTAGGTAGTGAGTTTATGCCCGAACTGGATGAGGGCGACCTACTCTATATGCCCACAGCCTTGCCTGGTATCAGTGCCAGTAAGGCCGCCGAGATACTGCAACAAACCGACAGATTGATTAAGACAGTCCCCGAGGTGAAGCGTGTATTCGGTAAAGTCGGCCGTGCAGAAACGGCGACGGATCCGGCACCACTGACCATGCTGGAAACCACCATAATGCTCAAGCCCAGAGATGAGTGGCGTGAAGGATACACCCTGAAGGATGTCATAGATCAGCTGCAGCAAACCGTTAAGATACCCGGGCTAACGAATGCTTGGGTTCAGCCGATCAAGACTCGTATCGACATGCTCTCCACCGGGATCAAGACTCCGGTGGGTATCAAGATCACCGGCGCCGACGTAAATGAACTGCAGAAGATAGGTACAGATATAGAAGCCATACTCAGTAAACTGCCTAACACTAAATCGGCCTATGCCGAGCGTGTAGGTGGTGGACGCTATATCGATATCACACCTAAGCTGGATGTGGCCTCTCGCTATGGCATGACTCTGACCGATATCCAAGATGTGGTCAGATACGCCATCGGCGGTATGGATATTGGTGAGTCTGTTCAGGGAGCGGAACGTTACCCGATCAATCTCAGGTACCCGAGGGATCTAAGAGACAATATCGAGAAACTCAGAGAACTGCCGGTGATCACTAAGACCGGGCATTATCTGCCGCTGCGTAACTTAGCCGATATAGAGATAACCGACGGCCCCCCTATGCTCAAGAGTGAGAATGGCCGTTTAATCTCTTGGGTGTTTGTCGATATAGAAGGAACCTCTATCGGTGAATATATCGATCAAGCTAAGTCAGCTTTAGAAAATGAACTAGTCGTACCGCCGAGGTACAGCTACGACTTTGCAGGCCAGTATGAATATATGCAGCGTGTCGATGAAAAGCTGAAGAAAGTGATCCCGATGGCATTGGGCGTTATCTTCATCATGTTGATGATGACATTCGGCTCGACAATTCAAGCCAGCATGATCATGTTCAGCTTACCGTTCGCGCTTGTTGGCAGTACCTGGCTCTTATATGCTCTGGACTTCAATATGTCAGTTGCCGTTGCCGTGGGTATGATAGCCTTGGCGGGTGTGGCAGCAGAATTTGGTGTCGTGATGTTGGTTTACCTCAACAACGCCATCCAACATAGAAAAGAGAAAGGTAAATATGAGGATGTGAGCGATCTGAAAGAGGCCCTGATAGAAGGTGCCGTGATGCGAATTCGCCCCAAGGCGATGACGGTTGCGACCATCTTCTTCGGCCTACTGCCCATCATGTGGGGCACTGGAGCCGGCAATGACGTGATGCAGAAAATTGCCGCACCTATGGTCGGCGGCATGATAACAGCGCCTCTGTTATCACTGTTCGTACTGCCAGCCCTCTACCTCTTGGTGTACTCACGTAAGCTAAACAAGTAGTAGCTAAGCGTTCTGTAATACTAAACACCCAGCAATACTGGGTGTTTTTTTATGCACGCTTTTTGAAGTTATAAACGTTACAAAACTAGAGTTGCAATCGCTCTACCACACTCGTCAAAGAATGAGCCGCTTTATAGATCCAAGGTGATAACAGAGAAGAAGCCACCCTGAGGATCATTGATCACGGCGAATCGACCCACCTTGGCGATATCGGTCGGAGGCACACATATTTCGCCTCCCAATGCCTTGGCCTTAGCTACCGTTTCATCACAGTTATCCACCGCGAAATAGAGCATCCAGTGGGGAGGAACCTCTCCCCACTCTTCATTCATAGGTAACATGCCTCCCATGGGTTTATCAGCCACTAGCCATTCGGTATATTCGAACTCTGGCATATCCCCAGCCTGACTCGTCCACTGTAGAACATTGGGGTAGAACGCCTTGGCGGACTCTGGATTTCGACTAGCAAGCTCGACCCAACATAGGGTGCCGTGCTCGCCCTGGCGCCGAGCACCAATATGATCGCCTGCCTGCCACACGGCGAACCTTGCACCTTCGGGGTCACTGAACATGGCCATCTTGCCCGCAGTACCGACATCACACGGACCCATAGACAAGCTGCCCCCCGCTGCTTTCACCTTCTCTACCGTTTCATCGACGCTATCGACGGCAAAATAAACTAACCAAGTCGTTGCCACTCCCAGGTCAGACATCTCTTTTGGCATCTGATAGGCGGCACCAATATCATCTTGTCCCTCGCTATCAGACTCAGGCGTTAGACCAAACATGGTATATAGGCCATCCGGTATTGGCATATCTTGAGTTTTCCAGCCAAAAAGTTCCGCATAAAACTGCTTTCCAGCCAAAGCATCATGACTCGCCAGTTCCACCCAGCAGGGCAAGCCCTGAATATATTGATTCACTCTCATAGACAACATCCTTGGTAAATAAAGAGAAAGACGCATTTAGTTAAGCTTGTTTTCTATTTTCTGTCTATGCTGAATGTGATAGAAATTTTTAACTCAGATTTCCATATTGAGCCCAATACAAATTAGCGCATATCCCCTAAATGATATTTATATGTCATAGAGTTCAGGATGAACAGAACCTAATTAAGGATGACACAATGGCATTGACACAGAAACAGATCCATCTAGTTCAACACTCCTTTAGTCTGGTTGAGCCCATCGCAGAGAAGGCCGCCGAAATATTCTATGATGCCCTATTTAGCATAGATCCCTCGTTGAAACCCCTATTTCGCAATGACATGAAAGTACAGGGGAATAAACTAATGACCATGCTAAAGGCGGCGGTAGATGGTTTAGACGACCTCGAGTCACTAGTCCCGGCTTTGCAGCAGCTCGCCCAGCGACATAATGCTTATGGCACCAAGAAAAGCCATTTCACCCCGGTCGGAAATGCCTTGCTTCATACACTAAAAATAGGCCTAGGTGACGCTTTTACCGATGAAGTAAAGCAGGCATGGGTCTCTGTCATACATGTGATTTCCGATACCATGAAACCGGAAGTAAAAGAGTAAATAAAACCGCTATTAATCACAAAATAAACTACATATACTTCTTCAGTAATCGAAGAGAAATGTCGACTTATATCACTAAGCTCAATCTTCTGCACGTTTGATTATTGAGTATTCAGGCACGTGTGCCCCTGTTATTCCAGATATAAGATCACTGTTGAGGTTTACTTTGTCATCTTTTTTACATGGATGTCGTTATTTCATCCTGCCGCTAGTTATTACTGTTATGGCGCTCACGATTCTTCAAGTGACTGAGGCCAATTGGCAGATTTGGGACGAGATAATCGGACAACTGCCTTATTGGCTGTTATCCATAGCGGCGGCGATGGCGTTGCAATTTAATCGCAGTCGCTTGGCCTTCCTAGCTCTCCTTCTACTGGTATTTTATGTGGGTAAACAGAGTTCTGCTCAGTTGTTTACCACACTAGATAACTACACAGATGAGCTATTTATCGGCGGAGCCATCGTCATCTCTTGGTTTGCCTTAATTAAAGACAGGGGGATAATCTCATCCCATGGGATGGTGAGAACCTTAGGCATAATCGTCGGCTTGGGGCTGGGATTTATCTGGCTCGCAGTTCTCGACCGTTTTCAGGCCGAAATCATCGCAAAATCCCCGGTTAATGTGACCTATCGGACTCTCACACTCCTTCCTATTATTTGTTGTTTTATCTTAGTTTTTTTCCGCGCAATTTGGCGAGCAAACTTGGTCAACACTTCCATATTAACGACCTTAGGGATATGGTTATTTTACTATTTCCAGCCTGACACGCTTCCCCTCGCCGTCCTGCTGTCATCCCTAGCCATGATCTACCTATTTACCATCTTAATTGACTCCTATTTTCTGGCCTATCGAGACGAGCTAACGGGGCTGGCATCCCGACGTGCCCTCTACAATCTGGTGCTCTCCTTGGGAAGGAAATACAGCGTCGCCATGCTGGATATCGACCACTTCAAGAAGTTCAATGACACTTATGGCCATGACGTTGGCGATCAGGTGCTTAGGTTGGTAGCGGCAAAGATGGCCCGCGTCTCCGGAGGTGGTAAGGTATTCAGGTACGGAGGTGAGGAATTCACTATCGTCTTCCCGCGTAAAAATACGCAAGCGATTCTTGATGACTTAGAAGATGTCAGAGAGTCGATAGAAGATTATCGCATCGTCTTGAGGGAGGATAAACGTCAGAAGAAGAATAATACCCAGGCCAGGGCCAAACGAAGCAAGTCGAGAAGTGCGGGAACGAAGACGGTCAGTGTGACTATATCTATTGGGGTTGCCGAACGCCTCCGCGGTGAAAGCTTCGATCAAGCCTTGAAGCGAGCCGACCAGGCCCTCTATCGAGCCAAGAAAAAAGGTCGTAACCAGATCTGCCTCTGACCCAGTCACTCTAGCAGATAGAAAAGACTCCACAAACGCTAACGCGAGTGGAGTCGACTGTTTCTATTTATTATCGATAGATGTTAGATAGAGTAGAAGTAGTAGATTTGCGACTTCATCCTTATGATGATCCCCCTGATCACATCCAGGAAACCCAGGAAAGCAACTGGCTTGGTACCCGATACCCAGGCCAAACCGGCGGAACCGACGGGAATATCATAATCACTGGGTTCATAGAGCTTGAGGCGCACGAAATGATGCTTATTATTCACATTAGCTCCCGTGGTCTGACGTACATTGTCATCCCGGGCAATAAGGCTACCCTGAGACTCACCCGTCGCCTCTATGATCGCCTCGACCTCGGCACTAAACACCTTGCCGGGATATACGGCGGAGGCAAATTCTGCACTCTGGCCGACTCTGATGTTGCGTATGGCCTGATGGTTGACTCGCATCAACACATATTTTTCATCCGTGTACATCTGAATCCTGGGCATCACACCGATAAACTGCCCCTCACGCATGATGAAGTTAGTCACATAACCGTTGGCAGGGGCATAAATCTTAGTATTATCCAGATTCCACTGTGCCTGAGCGACCTTCTCCAGCTCACTATCCAGATCCGAGCCACGACTCTGAATGGCCAGCATGGCCTTATCTATCTCGAGTCTGGCCGTATTCTCAGCAAGATTCGCCTTATCAATTTTGGCAATAGAGGTATCGACCTTGGCCTGAGCGATATCCACCTTGTTGCGCTGTTCATCGAGTTGACTGCCGGTGATGGTGTCCGGTACCACCCGATTCTGCTCGACATAGCGGGCCAAAGTTTTCTGCTTCCACACCAGGTCTTGTTTGCCTGCAAGCAACTTACTTTCACTGATAGCAACATCAGCAACGGCTGTCTTATGCTTCTTCCTTGCAAGTTCCACATCCTGTTTCGAGGCGGTGAGGGCGAGACTGGCAGACTCTTTCTCTGCCAGGGCCTGATTCAGGGCAATTCTATAGGGTTCGGCGTTCAACTCATAGATCAGCTGGCCTTCCTCCACTCGCTGATTCGGTGCCACATGGATATGACTAACGAGCCCCTTGATCTGACTCGATGCAGGCCTTAATTGGATGCGCGGCGATTGGACAAACGAGCCTCCTGACATATCCATAGGGGTATAATTGAGCAAGCCAACCCAGACGAAGAGCAACCAGCCTGCTCCACCAATGTAAGCGAAGGCTTGAGTAAATTTGTTCCATGGCATGCCCACTAGGCGTAGCATATAGATTAACACGGCCCATAGGGCTAACCCCTCAAGCATGATCATTCTCCTCTAACATTGTCGGCTCGTTAGGTTTTTCTTCCCGCCACACATCTCGGATACGACGGAGCGCCTTCTCACCGTCAACAAAAGCGACGATCACGGCCACCACCCACACCCAATGGAGAAAAAAACCTATCCAGGTGAGTGCGGTGATCAGCGCCACCTGATGATGTTGTTCTTTATGGGCCTTGTTAATCGGCAGATCATGGACCTTCCAGAAGCCGACAGCCAAAGCCGTGGCAGTTGCGACCATCACCACTGTCGCCACCACATGTAGGCCAATATCGAACCCAGTGTCCACAAACGGCATACTAATTAAGCTCATAAATAAAGTGATCCCATGCAAGAAAGTTGGATTAACGAGAAAATGATTCAAACGAGGTAAGTAATTGTTCTGCTCATCGAGCCAGAACTTACATTGAAATGCTAAATCTTGTATCCAGTTTGCCTCTTATGAAATAAGGAGCAAGATAGTGAGTCTACTTGTATCAAAAAATAGCTATAAATGATTTAATTAGAATCACCTAAAGTTTTGGATCATGACCATGAAATTCAATACCTCATTCATCCGAGTCTGCTACATGAGTACCGTTTTCACCGGGGTGGAGCGAGTGTATGGCATTAGCACGGAACAATTGAATATTCCCAGAGCCTTGTTAGATGAGCCCATGGCACTGATTCCTTTCGGTCAAATATGTATCTGGTTAGAGCGGCTAGAACAAGTCACTCAAGATCCGGCTTACATGTTGAAATTAGCCCAGCACCTAGATTTTTCTCGTTTGGACATTCCCGGGATCAACTTCCTGGCAACCACAGATTTGGCTATGAGTGTGCGGCGCATCAACTATGGTATCGCCAGTTTTCAGTCGGGAGCCAGCTACTACATCATTCAGTCGGGGAAGATCATTAAATGGTGTTACCGAAATCCCTATGCGTTTAATCAACACAAGACCCATGACTCTCTGCGAGTCGCCATCATGTTATTCAATACATTGAAGCACTTCCTGGGTGATGACTACCGACCAATGCAGATCCACATCAGTGGCCCGGCTGTTGCTAGGCTGGAAGCTGAAACTCTGTTTAATTGTCCCGTCATCTGGAACGCCCCTCAGACAGAGATATGGATAGGCACCGACGCCTTGGTACAACAAGCAAACTTGCTGACAGCGGAAAATAGTACGGTTTCTATGCCCCGCTCACTCTTCGAGCAATATCTGGATATGCCCCAACCCCATGATACTCCAAAGGTGTTATTTGAGATGGTCAACTACGCCAGATACTATGGCCTACCCACGGTAGACAGTGTCGCAGCCCTGTTTAATATTTCCAGACAACAACTACAACGCAGACTGCAGCTCCATGGTTTTAATTTTACTAGCATCTGTGGCTATATTCTCAGTAATCAAGCGATCAAATATATGCTAGATGATAGGTCTATCGAGGAAATAACTCTGTTACTTGGCTATGCCAATAAACAGAGCTTTAGCAAGGCATTCAAACGCTTCAGAAACTGTACACCGCAACAGTATTTAGCAAGAATACAGCCATAACATCCATCTATTTATTGGATTTGGCCTTATAAACGGCATCTCGCTCAGCTTGGGTTATTTTCAACATTTCTCTCTTTCATTTATTATTTTATGTCGACAAAAAAATAGGGCCTCAAAGGCTAATGCCGGTAAGTTAAGCTTACTGGCATTTTTTATTTCTGGCATATTTCTGAGGTCTGCGCTTGACCGTCCTAGGGTAAGACCGAGTTCGCCGAGGTTCTAAAATCAGGC
>JAKVHY010000057.1 GCA_023284085.1 Shewanella benthica
ACTCTTCAATTAAAGTTCTTTTGATGCATTCCCTTTCGAAAATGACATCGGCTCAATGAATTATACTGTTTTTCACTAACCCGAAGGTCAATGAAGCTTACATATTTTGCTTCTTTGAATTTACTTTGCTTGCTCGTGAGGGTAAGAAAGTAGAAAGCAAAGTTGCTATGGTCACTCAGTGGTTCATCGAGTTAAATTTTTGATTACCTCGTGAGAGGTAATTTCGAATAACTCAACACCTGTGAGTGCCCACACAGATTACTTGATAAATTGTTAAAGAGCGTTGCATCATCTTTCATATGCCGCCATGACGCTAGGTCGTTGGCTTGAGGAGGCGTATTCTACTGATTTCACTTTTATCGTCAACCCCTTTAACGGGATTGTTTTATAAAAACGGCTCAAGCGCTCACATATCAAACAATACGTCTAAATCCCGACCTGTTCTTATCGCTATACCTCGTACTAAGCCAGAAAACCTCAGTAAAACGAGTCCTGTTACTGAGGTTTTTATGAATGCAGCGCTTTATTTCTCGGTAAATATCACCAAGGCTCTTCTGTTCAGTGCATTAGCTTTGAGGGTGTGGGACTCGATAATGGGTTGCAGCTCACCAAAATGCTCTACTGAAAACTCATACAGGCCTAAGGTTAATTGTCCTTCGAGATAATCTTGTATCGTTCGGGCTCTGCGCATGGAGAGATTTTCATTGTAAGCATCACTGCCTTGGTAATCGGTATGCCCCTTGATCACCAATCTTCCTTCGAGTGAGCTTACCAGACGGATCAGTTTATCCAGCTCTATCTTGTCTTCATCTTTGAGAGCACTGGAATCGAATTCGAAATGGGAGATAAATGAAATAAAGACCTTCTTATTTGGCGGTAATATCTGTTTAATCTCGGTCACAATTTCTGCTATCAAGAACTTATCTACAGTCATCCCGGCAAATTTATCTGTGTTTTCATCACTGACATAAGTCTGAGTCGAGCAAGCGACCAAACTCAGGCCCGTTAACAACACCAAAACCGCTTTCTTTATTAATGCTTTCTTCATTACATGGTTGAATATGGACATAGCGGACTCTCCTTATATCTTACCGATAAGATTAATAAACACGCCCTGTGCGTCATAATCGTCTTCATGAACCAGGTCATCTTCAAAACTGGAGAAGTTATAGCCAATCCCGATCTTAAAGTTATCACTGAGCTGTTTGTTCACCGAGACTAAGGCCCCCTGCTCCAAATTATCCAGGGAATCATCTTGCTTCCAATGATATTCCCCGGTCACATCCCAGTCTTTCATCACAGAGTAAGATGCCGAGAACCCAGTCAGATAGATGTCAGATTCAGTAGGGATGAGTTCGCCGGATTCACGCTTAAACTGCTCAAATTTGTGTTTATAGGCAAACTTAGCACCAAGATCTATTCTGGCATTGAGAGAATATATGCCTTCGGTTTCTATGATGTGGCTCTCTTCATCGGTATAGGAGATATCTCTGTCTAAACTGTCAAAATCCACCAGGTAAGTATAACGACTCAAGAAGTTCAACCTATCGTTATAAACGGGGCGATAGGCCAGACCGATATAACTTTCGATAAACTTAGCGACCAGCTGCTTAGTGGTCTTGTTCTTGGTTCGGGAATAATTCACCTTGGCGTACAGGGTATATTCATCGGTAAGATGATGAGTATAGTGGTTGGTCGTCACATATTGCTCTATCTCCTCCTCACCTTTATCGACACGGTATTCAAACTTAGTACCCAGCTGATAGTTATCTCGATCGAAGTCGATATAGGCCGTGTAGCCAGTACGCTTCACATCTGCTTCATCGCGGTAATCGATATAGCCCTGTTGATAGCCTATGCCCGCACGAATGTCTTGGTTCACATCATAGTCCAGGCCCGTGGAGTCAATCCGGCCCTTGCCGTTATTTTCATCAACAAACTTATTTTCCAAATAACCATCCAGATTAGTCGTCAGGCTGGCCCTCTGGCCTATGATGATATTATTACTGTCTTCATAATCATCTTGTAATAAGGTCACATAAGTGGAATGTTCATCATTGATGTCATAGTTGATTGTGGCCTGAGCGGAATCTCCGCGATCACCTGTGGTGTATTCACCTAACAGTGACAAGTCTTGGGTTATTTTGGCCTCACCACCGATAGAAGCACTGTCATTTTTATCGAAGCTCTCGCTGCTCTCTATGGTTTTCTGCGCCTTAATGTAGATATTATTGCTGTCATCGAACACATACTCCAGGCGGGCACCGAGCAGACTGCCATCACTCTTGTCATCATTCTGATTCAGCTCCTGGATCTGTTGACCGGCAATACCAAGCTTGATGTGATCACTCAACATGATCTGAGCTTCTAGCTTCACATCTTGGGTATCTGTGACCTTTTTTCCCGTTTGGTCTGTCTCCTCTATCGTTTGGAAACTGGCCAGCAGTTGCGACTCCTCTCCGGTCTGTAATCTTAACTCGGTGCCCAGGGATATCTGGGCTAAGTCATCACTCTGACTGGCATAAGAGTAACCGCCGTCCTTGTCCTTATACCAGACACGCAGATCGTTACCCACGGCGCCAAAGGTTTCCGGCATAAAATCATATAGGTTCGCGACACCAGATATCGAGATGGCATCGCCCTCACGAGTCTGACCGACCCGGCTTATCTCTTCGAATGTCAGACCGCCGTCATCGGAGACGAAGTTACTGTCGGCCTGGGTACCTTCGCTGTGACTAAACTCCGCCTTAAGAAAACTGCCTTCGGTGAGTTTAAGAGTCAGATCCGCCGAGCTTAGCTGATAATCCTGATTTTCCTTCTCCTCCTGCACATAACTGGCACCTATACCGATATGATCGTTAATCCAGCCTTTTGCCCTGCCGCCCATGGCCATCTTATCCAGCGCCTCAGAGCCTCTGGGAATATATTCATAATCCACAACCAGGTAGTTTTTCAGATCCCCGGAAGGTGTATCTGAGATAACGCTGCCGAAGCTGTCACCGGCAATGGCCGACAGGGGCCGAGTCAGGAGTATTCGACCCTGATAGGCATCAAAATCATAATCACGCCCCTCCTGAAGTATGACCTCATTAACGATTCGGTTGTTGCGGTCATCCATCTGACGCACCACCACCTTGTCACTGCCTGGTAGCACCTCGCCGTGGCGCAAAAAGTACAGACTCAAACCTGTGCTGCGAAATTCATCATGGGAATACAGACTGTCGGCCTGGGAGGCAAAGCCAACCAGGTTTAGCCTGTCATCACCAAATTCCGTGGTGCTTCTTGTACGGTAATCCCCTCTGAAACCATAAAGGCTACGATTATACTGAGCATTCTCGGTACCCGAGATCCCAGTATTGTAGTTGCCCCACAGGACGCTGGATTTATCGTATTGCACATCCAGATAGACCTTACCCTTGGTATTGACCACCTTCTGAATATTGGCATTGTCACCATAGTTACCGTAATAGAGCTCATCATCGTCGTCGAGAATATCGAAAACCGTGGTGGTATCCGCGGCAAAGGGATTCTTGAACATATCTTTGAGTGCCTGATCTTTGGTATCCACATGGGCCACCACTCTCAGCTTGTCACCAAACTTACCTTCGCCGAAATAGGCCAGGCGTCCTCGGTTATAGATATCCCCCTGATACTGGTCGTCGACCCCCAATACCTCTTTATTGCCCGACACACGATTCTTACCTATATACAGATCAGCCAGAGCCGTCTGGGCATAATAGGTATCGGGAATACGTACAAACAACTTATAGTTTCTCTCATGACCATCGTCATACTTCACCTTGACCGGAAACATATAGGCATCCGTTGGCAAGTACTGTTCGACATAAAGGCGATTATCTTCGATGCTGTACTCATCTTCACCAATAAAGACGCGATCGACTCCCTTGAGGCCCGTGCCCATCAGTTTTGCCATGCCTGCCGAGGTGGGAATATTATGGCGCAGTAATTTCGCTACACCGTAGCTGCGTGAGCCTTTATCCGGGTCGTTGTCGCCGGTGTTATCACCAGCATTGACTTGCTGATGATCAAACTTTTCCATCTCCACCTCTTGTGAGGCGCGGATAAGATCGGTCACCCCTAGGGAAGTCACATCCATGTTGCCATCCTTGTCCCACAACTTTAGGCGGAAAAGAAGTTGTTGACCCTTCTTCATCTCGTAAGGAATATCTGTGACACCATCCCACTGAAGATCGAATTCATTACTCAAGGTTTCACCGGTTAATACCTTGAGTGGCTCGCTCAGGTGAATGTCCTTAGCGCGATACACTTCAAGCTGCCAACGTTTGATATAATAGCTATAGTTAGTCACCAGGTTGAAACTGACCGTGTCACTGATTCTTCCCTGTGCAACTTCGATGGCATCGCTGACAGACAACTCGAGTACCGGATCCACCTTAGTAATATCTCGACTGGCCCAGATAGCACCTTCATCCAAGTAGATACGCGAATTATCGGTCTGCTCGTGTAGGGTCTGTTTAAGATCCGTGGACTCAGATTGCACCAGTTCCAGATCTAGGCCTTCAAGCTGAGGCTCTTTACCTAGCTGAGGCTCCTCTCTCCCCAGGATCTCGGCCTGAGTTTGATTAGCTGAAGTTTGACGGCCCGAAACTTGGCTGTCCGACTCGACTCTGGCTTGTACCATTAAGGGCAGGCAGGTGATGATCATTAAAGATAAATGATTTAGTTGAAACTTTTTCACGCATATATTCCTTTAGCTTTCCACCCACAAACTCGGCAGGCTTCCAAGCCTAAATCCGGGGCGTTTGGCAACAACAAAGGGCCGATGGAAGTGATCCCATCGGCAAGTTTGATGTTGGGGTGGTGACTTAATCCGTATGTTGGCTTTTCGAGGCTAATGTTTTAGAGCCTAAGGTTTCGGAGGTTTTAACTCTGGCCGTCTGCACGCTGAAATTGAATTTAGCTAAGCCGTAAGGCGAAATACGCTTAACCTTAGGATTCTCGCTTATCACCTTCATGCCTGTTGGCAGTGAATCACTATCGAGTTTCACCAGGAAGTTGCGACCCTTCTTGTCCGTTACCCACTGATCCGGCACATGGTAGCGACCAAACTCATCTGTCTCTATCTTGATACCTTCCGTAGTGATCAGGCGAGCTCCGGGAATACCGTCTTCATAGACACCTATGTTATCTATTACTATTTCCCACAGATAACGCGGCTCTAGCGCCTTGATGCGATACAAGTTGCGGGTGACATTAATCACCTCGGCCGACAATCCGCTCTTCACGTCTCCGCTTAGGCTACGGGTCACTTCGCCCTGAGGCGAAAACTCGATGCGCGTCCCCTCTCCACTGGTGAGAATTAATGGGAATGAGTCTGGCGTTCTTGTCTGGAAATGGATCACCGCAAGATGAGACTCATCTAAGGTTCGATTTCGCGATTGTCCCATCAATTTATCTATTTCAATCCCAGATTGGATAGGTGACAACACCTTAGTACTTGAGTCATCTTGAGGTTCATCAAGGTCGTCGACAGAAATATCTTTAACGGTCTCAAACTTATCCATCAGCTTTAATTTGGTCGAACCGGCCACATAAGCACCGTGGGGGAAATCTGCCGTCACCTTAATATCGAATGCACCTGCATCGGCTTGATAACCATCACCATTAATGTCCTCAAATACCTTGCCTATGATTGAGGCGGTATCGAAGAGTTTATCGGCCTGAATTTCCACCGTCGCCGTGGCGATATCAGAGACAGTTACGCCCTTGATCTTAGCCTGAGCCGTATTGATATATTTACCGAATGTCACGCCAACCGACACCTTGAGAAGGTAACGGATCCTCAACTTCTCGAAAGGTTCAAAATCGACATTGGCAAACCTGAGTTGACCCGACAGCGTCGGTTGTTTAGTCAGGCTCACATCATCTTGAGTATCGAATTTTCCATCGATGCCGCTAAGGGTCATCTCAGTGGTGTCTAGCTGATAACGGAAACCCGCGGGCAGCTTATCGAACACGGCCACATCCTTAAAATAGGATTCATTGTCGTTATCAAGGATAATTTCATACTCTATGACCTCCCCCACCTGAGCAGTGTTTTTAGAAGCCTGTTTAGTTATTTTAAGCTCGCCCTGATTATCGGGGATCTTCTTGATATGTGTAGTCGCTTCATCTTGAGAGACTGTGCCATTTTGCTCCGTCACCACTAAGGTGTTGGTCACATCATCATCCAGATGCTTGGCAATGGTGGCGCTGATCACCAGCTCAATATGGTTTCTGCCCTTAGACTTAAAGTTTCTCTGAATATTCAGGTTCTGCTTATCGAGCTGATCCCCCTTGAGAGTAAATTGATCGACCACACTGCTGCCCTCATACTCAGTCCCCTCTATGATCCAATCGGTGAAGACATCGATTCCTTGTGGACTCGTCAGGCCGGCAATATCATCGAATAGGGTGACCAAGGGCGCGTTGCCCTCACCAATATTGACCGCACTCAAGTGATAGATAACTTGGGTATCGCTGTCGATATAGTTGGCTTTCTCTACTGTTTTTTCCACCACCATCTTGGCACCTACTGGCGGTAGGTTCAGAGATGATAATCTGTCTGCATCCCCAACTCCCTCGATATTCTGACGTGCCTTGAGGGGCTTGTGAAAGGTCGAGTCGAGGAAGAAGCCATACACATCTATGTTGGTCAACATGTCCTGATCGACAGTGGTGGTGATGGTGAAATCCACGCTGCCACCCGGGGCGATATTGAGCTTAGTCGCGATATCCTTGTTATCGGTAAATGCACCCGAGGTGGTGTTATTACCGCTTGTGGTCGCACTGATGCTCCAGCTGTCGAACGCCAACCCCTCTTTTTGCTCGATCCAGGTTCCTCTAGATTGAGCAAAGCGAGTCAAGAGATAGACATCTTTCGCCACGCCCAGACCATCATTTCTCAGCACCAGGTGATATTCAACCGGCTCGCCGGGCACATAATACTCTGCACGAGTGAACAGCTCTCCCACGACATGAGCCACTGCAGTTGGTACCAGATTACTTTCTATGTCGTTACCATCGACTAGGGCGATGTTTTGAATATCTCCCACGGTATTCTCACTCACAATGCCGCTGACATTGAAGATGATCTCACTGCCTGGTGCGACATCCACCTCATACTCGCTGTCAGAAATGGGTTTTGCACTGCTGCCTTGACCTATCTGGCTCGGAGTAAAACTCAAACTTCCATGCACGAATGCCGCTCCCAGAGTGGAATCGGCGTACTCAACCTGTATCGCCGACATGTCATCAGACACTCGCGTATCGAAGATATAGTTATTAGAGGTGTTCTTCATGGTCAGAGTGAAGTTCAGAGTCTCGCCGGGTACATATTCCGTTTCCACACTGACTTTTTCCGACTCAAGCACAGCGACATCAGGCTCAATGACAACACTTGACTGCTGATGAACACCGTCAAAGTTGAGATCTGCCGTGTTGCTTATCTCGCCAACGGCATCGTCCCGCACCAGGGCATCTATGGTGAACACTAAGGTATCTCGCGGCGCCAGATCGATCATGACCTCAATATTCGTGTTCTTCGCGCTATCACGACTCTTACGTGATTGACTCACCACGCTGGTATTACTATCACTGGACTGGTAACTATATTCCCATGACTTAAACGCCCTCGCCTCGACGCCATCTATGGTCAGCACCTTAATCTCTTTGAGCATATCCTTGAGACTGAATTGATGAGCGAAGGCGTCAGTTTGGTTAGTTAATGTCAGATGATAGGTCACCTTGCCACCATCTTGGTACACGGGAGACTCGACCGTTTTATCCAGGGTGACACTCGCCTTAGAAGGAATCGATAATGCCTCATCATTTAGGTCATTGGCCGACGCTTTGTTGAGTACCTCTCCCAGCGCCGTATCTTTAAGCTGCGCCTTAATGACAAAGGTCAGTATACTATTGGCGGCAATGTCGGCATTGGCCACGAGTACATCTCCGTCTAAGGTCACCTGTACCAATTCATCACTGCTATCGTGTGTCACCTCCAGGGTGCCAGGCACGAAAGCCTGCTCATTGAGGCCGCCGGCAAGATCGGTATTAATACCGGCAATAGCATCTTGGATCAGCACATCATTGGCCCAACCTGAGCCTCTGTTTTCAACCAATAAGGTGTAAGTCAGCAGATCACCGGGAAAATAGCTTTCCTTATCCACCGACTTTGTGAAGATAAGATCTGCATCCTCGGGCAATATGCTCACGCCGGCAGTTTGATCGTCCGCCGTTACCGTATTGACCACTTCCCCCAGAACGTAAGCTTTCATCTTGGCTGTCAAGGTGAACACCACCTGACTGTGCGGCGCAATATCCAGACGTGCACTGAGTTTATTGGGCTCATTATCCAGCTCAATAAGCTCAGGTTTATTGGTATGGCTGACCACCAAGCTGGCGTCGACAAATGGTGTACCCATCTCTCCACCAGCAAGCTCTGTGGTGATAGCATTGAGGTCATCTTCAAGCTGAATATCATGAGCCCAGGCATCACCGGCATTGATTAGCGTTACCGTATAAACCACGTCTTCATCCACCAAATAGGTAGGTTTAGAGACTGTTTTACTCAGGCTAAGAATCGGATTAGCCACAGGGGTGATAACTACATCTGAGGTTTTTCCATCGGCAGATGCCAGGTTAGTGACCTGACCTAAGGCGGTGTCGACCAGCAAAGCTCTGATGGTGAAAGTCAGCTCAGTCATCGGCGCGATATCGGCACTGGCTTGCAGTTTATTATCAGCCACTAGCATAGTGACGAGTTCCGGTCTGGAATCATGGTTTACCACCATAGAATCCGCCACAAACGCCAAACCTTGAATACCACCGGCAAGCTGAGTCGTTATCGCGGACATATCATCGACAATGCTGACATCGTTGGCCCAAGCCTCAGTCTCGTTGCTCACCGTCACCCGATAGGTCACCATCCCACCCGGTGTGTACCTGACATGACTGACGGTTTTATTTATCTCCACCTCACTCGGAGCCGGATTAATCTTCGCCTCGGATGAATTACCATCGGCGAAGGCTATATTGATTATTTCTCCCAGCACAGTGCTGTTAAGTTTGGCGCGAATGGTGAAGTCCACCTCAGATTTAGGCGCGATATCGACCTGAGCACTGAGTTTATTATCTGAGATTTTCATCTCGATGAGATTAGGCTTACTGTCACTGGTCACGCTCAGGCTATCTTTGACGAACGCAGCAAACGTCACGCCACTGGCATGCTCTGTGGTTATTTCACCTAAGTCATCGGACACCTGAACATCATTAGCCCAGGTATCGCCATTGTTTTTTACCGTGACGGTATAGGTAACTAGCTCTCCAGGCAGATAGATGGGGTTATTGGCCAACTTAGTTATCTGCACATTAGGCGCATCTTGAGGGGTTATCACAGCCGTGGCAGTTTGAGAGCCAACCTCGGCACTGTTTGTCACCTCTCCTAAGATGGTGTCTTGCAACGTCGCCTTGAGCATGAAGCTCACTTCACTCATGGGAGCAATATCCAGGCTAGCGCTGAGGCGGTTATCCTTAACCTGCATCTTCACTAATTCGGTGCTGCTGGTATGGGTCACCTTTAACGTGCCGGGAACAAATGCATTGACCATGGCGCCCCCCGCCTCTTCGGTCATGATGGTAGCGAGATCATCAACCAATTCCACATCATTTGCCCAGGTCTGGCTGGTATTGGCCACAGTGACGGTATAGGTGATGAGTTCGCCCGGTGTATAGCTAAGCTTGTCGGCGGTTTTAGTCAAGTTCACTGCCGCCGCCTTTTGATGAATCGCGATCTCAGAGCTAAGCTCATTAGCCTCGGCGATATTGACTATCTCCCCCAGAGCCGTGTCTTTAACCTGGGCGCTGAAATGAATATTGATCACCTGATGAGGAGCGATATCGGCTGTACCGATAAGCTTGTTACCTTCAACTTTAATCTCACCCAAGTCCCCCGGAACCACTGGAGTCGACACCACAGAATCCAGCTTCATACTCGATGGCACAAATGCCTTGTCGATAACGCCGCCAGCCAGTTCGGTATCGATATCAGACAAGAAATCAGATATCTTCACATCGTTTAGCCAACCGTCACCACGGTTCTCTAATTTGATGTTATAGCCGACCACGCTTCCGGGAAGATAAATGGGATTATCTACGGTTTTCAAGATAAGTAACTGGCCTTCAACGGGTGTATAAACCGCGTTGTCCATATAAATATTTTTACCCTGAGTGACCCGCGTCATATTGTCTATGTCGCCTAATATCTCTTCCTTCACCGTGCCAAATAACTGCAAGGTCACAGAGTCGCCAGGGTGGATATTGAACTCATTGAAATAGCCTTCACTATTATTAAGCTCCTGACCGGCAATACTTGTGGTCAGACTGGAACTGGTTGTTACCGTTACCCTGTCCCATTTGTCGAACACCCGCACTTTGTCAGTGCTGCCCGCGGCCGAAGATAGGGTTCTGTCGAGAAGGTTAGCCAGCTGGGTATTGAGCGCATAACCTGAGCCAATATTCTTGATGACAACTTCAAAACCTATGCTCTCTCCAGGTGCATATACGGCCGGCGTCTTGATGGGATGTTCATCTAAGGTGATTTTTGCCGGCAAGGGCTTGATGTTACCTTCGATAAGCGCAAGGTCTTTACCGTCTATGGTGGCAGTATTGGTAAATTCCCCCACTGCGCTCTGAATAACCTTGGCGCGGATATCGAAAATGATACTGGTATTAACTGGCGTCATGGACGAATCTCTGGCGGCAATTATCACCTCGCTATTGAGCTTACCCGGCGCGCCTAAACTAGCAGGGATCTGTGAGTTAGCCTTATCGCCAACCACTCTGGCGCTCATCACGATATCGGTCAGTGCCGGTTGCATGCTGCCATCGGCCGTCATAACCATGATGGCATTCAGATCGTCTTCCACTGGCACTATGGCGATGGAATCTGAGGTGTTAGTGATCTCGATTTGAAATCTCACCTCGCTTCCCGGCGTATAGTTAGGGGTGTCTGTATGCTTGCTTGAGGTGATACTCATCACCCCGGGATTAAGATCCACATGGGCAACATTTTCATCGTTGACGAACAGGCTATTGCGCACTAAACCAGTTACATCACCGGCCACCTTGCCGGAGACAATAAAGGCCAAAGTTTCCCCCGGCGCGATATCCGCATGGGCATTAAGAGGCACATTACCACTGATATCACCGCTCACTACGGATAGACTCGGAGTGGACTCCAGCTCCACCGACCACCCAGAGAAGGCCGTCTGACCATCGGCGGAGACGATTTTATCGATAGGATCTTTGATGCTCAGATCATGGGCAAAACCTTCACCACTATTACTCACCCAGACCCGATATTGCACATCACCCTTTGGCGCATATTCGGTTTTACTGTTGCCATCGGCCGAAGTCTTGATGACTTCTTTGCCATAGCTCAATTTAGGTGCAAAAGGCGGGATCTGATCTGTGGCGTCAGTTTT
Organism: Shewanella benthica; assembly: GCA_023284085.1. Classification (GTDB taxonomy): domain Bacteria; phylum Pseudomonadota; class Gammaproteobacteria; order Enterobacterales; family Shewanellaceae; genus Shewanella; species Shewanella benthica. Next base: position 11,508 of record JAKVHY010000057.1, read on the forward strand.
TCCGTCCACCAGCAGATGGTTACTATCTATGTCACCGGTCGCCGTGTCCTTGATCAGCGCGCTGATACGTATGGTTATCTCATCTAATGGTCCGATATCTGTGATGAAATCGATATCGGTATCGGCTGAGTTCATCGGTAGCTGAGTATCGACACGACCATCGCTGCCTGCGGTGACTTCATACTCAACATGCCAACGAGTAAACGCCTGGCCACGACTGCCTCCGGCAAGCAAAGCCTTGATATCGCCAATCTTGTCTTTAATAGCCACATCGTTGGCCCAGGCATTGTGATTGTTGTGGATCTTGATGGTATATACCAGCTCATCCCCGGGGCGATAATGACTATTGACCTGATAAGGCCTGCCGCCAATACTGGTGATCACCTTGCTGTGACTGATATCTTTTATCTGAGCTTTGAGCTTAGCGACCTTAGTCTGGCCACTTGCGGTCACACTGTTTTTGACCTCGCCCAATACCCCATAATCCAACTTAGCCTCGACACTGAACTCGATAGCCTCATTGGGCGCCAGATCAAAATCTGTGTCGATATTGACCTTGTCACCGCCTTTGAAACTGCCAATATTAGTGACCCGGCCCGCGGTATAATGAGCGGTGACATGCCACTGGCTGAACGGCTGCGCCTTAGGCGATGAACCAGCCGGTATCGTGTCTTCCGCAATTTGAGATTGAATATTCTTGAGCAGATCTTTGACATGCACGGCGTAAAGCGTGCCCCAGCCCTTGTTTTCCAACTTGATCTGGTAAAAGACCTCATCTTCAGGCCTGTAATCGCTCTTAGGACTAGTGAACTGCGCGTCAGAAAAGACCTGTTTAGTCAGGGTGAATTTAGCCCCCTGCATCACAGATATTTCACTGTTTTTAGTGGTTCTTCCTGCGGTCACACTGTTATAGAAGTCACCGACAACTTCTTGATTTATCTTGGCTGAAATGTAGTATTCGACATAACCACCGATACCGATATCCACTGGGGTATCGATATTTTCACTGGCATTGAACACACCATAATGGGACACAGGACCGCCATCGGTTCTGGCCTTAATGGTCCAACTCTCGAACACTGGACCAGTGCTGCCGTCAAACCAAGCAGCCTTCACTCCAGCAAGATCATCGACAAGCTTTAACAGCTTTATGTTACCTTTGCCACTGCTCTCCACCCGTATTTTATAGCCTACATAACCACCTGGGGTGTATCCCTCGCCGCTTAGCTTGTTGTGCTCTGCATCGTAATACCCTATGACTTGCTTACTGACCTTATAGCTTTCTGTACTCTGGGAATGACTGACACTGGTGGCATCGTTATTAACTTTAAGTACATTGGTTATCTCGCCTTCAGCCCTGTCGATGACTTTAGCGTTCACGGTGTAAACAATCTCACCGCCGATGGGTAAGTTAATCTCGGTATCGAGATCGATATTATTACTATAACTGCCGGCATAGTAATACTGTTCAAACTCAGGCTTGGCCCCGGTTGATGGGTTAGTCGCGATGGGCTTTGCCTTAACCTTAGTGAAGGACCAGCTCTGATAAGCTTTTACCGAACGCCCCTTGATGTCATCGACCATCACCTGACTCAGCAGATCTTGCACTTTTATACCCAGAGCATGGCCCTTACCCGTGTTCTTAATTGATAGACGATAGACAAGGGATTGACCGGCCTGATAGTTTTTATTGTCCGACTCTTTACTGTAATCCCAGTTAGGGAGGAATGGGCTGACCACGAGATCGCCATTGATAATGTCACCGGCGGCATCGTCACGCACCACGCCAGTAATGGTATAAACCACCTTGTCGCCTGGGCCGACATCTATCCAGGTATCTAAGTTCTTGTTGTCTTCCACCTGACCGTCTAATGTGTCGTCGGTAGTGCCCTCACCATTGAGGCTGGTTTTGCTGACAGCCACACTAAACTGGCCATTGAAGGGATGACCTTGAGTGTGTTTTCCGTCTTTATCTATCAGCTCCACACTCAGACTCTCCAGCTCATCCTGAATATGAATATTGTTGTAATAGCCTGTGCGAGAACTTGCCGTGATCTTATAGGTGATGGTATCCCCTGGCTTATACTGAGCCGGAAAAACATCACGCACCACGTCGCCTCCGCCGTCTGCCCGGTGATTTTCCGCCGAGGCACAGCCGGCATCATCGCCATTATACCGAAACAGACACACACGGTTAGTCACTGTCTCATCGACCACGTTATCTTTGATGATGGCTTCTATGATGTAGACTTTAGCCGTATTAGGTTGCAGCGTAATCACCTCATCGAGATCGGCACTGCTGCTGTTTTTGGCTAGTGTTTTAGTGGTTGATTTGATGGTCCAGCTTTCGAATGGACTGCCTAGAGTATCGGCAAACTGGTTATTCTTATCATTCGCTAGGGTCGACTCGATTGCAGACATCTCATCGAACACCCTCAAGTTTTCGATCACTGTATCGGTATTATTTCTCACCGTGATGGTATAGGTCTGTACTTTACCCGGCACATAATGCAGCGGTGATGACTCCTTGTGAATATCGACGCTGGGCTTATCCGGGTTGCTGATGGGAAAGATATCCGCCGATGACTCGCTTTCCCGGTTATCGAGAGGCTCGTGGACCTTAACCGTATTGGTCACCTGACCGTCGATGTCGTTGACCACGATTCCGCTGATGGTGAAGACAATTTTTCCCGCCGGCGCAATGTCCACCTTAGTATCAATATTTTGGTTATTCTGGATCTTATTGCCCACAATGCGAGTACCCACGCCAAAGGACTCGGCGACCACAGTCCATCTGTCGAACAGACCAAGGGCGGCAATATCATCTTGCACATCTGTGTTATTGGCATATCCCGCACCAATATTCTGCACGGTTATCTTATATGAGACATGGTCTCCAGGCTGATAGTTGGTCTTTGAAACCTGCTTATCTACTACTATGTTAGGTAACCTGTAGCCAGTTTCGGCCGAATCCGTGATCTTGTTATCTAGGGTGACCGAATTGACTATGCGTCCCCAGACAATATGGTCCTGGGTACGTGGAGGAATTTTGGCCTCGATGACGTAGGTGATTTCCCCCCCTGCTGCGAGACTGAATGTGGTGTCTAAATTGACATTTTTTAAGCCAGAAGCAGGTATGCCAGTGTCTTGATTGGGCCTGGCATCTGTGAAAGCTGTGATGGTCCATGACTCAAATGCAGGCGCCATCGTATTTTTTTCATGCAGCAGTTCGGCCTGAATGTTGGCAATATCATCGAATACCGGGATGTCTTTGGCGTAACCGGCAATATCGGCATTGCTTATCTCTATGGTGTACCTAAGAGAATCATCGCCCTCACTGTAGCGAATTTTATCCACCGTTTTAGACACGGAAAGATCGTACTCGAAAGGTTCGGCGCCTACATCAGAATAGGCATTTCCATCGACTATGACCTTGTTTCTCACTATGCCTGAGACAGTGTTCTTAGTGGTGGCCACTATGGTATAAGTGATGGTGTCGCCGGGAAACACATTGGCATGGGTGTTCAGATCATGATCTTTAGTAATGGTTCCGTCGAGATCCGGGTTGCTGTTGCTTGATATAGTGCCACTGCTGTCGGTGACGCTGGGGGAGATAGTCCAACTCGTGAATGCCGAACCAGTGACACCATCTGCAGTGATGGCCGAAAGCGCATCGACCACAAGCACATTATGCAGGTAGCCTTTCCCCGAGTTTTTAATGGTGATGGTATAGGTTAAGTCGCTACCGGGAGAAAACTCACGTTGATCCACCAGTTTCTTCACCTCAATCTTGCCATCGGGCATATTGATGCCGGAGCCGTCTTCGGGAACCGAATCATCACAACTGGGGTTATCTATTATGGTTCCGATAGCGTCAGGATTCACTAAGGCATCGAGTCGATAAACCACCTTACCTTTAGGGGCTAAATCTAATACCAGATCGATATCACCCGTCTGCTCGACGCCAAAGGCGAAACTGCCGGGATCGCTGCCCTCCTCGTCGACGGCCTTCACACTGAGTTTCCACTTATCAAACGCAGCCCCAGTACCACCATTTACAAGTTCTGTATTGGTACAGGTCGAGAGCTTATCGACTATACGGATATTATCCGCGAACTGAGTGGCATTGGTGTTACTCACCTCAATGGTGTAGCTGACCCACCCCCCCGGCATATATTCGGTGCCGTCAGGTGACTTGTGTGCGGTGAAATCAGTGATGGTCTCCAGCGCGGTGACTGTGGTACTCGCCGTTTGCCTATTGCCTATTGCCGATATTTGAGGTCACCGATGCGGTGTTTTCAATGTCTGATATGGCGACGGCCTTAGATGTGGCACTGATGAGGTAAGTCACCGACTCATTAGGATAAAGGCTGATCAAATCATTAAGATCTTGCTCAGATGCTGTCCCCCCCGAGGTCATAAGCGCTGAGACACTGTGGTCTCCAAGTTGCTGCACCTCTATCTTCCAGGTCTTGAATGGGCTGCCGGATATGTTCTGCTGCTGATATTGAGCTAAGCCATTGTTAGCGAGTTCGACGACAATTGAACCTATGCTGTCTTTAACCCGGTAATGATGGGCAATCCCCTGACCAGTATTTTCAACCTTAACCGTATAATTGAAAGTATCGCCGACCTGATAAGCGGCAGATGGGCTCACCTGCTTGGTAATAACCACATTCGCTTGTGCGGGCTCAATGACGACCAGATTAGAACGTTGCAACTCATCATGAGCCGTGACCTCGGCGTAATTGAGGATCTCCCCCACTAATGTGTCTGCGACAGTGGCGGTTATCTGATATTCGACCCAGCCTCCCTTAGCGATAACGACATCCCTTGCTTGCAAATCCGGGCCATGAGCCTCGAACGATCCTCCACTGGAGCCCTGACCCTGAGTCGTCGCCGTGATGTTATCGATAGTGCTAAAGGCCGCTATTTTATTGCCCAGTATGTCTTCGGCTGTGATGCCAGATAACTTATCCTCCACCAGAGCATTACGGATCTTCCACTCTCCAGTGTTATTGACTCTAATGACAAAACTGACCTTACCACCGGGTGAGTAGAGCAAACTGTCTGCACTCTTGCTCATCTCGAACTGATAAAGTGCCCTCGAGGTCGAAACTAAGTTTGATTCTAGGGTAAGAAAACTTGATGCCAATTGAGCGGCCACCTCTATCTCCTGGGCAGCAGCAAGGCTAACTTTAGCCTCTATATGGTAAGTCACCGTTCCGCCCTCGGCTAACACGACCTCTTTAGCATTCAAGTTACCATAAGGATTAAAGTCCCCGGCTTGGGAGCCCAGTGTGACCGTCGCTTCCACAGACATACTAGTAAAGGCATTAACTGACTTGCCATCAATATCGAGGCTCTTGATATCCAGCAGCCCGGCCGTGACAGAGAGCCCTTTAACCAGCTTGCCTCCATTATTCTTAACGACTAAGTCATAACTGATCATTTGCTCATTGTCATAAACCTTATCATTACTTAATAGATTTATTGATATAGCCTCATTTGCAAATGCCTGAGTAGACATCAATACAAGAGAGGTTATAAGTGAGCTTAAAAGTAAGAACCAAATTCTTGAAAGCATAATCAGGGCTGCCGTTAAATAATATAATAACTCAGGATGTTAAAATCACCGGAAATTATCGTGATAAGTATTAGATAGGTTAATTACTTTAATAGAATCAATCAAACGCGAAGAGTTTAAAATAGTGACCGACGACACCGACACTTATAAAGTAAAGAGACATTAGTCACGCTTTACAATAAAAAACCAAGACTAGTTAATATCTAGTTATCAGATTGATGCTCACAAACAATACAAGGCTTTATCAATTTGTTTTTCCGATTACCGTTAATCGACTATACCGATTATAGTGAAAATAGAGAATAATGAAAAAAACACAAAGAAATCAACCGATGTGCAACCTATTGACCACCAACAGGAAGTCAACGGCACGAATAGGCTACACACCACCTGTAGGAAACACCAGTAGGCAACAAACGAGAGAGGAATTACCCTAATAACTTACATAAAACCATAATAGTTATTAACCTATAATCACTCGAGCACACTATATTTTATTAATTTTTAGGATGGTGAGATACTTATAATTACTGGAACGATCTAGATTTATATAAGTTACTGATTTAATCATAAATATAGAAAAACCGAGTCAATGTTAAATAATCAAATGAAATAACGGTTATTATCTCTGGTAATCATTCTTATGCTAATAAAGCATGAAAGGTATAACGAAAACAAATAACCTTAATCACATTTAGTAATGAAAAAGGCTTTCATATTGTTTTATCAAAATTAGTCATGCTAGCTACACATATTTAATCTAAGAATGAATAAGAGTAGAAAACAATAAAATTACTGGAAATGTGCATTCTTTGATAATTTTAAGAGACTGACAGGTAGATAGCCAGCCAGCTCCGGACTAATAATACTAATCGATATTAGCTATCTTTTTATTAAAAGCCCAGTGTCACGCTGACAGCTAACAAGTGAGACCACTTGCTATAGGAGGATGATTAAAGGCTCTTAAGATAGGCAGGCACATCGGCAATTGAATCGAGTACCACACTTGCTGCAGCGATGGCCTCATCGGTGACCGACTTACCGGTACGAACCAATATGCGAGTCGGGATCCCGGCCGCTTTAGCCGCCAACATATCATCTCGCTTGTCTCCAACCATGACTGACTGGCTGAGATCTATGTTAAGAAACTTGGCCGCGGTTAGCATCATGCCAGGTTTAGGTTTGCGGCAATCACAATCTTGCTTGTAATCACCTACGCCCTCCTCGGCGTGATGGGGGCAATAATAGATGCCATCGAGCTCGACGCCCTTATCGACAAAGTTCCAATCCATCCATTCTGTCAGGGTATGAAATTGCTCTTCGCTATACATACCACGCGCAATACCCGATTGGTTAGTCACTACCGCCAGCTTATATCCCATCTCTTTAAGAGAGCGACACGCATCGAACACGCCTTCTACGTATTCAAAATCATCAACCTGATGCACATAACCGTGATCTATATTGATCACACCGTCTCTGTCTAAAAAAACTGCTGGGCTCACGTGTTTAACTCCTAAGTCTGATTCCAGCCATTATCCCATCCATTGAAGCAGATTGCACCGCGAAGTTATCGATTTACCTTAAGAATATTTACACTGAATAAAATATACAAACATGCTAGCTTTACCCCTATATTGATATTTGGCACTCGCCAGGGAAAGCACAATTCACACGGCTAGCCCGAGTAAACCACGAGTGACTGTTTAATGTAGCCTTATCGCAAGGTGAGTTCACATAAATACACCAATGAAGAGACCAGTTAACATGAGCAGTGATCTATACCAAACAAGAAGAAAAGCCCTGTTCGAACAACTCCCTGAAGGCAGTATTGTCATTCTTGCCGGCTATCAGCAGAAAGTTCGCAGTAAGAACATCAAGTATCATTTCAGACAAGACAATGACTTTCTATATCTGACAGGCTTCGGTGAACCCGATGCGGTGGCCCTGCTCTGCTCCGATAATAGTCAAGATTCAGGTTTTAAATACAGCTTATTTTGCCGCCCCAAAGATAAAGCCCAGGAAGTCAGCTTCGGAGAACGCGCCGGTGTCGAGGGAGCCATAACAGATTTTAACGCCGATGAAGCTTATGATATTGCCGAGTTAGAGACAGTACTCCTGTCACAATTAACGACACAGAAACACATTTTCATCGGCGATGAACTGGGTCGCTTCTCGAGTCGAGTCATAGACTGGATGAATCATCAGCGTAACACCGCCTCTTTCGACACCATCAAACACCATCTCAGCCTGACACCTTTGGCCAAAGAGCTTCATCCAATGAGAGTGATAAAGAGCGCAGATGAGATAGCTAAAATCAAGGCCGCAGTCAAAGCCTCTACCGACGGCCACAGAGCCGTCATGCAAGCCTGTAAACCTGGGATCAACGAAGCCGAACTCGCCGCCACCTTTAATTTTACCATAGCCAAATATGGCGCTACCGATGTGGCCTATCCCAATATCGTCGCCTCGGGCAACAACGCCTGCTGCCTGCATTATGAAGAGAACTGCTGCACAGTAGAAGATGACCAGATACTGCTTATCGATGCGGGCGCCGAACTCGATCACTATGCATCAGATATCACTCGTAGTTATCCGGTCAATGGCAAGTTCACCACCGAACAAAAAGCCATCTACCAACTGGTATTAAGCGCTTTAGATGCCGCCATCGCTCAAGTCAAACCAGACGCGAGCTGGAACAGCCTACATGAAACCTGTATGGAGGTGATGGCTAAAGGTTTACTTGAACTAGGCCTGTTAAATGGCAATATCGATGACATCATGAAAAATGAAACCTATAAGCGTTTTACGGTACATAAAACGGGTCACTGGCTTGGCATGGACGTGCATGATGTGGGTCCTTATCACGATGCTGATGGTGATTGGCGGAAACTTGAGCCGGGTATGGTATTTACCATAGAACCGGGGATCTACATACCTCTGTCGGCCACCGATGTCCCCGAGGGCTACCGTGGCATGGGCATACGCATTGAGGATGATATCCTTGTGACTCAGAGCGGGCATGAAAATTTATCGGCCAAGGTGCCACGTACCATTGCCGAAATAGAAAGTATTATGGCAAATTAACTTATTTACATTGAGCGGAGAGTAAATACCTCCGCTGTTAAATAACATAATAGACCATGCTTTGAGTTGAATTTTATCGACATACCTTTTTTAAAAATATAACCAAACATTTATTTTTGTGAGTTGAATAAAAGAACCAAGCGCACATATAAGTAATAATGAAAGGTAATAATCTAAAAAATCACCTTGAATAAATAAGCAAGGAACTAAGTTTATTGACTCAAATTATAGAAAGGAAACAGCTCTATCTACAGGACGTTATATATGAAATTACTCACTAAAAAATAAAACTTCTCCAACATAAAACACAAATCAGATAACAGTATTCACAATTAATCTCTATAGACTGATTGAAAATAATAGCACTAGAAGAGAAATACTCTAGAGCTGTTTACAAAAACATGGATTTTGATAATGAAAGTGAAAAGTAAAATAATTTTGATCTGGACGTTTTTGGTTTCCCTAAACTCTTTGAAACCCTTATTTTTCGCAACTCAAATAGGATATACCAACATACCCAGCATGCTAGGTATCTTGCTCGGCATCATCTCTTTTATCGCTATTTATTCGGCATACGATATTACGCTCAATAAGAAGAATAAAACAACCTTACGAAAATCACTATATGCAGCAGCAATAGCTAAGGCTTTCCTGCAAATAATTCCCTATGTAGAATCCACTTCAGGCATGCTAATACTCAGATTTTTTGAGCCATTAACCGGAGAATCAACGTTCCTTACGGCCTATATTACAACCATGCTAGAAGGACTGGTCTTATCGATTATCGTCCTATCAATAACAATGATAATAACAGTCATAATTATGCTTATTAAGCGAATACAAACAAGATACTCAAACACACAAGAGGCTTAATTAGACACCCCACACTTGAAATATCGATACGCGAATCAGCCAAGTAAATGAGAGTCTAGCTTAGCCATCTTGCAACAATACGAGGCTTAGCTAGGCTAGTGCCAAAAGAGATAACTGCATCAATCCGCAAATGCATCGGTGACATTAGATTTCTATTCACCGTGTAACAGAAGTATCTTTCATCAGAAAAGACGTTTTAGTTTTAAGAAATGGCGTTCATAACAATGGTAAGAAAGCCAAGCCATAGCCACTGTAATAAGCACTGTAAGCAACATTCTGACCGGTGCATCTATCAGCATAGAACCGCCGATGGGGTTAAATATTTCCCCATGGATTGGGCTTCCGTCGGCAGCCAGCTCAGCATTTATCAGTTTCTGCATTAAAAACCACACAATCATGTGATACAAATAAATTCCATAAGAGTACTTTCCAAACCATCGAAAAAAAGAGGCCTGGATAATCACTTTTAACAGTGAATGTTGATTTCGTAATACAGAAGCCAGTAATCCTGCAAAGCCCAGCGCAATTAAACTATATCCCACCACCGAAAAAAATGGTGTCTGTCGACCAGGAAATACAAGTTGAAATATGATGACTGCGGGCAAACACAGCCACAGACCAGTGAATGCAAAACGGTCCCAGATTTCGGGTCTAAATGCTGTTGATCTTGCGTAAACCGCAAGCGCGCCTCCGATCATTAAACTATCAACTCGACATATGGAAGCCATATAGGTCGCATCTGCCCAGTTCTCTATTGTACTAACAAGAAATAGCCTTAACAGTATAATACACAAGACAATGCCTATAATTGAACCCTGTAATCTTTTCCAAAATACAAACACGACGAGCGGCCAAACCAAGTAAAACTGCTCCTCAACGGCCAGGCTCCAGGTTAACCCTAAAAATTCCGGTGATTTGTCAGCCAGTCTGAGTCCGTCGATACCAACAAGATCGACAAGAACGGGCTCATTCAACATCCATATATAGTTAGAACCGTAAAACACATACCAAAATACATTTTGTCCCACTTGATCCAGTGATGCTTTTTTTAAGTCCATATCATTGAATATATAGGGGATAACAAGGAAACATATCAATAAGAATAAATAGTAGAGAGGAAATATCCTAAGTGATCGCCTTACTATAAAATTACGAAAGTAATGCCTTCGATGACGAGAATCCAAAAGAATGCCCGTAATAAGGAAACCGCTTAACACAAAAAACAGATCAACCCCAATCCAACTTATATGACTTGTCTTGGTAATAATCGTTGTCAGTGAGGTACTCCATTCCCAAGGCCATAGGTGATGAAATAAAACGAGCAGAATAGCGATGCCTCTAAGGCCATCTAAAGTAGGGTTATAGCCAAGATAACAGATGTGATCATCAGCATTATGTAAGTTTAAATCTTGCCCAGCTCGCATACCACAGCTCCCCAACCGAATAGTCTATGTACTTAAAAAGACGTTTATTCAGACACGAACCTGTATTACAAAGCACTTTACATGCCAGATATTTAATATCTATAAAATCAATAGTTAATATCGAGTCATGCATATATTTTCTGATGTTTCTCAATTTGAGATGCATTCTAGCAATAAGCTTTGTACATCCAACTATAGCCTATCGCTATAACTATCCTGACACTGGGGGCACACAAAGTAGCATTGATTTATATACGAATTGTAGTTAACGCACCTCCACTTTAAACAGTAAGCCGTCTCGATATTTTCTATCTATACACAACTAACCAAAACATCCAACAACTAACCAAGACATCCACAACAACTAACCAAGACATCCAAAATTATTCTCCGCTAGATGGCCTGTACCTACTACTGCCAGATAAATTCATCGCTGTATCAACTTTAATTTGCCACTACAACCCCACTTTCCGCCAAACGATACTCAAATATTCCATCATGAGTGAAATCCCGACTATCCCCTTGAAAATCAAGCATCAAAAATCCCAAACAGCGGTTTGGTTATGCTTGAATATAATAATTTGAAATGGGTATCTCTGGGTCTTGATTAAGCGCTATCTAGCCATCGATGACAGTTGGCTGCACCTTGCCGGCGCTTGCGCTCAAGATGTTCACAATACGCTGTTAACTCTTGGGTGTTGCCCACGGGCCCTTTGAAAATTTTGGTAAAC
>JAKVHY010000058.1 GCA_023284085.1 Shewanella benthica
CTTAGCCCGGATAGGGTTCAAATCTACATAGGCCATACAGGCAAGAACTGCAGCTTCATCAAGTAGAGCCTGGGACTTGAATCGTCCCTCCCAGAAACGGCCTTTACACTTGTCCTCTGCATTGGCTCTGCGAGCGATAGGCTCGTTGAGTGCCCGCATAAACCAAGAGATATCCATCAGCCTTAAGCGGTACTCTTTTACTCGAGTGTTGATGATGATTTGTTGATAGGATTCAAGTGGTTCACCTTTAACAAAATCATGATTTAGGCTATCGCCTTTAAACAGCTTTTGCCATTGAGTGACCACTTCTATATCTGACCAATGCTTAGCTAGCTCCACATCAATACGTAACACGAGATGTAAATGATTACTCATCACTACGTAAGCACAGATATCAATGGCATACACAGATGCCAGTTCCAGTAGTCGACTTTCAACCCAAACCCGTCTATGCTCATAGGATTGACCAGTATAATGATCGACTCCACACAAAAAAGCCTTTCTAACACAACGAGATACGCAGTGATAATATAGTGTATCCTCTAAACTGACTAACGCTTTTCTTGGTGTTGGCATAACAAATCCCCTCAACAGCTCTCACTTAAGTTTAGTCAAGGGATCTTCATCTGACAATTCTGGGTGTCTTGGTTGGTTGGGTGTCTTGGTTGGTTACAAAAAAGCCTTTCTAACACAACGAGATACGCAGTGGTAGAATAATGTGTCCTCCAAACTTACTAATAATTTTCTTGGTGTCGGCATAACAAATCCCCTCAACAGCTCTCACTTAAGTTTAGTCAAGGGATCTTCATCTGACAATTCTGGGTGTCTTGGTTGGTTTTGGTTGGTTGTCTCTTGGTTGGTTAGGGTGTCTTGGTTAGTTATAACCCATTGTGGTACTGCAATACCGTCGATTGCGGCACCATCTTGTCTAGGCTTGTAACCGCATTAGATTGGCCTCCGCCACTGAGGAGCTGCTCAAACTGTTGGATGAGCTGCACCTTGTCGGGTGATGGCTTATTTCCGGCACCAATATTGGTTAAATCAATCATAAAGCCATCAAAGAGATGAGCCAGATCCTCAATGATCTCAGTATTTAAGAATTGGTCTTGATTATAAATACTGGGGTAACCTGCTTTTTGCTTATCGATAGCAAACTCATCACCTTTAAGATTGGTGATGCTGGTAGATTTATCGCAAGACAGCATACAGCCATTGTCGATACGTGGTTTTTCACAACCCACACTTTGCTGGAAGAAGCACTGTCTGCTCGCCATAAGCAAAATAGGATGATAGATGCTGTATAACATTTTGAAGTTTGCAGGTCGTGCAATATGCTTAATTTGATTCTGATTGATTTCGTTAGAAATAAAGGCGCCGTGACAATCAAACTGCTCTTGCATGGCCAATAATGCATAAGAGTTGGTGGTATTCAAAAATGGTCCAGCAATCCATTTAATCCCCAGCTCAAAGGCGCGATTGGCGATACCTGTATTATTGGTGACAATAAGCTCAGGTTGCACTTGCTCTAAAATATTCAGCGCTGCATCAAAATCTTTACCAATTAGCACTGATGAGAACCAAGGGATAAGACGCGGGTTTTGTTTGAAAAAATCGACATATTGAGTACAGCCGCGCTTATAGGCATCGGGTAACTTAAAGTAAATGTCGGCATCGGTGAAATCGGCAAGGGCGATATCAGCCTCATCACAGATTAAGATAGACAGTTTAGGCCTCTGTGTTTCAGGCTTTGGATACCTCGCCAGTTTAGGTAACTCAACGGCTGGTAACACGGGTGTTTCATGGTTAAGTTGCAATAGCACTTGCTTCTTTAAGCTTGTCAGCTCTTTAAAGGGAATGCTAAGGCCAGCGGCTAAATCATCAGTGACTAGCTGCTGCAGGTCGAACTCTGCATTATTTAAACTCTTAAATCGCTTCTCAATCGAACTGGCATCAATGCTGGCATCATCACTAATCGTCAGCAGACTCGGAGACTGCACAGTAAAGGTTTTATCCTCTAACTGGGTTTGGCCAATAATAAAGTCTTGAGTGCTCACGGTAATGGATAACGGCTGGCCCAATTGACCCGAAAAAGACAATGTCAGTGGCAGTTTTTCTATGCTTAGATGTTTAATTTTATCGTTGACAGACGCTTGAATTTGGCTCTTTTCTACCTGTAATTCTTGCTGCGCATCATGAATTTGTACTACCGAAATAGACTTCAAACCATTGTGAGTGAGCTTATCTTTAAGGTGGTTTTTCGAATTGTCACGGGGATTATCGATAAACATCGACTGATTTAAGTCCCCCTTTAGAAAGGAGTTGGTCAGATCGCGGTTGAATACCTTATAGAGGCGCTCACCATCTTCAAGCAGCTCTCCAGTAGCGAGAAAGCCATCTATCTGCTTACGAAAGCTGTCTATTACTGTATGGACGTAACTTGCGCCCTTTATACGACCTTCCACCTTAAAAGAGTGAACACCGGCTTCTATCAATGCCGGTAGATCGAAAAACGCCGAGTTATCTTTGATATTGAGCGGAAAGTTATTACCTGTCTCAGTGGTTTCATACTCTTCACGGCAAGCTTGACTACAACGGCCGCGGTTACCTGAGTTACCCACACTGGCTGATGTGGAATAGCATAACCCTGAGAACGCTATACATAATGATCCATGCACAAACACTTCAGTGGTGATATCGTTTTCACGACCCGTCGCGGTTAATGCAGCAATCTCACGTAAATTAAGCTCTCTCGATAAATTAACTCGTGAGGCGCCTAGCTTCTTTAAAAAAGGAATTTGACCAACATTATGGGTGGTTAGCTGAGTCGATGCGTGAATATCTAATGTCGGGAAATGCTTTTTGAGCAAATGAAACATGCCAATATCTTGCACAATCACACCGTCTAATGTGGTGTTAGCCAACTTGCTTAGTAGCTTTGCCAGTGACTTAAACTCATTTTCTAAAATAACAATATTCAATGTAAGAAAAATCTGACATTGATACTGGTGTGCTAGACGAATGATACCAACAAGTTCCTCAAAGGAAAGATTAGCAGCACGGTTACGAGCATTGAAGGTATCTAGGCCGCAATAAACAGCGTCGGCTCCGGCAATGATCGCCGCTTTAATCGCATCAACATCTCCGCCTGGTGCTAATAATTCAATCTTTGGGTCCATGATCACAACTTGTTGTTAGAAATTTAATGGGGGGATGTTACCCATATATTTTGCTAATGAATATCGTTAACGTAAATTATTCGCAATTGTTAACGATAACAGAGACATATGAGGATGCTCCCGCTGGGTCAAGACATAAAGTCAATTTATAGCTATCCATGCCAAATTGACATAACTATCTCTACGAACTATCTCTACGAGAATGCCAAACATAAAGTAAATTTGTAGCTGTCCATGCCAAATTGACATAAATGTTCCTGACATAAAAAAGGGAGCCTAAGCTCCCTTTTTTATGTTTGGTACTTTAGAGAAAGTACCAAACACTTTGCGTAACATTCAGGTTGAAGGTTACTTATACTTTCTCATGACCAAGGTCGCATTAGTGCCACCGAAACCAAAACTGTTACTCATCACAGTGGTGAGTTCAGCTTCACGGTATTCAGTCACGACTGGCATACCTGCGGCTTTCTCGTCCAGGTTATCGATATTGATACTAGGCGCGATGAAGCCATCTTCCATCATGATCAGGCTGTAGATAGCTTCGTGAGCACCTGCAGCGCCGAGCGCATGACCGGTCAGCGACTTGGTCGATGCGAAGGGTGGCAAGCTTTCACCGAAGGTTTCACGCAGAGCTTCAAGCTCACGCATGTCACCGACCGGCGTAGATGTACCATGGGTGTTGATGTAATCGATAGGCGTATCGACATCAGCAAGCGCCATCTGCATACAACGTACGGCACCTTCTCCTGATGGAGCAACCATGTCATAGCCATCTGATGATGCGCCGTAACCAATGATTTCGGCGTAGATTTTCGCGCCACGTGCTAACGCATGCTCAAGCTCTTCGACAACCACGATTCCGCCGCCACCTGAGATAACGAAACCATCACGGTCTGCATCATAGGTACGAGACGCTTTTTCAGGCGTGTCGTTATATTTAGTCGACAGTGCGCCCATGGCATCAAAGCCCATGGTCAAAGTCCAATCAACCTCTTCAGAGCCACCGGCAAAAACCATATCTTGCTTACCCATCTGGATAAGTTCAGCGGCATGGCCAATACAGTGAGCACTGGTTGCACAGGCAGAACTAATTGAGTAGTTCATGCCTTTAATCTTAAATGGCGTCGCTAAGCACGCACTGGCTGTGCTAGACATGATACGTGGCACGATATACGGACCGACACGCTTAACGCCCTTCTCACGTAATATATCCGCGGCTTGTACCTGGTTAGCCGATGAAGCTCCACCAGTACCTGCGATAATACCCACACGAGGATCTGAATACTGCTCTTCAGTTAGACCGGCATCTTTAATGGCTTCAGCCATGGCAACATAGGCATAGGCTGCGGCTTTACCCATAAAGCGAAGTGCTTTACGGTCGATATGTTCTTTCGGATCTAATGTGATATCGCCCCAAACACGGCTGCGAAGTTTCATTTCTTCAAACTGAGCAGAGTGGGTAATACCACTGCGGCCAGCTTTAAGTGACTCAGTGACTTCTTGCTTATTGTTACCAATACTTGAAACTACGCCAAGTCCGGTGATCACGACTCTTTTCATTATTTCTTTCCATTTAGTACATTTAGTACTTTCAGTACCAATTTTGCTGCGGCAATAATATCGCTTTTAGTGCAATTAAGTGGTCAGCTCTCCATAAACACGGGTAAAATAATGCCTAAAGTAAGACACAGAGTAAATTCCTTGACCCAAGAACGTGAAGAAAAGATGGTAAATAGCCGTATTTGTAGTCATTTCGACTCATTTCATGAGCAAATAGCTAACATGTATCCTGACAAAAAAAAATTATCCTTAGGGCAAATAGGACTCTGTGATGTGCAGCAAATGCTGTCTGTCATCTTATTACAACAAAAGTCCATGGCAGATACTCGATTTTATGTGAAGATTTTCGAATCTGATTACTCAGCCGTTGAGCGCATAAATCTGCAACTCGTCGCACTTCAAACTCAATACCAAGAGTGTCAAGAACCGGTCCATACCGATTTTGACTCTGACTCTGACTTAGAGTATGGCTCATGTTTAGATAAGCAAGTGGCAATTAAACAGCTTATCGATGCCAAGCTAGTGGCAATACCTGGCTGCCAGAGACTGATTTTAAATCAAGGGCGTTGCCTCGTCGACCTGTATCTCGGCGATATACATTCAAGTTTAAGCAACACCTTGGCACCTGCAGATCCGGCATCTTATATCCATGCCTGGCTGCACACGTCAGATCAACACTCACTGGATGAGCAAAAAATATGGCAGATGGCCAAACTCAGCAGTAACGCCGCCTTGCTATCAAGCTCGAACATGAGCCAGCAACAGGTTAACTTAGCCCAAATAGCAGGCTTTCTGTTAGAAAATGTTCTATTCGAAAGCCTAGAGTCGGAAAAAACCTCTCCCTCCCCTGCATCGACTCAGTTAAGTGACGAGATATCCCAGCAAGAGCGACGAGCGTTAAGACAAGCTCAGGCCAATGGGTTTCAGCACTATCCTCAGTTACCGGCAAAAGAGGGCACTATTGCTGTGATAGGTGGTGGAATAGCCAGTACTCATCTTGCGCTATCCCTTGCTGAGCGAAATAAAAGCGTGCGTCTTTTTTGTCAGGATGAGGCCTTTAGTCAACAAGCTTCAGGCAACAAGCAAGGCGCAATTTATCCCCTGCTCACCCCGGATAATGGCACCCTTAGCCAATATTTTCAGCAAGGTTTACTATTTACCCGAAGGCGATTAACCACTCTGATCGATGAAGGCTTTAACATAGCCAATGAACTTTGCGGTGTGTTGCATACTGGCCACGATGAACGCAGCCGCGGCAGAATCAACCGAATCATCTCGGCTCAGGCCTGGCCGAAGGAGATTGCTCACAGGGTATCCGCACAAGAAGCCAGCAAGCTCGCCAGCATAGATATTGACCAGGAAGGTGTGTTTTATCCATTAGGTGGCTGGATAAGTCCGCCAGACTTTACCCGAGCCGCTTTCGATAAGGCTACCAAAATTGCCGATGTCAGCGCCTTATTTAACTGTAACATCACCCGTATCGAGCAAAGCCAAGGTCAGTGGTTCCTGTATCAGAACGCTGATTCTCATTCGGCTAATGGGTCGGGGAATGAAGTTAAGCATGGCCCCTTCAGCACTTTAGTGCTGGCTAATGGCCACGGATTAACTCAGTTTGAACAGAGTAAACTCCTGCCGGCAACCGGGTTCAGAGGTCAAGTCAGTCATATTCCTGCCCGCAATGAGTTGGCAAAACTCACTACGGTTCTGTGCTCCCACGGCTACCTGACACCGAGTAATGACCAGCTTCATTGCACAGGTGCCAGTTATGTTAAAGACCCCGAGCACCTTGATTACTGCCCCAACGAGCAGCTGGATAATCTTAAAAAGATGCAGCATAGCTTCGAAAACAAATCATGGGTCGACGATATAGATATCACCGGACACAGTGCTAGAGTCGGTGTACGTATGGTCACTCGTGATCACGCGCCTATGCTGGGCTGCGCCCCCGATACCCATGTAATGCTTGAAAATTACCAGCTGCATCAACATTCTAAGGCCAGCATCAAGTTCTGGAAGGATAATCCGGCCCCCATTCATCATGGCCTGTTTATTTTGGGTGGATTAGGTTCGAGGGGAATTACCACAGGACCACTGGCTGCCGAAGCCCTAGCGTCTCAACTTTGCGGAGAGGTAATACCACTGGATATGGCTACGTTAGCCCTGCTTAACCCCAATCGAATGTGGATGCGTAAACTGATTAAAGGTAAGGCACTTTAGTCTAGTTTCCATAAACAAAAGCCAGAGGCGTTAAGGCCTCTGGCTTTGTTCATATTAAGCTGATGTATTATGCAATTCTTGTTATTTCTGCGTTTCGGCTCCTGCCTGTATTAGCGCATTTTTAAGAGAGTTAGCCCAACTACGATACACGGTTCTGACATCACCCCAGTTAAACACCGCAGTATTCTGTCGCCACTGATCGAAGCCCTGGCCTCTATCCGCAGCCTTTGCCAACACTTCACCGGTTTTCCCGTCTTTTATACTCGCCAGCAGCACCATAGAGCCTGAGTTTTGACTATAAGTTTTTCCCATTGAGCTATAGCTTCTGCGCGTGTCTTCACGAGGCGCACTGAGCCTGATATCGGTAACTGCCGCCTCGATGACGAGTGTCCCCTCCCCTGGTTTGTCGACCAGAGTATAAGGCTGCTCATTATTAAAGACCTTCTGGATCATTAAGTGGAATTCATCGGCCATCTTCTGCAGATCTTGCTCTCGCAGCTCATAGCTCGCATTCATCCCATCGCTAACCCGATCGATTCTGGGAGGTTTATAATCAGGGGCATGGTCATTAGTGACTTTGACAGGTTCAAAATAGAGTTGAGTGTATTGTGACCAGTTGACGTTTGGCCTAACGAAGGACATATCGAGTTTTGAATTTTCCACTTTAACCAGGCCATCATCTCTGGTATCGGCACTATCTGTACTGAGTTTGAGTGGCTGAGTACTGCATGCGGCTGTAGCCAATATAAGAAAAAACATGGAGCAAATTAAACGTTTCATAAAACAATCCATTGCTAATGCGAGTCTCAGCAAAGTACCCCATTGCTAATGGATTGTATATCGTGAATAAGTTTACATTGGTCGTTGTAACTTTTGTTTGACTCTAACCCGATTATTATTATCACGGCTTTGCCTGATAAGCGCATCATCGGCGATCTGCATATTGGTCTTGGCTAAACGGTCATAGAGTATGACATTGACCGACGAAGCCAGATTCATGCAACCTATGGTAGGCACATAAACCACAGCATCGGCTTCATCGATGAGAGCTTGATCTATGGTGCCGTCTTCCGGGCCAAACACATAGATGGCTTTATCGGGGTGAACAAATTCAGGTAAAGGAATTGCGCCTTCGACTAGATCGACGCACACCAGTTTCACACCATCTGTCAGCGCCGATAAAAGATCGTCCGTTGCAGTCAGGGGAATACGTTGCCCCGCCCTCTTGGTATCGGTATTGTACTGCTCGCCTCTGTGTTTAGCGGCGAGCGCATAACGTTTGCCCGTGTATAATATCTCATTAGCCTGATAACAACCTGCGGCTCTCATCACACCGCCCACATTGGTCGGGCTTTTAGGATTCACTAGACCAATTTTAACCAGACTAGTTCTGTCTACGCTGTCAGCACAAGTTGTCACGCGCTGAGCTTTTCATTCAGCTGCTGCCAAGCTGAGGCAACCAAAGCATAATCCGTATCATCCAGCTCTTTCTTAGCCAACTGCAGACACACATCCATCTTTTCACCGAGAGCCGCGATACCTTGCACAGTTTCAGCTTCTAACTGAGAGATAGCCACCGCAAAATGCCCCTGAAGGTAACCACTGGCAAATAGGGCATCTTCATCCCCTTTCGCTACGATATCGTCTATCCACTCATATAATGATGTTTCATACTGCTCTAACATGGTAACTCCGCTCTTTCTTTATCAATTCAGGTCGGGATTAGCAACCTGATACATGACGTAATTATACTAGCCGGTGACGGCTCAACTATCTTCATTCAGGTCGGGATTAGCAACCTGATACATGACGTAATCATGGTAGCCGGTGATGACTCGATAATAGCCACACAGGTCTTTGTCTAATTCAGGGTCGCCACTATCCACAATTAAGGGCCGTCCTTCAAGTGCTTTTAACTTAGTTTTTGTCGACAAGATGATGATATTGTCCTTGCCAACACGTTTAATCAGCTCGCTGGACAGCTGTTGGTTACCTCGACCCAGAATATGCCCTTGCCCGCCTATCAGGGTGATCACTAACTTAACGGGCTGATCTTTAGTCATATCCAATAATTGTCTGGCACCTAGGTCGGCACCGATAACTTGACTGTCCTGAACCAAATCGACACCCAACAAGGTGTTTTCAAGCTGCAACTCAGACATCACGGCAGCGACAGTACTACCAGAGCCTATGATATAAAGCTCATCTTCCATGTTCTCTATGACTTCGGCGGCGATATCGGTAAGTACCAATTCATCTATTTCTATTCCGCCCATTTTTACCGCCTGAATATACCTAGGCTCGGCGGGTACCAGCATTTCACCATAGCGCTTGGCTCTGACGGTGCCTTTTCTGAAGGCGACCTCATCGATATCCATCACATCGGCGCTCATCAGGCTGACCAGCTCACCATCGAGTAACATCTTAACCACCATGCCAGATGCATGTGGCGTGATGCCGTAAACGCCTGAGTGGATCTTGACCCCTGCGGGTACACCGAGAACCGGCATGTTTTCATCGGCCACAGAATAGACGTCCCGCGCAGTACCATCTCCACCGGCAAACAGCAGCAAATCTAACGCTTCATCTAACAGGTGTTTAACCACAGCCTGAGTATCTCTTGCTTCACTCTTGCCGGAAACCTGATGCACGACACGGACATCGAAGCCCATCTCTTTAGCCAAGGTTTCACCCATGTCGCCGGAGGCGGTGATCACTTCAATCTTATCTTGATAGGGTAAGATCACCTCGAGTGCCTGTTGCATACGCAAATGCGCCTTAGGCTTAGCCCCACGCGCTAACGCCTCTTCAGCCACACCATCACTGCCCTTGAGTGCAACGCTGCCCCCAAGACCTGCGAAAGGGTTGATGATTAACCCCAGACGAAATCGAATTGCCATTTACTGTCCTTTATTGTGTCTGATAAACATGCACTCTATAAAATGGTCACATATAAGAGTGAAATCATTCAAGTTAGGCCTTAAAGCACCCGTTCGGCTCTTTTAGAGCGACTCAGTTTTAAGCTGTGTACTGATTGCTATTGACCTGCTTAGGGATAAAGTAAGCGGCCAACATGGCGAGAAATGCACAAATCGCCGCGCCAATCCAGGCTAAATAAGCCCCCGAGCCGTCTCCCCAGATCATGCCACACAGCCAAGTACCCAGTGCGCCACCGACGCCGAAACTGAGACTGGCATATAAGGCTTGCCCTTTACTTCTGTGACTCGCATCGAAGCGGCTATGAACGAATTGAATCGAGGCCGCATGGACTAAGCCAAAGGTAAAGGCATGCAGCAGTTGGCTCAAGCCTAGCCAGATAACACTATCGACCAAGTATGCCATTAACAACCAGCGGATCCCGGTAAAACCTAAACTGACCACTAACAGGCGTTTGACTCCAAACCGCCCCAATAGCCTTGGCGCTATCATAAACATCAATATTTCGGCCAGTACACCCAGTGCCACATAAATACCAGCGACGGCTTCTGTGTATCCAGCTTGCTTAAGATAGAGCACGAAGAATCCATAAAATGGCCCCGCACTCATCTGCAGTAATATCGCCGAGATTAAAAACCAGACAATGCCTTTATCTAAGGCGAGCTTAGGCGTATCGCCTTTCCTCTTCACCACGGCACGATCCGAGGGTAAAGGCAGCGCACTGAGCAGTAACCCGATGAATAACACCATGCCAACATAGGGCAAAATCTCAGTGCCCCAAAGGGAAATGCCAAAGCCCACCCCCACCACAAAGACCAAATAACCCAGGCTGCCAAAACTGCGAATGGCGCCGTAGCGAGAGGTATTCTCGCCTAAGGTTTCTAAGGTGATCACCTCGAGCTGTGCCAAGATAGCATTCCAGAAGAAGGTATAAACACACAGACTGATGGCAAGATAGGTAAAACTGCCATCATAGAAGAAGGTGAGATAGCTTACCGCTGCCGCGGCGGCTCCCCACTTGACGAGCTGGGCACGCATGCCTGTTCTATCGGCCACCATGGCCCAAACATTGGGTGCTATGATGCGGGTGGCCATTAAAATGGCCAGCAGAAAGCCTATCTCTTGGGCATTAAAGCCCCTATTTTCGAAGAAAACCCCGAGATATGGCACCATCACGCCTAAGATGGCAAAGAAGAAGAAATAACAGGCGCTGATCCAGCGCAATTTTGTACTGACTTGAGATGTCTGATCCATGATGTCGCTTCTTATATAAAGCAGCTATCGATTTTAAGCTGCTAACAACAAAATAAGTAGTTATGAGAAAACAAAAAAGGCGTCTCCGAATACAACAGAGGCGCCTCCGAATTTATTTAGCACACATCAAGGTTGATTAACGCATACCTATCTGAGGTGTGCTGCTGTGCACATCCATATTTTGCGCCCTGTGCCTAAGCAGGTGATCCATCAATACGATGGCAAGCATGGCCTCGGCAATTGGAACGGCGCGAATGCCTACACAAGGATCATGGCGGCCTTTAGTTACAACTTCAGCCTTCTCACCTTGAGCATTGATGCTCTCCCCCGGGATACTGATGCTCGACGTCGGCTTCATGGCGATATGAGCAATAATCGGTTGACCCGATGAAATTCCACCTAGAATGCCGCCGGCATGATTTGAAGCAAAGCCTTCGGGGGACATCAAATCTCTATGCTCCGAGCCCTTCTGATTCACCACCTCGAAACCATCGCCAATCTCGACACCTTTGACCGCGTTGATCCCCATTAAGGCATGAGCAATCTCGGCATCGAGTCTATCAAATACTGGCTCACCTAAACCAACGGGTACACCTGTAGCAACCACAGATACCTTAGCGCCGATAGAATCGCCACTCTTCTTCAGGTCTCTCATGTACTCATCGAGCGCGTCGAGTTTTGACGCATCGGGGAAAAAGAAGGCATTTTGTTCAATCTGACTAAAATCTATCGTTTCGGCCTTGATAGGACCAAGCTGAGACAAGTAACCCTTGATCTCGATACCAAGAACTTGTTTCAGGTATTTTTTAGCCACGGCGCCTGCAGCCACACGCATGGCAGTTTCCCGTGCTGATGCGCGTCCACCACCGCGGTAATCACGTAAACCATACTTCTGCTGGTAGGTGTAATCTGCATGTCCCGGACGGAACAGGTCTTTAATATTGGAGTAATCTTTACTGCGCTGGTCGGTATTTTCAATCATAAGACCGATAGAGGTACCTGTGGTTTTACCCTCGAATACGCCAGATAAGATACGCACCTCATCGGCTTCACGTCTTGCCGTTGTATAGCGAGAAGTCCCTGGACGACGTCGGTCAAGGTCATGTTGCATATCTGCTTCATTGAGCTCGAGTCCCGGGGGGACGCCATCGATAATGCAACCTAATGCGACACCATGGCTCTCACCAAATGTTGTCACGACAAAATTTTGTCCAATACTGTTTCCCGACATCCGCTCTATTAACCTCTGACTAGTTTAAAAATACTCTGAATTTGTACACAAGCCGAGATTAGCTTAAATGAGCAACAAGTGACAAGCTTAAATAAAGACTAACGTTAGCCTTTTTTATCACCAGCGCCCATAGAGACTTGTTGAGCCGCGATGATTACTTGTCTTTGAAGATGGCAAACAATGATTCATTTTCGACTAGCTGGTCACGAGTCAAGACAAACACACCGTCACCGCCATTTTCGAATGTCACCCAAGTGAACGGAACATCAGGGAACTGATCCATCAGGTGAACCATGGAGTTACCCACTTCGACGACCAATAAACCATCTGTCGTCATGTAGTCGGCTGCATTGGCCAGAATACGTTTCGTCAGATCGAGCCCGTCACGTCCCGATGCCAGACCGATCGCAGGCTCGTGCTGATATTCATCGGGCATGTCACCGATATCTTCGGCGTCCACATAAGGAGGATTAGACACGATCAGATCGTAGTGTGGACCTTTTGGTATCGCAGAGAAAATATCTGATTCGATAGGAAAGACCCTATCCAGCACGCCTAGACTCTCTATATTAATTTGCGCGACATCGAGGGCATCGGCACTGATGTCTAGTGCATCCACTTCTGCTTCGTCAAATTCATAGGCACATGCGATAGCGATACAAGCGCTGCCTGTACATAGGTCCAGTACGCGGTTAACTTGCTTATTATACAGCCAAGGGCTGAAACGGTTAGCAATCATCTCGGCAATGGGAGAGCGCGGCACCAGCACACGTTCATCGACAAAAAATTCAAGCCCGGCAAACATGGCCTTGTTAGTCAAATAAGGAACCGGTAGGCGTTCTCTTACGCGACGAATAATGAGCTCGACGATTTTATGCTTCTCACTGCTGGTGAGATTAGCGTGGATAACTTGCTGACCTAGCGCTTCAGGCAAATGAAGTGCATGAAAAACTAAGGCTATGGCTTCATCCCAAGCATTATCGGTTCCGTGACCATAATAAATATTGGCATCATTAAAACGGCTCACGCCCCAACGCAACATATCACCTATGGTACGTAGCTCAGTTACGGCTTCATCTACAAAAATCTTATCCAAAACTCACTCCAGCATAATTATTCCATTTCATTGTAACTGAACTCTATTCATAAGGCATCGGATTCAATAAAATAGCAGTATGAATAACGCCGATCATCTATATAATTTAGCTTTTATGTTGGTTTATTAGCATCTACAGCGGCTTAAACGATTTTAAGGTTACAAAATAGACACATGAAGAATAAAGACACCTCTGAAGACCACGATCTATTTTCATCTATGACTAAAGGCATTAAACCCTTCAAGCAAGATAAGCGTCACTTCAGAGCCGAGCCCAAAGATAAGAAAGTGATCGAGGAGAAAACCCAGCAACTCCATGCCGACAGCTATTTCTCAGATACCTATCAACCTCACCTGCCCAGTGAAGGCCCGATGCGTTGGTCTCGAGATGATATTGATAGCTTCGAGCTAAAACGACTTCGCCGGGGAGATTATCAACCTGACCTGCTCTTGGATCTGCATGGTATGCGTCAGTCGGAAGCAAAACTTGAGCTTGCGGCGTTAATTCAAGCTTGTGTTAAGCAGCAGTCTCATTGCTGCTGTGTTATGCACGGCCACGGTACGGGGATCCTCAAACAGAATATTCCCATGTGGTTGGCCCAGCATCCACATGTGAAGGCTTTCCATAAGGCGCCCAAGGAATGGGGAGGCGATGCGGCCTTACTCGTGCTTATCGATATTGGTGATCAGCCCTATAGAAGATAGAAAATGTGTGTGGTGTGTGGTGTGTGGTGTGAGCAGATTCAAACAAAGAAAACAGTCGAAGATAACTGTTTTCTAACTGGATAAGTCTACTGTTGCTAAATATATCTTACTCATTGCCTTTAACTGATGCTGTGGGGTGCATGTTGCCATACCAGAGTTGCGCATTCGCTATGCTTATCTATCAATGCCACCCCTGAGGTAGCAAAAAGAGGTGGCTCGATACCGGCAACCAATTCACTCACCATATAACCCAACAAGGGCATGTGAGCAATCACTAACACTTTGTCGGCTTTATATTGCTCGGCGTACGCTAAGGTGAGGTCCGCAGCAGTGCTAGGGTTTCCCGATGGAACCAATTCATCGAGCACTAGCCACTTTCTAGGCTCGGGGAAGTGTTTACTGACTTCCTGCCAACTTTGCTGTGCTCTCAAATAGGGGCTGACAAGCACCAGATCAAACTCAAGCACAGATTTGGCCAGCCAGTTACTCATTAAAGAGGTGTGATACCGGCCCGTATCGGTCAGGATTCGTTCTCTGTCTGAGTGAGCTTGATAACTCGCTTCACCATGACGCATTAAAAATAGCTGCATACCACTCTCGCTACTCATTTTTCTCGTTATATGCCAATTGTAGCCGCAAAAGTCATCGGCACAAACCCTATTTAAGTTATTAATTAGTCGAATAGACTTGGGATCTGTATCTCTTTCAAATTCGAGACTATAAATGGAGAATATTTAACCTCTATATAGACTTGCTAAAGCCGGATAAGGGGACCAATATGTAATACTCGCTTTTTATTTTCGATAAAATAGCTAGTATTTATTTAATGATACCTCATAGTTAACTTGTGTATATGAGCCTATTGGTAAATCAGACGGAGCCTTCTACTTGTCAGAATCCTTGCAAATCATCAAAAGTCCAAACGATCTCCGTCGCTATCAGCATTTAGTACTCGACAATGGTCTCGCCGTGCTCTTGGTTGAAGATATGGAAGCCAGCCAAGCCGCAGCATCTATGGTGGTCAATGTGGGTCACTTCGATGATCCTGTTGAGCGTGCTGGCATGGCACATTTTCTCGAACATATGCTTTTCTTGGGCACAGAAAAATTCCCTGACTCAGGCGAGTATCACGCATTTATCAATCAGCATGGCGGCAACAATAACGCCTGGACTGGCACTGAACACACCAATTTCTTCTTCAGTATTAATGCCAATGTTTTTGAGGAGTCGTTAGATAGGTTCAGCCAATTTTTTATCGCCCCCTTGTTTAACGAAGCGCTTGTCGATCGTGAGCGACATGCCATCGAGTCTGAATTTAGTTTAAAGCTTAAGGATGATATTCGTCGAACCTATCAAGTGCAGAAAGAGACCGTCAATCCAGAGCATCCTTTCTCAAAGTTTTCAGTGGGCAATTTGAAAACACTCTGCGGCGAAGAATCCATCCTGAGAGAGGAGCTAGTCGAGTTTTATCGCAGCCATTATAGTGCGAATATCATGACTCTATGTTTGGTTGGTCCCAGACCGCTAGATGAACTTGAATTACTGGCAGAGCAATATTTCAGCAAAGTAAATAATCACCAACTTGAGAAGCACTATCCAGCGGTCCCTATTTATCAGCCAGAGCAACTGACAACCCAGCTGCATATCATCCCGCTCAAAGAACAGAAGCGAGTGGCGATCACCTTCAATTTGCCGGCCATAGATCCTTTCTATAAACACAAGCCACTGACCTTTATCAGCCATTTACTGGGTTACGAAGGTAATGGCAGCCTATTGTCCTACCTGAAAGAACAAGGTTTTGCTATCAACCTATCTGCTGGGGGGGGAGTCAATGGCTATAACTTTAAAGATTACAACATCAGTATTCAGCTTACGGAGAAAGGACTCACTCACCTGGATACGGTCATTCGCTGCGCTTTTGAATATATCGAACTCATTAAAACCCAAGGTTTGGAAGACTGGCGCTATCAAGAGCGGGCAAATCTGCTCAATTTGGCATTTAGGTATCAAGAGCAGATTCGAACATTAGATCTGGTCAGCCACCTCAGCATCAATATGCACCATTATGATGTGGAAGATTTGGTTTATGGTGATTATAAGATGGACAGTCTTAACGTCGCCGAAACCTTAGGTTTACTGCAACAGATGACACCATCGAATATGCGCATCCAGATCATCGCACCGGAATTAGATACGGAGCGGCAAGCTGCCTGGTACCATACGCCATATCAGATAAAACCCATTGCAGATGAAAGGCTCAAATCCTGGAGTAATATTCAGATAAGACCCGAGCTCAAGCTACCGAGCGCGAATCCATTTATCATATCAGACTCCATTGCTCGCCCCGAAAAGAGTCAGAATAAGACCCCAGTTATCGTTTCACAAGAGGAAGGCTATCGGATCTGGCACCGCAAAGATGATGAGTTTAATGTCCCAAAGGGCCATATGTACCTATCTCTTGATTCTGAACATGCTGCATCGTCTCCTAGGAATGCCGCGCTAACCAGGCTCTACGTTGAGATGTTGCTCGACTACCTGGTTGAATATACCTATCAAGCCGAAGTGGCCGGGCTCAGTTACAACATCTATCCTCACCAAGGTGGGATCACCTTACATCTGACAGGTTTTACCGGTAAACAAGAAGCCCTATTATCGCTATTGATCAATAAAGCCAGAGAACGAAACTTTACTCAGAATCGATTTAATTCAATCAAACGTCAGATTTTGAGAAATTGGTATAACCAAACTAGAGCTAAGCCAATCTCACAGATCTTCACTAGTTTAACGGTGACACTTCAAAAACGCAGTTATGAGCCATCACGCATGGCTGAAGAGTTAGAAGAGATAACCTTAGAAGATCTACATGAACACGTCAGAAAATTCTATGAAAAAATCCACCTCGAAGGCTTAGTCTACGGCGATTGGTTGGTCGAAGAAGTTAAGACATTAGGCAAGCGATTAGATCATATCCTCTCCCTAGTCTCATCACCCAGTGGTGAATCTGACCGTGAGCTGGTTAACCTGTCGGGTAAGGGAACGCTTCTACGTGAAATTACCGCGTCTCACCAAGACAGCAGCATCATCGTCTACTATCAAGCATCTCAATCGAATCCAGAGACCATGGCCCTGTTCAGTTTATTGAACCACACCATGTCTTCGACTTTCTTCCACGAACTCAGAACCAAGAGACAGCTGGGCTATATGGTGGGCACGGGTTACTTACCACTGAATCGCTATCCAGGGATCATATTTTATATCCAGTCACCAACATCTAGCCCTCTGCAGCTCTTAGAAGCCATTGACGAGTTTATTGCCGACTTTAACTACGCCGTTATGCAGATCACTAATCAGCAGTGGGAACTCACTAAACAGGGGCTTATCAACCAAGTGATGGAACACGATGCTAACCTTAAGACTCGAGGCCAACGCTATTGGTCTAGCATAGGCAATAAGGATTATGACTTTAATCAACGAGAGCTCGTCGTAAAAGAGATTGAAAAGTTGACTCGCGCCGATGTGATCAAGTTTATGATGCAAAAAATGCGTAACAAACTCTGTGATCGCTTAGTGCTGTTCACCACAGGCGACAATCACAGACATGAGGAGCGCCTAAGCTCAGACAAGATGATCACAGATCTGCGCAGTTTTAAGCTTCAAGCGAATAAATTCAGCTACTAATCTCTTAAAATTAAGCACTTAAATTTAGCCAGTTGAGCATTGTTGGCTCAAATTTAAGCTAAACTTACAACGTAAAAGTCATTCGACTCGGCTTTGACTTGTGATAGAAATTGAACTTTCACATTCAGAGCCGTGAACGAATCATGCCTCTCCGGCAAACTATGCCGAATTATTCAACAAATTAGAGAAATCACAAAAACACGCCTATTTCAGTCAAATAATCTAAGTCTGAAGGATACTCTAGATTTTATGGTTGAACTAAGGAGATTATTAGGCATAAAACAACAACCAAGCATTGTTCAATAATGATTATCACTAAACAATTTTCCTTCAAATTTTGACAAAGTCCTCACTTTCTGAAAAAGTGAGGTTAAATCCCTGTTGCCTAAGCATTACTGGCTAATAATCAAACTAAAAATGATGCCAAACGCGATTATGAAAACAATCACCACTCTCCTACTGGCCCTCTGTCTTTTCGGCCAGGCGCATGCTATTGATCAACCATCTGAATCAAGCAGTGAAATCCCTCTAGAACAGAAGCAAGCTTCAATTCTCCTAAATGCAGACACTTACAGTGTGCCAGAAGGCTTGTCACAAAGTACTGTAACATCACTAGTAGAAGATAAAGATGGATATGTCTGGATAGGAACACTTAACGGTCTTAACCGTTTTGATGGGAAAGAGTTCAAACATTACTTTGCAGATGATCGCTATTCAGGTCTTCCCAGTTCTTTTATTAGAAGCTTACTTATTGATAATAATGGTAACCTTTTGGTGGGGACGGACAAAGGTTTAGTGATACTAGATAGAACTGTTGACAAATTTGTACCTATATCAAAAGAGTTAACATCAAAAAAACTTCCAATATGGTCATTAAAGATTTTTGAAAATGATATAATTATAGGTACAAATAATAAAGTTATAAATATAAACAAAGATAACTATTCTATCAACTCGATTATTGAAAGCAACTTATTCGATGGAATAAAAACAACAATAAAAACCGAAAACACATATTTTGTTAGAAACTACAATGGGGACATTATAAGTGAAATTGATAATAAAATAATAATAAAAAACTCAAAAAACATTTTAAAGTACAATAATAGAATTGTTATAAATGGTGAGTTTGGATTATCCACAGTCCAAGGCAATAAAATCACACAAGTAAACCCAATAAAGTTTGATACGATTTTCATTCTAAAAAACACTCTTCACGGAATGGTCGGGAACAATCTTTACTCTATCGATTACAACTTCACTTCGTCACTCTCAGGAATAATTACAAATTTAGATTACACCCTTGACAAGCCACTAGTTTTCCCCGAGACAAATAGTTTATTTGTATCAACTCAAAACATGGGTTTTATACAAATAAGTGAGAAATTAAATATAATAAAAAAAAGTTCAGAGAATACAAACAACATATGGTCAATAAATAAAGAAAGAAATATAAAGCTGACTATAACAACTGATTCAAATATAATTTCCGTATATGATAGTTCGAACAATATAAAAAAGTATGACAGTCATATCACTGGCGCAAAAACAGCCATAACTTACAGAAATAAACTTTATGTAGGCAGTACAAGTGGATTATTTTCAATAGATTTACTTAGTAATGATAGAGAGATTTTAACAAGCCATCCCGTTTCTGCTTTAAAGTTCAATGAATTTAACAACACGATACTTGCAGGAACAACCAACGGCTTGCTACTAGTTGTTCAACCATTAACCAACACTATTATTAATAGATTGCCTGTAGACATAGGGAATCCTATATTTGATATATCTTCATATAACGATTCAATTTTTGTCTCGAGCCAAGGTGGACTTTTTGAGATTAACAAAGAGAGTTCAAAACCAGTTTATACAGATGACATAGTGTTCAGCGTTAAAAATACATCTAACAAAGTTT
Organism: Shewanella benthica; assembly: GCA_023284085.1. Lineage (GTDB taxonomy): Bacteria > Pseudomonadota > Gammaproteobacteria > Enterobacterales > Shewanellaceae > Shewanella > Shewanella benthica. The sequence goes on from JAKVHY010000058.1 coordinate 19,773, forward strand.
TTTTTGGTACCACCAAGTCTCTGATGATATATGACAAGACAAATAGTCATTACGAAGTAATATATAGTAAGAATCTTGCAATATTCTCTATATCGTCTGAAAATGATAAGTTAATCGCGACATCTATGGGTGAAGTGATTTACATTAATAAAGAGAGCCTTTATGTTCTTGACCGTACTATAGGAAGTCAAGATGAATACAATACTCAATCATCATTATATTGGAAGAATAAATTTATTTTTGGAGGGATAAATGGTGTCAGTATTTTGATACCGAAAGATATTGATTTATATATATCAAAAACATTACCCCCGAAAGTAAAAATAGAAGACCTCTTGGTGTTCAACATAGTAAAACACCCAGGTGATGGTATATTATCAAAACCAATTTCAATTTCAGAACAAGTTTCCTTGAAATATTCAGATTACCCTTTCACTTTTAAATTTTGGTCACCAAGCAACCATCTTGATGAAATAGATTTCTTATACCAAATGGAAGGATTATCAGATTCTTGGATTGAGTCAAAAGGGGTAAATTCAGCAACATACACTAACCTTTCTCCAGGTGAATATACTTTCAACATTTATGCTGTTGACCGATTTTTAAGTAAAAAAGGCGATGTAAAAAGTATTAAAGTTATAATAACGCCTCCATGGTGGCTTTCTAAACAGGCTAAATTTATCTATTTCATGCTTTCACTGATTATTTCAGCAGTCATTGTAAAAACTATACTTAGACGCCGGGAAGTCCAAAACCAGATTGCTAAATCTGAAGAACGATTAAAACTCTCTTTATGGGGGAGTGGTGATGAGATGTGGGATTGGGATATCGAAACCGGGCAGATTTATCGTTCTAATATCTGGGGATCACTTGAATTTCCTCGAGATGGGCAGAGATCAGGTGAAACAGGTGAAGAAAGTAATATTCACCCCATGGATCAGGAGCGTGTCAGTACAGCGCTTAATGATCATTTCTATGGCAAGTCAGATCACTTCGAAGCAGCCTATCGTGTGAAAGGAAAGTCCGGTGACTGGGTGTGGATTTTAGATAGAGCAAAGATTGTCGAACGTGATGAGAAAGATAACCCGCTTCGAATGACGGGTACCATCAAGAACATCAACAACTTTAAACATGCCGAAGAACAGTTGAGACTTTTTGAACGAGCTATCGCCAACATTTCAGAAGGTATGTTTATTCTAGACAGTGAGTTTAGATTTGTAGAAGTAAATGAAGCTTGTTGTGAGCTGTGTTTAAAACCCAAAGATAAGTTTATTGGCGAGCAATTTAACTTCGACCTTTACCCCGATAGCTATTCTGAACAGATCCGCAATATATTGAACCAACAAGGTCGATGGAGTAACGATGTCGAGTCCGCTAAGGGAGATGGTTCCAGCTTCTTGATGGAACTCACTGTCGACGCTATCTACGATGAACAGGGACAGCTTACTCATTATGTAGGCGTGTTTTCTGATATTTCCCGTCGTAAACAGCAAGAAGAAGAGCTTAGAAAGCTGACCAACAACGATCTGCTGACTAACCTTCCCAACCGTTCAAGTTTGATGGTCACCTTAGGTAACCTGGTAAAACGCGACTCTCATCACACACTCATGGTACTCGATCTTGATAACTTCAAAAAAATTAATGACTCTCTAGGACACCAGGTTGGTGATGAATTATTGATAAAAGTCGCTAGACGCATCGAAGCTGCAGTCCCCTACCACACCAGTATCTACCGTCTCGGCGGTGATGAATTCGCCATTCTCGTCGACGATAATCCAGATATAGGCTCGAGTGCAGTTATTGCTAACGGTGTTATCGAAGCCTTCGTCACACCGTTCGAATTGACCTCAGACAAGGTTGTAGTTGGCATGAGCATTGGTATAGTGCTCTACCCTGAAGATGACCAAAATGAACAAGCCCTACTGCGTAAAGCTGATATCGCCATGTACCACGCCAAATCCGCGGGTGGCAATCGCTATCAGTTCTACTCAGAATCACTGAACCGTAACGCAATTAGACAACTGGAAGTGGAAAACCTAATCAGACAAGGTATCAAGGAAGACCTGTTTGAAGTTTACTATCAACCTAAGATTGATCTCAAAAGTGGCAAGATGGCTGGCATGGAAGCGCTAGTCAGGCTCAATCACCCAGAGCAAGGACTGATCCCGCCTAGTGAATTTATTCCTTTAGCCGAAGAGAATGGCCTGATCGTAGAAATTGGTGACATCGTCATGAAGAAAGCCTGCTTCGCGGCACAAAAATGGCGGAGTCAAGGGATCTTCAATGGACGCGTGGCTGTAAATTTATCTTCATATCAGTTCGCTCTACCCGATCTGCAGCAACGTATCGAGTCAATTTTACGTCTAACTCAGCTTCCTGCAGCGAATTTAGAGCTTGAAATCACTGAAGGGACCGTCATTAAAGAGCCAGAGAAAGCGATAAAGGTGATGCAACAGCTATCTAAGATGGGAGTAACCCTGGCGTTAGACGATTTTGGTACGGGTTACTCTTCACTCTCCTACCTTAAACGTTTCCCTATTCACACGTTGAAGATAGATAAAGCCTTTGTGGACGATATCGATAAGTCTGATCGTGATCTTAAGATGGTCGACTCGATTATTACTATTGCCCACAACATGGGGCTCTCTGTTGTAGGCGAAGGTGTAGAAGACGCCTCACAACTCAGCATTCTAAAAGCACTTAATTGCGAGGAGATTCAAGGATTTATATTTAGCAAGCCGGTCACAGAAGCTGAATTCACCAAGCTACTCCACAAGGAGTTCATCGAACCAGACTTAGTACAAAATGGCAAAAAAGCAATATAAGCCCAACAAAACAATCGATTATCTTTAAGGAAATGATAAAGCTGGCATAACAACTGCAACTATTCTCTCAAGTGTCAAAAAATAATAATTGGCATCCCTACTGACCATGTACCTCACTAACTGATGTACAAAACTTGAGAGAAGAAGAATATGATTAAAGTATTAGCAACGACTATCGCCCTTGTGTTATCAACTTCTACAATGGCATTTGAAATTCCTGCGATTAACTCTAATCAAACACTTCTCGCCGGAGCTCCACACGTTAAGTTCAAGCCTATCGAGCTAGCCGGTGCTCCACACGTTAAGTTTAAGCCCATCGAACTGGCCGGTGCTCCACACGTTAAGTTTAAGCCTATCGAACTGGCTGGTGCCCCACACGTTAAATTCAAGCCTATCGAGCTAGCCGGTGCTCCACACGTTAAGTTCAAGCCTATCGAGCTAGCCGGTGCTCCACACGTTAAGTTCAAGCCTATC
>JAKVHY010000059.1 GCA_023284085.1 Shewanella benthica
AAGGGCCGTTAGCTCAGTTGGTAGAGCAGTTGGCTTTTAACCAATTGGTCGAAGGTTCGAATCCTTCACGGCCCACCACTTCTGAGGTGGATTTGCTTCAAGGCAAATGAAATCAGGAAATTAAGCAATACCAGAAAGGGCCGTTAGCTCAGTTGGTAGAGCAGTTGGCTTTTAACCAATTGGTCGAAGGTTCGAATCCTTCACGGCCCACCACTTTTCTTGGTGGAATCCTATCTCTGGTTCAAATATTTCAACATCTATCTATCTATCTATCTATCAATCTTACTAATTTTGTATTCAATCTAAACGCCTTAGATTTAAGATAAAACTTGTTCATGAGTATCCAATTCAGAAAATTAAGCAATGCCAGAAAGGGCCGTTAGCTCAGTTGACTCTCTGTATATGAAAAGGCAGTTGGCTTTACTCATTCTTGCAATTAAGTAGGCCACATTGGTCGAAAGTTCGAATCCTTCATCCTCGGTAACAAAAAACCACCACTTTTTTGGTGGACGTCCTCACTCTAGTTTAAATTGATTAAGAAAATAGCCTTATCAGAAAGACCCGTTAGCTCAGTAGGCTTGATCTCAACTATCAACTATCACCTGTCCAAGGTCGACGTCCTTGACGTCCGAATAGTTCAAACCCTGTGCTCCAGGCTACAGCATTTCAGAGATAGCACTTTAAAGAGAGTGCCCGATAAAAGCGGTAGCTTATTACTTCAGATCTCGCTGTTATACTTTTGTCTTATAGACGTATTGCCAATGTTGTTCGATTGTTATCTAGTTCATATTCTTGTAAATAATATAATAATGTTATGGGAGAGAGATAATGAGACAAGCAAAGATGAGCCTTGTGGCAATGGCGACTATGCTAGCAGTAAGCTCAGGGGCACAAGCAGGTGATACAGAGTTTAAATTTGGAGGCTATGTCAAAGCTGATGTGATGTTCAGTGATTACAGCAATGGCGCTCCTGATTCCGATAACCTGTCCAGGCAGTTCTATGTTCCTGGTACCATCTACGGTGATGCGAGTAACGGCAATCAAGTTGTCGATTTTCAGGCTCGTGAGACCCGTTTCAATTTTAAGACCAGCACAGATCTCGACGGCCATAAACTCAGTGGCTTTATCGAACTTGATTTTTTTACCCATGCCGATGGTAACGAGCGAGTATCTAACAGTTATTCTCCGCGGATCAGACATGCTTTCATCAGTTATGATAACTGGACAGTGGGTCAAACCTGGACAACCTTCCAGAATCCTGGTGCACTTCCTGAGAATTTGGATTTTGTCGGTGCGGCCGAAGGCACACCTTTTGTTCGTCAAACTATCGTCCGTTATACCAATGGTGGCTTCCAGTTTGCGATAGAGAACCCTGAAACGACTGTAACACCAAATGGCGGTGGTGCTCGTATCACCAGCGGCAGTGGCATGGTGCCAGATTTTGTGGCTCGATATAATTTTAAGACTGAAGGTGGCGCGAAATTCACCGTTGCGGGTTTGGCGAGACAGTTAAATGTCGAGATAGACAATCTTGATACGCAAGAGATGGGTTATGGTGTGAGCTTCACAGGGGTTATTCCTGTTGGTGACGATGACATTAAGCTCTCTGCTACCACTGGCGATGGTTTAGGCCGTTACATGGCGCTGAACTATGCTAACGCCGGTGTATTAGATACCAATGGTGAAATTGAAACCATCAGCTCTTATGGTGGCTTTGCTTCATATCGTCACTGGTGGACTGATCAGTGGCGCTCAAGCTTCACGCTTTCGGGCTTTAAGGCTGACAACAATGAAGCACTAACTGGGGGAGGGGTAAACAAAGAGTCTTATTCTGCTTATATTAACTTACTCTATTCACCGGTTAAGCCTATGACAGTGGGTGTCGAGTATATGTATGCAGAGAACACCAAACAAAATGGGGATAGTGGCGAGTTAAACCGTGTCATATTCTCTGTGAAATACGTGCTCTAATATCAATCGATACATACGTTTATAAAACAGTAAGATCAAAAAAGGAGGCTTAAGCCTCCTTTTTTAGTTGAGAATGCAATCTTATAACTTAAGCCGGAGCTGAAAGTAATTGATTCTCTCTGACATACTGTTCAAACTCGGTGCAACCACCGACATGTTCTTTGTCGATGAAGATCTGTGGGACAGTTTCAACAGGCTTACCGACTGTTTTTTCAAGATCCGCTTTACTAATCCCTTCTGCATGGATATCGATATACTTAAACTTAAAGTCATCGCGAGCTTCAACGAGTTGCTCAGAAAGTTGTACCGCTCTAACACAGTAAGGACAGCCTGGACGGCCAAAGATTACGACAAACATATTACATTATCCCTTCAAAATTATTTAAGGCAAGCTATAGCCGATGAGGTATTTTGCCAATAAATTACTCATATGTAAATGGGGGATGCTCTCAGTTTTATTAACTTATTGAATGTGCTTATAAAGTTGGTTTAGCTGAAGAGTTTGAATACAGAATTCATTCTGATTTTTACCAAATTTTATTGTCACTTTTTTCATTGCGATGGAGATATGGTTTTTACTGATAATGACAGGAGGGTTTTATCATGAGTGTATCAAATGCGCTTGCACAGATAGCCTAAAACTACACAGGCAAGGTGATAGCAACTATGGAAGATCGCTTATAAAGGCATGTGAAGCACCTATAAGAAGGTACTTCAATCATTTGCTATCGTTGGCTAAACTTTATCTTTATTTCAATTTCACTACCAACTTCATTACCAAAATCAATTTGGGCTATGGTGGCGTGCGTTTTGCCTTTTCCATCAACGAGGTTATCAATCACTTGAGCGAGCTCTTTTTCTATTTGGGAAACTGGTATCCCTTTGAGCTTTCTAAGTGTGTCGAAATCACCCCATCCATTATTATCAGTATCCATCTCAATTCCTTAACTACATACTGTTATGGGTATTTCTTACTTGAAGCACTGCTTGCGAAGCAACATGTTCTGAAACCATTAAGGTTAGTTGTCCATCTATCATATTGTTTCTAGATGGTTCGCCAGTTTCCCCTACAATCTTAATACACCAACCTAAAACTGAGTGATGCTGTTCATCTGGTACACCGTTATCACGACAGTATTCATACACAGAGATCAATTTAACAGAACTTTTATCTGTTCCCACACTTTCAAGTTTTGAACTCAAACTGTTCAACATTTTCTCATGGCGGTTGAATTGTGCTTTTGTTTCTCTTTCTAGCTTTTCACGTGCCTCAATATCCTCCAGCAATGACTGAACAACAATCTTTATGTCTGAACTTTGTTCAACTAAAGGTGGTGGGTACATTTTATACTTCATGATTGAAGGTAATACCTCCTTCAGTAACCAACTTTGGAATCTTTTACAAGCCTTACTGTTATCCCTAAGAATAATCCTGAACAAGCCTGCTTGGTTCACATAAACTTCTTCACCACTGATTAAGGACTCATCAGGGTCTAAGACTTGAATTTGTGCTTTCAACAAACCTGTTAAACTTTGAACTTTACCGCCAACGGATAGCTTAGAGTTTAACTTTGCCAAAGATAGAACGACATCTTTTAAACAGAAGTGAATATCATCACCGATCAATAAGGTTCTTATATCTGAGTCTGATTCAGGGTAAAGCAATAGCAGTTGTTCAGTATTATTCATATATCAGCCATCCCTAATAATTTCAAGATTGAGAGCAACTTACAAGGATAAGTGTTTGTGCACTCTTGATCAATAGAGATTAAAACCTGAAGGATTATCATAAAGTTAAAACGAACTGATTTTGAACTATCCTTAGTTAACTTTTTATCCAAGGATCGGATCATGAGACTGCTATTTTTTGTTGTATTCATATCATTTCCCATAGTAGCCGACATCAGGTTAGCTAGTTCAGATATCGTTAGCATCTATGACGGTGATTCTTTCACTGTGAACATCAAAGAGTGGCCTGAGATTGTAGGGTACAGGATACCGATCCGTATCAGTGGGATAGACACACCTGAACTAAGGGGGAAATGTCAGGAAGAAAAGGAGCTCGCAAGGTTAGCTAAACAATTCACCGTTCAAGCCTTAAGAGAGGCTGAAGTCATAGAGCTTAAGGATATTCAGAGAGGTAAATATTTCAGATTGATAGCTGATGTATACCTAGACGGTAAAAACCTTTCTATCATGTTGTTAGAAGCTAATCACGCTCGACCATACGCTGGTGGCAAGCGTGAATCATGGTGTGGTTAATTATCCGCAGCAACATTGTCAGCTTTTGCGATTAATGCCTCAAAATCAAAATCGATATCAAATTCAATATCTGGATGATACGTTTTAAACCACACATAGCCGTATAATGGAACCTCTTTAGGAACTACTTCTAATTCTCTAAAAATGGTAGCCATGGCATTTATACTATTCCCAGAAGTTGTTACATCATCAAGAAAAACTACAGCCGTGATATCGTCAGGAAGTTTTCCAAGGACTCCTTTGAATAGTCCCATCGTAGATAATTGGTCTTCGATATGCCGTTGCCCACCTTGAGCATGCGTTGGAATTTTTGGCTTAAATCTTTCAACGAGTAGCTCTTTATGAACTAATGTAAAATCTGGATTTAGCTTATTAATCCACTCTGTCCACCATCCAGCAATTAACTTAACTGTTTGTGTTTTATTACACTCAGCTGGAACACTACTAGGGATTGGTACGAGTAAAACCTTTCCTGTTATGCCTTTTTCTTCTATCCACTGTTTAAATCGACCTTTAAAAATTCCAGCTAATCTCATCAGAGATTTTGCTTCAGTAAACGTACCAGCCTGAGTATAGAATTTCTGTGGGTATCGTTTTGCTTTCCATAAGTGATTTTCAGGTACATTTTTGGCTGGTTTTAATACCCAGTTAACGTCAAAAAAACTATACTTATGCTTCTGGTTATCTAAGGTTAAGGCTTCTGGTACATAATGCTCACAGAACCCTATATCTTCAACTTCTTGTTCTGTGAAGTCTTCAATATCTACTGTTTGAATATCCCATTCTTTTTTGAAATCTGGGACGGTGTATTCAAACCCATCTGTACCAGAGCCTATGAACTCATCAATAACGGCAGCTAACTCATCAAGATTATTGACAGTTCTAGTGGGTTTAGATTCACTAACATCGTACACGTGCTCATGCGCTACATTGCCCCATTTAGCCCAAACTGATGGTCTTTTAATTTCATGTCCAAAATGAATATCTCTTGCACTATCACCTATCACCAAGCAATCAGAAACCTTTGCGACTTTTACCAATTTTTCTTCTGTATATGCATTCACAGTCTCAAGTACGTTACAAATGTCAACACAAGGCTTATGTGAGGCAGGAAATATAAGCTCACTTGGTATATTAAACCCATGTAGCTCAATAAGCTTCTCGCAGTAAGCTCTTGGCGAATCAGAGACTATAATCGGTAAGGTGTCTGTATCGTATCTCATAAACGAAGCTACTAACTCATTTACAAAATCTACAGTTTCTGGGAAATACAGTGATGTCGTAACTTCACCTGAATCCAACTTTTCAACAATAGCTTCTCTGCCAGCTCTGGTTTTAAGATAATCCTGACAATTATTAGTGTTAACTAAAGTAAAGTCTAAATCGAAGATCAACAGCTTCATTTCTAACTCCTTTGATAATGAATCTACAACCTGATCACTTTTAAATGGTCTTTGTATTTGTGAACCCATTGGTACTCTGGTTCGTGGATGTTATTTTCTAGAGCGTACAGTTGCTTTCCTTGCTCTATACAATGTCTTACAGCGTATTGTGTTCCGCTTCTATCACCTGATCTTGCTACAACTACGCCATCACCTGATAATCCAACAGTAGTTCTATTCCTGTTGGCAAAAAAAGAACCAAAGCTTCGGATTCCGATCGGATACTCTGAAATCAATAGGTGATTTTGTGCTATTTCATCTTGAAGTGCTTTATTCTCTTTTGGGAAGTATTGATCTAAAGAAGTACCTAGCACAGCGATTGTCTTTCCACCGTGTTTTATAGCTGATTTATGGCCTAACGTATCAGAGCCAGCAGCTAAGCCACTTACGATGACCTGATAACCTGAACTAAGTAACCTCTGTATAGTTCTATCACCATGTTGGATATGCTCTGGATTGTGTAATTCACGTGTACCTACAAAAGAAATGGACTTTTCGAGCTTAAGTAATCCAATATCACCACGGCAATACAATATTGGTGTAGCTCCTTCGACTAGCCTTAGTTTCTCAGGATATTCGGGATCATTTATAGTGATAATTTTGAAGTCGAAGTTGATTTTTGAATATACATCATCCAATTTTTTTTCAATACTTTCTTCAATTGGTATCATGCCGAAATGTAGGTTATAGATATCTTCAAGAGTTCCTACATTGAGAAGCATATCTCTCAGTTTATTATTTGCTGAGACACTACCGACAGGAACCTTTTTTGCTAGAATTAGTGCTGCATGAAACCATGCAAGTTTTTGTGCTTTAGTAAGCTTCATTTCGGTAACTCTCCTGTTAGCATCAAATTTATGCTATTAGATATGTTCCTTGCAACTGATAATTCGTTTTTTTATTAGTAACTTGATATTGTGCAGTATATTTTAGCAATATTTGTAATGAACTTTCTTTGGAGGAACTAAATGCTTGATGCTAAATGCACATATGGTGAGGAGGTATGCACGTACTCAATATTAGGATTTCAGGAGCTTTCAGAAACGGATATTGAAAAATATAGACAGTTTTTAGAGTGTACAGAATGTAAGGGCAAGGCATTTTTTCGTAAAAAAAGTTCAGATGGTAAAGGTGCTTGTTTTGGTTCGCGTTATCATACTGAAAATTGTGGTGAAGGAGGATCATCTCCCCAGCGTGAAAGGGAGTCCCGTCATGCTGTTGAAGTAAATCAAATCATATCTGATTCCAATCTAGTGAGTATCGATTTCTTTTCTTTAGGCTCTAAGTCTTCTTCTGAACCTAAAGCACGTCCTTCTAAGTCAAAACCATCAACGAATAAAACAAGTAAAACCCATTCAGGTACTAATAAACAGACTCGCATAAAAGTGTTAGGTATGGAGAAAGTTTTGAATAGCCTTATGCGTGGTAGCGACTTAGCTGAATCTAGCATTTTGATTGAAGTTGATAATGGATATAAGTATAAGGCTAAGAACCTATTTGTTAACTTTGCTGATGCAGAGGCAAGCGATAGCTCAAAAGACGCCAAGCCTAAAATGTACTGGGGAGCTATATCTCATTCAGATAAAGAACTGGAATGGCTTAATCCGTCTGATTGTAATGATATTGGTATTCCGATTTATAAACATAAATCTATAATTTTTGATAGATTTAAAGTTGAAAAGGGACGAGATCTTGAAGGTGCTGGTATTATTCTATTTGGAAAATGTTTTTGGAATTCAAAGAAAACGAGGAAGATTATAGAGCTTTGGAACTCTGACAGGATTTTTATCTCTATCGCTGAAGATTAGCCTTATTTCTTGATATTTAACTGTTTTAGGCTGTTAAGTTTACGCAATCTAAGCTGTTCAGCCTTTATCTCTTCATCAAATACACCCGTCTCAATCAATCGATTAAGTTGTTCGGTTACCTTCTCAACCTTATCTGTTGGTACGTAAAGCCTCGTTGCATCAGCTTGTATAGCATTAAGTTTAAGGCAGCCTTTTCCGAACCTAAGCCCTATAGTCCACATATTTCCCTTAGTGCGGTTACTTGCTTTAACTTTAGCAATTGTGCGGGCTATTTCAATTGGTTGGTCATGTAGCTTCAAGCTTGATCGAGTCGGAGCGGCAGCGAATGAAGAAAGCTTTAGTAATATAGTCATAGAGTGTTTCCTTTGAATTCAACCTCGAACATCGTACAAAAACAAATCAATGTCTATAGCTGATATTAAAGGTGTTTTTGCTAAAACTCGTACAGGCATGAATCTGTCGTGCTCCATAATTTCCCCCTATCTGCATAAACGTTTCAACACGTGATCCCAGAGTTCTTATAAATACTACTAGCAGCAATAACAAGACACTTTTAAGTACCGTGTCATAACAAAGTACACATTCAATTAAGGGGGATCAATATGACCAAATCAAAGCAAATCGAACAGCTACTACTAAAGAACCTTCAGTTAGGTGAAACCAAGCTTTCACATGCAGAGGTATCCGTGCAGGTAGGTAGCAGTATTTCGCTAGTTAATAACGTATCACAACGTCTTAAAGCAGCTGGAGAACTCAAATGATACGAGATGTCAAAGGCAATGAAATAACGCTACAGGAAGCGATTGAGAGAGCTAAGAAGCTGATTAACAGTTGGAAAGGTAAGGGGAGAAAAGAAAGTGGCTAAACGAATGAATATAGAACTACCTGATGATGTAGCTGATTTTGTTGATAGAACTTATATCGGCAAATCACCACAAGCGACAATCAAACAAATTCTGAAAGATTTAATGAACAATAAGACTAGCCAAGGGGTAAACCAAGATGACAGAACAACCAAATAATTTAGCTAATGTGATACAAGCTTTAGTACAAAACGGGCTTAGTTTAGAAGATGCTACAACACAAGTGATATCAATTATTAACACTGAACCAACTAAGCCTTCAGGGTATGAGATACGTACTAGTTTAGATTTACTTGATTACTATATCGATCAGCACAGCATTCAATGCCATGTTGGTTACTTCATTAAGAACGGCAAAATTATCTCTTATCCTGAGTTAGAAACAGACCTGCTTTTATGGTGCCAGGCTAACGATATTCAAAAGCGATTTACTGAATCACGCTTTATACGTGCTGCTTTTGACTCTAAGGACTCTAAAACCTTAGTTCAGCGACGAAACGAGATACACAAAAATATCGTGCACAGTGATTTGCCAACATTGAAAAGTGTTGATGGTGATTTTATGGACGAATTTGATGAGTTCGAGTTCAAATCAGGTTTACATTTTTTAGATGTGTATTTGATTAAATCATGGATGTGGAATGTTAAAAGAATTCTGGCAGGGGATAATCCAGAGCAAATACCTATGCCTGTATTTTATAGCACTGTTGGCGGGACAGGCAAAAGCTACTTTGTCAGTGAGTTATTAAAGCCACTTCAAGAACTGGCACAAAATAAGAAAGTTTCTGATGTGTCTGATAAGCATAGTTCGCACCAATGGGGAAAGCTATCTGTTGCTGATTTTGATGAAATGGCTGGATTAGAAAAGACCGATATGAATACCCTTAAAACTTGGTGTACACAATCAAGTATTAACGCAAGAAAAATGCACAGTGAGAATTTCCATTATATCCAAAAAATAACACAGGGTATTGGCTCAAGTAACCACAGTATTGACTCAATCGTGTGGGATACAACAGGTACAAGGCGTTTCTATCAAGTAGAAATCCCAACTGATGGCCGTTGGTTGAAGATGATTAATGATATTGATTTTATCCAGTTATGGCGATGTGTAGATGAATACTCTAGTGATCCTTTGAACGGATATCAGGACGTTATATTTAAAAAACAGCAGGATGAACAGCGTAAAAAACATGCTGTTGAGATGTGGTGGGATGATAACGGTGATAAGTGGGAATCAGGTGACAGAATTAAGTCCTGTGACTTGTATGAGGACTTTGATATATGGCGTATCAAAAACAATCACAATGTAATTAACAGCAATGTGTGGGGGCGCTCACTACGTAGCTATTTGTCTGATGTGTTAGTAAAACCAAGCAAAACGAATGCTATCTATGTAAAGCGTTAATTTGTAATCGGTAAGAATAACATTAATTATGTATCTATTAAGGCGAAAGTCCCGCTGTATGGGGCTTGTAGCTAAGTAATAATAGAATAATAGATTTAATAGTTAATTATTATGTATAGGAAAAGCCAAAACTATACAGACTTCAAAATAGATACTATTCCTATTATCGATTATCAGAGGACAAAACCATGACATTAACACCAGCACAGCAACACGAACTCGATGCAGTTATCAGACACCACAAAACAGGAAACCGATTCAGTGATCATCAAATGGGAAGATTACATTGGTTCAGAATGAAGCTTACTTCAGGTGGTGAAATCGGCAAATTACAGATAAAAGATGGGTGTGATAGAAAGCTACACCAAATGGAGTTGGTTCAACACCTACAGCAAAATTTCTCAGCTCAAGAAATCGAAGAGATCACAGGAGTTCCACAGCTAAAACAAGTTCAGATAAAGCGATTGGACTTGAAGCTGATGATGATTGATACCCCTTCAATATTGCTCACTGAGCTTAACAAATTTCCTGAATACACTAGTGAAACTGATACAAAGTTACGCCAATTTTCTGATATAGAAGCTATACGTAATCTGACCAAAGAGGAACGTATTGAACGTAATGAATTAAGTAAGGTTATTAATTATTGTATTGATGTATCAAATAGTTAAGTTAAAGAATAAAAAGATTTCATTATGAACCAAGACATATATCAACAGTTATTTAAAAATACAGAAACTCACTATGAGCTACAGGATAGGCTTGAGCGTGAAGTATATCAAAAAGATGTAAAGACAGCTTCAACAGCTAAGACGCAACCACTAGATATATTCCTAACAAAATTTGGTGCAGAAGAAGGTACTACTAACAATTTCACTAGTATCGATGATATGTACCAACAGCATCTAGATAGAAAACGTGATCTAAATAGACTGCATACGTAACAAACCAAATTCTTAGAAAACAGTCACTAAAGTAATTTCAGAAGGTGCTTGACGAGTCTGAGCGGCTAATAATTAAGCAGCCCAGTGTTATCCGAACACAACAAGAAGCAATGATCCGTCAACGTATTTTAATCAACCACTACATGGACAAATACGGTGATATTCAAACATCACCTGACAGTGATTAAAACCTATGCAGGCATTCACCGAATAATTAAAACCTATCACCTATACATGTGTGTACTGTATAGTGTGCGCAGGTTTAATCGGGGTGAAAATGATTATATTTTTAAGTGTACTGATTTGGTTAGTCTTTTGTGCTGCCATTGGTTTTATTGCAAACCGCAATGGTAAGTGTGGCGGAACATGGTTCTTTATTTCGGTAGTGGTTAGCCCATTGATAGCAGGTATATGTTTAGCTGTTGTGTGTGCTGATACAGAAATGAACACAGCTAAGGACATATCAAATGTTGAACAGCATGAAGCTGAAGGCACATGTTTCTATTGTGAGAAACGTAAAACAAACAATGTAGTTGATAACAAATACTGCTGCGAAAGGTGTTTATAAATGAAGAAGTATTTACTTAGCAACCGTGATAACAGAGAGTTTTTTCAGCATTATGACGTTAAACACGTAGCGTATGATTTCACTATGGGTGAATCAAAAAATATAAAGTTTGATGATGTTTGTAGCGGAGATCAGGTAACAGTTCTCAAGTACGGTACAAGTAATAGCGTCATTGCTCTAACTTACATAGTCGATAGAATAGAACTTAATCATATTAGCAAGCTTGATGGATGTGTCACACGTCCTAACGGGTTAGTGATAGGTAAGTTAGTTGAAAAGTCCCAGTCAACTAAGAAAGAAGCCGCTGAAGCTTTCAGTGAATTATTTAACGTTAATGGCGATTTCAAGCGTGGTGTTAATATCAAGGCGTTATAAATGCTATTACTCTAGTTTATCAAACCTACTAAAGCCTATATGCGCTCATACAAAGCGTTCTACAGGCTGTTCTATGTATCCCTGATAAATACCTTTATTCAGTAGTATAAGGTAGGAGATACATCATGGCATCAAGTCTTTCAACACAACAATTAGAACTCATTTCAGGCATAGTTGAGGGAAAAACACGCTATCAATCCGCTCTTGATGCTGGCTATGCCGAATCTACTGCTAAAAATGTAAACAGAGCATTCAACAAGAATCCTGCTATGTTGGTTGAATTGAACAGGCAGAAAGATGAGTTAGCACAGCAAGGTTTGCTAACACGCACCCAGCGCTTAGCAATGCTTGATGAAGCAGCTATAGAAGCCAAAGATAAAGGTGAGCTGAGGACAATGCAGCAGCTAATTAACGAGTCAAACAAAATGTGCGGCCATCACAGCCCCATTATTCAGAAGGTTGAGACAAACACTAGAGATGTTGAGATAAGCGCAGAGGATGCCTTAGAGAAGCTTAAACGCTTGCAGGGCAAAGGTTAAGAATCAACTTCTTTCTTTACACGCTGCACTGTAGACACACCACAGCCAAGCTGTACCGCTACCTTTCTGATACTGATACCTTCGGCTAGTAAAGCTTTAATATCGTCATGTTTAGCAGTATTAGCTTTACGGCCAGTGTACACACCTTTAGCTTTAGCCTTAGCAATCCCTTCAGCTTGCCTTTCATTTATCAATGCCTTTTCAAACTGAGCAATAGCACCTAGCATATTCAACATCAATTCAGCCATAGGGCTATTCTCATCAGCTGTGAATACCAATCCTTCCTTCATGAACTGAACAGTAATACCCTCAGTGTTCCACTCTTTGACTAATCTACGTAGATCATCAATTGAACGTGCCAATCTATCGATGCTATGGATCACTACGGTATCACCCGTGCGAATATACTCACGTAATTGGTCTAAAGCAGGTCTGTTAGTTGTCCCACCTGTACACTTATCTGTAAACACCTTATCTAACTGAACACCGTCTAGTTGACGGTCTGTGTTCTGTTGTACTGACGAAACCCTAACGTATCCAACTTTAGCCATTTTGTATCCTTAGTGTGTTCATTTGCTTCTAGACCACAGTACGATACTGTATTCATTAATTGATATCAACCCTAATGAACACTGAATGTGTATTCATTGTACTGTGTTCGTATGAGTATACTCTATTGGTTACAGTGTAAGGCTAAAGTCTGATGGGTATAACAGTAGATTAATATCGCTTGTAATTTGAAATCAAAATCTAGGGTTCAGGTTCAATCTCAGAACCTTTTTCAAATTTCATATTTCAAATAGTGAATTAGTGCCATCACATAGAAAGCACTCAAAAGTTTTTCGAATACTAAATTACCTGAGAAAAATCATACGAGATAAGGGGGGTTGCACCTTGACATTGTTTTGATTAAAAAGGCATCGGGAGGCAGTAAACCTTGTATTCACAATAGTTATCAAACGGTGTAACATGCATCTGAATTTATTATATATTTTGTGTTATGCAGTCCTGTGAAGATGACAGAACAAGATGAATACATGCTGGCAGTGGCTTTTACCCTTACCAGCTTCGAAAAGAGGGAATAGGGTGATGGGTGTAGAGAACGAAGTTGAGCTAGATAGCTCGAGGGCTTTTGAAAGACAGAATAGAAAGCTGAATGGTTTGTTATCAAAGTTGTCAAATTTCAAGAACACAGAAGAACATACAGACTTTCGTTTGTACAAGAAGATCAATGATTCTGATGCATCAGTTCTATTGAATGGTGTCAAATTAAATGAGACCGCCCCAGATGGTATTGGTAGAAGCGGAAGAGTTAATCAAAAAATTCAAACCTCCAACTTTCAAAGTGATTATACCCAGAGGATAATACTTTTTTCGCATGATGTGTTTGTGACACGTATATGGTTAAGGTTATCTAAAAATCACAAATCCAATTTTACAATATCATTACTTCAAGATAAATCATTGTTTCCTAAAACTATTACATCTAGTGGGAAAAATGATTGGAGCCTGCATGGGGATGGTGTTATTTCATTGAACGTAGGAGAATCTGTCAAAGGTTTTAGTTCTCGTTTCGAGATGTCATTAGTAGAGATGGAAATAATAGCCGTATCAGCGAATGACCTTGATAGCTTGGCTAAAGAAGTGGAAGCAGTCCAGATCCAACTGACTTCAAAGATTAATGATGTGACCACGATAATTCAGCAAGCTACTTCTTTATCATCTGAAATTTTTTCGGCGAGACAGCGTGAATTTGAACAGGTGAGCCAACAGTTAGAATCTTACTCAAATGAAAGGGAAAGGCTTGCAGCTCACATATCCCAAGAAAAAGAAATACTTAATTCAGTTACTATGGATGTTAAAAATTCGAAAGTTGATGAACAATTTTTAATTGAAGAGCAAAAAAATCTTACGAAATTTATTAAAGAGAACCGACTTCAATTGGAAGCGCTACAACTTAAAATTGAAGCCAAAGTAAACGAAGATTCAATTCTGGATAAAAATCTGTTGTCTACAACTCAAGAGTTAAAAGACAAGAATATTGAACTTGATGATGTAAATGAAAGGATTTCTAAAACTAATGCTAAAGCTGATACTTACACCCTAGACTTAAGCGGTCATATGAAAGAAAGCCGTATTCAGCTTGGCTGTTATCTGCTATTAGCTCTTGCTTTGATAGGAGTCACTAGTTTCATTTTTTGGGAAGTATATGAGCGAGCTTCATTGATGATAGGTTCATTTAACACAGCGCAAGGTACAAATATTTGGCAACTTTTGCTAAGCCGCTCACCATTAATTATAGCTACTACGGTCTTGTTCAGTGGATTCTTAGCACTATTATATTTCATGATTAATCACATAGTTTCGCTTAACAAAGATAGAATGAATATGCTTAAAGCTTCAATCTTGGCTGAGCAGATTTCAGTTTCTTTAGCTAATGATTTTGACCAGACTAGAGCACAACGATTAGAGCAAAGCAAGAAGCTTAAAGTTGATATTGTAATGAAGCTGTTTGAGAGTCAGAACGCCCCAGCTAAATTAGATCTAAAGAATATGTCAGTGATGGCACAGGCTATTGATACTGTTCTGAAGGTTAAGAAGCAGACTAAGTAAATTTGATTTATTGATGTTAAGCCTCCTTCCTGGGAGGCTTTTTAGTTCAATCCTATTCAAGTCACAGAGTGTTCAATTTGATGTTGTTGCTCTAAAGCGGGTTCTAGCTCAATTATATTCCAATCTGGGACATTTCTGCTTTGTGTGTACATTCGTCTGATCCCTGACTTGAAGTTAACTATGATGATACTGCTTTGTTTTACCTTCTTGTAAAGCTCTACACGGTTAACAATTGAGTTTATTAACACATTCATTCTAGCTCGTTCTGTTTCATTTTTTGGATCTAAGGAAGCTTGAGCTAACTCAGCTATCTCTTCATAGTTCTCAGTGATTACATTGTTATTTATAGGGGTAATCAATACTAGTTTAGCCTCTAGCTCTTTCAGTTTATCTTGGTGTACCGCTAAACCTTGGTACAGGGCTGGAGCTATTGATGTTTTTAGTAATTTATTGAACTCAGAAATTTCTTGTTCGCATATAGAAATCTTTGAGCTTAAAATACTTACTTGATTATCTACAGGAGCTACCAGTAAATCAGATAAAGCTACTTTATCTATTAACAAAATAAGAAGTCTTTCTTCAAAGTCCATACTGATGTAACCGCAGTCACAATCTCGGTCTATTAATGTTGCTGAGGCACGTGAAGAGCAACGCATTCTTACATCGCTAATTCCATTTCTTAATCTGGTATCAGTGTGCATACGCTTCCTGCAAGCGTAGCAATAGGTGAAGCCAGCGAATAGCGATTTTACTCTTCCTATTTTATTACCAGAACCACGCTTTCTTCTGTTCACAACGGCTATAGCTTTGAAATAAAGGTCTTCAGATATGGCTGGTGGGTACAGATCAATCTCTGTTTGATGATTAACAGGCTTCATTTTTCCGATAGGGGTTCTAGAGCTGTACAACACCCTAACTCTGTTAGTGTTCCAACGGTTAGTTTCATGCTCTAACACTTCTTTTTTATGGTCGCGTTGCGTACGTGGGACTTTATAGCCTTTTTCATTTAACGTATTGGCTATATCAGCAGGGGCTATACCGTCACTTAACATCACGTATACTTCATTAAGAATTTCAACCCACTTAAGAACTAATTCGTACTTGTCACCGTTTTTACGTAGCCAGAATGGATATGTGCCGTACCTAAGAGCTTTCCCACTTACAACAGCTTCAGATAAGGACTTAGCATGTGCTATACCTACACGTTTGGAAAGTTTTTTAGAATGATCGTGTGCACTATAAATTTTGATTGTTAGCAATATTATCGAACCAATATCAGAGCCTTGCCCTTTACGAGCAAATAGCTGATAGCTTGAGCCTGATGGATCTACGACACAGATATCAACATATCGCATTAGTCTAAGTAATAACTCTTGACCATCATCAGGCTCAAGCCTAGTTAGCCTGTCCACTTCTTCAACAACTAATAGTGGTTTGGGGCTTGTAGGTAGCTTTAAATCGCCTCCTTCTAACTTATAGATGAAATTACCGAGAGCACCATTTTCAAGGATGTGTTGGCCTTTGTAAGCAGACTTACCTTTATCATCCATTGCTAAGTCGTATCTTGGATTGGCTTTAGATTTTTTCACGAATGAGTCAAAGGCGTTAGATTGCCGCTCTAATGACATGCCATGTTGTTGTTGATTACTCGAGAAACGAGCGTAGGGGATAGCATCTCTACCAATAAAATCAGTCATTTAGTTCCATTTCGTTCGAGTTTGAAATTGTGGGGTCAATGGAATATGTGTACAAACATATGAACTCCTGAAAATTTAGTCGCTACTTTTATACCATAATCGCGCTTAAATTGCATATTCTCTATTGGAGAAAGTTATTCCCAGTTTGGTAACGCCCCCGATAATCGAAGAAGGTTTCCTGTAGATCCCAGCCCTTTTTATGCTTTTTAAGTAACAACATATCTGGTTTACGAAACAGGTCTCGGGTTGCAATAACTTCTTGTACCTTGCTGTATCTTGGGTGTTTTAGCCCTGGCGTTCTGGTGTGTGATAGTACGAATATGGCATAGAAAGCGCGGATCTGCGCTTTGGTTTGAAAATTGAAATACTGACAAAAATCGTTACCGTCGATGTCTATGTATCTGATTTTTAGTCTGTCCTTATCCTCTTCGAATAACATGGCATCGCATTTAAACAGATGATGATGTTTCTGCTGCAGTACCTCTTTGAGGCGTTTATCGGGATCGATCAGCATGGCATCGCAGCTATGACAGATCTTAGCGGCAATATCATTTTCTTCACCGCAGTTTGGGCAGACTTTAGATCTAAACCTGAAGTCGCATTGCTTCTTCTGGCCACCTTGTTCGATTAATGCCTGACAGCGTCGGCCGAAGTGCTCGATGATGTCACCATCGTCATCGACGAGACCCCAGAAGATATTGGCGAAATCGCACACTGGGCAATGTACCTGTACCGGAACAGATTTACTGTTTGGCTTGTTTTGACCCACTTCCGGAAAGTAGAGATCGTAGCCGTTAGCAGCATAGTCAATGATGAGGCACTCAGATTTCCCCTCGCATATTCTCAAGCCCCGACCGACCATCTGCTGGAACAGGCTCACCGAAGCTGTCGGGCGTAGAATGGCGATAAGATCCACATGAGGCGCATCGAAGCCTGTGGTTAATACCGCGACGTTTATCAGGTACTTAATCTTCCTGGCCTTAAACTGCTCAATCAGGCTATCGCGCTGCTCGGTACTGGTCTTGCCTGTGATCAGCGCGGCTGACTCTGCAGATAAGAGTTTGAGTATCTCTTCGGCGTGACGCACTGTGGCGGCAAAAATGATCACACCTTGTCTGCTGTTGCCTATCTGCACCAGTTGCTTAACGATGGCCGTGGTTGCCCGGCCGCAATGGCTGAGTAGGTCATTGACTTCGGCTTCCTGATATTGGCCGTTAGTTGAGGCTTTAAGGGAGCTAAAATCATATTGAGCACTGAGACCATCGAATATTTTAGGTGTGCTCAGGTAGCCGCGTTTTATCAAGGGGCGCATGGGGAGCTCGAAGATGCATTGCTCAAACACCGCCTTGTCCAGATTGCCAACCTTGCCATGATAGTGGTGACGATAGATCCAACCGAGATCGAGTCGGTAGGGGGTTGCTGTGAGTCCCAGCAGCCTGATTTTGGGATTGATGCTCTTGAGGTGTGTTAGCAGCTGTTGATATTGGCTGTCTTTATCCTGACTTATCCTATGGCACTCATCTATGATCACCAGGGAAAATGGGCTGTTAAACTTCTCCGGCGCTCTTACCGCAGATTGAATGCTGGCGACTATGGTTTTGTCTTCGGTGGATTTTTGCTTCAAGCCAGCAGAGTAGATCCCGGCGGCTGTGGTCAATATGCCGACTTTCTCGGCATTTTGTGCAACCAGTTCTTTGACATGGGTCAAGACCAAGACTCTGCCATTGGCGATTCGGGCCAGCTCGGCAATCACTATGCTTTTACCCGCTCCCGTAGGTAGCACCAGTACTGCAGAGTCCGGGCTTGCCTTGAAGTGTTTTACCGCCGAGTCGACCGCTTGTTGTTGATAGTCTCTTAATTGCACAAAAATCTGCTGTTCAAAATACCGATGGCAAAGCATATCAGTGGGATGATTGAGTCGCTATGTTTCCCGCTAATTAATTTTCCACTCATTAATTTTATTGGGACAATAAAAAGCCCCTCATGTGAGTAATGCCGGTAAGTTAAGCTTACTGGCATTTTTTATTTCTGGCATATTTCTGAGGTCTGCGCTTGACCGTCCTAGGGTAAGACCGAGTTCGCCGAGGTTCTAAAATCAG
>JAKVHY010000060.1 GCA_023284085.1 Shewanella benthica
TCACTTATTCTCATAAGCAGTAAGAAAATGGTGGTCGATACTGGGCTCGAACCAGTGACCCCCTCCTTGTAAGGGAGGTGCTCTCCCAGCTGAGCTAATCGACCTGGGACTCTCTATATTACACAGTTATTTCATATTAAACAGAAACATGGTGGTCGATACTGGGCTCGAACCAGTGACCCCCTCCTTGTAAGGGAGGTGCTCTCCCAGCTGAGCTAATCGACCTCGCTGTGTGGGGCCGTATTATAGGGGGGAACGATTTAGTGTCAACGATTTTTTAGATAAAAACGCGTGTCCGGTGTTATTTTACACTGACTGGTGCATTGTTGCCCAAAGCGAGCTTGTGATGGGGATAAATCATTCAAATCACTAGCCGTTAGCTCCTTGTTATATTTAAATGAAGCGCTGAGTGCTTACATATAATGGCTCCAAGCCGCGTGGATGCTTAGATGAACAATGAATATAGATACTCATCTTGACAGCGATGAGTTGAATTTTTATTGAATCGAATGCTCTCACCTTATTATGTAGGGTGAATATCAACTCCAATTGCCTAAGTTTGCATTTATCCTACGTGTATAAAGAATTAGGTCTAAATTAAAGTACAAAGCGAGATAAAGACGACTTAATCAAGGTGCGAAATACGCTTCTTAGCACTTGGTAATGTCCCTGAGGCTGTTTGGCTGTTAGAATATGCGCCACATTCATTGGTACAGTCTAGAATTTAGGCTTTTCTATATAGGTTAGTGTCCATTATGACAACTAAGACGCGTTTTGCTCCAAGTCCTACCGGTTTTTTACATGTCGGTGGTGCTCGTACTGCTCTTTATTCATGGCTATATGCTCGTGCCAACAGTGGTGAGTTCGTTCTTCGTATCGAAGATACCGACATTGAACGTTCGACACCTGAAGCATGCCAGGCAATTCTCGATGGAATGGAGTGGTTAGGGCTTAATTGGGAACATGGGCCTTATTACCAGACGAAACGTTTCGATCGTTACAATGAGATCATTGCCCAGATGTTAGAGAAGGGCAGTGCTTATAAGTGTTATTGTTCACGTGAGCGCATCGAAAAGATGCGTGAAGAGCAGGCCGAGAAAGGCGAGAGTCAAAAGTATGATGGCTGCTGTCGCGATCTGGCTCCCCGAAACACGGATGAGCCTTTTGTTATCCGATTTAAAAACCCGAAAGAGGGCAGTGTAGTATTTGACGATCATGTTCGTGGTCGAATTGAAATTGCTAACACTGAGCTCGATGATCTTATCATCGCGCGTACAGAAGGAACGCCTACCTATAACTTCTGTGTTGTAGTTGATGATTGGGATATGGGGATCACTTGTGTTGTTCGAGGTGAAGACCATATCAATAACACTCCTCGTCAAATCAACATTCTTAAAGCATTAGGAGCCCCAATTCCTGAATATGCACATGTTGCTATGATTTTAGGTGATGATGGTGCCAAGCTTTCTAAACGTCATGGTGCGGTCGGTGTCATGCAATATCGTGATGATGGCTTCTTGCCAGAAGCACTACTTAACTATCTAGTGCGTTTAGGTTGGTCACATGGCGATCAAGAGATATTCTCGATCGATGAGATGAAGCAACTCTTTAAGCTAGAAGATATCAATAAGGCCCCTTCGGCATTTAATACCGATAAGTTGATTTGGTTGAATCAACACTACATAAAAGAACTCGATCCCGTTTATGTTGCCAAGCAACTAGAGTGGCACATGACAGATCAAAGTATCGATATCAGTAATGGTCCAGTGTTATCAGATGTAGTCACTGCTTTGGCAGAACGTGCAAAAACATTGAAGGAGATGGCGGCATCGAGTCGTTACTTCTTTGAAGATTTTGCCGAGTTTGATGCGACTGCGGCTAAAAAGCACCTTAGAGGGGTTGCTATGGAGCCACTGCAACTCGTTCAGAAGAAATTGGCTGAGTTAAATGAGTGGACCTTAGAAGGAATCCATCAAGCAATTGAAGATACCGCTACTGAATTAGAAGTAGGAATGGGTAAAGTTGGTATGCCTTTACGTGTCGCGGTTACGGGAGCAGGGATGTCTCCTGCTGTTGATTTGACCTTATTCTTGGTTGGAAAGGCTCGTTGCGAGCAAAGAATCTCCAAAGCGATTGAATTTGTAGCAAATAGAATAAATTCCTAAAAAACGAGTTGACACTTTTGGGTGTGCTGCATAGAATGCGCCACGCACTTGAGACACAACGAAGCAAAAGCTTAGTAGCGTACTCGAAAGTGCTGTTTTATCGTTAGTGAGGGGCCTTAGCTCAGCTGGGAGAGCGCAACACTGGCAGTGTTGAGGTCAGCGGTTCGATCCCGCTAGGCTCCACCATCTAACGTCACTCTTCTTAATAGAGTCTAAACAATAAGAACCTACCCCAGTGTCTAGTGGGAGTGAGTAGGGCAAGTTTAAATCCATAGCCTTTGGAATTGAACTTATAGACAACTCTTTATTTGCAGAGTTTAAAGAACAAATGTCCAGGGTCCCCATCGTCTAGAGGCCTAGGACATCGCCCTTTCACGGCGATAACAGGGGTTCGAATCCCCTTGGGGATACCAAATTTATTTCTAACTGATGTTTATTCGGTTAGATGTGAAAGATTTACTCTCTAACGAGCAAGTGAGTCGACATGTACCGCTTTTACTCACGCCTTTGAGTACTGGCCTATAAGCTCTTTTTTACTAGAGTCTAAACAAGTAAGTCCAGGGTCCCCATCGTCTAGAGGGAACAAGACTAGGACACCGCGCTCTTGTTTATAAGGAGCACGGCGCCTCTCTTCATTGAGAGTGGGGTTCGAATCCATAGCCTTCGGAATTGAACTTATAGACAACTCTTTATTTGCAGAGTTTAAAGAACAAATGTCCGGGTCCCCATCGTCTAGAGGCCTAGGACATCGCCCTTTCACGGCGATAACAGGGGTTCGAATCCCCTTGGGGATACCAATTTTATTTCTAACTGATAAATATTTCGGTTAGATGTGAAAGATTCACTCTCTAACGAGCAAGTGAGTCGACATGTACCGCTTTAACTCACGCCTTTGAGTTCTAGCCTATAAGCTCTTTTTTACTCGAGTCTAAACAAGTAAGTCCGGGTCCCCATCGTCTAGAGGCCTAGGACATCGCCCTTTCACGGCGATAACAGGGGTTCGAATCCCCTTGGGGATACCAAATTTATTTCTAACTGATGTTTATTCGGTTAGATGTGAAAGATTCACTCTCTAACGAGCAAGTGAGTCGACATGTACCGCTTTTACTCACGCCTTTGAGTTCTAGCCTATAAGCTCTTTAATTTTATAGAGTCTAAACAATAAAAGTCCAGGGTCCCCATCGTCTAGAGGCCTAGGACATCGCCCTTTCACGGCGATAACAGGGGTTCGAATCCCCTTGGGGATACCACATTTCTTTTTAACTGATGTTAATTCGGTTAGATGTGAAAAGATTCACTCTTTAACGAGCAAGTGAGTCGACATGTACCGCTTTTACTCACGCCTTTGAGTACTGGCCTATAAGCTCTTTTTTACTAGAGTCTAAACAAGTAAGTCCAGGGTCCCCATCGTCTAGAGGGAACAAGACTAGGACACCGCGCTTTTGTTTATAAAGAGCACGGCGCCTCTCTTAATTGAGAGTGAGGTTCGAATCCATAGCCTTCGGAATTGAACTTATAGACAACTCTTTATTTGCAGAGTTTAAAGAACAAATGTCCGGGTCCCCTTCGTCTAGAGGCCTAGGACACCGCCCTTTCACGGCGGTAACAGGGGTTCGAATCCCCTAGGGGATACCAATTTTTCTTGTTTTTTGACTTTATTGTTAGAAATGCTTGGAAAGCACCCAGTTAGGGTTAAATGTACCGCTTTTACTCACGCCTTTGAGTACTGGCCTATAAGCTCTTTAATTTTATAGAGTCTAAACAATAAAAGTCCGGGTCCCCATCGTCTAGAGGCCTAGGACACCGCCCTTTCACGGCGGTAACAGGGGTTCGAATCCCCTTGGGGATACCAATATTCTTATTTAACTGATAATTACTTCGGTTGAATGTGAAAGACTCAGTTTGAGTCGACATGTACCGCTTTTACTCATGCCTTTGAGTACTGGCCTATAAGCTCTTTTTTACTAGAGTCTAAATAAGTAAGTCCGGGTCCCCATCGTCTAGAGGCCTAGGACATCGCCCTTTCACGGCGATAACAGGGGTTCGAATCCCCTTGGGGATACCAATATTCTTATTTAACTGATAATTACTTCGGTTGAATGTGAAAGACTCAGTTTGAGTCGACATGTACCGCTTTTACTCATGCCTTTGAGTACTGGCCTATAAGCTCTTTTTTACTAGAGTCTAAATAAGTAAGTCCGGGTCCCCATCGTCTAGAGGCCTAGGACATCGCCCTTTCACGGCGATAACAGGGGTTCGAATCCCCTTGGGGATACCACTATTTACAGTTTCATGCTTATATTCCAGTGCATGAAATGGGGCCTTAGCTCAGCTGGGAGAGCGCAACACTGGCAGTGTTGAGGTCAGCGGTTCGATCCCGCTAGGCTCCACCATTTTAATCAGCACTACATATGCTGAGATAAGAATAGAACCAATTTGGTGTAGATAGATTTTATCTGCCGATAGATTTACCAGTTTCATGCTTCTATTCCAGTGCATGAAATGGGGCCTTAGCTCAGCTGGGAGAGCGCAACACTGGCAGTGTTGAGGTCAGCGGTTCGATCCCGCTAGGCTCCACCATATCTAGCTGCTCATATCTGAATAGGATAGAGTAGACATCTAAACCACCGGAAGGTGGTTTTTTTGTATCTGCTCGTCATGGATTTCTCTGTACCAATCTTCTCTCTCATTGCTATTCTCCCACTATCTCGATATCTGTACATGATTGGTATAAGCAGTACAGAATGCTATTGGTATACTGTACTGCTTGGATCGATTGCTATATAAGCTAGGGCGACGCTAGATGCCAGTGTCGAGAATTAAATCTAGTTTCAATTGTTCGCCTCAGCTACAGTATTTCACCGCCTGATCAATGGTCAGAGATTAATGCCGATTGGCATTAGGCCATCTTGAATTTACCGAATCCAAAGCATAAAAAAAGCCATCTGGATGATGGCTTCATCTTGTTACTATCGATACCGATTAATCTAGACCTAGGCGATACCGATTAATCTAGACCTAGGAAGCCTCCAGTCTGGTGTGCCCATAGTTGAGCATATATACCGCCATCGTTTATCAGTTCCTGATGGGTGCCTTCTTCAACAATATTGCCTTCATCTATGACTATTAATCTATCCATAGCGGCTATGGTGGAGAGTCTGTGAGCAATAGCTATTACTGTCTTGCCTTTCATTAGCTGGTATAAGCTTTCTTGTATCGCGGCTTCTACTTCCGAGTCCAGTGCCGATGTTGCCTCATCCAGTAGCAAGATAGGTGCATTCTTGAGGAGTACTCGTGCAATGGCGATACGTTGTCTCTGACCGCCTGAGAGTTTGACACCTCGTTCACCGACTTGAGCATCTAGGCCTCGATTCCCTTCTGCGTCCGTCAAGGTTTGGATGAAGTCATAGGCTTGTGCACTCTTAATTGCACTCATTAGCTCCTCTTCGCTGGCATCAGGCTTACCATAGAGAATATTTTCTCGAATCGATCTGTGTAGCAATGACGTATCTTGGGTGACCATGCCTATGTTGGCACGTAGAGAGTCTTGTTGAACATGTTTGATGTTCTGCTTGTCGATTTCGATAGTGCCTTTTTCTACATCGTAGAAGCGCATCAGCAGGTTGACTAATGTCGATTTTCCAGCGCCAGAGCGACCGACTAGTCCAACTTTCTCACCCGCTTTTATATTGAGGTTCAGTTTTTCGATCACACCGCTATTCTCACCATAGTGAAAGCTGACTTCGGTGAAGTCGATAGCGCCTTTTTCAACAGTGATCTCTGGTGCATCCTTTATATCTTGAATCTCAGTCGGCTTAGACAAGGTATTCATACCGTCGGCAACAGTGCCTATATTTTCGAACAAGGAACTTATTTCCCACATGATCCATTGGGACATGCCATTCAACCTTAAGGCCAGACTGATGGCAATGGCAATGGCGCCGACTGTGATGGCACTCGTCGTCCATAACCAGATTGACACGGCTGCGATGGCAAATGCGAGTAGGTAGTTGATGA
This sequence comes from Shewanella benthica, assembly GCA_023284085.1. Lineage (GTDB taxonomy): Bacteria > Pseudomonadota > Gammaproteobacteria > Enterobacterales > Shewanellaceae > Shewanella > Shewanella benthica. Next base: position 6,183 of record JAKVHY010000060.1, read on the forward strand.
TCTGCACACTGACATTGATACCTGTGACGAGTCGCATCTGTCTATACACGGTATCCAGAAACGTCTGCATGCTGGTTTTGGCGTATTCGGCTTCTTTCTGGGTGTGGGAAAACAGCTTCACTGTGGTGATATTGGTATAGCTGTCGACGATGCGACCTGTCATATTTGAACGCGCATCGGCCTGTTCGGTTGATACTTGCTTCAATTGAGGTAAAAATCGCAACTGTAGGCCGATATACAGGCCTAACCAGATCAACATAGGTAGCATCAATCGTAGATCTGCATTGGCGATCATAACCAGCATAGAGGTGAAATAAACTAATATGTACACAAGTACATCCAAAAGTTTAGTCACGGTCTCTCTGACTGCTAAGGACGTTTGCATCACCTTAGTGGCGATACGACCCGCAAAATCATTTTGATAAAAAGACACACTCTGTTTCAGTAAATATCTATGGGCTAACCACCTGATGGACATGGGGTAGTTTCCCAGGAGTCCTTGATAAACTATCAATGCATGTAACAAGACTAACGAGGGGATCACCACCAAGACTAATACTGTCATCCCGATCAGCTTGAGGCCTTCCTTCTCAAATAAGGTATCAGGGTCATTGGCTATCAATAAGTCGACAAGCTGACCCATGAAGCCGAATAATGATACTTCTAATATGGCGAGAATGGCGGTAAGGATGGACATTAATATTAGCGGGCGTTCGAATCCCTTGGTGTAATGACGGCAAAAAGCATATATCCCTTGAGGAGGCTGCTCCGGCTCCGCTGCGGGGAGGGGGTCAACCCATGACTCGAATCGTTTAAACATCTGTTACTCAATCATAATGAATTATCTCTGCCGCTAGCATATCGTAAATCGATCACTTTGACTTAACTTTGCCTTTTTTGTATTCGGTTCCGTTTTCCGCTAGTTCGTAGCGCTTTTATTCAGTAAAGTGCCTTTAAGGATTTTCTCTTATAGTTAGCACCAATATGTCGAACGTTTTGCCTAAGTTATCCAATGAGTCTTGTAGAAAAGCCAGGTTATCCCGTGATCCACGTTTCGACGGGAAATTTTTTATCGGGGTACTCACGACCGGTATTTTTTGTCGGCCAATCTGCCCAGCAATCGCTCCGAAGGAGGAGAACGTTCGTTATTTTGATTCAGCGGTTAGTGCGTCCAGTGCTGGGCTAAGACCGTGTCTACGTTGTCGCCCCGACAGTGCCCCTAATTCCAGTGCCTGGAAAGGTACTCGAACGACATTAGAGCGGGCATTGACCTTGATAGAGGGGGGCGTGCTTTCAGGAAACGATGGCATAGACATTGAGGCACTTTCGGATAGGTTGGGCATTTCTAGCCGTTATCTCAGGCAGCTTTTTAGCGACAACTTCGGTACGTCGCCTAAAAAATATGCCCAATTTCGTGATTTAATGTTCGCTAAGCAGCTTCTACATCAGACAAATTTAACTGTCACTCAAATTGCGTTTGCAGCAGGATTTAACAGTGTCAGGCGATTCAATGAATCATTTAAACAGACGTTAAAGCTCACGCCTACCGCCCTTAGAAAAACGACTCAGAAAAGTGCTAAAAGTGGCAAGGGGACCGATAAAATGGCTCAGATAACTGATGGTGTGATGCTAACTCTGTTTTTCGCTTATAGGCCGCCATTGAATTGGACTCGTCAGATGGCATTTTATCGGCTGCGTATGGTTGACAAAATGGAGTGGGAACTCGATGGAGAAGGTTATGGAAGATGTTTTCAGTTTGGTGAAGCGAGAGGATATTTCGAGGCAAGTCATCAAGCAGAAAAAAATAGATTTAAAGTAAATATCTATCTGGCTTCGAGTGATCATCTTGCCAGTTTAAAAGATATCACCATGCAGATCCGTAGGTTGCTAGACCTAGATGCAGACATGGACAAGATTGAAACCGTTTTAGCTTCGACTGCCATAATGACCAAAGACATGATCAAAGGGCTAAGGTTACCGGGCACCTGGTCCGTTTTTGAAGCGGGTTGCCGTGCTGTACTAGGCCAGCAGGTGAGTATTATTCAAGCTACAGCACTGTTAAATACACTGGTCAAAGCTTATGGTGATAATGTCACGATTTCCGCTAAGCAAGTGGTACTTTTCCCTACGCCTGAAGCCATTGCAGCAGCGTCTCTCGATGAGCTTAAAATGCCGGGAGCGAGGAAAGCAGCGCTTAATGCTCTGGGGTTATTTGTCAGTGAGAATCCTGATGGTGCTGTCGATGAGTGGCTATCGATTAAAGGCATAGGTCCCTGGACGCTAGCCTATGCCAAGATGCGCGGCCTAAGTGATCCTGATATTTTATTGTGTTCCGACCTAGTGGTTAAGAAAAAGGTACTATCTCTGTATCAGCAAGGCGTAGAGCCTGACATCCACAATAAGCAAGCAAATACGTTATCCCGAGTCGATTACAGTGAGCTAACCGATAGGCTCACTGAGCAAGCGTCTCCCTGGGGCAGTTACTTAACGTTTCAATTATGGAATTTAGCATGAAGCAATTAACGGATGTGCCAGTATTTGCCCATTTCGATAAAAACTCGCCAATTACCTCAGATACCATCATGGCTAAAACCGTGACAACTCTGGTGGGCGAGATCTATATTAAGGCCAATCAATATGGTTTATCACATCTGAGCTTAGTTGAAGCCAAATTGGAGATGAGCGAGCAGACAGAGCTAAACCATAAAGCTTTTAGCTATTTAATTCAGACTGAAAAGGAGTTAGAGGAATACTTCTCAGGCAAGCGACAACACTTTTCAGTGCCTTTAGCGCCAAAGGGGACCGAGTTTCAAAAAGCCGTGTGGCAAGCCTTGTTAGCGCTAGATTACGGCACGACCTGTTGTTATGCCGATATTGCCAACAAAATAAACAGACCTAAGGCCGTGAGAGCCGTCGGGGCGGCGAATGGGGCTAACTCCATTGCCATCATCATCCCATGCCATAGAGTGATAGGGAAAAATGGCAGTTTAACCGGTTACGCTTATGGTCTCGAGATGAAAAAGTCTCTGCTTAAATTGGAAAATCAAAATAAAAGCTTTCCCTGCTGATCTAGCGTAGAATATGGGCCATATTTAATATTGCCCTCTTTTTACGGATCTATCCATCCTTATGACCCAAGCACACTCTCCACAAGTTAAGCCTGAAACTACCTTCGAACAACTTGGGTTAAACCCGGAACTGCTCAAACGTTTAACCTTACTGGAGTATCTCAATCCCACTTTAGTCCAAGGGAAAACGATTCCGGCGGTTTTATCGGGTAGAGATCTACTGGCAGGAGCGATTACAGGCTCAGGTAAAACAGCAGCTTTTGCTTTACCTATGCTGCAGAAACTAGCGAAGAGTAGCGCTAAGGTTTCTAAAGGAAATCAAGTTAGTGGACTCGTTTTAGTCCCTACCCGAGAACTTGCTCAACAGGTTGCTGAGAGCTTTAAGAGCTACGGACAATTGATTAAGCCTAGATTGAAGATAGAGGCTGTATTTGGTGGCGTGTCGGCTAATACCCAAATGTTAGCCATGAGAGGGGGCGCTGATGTTCTCGTTGCGACTCCTGGTCGATTACTCGATCTTATTTCGAGTAACGCCATTAAGCTTGATGATGTGAAAACATTAGTGCTTGATGAAGCGGATCGCATGTTGAGTCTCGGATTCACCGAAGAGTTAAATCAAGTTCTGTCCTTGTTGCCTAAACACAAACAGACCTTGCTTTTTTCAGCCACATTCCCAGAAGAGGTCAAAACCCTTACCGATAATTTATTATCGACTCCAGTCGAAATTCAAATTCAGAGCGAAGAGCAAACTACACTTAAACAACAGGTGTATACGGTTAACCGTAATCGTAAGACAGCCCTGCTCGCACACCTGATTAAAGAGAATGACTGGCGTCAGGTGTTAGTGTTTGCCAGTGCGAAAAATACCTGTAATCGACTCGAGCAAAAGTTGGCCAAGGCGGGTATTGCGGCGCAAATATTTCACAGTGATAAATCACAAGGTGCGAGAACTAAGGTACTTGAGGCGTTTAAAAATGGTGAAACCCATGTGTTAATCGCTACCGATATAGCGGCCCGTGGTATAGATATCGATAAGTTACCTGTGGTGATTAACTATGAGTTGCCCAGAAGCCCTGTTGACTATATGCACCGTATTGGCCGAAGTGGTCGTGCTGGTGAAGCTGGACTGGCGCTATCACTCATCTCACATGATGAATATCAGCATTTTAAAATTATCGAGAAGAAAAATAAAATCAAGTTAGATCGTGAGCAAGTCGAAGGTTTCGAAGCCGATGATGAGGCGCCCTTGGATTGTCCCTCAAGAGAGATTAAATCTATGGCAGCGCCTGAGGGAATGGGTAAGAAAAAACGTAAGAAATTGCCTAAAGCGAATACTGAATTCTGGACGAAAAAGTAGCTGTGTTATTGGCTAGTTAATTAATTTTTTGTTTGACGGTGCTGGTTACTGTGATGATTTTCAGTAGTAAGTGCCGTTATATTTCAATGTAAACAAGAGTGGTAAAAGGTTATGCAGCATCTATTTTGGTTAGTTGAAGACAAAATTGCTGGACGCAGTGGACCTAACAAGGAAGCTTGGGATTTAAAGGAAATAAAGTGCTCGGGGATCGGTGCTGTGCTTTCGGTTAATGGTGGTGAAGACTGCGACCCCCAAGCGTTTATCGATGCAGACTTATCATATGCCTGTATTCCATTTTCAAGCAACATCCCTCCAAGGGAAGAAGATTTGGCTCTGTGTGTGGAGCAGTTACCAAAGGCATTAGCGTTTATTCGTGAATGTGAAGCAAACAATATGCCTGTATTGATCCATTGTCGTTCTGGAAAAGACAGAACGGCGTTAATCATGGCTTATTATTTGATGGAAAATGGTGCCGCGCCGTTACATGCCGTCAGTCAAGTTCGTGCCGTCAGGGATATCGCTTTTAGCGCAGAAGGGTGGGATCAATTTGCATTTGATGTGCTCTATGCATTACAAGATTAAAGCATAAATAATAACCAAACGAGTAGGTGGCAGGAGCTAGGATGGCGAGAGATAGACTGTATTTTGGGCTAGTGTCAGTTTTATTTTTGCTGTTGTCTGCTTGTAGTAGCGCCCCCGAGCTCCTTGATAAAAAAGCAAGCTATCGTCTTATCCCCGCAGACGACTCTCCTCTGGCCACCTATGTTTCACCACTTATAGAAGAGCACCCCGATAAAACAGGGGTCATTCCTTTAATTAATGGTCTGGATGCCTTCATTGCCAGGCTGGCATTAATCGAGTCTGCTAATACGAGTATCGATCTTCAATATTATATCTACCGTAACGATGATACGGGCAAGCTACTTATCTGGCATATTATCGATGCAGCAGAACGTGGCGTAAGAGTAAGAATACTACTCGATGATCTCACCACAAAAGCGTTAGACAAGGGCTTGATGATGCTGACGAGCCATCCAAATATTGATGTGCGCCTGTTTAATCCTTCTTATTCTCGCACCCTGAGAGGACTGGAGTTCATTACCGGTTTTTCGAGAATGAACCGCCGTATGCACAATAAATCACTGACGGTAGATAATTCAGCCTCGATTGTTGGTGGCCGGAATATCGGTAACGAGTATTTCTCTAATAATGACGCTGTCGACTTTGGTGACTTCGATTTGATGTTTATTGGTGAGTCTGTCGATGAGGTGTCTATTCAATTTGATCGATATTGGAATGCGGATGTCAGCTTACCGATAGAGGCGCTGTCAACTTATGTCATTGTTGATGAAGATCTCGTTCAAGCCACGGACTCGATAGAACTTGAGCGTGAGGCATTCGAGTCTAATCAATATGTGGCGCGTTTAAAATTAAGCCTGTTACTGAAACAGATCCAAGACAATACGCTTGAGTGGTACTGGGGAAAGGCTGAGGTGGTTTATGATCCACCAGAAAAAGCGCAAAGGAAATCAGAAGAAAGCTGGTTGCTATCAGACTTATCTCGATTTTTATCCGGTGCTAGCCGTGAAGTGCTAATCGTATCCCCCTATTTTGTCCCCACAAGAGAGGGGACCAAGAGTTTGGTCGCCGCCGCTAAGGCAGGGTTAGATATTAAGATCATCACTAATAGTCTGGCTGCTACCGATGTAGTGGCGGTGCATGCTGGTTATCAGGGCTATCGACTGCCTTTATTAGAAGCTGGCATTAAGCTATACGAAGTGAAGGCCTCCCCGCTTTATAAACCTTCGGCCTGGTCAGGGAGCTCTCGCTCCAGTCTGCATGCGAAAACGTTCATCTTAGATAGAGAGTCAATCTTTGTCGGTTCTTTTAACTTCGATCCCAGATCGGCAATGATCAATACCGAGATGGGTATCATGTTCCACAATGCCATATTTGCCGATGCCATAGTGACTGGAGTCGAAATGGGCTTGCCCGAGGCGGCTTACACCCTTGCAGTGGAAGATGGGGAGCTAGTCTGGTTAGATGAAGCTGAGGGCATAACTGTCTACGCCGAACCCGGAGCGGGTTTTTGGCGCAAGTTTATGGCAGATCTGATCGCTTTGTTTCCTTTTGAGTCTCAACTATAGAACTGATCAAGGTTATTTTGATTAGTGTCATCCTTTTTACACTATGATAGATTAGACTTAATCATTATTTAATTCTCAATTCGGTACGCTAATGAAGAGTAAGGCCAGTCAATCACAAGGCTTATTGCTTTTTCGTCTTTCACAGACACAACTTTTTGCGCTGGGTACACTTAAAATTCGTGAACTTGTTCCCTACACGCCTCTCAGTGCTATTCCACAGTCTCATCCAACCATCATGGGCGCCGCCACCATCAGAGGCAAAACCATCCCCATTATCGATATGGCATCCGCTGTTGGCTATATCCCCATAGCTCAAGAGGAGTTATCGAAAAGTTATATTATTATCACCGACTGTCAACGTATGGTGATAGGTTTCCTTGTTCGCGCCATAGATAAGATCATTGAATGTAATTGGCGAGATATCGAGTCTCCTCCAAATAATTTAGGTAAAAATGCGTATTTAACCGGAGTAACCAAGTTCGATGACCAGCTCGTTCAGCTGCTCGATGTCGAGCTACTGCTTTCCAAGGTTTTCCCACCAAGCCCTGAAACAACTCGGGCCATTTTGACCGACGTCCAACGTGAGAAGCTTAAGCCTCTCAATATATTGTTGGTTGATGACTCCATAGTCGCGCGTAAACTGTTATCCGATGCACTCGACAGTATCAATATCCCCTATCAAGTCACACCAGATGGGCGAGAAGCATTAGCTATCATGGAGCAGGCTGCGAATGATGGTATGCCAATTCAGCTGCTGGTGAGTGATATTGAGATGCCGGGTTTAGATGGTTATGAGCTGGCGTTTGAAGTCAAGAATACGCCGGCTTTAGCTCAGGCTTACATCATCTTGCACACCTCTTTGTCCAGTGAAATTAGCGTGAGCCAAGCTCATCAAGTCGGCGCCAATGAAGCCTTAACCAAATTTGATGCCAATGAGTTAATTAGCGCCATGCTCAGAGGGGCAGAACAACACAATGCTAATGTTTAGTGTTCTGTTACCATTATGCTGCCATAGGGTAATATAGTCAGCGTTTTAGATTGTATTACTAGACATTAGCAGGCTGTTTAGATACAACTCCCAGTGAAGGAAGAAAATTCAGGTGAGGTTAAGGTTTGTCAAAACCTAGGCTCCCTGATATAAAAATATAATATAATAATGACAGGTCTATCAATGAAACAAAATCGATCTCTGTTAGCAAAAATTGTTAACGGCAGCTTAGTGCTGCAAATCTTATTTGGCATCATTGCCGGTATCTTAGTGGCGACGTTCTCAGAAAGTGCAGCCCAGAGTGTTGCCTTTTTAGGTGGTCTCTTCGTCGGTGCATTGAAAGCCATCGCCCCAATCTTAGTCTTTATTTTAGTGGCAGCCTCTATTGCCAACCAGAAGAAAAATGCTAAAACAAATATGAAGCCCATTGTGGTCTTGTATCTCTTCGGGACTTTCGCTGCAGCACTTACGGCAGTGTTGATGAGCTTCGCATTCCCAACGACGCTTGTGTTGGCGACAGGTATTGAAGGCGCTACCCCACCAGAAGGGATCGGTGAGGTTATCCATACTCTGCTGTTTAAGGTGGTAGATAATCCCGTCAATGCCTTGATGACAGGGAACTATATTGGCATCTTGGCCTGGGGCGTAGGTTTAGGCTTAGCCCTGCATCATGCCAGTGATTCGACCAAGCAAGTATTTGCCGATGTCAGCCATGGTATCTCTGAGATGGTGCGATTCATCATACGTTTGGCTCCTATCGGTATTTTCGGACTGGTAGCGGCGACATTTGCTGAAACTGGCTTCTCCGCTATCGCAGGCTATGCCCAGCTGTTAGCGGTATTACTGGGTTCGATGGCTATCATCGCACTCGTGGTTAACCCTATCATAGTGTTCATCAAGATCCGTCGTAATCCCTATCCGCTCGTATTTACCTGCCTGCGAGAAAGTGGAGTCACGGCCTTCTTCACCCGCTCGAGTGCGGCAAAT
>JAKVHY010000061.1 GCA_023284085.1 Shewanella benthica
CCCCACCTGATCCCATCTCGAACTCAGAAGTGAAACGCAATCGCGCCGATGGTAGTGTGGGGTCTCCCCATGTGAGAGTAGGTCATTTCCAGGCGCCTAATAAACGATAAATCCCCAACACTACGTGTTGGGGATTTTTTCGTTTAACAGCTTTTGAAATGACCTTCTCACATGGGGAATATAGATAGCGCATGCGGAGCATGCATCCTTTCATGTGATAGTAGGGTGAAGACCTTGCGCTTATCAAACGTAGTTTGATGCTGGGTCGGAACGCGGAGGATTTATCCGAAGCCGGGCCATTGGAAGGCGCCTCCGCTTTTTTACATCTGGATGTTTTTAAAATATAGATTTTATTTCCCATATCCAATTTCAATGTAGCCAGGTGGCTTATCCACTTAAGCACGTACGTGCAATGCCTACTCCCGATGCTACGAAACGTAGTTTCTCCGCGTTCAATTAGGGCTGAATACTGCGTATTCAAAGCGCCGTAATTTCACCCCCATGTGTCCACTTCGCGGACTACGAGAGTCGGTCATTTCCAGGCGCCTAATTTCTCGTAAAGAGAGTCGATAAAGCCCGTTGCTAACGCAACGGGCTTTTTTCGTTTTTAGTCTAGACTTTTTGTTGCAAGAAGTGACCGAACAAACATGGGGAATATAAAAATCCCTCACGCAGTGAGGTTCATTCCATGTGATAGGCAGTAAATAGCTCCTGCATTTACTGCATTCCCTACATCCATGTAGGTCATAGGGTTAAGGGCCTGCGCTTATCAAGCGTAGCTTGATACTGGGTTGGTAGAAAAACGTTCCAGACATTTTCTGCATTCCTCACATCCTTGTGAGTCAACGCGGAGGATTTCGATAACGGCTCCTGCGTTATTCTACTTACCGCCATCCTTGGCGGCATATCCGAAGCCGGGCCATTGGAAGGCGCCTTCGCTCTTTGTTCTACGTATATACGCTCCGCGAAGGGCCTACCCCCGATGTCGGTCGATAAATGCTCCTTCAATATCGACACTTCCGCCATCCATGGCGGTCGCCGCGCCGCTGAGCAGGCTCTCCAGCGGCGCTACGACAGTTTGAGAGCAGGTTAAAATGTGTCTTTCCCAGTTCAGCGATTGCATTGCTTCTCGCTACAAAGCATTTGAATACAGCACATCCAAAGCATCCTTATCGGCCCTCTATGTTTGGGCTAGGGTAAATCTCATGTGTATTCGAATATGAGGGTAAGTCTTTATCTGAAAGGAAAAAGCCACCACTAGAATTGGGTGGCTGATATTCTTGCTGAGCTTAGAGCCCTATATCTTGAACTTGGCTACCAGTTCGTTGAGTTGAACAGCCATATCTCTCAGGCCGCTACAGTCTAATGATGTTTGCTGGACGGCTTGGCTGCTGGTGCTGGAAATATCTGCGATTGCGGTGACATGTGGATTTATCTCACCAACTACGTTTGATTGTTCCCCGGTGGCCGTGGCGATCTGGATACTCATCTCGTTCATCACCTTGATATTTTTTGAGATACTTTGTAGGTGTTCACCAGAAATAGTCGCCTCAGCCTGACTATTATTGCTTAGCTCTGTGCTTCTTTCGATAGCCTCTACCGCATCATGTGTCTTGGCTTGTAGCTTCTCGATAATGCCTTTTATCTCTTCAGTGGATGCGTGGCTTCGTGAAGCCAGAGTCCTGACTTCATCTGCAACTACGGCAAAGCCTCTGCCTTGCTCACCTGCTCTAGCGGCTTCGATAGCTGCATTGAGGGCGAGTAGGTTAGTTTGTTCTGATACGGCACGGATAACTTCCAGCACTGTATCGATTGAATTAGCATCTTCGGCGAGCTGGCTGATGGTTCGGCTGGTGTTGAGTAATTGCTCACTCATGGTAGAGACGCTTGAAATCGTTTTCTGTACCGACCTGTTGCCTTGTACGACAGCCTCTTCGGCTATTTGTGCATTTTCTGCCGCGTTATTTGCGCTGCCGGCAATCTCCTCTGCTGTCATCCCCATTTCGTGAATTGCAGTGGCAATCTGTTCTATTTTACTGACTTGATCTTTGATGTCTCCCTCCATGTGTTTGGCTTGGTTATCTATCCTCTCAACGGCCTCATACAAGTCATGTCCCGTTGCTGATACACTCCTTAGGGTGCTACTCAGGTAGCTGACAAATTTGTTGTAGCTCCTAGCCATGTCACCTACTTCATCATGCCTAGAGTCATCCAAGCGTAAAGTGAGGTCTCCTTCACCGTCTCCTATCGCTGCCAGCATGTTAGCTAGTTCACCGAAGGGGGAGATTAAGCGATTGATTAACCAAGCACTGATGATCATGAATAGGATAGCGATAACTAGCCCCATCACAGCCACAGATTTGGTGGCTCGATTCAAGGCGCCAAAAATCTCATCACTGGGCACTTGTGCAACAAGATACCAGCCAATTTCCGGTAAGTAGCGACTGGCAACTAACATATCTGTGCCGGCATCTTGATATTCCGTGGTTGAGAATTCTTGTTTTTGTAGGAGTGAACCAGAGTCAATATCTCCCAGGCTCATGATATTTTTGCCAATGTTACCGGTGTCCGGATGTAGCTTTATTATTCCTTGCTCATCGGTGAGGAAGACGATGCCATTAGTCCCTATCTTGTATTGTTTAATGCTGGTAGCTAAGCTAGCCAAGGATAACCCAACCCCAGTTACTGCGCTGGGTCTACCGTCGACTCTCATTAGGTAATTGATGAAGAGGGTTGGGATCTGATTACTTTCATCGATATCTAAAGTCAGTTCGTAATCTTTGCCACTGGCCATAAAATTATAAAACCACAGATCCTTAGGATCAGATTGAGAGATGGTCTTAAATAATCCATTTGGGGTGAAGTAACGTCCACTCTCGGATGAGACTAGAAAGGCTGTGATTGTGTCGAAATTCTGTTTAATATTTTTCAGGTAACGTATGATTTTTTGATGATTATCAGCCTTGTCACCTGAGCTAATTACATCCTGGTAATCGACGTTGTTGGCCATGACTTTTGCAATAGTAATTGGCATCAGCAACTGGGCGTCTATGTCATTAGCGACCTCTCCAAGGACAGCCGGGAGTTCCCTGTCTAAGGTGATCTCTAAGATTATCGAGTGACTACTACTGAGTGAGTAGACACTGATTATCAATATAGACAGAACGACAGAGACCAAAGTAGTGAGCACTACCTTGCGGCGGATATTCAGTTTCAACATTTCAAGCTCTCCTATGCTGCTATAAGCATATGAGATTAATATACTTATATGTTATTTAGACTGGTTTTAATAAAGCGCCGAAGGATTTGGTCCTATTGTTATAACTTTCCTTAATCACTGAACCCTTCATGCAGAAATAGATGTCTGGTTTGGTTAAATCTAGACTCATCGGCAGTGATGAAGTCTATGGCTAGATGGTATTTATCTAGGCGAAATTTTTCTTGTTTAGCGATTTCGTATTCATTCATAACTATGTTCATCGCCTCTTGAGTCCACTCTGGTTCACCGAGACCAATATCATTATCATCAGGATCGTAGTTAGTTACCATCCAGCCCTGAAGTTGCTCTGAGTTTATCTTCTGCTCTCCCCAGGTTTTAATTACATTGAGAAGCTGCTGTTTAGTGATATTTGGTTTAGTCATGAGAATTACCATTTTTAAAAATATTTAAGAAATGGATAATAACTCAATTCAATCTGAATTCGGGGGAAGAAATTGAACTAAAAGCCACCTTGGTGATTAGCGGTTTTGAGCAAAATAGATTTAATCACAGGCAGTGCAGATGAATAATTTAGTGGATGTGTTTTATGATGTCGATGACTTTTTGTTGTTTTTATCAACAGTGGGATCTAGAGCGTATAGCTGATGGCAGCCATAAACCCAATATTTAGGTCTGTAATTAACTATGAATTCCACGGCATTAAGCATCATCATGCTCACGAGTCGCGGAAAATTACCATGGACTAACCTTGTTTCCCAAGAACTAGTTTAATGGTTCAGTTTATAATTCCTATATACAATTTTGATGGCTTAACACTCGATCAATAAAGCTATGACTTTCCTTTGTGTAATCGGCAAATAAAGCTGTATAGCATTGCAATAACACATAAGTTGCTCCGTGCTCAAAATGATGTATTCATCTAGCAGAGAATAAAGTGACATAGAATAGATGTGTTATTAATCGCACTTGCTATATCTAGTCATTAACTTGTAATACTTACTCAAGATCTGGATAACAATAATATTAATGATAGAGTCTCATCAAACTCACAATTTCCTAAAATATTTTAAGTAGATCCATATCTCCCTCTATACCTAAGCCTTTTCATGGAGTATCCTCGCGAGTCAATGTGACTACTCACATGTGTAGTCTTTCTGGTTTTTTAGTTGGGTGAATATGAAATTTTATCGAGTTGTAGTGGCTGTGCTTGTATTGCTATTAAGTGGATGCGGTGTCATTCAAGATTATCGTCAATCACAAATGTTTAGTAGCTTTGATGATTTTAGAGCAGGGCCTGAAGGTGGCATAGATCTTATTTGGTCCAAGCCGGGTATCGAGAGCATCAAAGATTTTAATGAAATACTTCAGCAGTACGATAGCGTGATCCTTGACCGGGTCTGGTTAGTCTTGAGTGATAAGACTCGATACGATAATTTATCTGAACAGGAGATTGTCGAAATATCTGATTATCTACTCGAAAAAATAAAACAAAAAGCGTCGGCCCGTTTTGAGATAGTGGAAACACCGAGGGAGAAGACATTAAGGATCAGTATCGCGCTGACAAATATAGAGACACCCAATCCTATTCTGGCGGTTACGAGCAGCATATTTCCAATCGGACTCGGGATATCGACTATAGCTAAAGTGGTGACAGGAGAGCACACCAATGTTGGTAGTGCCACCATAGAAATGATGATTAGTGATGCCAATAGCGGCGATCCTATCGTCGCGGTTATTGACAGAAAAGCAGGCTCTAAGGATTTTAGTACCATGATTGACTCCACTGATGATGCCAGAGACGCGATCGATTGGTGGGTAGAGAGAATAGCCTTGACGCTCAGAGGAGAGCTGATTGAATAAATTTGCTTGGATAATCAGCAGCCTGTTCATATAGATAGAGAGTTATGGATGATGCTAGGATGCAACCAATGGTGGGTAGAGAGAATAGCCTTGACGCTCAAAGGAGAGCTGATTGAATAAATTTGCTTGGATAGCTGCTAATCACTCAGCAGCCTGTTCAATATAGATAGAGAGTTATATAGAGAGTTATAGATAGAGAGTTATGGATGATGCCAGGGCGCAACCAATGGTGGATAGAGAGAATAGCCATGACGCTCAGAGGAGAGCGGATTGAATAAACCCGCTTGGATAATCCCGTTTTCAACCCAGTATCTTGACCGATAATGAGTGATTGGGCCTAGGTATGATGCCAGTGATACGAGCAAGTTATTTCAATACTTGCTATACTCCGCCCATTATTATTAAGCCAGATTATCATCGATTTCACGGGATGATATTTAGCCTAATAAACTCGATTTATCTCAGCGGCATATCAGTGGTTTATTATTGATAGTCGCTTTCATGACGAGCTTGTCGTCGTGATAAAAATAGGAATAGACCTTGAGCCAAGTTACCCCCAAAGCAGACACAAATATGTCATTTTCGACATTGACCTTGAAACCTGAGTTAATTGATAACCTTAAGACCATGGGTTATGACTCTATGACATCCATTCAGGCGCAAAGTTTACCGGCTATCTTGAACGGTGAAGATGTGATTGGCCAAGGGAAAACTGGCTCGGGTAAAACCGCAGCATTCGGCTTAGGTTTATTGAATAAGTTAGATGTGAAGCGTTTTCGCATTCAGTCGCTGGTTTTGTGTCCGACTCGTGAGCTAGCCGATCAGGTAGCTAAAGAGATCCGTACTCTGGCTCGTGGTATTCACAATATCAAGGTGCTGACCTTATGTGGTGGTGTTCCTATGGGGCCGCAGATTGGCTCACTCGAGCATGGAGCCCATATCATAGTGGGTACGCCGGGTCGTATTATAGATCACCTGTCACGTGACCTTTTAAACCTGGAAAACGTCAACACCTTAGTACTTGACGAAGCCGATCGTATGTTGGAAATGGGCTTCTTGCCAGATCTGGACTACATCATGGCCGAGATGCCACGTGAACGTCAGACCTTATTGTTTAGCGCCACATTCCCTAAGCAGATCCAAAAGGTAGCAGAACAGATCATGTTCGAGCCTGTGATGGTCAAGGTAGCATCAACCCACGATAGCAGCAGTATCGTTCAGCACTTCTATCAGATCGACAGCAATAAGGATCGCCAAAAAGCATTGCGCTTATTGCTGCTGCAGCACCGCCCAGATAGTGCGGTAGTTTTCTGTAATACCAAGCGTGAAACCAAAGAAGTGGCCGCCACACTAGCCAATGATGGCTTCAGCGTAGTGGCACTCCATGGTGATCTGGAGCAGAGAGACAGAGATATCACCTTGATGCAGTTCGCCAACAAGAGTGCCTCTGTCATGGTGGCAACAGATGTCGCCGCTCGCGGCTTGGACATTGAAGCATTGGATATGGTGATTAACTACGAATTTGCCTTCGATACCGAAGTGCATATTCACCGCATAGGTCGTACCGGCCGCGCTGGCAGCAAGGGCACGGCCTTTACCTTCTATACCCATGATGATGACTACAAGATCAAGTTACTAGAAGAGTATCTGGAGCGTGATATTGTTAGTGAAGGTTTACCACCAGAGAATCTATTAGACACCTTCCCGACTCAGCCTAGAATGGTTACCCTACAGATCGAAGGCGGCAAGAAGAACAAGGTTCGTCCCGGCGATATTCTTGGAGCACTAACGGGTGAAGATGGGATTCAGGGCTCAGAAGTCGGCAAGATAAAGATCACCGAATTTCGTTCATACGTAGCCGTTGACCGCAAAGTCGCTAAGCGTGCTCTGCATAAAATAGTCAACGGCAAGCTTAAAGGTCGCATGTATCGTGCATGGGAGATGAGATAGGCTCTCATCTAAGGTAATAGGTTCGAGATTCTAGTTCGGAGGATCTCGGAAAAAGACATTAGATTTATAGATGCTGATCGTTGCTAGTTAAATTTGAAGGGAGTGGATTTAGGTTCATTCCCTTTTTTGTTGCCTGATAGTTTGTCACTTCGTTTGGAAACAGTTCAATCAACAAGACTAATGAAATTTTAAGCTTGCCTCGGAACTTTAGCCGTAAGTTTTGGGGCACCATTATCAAATTAATAAATTGTAATAACCCTACTTTAAGGTGACTGCGGCTAACCCACTTAGTCGAACACTTTATTGCAGGCAGAATACGTGTTGAAGGCATCGTCCCAGCGACGAACATCGTTGGCGCGTCTCCATCGTGAGTGCCAGAACTCCATCATGCAGGTGCCACTCTCTAGCTCTATGAGTAGCGTGTCTTGTTCATTTATTTGTTCATAAGGGGGGTAATCTTTACTGCGTCCCCAGGTTATACCGCCGCGGTTATATGCCCAGTTGTGCCAGAAGCTATCCAGATTAAGCCATTGTTGGCTCGTTGCTTCCCATGCCTTAGATTGACCATTTACTAACATGACCTGACCGTTATGTTAGCCTTTTAGTGTCTCTTCTCGTTCAGCCTCTTGGGTGAGTTTTTTGGTATCACCTGCTTGGACTGCGGCAGAGATTAATATTGTTATCAATACCAGGGCGACTGCCATAATGATGTTGATAGCATTAGTTGATTTAACATCGTGTACTTGAGTCATAAATTATTCCTGTTTTTTATTCTGTACTGCAAACGCTGCAATAAGACCCGACAATCGACAATTTAATTCGACGAATTGAGAATAATTATAGAGCAGGATAATAGCGCTCGAGATTATGACTGAAGTTGGGAGCTGACGTTAGGTCGGAATGTATGTGGACTTATCATGACCCAAAGGAGCTCATTGAGCTCATTGAGCTCCTTTGGGTCAATAAAGCATAGTTATAGATTGTTTGTTGGTTTTGATGCTATATCAAACACCTTAATTCCATTAATCCAGGTCTCTAACACTTGGGTCTGCCATATCGTCTGTGGGTTGCCTTCAACCAGATCTTGGTCGATAAGAATAAAGTCGGCTGTCATTCCGGGAGCCAGCTGGCCGATATTGTGTTCCTGATGCGCCGAATAAGCAGCTGCAACCGTGAAGCTATTGAGCGCTTGTGTCACGGTCATCTTCTCATCGGGGTACCAACCGTTAGCGGGCTGGTTGTTGTGATCCTGGCGAGTCAAAGATGCATGCAAGCCAAAGAAGGGGTTGGCAGACTCCACCGGGAAGTCGGAGCCAGCGGCTATAACTGCATTGGCTTGCAGTAGCTTGTGCCAGGCATAGGCGCCCTCGATACGCTTGGGACCGACCCTATCTTCTGCCATATTTTTATCACTGGTGGCATGAGTCGCTTGCATCGATGCCACAACGCCTAGTTCGGCAAAACGTGGAATATCTACAAGACGCAATATCTGAGCGTGCTCGACTCTATGTCTGAGGGCCTTAGTATTTGTCTCTTGTATCAAGTCTTCATAGGCGTCTAATACTAGCTTGTTAGCATGATCGCCAATAGCGTGAGTATTGACCTGAAATCCGGCTTGCATGGCAGTTAGCATGTAATTTTTAAGTTGCTTATTGCTATGTAACAATAGGCCTTTGTGGCCGTGCAGGTCTGAATAGTCCTCGATGAGTGCTGCGCCGCGGCTGCCTAATGCACCGTCAGATGAGATTTTAACACTGCTGAAATCCAGCATACCAGAGGCGTGATGGTAGGGCCCTTTGGCCATGATGGCGGAAAAATGTAGATCACCCGCGGCAACCATACCGTAGACTCGCACTGGCATTTCATTTTTATTGGCTAGGTTCTTGTAGGCGGTAATGGTATCGCTACCCACACCAGCGTCGTGTACGCTGGTCAGGCCGAGCCTGGCCAGATCTGTCATAGCCGTTTTGAGTACGGTTTCTTGCTCAGTCACACTAAGATCTGGAATCGATTTGCTAATCAGTGACATGGCGTTATCGATAAACACCCCACTTGGCTCACCTGTTTTAGTGCGAATTATTTCACCGCCCTCGGGCGCTTGAGTATCATTATTAATTCCCGCGAGTTTCATTGCCGCAGTATTGGCCCAGCCGGCATGCCCATCGACGCGTCTAAGCCATACGGGGGTATTAGGGAAATGTTTGTCTAATGTCGCAGCCGTCGGGAAAATTTTACTTGGCCACAGCACTTGATTCCATCCTCGGCCCTGTATCCAGCTAAGTTCCGGGTTGAGTTTGCGAAACTCAATTGTGCGTGTTACGGCTTCAACTTCAGACTGGCTGCCACGAAGATTAGTTCGCATCAAGTTCAAGCCCGAACCTAAAACATGACCATGAGCATCGATGAGTCCAGGCAGCATAGTTTTGCCAGCCGCATCGATAACAAGTATCTCTTTCGCTAGCTGATCTGGGACCTTAGTGGTGAAGAGTTTATCTATTTTGTTATCGGTAAACTGAATGGCACTAAACGTTACTAATTCACCTTGGCTGAGCGTATAGCCATTCAGGTTTTTGATAATTGTGGTGTGCCTAACGGCTCCAATATCTGCCGCGCTTAAAGGAGCCGATAAGCTCAATAGAATGGTCGTGTTAAGCAGCCAATGACCTGTAGTAATTTTCATATAATCAGCATCTTATTCTAGTTATTTTACCGAATTTAATACTAACAGCTAGATAACAATAAGCAATATGACGGAGTCGTTGAGAAAGTCAGCGAGTAGAATGCAATAATATCTAAGAGTTGTGGGAGTAAGCCGATACTAAACCCATGAGCCTGATCGGGGCGAGCATGAATAAAAATGATCAGTGAGTTTAATTATTTATGCACGAGTCTGCAGCCACAAACCGTATTACTGGGTTGAAACAGAACCACTGCAAAATCTTTAGTTTCATCGCGCTCTAATACCTGAATACTAAGATTGTGCATGCCTTTCTTATTTAGATTTAAGCTGCTTACATAGGATAGGTATTTATAGTGCTCAGGTGTCTGCTTGTTACCAGTAAGGGGCGTTTCTTGCTTAGTTTTAACCGAGATATCGTAGATCATATTGTCGGTATCGACACTGTTAACCACCCCTTGCATCGACAGCGTGCCTGCTAAGCTACCATCGAGGTTAAAATACCGGTAATTGATTTGGACTAGCCCCTCTTTGGAGAGTAGGTCGACGAGCAAATAGTGATTAATATCTTGTTTGGCTTGTTGATGGTTGAATAACTCTGAGCTGCAATTGAACATAAAACTTGGAGTTTTCGATGTGAGTTTATAGATCACACCAATGCAACCCAGCAAAAGAGCTAAAATAGTGATATTGATAGCCCAGCGGCATGCTTTCGTCATTTTTTCTTTCTGCCCATTCTTGTGAAATTTAAATTGAATATTTCTTAAACTAAACCTAGCCACAGATGTCAACGTTTTGTACCCATTCTTTGCTTATAAATTGCTTGGGTTGGCGTAGGTCACTGATCTTCAGATTTCTAATGATTGACTGGCCAAGTTGTTCACCGCGCATAGTGATATTTAATACCTGCTTGTCATGGGATAGTGAAAGGTAAATACGCTTCCAAGTGCTGGAAGGGCAATGACTCAGACTTTGCAGCATATGAAGCTCTTGCTCGAGCAACAGCGTGTTGTTCGTCTTGGAGTGGGCATAAAGAAGGACTTTTATTACTTGACCAGATGTTAGTTCGATTGTACTGACCTTTAGCGGTGGTGGGGGAGGTATCACATTGCCCGATAATGCAATTAGCCCTAAATAGGACCCAATGGCTAGAACCAGGCTTATCGTTAAAAGGGCGATAAGTTTGGGCATATGCCTGTTGATTTTATTGGGGTTGGAATGGCTATTCTTACGGCAGCGGTGATGTCGCAGTAAATATCCCTGGCCTTTTACTGTTTCTATAAGAGGCTCATACTGGGGTCCTAAAAATGAACGTAGGGTAAAAACGGCTCTGGCGACTGAAGAATCGCTCAGTACTGGTTGCTCACCATTACCAGATCTTAATAATGCTTTTGCGACAACTTTTCCTTGGTAATCGACTAATAAGCTGATTACTTGTAATTCGGCTCGCGGAAGGTGCCAAACATTTCCACTTTCTAGATTGGTGAGTTCACCTTTGCCTACATCAAACCTGCAATGCCCTAATTGCATTGAAGCCGCCTTAAGAAAAATACTGATAATCAGAGTCTATGCAGTAAATCTAATTAAATCTGTGATCCTGATATCTTAGTCATTTAATCCTTACAAAAATGAGGGGTAAATGGTTGCCGCGGTATTAAATTGAGAGATTAATCACACGTATTCATAAGCTAAATCTTCCCTTACTGAGCGATAAAATGACATTAATATCAATAAATAGCGCAAATCTAGTGACTTAGATCATTAATGTTGCGGTTTTAGAGCCTGTTTGCTCATCAACAGTGATGATGTGCTCTCGCTATTAATGCCATTTTTCAGCATCACTTTTATTAGCGCTAAATCACATAATTTATTTTTCTATTTCTTAAAGTGAGCACATCGAGTAGCTATCCATATTTGAACTCGCTAACTAACCGCAATAAGCCTCAAGGTTTATGAATAACATACAATAAAGATTGATATAGGGTGATGATTATGAGCATTGATAGACGTCAGGCACTGACAAAAATAATTGGATTAAGCACCGCAGCTGCAGGTGTAGCACTTATGGGAACTTCAGCATTTGCCGCCACGGATGCTGATGGTAACTATCGTTTAGAAATAGGAGAAAAGCTAAAGTATGTGCCTTTAGATGCGATGAAGACTGCTAAGCTAGCCTATGAAACTGGTGGTGGTTGTATGCATCAAGTGTTTCACTCCATTATCACTATGCTGGCACAATCTAATAGCATCGATGTAGATAAGTTCGCAGCTATTCCCACTGCATTAGCTGGTTATGGTTGGGCGGGAGTCGTTGGTCAAGGCACTCTTTGCGGGAATCTGAATGCTGCGGGTATGTTGATTAATATCTTAGATGATATTAATGGACAGAATGACGCTATCATAGGCGCCTCATTTCGTTACTACGAAACCCAAGACTTACCACTCTCATCCGCTGAATTTATAACTGGCATTGGTTCTACCGCAGAAAAAACCTTAGAGGTTGGTAGCTCTTCTATTGCTAACAGCCCACTATGTCACTCTTCTATCAGTAACTGGTCTGCAGCATCTGGAAAACCATTTGCTAAGAAAGGTGAGCGTTGTAAGCGACTCTCTGCCAGTTTGGCTTATCATATTGTCGAACTGCTTAATCGGGCTTATGGCGGTGAAGATATCTCTGCACTACCTGAAGCAAGGCCATCTGAAGAAGCGCAGGCTTGCCAATCTTGTCATGGTGTCAGCGAGACCATGGGCCCTGCGGCCAGTGTGAAAACCGATATGGAATGTACAACCTGCCATACCGGTCATTTTAATTAAGGAGTAAGATATGAAAATCAAGTTTCTGACCTCCTTATTGATTAGCTCTATTATTTTGATTGGTTGTGGTAGTGATGATGTTACTGAGCCGCCAGTAGTTGAGCCGCCAGTAGTTGTACCGCCAGTAGTTAGCGACGCCGTAGATATCGATCAGGCTACAAGTATCGTTATGAGCCTGAGTAGCTTTGATGCTGCGACAGGGGCACTCACATTTACCCTTAGTAACGATGAGAATAAAGCGATTATTAAGGCAAGTAACTACCATATTGCATATTTTGGTTATCCCGATCTGGCATCGCCTTCAACTAATCCCAAAGCGTGGAAACGTTGGCATGTAACTCAAAGTTTTAAATGCGATATTGGCTCTGATGATGAATGTGCTGGTGAGTTAACTGAGACTGCGAACGAGGGGGAGTATGCCTTCTATGCCGCAGATCTTGATCTAGATAGTAAGGCTGCAGCTGGTGAAGTAGCCTTGTACAAAGTCGCTATTGAGATCCATGGAGCACAAGCAAGTAACGATATAGAGCTCATGACTGCCGATGAATAATGATCACTCTGCCTAACTTAGTCAATTCTTGATTGGATTAAGGCCTTTAAGCCGCAGTAGTTATCGTGCTGCGGCACTTTTAGTTAGAAGATACGGCGACGGTTTGCTTCATTTATGAGTTTAAAGAAAATACACAAAAGAGGTGGTTTTCTCGTAATACTCGTTAGTGTAGGCACTGGTTTTTAATTTACCCACAAATATCAATGCACTCAAGATAGAGTTAAACGGCGCTAGCTACGAGAGCCACTATACCTTGGGAGATCATCCTCAATTGTCAGCCACTTCAGTTGATTGTCAGTATGAATGTGATACTTAACTGCTACTAAGTTAGGGTCATCCAGTGATGCAATGCTCAATGTATAGTATGTCGGATGTCCGGTATCGCGAAAGCTGATGCTGGTGCCGCAAGTGGAGCAAAACCCACGTCTGGTGGTGTCTGACGAAGCATATTCGCTGGGTTTACCGCAAAGCCAGGTGACTTGCTCGACAAGAAAATCCATCCAGCTGCCTACCACGGCTCCCGTGCTTTTCTGACACATGCGACAGTGGCAATGGTCTGAATCGAAGGGCATTTCCGATACGCTGTATCTGAGTGCACCGCACAAACAGCCGCCTTGTATTTCTGTTTCCATGGTCATTGTTAGTCTCCATAATTAGGGCAATGCTCACTACTACCAATATTAAGGGGATTAATTGTATAACATCAAGGCAAAAAAAAGCAGAGCGGCTGCTCTAATGCTGATCATTTAGTGATTTATCGATCGGTTGACTGATCTTCTAGATGCTTCAGAATCCGAGTCCTATCTCTAGGTCTCGGATTTTTTATGCAAGTTTCTCAAGCTTT
>JAKVHY010000062.1 GCA_023284085.1 Shewanella benthica
TTAACCTCATAAACAGGCCGAATATATGGGTGCAATGAACTCTTCTCAAAATTGATATCAAATGTCTTGCAAACGGGATGGGTCCATATATGCGGCTGCGAGCTTCCAAAAAAGGGACTTTTTGGCAGAGCCCACAGGGAAGTGCTTGCGGCGTCTCGCAGAAGTATCTGCATATAAGCGAGCCGCAGGCTATAAATTACAATTGAAGGTACAATTTTCAAACACACCACCCAATACCAACTCAGCCAGAAGCTAAAACAAAAAATGTAATCCTGCTTCATTTCAAGCCATCAACTCCGAGATGTATATTCACCGACTCCGATCCACTTGTAAGTGGTCAAGGCTTCCAGCCCCATGGGACCACGAGCATGGAGTTTTTGGGTGCTCACCGCTACCTCAGCCCCCAGGCCAAACTGGCCGCCATCGGTGAAGCGGGTACTGGCATTAACGTAAACGGCTGCCGAGTCCACCTGATTGATAAACTCAGCCGAGGCGTGAATGTTATCAGTTAATATCCCTTCCGAGTGTCCACTGGAATAGGTTCTGATATGACTTATCGCTCCATCCATATCATCGACAACCTTGATGCCTAACGTCAGAGACAACCACTCTTGGGCATATGTTTCTTCGGTTGCAGTTTCGATTGTCAGCCCTTGATTTTCTGCAATAGCGATTGCCTTGTCGCAGCCATAAAAACTCACACCTAAAGCTGCAAGCGTCTGATACAGCTGGGGTAACATCTCTGCGGCGATATCTCGATGGATTAATGCCGTATCCAGAGCATTACACACGGTAGGACGCTGCACCTTAGCATTGGCGATGACTTGGATAGACTTGTCAATATCGGCATCTTTATCGGCGTAGAGATGGCAGATGCCAACGCCGCCCAAAATCACCGGGATCGTCGCCTGCTCGGCGCATAAACGCTGCAGGTTTGGACCACCGCGAGGCACTATCATGTCGACATATTTATCCAGTTTAAGCAGCGCCGATACCAAGCTACGATCTGGACTTTTAATCAGCTGCACCGCATCGGCGGGTAATCCCTGCTCGACCACAGCCTCACGAATGGCTTCGCTCAAGGCCAGATTCGACCGCAAGGTTTCCTTGCCGCCACGCAGAATCACGGCATTGCCCGTCTTAAGCGCTAAGACGGCTATATCGACGGTAACATTGGGACGCGCTTCGTAGATCACACCTATGACCCCAAGCGGGACACGACGACGGGATAAACGCAGACCATTGTCCAGCAGCTGGCTGTCGAGCTCGGTACCAACGGGATCGCTCAGGTTTATCACGTTATCGATATCTGCAATCACGGCTTTGAGGCGGGGCTCATCCAGTAACAGACGATCGACCATAGCATCATTGAGGCCATTCTCTTTCGCAGCCGCTACATCTTTTGCGTTAGCAGCGACAATAACATCACATTTTTCATTCAACTTAGCCGCAATTGCTTCGAGCAAAGCCGTTTTTTGCAGGCCATTTAGACCCGCAAGTGCATAACTTGCCTGTTTGGCTTGCTGACCGAGTGCCTGTATATCTACTAGGTTATTGTCTATCACGTCTCTTCATCCTAAATAGTTCAGATGGACCCGCTAGCGAAGATCCATTAATTATCGTTTTAAAGAACAACCATATCGTTGCGATGCACGATGGCATCGCCATAATCATAGCCGAGCAGAGATTCGATATTATCTGAATGCTCCCCCGCTATTTTGATAAGATCTTTGGCGCTATAACGGCTCATGCCTCTGGCATATTCTTTACCGTCACGGTCAATAAGCTGCAGAGTAGCCCCACGTTCGAACTCTCCCAGCACTTCAATAATGCCTTTAGAGAGTAAGCTTCGTCCTTTCTGCGTCACCGCCAATACAGCACCTTGGTCGAGTACCAGTTTACCTTTAGTGGCCTGGCCCGCTAAAATCCACTGCTTACGGCTCTCCAGCGGATTTTTCAACGGGGTGAAATGAGTGCCTACGGGTTCCTTACAGACAGCTTTTTGTATCACCTTTGGATGATGACCCGAGGCGATAACCACCTCGACGCCTGCCCGGCGGGCAATATCCGCCGCTTGCAGTTTTGTCGCCATGCCACCCGTTCCCAAACCAGACACTGCGCCACCCGCTAACAGGCGCAGGCTGTCATCGATATTGACCACTTGCTTGATAAGCTTGGCATCGGGATTTGAGCGGGGGTCTGCATCGAATAAGCCCTGCTGATCCGTTAACAAGATAAGCAGGTCTGCATCACAAAGCAGCGCAGCTCTAGCCGAGAGGTTATCGTTATCCCCCACCTTAATCTCATTGGTCGCCACCGCATCATTCTCATTGATGATGGGGATAATGCCATGAGCGAGCAGTGCATTGAGTGTATCTCTGGCGTTGAGGTAGCGCTCCCGATCGTGAAGATCAGCGCGAGTGAGCAGCATCTGGCCCACGTGCAAGCCATAGATGCTAAACAGTTGTGACCAGGCTAGAATAAGCTGACTCTGCCCCACAGCCGCTAATAGTTGTTTATTGGCTAGCGTATCGGGGAGTTCGGGGTAACCTAAGTGCTCTCGCCCTGCCGCGATCGCCCCCGAAGTACACAAGACGACTTCGACGCCCGCTTTCATCAGCGCCGCCATCTGCCTTGCTAACTCAACCATGTGTGCCTTATCTAGCTGCTTACTGCCGGATGTCAGTACACTCGTTCCCAATTTTACCACTACGCGGCGGTAACCAATCTCACTTAAATTCATTATCATTATAAAAAAAGAACCGAACTTAGCGTTATACCCAATCCTGAGGACAAATGGTAGTCAGCTGGGAAAAAGAAGCGTTAAAACCATTTAATTGTGAATAAAAGCCATAAAAAAAGGCCATACATTGTATGACCTTCAATTAATTTTAATCATCAATATGCAATATTCACTTTAGTTTCGACTCTGACTCCCTAATTAGCCATAGACAAATTTCGCGATAAAAAGTACGGCCAACACCACTACGCCGACACTGAGATCTTTATAACGGCCACTCATCAACTTGATCACCGCGTAGGAAATAAACCCCATGGCTATTCCTGTCGCAATTGAAAAGGTCAGTGGCATCAAGATACAGACCACGACAACGGGGGCGGCTTCGGTCAAGTCTTCCCACTCCACATGGATCAGGCCTGACATCATCAGAATCGCCACATAAAACAGAGTGCCAGCCGTAGCATAAGCAGGCACCATGCCGGCCAGTGGTGAGATAAATAGCGAGAGTAAGAAAAGAAAACCAACCACCACAGCGGTTAAGCCCGTACGGCCACCAGCACTGACACCTGCAGTTGACTCGATATAGCTGGTCGTTGTCGAAGTTCCTAACATGGCCCCGGCTATGGTGGCCGTACTATCGGCTGTTAATGCACGTTTAAGCCTGGGCAGACGTCCCTTATCATCCAGGAATCCGCCTCGCTGGGCCACGGCGACTAAGGTACCAGAGGTATCAAACAGGTCGACAAACAAAAAGGCGAATACGACTGATAACATGCTGATATCAAGCACACTGGCAAGATCCATCTTCATAAAAGTCGGCATGATGGAGGGAGGCATAGCAAGCACCCCGGTATATTGCACGTCGCCAAACAGCAACCCAAGAATGGTAATGGACAGAATACTCACCACCACAGCCGATTTCATCCCCCGTTGCACCATGGCGATGATCAAGAAGAAGCCCACTGCCGCCATCACGGCTGGAAACGCGGTGATATCTCCCATAGTCACCAGAGTCGTAGGGCTCGCTACCACTATCCCGGCGCTTTTCAAACCAATCAGAGCGAGGAATAAGCCTATACCCGCGGCGATGCCAAGCCTCAAGGACATAGGAATACTGTTAACTATCCACTCTCTTATTCTCACCAAAGAGAGGATCAGAAAACAAATACCCGATAAGAATACCGCCCCAAGCGCCGTCTCCCAGGTGTAACCCATCTCGCCAACCACGGTATAAGTGAAGAAGGCATTGAGACCCATGCCTGGAGCCAAGGCGATTGGATAATTAGCCACGATTCCCATGATCAAACAACCAATAGCCGCGGCCAGACATGTAGCCACGAACACGGCGCCATGATCCATGCCAGCATCGGCAAGCATCATAGGGTTAACGAAGATAATATAGGCCATGGTCAGAAATGTGGTTAACCCAGCCATCGCCTCCTGTTTTAACGATGTATGGTTCTCTTTGAGTTTAAATAGTTTTTCTAACATGACGCTCAATCCCTGAATATGAGTGTTGGAACATGTGATCCTAATAGGCTTATAGTCAGCGAAATCCAGCTAAATGACAAACACTGATGAGGCAAACACTGAAAGACAACAAGCCTTCAAGCTGAAGTTGGCTGGATTGGATTCGCCACCTTGCGCCATAAACAGTTAAAACTGCAGAATAAAAGGCAAAAAAAAGCCTGCTCAATGAGCAGGCAAAGACTAATTCAAGTGTTCCAAATGGAAAGAGTTTCCGCGCTAACAGTTACACTGGCATATCGACTCGCTCAAAAACGATCATCAATATACAACTCGAGTCATAACATCCCCAAAGGGATAAGGGTTGATAGATGGTAACTAGCTTGCTATCACAAGGGGTTAACTTAGATGATAGAAGGGACAGTCAGCCCTTTTGTTCTCTATAGATCAGCTTCTAAGGAAGGTTAGCCCTTAAAAGTCATCGGGTATAAGCCACCACGTAGAGCATCAGTACAAAACCAAGCGCTGTGCCAATAAGTGTGTTGCATTCCGGTATAAGACATAATTAATACTCCTAAACAAAGTTGTAATACATACTCTAGTCAAACTTGGTATGGCGTTAATCTAAACGCAATACCTCAGAGTCAACTCGTCGCTCGATTCCCTGGAGAGATATCCATCCTGGATAGACTTAGAGGTGGAAGGCATCATTGCCTAACCAACGAGAGAGACTATACCTATTACGTAATTAAATTACAAGATTTATTTCAATTCAGCCTAAATAAAGCAAAAAACAGCCTATTTATGTAATAAAAGAACATCGGAGCTATAAATAGAGACAAAATGTAGAGAAGCAGAAAATTAACCAGTAGTGAGTCACAGGAACAAGTATAAAATTGAGCATTGAATGAGTAAGAAGCTCACTAAAAAATATCGAAAAAAAAGCCTGCTCAATGAGCAGGCAACGACTAATTTCAAGCGTTCCGAAAGGAAAGAGTTTCCGCGCTAACAGTTACACCGGCTTATCATTCAGATATTCAACATTAAATTGAATAACTTAACAACAAACCTCTTGAGTCTAAAGATCCCAAAAGGGATTAAGGTTGATGGATGGTAACTAGATGGTTATCAATCAATATTCAAAATAGTGAAGTAGATAACAGGGCAGTCAACCCTTGAAACTGATACCACAAGGAGGGTTAGCCCTTGAAGCTCATCGGGTACAAGCCGCCACGCAAAGCCTCGGTACAGAACCAAGTATTTTGCCAATAAACGTACTGCATTCCAGTATAAGACATAGTCAACACTCCTAACAAAGTTGTAATTAAATTACTCTAACCATTCATACTTGTTGTCAGCGGGTAAGGCTTTAAAAGCAAATAAAACACGGTAGAGTCAACCTGTCGCTCGATTCCTTGGAGAATTATCCTTCCTGGATAGACTTTATTGAAAGAGGCTGTTTGCCTAATCAATGGAGTCATTATAGACAAATGTAGTTTTATTACAATCGTTATTTGATCTAGATTAAGAAAACTTAATAATTAGGCTAAAATGACGATAAAACGTGTAATTTTACAACGAGATGACGAGTTTTAAATCTATAAGCCTATTTTTTGCTACATAATGAAAACTTATGACAAGAAAAAGCCACTCGACGATAAGCCTTAATAAGTAGGTTTATGGGTAGCCATGAACACTCAGACCCTATGCTGCAAATAAAAAGGCTCATGAGTATAGGTTCCCATGAGCCTTTATATAGTCAATCACCTATATACTTCTTACTTTTCTGCTTGAGTCATATACTTATATAGGCCGACCAATGGCGTGGCCGTCGGGCTACCGTAATGCGGATGGCCGACCGTGGCACTGCCCGCGATGTCTACATGACTATTTCTCGAATTAGGCCATAGGCATATCAGAATGAACACCACGGGCACTCAGACCCGATGCTTCTAACAGAAACGCTGCCGGATACTGATGACCACGAGCCGTTACCGATAATAGATACCCATTATTCCTGAGTCATATACTTATATAGACCCACCAATGGCGTGGCCGTCGGGCTACCGTAATGCGGATGGCCTTCGGTGGCGCTGCCTGCGATGTCTACATGAGTGAAAGCCATTGGCTTATTAGAGCTAAGGCCATGAGCACTTAGACCCGATGCTTCTAACAGAAACGCTGCCGGATACTGATGACCACGAGCCGTGGCCGATGACGGTCCATTATTGGATGAGAGTATATCCGCCGCGCCCGATGGATCGACGATCTTAGCAAAATCTTCACGGCGCAGCACAGACTGCTCGATAGGCTCGCCCCAGGCCAGACCTAAGTTGGCCATACTGGCTGCCACGCCCGCCTGCTTGGCCACCGCATTTTCTACGGTGGCAGTATATCCGCCGAAGCAGCGCACCACATGGCCAGTTAATGTCGCCACCGAAAACAGCTCTGGCTTAACAGATTTTTCTGCTTTGATCCTCAGATGTGACAGCAGGTCTGCCAGTACCAGACGACCTTCCGCATCGGTATTGCCAATTCTGACTCGTACGCCGGCATGACTTGTGATGATCTCATCGGTAACAAAGGCTTCGCTGCCTATGCTGTTACGCACCAAGCCAAGTTCGGCAACCACACGAATGCCCTTTGGCTTAAGCATAGATAATGTCTTCATCAGGCCAGCGACAGCCGCCGCGCCACCTTTATCTCGGCTCATACCTGCCATGCCACCGGCAACCTTGATATCGGCGCCACCAGTATCATAGATAACGCCTTTACCCGCATAGAAGTACGTATGCTCTATCTCACCGCCGCCAACATACTCAAGCTTAACCACACGGGGTTGATGTCTGGAAACCGCAAATGAGGAGCGGCCTACGGCACTGAGCAGAGGGTAATCCCGCTCCAATACATCTCTGTCTTCGACGACACAAACCTTGAGGCCCGAGTCTTGATAGGCAGCAACACAGTAATCGGCAAAGGCCGCTGCAGACATACGCTCCGGCTCTGTGCCACACAAATCTCTGGCTAAGTTTCTGCCAGCCTCTATGGCATTCAGACTCTGGCTAGCTTGGGTCGAATTAAACAGGCCTATGGCCTCGAATGCTGGTGTATCACCACTGACTTCACGTCTCTCCAGGGTTTGCCACAACTCCTGACCACAGGATAAGGCGGCAACTTGGGTAGAAAATTGATAGCGCTCATCACTGTCGCTGGCGACAACCAGTAAAGGACGAATAGCACCTGCATCTTTGGCTAGCTTAATGCCCGCTCTCGCCGCATCGGCAAAGATACGCACATCTTCAAAATCATCCTGACTGTTCTTCACCGGTGAGATGATCAAACGGCCACCAGCGAGTCCTGGGGCAAACAATAGCGTCGGAGATTGTCCTACGCGTTGGTCGACCTTAGCGCCGTGCTCCGCCAACAATGTCACCTCATCAAAACCAGATTGACTAATATCGGTGGCCACAACAACCAGAGCATCCCAACCACTGCCTTCGAAGATCGCATCATCATCGAGTACATCAACAAAATTAACCTGAGCCATGAACCATCCTTCTGCTTGTGAGATCGTATCATTAGATTCTATAAATCGCAGATAAAACCTTGTTTTAAATGCGTCATTACAGAACACATATTTTATAATTTTACGCACTTTATAATGCATTTATTGGCTAGTAATAATAACCGAAGTTAAGCCGATGCCAAGTGCTTATAAAATATTGCTGGAAACTTTGTATATCAGCCTTTACATAGGCAAAATTCTGGCCTGATAGCCTTGGCGTTTAGCTGTGATAGAATGCGGTTAAATTTAGCCTCCAAGTCGTATTTTAAAGGGGAATTATCCGTGACAGCAATAAGCCAACTACAACCTCAAGCACTCTGGCAGTGGTTCGATCAGATCTGTGCGATCCCGCATCCTTCTAAGCATGAGCAAGCGCTCAGCGAACATATTCAAGCTTGGGCTAGAGACAAGCAACTTGCAGTTGTTGAAGATAAAGTCGGTAACCTCATCATCAAGAAACCTGCCACGCCGGGCATGGAAAACCGTAAGACCGTGGTCCTGCAAGCCCATATCGACATGGTGCCACAGAAGAACTCAGATAAGGTTCATGACTTTGAGAAAGATCCTATCATTCCCTACGTGGATGGTGATTGGGTTAAGGCTCAGGGCACGACTTTGGGTTCTGACAATGGCATTGGCATGGCGTCGGCATTAGCTGTTTTAGGCTCAGATGATATCCCCCACGGCCCATTGGAAGTGCTGTTAACCATAGATGAAGAGGCAGGTATGACGGGCGCTTTTGGCCTGGAAGCCGGTTATCTGGATGCCGAGATCTTGATCAACACAGATTCTGAGCAAGAAGGCGAGATCTACATGGGTTGTGCCGGAGGTGTCGACGCCCAGATCAGTGTGCCTATGGTGTGGCAAGCCCCGGAGTCGAGCAACTCGACATACACCTTGACCCTATCGGGTTTAAAAGGCGGTCATTCGGGTGTGAACATACATCTTGGACGTGGTAATGCCAACAAGCTGCTGGCCCGTTTCCTGTTTAACCATGCCGATGACTTGGCACTGGAATTAACTAACTTCACCGGTGGCTCTCTGCGTAACGCTATCCCCCGTGAAGCCAGTGTCAGCTTTATGCTACCCGCTGAAAATATCGCTAAACTTGAGACTCAAATCCAAGAGTTTCAAGTACTCATAAGGGCAGAGCTAGCCATCGCCGATCCCGATATGGTACTCGAACTAGCCGAAGCGTCTGCGGCCAAGCAAGTCATGAGTGAAGATACTCAGAATATTTTGGTTGACCTACTCAATGCTTGTCCAAATGGCGTGATCCGCATGAGTGATGAGGTTGAAGGTGTTACTGAGACTTCATTAAATGTCGGCGTCATCAGCACAGAAACACAGAGCGTTGAGATTCTATGCTTAATTCGCTCATTGATAGATTCAGGCCGTGAAGAAATTGAGAGTGTATTAACCTCATTGACAAATTTAGCCGGCGTCGAGATAGAGTTCAGCGGTGCTTACCCAGGATGGAAGCCAGACAACAGCTCACCAGTGATGGCCCTGGTGCGTGAAACCTATGACGACATCTATAGCAAGAAGCCGGTGATCATGGTGATCCATGCGGGTCTTGAGTGTGGGCTGTTTAAGAAGCCTTACCCTGAGATGGACATGGTATCGATTGGTCCCACTATCCGCTACCCACATAGTCCTGATGAGAAGGTCCTCATAGAGACTGTAGGCCAGTACTACAAGCTGCTATTAGCAGTTCTGGAACGCATTCCAGAGAAAGATTAAACAAGATGTCGAGTTCCTAGGTTCTTCTTAAAATCCTAGGAACTCGAATCTAGAACCTAGCTACTTCTTTTAAAAACCTTCTTTAAAAACCTAAGTCCATCTGCGACTCTCTCACTTCATTGTCTGCCGCTCTGATGTTAACCGCCGACTGACTCGCTAAACCGACCGACACTCCTAATAAACGAATGCCTCTCCCCTGCTGACGCTCCAGGGCTTGTGCGAGCAAATCATAGAATAGCTTCACCGACATCTCACCGGCTCGGTGCTCTATGGTGGTCTGTTTAAAATCACTAAATTTAAGCTTAACCACTTGCTTATTGATGCTGCGATCTTTTGCGCTACGTGTCATGCGCGCCGCCAACTCCTGAATAAGCTGAGGCATCACCCCATGACACTGATCCAGGGTATAGATATCCTTCGCCAGCGTCGTCTCGACCCCCACAGATTTACGCTCCCGGTGTGGCGAGATGCTACGTTCATCTATCCCCTGAGCCCTTTCAATCAAGACTGCGCCAAACTTGCCGAAACGCTCGATCAGAGCCGATTTAGGATAGTCCTGCAGATCGCCGCAGGTTTTAAGGCCGATATCCTCAAGCTTCTTGCCCGTCACCTTGCCCACACCAGGGATCTTAGTCAGGGGTAAGCTTTTCACGAAAGGGGAGATCATATCTGGGGTAATCACATATTGTCCGTTGGGTTTATTCAGATCAGAGGCGACCTTGGCAAGAAATTTAACCGGCGCAATCCCAGCAGAAGCCGTAAGGCCTGTGACCTCGAAGATCTCCTGCCTGATGGCTTCTGCTATCAAGGTTGCCGAGCCCTGGCATTGAGTGCAGTCGGTGACATCCAAATAAGCTTCATCCAGAGAAAGGGGTTCAATCAAGTCGGTATAGCGAGCAAAGACTTCACGGATCTGCACCGAGACCTCTTTGTAAACTGACATGCGCCCAGGTACTAATACCAGATCGGGACAGAGTTTTAGTGCATAGCCCGAGGCCATGGCCGAACGGACGCCGAAGACCCTCGCCTCATAGTTACAGGTGCTGATCACTCCGCGGCGATCACTGCGCCCACCCACAGCTATGGGCTTGCCCCTTAACTCTGGAAAGTCGCGCATCTCGACCGCGGCAAAATAGCAGTCCATATCGATATGAATAATTTTCTTCAAATCAGTTTTCAAAGCCCCTCCTACATAGACCCACTATACTGTATATAAAAACAGTATCCAACAGAAATGAGACCAGACGGGATGATTTGTACGATAAATGAACGACGAGAGAGCGAGAAACAAACAAAAATGCCATCGAGTCGTTAACCCGATGGCATTATCAAAGCAAAAAACCATTTAGCTTTAGCTAACACTAAGATGTTCTGCATGTAATCTCAGATGCTGTTCGATGAAACTGGCAATGAAGAACATATCTGAGTGATCAATGTTCTCAATTCAACAAACGCTCTCAAATCAACAGTCTTCCACTTCAGCTAACACT
>JAKVHY010000063.1 GCA_023284085.1 Shewanella benthica
TCGCTTATCGCTTATCGCTTATCGCTTATCGCTTATCGCTTATCGCTTATCGCTTATCGCTTATCGCTTATCGCTTATCGCTTATCGCTTATCGCTTATCGCTTATCGCTTTTTAGCTCTCTACTTCGCTCTTTACTTAGTTATGCCGAAGAAGTCACGAAGCTCATCTATCTGACACATGGCATCCTGATAACCTAAGTCAATAAGGGCGCTGCAGTACGCCTGCTCGAACAGCAGATAGGAGACGATACTCGAGTCGGTATCTTGTTTTATGCCAATAGGCCTGAGCATAGCTTTTACCGCGGTTGGCATCTCCTTATAGTAATAGGATGCCAGCTGACTCAAGTCTTCGCTGGGCTTGATGACTAAGGTTTCTATCTTTGTCAGGGGCAGGGACTCTCTCTTCTCCTTAGGGATCAATTCTAGTGTGGCGTTGATCCGCTCCAGACGTTCCAGATCGCTATTTAAGGTATCGGAGAAGATGGTATCGAGCAGATGACCGGTAATCGTCGCCGCCTTAGGGTGATGGGCTAGCTCTTGGGGCTGCTGTTTGTGGGGGCTCTCTAAATTTATCACCAAAATTTTCTTGGCCCCAAGATGAATTGGGCTGCTCAAGGGAGCAAGTTGATGCACTGAGCCATCGCCGTAATAGCCCTGATTGAGCTTAATTGAGGGGAAGATTAGCGGGATAGCCGAACTGGCGAGTAGATGGTCTGTGTTGAGCTGAGTGCGTTGGCCGCTGCGCCTGTCCCTATGCCAGTCAGCAATATCATGACTGCCTTGGAAGAAGGTAACCGATCTCGATGTGTTATAGCAGGAGACGTCGATGCTCAGAGCGTTGAGAGCACCACTGGCGATATTTCTGTCGATGCGAATGAAGTTGATAAGCTGATTGAGCATGTCCCGTAGGGGATCGCTGTTAAACAGGCTGCCGGCATTGGTGTTGATTCTGTCATCTTGCAGGCTCATGAGTAACATCTTACATAAGTGCCCTAGAATTCCCCTGGCCGAAGACTTATAGATCTTCTCAGTGCGGAAATTACGCCATACCCATTCGAGTTTACGCACCCCTAGATGAAAGCAGGAAGCATGAGTGGCGATAGAGGTACCATTGATGGCCCCGGCAGAGGTGCCGCAGATTATTTTGAAGGGAATGCCGTGATTTCGTGGGTAAAACTGCACTATGGCCTTGAGTACGCCCACCTGATATGCCGCCCTTGCACCGCCGCCGCCGAGCACTATCGCTGTTTTTTCTGGCAAAGCCTTCTCCATTCACAAGTCTCTGGTTTAATTAAAGCCTCTGATGTGGAAGAAAATCAAGCAGATTAATGGATTAAAATTGTTCGGCAGCTTTCTACAAAGATTCCATAAAAAAACGCGCCCTCCATCGGAGTGCGCGTCTGGTGTTAAGCTAGTCGTTTAATTACTGGCTATTACTCGGCAGACTTAAGGAAGTCGAGCAGCTGATCGAATGGGATCTCCTGCTTCTCACCGGTGCGACGGTTCTTATACTCGAACACGCCATTATCGATATTGCGATCGCCGATAACGACAACATGTGGCAGACCCACAAGTTCCATGTCGGCAAACATCACGCCCGGACGCTCTTTACGATCGTCAAACAGGACTTCGATGCCTGCATCATTCAGATCTTGATACAGCTGCTCGGCAATATCTTTAACGCGATGAGACTTATGCATGTTCATCGGCAGTATGCCGACCTTGAACGGCGCTATGGCTGCCGGCCAGATGATGCCACGATCGTCATGGTTCTGCTCAATCGCAGCCGCCACGATACGGCTCACGCCCACACCATAACAACCCATAAGAAGAGTCTTAGACTTACCATTTTTATCCAGTACATTGGCATGCATAGATTCAGAGTAGTTAGTCCCTAGCTGGAAGATATGACCCACTTCGATACCGCGAAGCAGGGCGATAGTGCCTTGACCACAAGGACTAGGTTCGCCTTCGATGATATTACGCAGATCGAAAGCTTCAGCTTGAGGAAGGTCACGCTCCCAGTTGATACCGAAATAGTGCTTGTCGTCCTGGTTTGCACCGGCGCCAAAATCGCTCATCACATTAACGCTGTGATCGATATACACAGGGATGTTCAGGCCGACAGGGCCAATAGAACCCGGTCCTGCACCGATCGCCTTGCGTATATCGGCTTCATCGGCAAATTCAAACGGAGCCAGTACGGCTTCAATCTTTTCAGCCTTAACTTCGTTGAGCTCATGGTCGCCACGAACCACGATAGCCACTAAAGGTACTTCTTTAGTGGCGCCCTTAACGATCAAGGTCTTCACTGTTTTCTCGATGGCAATATCGTGTTGCTCGACGAGTTCGGCTATGGTCTTAGCATTAGGCGTATCGACCAGAGTCATCTCTTGGGTCGCTGCTCCACGGGTATCCGTAGGCATAGGCGCTTCTGCTTTTTCGATGTTCGCGGCGTAATCGCTCTCGGTCGAGTAGGCGATCAAGTCTTCACCGCTATCGGCCAAGACGTGGAACTCATGGGACATGCTGCCACCGATAGAGCCTGTGTCAGCTAATACCGGGCGGAAAGATAGGCCCATACGCTCAAATATGTTGTTATAAGCCTGGAACATGGCGTCGTAGGTGACATCCATAGACTCTTGATCCAGATGGAAAGAGTAAGCATCTTTCATCAGGAATTCGCGAGAACGCATCACACCGAAACGAGGACGAACCTCATCACGGAACTTGGTCTGGATCTGATACAGGGTCAGAGGCAGCTGCTTATAGGAGTTTATCTCTTTACGTATGATGTCGGTGATGACCTCTTCGTGGGTCGGACCCAATACGAAGTCACGGTTATGACGATCCTGGAAGCGCAGCAACTCGGGGCCAAACTTCTCCCAACGACCCGTTTCAATCCAAAGGTCTGCCGGCTGAACCATAGGCATTAAGATCTCAACGGCACCTGCCTTGTTCATCTCTTCGCGGACAATAGCCTCTACCTTACGCAGAACTCTAAGTCCCGTCGGTAACCAGCTGTAGAGTCCCGATGCGTTACGGCGAACCATGCCCGCACGTAACATTAATTGATGACTGACCACCTCTGCATCTGCAGGGGTCTCTTTTTGTGTTGAAAGCAGGTACTTGCTTACGCGCATTACCGATATCCAGTTCAGAAATAAATAGGCTGACATTTTATCATCTGAGAATTTGATGTCACCAAGTTTATTGGCCCTTGGAATGAAGGGGTATTACATTTCGTTTGGATTGTGAGTATTTTGTCTCTAGTTGAGTTTGAATTCTCCAACAACATGGTTTAGCTGCACATTAGCCTGTATTAATCTCTGTGTGCTGTCGACCGTATCAACAGCATTACTACTCAGTTGGCGGATCATCTCGTGAATTTCAATCATATTGATATTTACATCTTCTGTTACCACACTCTGCTCTTTTGCTGAAAATGCGATCTCTGTAGTTAGGTCATTGATCTTAGTGATTGAGGAGGTCATATTTTCAAGGGAAGTCATTACCCTTGAGGTGGTGTCTACAGTCTTGCTACAGCTTTGTTTGGTGGAGTCCATCGAGGAGACCACTACTCTCGTAGCTGAACGTAAATCGCTCAGCATCCTATCAACCTCTGAGGTGCTCTGCTGAGTGCGAGCGGCTAACGCCCTGACTTCATCGGCAACTACCGCAAAGCCTCGTCCCTGCTCACCAGCTCTTGCCGCTTCAATCGCAGCATTGAGTGCCAATAAGTTGGTCTGCTCGGCAATTTCACCGATAACTCTGAGTACGGCATCTATTTTTTCAAAGTCTTGGCTCATGGTTCCAATCGATAGCGCCATGCCATCGACCTGCTGAGCCAGTTGAGATAAGCTGTCAGTCGCCTCTTGGACAACGATTTTTGAACGCTCAGCCTCATCGCTAGTCGATTGAGTAAATTCAGCAGCCCTTGCGCCGTTTTGTGCTACAGACTCTGCTGTTGCGCTCATCTCATTGATGGCGGTAACGACTTTCTCAGTCTCTAGAGTGTGTGCATTCAATAGGGCCTTATTTGAATCAGTTTTATCTGTTAGCTCGTTAATTTCGAGCTGTATCCCGTGATTGGACTGAGACACATCCAGCATCATTCTCTGTAAATTTTCGATAAAACTATTGATCCCTCCTGCAATCTTGCCGAGATCATCTTGACTGTATACATCAAGACGGAGAGTCAAGTCTGCATCGCCTCTGGAGAGGCCAACAATAATATCACGCAATGAACTGAGGTGTTTAAATGTGCCGTTAATAATAAATAAGCTGACAGACAGAGTAATAATAGAGGCAATAAATAAGGCTAGTGTAATGTTTCTACTTAAGCTATTTGTATTATTTACTATACGCTCGTTATCTAGAAAGGCGGTGAGCGTCCAGGTTTTATTGCCAATATTAAGATTGTGGACAAATGGGATTAACTCGCCATCGGTCTTATTGGAATATAGGACCTGGTTCAGAGGATCGCTGATTTTAATGTATTTCCCATTAAGGCTTACTTGTGATAGGTGTTTTTGTATCTTGGTTAGGTCTATATAAAATATATTGCCGTTACCCAGCCCCTTTGGGATGGTAATACTTAATAACGGTGTTTTATTATGATAGAAGATATTACTTAACTCTGTACCTGTAGCTTGAGTTAACTGCCCTCTAACCTTCTTAGCCTGAATTGCATCGGAGATAGGCCCTTTATCACTAATCACTCTGTTGTTAATGACTCTGATTATCGAGGCGAACCCACTATTTTTTGTGATGTCACTCAGTGAGTTACCTTCTAGGTTCAGGCTCTCAGCCAAGAGTATCTTACTGTTAAGGTTTTCGGTTATCTGAGCATCTACTAATCCCATCAGAGCATTAATGTTCCTCTCTTCGCTTTCCAAAATATAGCTACTGATATAGTAGTTAGCACTTAATAATGAAGTGACAATGGTAGCTATAAATATGAATAGTAGGGTAGAGAGTATTTTTACTTTGAATGATAACTTGCTTGCCATTATATATCCTATAGTGAAATTTATTTTTAGCGTAAGTTACAACTGACAATCACAATAAACTACAGAGATCTTTATAAAATAAATGTCGTGTCGATCAATAAAATGAAAAAATACCTTGCGAGAAGTATTAAAAATACAATTAAGAAAAGTTTATTTGAAAGGAGTGTAGAATGTTTTCTATAGGGAGGAAATCGCCCTAGCATAATTAACAGTATTTTTAATTATAATTAATCTTTAATGAAAATCTTAATTAGGAGGTTGTCAAGTCGCTAAGTTAACACATCTAATTTCTGTCAGTATTTACAAGTAAGCTGATATTTTCCAACAAGTCTGATTCCAACGAACCGATTTATTTATTGGGTTAACTAGTCCTGAATTTAATTCACCATTTAGCTAAGAACCCTTTGTTTCTGATTCAATCATCAAATGATCTGGATCAAGAAAAATTCTAGATGGACTAGAATATCTCTTAGGGATGGTGTTGATGTTCAGCTCAAAAGCGGGTGATCTGTTTATTCAATCGCTTGCCACTGTTTTTGAAGAAGTAGTATTAAGTATTTCACACATGCAGGAGAATACGAATATGGGCGTTTTGCAAAAACTATCAGAACTCAACTTAATCATAAAATATCGAAAACAGCTAAAGCCTGTTTTAACATCCTACTTACATTTTTTCGAAAATACCGAAACGTCGGTGTGGGGCTCGATCACCGAGGATGATGAGCTGGGGATCAAACATGCTGTTGTTCAATCAGGCAAGTATAAAGGTCCAATTGTTGAAATAGGGGCGCTCTTTGGCCACACTACGAATTTACTCGCGTCAATGAAGCGGACTGGGGTTATTCTTATTACGGTGGAAAATTTCACTTGGAATCCTTTTTCTCTGCCTCCAGAGGTGCACCGTCAGTTTACAATGCGCACACTTCGCTACGCATTAGAACATTGTTCAACCCAGGTTTTTGATGGTAATGCGGCGGATTTCTATTTGGCTAACGCAACCCTCAAACCAAGTTTGATTTTCATTGATGCAGGACATGACTACGAATCCGTGAGGAAGGACATTGATTGGGCCGTTTCTACCGGTTGTCCGGTAATATCGGGTCATGATTATACGGATGCTCATCCTGGTGTGGTCAAGGCCGTTGACGAGACATTCGGCGATAACATTTCCCTCTACGGCTCAGTATGGATCCATCAAAGGCGCGAATGTGAATAAGGTGAAGATGCCGATGGCGAAAGGCCGCTGCACTTCTACTTTGAACAAGGGCATTATGTATGTTGTTGATGAGTAATGAATGGCTACAATGACTCTGAGGTCAGGGGCGCAGGTGTATGTGCATATTATTAGCAGCACCTCCTGAACCAACAAGCTGACTTCTTATACCTGGTATAGATTTTCTGCAATATCAATTAAGTTTAGGGAGAAACTTATCAATTTACATGAGCTTCATTCGCGAAAATAATCATCATTAGTGACTCTATTGCCG
Source organism: Shewanella benthica (assembly GCA_023284085.1). Lineage (GTDB taxonomy): Bacteria > Pseudomonadota > Gammaproteobacteria > Enterobacterales > Shewanellaceae > Shewanella > Shewanella benthica. The sequence continues at coordinate 6,500 of JAKVHY010000063.1, forward strand.
AGGTAATAAGCAATGAGCATGTTGAAATGACGTTAGCAATGGTAAAGCAATACCATGAATTTCTACTTTCACATTTAGTCAGTCCCTTTTCTCTACTTATTAATAAAGTAAACGCCTACACATATGATGTTGATGCACAGGTAAATTTAGCGACATTAGAAGAAATCAATGCAATGGTCGTTGTAGCATATACTCGCTCTACGAAAATCAGTACGGAATACTTAACATCTTCAGTTCCCCGTTCAGTAGAATGGAAATTAAAGATTTATTCTAATCGTGATGAAGCCTTAAATTGGCTGAGACTGGAACAAGATAACCTAACCTGCTAATTTATAATGGATAAAAATAGTTGTCTTTTCCCCGTTCCTCAATATTTTTAGCCAATAACTCTTAATCATTATTAGAGGTTTACCCCATATACAGTGTACTTAACCTAAAAAGATATTTAAGTTATCCGACATGTCACTTAATTGCTCTACACACACCTACACCTTTTCCCTTCTATCCCCAATGACCTTAGTTGGGTTGCCGGCACGCTAGCGCAGCAATACTCGGGTTTTTACGTCTGATTGAGGGGGATATCACTGAGCTGATGGCGTTATCGATGAGATTCGTTTATGAAATTAAATTATATTTTGCGACTGGCCACTCAGGTTCGATGAAGTGCTTGAGTTAAGATCCGCCAACGTATTACCAATACGAGTTCATTTATTAAGTGGGATGTTATGTGGAATAGACTGAACAGTTCGATGATGTTGTGCCAAATGATGTTTGGCATGTCTTTTTACGGTGTCATGGTGGTATTGACCCGTTTCTTCCTGGAAGATCTGGGTTACTCCGAGGCGGATACCATGATGGTGGTCGGTGCCTTCTCCGCTATTGGACCGCTGTTCGCCATCGCCGGTGGCTTTATAACCGATAAGTTTCTCGGTGCCTATCGTTCCCTGACTTTGGCATTCCTCTGCTTTGCCGCTGGTTATACCATGCTGGTGCTGGGGGCGACGTTACTCAATGTTCCCCTAAGCCTGGCGGGAATTGCCTTAGCCAGTTACGCCAGAGGCTTGATGTTCCCCTCCTATTCGCCATTATTTAAGCGCACCTTCGCCAGTGAAGAAGCCTTCGAGAAAGGCTATGCGGTTAACTACTCTATAAACAACATAGGCGCCTTCCTCAGCCAGTATCTATTCCCCTTGATTGTGTTGATTATTGGCTTCAGTGGCAGTTTTATCCTATGTAGTATCATGGCCGTGCTGGCCTTCGTGTTGATGTTGATAACCCGCAAGCCACTGCTCGAGGTCAGCTCAGAGATAGACAGACTAGCCGTCAGTAACAAAAACTGGCTACTGTTCACGATCAGTTCGGCAGCCATGATTGGCTTGGTATTCTTCATGTTCACTAACATGGAGGTGGGCAAGAATATAGTGTATGTCATAGGTCTTGGGGCCATAGGCTACTTTATCTCCTTGATGATAAAGGCGGAAAGGCATGAGTCGATGAAGATGGGGGCGATACTGATCATGGTGTTACTGACCATAGCTTTTTTCGTCTACTACGGCCAGATGATGACCTCTATGACCTTAGTCACCATCAACATAATGCGAGGCGACTTGTTTGGCATTATTCCGATAGCGCCCGAGGCATCCATGGCCATGAACCCCATGTGGTGCATGGTGGCAGGCCCACTGCTCGCGCTGGTATTTTCGGCCCTAGAGAAGCGTAATATTCACTTCACCATAGCGACCAAAGTGGGATTTGCCTTTATCTTTACCGCTATCGCCTTCGGTATCTTGACGTTGGCGGTCATGACCGTAGGCACAGATGTGGTGATCCGGCCCGAAGTATTCTTGGCGATTCATTTCTTCCTGGCGTTAGCGGAAGTGATTGTCGGCAGCATGGTCGTCGCCTTTATCCTGTCTGTGGCGCCGAAACGTATAGAGGCCTTCTCGGTCAGCCTATTCTCTGTCGCCATGGCCCTGAGCGGCGTGGTTGGCGCGGTGATCTCCACCACCATAGCGGTAGAGAAGGGCCAGGAGATCACTCAGGATCTAGTGCAGAATTTGTATGGTGATTACTTTCTGCTGTTGACCATCATGGCCGTCGTCATGGTCGGCGTTGCATTTGCCGCATCTCGGCTGATCAAGAAGATGATAGGCAATGATGATGACCCAAGCCAAGGTATGCCCACGGAAGACAAGGCCGTGGCAGCGGTAGGTTAACCGGGCTCAGTAAACGCCTCTACTTCTGGGGGCGTTTACTCGCTATGCGACCACATAGGGCTCAACGGGGTCAGACTCCATTCGATATTATATACAGCAATAATCTAGCCCAGATCGCTGTCATCCCAGTGGCTACTCCAGTGAGAGTTAGTGCTAACATTTATCCCTTCTATCTCCAATTACCTTAGCTGGGTTGCCGGCAACGATGGCATAGTCTGGCACATCTTTAGTGACGGTAGCATTCATGCCTATCACGGCGCAGTCGCCGATAGTGACGCCATCGACGATGGCGGCTTGGGCACCTATCCAGACATCTTTGCCTATGATCACACCCTTAGACTCGGAGTTTTGCTGATAGATAGGTGTATCCGCAGCCATGCCATGGTTGAAGGCATAGATGGTGACGTTATTGGCGATGCGGGTCTGAGAGCCTATGGTGATGCCGGCGCTGCCGCCATCGAAAGAGCAACCATGGTTTATTGCGACTTCATTGCCCATTATTATCGGGCCGTGGAGGAAGCTGTCGGCGGCGATCATGCATAAATTGCCGACTGTAATACCTCGGTTCGGCTCGGCAAAGAGGTTTGCCTCAGGGGCGATGAAACAATTATCACCTAAGCTGATGGTCTCTAAGGCTATCAACTTGGCTTGTACTTCCTGCTGCCAAGGCTCGGCCCAAGCTCGTAACTTGGGCTTGAGATTGAAGTAGAGCCAGGGCATGTAGGCCATGCGTTTCTTATGCTGGGTTTGATAGTCGTCTTGTGTCATCGATGATGCCATCAGCTAAACACTGATCCCCGTCTTAATCTCTTGCACAATAATGGTGTCTTCACTAACACTATCGTTATTCTTAGTATGAGCTACTTCGACAACGCGCCAGAGTATATCTAAGTCATAGAGGGCGACTTGATAGACCTTAGGGTCGGCCTTAGCTCTCTTATAGGCGGGACGCGGGTCTTGGGCAAGGACACCTATGATGAGCTCTTCTAGCTGCTGGTATTGCTCGAGTCCCGTATAGCTTGCCAGTTGCTGCTTAGCATCTTGACTAAATTCTACCTTGGTCAGTTTTGGCGCTTCATGGGCGATACCGCCTAATGCATCAGGAACTGAGTCCGAGAAGGGGATATAGGGTTTGATATCTATGATGGGCGTGCCATCGAGGAGATCCATTCCCGAGATCTCTAAAGCCAGATAGCCTTTGCGCTGGTGGATTTTATGTAGTCTTACCACCGACTGACCTAAGCCGTTGGGGCGGAAGGTGGAGCGAGTCGCGAACACACCCAGCTTTTCGTTGCCGCCTAAGCGGGGAGGGCGAACCGTTGTTTTCCATCCCTGTGCGAGATTTTCATGGAAGCAAAATACCAACCAGAGATGAGAGTATTGTTCCAGGCCTCTGACGGTATCGATATCATTGTAGGGGGCCTGGAGTTCGACAAAACCGCGGGCGGCGTTGACGAGTCCCGGTTGTCTGGGGATCCCAAACTTTTGTTTATAGGGCGTACGACAGTACGCCACGGCTTGAATTTGACTGCTAAAACTCATTGATGACTACTTTGAAGTGGAGATTAAATATTTAAGCAGATTACTGCTTGTCTGTTACTGGTGTTTTTATTGCCTGGCCAATACAGATGGCGCGGCTGAAACAGCCCTGACCTTGCTCTTCAAATACCAGGCACTTCTTGATAACCAGACCGTTAGCGCCTTTATCTGCCGCGGCTCTGCGGGCAAGTGTGCGTGCTTCGCTTATCGCAGCCGGAGCATCATTGGCTTGCTCCTGACATGTTTCGCCTTCGACTAAACCTATGATCTCATAAGGAAGGTTCGGTGCTCTAGTATTATCATAGACGGTGACATCCGATGCCTTGAAATAATCGTCGATGGCCTCCCCGCTGAGGTTACTGGAAAATTTATATTCGCCGGCACAGGCGCTAAGCAGTAAAACTAGGGC
>JAKVHY010000064.1 GCA_023284085.1 Shewanella benthica
AGGCATTAGAAAAAACACCTTAGTGAAAGTGATATTAATGGACTAATATCGATAGTGTAAAACGACAAAGTCCCACGGTAATTAATCCGTCAGTCTCCCTCGGTAATCACACTGGTACCGAGTAAGAGCACTAATCACATCCTATCCATGAAACTAAATTCGCAAGATAACCAAGCTATAGCTGCAATTACAAATGTGCATCGTAATGTGCATCATGTCGATGTCTGATAAATTTTAACTGTTGTTATTTAGAGTCTTACCGTGTTGGTCTCGTAATCGTGCCAGAAGATGGTGTGGTTTGAACTGTGAGCCATAGGTGATTATTTTTAGGAAATAGTTACCAATAATCATAGCATTCTATTATATCCCTTGTCGTTAGCCTGATTGAGAACACTGGGCCGTTAGTGGAATTAAGCCGTCGTTTTGGCCTGCATGGGGTAAGTGGACCATTCTTCATGTATAGACATGCCCATACGATTCAGGATGGCTGATACACAGGAGTCCTCAGTGTTCACTCCTTGGAGCCTGAAATGAGTGGTGCACTTCTACTTTGAACAAGGGGCTTCGAGTATCGGTCCATAAAAATGGGTGGCAATCTTGTTAACACTCGTCCCCAACATCTTGGATCACATCATTGACTATTGCAATCAAGCCTGGCCACATCAGTACAATGATGGTCTGACGCCAAATGAGTCCGAGCGATTATACGTTGACCACTACAGTTAGCCTCTCTTTTATAGTAAGAAAAAAATCGATTAATCTAGTGCAATGACAAACAAGCAATCAAAGGTGATATTCCCATTATCAAGATCTGACATGTCCACCATTCCTGAAAGCCGTACAGTGCCGGTCTGGCCCATAAAACGACCAGAACTTTCAGCTAAAATCGCATTTCCCGTGCCGGTGGCTCCTGTTATATGCGTCATGGTAGTGGCCGGAGTCATGATCTCAGTCGTAACGGGTTGAACAGTAGTTTCCCCTCTGGTAATTAAGGTACCCTGAGGCAAATAGAAATAGGTTGTGCCAACTAAGTTGATACTGCCCTCGTTATTAACAATCATTGATAAACAATCGTCGGCATGACCAAGCCAACGTCCATTCTTAGCATTGAATAACTCGACGGTGAAGCAAGTAGCCGTATCGTCTTCCCCATCGCCGTCAATATCAGGTACTGGCCTTACTTCTCCACTGCCAGTCCCAATTAGGTTCAGAACCATTACATTATTTCCTCCTCCTTGATTTTCTGCAAAAGTATTTAATGAAAAACCCAAACAAATAGATAAAACTAGCGCAATTATAATTTTGGTATTCATAGTTGCATCCTCAATAACACAAATTTCAGGTGTGATAAAAGCCGCATAAATTACGCCAGATTTTAATAGTCTGTTTTTATTGATTTTATTTTTTGTAATTGAAAATCCCGGAGAAGGTGAACACTTTATCTGTTCAGGGGGAACACTTTTTCTGTATTGGGTGAACACTTAATTTAGCTCAGTAAGTGAAGTTTGATTTACGACACACTAGGGACACGAGTAACCATCGAATTTGTGATAGTTTTTAGTTTTCTGGAAAAGGGCATTTATTGTTCCTACAATTTAAAGGGTGTTTGCCGTTTGAACACCCCTATTAAGTTTAACTATCAGGGGATACCTGATCATTTATTACATCATTGCGTTTTTAACCATGTCGATACAAATGACATAGGTAAAGGAGGGTATAGAGATGAAATCGTTAATAAAGCCTATATTTAAACGTGTTCTGGGAATTATGTTGCTACTGGGGATGGCGCCACTCGTCACTGCTGGCTTGCCTGAGACGAGTATGACAATATCACTCGGGAATACGGCGCTGGTCATCACAGATCCGCAGAATGACTTCTTGAGTCCCAAAGGGGTCACGTGGGGCGTGGTCGGCAAGAGCGTCACCGACAACAACACGGTAAAGAACATAGAAAATCTCCTCAAGGCCGCCAAGAAATCAGGCATTCCCGTGTTTATCTCCCCGCACTACTATTTCCCGACCGACAAGGGGTGGAAGTTCGAAGGGTCACTAGAAAAGTTGATGCACGACATCGGCATGTTCGATCGCAAGGGGCAGTTGGATCTCTCTGGGTTCGAAAACTCTGGGGCTGACTTTTTACCCTTGTACAAGCCCTATATCAATGATGGCAAGACCGTCATCTCTAGCCCGCACAAGGTTTATGGACCCGAGAACAATGACCTCTTGCTGCAATTGCGCAAGCGCGGCATCGACAAGGTCATCTTGGCGGGAATGTCGGCTAACCTGTGCGTGGAATCCCACATGCGCGAGATGATGGAGCGCGGCTTTGAAGTTGCCGTAGTCAAAGATGCCACCGCGGCCGCCATAGTGCCTGAAGGCGATGGCTACGCCGCCGCGCTGGTGAACTTTCGCTTCATAGCGAACGACGTGATCGACACAAAGGAAGCCGTGAGTGCCATGCTGCAGAGTGCCAGCAACTAATCGAGTATGGGAGGGCGCACGCCGCCTTCCGCATCAGGCCACGAATGAATACCAGTTAGGGGGGCGACAGATTGTCATTCAGGGAATCAATGGGTGGCAATCTTGTCCTTGAGCAGATCTTGGAATAAGAGAATGGTCTTGTGCATTGTGTGGCATATCGCATGATAGTGATATTAATGCGGCAAAGAACATTCTCCGTTTGGGGCATCAAACGCTAGCAGTCGGAATCCCCGTCCTCTAGGTCAAAGAGGATGTCAGAGAGTAATTTGGCATAACGTTCCATTGGAATGTTCATTTTCTCTTGCAACAATTTACCTTTAGTCAGTAGTGCTTCTCTTTTTATCGAGGGGATGTCGTTTTTGAATGCGAGTACGATCCTGTTTCCACTTTCTACTTCGAAACTGAGTAGTCGGTTTTCAAATTCGAGCGCGAGTAATGCATCTAACTCTTCTCGTAATTCAAGTGCCGTATGCCAGATGTTGAGCACGAGGACACCTTGTTTGTTGAGTGCATTTTTACAATCACGCAAGTAGGATAATTGTACTTGTTTCGGTTCCATACCTTCCGAGTTGTATAGATCTGAAAAGATAATATCGCTTTTTATGTCGGTGTTTTTAATGTAGTTCACTGCATCGTCTATATGAATGAAGAGGCGATCTGTGTCGGGTAAGTGAAAATGTTTTTTTGCGGTCTGCGCCACTGCTTCACGGTATTCAATCGCGTGTACGTTCAACTCGGAGAAACTACTGAGCAGGTTCTTTACCATTGAGCCTGCACCCAGCCCCATGATGGTGGCTGTTTTTACTGTGGGGATAAAAAATAAACCCGCCATCATGGCCTGGGTGTAGCCGAGATTTAATCCATTAATGTCATTTAGTTTCATGCAACTTTGATAGATTTGTCCATCAAAACTGAGAATCCGGCTGGTCCTTGTTTGGTAAACATAAATTGGGCCGTGCTCATCTACTGTTGATGAGATACAAGTTCCTCTGATATCCATGGTGTTGTTAATATCTCTTAAATGCGTTACATAACCGGTAGGGTATTATAACGGGAAATAGGGTCAATGGAACATCATAGTGAGGCTTCCCTAGGTTAAATCTAGCGAACTAACTCCGACCAAGAATTATTCCAGGCACCTAGTTGACGGCTATCAAACATCCTAAAAGCAGCGAACAAAGCCATCATTCTTGATGCCCTTCTACTTTGAACAAGGGCAAAGTAGAAGAGCACAAAAGATATGGCTGTCCCGTCTTTTATATATATCAAGTGAACATGTAACCTAGCGGGCAATGTAGCCATAGACAACAAAGATTATTTTAAAATAGGTAATTTCATGATGTTTTTTACGAAGCTATTAAATACTAATAAAATGTCATGGATCATAGGATTATTCTCCTCGCTAACTAAATGTACAGAACATACTTCAACGTTATATTTTTCTTCATCGACTAAAGAAATATACTGGCAATCATTTTTTGGGACAATGGATAATGGTAATATTGTATTGGTACCATTATTTTTTAACATCTCAATAAGCAATGTATAGTTATCTACATGACTTAATTCAGTTAGTAAATAATTTTTACGTGACATGACATCGGTGTTTTCAATCTTGTAATCATTTACTCCATAAAACTTACAGATGCAAAAGTCTCGATCTAATATTTCGTTTCTTGTCATCTTTTGTTCAGAAGCATAGCATATGACGAATTCATCATTAAACAACTTATTTTGCTTGAATGTTTTCGACCTTGTTTCATCATAAAAGTGGATTCCCAAGTTGATATTGCCAGCGGTGATTTCATCTAGCGTGTTACTCGACCATTGGAATAGTGATATTTTACTTTCTGGGAATTTCCCCTTTAATTCCTTATACAGTTCATAACCATACTTTTCAAGTATTCCATGATGAAAAGCTATCGATACGCAAGGCTTAGGAATGTTTTCACCCACTTTAGATAATACACTTTCAATGATTGAAGTAGCCGATTTTAGCTGTGGCAAAATAAGTTTTAATTTATATGTAGGAATCAAGCCATGGTTACTTCTTATGAATAAATAGTCGTCTAACTGTTCTCGTAATTTAGAGAGGTATTTACTTACAGCGCTTTCAGTTTTACCTAGCTCTAAAGCGACATGTTTTAGGTTTCGATGCTTCTCTAAGAGAATTAATACTTTTATTAAATTTAAATCGATTTCTTTATTATTCAATGTTTAAGCCTCGCATTTATTTATTTCCTGGAAGTTTTTATTTTATAAATGCGTTAGTTACTTGTATGAAATAATCAACGGCTGCTAATTATTTAATTCTAATATACCTAGTAACCCGCTTCTAACTTTACCGCTGTTATAGCGCGAGTGTAAGTTTGACTCATCGCCTTGGTTTAAGAGTGACAAGACAGAATATTTATACAAAATGAAGCGTTTTGAGAACAATGAACTTATTTGTAATTGATAGATAACACCTCATCTATCCATCATAAGACATATTATTATTTTCGTTTTCATGGATAGTTCTGTTAATTATACTTTGAAAACTCACTGTGATAAGCGAATAAATAAACGTTTAACCTTGCCGAGTTTAAAGCAAGACTAATAATCATCGCTCTGTATGTTTCAGTTAGGTCTATTACTCACTTTTCTACATGTGGGAGCATGTGTACAAAGTGCAGATGTAATTCAAAATTTCGGCAACTTTACAAATCGTAGGCGACATCCATGTCTGTTAGTATTATTTACTCTTCGATAACACCGACATGCTCAGCATAAGCATTCCATTCTTTCATCAGAAACTGTAACTTCTTAGGATATTTTTTTGATATGTCTATAGTTTCACCCGGGTCGTCAGATATATTAAACAATTTCCAAACTCCATCACCAAATGGTTTTGGCTGCATAGCTGCTTTAAAGTCTCCCGATCTGGCCCATTTGCCTTTTAAGCCCATTTCTCCACAAAAAACATCACTTTCTGGATGGATAATTTCTTCTTTTCCTTCAAGATGTGATCGTATTGATTTTCCTTGCATGCCTAATACTTTCCCGTTTCCATGAGTAACAGTATTTTTTATATTGGCATAGTCCAAAACTGTCGGCATAATATCTGTTACATAAATAAAACTGTTATTTGGAGTAGTGGACTCGTTAATTCCAGCACCAGAAATAAGTAAAGGAACCCTTATTCCACCTTCGCCAACGGTCATTTTAAACCTATCTAGAGGACCATTACTGGCAGATGCCCAGCCTATTCCGTAAGCATAATGAGACATTGGATGCCCGATGTTATTGGCACTGTTATCAAATTGGGCCATAAATGAACTTCCTTTGTTTACAGGATAATCATCTGAGTACCATGGGTTTGCACCATTATCACTCATAAATATAAATATTGTATTATCATACTCATTAATATCGGATAGGAAATCCTTTAGTCTTCCTACGTTATAATCCATGTTCGAGATCATTCCTGCATAGGTCTCCATGGCCTTCGTTTCTATTTTTTTCTGTTCTTTAGTTAGCTTATTCCAAGGTGTTACCATCGGATGCATTTTTGCATTAGGAGCTTCGTTATTAATCAGTCCAAGCTTTTTATCACTATTAATACGTGCTGTTTTTAACGATTGATAGCCCTCATCGTAGTATCCTTTATATTCACTTAACCATGGCTCTGGCACATGTAATGGATCATGTGGAGCAGTGAATGCGAGGTAGGCGAAGAAAGGCTTTTCATTTTTACGGCCCTCACGAATATATTTTATTATTTCATCAGTATATGCCGTAGTTGAATAGAAGTTCTTCGGCAATGTTTTTAATTCATTATTATCTCGAACATAAGTCGCTTTTTCTTCTACGTCTGCTAACAGACCATACATATCATCCCAGTGACTAGCACCACCATTTAGCATACTAAAAGACCGTTCAAACCCACGGGCATAGGGCCAATGTTCTTTATTGTGCCCAAGATGCCATTTTCCTGCCATATAAGTATTGTATCCGTTATATTTAAGTACTTCTGGAAGGGTCACAACTTGGTTATTAAGATGTCCTTCATAACCCGGTTTACCTCTTTGAACATCAGTTAATAACTCACTCATATTGCCAATGCCAGCTTGATGGTTGTCGACACTTGTCATCAACATTGCTCGTGTTGGAGAACAGCTGACCGATGCGTAGAAACTTGTAAATTGGATCCCTTCATACGCTATGTTATCAATATTTGGCGTCTTTATTTCGCTACCGTAAGAACTTAGGTCAGACCAACCTAAGTCATCAGCAACGATCAATACGATATTAGGTGGTTGCTTCATTTGTGATAGGTTATTATCTGGTTGAGTGCTTGCGTAAAGAGGATTATTAATTGCAGTTAAACTGAAAATTGCAAATAGAATATTATTAATTCTCATATGGTTAAGTCTCACTTTTTGATTGGCTTTTAAATTATAATCATATTTATTTTACTGTAAAGTTATAACCGACTTACCAATAATGAACATCTAATGATATCGGGAGGAACACTACTCATACTCTATGCGACTCACACAGTCTGAGTGAGGTTCGGTATTTATTCATATAGTTTCAAGTGGTTACTTTTTCATTGCGCCGAAATAAGGGGCGAAATGGCTCTAGGTAAAGCAGCCTGTAATGTCATGACCTAGCCACTACAAATTTCCTAGCAGTGTGGACACTTCATAGAGTTATAATAGACTGCCTCGAGTCCTATGGACAAATATCACCAATATTGACAATTTAATAAACATCACTGATAATTTCAAACGGTCTTGTTGCCTAGATTGAATGAACCTTTTGCCGTTAGTTTGATCTCGTAAGGTCGTTATGAGTAAATATCAAAATGAGAAAACCTAAGAAAAAATAACCACTTGGGCTCAGTACAACAAGGCATTGTTAATCGAGGAACACTCATCCTCTGATGTTCCAATTGAAACTGCACAGGTAGTGAAAGGCGTATTTGCTATGTCATTGCGAGCATTTAGAGGCTTCACTAACGCTATTTTCCAACTGATGGATGCACCTCAGGTCTCATCTCGTTGGAGCAATGAGAACAAGTATCTGTATCTGTGAACCTATAGTGATTCAACGGGTCTGAATTTCTAGGGAAAGGAAAATTAAAACCGTAAGCATGGCAACGAAAAGTGTCGCATCTGGTGAAAGTTGCACCTTGTATGATTTTAATAGCAGTAGAAGTCTCCCTAGTTAACATCACGGACCATGATCATCACCAGAGTTCACGGTACCGCTATGTATTTTATCAACAACCACCTTATCAGCAATTGCTTAATGAAGAGTAAAAGCAAACATAATAACAACGTGAAACAGGAGCGTTTATGGAAAAAAAAAATTAGATTTAAATTTACTCAGAGTTTTCAGTGTTTTATTAAAAACTGAAAAATCAAGTGAAGCAGCTCGTATTTTAGGTATTAGTCAACCAGCTGTTAGTCGTGCATTGAATAAACTAAGAGGGCATTTTAATGATGACTTATTTATTCGAACCAGATATGGATTGACTCCTACAGAAAAATCAAATGAGATCAATAAGTATTTACCAAAACTCCTTGATCAAATTGATCATTCAATTCAGGAGGAATTGCCATTTAATCCAAACCACTCAACATTCACCATCGCTATTGATGGTTTCTTAGAAAGCATATTTGCACCAAAAATACTTCACTATGTACTAAATTCTGCAGAAAGCGCACATATCAATTTTGTAAATTGGACCAGTGAAACGGCAGACAAAATAGTCGTTGGAGATGTGGATGTCGGAATTAGCTTCTATCCGATAGATTCATCAAAAGAATTAAGGCAAGAAAAATTATTTGATGATGAATTTGTTTTGGTGGTCAGAAAAGACCATCCGGTCAAACAGAAATCGATAGATCTGGTGTCACTCACCAAGTGGCCTCTATCTACTATGCTGGTGAGTAATTGGAATGAATACAACTCAATAGCACACAGTATTATTAAATCTGGTGTGGCGCTCGATATAAGAATTAGAAGTGCAACGCTTACGCCTATTCTACACTCTTTATTACATCATGATTACATGTTTCCTTGTCCTAAAAGGTTAGCAAATTCATTAGGTTCATTATATAAAACAATCAGGTTAGAAGAGAATGAATTATTGAAACCAGCTCCATTTGGTGTTTTTTATGCTGGTAAAAACAGAAACTCCAAGAAAATAAAATTCATCCTAAACATCATAGATAAATCAATTTGACAAACTGACCTTAAAACTTAAGTAATTCTATTGAAGCTATTTTTTAAATTTTAAAACAGACATTATTGGTTGAATATCACTCTGTGATTTTATCGTTAACACGATAAGAGTAATGCCGGTTTTTATCAATTGAACTCAACATACTCTGTATAAATGGCGAGTTAATGGTTCTGATTAACATGCTAGAAGATGGAAAGCAGAGATTGAGCAATATGTGCGACTGTTCTCAGAAGTCATGGTGAAAAATGAGTGTTCTTTTGGCCTGTAGCACTTTCCATGTCGACGAAAGTTGCCATTGCATACTTAAAATTCAGAGAGGAATTCTGTACGAGTATAAAATACTGTGCTATCTAATTATAGATGATTTCTGATATGGCCATATACTAGATATAGTACAAAATCTGATAAAGGTGATAAAAATAATAAATTCTAAATTACGAGTGTTGGTTAAAAATTAACAATCTACTTAGTGTCAAAATAATGAGTTTTAAATAATATTAAATCAGAGGCTTAAAATTCTCAAGAAGATCTGTTTTTTATGAAAAACAAGAAGGGACTAAGGTATTTAGCTTGTTACGCATAGCCGTATTTCTGGAGTCATCACAAGTTAATATACATAAATTATGTTGGTGTGATATTTTCTATATTTTATAGTTTGTTTCCAAAATGGAATTAGTCTTATTCCTGTCAGTCTATGTGTTTACTGTTTATCCTCTTTCATGAATTTTCACCAGGGGATTAAAATGAAAGCAGCTAAATTGGTATCGTTAGTATCGATAAATATTTTTACACTCTTATCTTTTTCCGTTTTTTCAAGAGATAGCGTTTTACATGACCGATTAACCGATCCGTTGGAAATGGACGATCTTGTCTCATTTTCATACAGTAATAAAGGAATAGATGCTAGTTTTGGTCATGTTTTTGAAGATAATAGCATTACCAAAAGGTCGATTTTAATAAAAGGCCAAGGTATTAATAATTATAATAGCCTTAATGAGTTCAATCTTATCTATAGGAATTATAATAAGAAAAATGGATATGGTACAAACTTAGAAATTTCTTATAATTTTGAAGCTGATAATAGAGCCGAAGAATCATCAGAGATCTCCTATGGGATATTTAAAGAGTTAATCCAAAGTCATAATGTTAGAGTTTATGCTGAAGCTGGTCTAGGAGTAAAAATTGAAAATAATCCAGTCGACTCTGGAGATATTGGTTACACAATTCCTGGTACCTATGGATACACAGGGTTTTACTCGTCATTTTTAATCAGCGAACGATTCGCTTTAGAAATAAACCCTTTTGTTACTTATGCATTAAGCGGTTCTAACTCATATTTGGAAAATGCATACGGTAATGCTCATAGAGCAAGAGTGACGACAGATATTAATGTTAAATATGCTCTAAGTGAGGATATGCAGTTAAAACTATCGAGTTCATTTGAATTAGGGACCCCATTTGATGAAAGTAAGTTCAGTATTGTGTTTACTCATTTCTATTAGAACTAGAGTGTAAACAACTCTTTCTTTTACTTTTTTATGAGGCCAGGCCTTTTACATTGGGAAAAATATTTTGATATTCACAAGGTTAACACCATTTGTCGTCGCAATGGTTGTCAGTTCACCAGTCATTTCCAAACCATATTTGGCTGACAATGTGGTGTTTAAACACCACTTCGAGGCCACTGTTGACGGTCAATATTTAGATGCTTCCGGAAACGGCAATCATGCAAAAATATTCGGTGATAGTTACGCCATCACTGCAGGGGCACAAGGTAACGGT
>JAKVHY010000065.1 GCA_023284085.1 Shewanella benthica
TTGAATTGTTAAAGAGCGTTGCATCGTCTTGCAGATGCAGCCGTTAGACGCTAGGTCGTTGGCTTGGGATGCGTATTCTACGCTTTCCCTGGTTGGCGTCAAGGGCTTTTTAAAAAAAAGATTTTTAAGTGTTTAACACAACTTAAAAACTAAGCTAACTCGTTACCCTGACTCGACTGTGTCTTACTTAACTTAATGCTTAGTAGGACTGGTTTGCCGTGTCAGTGGATGCGCATTATAGGGATGTCAGCCCAGAGCACAAGGGCTTTTTCGATAAAATTTGATATATTTTAAAAGCCGGTATTTAGGCACAAGCTACACACTGGTTACCCCCAAACTTACCCACAAACAAGCATTGATCGCCTATTTATTGCTCAGGATACACCCTTTTTACTCACCTTCTATTCATTCGACTTGGCTATCAGTCTATAAAAGAGTGTGCACTATATAGCTAACATCCTTAATTTAACCCAAAACTGCAGATAGAAGTCATAGTGAAGCCCAATCTTGCCCTCCAGCTCTTACTACTTCAATGCTAACTAGTTAGTAAGCGCATTTATGCTAAGAAACCATGATAACTTCAATATTCCAGAATAGGGGTGGATATTCCACTTCATATTTATCCATGAATACTCAAGAATAGAGTCTATTGCCGGCAAGCCAGTCCATTAATGCAAATTGAAAATTTGTATATATATTTGTAGCACTCATAAGGATCAGAGCATGACTTTAGGACAGCAGTTAAAACAGTTCAGAGTAGACAGAGGATTTAGCCAGCCAGAGTTGGCTGAACTAGCCGGTATTGAGCAATCCTATTTATCTAAATTAGAAAACGACAAATCCGTTCCATCTAACGATATCTTTCGTGCTTTATTAAAAGCCTTAACTATTACAGTAGAAGAATTCATTCAATGTTTCGATGTGATTAAAGACAGACCGCAGCTGATACAGATCCCTGACATTGAATTGAAGTTGGCACAGCAAGAGCGAGTGCTCATTCATAATCTACGTCGCTACCTTTATATAGCAAGTCTATTAATTATTCTGGGGGTCACACTTTTCTACACAGGTTTCAGTAAGCAGCTATTCGATGAGACGCGTTATCAATATGAATCACCAGGTATCATTTTACCCGGTGAAGCAGATGACATTTACTATTCATGGAGAAATGTCATCAACACAGGCACCAGTGAAGGTAGGGCTGCAGTTGATGCAAGGAGAATAGAGATGGCTAAGCGCCGCAGCGAAATTATACTACTAACCGATGTGAATCGCGGCCAGTACTTTGTCGAAGATTCAGCAATGGGCAAAAGGCAATATCGTCTGGATAAAAAAGAAAAGTTACCCAGAGCAATCAACGCTTGGCTACAGATACTTGGGGTGCTACTACTCTGTTCAGGGATTATGGGCTTTGTTTTAGAAAAACGCTTTAATAAGGCGTAAGCTCAATTTTATAAAATTACTGTTCCAGGCTGTAGATAGTTTTGTCCTCTACAGCCTTAATGCTTAACCTATGACGAGTGCATATCGTTATAGGCAATGAGCTAAGGCTTAAAGACACCTATGATATCTCCGCCGGCCTTCTTCGCGACCTTCTCATCAGTTTGCTGCTCGCGATAATCACAGTCAACACACTCAACAGTCTCCACGCCCTGCTCTTTAAATAGTACGATACTATCTACAGCTTTGCATTTGGGGCACTTAGCACCTGCAACGAAACGCTTTTTCACTCTAACTTCAGCCACTTTTATCAACCTGCTATTGTCTAACTTACTATGGGATTAGTTTCTAACTAAAGTCTATTTTGCCACAATCTCATTCAATTAACCCCATTGTCATTGAATTTGACTTTGCTTCTAGGCTGAAACTCACTTCTGAGATATCATCGGCGTCAATAAATTCCTGAACATCATCAGATCGTAATTAATGATATCCATCTCTCAAGCTCAACTTATCCGCGGCACTAAAACGCTTCTCGATGAAACCTCGCTGACTATATACCCTGGCCACAAGGTTGGGTTAGTGGGCGCCAACGGTACCGGTAAAACTTCACTGTTAGCACTCATTCTCGGTAAGATAAGCTTAGATAAGGGCGATATTTCTTTACCAAGCGGCTGGCAGATCGCGACAGTAGCCCAGGAAACGCCGGCACTAGACGTTTCAGCTTTGGATTATGTTATCGATGGTGATTTTGAGTATCGAGAACTTGAAGCCAAACTCGTTCAGGCTCAACATGATGATAATGGCAATGAGATAGCCCATCTTCATGGAAAGATTGATGCCATAGGTGGTTATGCGATTCGCTCCCGAGCCGCCAGTCTATTAGCGGGCTTAGGCTTTAACGAAGCCGAGCAGAGTAATTCAGTAAAACAATTTTCGGGTGGCTGGCGAATGCGCCTTAACTTGGCCCAAGCGTTATTGTGTCGCTCAGATCTCTTATTACTCGATGAGCCAACCAACCATTTAGATCTAGATACCATGTACTGGTTAGAGGGCTGGATAAAAGCCTATCAAGGCACACTCATTTTAATCAGCCATGACAGAGATTTCATCGATGGTATCGTGGATGAAATTATTCACGTCGAACACCACAAGCTAAATTTCTACAAAGGCAACTATACCGCCTTCGAACGTATACGCGCCGAACGAATGGCTCAGCAACAGGTCGCCTTCGAACGTCAACAAAAAGAACGCGCACATATGCAGTCCTTCGTTGATCGTTTTCGCTACAAGGCCAGTAAAGCCAAACAGGCTCAGAGTCGATTAAAAGCGCTCGAACGTATGGCCGAATTGCTACCTTCTCAGGCTGACAGCCCGTTTCATATGTCATTTAGAGAACCCGAGGCTCTGCCTAATCCGTTAGTGACCATGGAGCACGTTTCTGTGGGCTATGGTGACAAGGAGATCCTCAAGAGCGTGCATCTGAACTTGGTCCCGGGCGCTCGCATCGGCTTACTGGGACGAAACGGCGCTGGTAAATCGACGCTGATTAAGCTGTTATCGGAAGAACTTGCACCTATGAAGGGCAAGTATGAGACCAACCCAGGCCTGAATATCGGTTACTTCGCCCAACATCAGCTGGAAAGCCTGCGTTTAGATGACTCTCCATTACAGCATCTTAGCCGACTAGCTCCCACTAATAGAGAGCAAGAACTGAGAAACTTCCTCGGTGGCTATGGTTTCAATGGCGATATGGTGCTCTCTCCCGTACGTCCCTTCTCCGGCGGTGAGAAAGCTCGCTTGGTATTAGCGCTACTGGTATGGCAGCGACCTAACTTATTGCTTCTCGATGAGCCGACCAACCATCTTGATTTAGAGATGCGACATGCTTTGACCATGGCACTTCAGACTTTCGAAGGCGCCATGATCATCGTCTCTCACGATCGTCATCTACTAAGACTAAGCTGCAGTGACTATTACCTGGTTGATAAGGGGCAAGTGACTAGCTTCGACGGCGATCTTGATGATTATCATCAGTGGTTGCTCGATGCTGCTAAGGCCGCGAATAAAACAGAAGCCAGCACCGAACCTAAGCCAGCTCAGGATAAGAAACTACAGAAACGTTTGGAAGCTGAGTTAAGACAGAAACTGTCTCCCATGCGAAAAGTTCAGCTTAAGCTCGAGAAAGCGCAACAGCAAGCTAACGACCGTTTGAGCGAAATCGAAACCATGCTCGCAGATATGAGCCTGTACGATGCAGAAAACAAGGCTAAGTTAACCCAAGTGCTTGCAGAGAGAACGACTCTGGCTCAAGCGCTGGAAGAGAGTGAGATGGAGTGGTTAGATGTTCAAGAGAACATCGAAGAGATTGAACTTCAGGTTCGTTCCCAGCTCTAAACAAGAATTCTAGATATAAGCTCTGGATAAAAACATTGTTGATAAAGCGCTCTATGAATGTAGAGCTCAGTGGTATCCAAGGAAGCGACATGACATTTATTAATCATTTTGATATTTCATTATGGAAAATTTGTGATAGTTATTACCACCAGCACCAAGCACTCTGTCTAGAGTTACAAGATAATCACCAGTTAAATGTTAACTTGCTTTTACTGTCATTATGGCTAGATAAACAAGACTACCTGCTGAGTACCCAAGACTGGTCGCAACTTCAAAGTGAAACCCATCAATGGGAAGAACGCGTGTTACTCCCCTACCGCAAGTTGCGCAAACTGAGTAAAAACAGTTTAGCAAGCGATGAATATCAACAGATGCAAGATGTAGAGCTGATGCTTGAGCGTAAATCTCAGAGATTAATACTGCATAAACTCAAACAGCTTTCACCCCGCGGGGAATCGTCAAACTTAGGCTCTTATCTGAGTTTATTTAACTTAAATAAAGCCGATTACCCATCACTTACAGAGCTGGTCTAGAACGCATTTTACGCGGGTTTAAAACTTTAAACCCGCTGTTACCCTCTTTGCCCCACAGTTAAAACCCATTTAATTAAGATCTCATGAAGATGATTTAAGCCTTTCTGTTACTAAGAGCCGCGTTTCTCGCCGTCATGGCATAGATAGTCAGCTGAGGGTTAGCGCCTAAACTGGTGAAAATGGGAGAAACTAACCCACCCATCACTTCGTCCATCACAATCAGACCCTTATGAAGATGATTTAAGCCTTTCTGTTACTAAGAGTCGCGTTTCTCGCCGTCATGCCATAGATAGTCAGCTGAGGGTTAGCGCCTAAACTGATGGAATGGGAGAAACAAATCCATCTATCCATCACAATTAAACTCTTATGAAGATGACTTTAATCTTTCTGTTACTAAGAGCCGCGTTTCTTATCGTCATACCATAGATAGTCAGCTCAGGATTACCCCCCAAAACTAATCCATCTATCCATCACAATTAAACTCTCATGAAGATGACTTTAATCTTTCTGTTACTAAGAGCCGCGTTTCTTACCGTCATGGCATAGACAGTCAGTTGGGGGTTAGTCCATCACAGTTAGGCTCTTATGAAGCTGATTTAAGCCTTTCTGCTAACAGAGTCGCGTTTCTCGCCGTCATGCCATAGATAGTCAGCTGAGGGTTAGCGCCTAAACTGGTGGGAAAAACGGATCCGTCCATCACAGATAGATTCTCATAGTAGTGAGAGTTTCCCTGACTATCGACCATAGACAGCTTAGTATCTTCTCCCATGGGGCACCCTCCCATGACATGCGCCGAAGCGACAACGGTCTTGAGTGGTCCAAGGTCCAGAGTTTCTATAGCAGATTTCGCTTCTTTCCAACTATTAAGATAAGGCGCTCCTTCGGTGATCGGCAAGACTTGCTTAGCGCCGGCCGCAAACTGTAATTCAGCCATACTCCCGAACGCTCTTCGAACCGAGCGCCAAAAAGTCTCATTGAGCGGATAATCTATGGCAAAGCCTGTATCTGTGAGCTGGACTTGGCCTCCCTGACTTTGTTCATGGTAACCATCACGAATCAAGGCTATGGTCACCTGAAGCTGGTTGAACTGCTCCATCAAAGCCGCATGAGTCTTACCATAACCTATGGTTTTAGAGGCGATCAAAACGGGGTGGACAGGAGGCACTTCGAGTTTATAACCTAGCTCACCACTGGCAGCACCATGTTGCCATACAAATTCATCGGAATAGATAGACTGAGGAGCGCCACTGTGACCATTGATAGGATCGCTAAAGATCCCGCCGCTTAATAGCGTCGGATGTAGGAAAGTACGTTTGCCCAATATTGTATGGGGATCGGCTAAGTTAGATCGTAGCAAGATTGTCGGTGTATGGATTGCACCAGCGGCAATGATGTAATGCTTAGCCTTGAATATCAGCTTAACCTCAGTCGGCTGCATCTGCTCATTCAAGGCCTGAGCCTTGATGCCCGATATCTTGTCATTACGATGCTCTAGCTCGATGACCTTAGCTCTGCTGACTAAGGTTGCCCCCTTATCTAATGCAGCCGGGATGGTGGTAACTAGCATGGATTGTTTGGCGTTGACCGGACACCCCATACCACAATAGCCCGTGTTCCAGCAGCCTTTCACATTGCGCTTGATGACAGTGTAATGCCAGCCGAGCTTTTCACAGCCTAACTTCAATGCCTGATTATTTCTATTCGGCTCATACTCCCACTTAGAAATATTGAGTCGTTTCTCCATCTTGTCAAACCAAGGGTCCAGCTCTTCTCTCGATAAACCTTGAACAGATTTATCTTTGGCCCAGAAGTCCAATGTAGGCCTGGGAGTCCTGATCGAGGTGGTCCAATTTACCGTTGTCGACCCGCCTACTGCTCTTCCCTGAAAAATACCAATGGCCTTGTCTTTGGTTTTCATCGCCGCCGCTTGATGATACAAGTTTGGATAGGCTCGCCTCTCTTCCATATTGAAGCTTTCGGAAGATTTAAGCGGTCCCCCTTCGACTATGATCACGGTCAAACCCGCGTCAGTTAATATCTCTGCAGCGACGCCGCCGCCGGCACCACTGCCCACAATAACAACATCGGCCTCGAGAGTTTGATCTTGGCTCAACTGGCTAGCATCGATATGCTTCCAACCTGAGGCTAAGCCTTCGACTATAGGATCTGGTATCGCCACTTCACTACCTCCAAACATACAGTTATTTTTATTATTTTTTGAATAAATATCTAAGACTAAGAATCAATTAAACACCATCCGCACTCTTCAGCACCTATACATCAAGGAATGTAGGTTTGGCATAATTCAAGCGATTCCAGTGTTCCGGACAGGAATAGTAACTCGCAAGAACAAGCTCTCGCAGCCCTTGATAGGCCGTCACCATCATGTCTAAGAAACTATTACGCCAATACTCAAGCATGGCTATTAGCTGATCCGGATCACGCATCATCAAAGGCGTCATACTTCCGGTCAGGACGAGTAAACCGAGTCTATTTTCTAGCATATCGAGTAGTTGTTCTAATTCGGCTTGTCCATCTGCAGGTAACAATGAAATAGTCTGAGTAATAGCATCTAAGGTACGATTCTGAGCGGCTATACGCAGTTTCTCCACCTCTGGTAAGGCATCATCCAGAAACACAGGCAATAAAACGCTAAACAGCAATCTATGCTCACTGTCCAAGGCTTTGCTGACCTTAATATGCTCTGGAACGTATAGGTTTACCCCTAACGCTAATGCTGCAGTACCTACGAATGCTGTTGTTAAAAAAGTGCGTCGTTCCATGTTATCCCTTCATATTATTTTTTATAGAGGATACAGACCCGCATTGACCTACAGGTTATTGAATCGCAACATCGACAAGCGGCCAGCTTGAGATAATTCATCATGATCTCAGATGTGCTAGAATGCCAAGACGAGTAACAATTAAACACACGTTTTAATTTTCAGCAATAGCCAATTTTTATGATGCGACATTTTGCTCCCCCCTGGTGGGCCAGAAACCCCCACGTTCAAACGATTTTACCTGTGCTAACTAAGGTGGACAGACCAGACTTATCACGTCAACGTCTCGAACTTAGTGATGGCGATTTTATCGATCTCGATTGGTTAGATCAGCCTAAAGCACACCAACCTATCGTGATCATCATTCATGGCCTAGAGGGAAGCTCAGAGTCCCACTATGTACGCCGATTACTCAATGACTGTCGTCGACAGTCCATCTGCGCTGTGGTCCACCATCACAGGAGCTGTTCGGGTGAAACGAACCGCAGAGCGCGAAGTTATCACAGCGGTGACACCCAAGATCTGCAGGAGAATTTATCTCAATTAAGGCTCAAGTATCCCGACTCTCCTCTCCTTGCCGTAGGCTATAGCTTAGGTGGCAATGTACTCACCAAATACTTAGGCGAATATGCTAATGCCAGTTTAATCCAGCGGGCAGTTGTCATCTCAGCCCCGCTACGATTGTCCGCATGTGCTAAGCGTTTGGAGAGTGGATTTTCTAAGGTATATCAAAGTTACTTGATTAAGCAGTTGCAGCAGAAGACCACAGCCAAGGTAAAAAACCCTCAACTGGCTCAAGATATGCCTGTTTCATTATCCCAAATTCCTCAACTGCAAACCTTCTATGATTTTGATCATAGAGTGACAGCTCCCTTACATGGCTTCGATGGTGTCGATGATTATTATCGAAGAGCGAGTGGAATGGGTTTCTTGCAATACATTCAGAAACCAACTCTCATCATTCATGCTGCGGATGATCCATTTATGACTGCCGATGTCATTCCAACGGCAGAGCAATGTGCCAGCCAAGTAATCTATGAACTGCACTCACAAGGAGGTCATGTCGGTTTTATCGATGGCGGTACTCCCTTCAAGCCAAGATACTACCTAGAGCAGCGGATCCTTCACTTTTTAATTTCCCAAGAGGCCTGAATATGCTTGTTCCCTATGACGCTTTACTGCAGCTGCCCAGCGCAACCATGGATAACTTGATTAAGGAATATCTGTTAACCCAAGTCGAAGATGGCAGTTTCTCAGATACAGATGAACAGGTATATATTTCGGCGATTGAACGCTGCAAACAGCTGCTAAAACAGCAAGTCTTAGTGGTGGAGTTCAGCGAAGATGATGAGTCCATTGCCATCAAGCACAAGGAACATCTGAGTCGGTAAATCAAGCGTATAATCTAGTGTTAATTCATAACAAACTCGAGGCAAATTTGACCTAAGCGCAATGATTACCGTATAACACTAGATGTTATTAGAAATAACATATCTCTTTTATCTTGGTCTTGGCTCTCTTCACTGCCTTGTTTAATCAATTAGATCCAATTCCATTTAGGAAATTTAATGTCAGCAAAACATCCCATTATCGCAGTAACAGGTTCATCAGGAGCTGGTACCACGACAACAACAACGGCTTTTAAGCATATTTTCCGTCAACTCGGGATCAATGCCGCCAGCGTTGAAGGCGATAGTTTTCACCATTACACTCGTCCTGAAATGGAACTCATGATCCGTAAAGCCAAAACTGATAATAAAAATATTAGCTATTTTGGACCCGAAGCAAACGACTTTGAACGCTTAGAGCAATGTTTCAGTGATTATAGTGCGACAGGTCAAGGCGAGACGCGAGCGTATCTACATACTTTCGATGAAGCCGTTCCCTTCAACCAGATGCCCGGGACATTCACCCAATGGCACCCCTTGCCAGAAAATACCGACATGCTCTATTACGAGGGCTTACATGGAGGGGTAAAAACAGACACGTGTAACGTTGCCGAACATGTGGACTTGCTTATCGGCATGGTGCCGATAGTCAACTTGGAGTGGATCCAAAAGATCATTCGAGATACTACGGAAAGAGGCCATAGCCGGGAAAAAGTGATGGGATCTATCGTTCGTAGTATGGATGATTATATCAATCATATGACACCTCAGTTCTCACGAACCCATATCAATTTCCAACGAGTCCCCACTGTCGACACCTCAAATCCATTTAGCGCTAAGAATATTCCAAGCCTAGATGAGAGCTTTGTGGTGATACGTTTTCGTGGTATTAAGAACGTAGATTTCCCCTATTACTTGAAGATGATAGACGGCTCTTTCATGTCACGAATCAATACCTTGGTTGTGCCAGGTGGTAAGATGTCCTTAGCCATGGAGTTAATCCTGACACCACTCATCCGAGATCTACTCGAGAAGCGCCAACAGCTACTCTCTTTAGATAGTGAATAGGATGGGTATAAGACTAATATAAACTTCAGTTTCATTTAAGTGTGTTCGAGTAGACTAGCTCATGTCGGGATTTCAGGCGAAAGACTGATGAGTTAGCATGCTCTTGGGAGTAAATTCCCCCATCTTGATCTGTTTGTTTCCTTGGGTGTGCTGGCTATTCCAATCTCCACTTTCAAAAGTAAATTCCACGTCTATGCTTGATCTATCCGCTTCCTTGGGTGTGCTGGCTATTCCAATCTCCACTTTCAAAAGTAAATTCCACGTCTATGCTTGATCTATTCGCTTCATGGGTGTGCTGGCTATTCCTTATCTAAGAAGATCCTAGGAACTAGAACCTAGGCACTTAAC
>JAKVHY010000066.1 GCA_023284085.1 Shewanella benthica
CTGATTTTAGAACCTCGGCGAACTCGGTCTTACCCTAGGACGGTCAAGCGCAGACCTCAGAAATATGCCAGAAATAAAAAATGCCAGTAAGCTTAACTTACCGGCATTACCTCTTAGGGTGGTTTTTTTATCTCTGCTTAACCTAGGTTTCGCAGTTAACTCAGTTTATGATTGAGACTTGCGTAGTATTCATCAGCCACTAATAAATCATCATGGCAACCAGAAGCTCTTAGCTTCCCATTCTCCATTAAATGGATAGTATCCATCTGGGTCATAGCTGTCAGCCTGTGGCTGATCATCAGCAAGGTCTTGTCCTTAGCAAATTCAAACAGCAGGGCCAATATCTCTCTCTCGGTGCGCTTATCCAATCCTTCGGTGGGTTCATCGAGTAATAAAACCGGCGCATCGCGCAGCAAGGCTCTGGCCACTCCGATACGACGTTGCTCGCCGCCAGAGAGCTGCCTGCCCCCCTCACCAATCCAAATATCCAGTGGCTTATCACCTTGGGTCAGCTTGGATAATCCAACTCTATTTAATACCCCTATCAGAATCTCATCATTAGCAGCTTGTGCGACTCTGCGTTCGGCCCGTGTCGGTAAGTCAGCAACAGTTTTCTGTGCTAAGGCCAAATTACTTCTTAATGTTCCGCTAAATAGATAGATACGTTGACTCATAAGGGTGATCCCATCGGTCAAAGCTTGCTGACTATATTGATCAATCTCGACACCATCGAGCCTGATACTCCCTGAGCTAGCTTGCCACTCTCGGGTGATCATAGACAGCAGGCTAGACTTTCCACAGCCAGTCTGCCCCAGCAGGGCCACTTTTTCACCGGGCTTAATACTCAGGTTAATGTCTCTAAGCACCATTTGTTTAGTCTCAACTTGAGCGTCTTGATCATAGGAGAAACAGATACCTTTGAGTGTCAGATCACCATGGTGAACGCTAATATCACTGGCGTTATTGAATACTATGCTCGGTTCCTGCTCCACCAGCTCATTGACTCGCTCGGCTGCTGTGACACAAGAAGATAGATGCTGAAAGGCGCCGGCGATTGGCATCAACATCTCGATGCAGGCCAAAGTCATAAACACTATCATGGCAAGCATAGGCCCAGGTGGCAGATGCTCACCGACCCCGGATGATGCCAAATAGAGGATCGCCATGACGACTAAACCATGACACAAAATAAGTGCAGCCTGGCTCAAGGCTGTGACATTTGCCATCGCACTCTGGCTGGCTAATAGCCTAGCTTCAGACTCGGCAAGCTGGGCCCGAAAGCGCTCATTGGCACCGAAGAGGGAGATCTCAGCCAGTCCCTGTACAAACTCCAGCACTTGTACCCGGTAGACACGTTTACTCTCCAGAAGATCTACACCCGGTTTACGCCCCAGGTGATAGAAAACCCAAGGTAAAACCAGCCATACCGAGAGTAGACTGCCACATAAGATCAGCGCCAGATGGGCATCGAACCAAGAGACGAACAGATAGAGAGCCCCTAACATCAGCAATGAGGCGGCCATAGGCGTGATCAGCCTGAGGTAGAGATGATCTAAGGTATCGATATCGGCGACGAGTCTGTTAAGCAGATCCCCCTGCCTTATCCCTTGCATGTTGCTGGCACTGAGGGGCATTAACTTCCGCCACGCCCAAGTTCGCAACTGAGTCAGTAGTTTAAAGGTGGCTTCATGGGTGGCTAAGCGCTCACCGTAACGGCTTGCAGTTCTGACAATGGAGAAAAATCTCACCCCACCAGCCGGAGTAAAATAGTTAAACATCATAGCCGTAGCCGCGGTTAATCCGGCTACTGCAGCGGCCGAGAGGAACCAACCTGAAAGCGAAAGTAAACCTATACCAGCCATCAGAGTCGTAATACTCAGCATTAGACCGGTGAACATCATCAGCCACTGATGCTTAAATAATTTGATAAAAGGCAATAAGGCTTTCATGAATGTGACTCCTTATCGATACAAGTCGCTACTTCGCACTCATCTTGTTGCATCTGCCTAAATAGCCCTTGTTCTCGATTCAACTCATTTAAGCTACCTCGCTGAACGATCTTGCCTTCATCCAGTACGAAAATACTATCCATCTGATCGAGCTGATCTAGCCTATGGGTCACCATCAGGCATAAAGATTGTGACATAGCATCTCGCAGCGCACTTAATACCGCCTGTTCGCTATGGCTATCTAAACTTGCCGTAGGTTCATCTAACAGAAACAGGCTAGCACCTTGTCCTAAGGCCCTGGCTAACGCGATGCGCTGGGCCTGACCGACAGAGACTCCTGCCATCTGCTCACCGATAGGATGTTGTAAACCTAAGGCTTGCTCCTTGACGAAACTCAACACCTTGGCTTTAGCTAATAATGCCTCCACCTCAGCGTCCTCCATATCGGGATTTGCCATAGCCACATTGTCACGCACTGTGCCATGAAATAGCAGAGGATCTTGTCCAAGCCAGGCAAGATGTCTGCGGTAATAAGATTTATCTAATTCATCGAGCTCAACATTATTGATTTTTAATGAGCCATGATAAGGCAGAAAGCCAAGTAAAGCGTTGAGTAGGCTAGTTTTACCCGAGCCACTCGGCCCTACCAGTGCCACATGCTGGCCTTGTTTAAGGTGAAAACTCAATGGACCCACTAATTGGCCCCCATCGTGACTCATCACAATTAAATCTGTGGCAATAATCTCGACTCCAGTGTGCCAGTCTAATTCAATGCCACCCGCCTTTCTTTCACTGGCATCAGGCTCAAGCTTATATTCTAACAGCGCCATCAACTCTTCGGCGGCCCCTATGGCTTGGGCCTTAGCATGATAGTGAGTGCCCATGTCGCGCAGTGGTTGGTAAAACTCCGGAGCCAGCATGAGTACAAACAAGCCGACAAACAGACTGATCCCGCCACCGTAATCACCGAAGTTAAGGTGCCCCAGATAATTGAAACCAAAATAGACCGCCAGAACTGCTATAGACACGGCAGCAAAAAACTCCAACACGGCGGAGCTTAAGAAGGCCATCCTCAGCACGGACATGGTTCTTTCACGGAACTCTTCGGACGCGGTTTCTATCTCCTTGACTTCGGCGTCGCCTCGATTAAAAAGCTTTAGGGTCGCCAAGCCCTTTAATCGATCCATGAAGTGACCACTCAGTTTAGCCAAGGCACTGAAATTTTTGCGGTTGGCATCTGCAGCGCCCATACCGACTAAGATCATAAACATGGGAATGAGAGGGGCCGTAGTCAACAGGATTAATCCGGCAGCCCAATTTAACGGAAATACCACTATGAGTATGGTCAGGGGAATGAAGCCAGCCAAGATAATTTGCGGCAGATAACGGGCGTAAAAGTCATGCAGGTCTTCGACTTGCTCCAGCACGATGCTCGCCCAGCTTCCGACAGGCTTTCCCTTGATAAAGGCCGGACCAAGTTCGGTTAGTTTATCCAGAACCGCACTACGGATCTGTAACCTGAGTCGTTTTCCCGACTCGAAGCTCGCTCGCTCGCGGGCAAACGCCAGCAGGGCCCGCACTGGGATGAGCGCCAGTAAGAGTAAAAACTCATTGGTATAGTGAGACTTGTCTAGCTCGAGAATGATAATGCCATGCAGTATCATCGACAGAAGATATGCTTGAACGATTAATGAAAATCCGGTTAATAAGCCAAACAACACAGTCAAATTGAGATAGAAGCCACAGGCTTTTTTCTGCTGTCTCAACCAAGAGGTCAGTTGTTTCTCTAACGATTTGTCCATGCCGCTCCTGCAAATTAGTATTTCATGATGAAATAGTGGGAAGTGAGAGTTCACGCAGTATCGCAGGCATAGCTCGCGGAATAAACTGGCAGGCTTGGAAATGTTAAGAGATTCACAAAAATTGCGCTAGATCAAAAAAATATGGAACCTGTGCTTAGCGAATGTGTCTCAAGATAAGGCCCAAATTTAGCTGACGAACCCAATAGGTAAATGTGAATGGCGATGAGTTTATTAAAACGAGTGAGATAAACTTGAATACACAAAAAAGGTCGGTGAGCATCTGCTTCACCGACCTTTCACTAATCAATAATGATAATGAACAGGTATAAAACCCGTTACTTTGACTCGTCAGACGCGTAGTCGTCACTGTCTTCATCGAAAGAGCTAGAAGACTCGCCGTCGGCAACATCACGCGCATCACGCCACGCATCAGCCGCTTGCTCTTTAGACGCTGCGGCTTCGGTACGCTCTTCACGTTGCTTAGCCTTACGCTCGTTACGCAGCATCAGCTTATCGAGGAAAGATTTAAGCTCTTTCTCACCCCAGACAGTTGCTTCGGCTTCGGTCGCAAAACCCGTTTTACGTTTTGAGACGATAGTTTTTCGCGCAGTCATACGACGAGTGATCTCGGCCGCCCAAACTTGCTTGTCTTGAACGATGCGAAAATCGAACTTTTTGGTTTGTGTCATATTACTTATTTCCTACAGATAAAATCTTATCGCCAGCCAATGGCTTGAGCGTTAAGTACAAAATTTGTTTTCGGTTCACTTACTCATTCACGTCTTCAGGCAAACCCAGATCACATTTTTTGCAATCTAACCTATGACCAAGCATAGACGCCCTGCCTTCGGCAGTGATCACCCAAGGACGAACAACCCAAGGTGGCATATGTCTCACATGCTGATTATGACCGCATGCAAGCTTAGCAACCCAATGATTTTCATCATCTTTAAGATAACCGACTATCGACTGTTTCATAGAGCCTAAAGACCAATTGCCCAAGTGGCTGAGCCAAGATGAGCGTTTAGGGCGCGAGACTAACACGTACAGAGTTTAAACAACATCATTTAACGAGGGATCTTTGCATCTAAAGCGACGAGTTTCGCAGCTAAGGGACGATAGTGATGAATGAGGCCCAATAAACAGGTATGGAACATCTTGATGCAATTGAAAACAAAAATACCTTAAGTAAATAGAAGTTTATTTTCAATTAATCGATAAAAAAATCATCCAAATCATCTACTGCATAAGTAGCTCATTCTCAGAGAATATGACTGCTTTCACTTATTAATTTGTATCAATACATTCTGCCATAAGCTTAGACATTTTTAGGCCTGTATCCCTCGGCTTCATTTTTCAAGGAGTTAGTCCCTTATCTAAACACAAGTTACAAACTCATCTCGATACAAAGCTGAACGAAAATAAAAACCAACATTTATAACTAGTTAGCAACAGGATCGCCTGTCATTTATCCGCAATAAAACGGTAACCAAAGCCACTAACAATGACGCCAATAAAAACAACCCCATAGTTAATTATTAACCGTTAAGGCTTATCATGTTCAAACCTACCATTATTGCCCTCGTCGTTGCCGCTTCACTCGCTGCATGTAACTCTGATTCCTCGACGCCACTCCCCGACAAACCGGGTCAGCTAAAAGTGGGGATTCTACCCGACACACAGGGAGGGGGCGATAACATCGCCATACATCCCATGGAAGCCGTGTTAGCCAAACATCAAGCCGAAGGGGTAAATTTAGTCATCCCGGTAGGCGATCTAACCGATAATGGCTCAACCAAAGAGTGGGCCCAATGGCGTTCGATTGCCGAAAAATATCAGGCACAAGGCATGGAATTCCTCCCCGTTATGGGCAACCATGAAACCAGTCACGCCTATACCGTAGAATGGATTGAAAATATGCGTCACTACATTCCTGAAGACGCGATCCATATGCCTACGGCCGAATGGCTCAACTACTACATCATACGCGAAAACACACTCGTGATAGGCCTGGCATATTACAACCTGCCCATCGCGTTTGGCTGGATTAAAGACGTTATCGCCGACAATGAAGGCAAGTTTGATCATATAGTGATTGCCAGCCACGACGGTTTAGTCGGAGCCAAGTATGGCCAGACCCGCGAACAGATAGTACAAGGCACCAAGGGTGATAACCGACTATTCGATATTCACAAAGAGATCCGCGAGTTATTTGCCGAGCATGACGTCATCTGGGTACAGGGGCACGAACATATGTACCAAAGATCTCAAATTCATGCCCGCGTCCTAGGCTCGAATGATCCTGGCGGTATGAGTGATGTTTACTCCTCAACACCTAGCGGCGGTAACTACCGCATGCCATCATATACTCAAATTATTGGCGGGAATGCTTCCTATAAAGGCTATGAGTATCGCTATGGCGAACGTGAGCTTATTCAAGATATTATCCAACATAAGATGGCAACCATGAATAATGGCTCAGAGTTTTTCGATGCCAATGCCGGAATCTTAACCTTCAATGGCCAACAGGTGGACTACCAGGCATATTTCGCTCCTCATACTATCAAGAACAACGAAGAAGGCGCTAAAGAACTGGAAAATCCTGAGTGGAAGCTAATGGACTCTTTCTCGCGCACCACTAACCGCTGCGAGTCTCTCATCTATCCAAACTCGATCCCCGAAGGCCAACGCCCAATACTGAACCATATCGTCGAATACAAGACTAACCACTGTGTAGCAGGTGACAGCTCTAAAGTCAGACTCATTGGCGGAACCAATAACACCTTCAACCGAGTCGATACCACAGAAAGAACCATGGGTTATACCGCAGGTTTGAGCCGAGCCGAGAGCATGAACGATATGCTTAGGCTGTCTCAGCAATTTATGTTTACCCAAAACAAGGCCTGGGATCCTAACCTTAACGCAAAGAATCGAGTGATAGCTGGGGAGCGGGGTGAAGATGAGCATGGCTCAGAGCAAGGCAATCTTGTCGTCCCCGCCACCACTATCGATATGAAGAAGCATGTAACACTTAGCTGGCTAACTGCAGACGAACATACTCAATCCGATATTGTCATTATCAGCGGCATGGACGTACATACAGGTACCTATCAGAGTGCTTATGGCGCCATTAAAAACCTTAGGCAAGATTCGGGTCTGGATGACTCACAACCCGATGGCACCAAGAAGTTACCACACACAGCACTGCCATCAGCTGCTTCACAGGAGTGGGATATGACCAATAGCAAAGGCGATAGCTTCGGCTTAGAGTTCACTTCCAGTGAGAGCCTAGATAACGGCAACAGCTTGCTGGCTCACAAAGTTAACGGCCAGTGGCAAGCGCTCACCTCTGCTGAGTGTGTTATCGATACCCCATGGGATGAAGACTTTCTTGCTAATCCACCAGCGAGAAAACCTGTCTGCACCGACCAGCTGCTAGTTGGCTATGATAACCAGTTTGGTCATAGATGGTGGGTGATTCTACACTCAGACTCGACAGTGGCACTAATCAAGCAATAGAGAGGTATGAGAGCTAGCAATTTAGGCAAACTAGCACCTCTATATCACTTTTTAATTCCCCATAGGAGAACCTGAGTATCCATGGGGAATTCCTATTATATAATCGGCTTTATTTCGATTTTATAAGTACCAACGAATGCGCATTCCAATTAATCGACTATGCTGTGAGCTGATATCGGTTATAAATTAGCGCTTTCAGTGGGGATACTGTAAGCTGCACGCCCGCCAGACCATCTGGCTCCATGAAAGCCGCTGTTTAGCCGCGTCAAGAGACCAATCTATGAGTTTTACCTCCCTGGGTTTATCCGCTCCGATTTTAAAAGCCGTAGCCAATAAAGGCTATGAGACACCTTCGCCAATTCAAGCTCAAGCGATCCCCGCAGTGCTCGAAGGCAAGGATGTGATGGCAGCAGCCCAGACTGGCACAGGTAAAACCGCAGGCTTCACTCTACCTCTACTAGAGCTGTTAAGCAGAGGCAATCGTGCTCAAGCTAAAAAAGTACGCGCGCTGGTATTAACACCGACTCGTGAGCTTGCAGCTCAAGTCGCCGAGAGTGTCGATACTTATGGTAAGTACCTACCACTTAAATCCGCAGTCGTCTTCGGTGGTGTAGGCATAGGTCCACAAATTTCTAAGCTAGGTAAAGGCGTTGACATATTAGTCGCCACACCCGGTCGTTTACTGGACCTATATAACCAAGGCGCAGTGAACTTCAACCAGCTTGAAGTCCTGATCCTCGATGAAGCCGATCGCATGTTAGATATGGGCTTCATTCATGACATCAAAAAAATTATTAGAGCATTGCCGGCGAAACGTCAAAACCTGATGTTCTCGGCAACCTTCTCCGACGATATTCGTAAGCTGGCTAAAGGCCTGGTGAACAATCCAGTCGAGATCTCTGTTACCCCACGTAACGCCACGGCGAAATCCGTTGAGCAATATATCTATATGGTAGATCAGAAGCAGAAGACTGCGGCGCTGATCCATCTGATCAAGCAGAATGACTGGCAACAGGTATTAGTCTTTAGCCGCACTAAGCATGGTGCAAACCGTATAGCCAAGAATCTCGAAGCTAAAGATATCACTGCTGCCGCTATCCATGGCAACAAGAGCCAAGGCGCACGCACAAAGGCGCTGGCGAACTTCAAGAATGGTGCAGTTCGTGTATTAGTCGCAACCGACATCGCAGCTCGTGGTATCGATATCGACCAACTGCCTAACGTGGTTAACTTCGACTTGCCGAATGTGCCTGAGGATTATGTTCATCGTATCGGCCGTACTGGTCGCGCCGGTGCCAGTGGTCAAGCAGTCTCGCTAGTCAGTGCTGACGAGAGCAAGCTACTCAGGGACATAGAACGTTTAATTAAACAAAATATTCCACGCAAAGAAGTAGAAGGTTTTGTGCCGACTCAAGTTGTAGCCGAAACCGATCTCGATGACAGAAAACATGGTCAAAACCGTGGTCCACGCAATGCCAATGGCCGCGGCAATGGTCGTAACGGCAACTCGAGTTCGCGTAGTAATGGCTCTGGTTCTCGCGACTCACGCAGCAGTCAAGGCAAGGTCGAGCATAAAGACGGTCAACGCAGTGGTGAATCCGCTCGCGGTCATCAGCCAAATGATAGCAATGCCAGTCACAGTCGCCGTAGATCTGGCTCGCAAACCCGCGCTAGCAATAGTGCAAGTTCAGCAGCATCTAAGCCAAGTTCAAATACCAGTATCTGGGGAAAGTAATTTATACTTACTTCCTAGATACAGCTTGAGTTACAGGTTCAGATAAAGAGCCTACAGATACTCGTCTTGAATAATAAGCAGAGCAGCCGCTCTAATGCCGGTAAGTTAAGCTTACTGGCATTTTTTATTTCTGGCATATTTCTGAGGTCTGCGCTTGACCGTCCTAGGGTAAGACCGAGTTCGCCGAGGTTCTAAAATC
>JAKVHY010000067.1 GCA_023284085.1 Shewanella benthica
GGTGTTGCCCGCTAAGTCAGTGACGGTGGCGGTGACCAGATAAGTGCCATCG
Source organism: Shewanella benthica (assembly GCA_023284085.1). Classification (GTDB taxonomy): domain Bacteria; phylum Pseudomonadota; class Gammaproteobacteria; order Enterobacterales; family Shewanellaceae; genus Shewanella; species Shewanella benthica. The sequence goes on from JAKVHY010000067.1 coordinate 53, forward strand.
GCCAGTTCAGTGCCCGTGAGGTCGATGCTCCAGTTGCCATCGGCATCGATGACTAAGCCATTGGCCGTGGTGTAATCCACGCCGGCAATGTTGACGACTAAGGTGCTGGCATCGCCTAAATCGACGGTACCAGAGAAGACTAAGGTGTTGTCGTTAGTGACGAAGTCACTGTCTGATGCGCCTGTGTCTTGAGTAATGTTAGTGATAGCGACATCTGGTGCCACAGTGTCCAGCACTGCAGAGTCTGTCCCCGGCGGAGATACGTTACCAGCAGAATCGGTGATCGTCGCCTCTACAACTATCTCTTCTCCTGCACCTGGAGAGGGGAGTGTAATATCAACAGAGCCAGTATCTATATCTTCCTGAGTCAGGATTATCTCTATGTCATTAACGGTTAACGTATCACCGACATTGGCACCAGTGCCCTCTAGCCCAATAGTCACGGATATTTCTGCACTGCCATTCAGCTCTTCATTACTGATGAGTTCATCATTATTGGTATCAGTTGTGATTGTTACTTGAGGAGCGCCATCTGCCACAGGAGTCACTTCTAGCGTCAGTGTCGCCGTTGAGCCTGTATTAGTGGTGTAGGTGATGACAGGAAGCGTGCCGTTCCAGTTGTCGTTTGGCGTGAAGCTATAAGTGCCATCTTCATTGATGACTAATAAGCCACCTTCAAGTTGAACTGTCGCGCCTGCAGTGTGAGTTGCACCATTTACTTCGAAGCTAACCACAGACAGGTCGTTATCGATGTCTGAGTCGTTATCTAATACATTGCCTATGGCTACGCTGTCTTCTGCAACGGTATTGCTGTCATTGGCGAGTACACTTGGGTCATCAACTGGAGTCACTTCTAGCGTCAGAGTGGCAGTTGATCCTGTATTAGTGGTGTAGGTGATAACTGGAAGAGTGCCATTCCAGTTACTTTCAGGGGTGAAAGAGTAGCTACCGTCTTCGTTGATGACGACAAATCCACCTTCAACACTGACATAGACTCCGGCTTCATATGCAATACCGTCAATCTGAAAACTGACTACAGTAAGGTCATCATCAACATCCGAATCATTATCGAGTACGTTACCTGTTGCTGTTTCTCCTTCACTGACCGTGTTTGAATCATTATTAACAATACTAGGATCATCAATAGCGATAACGTTTAGCGTCAACGTGGCAGTTGATCCTGTATTAGTGGTGTAAGTGATGACTGGGACTGTACCGTTCCAGTTTTCATTTGGTGTGAAGGTATAGGTGCCATCTTCATTGATGACCAGTGAGCCACCTTCAAGTTGAACTGTGGTACCTGCTGTGTATGTATCCCCATCTACTTCGAAGCTGACCACAGACAGATCATTGTCAATATCTGAGTCGTTATCTAATACATTGCCAGTCGCGACACCATCTTCATCGATAGTGTTAGTGTCATTAGCTAAGACAGATTCGACATCATAGTTTTCTGATGTATTGGCAGTGCCTTGGGCTCCGTCAGCTCCAAAGCCATATACTACCGCTTCGATAGCGGTATCTGGGTCATTAACGAGCTCAGAACCTGCAACTTCAATCGAGAAGGTGCCATCGGCATTCATCTCAGTCTGATAAGTTTGACCGTTAATGGTGATAATTACGATACCGACTGTGATAGAGGCATCTGCCGAAACTGTACCTGTGACAGTAATGGTCTGATTACCTTCTGCATCGGTAATTAAGTTATCACCCGTAATTGGATCGATATCTATGCTCACAGCTGTATTTGATGGACCATCGTTATCGAAGATACGCAGTGTACCCTGAGCATCGACGAGAGCCGCATTTACTGGGTCGGTCAGATTGATTAATGCAAACTCTGGGCTGTCTTCGATAATTAAATCATCAACAATAGGCACTGTGATGTAAGCGGTCGTCTCACCTGGAAGGAAGGTTACAGTGCCAGATACGGCGATGAAATCTTCGCCAAATAGTGCAGACAGTTCTTCTGTGCTGTAGTTAACGGTAATCGTTTCAGTGCTTGCTTCACTCAGTGTGAGGGTAAATACTGCATTTTCCATCCCCTCGATTACGATGACATAATCGATATCTATTAGGGGGAGATCTGAACCATCGGCATCATTGTCAAAAATGGCAAATTGCAGTGTTTCATCGTAAACATTTTCACCCGTGACTTCGGCAACGAAATACTCTGTAGGCTCTATAGCCGCATCATCAAAGATAGGTACACGTATGATGACACTGTCATTTCCTGCTTCTAAGACGAAACCAAAAATAGGACGAGGAATACCGCCACTATAGTCAACCGATGTGACTGTCATGGTTTGCCAAGTGAGGCCACCATCATTTGAATACTCTAGTGGTACTAGATAGTCATCGGCGTACTCAGCAATTGGGAAGCCAAGCTGCTCACTCATGAGTTCGCTGGTAAAGTTGATTTCTAGTAGCTGATCTTCTGCGAAGGTAAGTTCACTGTTTAAGGTAAACTGGTTGAATCCATCATGCTCAAACACATCGGGAATATCCGCTGAGAGATGTGATTTAAACTGATCTTGTGTTGCCGAAGTGACCTCTTTGAAGGCGGTCCAATCTTCTACACGGTAGTCGATGCTTAAACCTTCTAAGTCATACTGAGTGATACCGGCATTGAGAATTATCTCGTAATTACCGTTTCCAAGGTCGACGAGTGTACCTATGTCGGCAAAGTCAGCATTCAGTTGCACATTCTTAATGACTAAATTTTCAGTGGTTACTTGTTGACCCGAAGCGCCAGCAAGTAGGTCATTAGCTGAAAAGGTGATCTTTCCATCTAATTCATTGTAGTTGTAGGTAATTAGCCCACCAGGTACATCTAGTATATCTGCGGTACGATCATCTGCTGTTACAGGGCCGCGATCTTCGGCTAAGTCATCGATAGTGTCGGCAACATGTTCCATTGCCAGGGTCTCGAAGATATTTGCGCCGCTTGGGTCAAGCTCTGAGTCACGAGTGAAGATGATGCCGAGCTCTGCCAGTACGAGAGATAACATCTCTTTACCCGCAGTAGCTAGATTCAATGGCTGACCGGTAGTGGGGTCGATATAACCCGTTAATGCTTCATGAATCGCAGCGATAATATTGATATTAGATGCGTAGCTAGCATCTAGATTGACTAGGCTATTGGTCTGTAAAATACCATCGTCGGTTCCATCACTGAGATCGTTGTCCAGAGCCTGTAAGAAGATAGCCATGTTTTCAACATAGTTCATGTTGCTATCTGAGAGTGATGTACCGGCTATGTCCTGAAGGAAAAGGATGGTGCCTTGAATTGCATCGGCACTAAAGCTGGCAATGATGACATCGCCAATACTAAAGGTGATGGTGTCACCTGGATTATAAGCAAATGAGCCGTCAGCTCCCATATCGCCGGTAAACCCACTCAGCCCCGAAGACGTTGTATAAGCTACACCATTGACAAAGTTATCGGTAAATTGGGCTATTTTAAAGTTATCTGTTGTTTGATTGTCTGTTTGGGCTAGAGAAAGATTAGCCGTTAATGCCGAATTGGCATCAAGAGGTGCATCGAAAGAAGTGTTGAAACCAGTATCCGCTAGTGTTTCATCACCGCTACGGCCTAAAGATACAAAGTTACCCCCTTCGTTACCATTTACCCCCGCGCCTGCAGCGGTATCGGGCCCTTCGGTAGGGTCTTCACCTGCTGCGATTTGCGCTTGAATGGCTTGAATTTCGTCAAGATCTGAGGATGTTGTTTCTGCAACGTCATCTGCTTCACTTTGTGCTGCTTGATTGGAGAAGATTGCGCCATCTTCATAAGCTATTTCTAGCTCTGCATTTTCAGGGATAAAGAGTGTCGCGCCCACTGGAAGTTGTTCACCCGATGCAATGAGCCGTCTTTCACCGTTTATTTCGACGGCGATCTCTCCATTAGCAACTAAAACTTGTCCGTGTTGTGTGGTGACTAAAGATTTCATTCTTAACTCCAAGCAAATAACGTTAACAGTGCGGCTCTGGTAAACCCTTTACCCAACGTCAGCATCATATTCTTACAATGGGATTGCAAATGTTAACCCATGTGATGGCGAGGGTCAATTTGTTGACGCTTGAATGTCTATTTGTGAGTAAGTCGATAGTTTTATTGACTAGGATGAGTCTGTAGAAAAGGCAAAGCCGCTGAATGTAGCGGCTTTGTAAACTGGGTTTCGGTGGTTTTATGGGATTGTGTCAATAATCAGTGCGGTGTCAGTGAGGAGATTGTTGATCACTTGAATGTCTGTGAAGTTATTACTATTGGTTAAGTCGACTCCGTTGATCACTATGGTAAGAGTAATACCTCCAGCACCTAGGCCATCAGAATCGACATAAATTTCGGTGTTTCCGCCCACGAAATTGAAGTCGAAATAATCATCTAAACTAATGGCGTTGTCATCTTCACCCACTAATATATCTGCTAGATTTAGAACATCGATCGTAGGATCAAAGTTATAAACAGTATCTGTGCTGCCATCATCTGAACCTATTTCCCAAATGAAAGTGTCTTCATCTGTATCTACACCACCATCAAGAGAATCAGATCCCTGGCCCCCAATAAGGATGTCGCTACCCATTCCACCATCTAATGAATCGTCTCCCAAGCTTGAAGCTAGGTAATCTGCACCGGCTCCGCCCACGAGGGCATCCACTCCAGTCGTTCCAGTTACAAAGTTATATGCACCAGGATCAATATCAGGATCTAGAATTATTGTGAAGTGGCCATCATTATCGACAGTGAAAGGTATAGCATCACCATCTCCGTCAGTTGCGTTATAAGCAAACTCAATATGTAGCGGAAACTCCACTAAGCTTGTTGTAGAAGCGAGGGCTAAAACTTGAAAATCCTCTCCACTAATATAGGTTATTTCAATGGATAAGATGGTTAATGAATTCGGAGCTAGTTCTTCTATGGTTAATGTAGGGCTAATACTGGTATTGACCAGTTTGGTGGAGCCATCTGAGTATCTGACAAGGTAGGAAATCGTGCTTGAGCCTGAATGGTTTCCATTATTGTTAGTACCTAAACTGAACGCTGCTAAGGTAGTACCTTGGGTTAATCCATCGCCATAGGTAAATTTGATTGCTTCACCTGTATGGATAGAGGTTTGTGGACCAACACCTATGCCATGACTGTTTGAATTGATGTTTGATTCTGTTGTGACGTTATTTACAGTAATTGTTCCAGAAATAACAGTAATGGGCATGTTTGCTTGCCCTTCATCGGTATATATGGTGCCATCAAAATCAACGTAATATGAGCCATTGTTATTTGCAGGGGCACCAGCTAAATCGTAATCAATGAGAACTTCAGTGTCTATCTCCTCAAGCAGAGTAAATAGGTAGTCAATACTGCCGTCGGCGGAGGTTACTGCGGATAAAGTAAATATCTCAGTTCCATCAGCTGTCGCTATTAACGTATTGCCATTCATTGAGTAACTTAAATCAAATCCATTGTGTTTGAGACCTGCGGTAAGCACGCTAAAATCAACAGAGCCAAAACCATCGGCACCAGGAGCAAATAAATCGTCCGAATACATCTGGCCTACAGTGTGAGAGATACTAGGTGTAGCTAGTTCATCTATTTCATCAATAGGTGAATCATCTTCTATTGAAATATCTAAGTTAGTATTAACATCTCCATAGCCATCGTTAATCGTTGCACCAAAGCTCAATACAATAATATCTTCTACATCACTAATACTGTGGTCTAAAGATGCATATAAAGTCACTGAGTAGTCGAAGCTGAATTGTGATGCACCGGCTGTTACAGATGATAATACAATCGTCATTACAAGAGTTGAGCCTACCATTCCAGTTAGTGTTTTTGAGCCACTGTCCCAAGTCCAGATCACCAATTCACCGCCGGAACTTACGTTACTTAAAGGGCCGCTGAGTGACACAGTAAAAGCTGATTCATCAGCCGCATCAACATCAGTAAAGGTTACGCTACCCATTGCAATGGTAAGATCTGTGGTATCGGTGGGAACACCTATGTTGTCTATCAAACCATTGGTTAGCCCTTCTTCAGACACTGAAACAGAAGTCACACTGACTATTTCGGGCAGATCGTTGGTGCCGGTAATGGTGAGGCTGACGGTGTTAGTGTCGCTGCCGCCATCATTATCGGTGACGGTGACCTCGAAGCTTAAGGTGATGGTTTCGCCCTGGGCGAGGAACTGCACCACAGAGTTGAGTATGCTGTAATCCCAGCTGTCACTGTCAACACTAAAGCCATCGATGAGTCCCTGTATTTCGCCGGCGGTGAGTGCGTTTGTTAAGGTGCCGCCACTCCAGCTAATATCGCCGTTATAGACTTCACTGACACTGTGGGTGTTATTGACATCCACATCGGTGAAGCTGAGTGCGCCGCTGTCGGTGAGGTTCGGGTCGGTAGCATCTTCGGTGACGCCACCTGTCATGTCTACGGTCAAGACCGGATCGTCATTAGTGCCGGTAATGGTGAGGCTGACGGTGTTAGTGTCGCTGCCGCCGTCATTATCGGTGACGGTGACCTCGAAGCTCAAGGTGATGGTTTCTCCTTGGGCGAGGAACTGCACCACAGAGTTGAGGATACTGTAATCCCAGCTATTGCTGTCGACCGTGAAACCATCGATGAGTCCCTGTATTTCGCCGGCGGTGAGTGCGTTGCTTAAGGTGCCATCACTCCAGCTAATATCGCCGTTATAGACTTCGCTGACACTGTGGGTGTTATTGAGATCGACATCGGTGAAGCTGAGTGCACCGCTGTCGGTGAGGTTCGGGTCGGTAGCATCTTCGGTGACGCCGCCAGTCATGTCGACGGTGAGTACTGGCAGGTCGTTGGTACCTGTGATGGTGAGGCTGACGGTCTTGGTATCGCTGCCGCCATCATTATCGGTGACGGTGACTTCGAAGCTTAAGGTGATGGTTTCGCCCTGGGCGAGGAACTGCACCACAGAGTTGAGGATACTGTAATCCCAGCTGTCACTGTCGACCGTGAAACCATCGATGAGTCCCTGTATTTCGCCGGCGGTGAGTGCGTTGCTTAAGGTGCCATCACTCCAGCTAATATCGCCGTTATAGACTTCGCTGACACTGTGGGTGTTATTGAGATCGACATCGGTGAAGCTGAGTGCACCGCTGTCGGTGAGGTTCGGGTCGGTAGCATCTTCGGTGACGCCGCCAGTCATGTCGACGGTGAGTACTGGCAGGTCGTTGGTACCTGTGATGGTGAGGCTGACGGTCTTGGTATCGCTGCCGCCATCATTATCGGTGACGGTGACTTCGAAGCTTAAGGTGATGGTTTCGCCCTGGGCGAGGAACTGCACCACAGAGTTGAGGATACTGTAATCCCAGCTGTCACTGTCGACCGTGAAACCATCGATGAGTCCCTGTATTTCGCCGGCGGTGAGTTCGTTGGTTAAGCTGCCATCACTCCAGCTAATATCGCCGTTATAGACTTCACTGACACTGTGGGTGTTATTGACATCGACATCGGTGAAGCTGAGTGCACCGCTGTCGGTGAGGTTCGGGTCGGTAGCATCTTCGGTGACGCCGCCAGTCATGTCGACGGTGAGTACTGGCAGGTCGTTGGTGCCTGTGATGGTGAGGCTGACGGTCTTGGTATCGCTGCCGCCATCATTATCGGTGACGGTGACCTCGAAGCTCAAGGTGATGGTTTCGCCTAGGGCGAGGAACTGCACCACAGAGTTGAGGATACTGTAATCCCAGCTATTGCTGTCGACCGTGAAACCATCGATGAGTCCCTGTATTTCGCCGGCGGAGAGTTCGTTGCTTAAGGTGCCATCACTCCAGCTAATATCGCCGTTATAGACTTCACTGACACT
>JAKVHY010000068.1 GCA_023284085.1 Shewanella benthica
GTTTATCGAGACAAACTTCAGCTCAGTGACGAGGAAAATCTCCGAGTCCGAATAACATTTGAAGCACACACAAGCTTATGCCCCTGAAACTAAAAATAGCGCGAAAGGTCACTGACAGATATGCAAGTAGACAACTACACAGGCAAGACGTATATAAATACCAACTTCAGCGGCGAAGATCTGCAGGATGCCAGGTTTGAGCGCTGCGAGTTTTACCGCTGTGATTTCAGCCGCGCCGATCTGACCGATGCCTGCTTTATTAATTGCAGGTTCGTCGAGACGGGCACGAGTGAAGGCTGTAACTTCAGTTATGCCACCTTAATCAGCGCCAGCTTCAAACATTGCAATCTGAGCATGGCCCTGTTTATCGGTGCTCGCTGTTTCGGTATCGAGCTAAGGGAGTGCAACCTGCAAGGTGCAGACTTCGCCCGGGCTAGCTTTGCCAACCATATAACCCACAAGTCCTTCTTCTGCAGCGCCTACATCACGGAATCTAACCTCTCTTACGCCAATTTAGAATCGGCCAAGCTAGAGAAGTGCGAGCTAATGGACAATCGCTGGCGGGGCGCTAACTTGCTCGGTGCATCGATGAAGGGCTCAGATCTGAGCGGCGGCGAGTTCTCCCAATCACAATGGGGCACATTTGAGCTCGAAGGCTGTAACTTATGTCGGGTGGAACTGGATGGACTGGATCCCCGCAACGTTAAGCTCGAGGGCGTGATGATAAACCAGTGGCAGCAAGAGCAACTGCTGGCACCACTGGGGATCATAGTGGCGCCGGATTAAAAGAAAGAAAATGGTCCTAGTTCCTAGGTTCGAGTTCCTAGGTTCGAGTTCCTAGGATCTAAAGCCTAGAACCTCGCTACTCGACACTTCTCTTTTAGACCCATGACTTAATTGAGCCACGTAGGCGCTCTTCCCTGCCGCAACCTTTACCGATATTACAACGCTCGAGTGCGCCTAACATATGATCGATAAACCTCTGGCTCGCTAAGCTGATGAAACGTCTTGAGGGATAAACCAGATAGCACTTGCCTATATAAGGCTCTACATCTTCAAACAACATAGTCAGCTCACCTCGCTCAACATACTCACGAGTCAGCTTTGTGGGCAAAAAAGCAATACCCCGGCCAGTTAGGCTCGCTTCCAGACAGAGTTGAATACTATTGAGACACAAGTTACCTTTCACCGCTATCTTCATATCATTGCCGAAGGGGACTTCATTGAAAATTCGACCGTTAGGGTAACGAAACAGGATAGAGTTATGCTGCTCGAGCTCCTCTGGCAACTCGGGCCTACCAGCCTTGGCCAGATAACCCGGACTGGCGACAAAATGCAGCTCTTCGCTGATCACCTCTCGCGCTACCATCTCATTTTCATTAAATGAATCTTCTACCATGAAGGCGAGATCGATATTGTTACGGATCATATCCTGAGGATCCGTGCTGACAATCAGCTCGACGGTGAGCTCAGGGTGATGATCCATAAACTCGAAAATGCCATTAGCAATATCCAGTAGCTCGGGCACGGGGAACATGAGGATACGCAGGTGGCCGCCAATCTCGGCTTGAGTATCCGTGAGCTCCACCAGAGTCTGCTCAAGATCCCCGAGGATTGCTAAGGTTTTGTCATAGAAATGGCTCCCCGAAGCCGTTAACGTCATGGCTCGGCTCTGACGATGAAATAATTTAACCTTAAGTTCATCCTCTAATGCCTGCAGACGGCGGCTCACGGTCGACTTCGGCAGGTTCAGCAGATCCGCAGCTTCCACTAAACTCCCCGTTTCTACGATGCGATGGAACAGGGCAATATCTTCAGTTTTCATAACTAACTCTCACAGTCTCTCGATGATTTTCACACTCAAACCGGTAACGAAATGATCATGCTCACGCTTGATTTTAACAATCAAGCCTAAATAGTCTCATTTTATGGAACCTATGATTCCACATATTCCCATTTTGTTCAATATTAGATACTGCTATCTTAGCCAGCATTGATACATCTTGTCGCACATATGGAAACCGGTTTATGAAGTACCTAGCAAAAACATTCGCAGCCTTAATGATCACAGGCATATTGGCTGGCTGCAGCGCAGAGTCCATCGAAGTTGCCCCACAAATCATTAGACCGGTGAAGTTATTGGAAGTCACAGATGTTAACGCTACTTCTATTCGTGTCTTTCCGGCAAAAATAGCCGCCACTAAGCAGGCAGATTTAGGCTTTAGGGTGTCTGGTCAGCTGATCGATTTTACTTTGGTCGAAGGCCAGCATGTGAAAAAAGGCACTATCCTGGCCAAACTCGATGACAGAGATGCTCGCAACACCTTACTCAACCGCGAAGCCGATCATGAGCTGGCCACCGCCGACTATAAGCGTAAGGGTGAGCTGTTACGTCGCCAGTTGATCTCACCTGCAGATTACGACCTCTCTAAGGCTCAACTGAAATCAGCCGCAGCCGCTCTGGCTAACGCCCGCGATCAATTGAGTTACACCAATTTACTCGCACCATATGACGGCACGGTCGCTAAGATCTCCATAGACAATTATCAGATGATTCAGGCCAATCAGTCGGTTCTCGTGTTACAGAAAGATCGTAATATCGACGTGGTGATCCAAGTGCCTGAGTCTATGGCCAGTCAGGCCATCAAATTTAATCCCCATGCTAAGTTTCAACCTCAGGTACGTTTCAGCGCTCAGCCGGAGCAAGCCTATCCGGTAAAACTGAAAGAGCATGCGACTCAAGTGACTCCCGGCACTCAAAGTTACGAAGTTGTCTTCACACTAGCCAGACCCACTCAGCTCCATATTCTTCCGGGTATGAGCGCCGAGTTGACCTTAGACCTCTCTATGGACTCTCAGTTAGATAAGACAGTGATCCCAGCCAGTGCAGTGATGAAACGTGATCAAGATGGTGAAAGTATCATCTGGCTCTACCATGCAGACACGGGCAAGGTGACTCCACAAATCGTCACCTTAGGTCGGGTCACCACAGATGGCATAGAGATCTTAACAGGATTGAGCAAGGGCGATCAGCTAGTGGTAGCCGGTGTGCAGTACCTGTCAGCAGAACAGAAAGTTAAACCTCTTCATTGGCAACGCGGGGTGTAATACCCACCCGACTCAATATCACCTAAGCCTTTATTTTTACTCTTTCGCCTGCAAGGATTTTACGCCGTGAATTTCGCACAATACGCTATAGAACATAAAGTGGTGAGCTGGATGTTTGCCCTATTGCTACTCGTGGGGGGCAGCATCTCATTTCTTGGGCTAGGTCAGCTCGAATTCCCTGAGTTCACCCTCAAGCAGGCACTCGTGGTCACCGCTTACCCTGGCGCTTCACCGGAACAGGTCGAAGAGGAAGTTACCCTTCCCCTGGAAGATGCCCTGCAACAACTCGATGCGATCAAGCATATCACCTCGATCAGCAGTGCCGGCCTATCTCAAATTGAGATAGAGGTCCACGAGCATTTCGGTGCTGACGAACTGCCTCAGGTGTGGGACGAGGTACGCCGCAAGGTCAACGACAAGCTAGGTGAACTGCCACCTGGGGTTGCGACTCCGTCAGTGATAGATGATTTCGGCGATGTGTATGGCATTTTGCTCAACGTCTCAGGAGATGGCTACACTAGTCGCGAGTTACAAAATTATGCCGATTTTCTCAGGCGTGAACTGGTACTTGTGGATGGTGTGAAAAAAGTCACCATTGCCGGAAAAATTACCGAGCAGGTCGTGGTCGAAATTTCCCAGCAGAAACTCAATGCGCTTGGCCTGGACCAAGACTATATCTATAGCCTGATCAATAGTCAGAACGTGGTCTCCAATGCGGGCAGTATCCGCGTCGGCGATAACCGCATTCGTATCCACCCCACCGGTGAATTTAGTCGAGTGGAGCAGATGGAGCGCCTGTTAATCAGCGCGCCTGGCAGTACAAAATTGGTCTACCTCGGCGATATAGCCCAGGTCTATAAAGATAACGATGAGACCCCGACAAATATCTACCACGGCAATGGCGAATCGGCCCTGTCTATCGGTATCTCATTTTCCAGTGGCGTCAACGTGGTCGATGTCGGCGTCGCCATCAATGAAAGACTCGTCGAGCTAGATAACGAGCGCCCCATTGGTATCGAACTCAACACTGTCTACGACCAGAGCAAGATGGTCGATCAGACCATCACAGGTTTCTTAATCAATCTGGCCGAGTCTATAGCCATAGTGATCGTCGTGCTCTTGGTATTCATGGGCGTGCGTGCCGGTCTGCTGATGGGACTGGTACTGCTGTTGACCATATTAGGCACCTTCATCATGATGAAAGTGCTCAATATTGAGCTGCAGATCATCTCCCTCGGCGCCCTCATCATCGCCCTGGGTATGCTGGTCGATAACGCCATCGTGGTGACCGAAGGCATACTCATAGGCATCAAGCGTGGCCAAACCCGACTAGAGACATCTAAACAGGTGGTGTCACAGACTCAATGGCCGCTACTTGGTGCTACAGTCATCGCCATTCTGGCCTTCGCTCCGATTGGCTTATCAGACACGGCCACGGGTGAGTTCTGCGTCTCCTTATTTCAGGTGTTACTGATCTCGCTGTTTATCAGTTGGATCACCGCCATGACCTTGACCCCCTTCTTCTGCCACTTAATGTTCAAAGATGGCGAAGTCAGCGGGGATGAGATTGAGGACCCTTACAAGGGCTTGATATTCCAGTTATACCGTACCAGCTTAAATCTGGCGATGCGTTTTCGCGCCGTCACCCTGCTCATTGTTATCGCGGCACTGTTCACCTCGGTAATGGGCTTCGGCTACGTGAAAAATGTCTTCTTTCCAGCCTCAAACACGCCTATGTTCTTCGTGGATGTGTGGATGCCGGAAGGCACTGATATCAAGGCGACAGAATCCTTACTCGGTCGCATAGAAAAAGATCTGCTCGCCCAGCAAGCGACCCAGGATATCGGCCTGGTTAACCTCACTAGCGTTATCGGTAAGGGCGCTCAAAGATTCGTGCTCTCCTATGTCCCGGAGAAAGGCTACAGCTCCTACGGTCAGCTACTGATCGAGATGACAGATCTCACCAGCTTAGATAGATACATGCGCACCTTAGAGAAGGAGTTAAGCCTCAAATATCCCGAAGCCGAGTATCGTTTCAAATATATGGAGAATGGTCCCAGCCCTGCGGCTAAGATTGAGGCAAGATTCTACGGTGAAGATCCTGTGGTACTGCGTCAGCTTGCCACCCAAGCCAAGGCGATCTTAGATGCTGAGCCTACAGCCGTAGGCGTAAGACATAGCTGGCGTAATCAGGTGACTCTGATCCGCCCACAACTGGCACTCGCTCAGGCTCGTGAAACAGGGATCAGCAAGCAAGATCTCGATAACTCACTCCTGGTCAACTTCAGTGGTAAGCAGGTCGGTGTCTATCGTGAGAACAGTCACCTAATGCCTATCATCGCCAGGGCACCGGCCGAGGAACGCCTCGATGCCGACAGCCTGTGGAAACTTCAGGTCTGGAGCTCAGAAAACAACGTCTTCGTGCCCGCCACTCAAGTGGTCTCAGAATTTAGCACCGAGTGGGAAAACCCGCTTATCATGCGCCGCGACAGGAAACGTATGCTGGCCGTATATGCCGATCCGATCAACGGCACCGATGAGACTGCCGATTCGGTCTTCCGAAAAATCAGAGCCGACATAGAAGCCATCCCGCTTCCCGGTGGTTATGAATTCGAATGGGGAGGCGAGTATGAAACTGCTGGAGAGGCCCAGGTCTCGGTATTTAGCTCCATTCCTATGGGCTACCTGGCCATGTTCCTCATCACTGTGCTGCTGTTTAACTCGATACGTCAGCCTCTGGTTATCTGGTTTACCGTGCCATTAGCCTTAATCGGTGTGGTATCTGGCCTATTGATATTCGATGCTCCCTTCAGCTTCATGGCGCTACTAGGCCTATTAAGCCTGACTGGCATGATCATCAAAAATGGCATAGTACTGGTAGATCAGATAAATCTGGAACTGAGTGAAGGCAAGGAGGCCTATCGGGCTGTGGTCGACTCGTCGGTGAGCCGGGTAAGACCCGTGTTGATGGCAGCGATAACGACTATGTTGGGAATGGTGCCACTGCTATCTGATGCCTTCTTTGGCTCTATGGCGATCACCATCATCTTCGGCCTAGGCTTCGCCTCAGTGCTAACACTCATCGTCTTGCCAGTCACTTATACCCTGGCATTTCGTATTCCTTACCCTAAGCAGGCATAAGGAAGCTGCAGTAAAAAATGGCTTAAAAAAGAAAGTAGTAAGAGGAAAGAACAAGGAGAAAGCTAACGACTCAGCGATTAACAAGTAACTTGCTTCCCGGCAATCCCGATCCCATTGCGGATCGGGTTTACTTTTAGCCCGAGGAGGTATTAAAGCGGCATTAATGCCAATACCTTGATACTGTAATGGACCAGACTCCCCTATGCAGGTCGACTCAAATGAAATATGCCTATCTCATATCCTTTACCTTGGCCGCCAGCCTATTGGGCTCTATTCAGGTGACAGCTAAAGATAATAACTTCTATGATGAATCTTCGCAGACCTACCAAATAGGCGTCATGGTCGAAGCTATTTCAGCAGCACTTACTAAGCCCACAGCTCCCGAGTCACTCGTCACCATAAGCCAATATGGCACAGATTCACGTTATTACGTGATGATCCGCGGCTGGTTAGTACAGGAACTGGCTGGCGTCCAAAGCCAGTTAGACGCAAGCTATGCAACCGAGTCCAACTCAGAAAATAAACAAAAATTCATCGACAAAGTTGCATTTTTGCAGCAAGCCATTCGTCGAATTGATTTAGAATGATTGCAACCTGCATATCAAGCAATGAAGAAGCTCATATGAACAAGGCAATCACAGCCGCACTGATCTCAGCCTTAGTCTGTCCCGGGACCGGGCATTTTTACTTGAAGAAATATAATATCGGCACCCTTATCTCTGCCGTCAGCCTGAGCGGATTAGTCTATCTTCTCTATCAAGCCGTAGAGCGAGCAAAAGAGATCTCAGATCAGATCTTATCTGGTGCCGTTCCGCTGGATTTTAATCTGATCTATCAGATGATCACCGAGCAACCGAGTGGCGCAAAGGCACTCTACGTATCTATTGCCACTTGGGCATTTATCATTGGCTGGTTAGTTGGGGTTATCGATGCCTATCGACTGGGCCATGCTTTGGATAAAGCTGAGAAGCGATAAGCGATAAGCGATAAGCGATAAGCGATAAGCGATAAGCGATAAGCGATAAGCGATAAGCGATAAGCGATAAGCGATAAGCGATAAGCGATAAGCGATAAGCGATAAGCGA
>JAKVHY010000069.1 GCA_023284085.1 Shewanella benthica
CATGCTTGGGTTTACCAAGAGTGGCAGAAAGGTCCAGTTAGTGGTGAAAGACGGTAAGCTACTGACCGAGTATGGACGCTACACACTTGACGGTGCTTGGGAAGGTATCTCTGTCAGCAGCTATGATGCGGATGGGGATAATCTTGTAGAATTAATTATAACTGGTACTAACCAATTGACGATGCAGCAGGAATCGCACGTATTAAGTTCTAGCACACTTACTAAAATGTTCAGTGTAAGTTTATAATATGACAACGTATTAGACTTAGGCCTCTATTTGAGGCCTTTTTATATCAATTTTTTCAGATTACTTTAGAAAAGTTTTTAACTTCTTCTCCTAGCTATGACGCACGATTTATTACTTCTTTTAATTTAGCATATAAAATGAATGACAGTTTAGGTGAAGTCATATTTGATGGTGAGTTTTTCCACGAAAGTAACCAAATGTCTGCCTATGTTATAGACACTAACAAACTGACGATTTATCATTTAATGCTGTTATCTGAAGATTATGAAACGATAACCACATTGTTTTATAAGTGGTTGACCCATTAATAATTAAACAGCGCATAAGATAACAATAAAAAACTCCCTTAATACGGGAGTTTTTTAGTTTACTTAAAGCCTGGGTCAATTTTTTTGTAAAATTACACCGAAAACTCCTCTATTAAGATTGGTATCTCTCGGCGATACAGCGTATTCCTCACGATACGGGTCATCCCAAACGGTAATGACTGAGTGATCTGATACTGCACTCATTGGAGTGTTCTGGTCATGCTGACGGTAGCTGTCGAGGAGGAAAGGGGCCTGCTTTAAGTCTCCCTCCCAGCTCAATGTTGACATATAGGCCCAATCGTCATAGTCAGTGTTTCCTAAATCATACTCTGACCAGGTTAAGTAGATGGTGTTACCATTCGAGGTGATGCGTGGTGTATAGATACGGGCATCTACATTTTTATCTATTTTACCACTATTAACAGCGTTGCCAGAGCTATCAAAGTTATACCATGCAAGTGTGCCTTTATAGTCTATGACCTCAGAAAGAGCGACAAAAAACAGACCTTTATCGTTCATAGTGATATCGGGTGTCTCTTCAGTGCTGGCTTCGTTGTCTCCAACAAAAAACTCAGGAACAATAACTTGATCATCGTTATCAATAACCATAGCCATCACTTTGAGGTTAATGTCATTTATGCTCCAGGTTATTGCAATCTTACCATAGCCATCGGTATCAATTTGAATGTCATTTGATCTTGACCAGCCTCCTTTAGTCTCTAGCCAGATAGGTGTTGAAGCTATGCCTGAAGCAGAATAACGACGGACTTTAAATCCAGTAGTGAAGCCAGACTCATATTGATAGACTACAGCGTAACTACCGTCTTCAAATACAGCGACATCGACTTCTGGTTCGGTCCATGCGTCTGAGCCATTATCGACAAGAACCGCACCAGTTAAATCTTTTCCGTTGATATCATAACAACGAACATAGGCTCCTCTTCCCGAGAAATCGACCGCTCCCCATGTAACACAAGATTTTCCAGAACTGTTTGAATCAATATTATAATGTAATGCTGCTAAGGAACTGTACTCACCAACTTGATTTATCTTTATCTCATTGGTTAATGCTTCGCCAGAAGGTGTAAATCGTCTACCGTAAAGGTTTAACTTGTTAGCTTCAGCTCCTTGACTTTGTGATTGCCATATAACCATGTAACTGCCATCAGATGCTGCTGCTATACGTGGCCATTCTTGTTCATCGAATTCGCTCTGATTGGCATGAACATCAATTGGTTCTGAGCCTGCAACAGTCATGGGTGTTGACCAGGTAAATTGCTTAACCTGAGATGAATTTGCACTAATATCGAACTCAGTAGATATTTCGGTAGATGTTGTATTTGTGTCAATGCTAACAATTTTTAAGTTTGGAGACCCATTACTATCATTACCAAACAAGCCTATCTCTTGAACGTTATTGAGTGTGGCTTCTGCCAAAGGGTGAAGAGATGTTTGTGACCAAGCCGTTGGCCAGCTCCAAGTGCCGAGAGCGGCACGAGTTTCTCGATCTCGAATTTGCACCTGTTGAGTACCATTGACCGAATTTATTCCAATTAAAGCGAGTTCATTCAGCCCATCCTGGTTTAAATCATTGACCTCCTGAATGTTTGCCGAGTGCCAATTATTAGGCCATTGGTAGTTCATCAATGTTTGCCCACGTTTCAGCCCACTTTTAACTATTAATTGATATTTATTTGAATCAAGGTTTAAGCCAAAAACTGCTTGTTCTTGAATTCCATCACTGTTTTGGTCGCTTAACGTTATATGGGTTGGTGACTCAATGAGAGGAGACCAGTTATAGGTAGTTAGGAATCCCTGTTTTTTTACACCATTTTTGACTAATAGTTGAGGACGGCCATCATCCTTGCGCACACCAAAGATTGAAAGCTCTGCGATTCCATCGGCATTTAGATCATCTAGCTTAGAGAAGGTGATGTTATTCCACTGTTTGCCCCAGGTATATTGCTCTACCTTCTCTCTGGTTAAGCCATCTCTGATAAATAGAAAGCTGTTCCCTTTAGACGGATGTCGTCCGAACAATGCTATTTCAGGTACGCTGTCGTGTGTTAAGTCTCCAAGAGTGATGATTTTATGATCTGTCCAGCCCCTGGGAAAGGAGTACGTTGCGATCTGTTCTGATTTGTTTTTACCGTTTTTAACAATTACTTGAGGGACTTTGTTGGCTCCATTTATACTAAATAGCCCAAACTCAGTGAAACCGTCACCATTAAGATCTGCTATCTCTAGAAAGCTGCTATTAAGTCTGTTTGCTGGCCAACTCCAAGTGCCAAAGCTGGCATTCGTCAGTGGATTTTTAACCATCAACTGTGTCCTGCCATCACTCTTTCGGACTCCTAGTAACGCAAGTTCATTAATACCATCGTTATTACGATCACTAATAGAGATGATTTTAATGTTTTTCCATTCGCTTGGCCAAGATATATGCTTGATATCGTTGCCAGTTACTGCATCTTTAATGATAGCCGTAGGTGTCTCATCTTCAGCTTTTATACCAAATACTGCGAAGTCGTTTATATCATCGTTATTGAGATCTGAAGTTGTGAGAAAGGAGCCCCCAGGTTGAGGAACGATATGTACCTTTTCCATTTGGGATGCTGAGATCGAAACTGATGGGGTAAGAGTTATAGCTAATACTGAAACGGCTAAAAGTTTATAAAAAAATTTATTGTCCATGTTTGATCCTCATCCTTTTGTAATGGCTTGCCTCATACAATTCTGGTTGTATCACTTGCTGTGTTTGGTGTTAAATTTTCGTGTTTATGGTAGCATCTTTGGTGGTGTTTTGTGTAACTGGGTCGGGTTGATTAACTTGCTGTTTTCATGAGACTTGGCTTTTTGTTTGTGATTTAGTAAAGCTATCTTCTTTCTATAGGACCTTAAAATATGACGAATTTAAAAAAAATAACAAAAATATCTCTACTTTCATTTGGCGTATTTTCATTTGCAAGTACCGCAGCTACAACTACCGTTGATTTAGGGGCTGGAACTTTACGTTCTGCCGTTGAAGCTGCAGCGGCTGGAGATACCTTAGTTCTTCAACATGGTGACTATACGCTTTCAAACGATGATTTAGTTATTGATAAAAGTCTTACGATACGGGCAATAAATAAATCAGCAACTCCAAGAATCTACTTTTCTGCTGGCGGTAGTATTCCTGCAATAGTTATCAGTGGGGAGAATACTGATTTCATTATGCAGGGTCTTTACTACTTTGAAGGGGCACATGTCACCAATAACCCGAGGTTTGAGGTTGAGGGGGATGTGAGTTCAGTGGCACTGTTAGAGAATCAGTTTGTAATGATTGATCTAGAAGTAAAGAAAGTTTACGACGCAGATAATAATACCCATGTGTTAGATGACCTTATCATGGTTGGTAACACCTTCAGTAACAGTGAAACAAGCCTCTATAATATGGGGGCAGAAAATACCTTTATTTTTGCTGGCAACAAGTTAAATTATGTTCAGCTTAGGACAATAGATTATGGCGCTGAGTATCATATTATTGGTAATCACTTTATTCATGGTTATTATAGTTACTCATTAGCGATCTCTAGCCAGCAAAATGGTTCTTATACTCGAGTGTTAGGTAATCTATTCGAGCAAACATTACATAATGACTATAATCAAACGATATCTAATATACGTTATTCATTTATTAGTTTGAATGGTAGTGGTGAGTTTAAGAATAATATTGTAAAGCAAGGCATCAATCGTTTTAATCCTACTGGCACGCCTGATAGTTTTCAGACGCTAACTATTAATGGAGGAACTGGTAGCTTTTGGGATATAGTTAATAACGTGTTCGATCTTGAGCATGGTGCTCTCTATGACGACACGCCTACTTATACCGGCTCTTTTGATTTTAAGAGCCCTGTATCGTTCAGTAATAACATTGTAACCGGCATGCTCCAGTCTGAGCTATTTACTGTTTCAGGTTCAACTACGGTTCAACTTTCTACTTTTTCAAATAACCTCTGCTTTGATAACGTCGCTTCCTGCCCTGAGGGAAATGGTCATGTTACAGCCGATCCAAGGTTTGTTGATGAAGTCGCTTATCAACTTGCCACAGGCTCTCCAGCCATTGATGCCGGAGTAGATTCGAACATTGTAAGAGATATCGATGGAACCATCGCTGATATAGGTGTTCAGGGCGGAACTTTCCCAAATGAGCAGTTTGCACTTCAGCGTGAGGTTGGCGAAGTAAAGCCCTATCTCTATCCACTTTTTGAAGCCAACTCCAGTCTTGGTAATACCGGTGAGCTGAAAGTTAAGGCCATAGCTATTGCTCGTCAACGCTAAGGAGTGCTGATATGAACAATCATTTTAAGAAATCTCTGCTTTTTTTGAGCTTATTGGCTCCTTTGCAATTTGTAAACGCTGAAAGCTTAACTCAGGCACAGCTTTATTGGGACGAAACCAGCAGTGAGACAGCAGATACTCTTGTTATTAGTGAAACAAAGCCTTGGGCTGTATATTCACAAACTGTGGATACGAGTAACTTAAGTACTGGGTTTCATACTCTGAACTTAGCTGTACAAGATAGTGAGTCTGAGCTATCTGCTATTTATAAAATGAACATCAATGTGATTCCTCTAGCTAATTATGACTTAGCTGGCCAGTCCAATGTTATTGTGACTACAAGCATGGATAGATCGAGTCGTGGTATTACTGACTCTCTTTTATCTGTAAATGGCTTCGGGCAATCTGCAGATGGGCAAGTTTGGTCAATAGCTACAGCAGATACTAAGTTTGAAGGTGCAGATATTGGTCAGCAATACTTAAGTCTACACTCAAGTGATGCTTTTGATGACGTTACTGAGCCTTTTAAGCTTCAATTAGTCGTAACAGAAGCTTTATTAGCGGGTTCACCAACTGTTAGTTATATCGATGTTGAGCTGAATACTAGTTTACTTCAAGAGAGTGTAAGGACTGTCAATGGACCGATTTATATTGCAGAGTTCACTTCCCCTAGTTCGCTTAATTCATTGAATAGCTCACAATTGACAACAGCCGATTGGCTGGGTAACTCAATAACATTAGGTGAGTCCTACTTTGCTTTTTATGACGGAGATACTGACTTTATTGATGACCGTTTCGATCCTGATCTAGACAATGATGGTCTGACAAACGATGAAGAGATAGCGCTCGGCACAGATCCAAGTGATAGTGATAGTGATGATGACGGGGTGTCTGATTCGATTGAAGTGGCAAACAATATGGACCCACTCAATGGAGAAGATATTCATTATGATGCCGATGAAGATGGATTAACCAATGCTGAGGAGTTAGCGCTCGGAACCGGGGTCAATAACCCTGACACTGATTCAGACGGTATCAATGATGGCTTAGAAGTGCTTTATGGTTTAAACCCCAGCAATGGTAACGATGCTGCATTAGATAAAGACGGTGATGGCGTCAGTAATCTTGACGAGATTTTAGCCGGAACACTCCCTAATAACCCAGATTCCGATGATGATGGTATCAGTGATGGCATCGAGATTGCGCTCGGGTTAGACCCGCTTGATAGTAGTGATGCACTTGCTGATAACGACGGTGATGGGATCTCAAATATTGATGAGATTGCACTGGGCACGGATATCAACAATCTAGATAGCGATGGTGATGGTATTAACGATGGCGTTGAACTCGCCAATGGTAGTGATCCGCTCGATGAGAACAGCTTTGTGGGTAGTCAGTTAACCTTGATAGCCTTTGATGATGTTAACAATGATGGCATCTCAGACTGGTTGGGTTATGAGA
>JAKVHY010000070.1 GCA_023284085.1 Shewanella benthica
GGAAACTATCTTGCGTGGTGGCGTATTTTAGCAGATGAATCACTGTTAACCATCAGGGATTGGTTAAATGAGGCACTATCAAGTTGAGCAACAACCTATCAGAACAGCGCCGTTTTTGTACAGTGGTAGTCTATCCTTATTGCTATGACGCAATACTCCTTACAGCAACTTTTCACTCAATTCCCACCGAAAATATTTGGGGTACAGCTGCCTCTATACCAACACAAAGCTCTCGATGCGATCACAGCTTGTCGAACCCAAAGGATGGGCAGTCACAGTCAATATTGTGAGCAAGGGCACCTTTGTGGGGTGTATTACAATTCTTGTCGGCACCGAGGTTGCCCCCAGTGTCAGACTGTGAGGCGAGAGCAGTGGCTGGCGGATTGGTCAGCTCGATTACTTGATACTCAGCACCACCATTGGATCTTTACTTGTCCCCATGAACTACTGCCACTTTGGCGTTTTAATCGTGCCTGGTTTCAAGGATTGCTATTTAAGAGTGTGGCAGAGACGTTAAAAAAACTCTTTGCTGACAAACAGCATTTAGGCGTTCAAGCCGGTTTTTTGCTTGCGCTGCATACTTGGGGACGAAATTTAAGTGATCATCCGCATATACATTGCTTAATGACCCATGGTGGTCTCGATGATACTGGTAAATGGCAGCAGCCGAGACGTAAAAGTCTATTGCCTGTTGAAGTGGTTAAGCGATTATTTAGGGGAAAGTTAATTGCCCAAATAAGCGCCGGTCTCAGCAAGGGTGAGCTCATGTTGCCTAATGGACAGACAAGCACATCTGTTAATTATTTACTCAATAAACTCGGTCGGGTTAAATGGCAATTATATGCGTGTAAGCCCTACAGTCATGGCTTTGGGGTGGCAAAATATTTAGCGCGCTACATTAGTGGTGGCGCACTAAAAAATCATCAGATAATGAAGATTAAAGATGGGCAGGTACATTTCAGCTATCGAGATCATCGGACTAAAAAGATGGCGCGCAGCCGATACGCCATCGCAGACTTTGAACGGCAAATATTACGTCATTTGCCGTTGCCAAAGCAGCAGAGTATGCATTATTACGGCTTCTATCACCCCAGTCAGCTAGCCCGCTTAAATCAAGCGAGATTGAGTCAAGGACAAGCAGAGTATCAAACGCCGAGCCTGCCGGATTGGCAAGCTGTGATGGAGAAATATGGACTGACGATACACTGCATGATTTGCGAGGAATTAGTTGCTGAAGAGAAAAGGCGATTAAAGCTGGATGCGATTAGGCAAAATAGGCATTAAGCAGGGATAGGATTATTGCCTGTAACTGGCAGGTGGCATTGCTGTGGGGAACAGAAAAATATCTATATAAAATAGGATGATAATTGGTTTTATTTCGGGTAGTCTACTGGTTAATAAACCGACTAAAATGATACTGGCAAGCGAGCAATCGCCACAGTTATCGCAGAAGTCCAACAAGACGATCAATGAGACGATGTTTTGGCCTTTACGGGGGCTTTTTTTTAGGATAAAACATCGGCTCATTATCTAAAGCGTTAGAAGACTCGGATGATATACGAACCTAAAGTGTCACTAATTGAATTTCCATTTAAATCTGACCGAAGTACGATAGTTGAGGAAGTAAAACTATCTGATACAGGTCTTGATATCATTGTTGAGTCTAACGATTGGAAAGTGAACGTGAATTTCGACGCGACATGGGGCTTTCGTGTTCTTGACGAACTTGATCTTTGTGAGTTTTGGACGGAATGTGATTTAACCCAAGGTTGGTTCTTTGAGGTGCTAGAAGGTGGCTGGAAGGCTCTTGAAAATACAAGAGGTCACTTTGTTTCAGATAAAATGTATAAACATCGTGAATTTCTTATTATTGGCTTAAACGAATGTGTTTCGGTTTTAGGTCAAGAGCTTCCAAAAGTTACTGAGCTACCGTCTTCTAACAAGGCATTAAAGCAGGACAAATAACAGTTGGCTTTTGCTCCTGTGTCGCTTATTTTAGCCAACAATTATTTGCCTCTTAATGAGGCGTTATAACGATGGATATCACCTGTATTTATGGAGCAAGTATTGAATAGAATAGGAACTAATAAAAGCATATTAATATTTGTATCAATACTAGGACTAACATCCTCTATTTATGGCTATTACGAGTTAATGTCTATTGTTCCAGCTTTTGCGGATATATTTGGTGCTTTCGAAACCAACTTAACAACAGCTACCCAATTTATTATTCAAACTCATAGCTACTATGGATTATTATCGGTTATAGGTTTCTTGACTCTAGCCCTTACCCTTTTTGATAAAATTAGCTTACCAAAAGCGTATATTCTAGTAGCAAGTAACCTATTGTTTATGCTTGGAGTTAGGTGGTTGACTGCTAATGAACTAAACCAATCTATTTTAACAATGGGTATAATTCAATAAATCGTTATAACTAATAAGGATAGGCCGCGCTTAGCCGCGTCCTTATCCCAAGTGTTGAACAAGCCCGAGGTCGGGGTTTAGTCATACTCTTTATTAAGCAAATAGCTGAGCGAGGGTT
>JAKVHY010000071.1 GCA_023284085.1 Shewanella benthica
GTTCGTTATGCTTGAGGCCATAATAGGACGCATATTTTGTTTTAGTCAGCACGCTGCCTTGATCTAATGACCAATCATTTAACTTCTTTAATATCAGCCTGCTGTGTAAATTTCTCCTCTTTAGTTAATACATTATCATTATACTTCCAGCTTAAACAGTGGCGTTAGGCTGTGATCGTTAAGTTTGTCGGTCGGCTGTTTCCTAAACCATTTTGATGTATCCCCATAAAGCACATCGGCTGATGGCAGCAGGGGCAAGTTCGTGTCGCTAAAGCTCGTTTTACCTTTGGTACTAGCGGAAATATCGCGCCTGCAACAGCCAGCATGAGCTGGATCTGTTGCCGCAGTTTGCTGCAATTCCCTCGAAGTAGCCCATAGTCCCTTACTCGTCGTAAGCCTTTAGGCAGTACATGTTGCAAGATCAGATAGATAAATTTAGCCGCTGGTAACGTGCGGATTTTACTGACCTCGGTTTGACTGTCTTGATAGGCAAAACTGACTTGACCGTCGATGCAGTTGATGATGTTTTTATCGGGCAACACACCACGGTAGAGGTAACGTGACAGGTATTGTAGTGCTGGCAAGCCTTTACCGACATGTCGGCAGTCGACGACCCATTTGTTGGGGACTGATGCTGGTAGTTGGATATCCAGTTTATGTGTCAGGTGTTCTAGTAACCGTGCTCGCCACACTGTGGCAAGGTTGAAGGCGTTGAACAGGTACTTGCCTTTGCTCTTGCGCCACTGTTTTTTGTCTTTGTTAAAGCTGCCAGCAGGGATGATGAAATGGATGTGTGGGTGAAAGTCACATCGCCGGTTGTGAGTGTGTAATACGCCAGTAAAACCAATGTCACCACTGAGTTGTTTTGAGTTGTGTGCAAAGTCTTTAAGCACGCTAGCAGCCACTGTAAACATGGCTTTATAGACGTGATTAGGCTGATGTTTAGCGGTAATTCGCAGCTCGTAAGGCAAGGTAAAAGTCACCATGTAGTAGTCGACGGGCAGTAACTTAGCTTGCTGTTTAGCGAGCCAATCTTGCGTGGTGTTATGCTGACATAGCGGGCAACTGCGATGGCCGCATGAAAGCGGAAAGTCAGCTGTATGAGTGCAACTCTGGCAAGCCCATTGGCTGATTCTTTGGGTGTTGGTTCGGCAACTGAGCATGGCCTGTATCGCTTGGCGCATCGAGGGAGTGATTTGTCGTTCATACCTTTGATTAAACTCATGCAGATGGTCGCGTAAAATGTCGATAAATTTCATGCGCTACACTCCCATTTCAACACTAAACTGTCAGCGAGTTGGTTAATCGCTTCGACGGTATTCTTGCGAGTAATTTGGGTGAGCCGTGTATATCTTGCAGTGGTGTTAAGGCTGTTATGACCAAGTAGGCTCTGTACCGAACGCAAGTCCAGTCCTTGTTCTAACAGGTGAGTCGCATAACTATGACGTAGGTTGTGAGGGCTGATGGATTTGTGAATGTTGCACTCTCTGATAACCCGCTTTAGCGCTTTCTGAATGCCGCCTTTGTCTATCAATGAGTCAGGCTTACCATCTTTACCAGGAAACAGAAAACGAGGATGGTGATGGGTTTGCCAGTAATAGCGCAGCGCAATCAAGGTTCGTTTAGGTAAGGGAACCAATCTATCTTTACCACCTTTAGCATTACGAATATGTACCTGCATCATTTGTGAATCCACATCACCTACTTGCAATGAAATGGCCTCACCGAGGCGCAAACCCATACTGTATATGGTCAGAAAACAGACCTGATATCGCAACTTATGTGTGAGGCTTATAACGATGGCAACTTCAGTTGGGGTTAGGATATCGGGCAATCGGTTTACTTGAGGCGGCTTGACGATGTTGAGCCATTCCCAGCTGTGGTTAAGCACGTAACGATAAAAAAACTGTAAGCCATTACGGTCTAACTTCACTGTGCTCCAGGAGTGTGAATCGATTAAAGAAGCAAAATAGCGCTTCAAATCATCAGTCGTGAGATTATCGGGGCAACAGTCAAAGTACGCAGCAATACGACGTACCGCACGGCTGTATGCGTCGATGGTTGCGGGTCGCTTGCCTTGCAGTGTTAAGTTGGTAAGATGTTGTTCATAAAGAAAATCAAAGCGTTGTTGTTCGGATGTGTTCATGACAATACTCCTAGTATTAATGGCCTAACAAGGCCTGCACTAGTAAGTATTTAGGATGAGAAGATAGAGATGGTTTTATCTTTCTGCCGCACAGCGGCTTCGTTCAAC
>JAKVHY010000072.1 GCA_023284085.1 Shewanella benthica
TTCTTGTTTTGAATTGTTAAAGAGCGTTGCATCGTCTTGCAGATGCAGCCGTTAGACGCTAGGTCGTTGGCTTGGGATGCGTATTCTACGCTTTCCCTGGTTGGCGTCAAGGGCTTTTTTAAGAATATTTTCAGGCGGTTAAATAACCACCAACTGAACATTCATAACCAAACTCACTTAACTCCCTGACTCGTCTCACTATCGCTATGGCTACTGCCTTAGTGACGCTGTTTGCCGTGTCAGTGGATGCGCATTATAGGGATGTCAGCCCAGAGCGCAAGCGCTTTCTCTAGGAAAATCAGTCTTTTTTACACTCTCTAGTTTAAACACATGCTACACACTAATTACCCCCAGACTTATCCACAAAACAGATGATTTCTGACTAAAACCGTACTTGTTTACAAGTAACCTAAGCCACCAAGTATAGATACAGAATCCGTTAACCCCACTGCAATATAGCTATTTGTTGATTTATCTAGCCAGGAAACACTTATCATCACGAGGTTAACGATAGGGAACTCACAGAAAAGCACTAATTAATACCTATCCAGCCTTATAAAGTAATCAGATTTATCCTCTAGCTCTTTGTCATTGTCTCGACCCTTTGCACATCTGCTCTAGGCATATTCTAAGTTCTGATACCAATTGCTATAAAGAGAGTGATCAACTCAGAGTGTTAGGCTAACTAACTCTAGCGAATGAATGAGGGAATGAGGGAATGATGATCCCTACTGTCGTTATTCAACATCAGAGTAGGCAGCTAAAACTTTACTAAAACCCCAACACCATTCTTGGCGTTAAAGATAAAAACGTTCTGCACAAAAAGCCTACCTTATTCAGGTAACTGCTTCACAGTTAAATCTGGAGTGCGCCTGGGAAGAACAAATTTCAGACGTAAGAAAGCCCACTACATCGTAGCGGGCTTAAATATTTAAACTATGCGCCTGTAAAACAACCTACTCAATCCACGAAGGGGGCACATGGGGGGTGAAATTACGGCGCAGCATGAGTAGTTTGGAGCAAAAAGCGGAGGCGCCTTCCAATGGCCCGGCTTCGGATATGCCGCCAAGGATGGCGGTAAGTAGAATAACGCAGGAGCAGTTATCGAAATCCTTCGCGTTGACTCACATGGATGTGAGGAATGCAGTAAATGCAGGAGCTATTTACTGCCTATCACATAGAATGAACCTCACTGCGTTCGGGCTTTTTACATTCCCCATGTTCGTTCGGTCACTTCTTGCAACAAAAAGTCTAGGCTAAAACGAAAAAAACCCGTTGCGTTAGCAACGGGCTTTATCGGCTCTCTTTACGAGAGATTAGGCGCCTGGAAATGACCTACTCTCGTAGTCCGCGAAGTGGACACATGGGGGTGAAATTACGGCGCTTTGAATACGCAGTATTCAACTGTTTTGTAGCGAGAAGCGACGCAGTCGCTGAACAGGGGACAAGCCACATGGATGTGGTGAATGTTAGAAATGCATGGATGCAATTTCTGACCAAGCTCAGCGGCGGGGCGACCGCCATGGATGGCGGAAGTGTCGATATTGAAGGAGCATTTATCGACCGACATCGGGAGTAGGCATTCATGCCTTCCTAAGTGGATAAGTCACCTGATATCTGTGCTGATAAGCTCGAGCTAAACAGCCAAAACTTTATTAAATCCCAAACGCAAACCCTTTCCTACGCCATCCTTGGCGTTCAAGGATAAGTACTTCCTGTACAAAAAAGCCACCTTGATAAGGTGGCTTAGTCACTGCAAAATCAGGAGTGCGCCTGTCATGGAACAAAAAGCGGAGGCGCCTTCCAATGGCCCGGCTTCGGGCATGCCGCCATGGATGGCGGTAAGTAGAATAACGCAGGAGCAGTTATCGAAATCCTTCGCGTTGACTCACAAGGATGTGAGGAATGCAGTAAATGCAGGAGCTATTTACTGCCTATCACATGGAATGAACCTCACTGCGTGAGGGATTTTTATATTCCCCATGTTTGTTCGGTCACTTCTTGCAACAAAAAGTCTAGGCTAAAAACGAAAAAAGCCCGTTGCGTTAGCAACGGGCTTTATCGACTCTCTTTACGAGAAATTAGGCGCCTGGAAATGACCTACTCGATCCACGAAGTGGACACATGG
>JAKVHY010000074.1 GCA_023284085.1 Shewanella benthica
TGTGATCACCAAGGGACTTTGTCGTACCTTAACTACCAAGCGACTTTGTCGTTTTCAATAATTACCAAGGGAAATTGACGGATCTAACTTTTAGTAGTTCTCTGATTGCCACTGTGAGCTTTTCAGAGGTTACTAAGGATGATCATTATGGATTCTCAATCCCAACTTACTGTTGATGTGATTGCTAAGGTTGCTCAAGGCAAAATCAGCATTCTTAACGCCTCAAAACTGCTCAATAAGTCCCGTCGAACCATTGAACGCTATCTCAGTCGATACAAAAAAGATGGCATTCGTTTTGTTGTCCATGGCAATACGGGGAGAGCCCCTGCCAACAAGATCCCTGGCACATTGAAAAGACAAGTTCAGTCACTCATTAAAGAAAAATACTACGACTTCAACTTGCAGCATTTGGCTGACATGTTAGAGGTGGTGGAAAGTATTCAAGTTAAGCGTGAGACTCTTCGCTCTTGGGCTCATGATATTCACCATGTGAAACGAGCGAAGCATCGCCGTTCAAAAGTGAGAAGAAGGCGTGAGCGGATGGAGTCTGCGGGATTAATGCTGCAGATGGATGGCAGTCCACACCTGTGGTTCGGTGATAAGAAGTCTTGCTTAATCACCATTATCGACGATGCGACCAGCGATATTCATGCAGAGTTCTTCCCGTCCGAGACCACCGTTGGTTGTATGAAGGTCATGAAAGCCTATATCAAGAAGCGAGGGCTGTTTAAGACGCTTTACGTTGATAGAGCGGGCATCTTTGGTGGACCGAAGCGTTGTAACTTCTCACAAATGCAAAGGGCCTGTAAGGAGCTTGGGATAGAGATTATTTTTGCTAACTCTCCTCAAGGTAAAGGGCGGGTTGAACGAGCGTTCGATACCTTCCAAGACCGCTTGGTTCCTGAGCTTCGTCTGGCAGACATAGCGGATATGGACAGTGCCAATAATTACCTTCAAAACGTTTTTATTCCAGATTACTGGTTGCCGAAACTCACCGTCAACGCAAAGAATATCCGCTCAGAATTCAAACCCGTTCCTAAGTATATCGACCTTGATGCGATCTGCATCCAAAAGGAATATAGAAAAATCCGGCGCGATCATACCTTCAGTTTCAGCAACACCATGTACACGATAGACTCCCCCTTAAGGCATTCAATCGTGAACCAGAAAGTTGAAATACGAAAGCAGTTAGATGGCGACTTCGCCGCTTATTTTGCCGATCGTAAGCTCGCCATCTCTGAAATCAAGGAGCCGAACAAGCTCACGGAATATGGAGAGGAAGTGCAGAGAAAACTCGATGCCATCAAACTTGCAGAAGCGTTAGGTAACTTATCTGAAGCGGCTCGGATCAGTGGTTGCTCAAGGGAAAGTATCTACAATAATCGACGGCTGCTTGAAACCCAAGGACCTCTGGCGCTCAAAAGGATGTATGGTCTCCCTCGCCATACCAATTGTATAGACCAAGATACAGAGGATAAGGTCATCGTCTTAACGTTAGAAAAGCCCCACCTGACCCAAATCCATATCAGCGGTGAAATGATGAAAAGGTACAATATATCAATCAGTCACTCTACAATCAGAAACATCTGGGTAAGAGAAAAGCTGAATACTAAGGTGTTACGGATCGAGCGTGCAGAGGCATTAGAAAAAACACCTTAGTGAAAGTGATATTAATGGACTAATATCGATAGTGTAAAACGACAAAGTCCCACGGTAATTAATCCGTCAGTCTCCCTCGGTAATC
>JAKVHY010000075.1 GCA_023284085.1 Shewanella benthica
CGCCGATGGTAGTGTGGGGTCTCCCCATGTGAGAGTAGGTCATTTCCAGGCGCTCATTAAGTGAAAAAGCCACCTGAATAAGGTGGCTTTTTTGCGTCTGGGATTTAATAAAGTTTTGGCTGTTTAGCTCGAACTTATCAGTACAGATATCAGGTGACTTATCCACTTAGGAAGGCATGAATGCCTACCCCCGATGTCGCCCCGCCGCTGAGCGGGGTCTCCCGCTACGAAACGAAGTTTCTCCGCGTTCAATTAGGGCTGAATACTGCGTATTCAAAGCGCCGTAATTTCACCCCCATGTGTCCACTTCGTGGACTACGAGAGTAGGTCATTTCCAGGCGCCTCCGCTTTTTGTTCCAAACTACTCATGCTTCGCATCCAAAGCGTTACTTCTCCGCCCCATGTGTTCGGCCTTCGGCAGTATCATGACCTTTCTAATCTGGGCCATTGGAAGGCGCCTTCGTTGCAGACTACAAAATTGCTCGAAGTGTATCTTCCAGTTCAGCAACTAGGTTGCTTCTCGCTGCAAAACCGCTGAATGCGATGCATCCAAAGCACGACTTTTTCGCCCCCATGTGTCCACTTCGCGGACTACGAGAGATCACTTATATGCTCCTCGGTAACTGCTCCATGCGTTACTCTCGATAATTGCTCCTGCATTATTCTACCTTCGTCCATCCTTGGTCTCGTACCTCCTGAATCTTTTCAGTCGTGCATAAGTGACACTTCCCACACCCCTGTGGGTCGTAGATCATTTCCAGGCGCCTATTTAGTATTTAAGCCCGCTACGATGTAGCGGGCTTTTTTACGTCTGAAATTTGTTATTTCCAGGCGCACTCCTGATTTTACAGTAGAGAAGACACCTGAATAATACCAATCGGTATGACCATCTGGTCAGATTTATCCATGAACGATTGCGCAGATTCTTTGCCGTATCATCGATATCACTGATAAAGCTATTCCATGCTTGTGAGCATTGCTCGACAATATCCTCATAATTGGTAAAGCAGCTATTGGATTAGTGACACTGTCTCATTCAAGCCCAAACATGTTCAATCGGGTTGAGTTCTGGTGAGTGGGGAGGGAGTTTGATCATCGTCAGATTATCAAACTCATCATCTAGAGCCTTACTATGTCAACTTGCATGATCCATGATCACGACAGCGTGACGATCTGGAGGGGTCGCTTGAGAGATAAGTTTTAATGTTGGTGCATTATCTTTTTGTTCACCCACAGAGTGATTATACCCATTGGTATTAGCTCAAACATTCTGAGTCGATCACTATCTTATACCGACCAGCATATTTGCTCGTTAGTATCAGTATAAAATTTGGGGCTATGTCTAGACCGAACAGCAAAGGGGTCAGGGAATGGGATACCGATACAGGATAAATCTGATTACTTTATAAGTCTGGATAGGTATTAATTAACGCGTTCCTGTGAGTTGCCTATCGTTAACCTCGTGATGATAAGTGCCTCCTGGCTAGAAATATTAACAAATAGTGATATTGCAGTGAGGTTAACGGATTCTGTATCTATACTTGGTGGCTTAGGTTACTTGTAAAAAAAGGAGGTTTTAGTCAGAAATCATCTGTTTTGTGGATAAGTCTGGGGGTAATTAGTGTGTAGCATGTGTTTAAACTAGAGAGTGTAAAAAAGACTGATTTTCCTAGAGAAAGCGCT
>JAKVHY010000076.1 GCA_023284085.1 Shewanella benthica
GGTAGTGTGGGGTCTCCCCATGTGAGAGTAGGTCATTTCCAGGCGCCTAATTTCTCGTAAAGAGAGTCGATAAAGCCCGTTGCTAACGCAACGGGCTTTTTTCGTTTTTAGTCTGGAAAGCGACCGAACGAACATGGGGAATATAAAGAGTCCGAACGTAGTGAGGTTCATTCCATGTGATAGGCAGTAAATAGCTCCTGCATTTACTGCATTCCCTACATCCATGTAGGTCATAGGTGAAACGGGCGTTGTTGGCGAAGCGCAGCTTTGCGCCCGTTAAACGCGAAGGGCTTCGATAACTGCTCCTGCGTTATTCTACTTACCGCCATCCTTGGCGGCATGCCCGAAGCTGGGCCATTGGAAGGCGCCTTCGTTGCAGACTACAAAATTGCTCGAAGTGTGTTTCCCTGTTCGACGACTATGTAGCCTCTCGCTACAAAGCAGTTGAATGCTACGCATCCAAAGCGCTACTTTTTTCACCCCCATTTGAGAGTAGGTCATTTCCAGGCGCCTAATTTCTCGTAAAGAGAGTCGATAAAGCCCGTTACTAACGCAACGGGCTTTTTTCGTTTTTAGCCTAGACTTTTTGTTGCAAGAAGTGACCGAGCGAACATGGGGAATATAGATAGCGCATGTGCAGCATGCATCCTTTCATGTGCTAGGTAGAGATTATCTCCTCGGCTCTAGCATCCTGCTTCGCTCTACCTCCTATATCCATATAGTCGTGCAATCTCGACACTTCCCGCATCCTTGTGAGTCAACGCGGAGGATTTCGATAACTGCTCCTGCGTTATTCTACTTACGGCCATCCTTGGCGGCATGCTCGAATCCGGGCCATAGGAAGGCGCCTCCGCTTTTTTGCGTCTGGGTATTTTTAAATATAGATCCAATTTCCCATCTCCAACGTCAATGTAGCCAGGTGGCTTATCCACTTAAGCACGTACGTGCAATGCCTACTTCACATGCAGCCCAAAGTTGCTAACGCAGTGTGGCCGTTAATTGCTTCTTCCTGGTTCGCTCTCGATAATAGCTCCTGCATTATTCTATCTTCGTCCATCCTTGGTCTCGTACCTCCTATATCCATTCAGTCGTGCACTTTATTCTTAAATAAAGGCGCACTTCATACATCTGATGTTTAGGGCACCTACTGCCTTGATCTAAGGTTGCCAAGGATGATGCAAACTTCGCGGCTAAAGCACGCTCCTACGTGGGGGGCATTGTTCTTAGCCGGGAAGAAGGGATTAAATGGGCCTTGCATCTTTTTTTTCATGATTTATCCCTGTGTTTGCACCACTGTTCTGTATCTTATATAAACGCATTGAATGATAAGCGCCCATTCAGCCTTTATATCATCATTTTCTTTAAATAAGCGCTTGTGCTCTGGGCTGACATCCCTATAATGCGCATCCACTGACACGGCAAACAGCGTCACTAAGGCTGTAGCCATAGCGATAATGAGACGAGTCAGGGAGTTAAGTGAGTTTGGTTATGAATGTTTAGTTGGTGGTTATTTAACCGCCTGAAAATATTCTTAAAAAAGCCCTTGACGCCAACCAGGGAAAGCGTAGAATACGCATCCCAAGCCAACGACCTAGCGTCTAACGGCTGC
>JAKVHY010000077.1 GCA_023284085.1 Shewanella benthica
TGGCAATCAGAGAACTACTAAAAGTTAGATCCGTCAATTTCCCTTGGTAATTATTGAAAACGACAAAGTCGCTTGGTAGTTAAGGTACGACAAAGTCCCTTGGTGATCACAGTGTCAGCGTAGACTAGCTGACATGCCTATGGACAGAAGCACGTTAGAGTTAAAACTCTTAAAGTAACAATTTGCATGAAGAGGTGTATGGCAAACTGACACGTACTAACTATGCCTCCAATAGAGCTAGTTTCGGGGAAACGAGAGGCTTTCTGACTGCCAGATTAAGGACGGAGAAAAAGTTTACACTGACCCCAATTGTTGCTTATTGCATGAATTTTCTGCGATTCTTCCAACACCGGCCCCTACAATTGATGCAGCTGGTCCAGCAAAACTCCCAGCAGCAGAACCCGCGAGGCTACCAACAATTGCACACGCCGCCGAGCCTTCACCTGCCAAGACTCCCGCAGCTACAGCCCCTTGAGCCGCCCCCCAGCCTTTACCTCCGCAGACAGCATCTTGTTCTGATAATAATAAACATCTCATTTTTTACTCCTTGTAATAAAACACATTTAATTAACTACTCTTTAAATCCCTGAAGTAGTAATAAAGCTCACTAACACTCAACATAAGTGCAGGTACAACAAAGTATTCAATAGTTCCATTCGCGTATAAAATAAATGAAAGTATGAATAAAAAGTAAGTTCGTCTCCCACTTTCTTTAGAGTATGAAGGCGAAAATAGTTTTGACGGTTTTAATCTAACACTCATTTTAAAAACCATGCAAAACATAAAATTTGAAATCAACATATAAACGAAGAGGAAAACATAACTAAACCTTAATAAAAACTCATCACCAAAAACAAGATAATGATTTAAAGAAAGTTGAATAGAAAAGCTTATAAAAGCCGAAAAATAACTATTAGTAAAGCTTTTGCAGTCATAATATATCCTTTGTTCCTACGGTGTTCAACCCCAAGAGTTAATTTTAGTGGGTAGTTTAAAATGACATTATATTTAATGAGCGCTTTGTAAATATTCTAATATCCATTTATTATATATAGTGGCTCTAACAGCCACTCTATTAGTGTTCTTTTTCCTGTGTTAATATCAGCTTGTAATAATAAACCTGGGATTAATTTCGTTTCATTTCCATAAGCCATAATATATTGTTGTAACAACTGAATGGTAACTTTATATACAGGCTCATCAAAAGAAAGTGTTGACGTCGTTTCTGATGCAAAAACAATACTCTTCGATACATGAGATACAATTCCCTGAGCCATACCAAACTTCTGAAATGGAAAAGCATCCAACCGCAGTCTAACTTCGTCCCCCTTTCTAACAAAAGCAATTGCTCTTGTTGGTATATAGACCTCGGCCTCAAGTCTTGAATCCGCAGGGATAATTGGGCGCTGTTCTGATAGGTTGTTGCTCAACTTGATAGTGCCTCATTTAACCAATCCCTGATGGTTAACAGTGATTCATCTGCTAAAATACGCCACCACGCAAGATAGTTTCC
>JAKVHY010000078.1 GCA_023284085.1 Shewanella benthica
TGCTTGTTACTAGCTCGCCAACGCTTTTCGCAAGTTACTACGTCCTTCATCGCCTCTGACTGCCAAGGCATCCACCGTATACGCTTAGTCACTTAACCATACAACCCACATGGGTCTATTCACTTGCCACTATGCTGCGTTCATAAGTCGCACTTGTCACTCTCGTAACAGAAGGTGGTAGTAAACTACACGCCTTCCTCGTTTGCCTTATCGCCTTGCCTAGTACCACATTGACTGCGCTTCGATTCAATTGAAATGACATAAGCCTTTTCAAGATCGTATTACAACTAATGGTGTTTACTTTCGCCAAAAGAATACTCATGACCCAATCGTTAAAGACCTCTTATACAAGAAGCTCTAAGAGAGAGTCGGCACTTGATTTAAGTGTTTGAGAACTCAATTATTTATTATAATTTTCACATCGTTTTTTGATGTAAAAATTACTATCAGCTTTCCAAATTTTTAAAGAGCGGGCTTAAAAAAGCCAAAGATAAATATTCATTTATCTTTGGCATCTCTATCCATGTGCATGCACTTATATTTAAAGATGTTTAACATCCTTAAGCAAAAGTAAATGGTGGAGCTATGCGGGATCGAACCGCAGACCTCCTGCGTGCAAGGCAGGCGCTCTCCCAGCTGAGCTATAGCCCCATTTACATGCAGTTGAGAAATATATAACGTGACCAAATCGAGTAAGCCAAGGCTTAAAAAGATTTGGCGAAGCCAATACGAGTGAAACAAGGCTTGTAGTAAGGACGTTTAGCCTGCTAAACGACGAACTACATAACGCAGTATCACGAAGAATTGGTGGGTCAGAGTGGACTTGAACCACCGACCTCACCCTTATCAGGGGTGCGCTCTAACCAGCTGAGCTACAGACCCATTTATACTTGCAACCTTATTTATCGCTTATTGCTTTAAACAAGAGTACGTCGTCTAAATAGACACGTATATTTCTCTTTCTTCTATCAAGTAATCTGTGTGAACACTCAAGCACACGGATGTGCTGTGTGTAAGAAATGCACGGATGCAATTTCTTACCAAACCAAGTATTGAGTTAGTCGTATAGGTAAGGAGGTGATCCAGCCCCAGGTTCCCCTAGGGCTACCTTGTTACGACTTCACCCCAGTCATGAACCACACCGTGGTAAACGCCCTCCATTCTCTCCGAGGAAAGGACGGTTAAGCTATCTACTTCTGGTGCAGCCCACTCCCATGGTGTGACGGGCGGTGTGTACAAGGCCCGGGAACGTATTCACCGTGACATTCTGATTCACGATTACTAGCGATT
>JAKVHY010000079.1 GCA_023284085.1 Shewanella benthica
TTACTAGCTCGCCAACGCTTTTCGCAAGTTACTACGTCCTTCATCGCCTCTGACTGCCAAGGCATCCACCGTATACGCTTAGTCACTTAACCATACAACCCACATGGGTCTTTATCCGCTTGCCACTGTACTGTTATGCAGTGTTACTCAAACTCACTTGTCGGTTATGTAGTAAACTACACGCCCTCCTCGTTCGCTTTCGCGCCTTGCCTAACAACACATTGACTGCGCTAATCTTATCTATTGCTCTCTGCTGGTAAGCAGGGAACGAGATGTATCGCAACTAATGGTGTTTACTTTCGCCAAAAGAATACTCATGAATTGCATCACTGCAATTCGGCACTTGATTTAAGTGTTTGAGAACTCAATTATTTATTTTTCGCGCTAATGCTATTAATAACAACTTACAAGTAAGTCGCTATCCCTTTCACATTAACACTATCAGCTTTCCAAATTTTTAAAGAACGGGCTTAAAAAAGCCAAAGATAAATTCTACATTTATCTTTGGCATCTCTATCCAATGCATGACCTACAATTTCAGCAAAATGTAAGTAGATGGTGGTTCTACATGACAGTGATCGAACCTGTTTTAAAACAGGATCCTAAACTTTCAAGTAAAACCAACAAGTAAATGGTGGAGCTATGCGGGATCGAACCGCAGACCTCCTGCGTGCAAGGCAGGCGCTCTCCCAGCTGAGCTATAGCCCCATTTACATGCAGTCAAACAAATATACGTTAATACCAAATGATTTTGGCAAAGCCAAATCGTAATCTAATCTAGGTAAATTAATGCGACGTTTAGTGTACTAAACGAGTATTAATTTAACGTGGAGTAGATAAAGATTTGGTGGGTCAGAGTGGACTTGAACCACCGACCTCACCCTTATCAGGGGTGCGCTCTAACCAGCTGAGCTACAGACCCAACGTATTTTTGCTCTTTCTTTCTATCAAGTAATCTGTGTGAACACTCAAACGTATTTGCATACTTCAGATGCGAGTTAGTCGTATAGGTAAGGAGGTGATCCAGCCCCAGGTTCCCCTAGGGCTACCTTGTTACGACTTCACCCCAGTCATGAACCACACCGTGGTAAACGCCCTCCCCGAAGGGTTAAGCTATCTACTTCTGGTGCAGCCCACTCCCATGGTGTGACGGGCGGTGTGTACAAGGCCCGGGAACGTATTCACCGTGACATTCTGATTCACGATTACTAGCGATT
>JAKVHY010000080.1 GCA_023284085.1 Shewanella benthica
ATGTGGGTTGTATGGTTAAGTGACTAAGCGTATACGGTGGATGCCTTGGCAGTCAGAGGCGATGAAGGACGTAGTAACTTGCGAAAAGCGTTGGCGAGCTAGTAACAAGCATTTGAGCTAACGATGTCCGAATGGGGAAACCCACTCACATAAGTGAGTATCACTACATGAATACATAGTGTAGTGAGGCAAACCCGGGGAACTGAAACATCTAAGTACCCGGAGGAACAGAAATCAACCGAGATTCCCCTAGTAGCGGCGAGCGAACGGGGATTAGCCCTTAAGTCTATGGGGTGTTAGTGGAATGAGTTGGAAAGCTCAGCGGCACAGGGTGATAGCCCCGTACATGAAAACTAACCATAGATGAAAACGAGTAGGACGGGACACGTGACATCTTGTCTGAACATGGGGGGACCATCCTCCAAGGCTAAATACTCCTGACTGACCGATAGTGAACCAGTACCGTGAGGGAAAGGCGAAAAGAACCCCTGTGAGGGGAGTGAAATAGAACCTGAAACCGTATACGTACAAGCAGTGGGAGCGGTTCTTGAGACCGTGACTGCGTACCTTTTGTATAATGGGTCAGCGACTTACATTTTGTAGCGAGGTTAAGCGAATAGCGGAGCCGTAGGGAAACCGAGTGTTAACTGCGCGTTTAGTTGCAAGGTGTAGACCCGAAACCCGGTGATCTATCCATGGGCAGGTTGAAGGTTGAGTAACATCAACTGGAGGACCGAACCGACTTATGTTGAAAAATGAGCGGATGACTTGTGGATGGGGGTGAAAGGCCAATCAAACCGGGAGATATCTGGTTCTCCTCGAAAGCTATTTAGGTAGCGCCTCGAGCGAATACCATTGGGGGTAGAGCACTGTTAAGGCTAGGGGGTCATCCCGACTTACCAACCCTTTGCAAACTCCGAATACCAATGAGTACTACTCGGGAGACACACGGCGGGTGCTAACGTCCGTCGTGGAAAGGGAAACAACCCAGACCATCAGCTAAGGTCCCAAAGTTATTGCTAAGTGGGAAACGATGTGGGAAGGCTTAGACAGCTAGGA
>JAKVHY010000081.1 GCA_023284085.1 Shewanella benthica
GGCGCTGTTAGCATCTACTGTTGATCTCTATATTTAGACTAAAATGTAGTTATGGTTTACCGATAGTCGTTGGTCCCCATGGACTCAAAGCGGTATATGGATTTCCTTCTTTCATTAGGTTCTTTAAAACATTCTCAACTCCGACATCTTGCGGTGAGAGTTCAGGAGTTTCTAGAGAAAGATGAAGTAAACTGCGCAATCGAAAAAAGACAACTCAAGCTTACCCATTGTATTTTCTGCAAATCTAGCATGACTGTTCGCTGGGGCCATTCAAGTGGTTTACAGCGCTTCAGATGTAAACAATGTCGACACACCTTTAATGAATTGAGTGGTAGCCCATTTGCCAAACTTCAGCTACGACAGAAACTCGGTACTTATGCTCAATGCATGGTTAATGGACTGACCTTAAGACAAGCCGCCCATAAATGCGATATTGCACTTTCTACATCATTTCAGTGGCGGCATAGATTTCTTCAAATGCCAGAACAGCATAAATCGAAAATATTAAGCGGGATTGTTGAAGCCGACGAGACCTTTTTTAGAGAATCCTTTAAAGGAAAGCGCACCATCACGCATCGAAAATCCAGGCATCATGGGCGATTAAAGAAAGGAGAACAAGAGCTTATGGTTCCCGTTCTCCTATTACTAGATAGGACCGAACATGAGGCAGACTTTGTTCTTAAAAGAGACAATCGAGAGGAGATATATCCTTGTATCCAGGGCCGAATAAAACCAGGTTCAGTCCTGTGTACAGACGGAAGCCAGATTTATGCACCGATAGCAGAGGAAGAAAATCTTGTTCATAAGCGTATTTTACGCAGTAATCCCGCTAGAACAATCGAGAATGGACTGTTTCATATCCAAACCCTAAACAACTACATTGCGCGACTAAAAGGATGGCTCAATCGATTTTATGGTGTGGGAACTCAATACTTAGGAAACTATCTTGCGTGGTGGCGTATTTTAGCAGATGAATCACTGTTAACCATCAGGGATTGGTTAAATGAGGCACTATCAAGTTGAGCAACAACCTATCAGAACAGCGCC
>JAKVHY010000082.1 GCA_023284085.1 Shewanella benthica
CGAGGTTCTAAAATCAGGCTCTCTGCCATGTCGTAGAAGTATTTAAGCTGACGAGGAATTGCACCTGGGGTTGAGTAGGGCAAACCCACTAACAGCCTCAAAACATGAGCCAAAGAACCATTAAAACTCAACTGATAAGGGAGATAATCTCCTTTGAGTTGATGGCACATTTTTACCATTTGATAGCGTACTAAATTGTAGGTAAGTAAGATCCCCCACAACTCCTGCTTTACAAGCTCTGGAAGACGACTTCTCAACGTTAAACGATTACCTAGCATGTATTGTTTCTGCTCTCGATAACCTAATTCTATTTCCCATCGATGCACATATAAGTCAGCTATGTCTGTCACTGGATAACGCATGGGGTCTGTCATTGATGTCAAAATCGAGTATTCCTTGCCATTAATCTTTCGACTTATTAACCTAACTTCCAGTTCATAAGGCAGCTTTGGCCATCGTTTTCTGGCATGTGGATTACTTTTTAATTGGACGATTTTATCGTTGCGCCCCAAGCTACGAACCACCTCATATTGAACGTTTTTTTTCAAAGGGATCAACCAGTGTCGCTCGTTACCCGTGGTTTGCCACTGATGAAGTAGCCCCAGTGAATAAAATCCTCGATCAAACAGTGTTAGGCTATGATCCGGTGTCGAGTCGATGAGCTTTTCAGCCAAAATCATCTCATTAACGGCGTAATCATCGAAAGCACTAGCGGTAATAAGATGACTGCTTAATTCCATTTGGCAGACCATACGAACTTGAGGATATTGGGTGTCTTTTTGTCGAGAGAAGGCTTCTGCGTTATCTGGAGTATCTTCAGTCCGCCACACTACCCCATCGACTCCGAGTAACATCAGTCCATTCCAACTTGGGTGCAGCGCTTCACGATTCCA
>JAKVHY010000084.1 GCA_023284085.1 Shewanella benthica
ATGCTGGCAGAGTACGGTATCGTGATAGCAAAAAGCAAAGCGGCCTTTAGGACAGCTTTTCCTGACATTTTATCTGATGAGAACAATGAACTGACAGTGAAAGGACGATACATATTCAATCAGTTGCATGAAGAATTTACCGACATCGAGAAACGCCTAAAAAGCTGTGATACGCAGATAGTAGAAGAGAGAAATACAAACCCTGTTTGCCTGCGTATAGAGACATCTCCAGGTATTGGTCCTGTCACTTCGACAGCTTTTTACGCAGCGGTAGGGGAAGGAAAAGACTTCTCCAATGGCAGGCACTTCTCAGCTTGGTGTGGCTTAGTGCCAAGACAACATAGCAGTGGCGGCAAAGATAACCTGCTAGGGATAAGCAAAAGAGGCAATGCCTATTTACGAACTTTGTTTATACATGGAGCAAGAGCGGTCTTGCAGCATTGCGGAGGAAAACAAGATAGGTTGAGCCGCTGGGCATACGCTTTGGCAGAAAGAAAGGGGTTTAATAAGGCCTGTGTTGCAGTGGCTAACAAGCTTGCAAGAATAACCTGGGCTATCGCCGCTAGGGAAGATGAATATAGGACATTTGCGTAGCAGTTAGTCCTAGAGTAAGACGAAACGAGTTAGCGTAAAACATACCAGCAAGTTGCTATGACACTTGATTTGATGATGAGACAGTCAGACTGCTCTACTTAAAACCTAACAGCCGCAAGGGCTCTAAAGAAGCCGTGTAGATGATCAGGAAAGTAGAGGCACATATCCATCAGGGCCAGAGGTTAACCTCATAAACAGGCCGAATATATGGGTGCAATGAACTCTTCTCAAAATTGATATCAAATGTCTTGCAAACGGGAT
>JAKVHY010000085.1 GCA_023284085.1 Shewanella benthica
ACGTATATTTGTTTGACTGCATGTAAATGGGGCTATAGCTCAGCTGGGAGAGCGCCTGCCTTGCACGCAGGAGGTCTGCGGTTCGATCCCGCATAGCTCCACCATTTACTTACATTTTTGCTGAAATTGTAGGTCATGCATTGGATCGAGATGCCAAAGATAAATGCAGAATTTATCTTTGGCTTTTTTAAGCCCGTTCTTTAAAAATTTGGAAAGCTGATAGTGTTAATGTGAAAGGGACTATTGTGAAAGCTACTTCGTAAGAGGTAAGGATTGCAGTGGTTAATAGCATTAGCGCGAAAAATAAATAATTGAGTTCTCAAACACTTAAATCAAGTGCCGACTCTTTCTTAAAGCTTCTTGTAATGAGAGGTCTTTAACGATTGGGTCAAGAGTATTCTTTTGGCGAAAGTAAACACCATTAGTTGCGATACATCTCGTTCCCTGCTTACCAGCAGAGAGCAATAGATAAGATTAGC
The DNA here is from genome assembly GCA_023284085.1 of Shewanella benthica. Classification (GTDB taxonomy): domain Bacteria; phylum Pseudomonadota; class Gammaproteobacteria; order Enterobacterales; family Shewanellaceae; genus Shewanella; species Shewanella benthica. The sequence continues at coordinate 480 of JAKVHY010000085.1, forward strand.
GCAGTCAATGTGGTACTAGGCAAGGCGATAAGGCAAACGAGGAAGGCGTGTAGTTTACTACATAACTGACAAGTGCGACTTATGAACGCAGCATAGTGGCTCAGTGGCAAGCGGATAAAGACCTATGTGGGTTGTATGGTTAAGTGACTAAGCGTATACGGTGGATGCCTTGGCAGTCAGAGGCGATGAAGGACGTAGTAACTTGCGAAAAGCGTTGGCGAGCTAGTAACAAGCA
>JAKVHY010000086.1 GCA_023284085.1 Shewanella benthica
TATCATTACTGATAAAGTCAGAATCAGAGCTGCCGGTGTCATCGGTCATGGAATCGATAGAGACAGTCACGCCGTCGCCATCTTCATCAATCTTGGTATCAATCACCATCACTTGGGTATCGGTAGCGGTGTTGCCGGCGACATCGGTGATGGTGGCAGTGATGGTATAAGTGCCGTGAACCAGATCGGCAGCAGGGGTAAATACCCAGCCATTGCCTGACATCGTGACGGAGCCGCTCACTTCATCGCCATTGCTGTCGGTGACAACCACAACGAGGGTGCCATCGGTGGCATCAAAGCTGCCGTTGATAACAGCATCAATATCATTACTGATAAAGTCAGAATCAGAGCTGCCGGTGTCATCGGTCATGGAATCGATAGAGACAGTCACACCGTCGCCATCTTCATCAATCTTGGTATCAATCACCACATTTTGCGTGGCAGCATCGGTGTTGCCCGCTAAGTCAGTGACGGTAGCGGTGACCAGATAAGTGCCATCGGCCAGTTCAGTGCCCGTGAGGTCGATGCTCCAGTTGCCGTCGGCATCGATGACTAAGCCATTGGCCGTGGTGTAATCCACGCCGGCAATGTTAACCACTAAGGTGCTGGCATCGCCTAAATCGACGGTACCAGAGAAGACTAAGGTGTTGTCGTTAGTGACGAAGTCACTGTCTGATGCGCCTGTGTCTTGAGTAATG
>JAKVHY010000087.1 GCA_023284085.1 Shewanella benthica
TGATATGACCCCGGTAAAGTGGACACGGGGTTTAAAGTCTTGATTCAAATACTATGGGACTCACTCCATTTAGAGTCCCATGCCTTCTCACCATATTATAATAATCATCGATATAAAATCGACATTGAATAGTCATTTCTCTTCTACTCAACATTTCCAGATTAGAAAACCACTCTTTCTTTAATTGGGCAAAGAAGCTTTCCGAGCAAGCGTTATCCCAGCAGTTTCCCTTTCTCGACATACTCACTGTGACCTTACGTTTCGTTAGCCACTTAAGTACCTCAAAACTTCTGTATTGAACGCCTTGGTCTGAGTGAAACATCAGTTCACTTCCATTCGGCCTACGTTCTGCCCACGCTTGTTTGAGTGACTTCATCACCAGTTCGCTCGAGTTTATGTAGCTGGTTGCCCAGCTCACCACTTTACGCGAGTACAAGTCGATGATGACACACAAATATTGCCAGCCCTCTTTGCACCTCACTTGAGTGATGTCAGAGACCCAAACGGTATTAGGCTTAGCCACTTCAAACTTTCTGTTTAAATAATTAGGCGCTCTAGTTTCAATCAATTCTGGCTTCACTGTACCAAACTTTATTTTACACGCCCTAGACCTATAACCAAATTCCTGAAGCAAGCGCTGTATCCGCTTCTTATTGCAGTCGAAAC
>JAKVHY010000088.1 GCA_023284085.1 Shewanella benthica
CTGACTTGAGTTCTTCTTGGACGAGGCATAACAACTCTCCTACTTTAGCCAATAACTAAAGCTTAGTAGGAGAGCAAATGTTTAGCCATTTCGAATGGGTGGCTCTATTTACTAAAGCTTAGTAGGAGAGCAAATGTTTAGCCATTTCGAATGGGTGGCTCTATTTACTATTGTTTATTGGGTGCCACGATTAATAATCTGAAGATCAGGACTAACCAGCAACAAGTCACTCTCTTCGCTGGTGAAGATAAACTTGAATTTGCTGACCCCGAGATTATCGATATTGTTTTCTAAAAAAACAGAAACAGAGCCACCCATAATAAATCAACAATTAATCTAGTTAGTTCATAATCTTCGTCGTTCGATTGATGAATAAATTCAGAGCCAGCTTTTCGATACATTCTTATAGCTAAAACGCAGATTAATGCTCGTTCTAAATGGAAATGATGAATTTTAGACAGGACTAGATAACCAGAAACAGAGCCACCCATAATAAATCAACAATCGATCTAGTTAGTTCATAATCTTCGTCGTTCGATTGATGAATAAATTCAGAGCCAGATTTTCGATACATTCTTATAGCTAAAATGCAGATTAATGCTCGTTCTAAATGGAAAT
>JAKVHY010000089.1 GCA_023284085.1 Shewanella benthica
CAAGCTAACGCATTAAGTAGACCGCCTGGGGAGTACGGCCGCAAGGTTAAAACTCAAATGAATTGACGGGGGCCCGCACAAGCGGTGGAGCATGTGGTTTAATTCGATGCAACGCGAAGAACCTTACCTACTCTTGACATCCACAGAACTCGCTAGAGATAGCTTGGTGCCTTCGGGAACTGTGAGACAGGTGCTGCATGGCTGTCGTCAGCTCGTGTTGTGAAATGTTGGGTTAAGTCCCGCAACGAGCGCAACCCTTATCCTTATTTGCCAGCACGTAATGGTGGGAACTTTAGGGAGACTGCCGGTGATAAACCGGAGGAAGGTGGGGACGACGTCAAGTCATCATGGCCCTTACGAGTAGGGCTACACACGTGCTACAATGGTCGGTACAGAGGGTCGCAAAGCCGCGAGGTCTAGCTAATCCCACAAAGCCGGTCGTAGTCCGGATCGGAGTCTGCAACTCGACTCCGTGAAGTCGGAATCGCTAGTAATCGTGAATCAGAATGTCACGGTGAATACGTTCCCGGGCCTTGTACACACCGCCCGTCACACCATGGGAGTGGGCTGCACCAGAAGTAGATAGCTTAACC
>JAKVHY010000090.1 GCA_023284085.1 Shewanella benthica
CATCGAGCCATAGCTTCCTATAACCTGCGATGCCGCTGTGCTCATCAATTTTCTCTTTAAGAAAATCAGATAACACTTTGTTATCTTTATCTCGCTTAGAGGGCTTACGGTTAAGCCAGTTATAATAGCCTGAGCGAGACACTTCAAGTATCTCACACAGCATTTTTATCGTTCTTCGAATTGAGCTATACCCTTGGATAAACTGAAACTTTATCCCTGGTGTTTGTCGAAGAACTCCTTCGCCTTTTTTAGGATATCGTTCTCCAACTCGGCATGCTCTAATCGCTTTTTTAGCTCACGGTTTTCACGTTCAAGTTCAGTTAGGCTTTTCTTAGGGCCAATGTTTTTTATAGGTTTAGAGGCGTGATTTTTGGACGTCAATTGGGCTCTCCATTTACTAAGCAAAGCGGGATGAATACCTAATTTACCAGCAACTGCATTCACTGTATCGGGAGAGTTTAAAGATTGTTGAACAGCAGCTAATTTAAAGGGTGCTGTGTGGGCTCTACGTGACTTAATTTTCATGACACCTTATCGCTTATATAAGGTGTCCACTTTTAGGGGGTCACATCA
>JAKVHY010000091.1 GCA_023284085.1 Shewanella benthica
TTTCATGATCACCATGGGCCAAAAACAGTCTTATCAGCGCTGGAATAACGCATTTAGTTTCGGACTGAACAATGAAGATTTACCTCAGCGTGGAGATTTTGAGATCCGCCTAGCTGATGCGATCTCAGACGATGTGTTTGACCGTATTGCAGCACAAGGTTTTCGCATCCGCTTGGCCCAGCAAGTTAAATATGGTGAAAACTCAGAATCTCCTAACCTGGCAACTGAGATTAATGGGACCTCAATGCCTTTACCTAACAGTAGTGGTGGCATGTTACTGAAGCAAAATTTTATTGTTGAGATCTCTGAAGATCGTAAGACGCTTACCCTAGATCGTCCCTTGATGTGGACCGTGACTGATGAGGAAATCTATGGCGGAGCTCGTATGATGACCCGAGAGTTTCCCGGATCTGATTCTCAACGCATGGGTATTGAGCAACTGGCGATCCACTTCGATTCAACCAAGGTAACCGGTCACTCCGGCAGTGCGTTTGGCCAAGGTGGAATTTACATGGCCGGCGATAATAGCTGGGTT
>JAKVHY010000092.1 GCA_023284085.1 Shewanella benthica
ATAGGCTCATTGAGGCAGCGCATAAACCAAGATATATCACTTAAACGACTGCGATATAGGGCTATTGAATGCTTTAAGCTGTTAAATTCAAAACTTTCAACCACTTCACCTTTAGCAAACTTTTGAGTAATTTCTGTCCCATTGAATATTTGATGCCAATGCTCAACGACTTCTCTGTCTGTCCAGTTATTAGACTCATAAATATCAACACTAAGAACAAGGTGCAGGTGATTAGACATCACTGCATAGGCTGCTACATCGATTGCAAACACACTGGCTAATGTCAGCAGTTGCGATTCAACCCAATCACGCCTGTGATCATAGTTTTTTCCAGTAAACTTATCATCGCCCATCAACATGGCGCGCCGACAAACACGCGAGCAGCAGTGATACCAGGATGTGTCTTCAATACTGACTTGAGTTCTTCTTGGACGAGGCATAACAACTCTCCTACTTTAGCCAATAACTAAAGCTTAGTAGGAGAGCAAATGTTTAGCCATTTCGAATGGGTGGCTCTATTTA
>JAKVHY010000093.1 GCA_023284085.1 Shewanella benthica
CTAACCTGATTGACTAAGGCGGTAGTCTGCTTGTTTAAGCGCTCCCTCATTCGGTGAAGCATCTGTACGTCTTGCTGCTCGACAGGCTTTGGCTGTACGAAGCGCATATTTGGTCTTTGAGCTGCCTCAGCTATTGCAAGCGCATCGTTATAATCATTTTTATTACCAGGCCTGTATGGAATGACGTATTGAGGGGCTATCAATTTGACTTCATGGCCTACCTTTTGAAACTCTCTAGCCCAGTAATTCGCTCCACCACAAGCCTCCATGACAACAATGCTAGGTTCTACTTGTGCAAAAAAATGAATTAAATCTTTACGCTTAATCATCTTCTTTTTGACAAGCTTTCCTGCTTTATTCATGCCAACAAAATGGAAAACAGACTTTGCGATATCTAAACCAATTGTAGTAATCTTCATGGTGGACCCGTCCTCTTTCTGATGAGTTGTAGCAACTTAATCGTGGCCCATTGTGAGGCCGATTAAAAGGGGATGGGTCCATTCCATTATCTA